>NZ_QCYM01000065.1 GCF_003075075.1 Labrenzia sp. 011 | reverse complement strand
ATGTGTATGAGAGACACGAGCCGGCCGCTGCCGGCGAGACCTCCGGTGACTCAGCGCCTGCCCCCACGCCGGGGCACGAAACCTCTTCCGCTTCCGAAAAGGAGCCGGCACAGGTGGAGCCAGAGGTTCAAGCAGAGGTGCAGACACAGACGGCACCGGAACCGGCAACCGGAAATGCCGGCGACGACAAGCCCGGCCCCGAGGAGTCCGCCGAAAGGGAAATCGTGCTCGATCTGGATGACCTCATCGCTGATACCCCGCCGCAGGCCACCGCAAGCCCCGATCAGGACGAGCCCGCCGCCGCCCAGGACAACACCGTCTCTCAGGACCAGTCCCAAACCCCGGCAAAAGAGGCTTCCTCGGACGAGGAGCCTCGCGACGACCAGGTAAGGCCGGCTGCGCGGCCTGCCCCGACCCTGAGCGAGAAAAACCCGATCGAAGAGGAAATGGCGAAGATACTCGACGAGCTGGGTGGACAGCCCAACTGATGACCCGCGACAGACATTCATTGCGGCGATACGCGTGGCTCGCGTTGCCGGCGTTCGCCGCAGCGATGCTCGCCATTCTGGCCGGTCCGGCCGCCGCCCAGGAGATTTCCGTCGGCTTCGGTGACGACGCCAGCCTGACAGAACGCGCCGTACAGCTCGTCATTCTTCTGACGATTCTGTCGCTCGCACCGTCGATCCTCGTGATGGTGACCAGCTTCACGCGGATCGTCGTGGTGCTCTCGCTGCTGCGTTCCGCAATCGGCCTGCAGACGGCTCCACCCAACATGGTGATGGTCAGCCTGGCGCTTTTCCTCTCCGCCTTCATCATGATGCCGACCCTGCAGGCAGCCTATGACGCCGGTGTCGAGCCGCTGGTCAACGGGGATATCGAATTCGAACAGGCGTTCGAACGCGCTTCGGAGCCCTTCCGCACCTTCATGCTGTCCCAGGTCCGTGAAAACGACCTTGCGCTCTTTCAGGAACTTTCAGGCCAGGACGCTCCGGACGGTCCGGAAGATCTTTCCATGGCCACGCTGATCCCCGCGTTCATGATCTCCGAACTCAGACGCGCTTTCGAAATCGGCTTCCTGCTGTATCTGCCGTTCCTCATCATCGATCTCGTCATTGCGTCCGTTCTGATGTCCATGGGCATGATGATGCTGCCACCGGTAGTCATCTCGCTACCCTTCAAGCTGATTTTCTTTGTTCTTGTCGACGGCTGGAACCTTGTTGCCGGATCGCTGGTCAAGAGCTTTGGTACATGATGTTTTTATGCATACACAATCCTCGAACGTAGAGGAAAATTAACAATAGACCGCAATACTCGCCACTGTACTTGAGGATTTTTCCGCTCCGAACCGCAGTGGTAATTTGGTGATACATCAACAACTTGAACAACTCGCCAGGATCAGGGAACCGGAAGCCAGATCCAAACTCATCCGGGCCCTTGTAGGGGAATACGCCCGCTCGGAAGACCATCAGCCCAGCGAGACGGAACGGGAGCTTTTCTCCGGGATTGTTCTGTCTGTTTTCGATCAGCTCGACCGCGAGGCCCGTTACGAACTGGTCGTGCGGCTCGCCAAGACGGATCGCATCATATCCGCGCTCGCGGACAGGTTGGCTCAGGAAGATTACGCACTTTCGGAACCCGTCATCGAGTGCTCGCCCATGATGAGTCCCAACGGATTGATGACAATCGCCCGGGCCGGCGGCAACGACAAGAGATTGTCCGTTGCCCGCCGGAAGGATGTGAGCGAGGAGATCTGCGACACGCTGATCGCCCGTGGCAACAGAAATGTGGTTCATGCCCTGCTGAACAATCCGCACGTGCCGTTTTCCGTCCGGGGAACCCTGGCCCTGCTGATCTTCGCGAATACGGAACCCGAAGTGCTCGGCGGCATTGCAAGGCGGGCGATCAGGGACGAGGAATTCCTGCGCACCCAGATGGAAATTCTGGAGACAAACTGTCCGCTGCTCCCCCCGCCGCTGAAGACGGCGCTGGAAACGGGAGACCTGCAACGCCTGGCCAATTCGATCGAGGATCAACCCCGCGACGGCGACATCGAGCTGGACGGAGTGAATTACTCCCGCCACGAAGCCAGTATCCAGATCGCCAACGGGGAACTGTCCTTCGATGCGATCCTGCGCACCCTGTTTGAACAGGAGCGCATCGACGCCGCCATCTGGCTGATCAGCCGCAGGATCAATCTCGCCGACGAGGTTGTTTCCGACACGCTCAAATCGGATGCCGACGGCGCCATCATGCGCCTGATGCTGCAGACCGGCATTCACGAAAAGACCTATCGCGACTTTCTCAAGGCCCGCTGCGAGTGGCTTGGCCGCAGCACGAGATCCATTCCCGAACTGGTCATGCGCTATCGTGCCGAGCTGCGCTCCCCGGGCCACTACCGGCCGCAACTCGCGGGCCAGTAGAGCAAGTAGCGCTAACCTGAATTCAGGAATTTTCCCGAGAGCTTCTGCAATGCAGCCTCGGGCCCCTTCCCGAAACCGGGATTTTGCCGGGAGGCACCGCGCTTCCATGATGGCGAGAGCCGGCTGATCCAGACTTTCCGAAGCATCCCGCCTGCGGTCACGTCGACCCGGACACCCTAACCGGCAACCTCGTCGACTTCCGAGGCCGCCGTGGACTGATCCGGACTGCGGTCAGGCGACATATACTGGCGGCGATATTCCTTCAGGAAGGTTTCCAGGGAATCGATGTCCGCCAGTTGGTTGGCGACTTCGAGGAATTCGACGCCCTGGGCCTCGATCGGCCGGGTAACCACCTCGAAGGCCAGCGCCTCCGGGCTGTCGGACATCTTCTCCATATATTTCGTCTGCAACCGTTCCAGGCTCAACTGATCGCCTGCCAGGGAGTAGGCAATGCCGGCCCGCAGAATGTCGCGGCGCTCCAGATCGTCGAGCGGAATATTGTCCGACCAGCGCGAGCCGTGCATCGCCTCGAACTGCTCTCCGGCCTCCCGCCAGCTTTCAGCCGCCCAGAAGGTGTCGGCCCGAAGACGGTCGACATCGGATCCGCGCATGTTGCGCACCAGTTCCAGGGCAAGATCCGGGCGTCCGCTTTCGGTAAGCGCCCTGGCCTCGACAATGTTCCGCTGCCGCTCAAGGGTCGACGGCAGGCTTGCCTGCCGCGTCCTGTTGAGCACCCGCAACGCCTGATCCGACTTGCGGTCCATCAGGTAGATCGCCGCCAGATCCGCAGCAATTTGCGCCCTCGCCGCCCCTTTCAGCCGGTTGTCGACCTGGTGGCGCAGCAGTTCCGTCGCCTGCCCCAGAAGATCCACTTCCACCAGCCGCTTGGCCAGCAGACGGACCATCTCGTCGCCCTGCCGGCCGATAGGCGTCAATTCGCGGAAATCGTAGTAAAGCGCCAGCGCCTTGACCGTCGGCATTTCATCCGCCTTGCCATCCAGGAACAGGGCATTGAACAGCGCGTTCATTTCTTCCTGCAAAAGGCGCGTGGTATCGGAGTCCGGATCCGCCTGGACCGCCGATTTCATTGCCTCGAACGCTTCGCGGTATTGGCCGCGCTCGGCATAGAGCTGCGCCAGGAACCGCAGGGTCTTGAGCTCGATTTCGTCACCGCGCCAGGAGGTGGCCAGGCCTGCCAGCCTGTCGATGGTTTCATCGATCCCCAGTTCGCCGTCACGATAGCGGATTCTCAGCGCCCGGTATTCCGCCTCGGCGGCGCGCGGCCTGTCGTCGGAGCGTGTGACGAGATCGAACACTGTCAGCGCTTCCTGCGAACGACCGGATGCATCGGCGACCCGGCCGCGCAAAATGTCGTAACGGGCAGCCTGCGCGCGGGTCACTTCACTCGGCTCGATCTCCGCCAGGATGCCGTTGGCGATACCGAAATCGTTGACTTCCACCATCGCCTGGGCAGCGGCAAGCTTGAACTCGGTCTGAATGGCGGCAGGATAATTGCCCACCACCGCCCGGCCCCGCGGCATGGCGATGCGCGCCGGCGTCCAGTTGCCCAGCTTGACGTCGACGATCGTCTGCCAGATGGCCGCGTCCGGACTGTTTTTCAGATCCGGCCGGTTCAGATGGGCATAGGCCTCTTCCGGACGGTTGGCCATCGTCTGGGCCGCCCCCATCATCAGATTGAAGGAACTGTCCTCCGCCAGGGCCGGCTCTTCTTCCAGCGACAGCTGCATCAGTCCCAGCGCTTCCTGGGCGAACTGATGGGCGAGATAGAACCGGGCCAGCGCCATCAGCGGCTTGCGGCGCTTGCCTTCCGGCGAATTGGCCAGACGATCCTGCAGTTCCTCAAGACCCGAGCGGTAGGCGCCCGGCCCTTCCGTACTCAGGGAGACGAACTCGATCGGGCTGCTTTCCTCCGGATTGATGATCCGGTTGAATGCCCCGGTTCCCCCGCGCAGATACTCGTTGGACAAGAAAAGACCGCCATCCTTCTCGATAATCACGTCATCGCCGAGGATCTTCATCTTCACCCCGTCGGACTTCGGCACGATGGCGATCCCCTGCGCGGAACTCAGCGCGTTCAGGTCGACGAAATTCTGGGGTTTCAGCAGTCCCCGCGGCGGACCGAAACCGGTGACCAGGGAAATCGTGTCGCCCACGAAGGGATCTTCAACCTGGCGGATATTCTGGGGATCCTGGTAAAGCACCCGCAGAGCCGAGCCGCCGTCGCCGCGGATATTGCGCTCAAGCTGGAGCGGAATGGACGGCTCGAGGATCATGTCGCCAATCACCAGCGACCAGGCATTGCCGTCCACACCCACCGTCGCAAGAACGGGATCATTCATGTCCATGCGCAGGATCTGATAGTCCTCGAACTGGTGGACATCGATGGTATCGGCGGTTTCGGCGAGCGCGGAAACCATTCCCCGCGTGTCGATGGTGGCATCGGTGTCGAACACCAGCCAGATACTGTCATTGCGGCGGAACACCGCACTGGAGACCGGCTCGGAAAACGGAAAGACGACGCGCACAGTATTGCCGATCCGGCGTGCCTCGGCCGAGACGAAATTGCGGACCTCCTCCGCAAATTCGGCAGGCGGCGTCTCCGGGGACGCCGGAAACTCCCTCAAGTCCTGCCCGCCCTTGGCCCTCCAGACCTCCTGTGTCTCCTCGGGACGGCTGGGCAGCCGGATGCCCGCCGGCACGTCAGAACCGCCAAGCCCCGTGCCATCCTGCATCTGCACCGGATCGCCGGGCGAAGAGGCTGTGCCCTGGCCCGCCTGTTCCGTCAACCCGGCGGGCTGCATGGTCGGAATGGTTCCGTTTTCGTCCTGCGCCGCGCCCTGGTTTTGCTCTTGAGACCGGGGGGGCGCGATCTGCTGCGTGGAAAGGTCGAGCATCGGCCCCTGGCGGATGAACTCCTCTTCCTCAATGTCCTCCGGAGCCTGACCGGACAACGGCATGGCTTCCGGGGCAACCGGAGCTCCCGCCTCGGGGGCCGCCTGCACGGTTCTGACCGGTTTCGCCACCGGCAGGCCTCCAGCACGGGGCTCTCCGTCCGGAGCGGGAATGGCTGAAGTGATCAGATCGTTGGAGGGATGAAAGTCTTTCACAGCAACATCCGGAAGGACGGACGCGACCAGCTCCGGCGCGCGAAGCGTTTTGATCGCCAGCTCCCGCGTCTCCGGACCGGTTTCGGCCGCCGCGGCCGGTTTGGACCGGGGCACCATCGCCAGCTGCGGTCCCTGCGGCCCGTCAGTCGGAATCGCGAGCGTAAGATCGAGGGTGCCCGCCGCCGGTTCCCCGCCGTCCGGCAGGGCTGCGCCCTGATTGCCTGGGGCCGGCGTCAGTGGAACAACGGTATAGGCGGGAGAATCGTCGGCCGTGGATTCCTTCAGGATGCCACTGCCTGCGGTGGTCGCCGGACCGGCCGACGGCCGTCCGCGGGGGTTCTTCACCTCGCGCGTGTCCCTGAGACCGGGGGCGGTGATCATGTCCTTCCGGTTCTCGTTGTCCTCGACCGACAGTTCCCTGTTGATCATGGCGTTGGCCGGATCGTTCGCCGTCATGTTCTCCGGAGTTATGTCAATGACATAGGTCTGCTCTTCACGGAAGGCGCGGATATCCACGGACGGCTCGATGCGCATCAGGAACTTCAGCTTGCCCTGATCCAGGAAGGAGGTCGCATCGATCACCCCCTGGGGAAGATGCGCGCGCAGGTGGGAGATATCCAGCTGTGCCGGGTGATTGAACGTCACCTTGATGATGTCGTTCTCGCGCACGAATGCGGTATCGAACTTGATTGACCAGTCGAAGACGAGCCGGGTAAAGGTCGGGTGTTCCCCCACATGGAGGGTCACTTCCGGACCTTCCTGCACCTTCAGCCGCGCCTGTTCCAGGGCACGCACCTTGCGCATGGCCGCCTCGGCGCGCTTGGCCAGTTCCCGCACCACGTCATCGGGCAGTCCCGGCGGCAGGCCCTGCCAGTTGAGAGGCAGGATATCAACGAACAGCTTTTCGCCAGCTTCCAGCGTATTGATCTTGAACTGGTTCTTCAGGGCAAACCGGATGGCGCTGCCGTCTGGATCGCGGCGGGCGATGGCAACGTAGTTCTTGAGGTCGAGCGGCACGTCGTCGACATTGATGTCGATCGGCTCCTCGAAGGAAATCCGCAACACGCCGCCGGTGATCACCGCATCGTAGATCGGCAGCAGCGTCCGGTCCTTGAAGGTCAGGACGATCCGGCCGTATCCGTCCTTCTGGGAAACATCGACATCCACCGGCTCGAGCGACTGGGCCCTGAGCGGGGCAATTCCGGCACAGAACATCATGGCCAGGCACAACCAGGCAGCAGCCGCGATCGGACGCGAAAGCGCCCGCCATCCACCCGTAAGGGCGCAATGGCAGCTTTTACCAATGGTCAGGAATAGTCCCGGCAAGTTGTTCTGTCCTCGAATAACGCCAACACACCATTATTAGTTTTCTGTTCTTAACGTGCCCTTACGCGACCGGTCCAAATACACGTAATTCACTCAGTTTGACGGGATTTTCGGCAGGCTGCCCGGCACGGAAGCCCGGGTCTGCGTCGGCCTTGGCGCTTGTGCGGCTGCATCGGGATCACCGGCAATGGCAACGGTCAGCCTTTCCGCCGACTCACCGGACATGCGGGCCAGGATATCGGCCATTTTCCGTGGCTTCATCTGGCGGACCACCTTGAGGAGGATGGGAAGACTCAAACGATCGAAGATGCGGGCGGCATCCTTGGCCTTCATGCTTTCATACATGGTCACAAGTCCGGCAATCTCCGCCTTTTCCTGCTTTTCCTTCTCTCCGACGGCCGCTTCGATCCGCTGTTCCAGCTTCTTCAGTTCGTCCACCCGCTTCTGGATGCGTTCTTCCGTCGCCTGGAGGAGCTTTTCACGCAGATCCAGCTGACCTTCCTGTTGCTGAAGGTCTTCCCGCCGCTTTCCCAGACTTTCCAGAACCGCCCGTTCGGCGGCGGACCCGCCGATTTCAAGACTGTTCGGCAAGACCGGCTGGTCCGGAAGCTCGCCTCCCGGCGGTGGCGGCGGCGCGCCGTCATCCGGCATCGCAGGCGGCGCATCGGCTCCACCGGCCTCATCGCTGGCGGCAGTTTCCTGCGCGACTGCCCCGTTGATGGGAAGATTGCCGCTGTCCGCCCCCAGCACGAGGCCGAGCAGCTTCAGCGCAAGCAGGGCGCTCGCCGAAATCCCCAGCAAAGGCAGCAGTCTCAGATTCATGCCGCAGCGCCCTTTCGCCTGCGAAACTCTTCCAGACGGGCCGTTGCTTCCGCTGCCGCGCTGCGGATATCGGACGTCCGGCTGCGCTTGCGGTCAGGCTCATGCTCCGCTGTCACTGGTCCGGGATAATGGGCGGCGGGCGCATAGGCCTGCTCCGCCGGCGCATAGCCCGGCTGTGTCTCGGGCGGCTGCACCGCATAGGCCTCGCCGCGGGGCGTACTTTCCCGCTGCGGCATCGCCGAGCGGGCCGCCTCCGCGATCTGGCTGATGCGGGTAAAGACCCTCTCGCCCTCGCCCAGCTGGTCGGCCAGGGTATGCGACATGGTCTCCGCCTGCTTGAGGCGCGTGCCGAGGGTCTTGTCCGCATCCGCGGCGGTGCTCTTCAGGCCAAGGATCGCCCGTTCGGCGATTTCCGTGGCCGTCATCAGCTCCGAAATGGTCGCCCGCAGCACCTGTTCGTCGGCGCGCAGCCGTTGCAGGCGTTTGTTGAGCATCCAGCAGTAACCGATCGTGATCAGCAACAGAACGGCCACCAGCCCCTCGATAATCATTCCCAATGGCAAGGTGGTCATCAGTTCTCCATTTCGCTTTGCATGGCGCGCTCGAATGCTGCCAGGGTCATCTTGGGCTTGCGCAAGTTCTTTGCGACACGAATGGAAATGGAGTCGTCCACTTTCCCGAGTGTTCCTTCCGTGAGAGGAACATTGCCGCATTTGATTGTCACGGGGTCGGAAGGGCTCACGTCGAACAGCAGCGTCTGACCGACATCCAGGCTCAGGATCCGCCCCAGCGGCAGATAGGTTTCGTAAAGGACCGCATCGACCTCGACCTGCGCCGCATGGATTTCCGAGGCCAGATGGCCTTCCCAGATCGGATCGCGGCCGAACTTCTCGCCCATGAACATCTGCAGGAGCAGATCGCGGATCGGCTCCAGCGTTGCATAGGGCATCATGATCTCGACCGATCCACCCCGATCTTCCATGTCGATCCTCAACTCGACGAGGATCGCGGCGTTCGCCGGGCGGGAGATCGCCGCGAAACGCGGGTTGGTCTCGAGCCGTTCGAGATTGAAGTGAACCGGAGACAGCGGCGCGAAGGCCTGCTCCGCGTCCTGCAGGATCAGCGCCACCATCTGCTGAACGAGACCCGTCTCGATTGTGGTATAGGGACGCCCCTCCACGCGGACCGCGGACGTGCCCCGCCCGCCGCCGAGCAGCACGTCGATGATCGAATAGATCAGGCTCGACTCAACCGTGATCAGACCGAAACCATCCCATTCCTCGGCCTTGAACACCCCCAGAATGGCCGGCAGGGGGATGGAGTTCAGGTAATCGCCGAACCGGACGGAACTGATGGAATCCAGCGACACCTCGACATTGTCCGAAGTGAAATTGCGCAGGGAAGTGGTCGTCAGGCGCACGAGCCGGTCGAACACGATTTCGAGCATCGGCAGACGCTCGTAGGAGACCATCGCCGAGTTGATCAGCGCACGGATACCGCTCTGGTCACCGGCGATCGTGTCCTCGATGTTGAAGCCGAGAAGGTTGTCGATTTCCTCCTGGTTGAGAACACGGTCGGCGCCTCTGGTGGCGTTTTCAAGATCCGGCTCGCTGTCGTCGATCATGGCCGCCCATTGGGCCGCCATATCGTCGGAACCGCCGGCCCCCTGCTCTTCCAGGGCAGCCCCCCAGGCAGCAGCCAGATCATCGTCCTCTTCGCCGGCCGCACCTTGCTCGGCAAGGGCAGCTCCCCAGGCATCGGCCATGTCCTCTTCGGACAGGTCGTCTTCTTCGATATCAGCCATTAGTCCCTACTGAACAAGGATTTCCTTGAACAGCACCCCTTCAACCTTTGCCGGATAGACCGACAGATTGATCCGCCTGAGCAATTCTTCCTTCAGACGGAACAGACCGGCAGACCCTTCCAGGTCCGCAGGGCGCAGCTCGCGCAAATAAATCTGGAACGCATCCAGAATACGCGGCAGATACGGTTGGATCTGGTCGATCATCCCGCGGTTTTCGACTTCCAGGGCGATCCGGACCTTGAGATAGGTGGAACGCCCGTCGGTCGCCAGATTGACGGTCATTTCCGGCAGGTCGTAAAACACCACCGGCTTTTGCACTTCCTGAAGCGGATCCGGCTCACCCGGCGTCGGCGCCGGGCTGTCGCCTCCCATCAGGAAGAAATAGCCGGCCCCGCCCGCAACGGCCAGAACAGCCACGCCGATGCCGCCAAACAGCAACAGCTTCTTCTTGCCGCCCTTGCCACTGCCGGCAGCAGCGTCTTCTTCGTCGTCGCCCGCGGCATTTTCGTCCGCCATTCCGCACTCCGCATCTGCTGGCGCTCGCGCGCGCTAATTATTACTAAAGAGTTAATGGTTAACGAGTGGTTAACGATTAAGTGTCGGCACATTGGCGCGAGTCACCGGGCAAATATTGCCAACTGGTTAAGTTCTGCCGGAATCTCTTGCCGCATGCATCCGCCCCCTTTGGCTTTTACCCAGATTTCCCAACGATTTAAAAACTGGCACGCTGTGTGCATTAACCTTAACGAGCCAGCGGATCTGGGGAGATCGGCCGGCTTTTCGGGGAGCATGAAGGGAACCGTTCGCAATGGAGAACGCTCAACTAGTCGCCTTGTCGAGGCAATCGAACTTGCGCCACCATCTCGATGTGGTCGCCAACAACATGGCGAACATCAACACATCCGGATACAAGTCGCAGAATCTGCATTTCACTGAATATCTCATGCCGGTCGCAGACGGGTCCGCTTTCCTGCCGCAGGATCGCGAGATTTCCTACACGGACATGTTCACGACGCGGACGAATTTCGAACACGGTTCGATCAAGCTGACCGGCAACGAGTTCGATCTCGCCCTGAACAGCGACGGGTTCTTCGTCGTGCAGATGGACGACGGCACGGAAGCCTATACCCGCTCAGGCGCCTTCGGTCTGGATGCGAACGGACAGCTCATCACCACCGGAGGCCGGCCGGTCATGACCGATGCGGGCCCGATCACCATCTCCGTCGAAGACGGCCAGGTTGAGATCGCCAAGGACGGAACCATCGCCACCGAACAGGGTATCCGCGGCAAGATCAGGGTCGTCGACTTCGAAGACGTCCGCACCCTGGAGAAAGTCGGCGACACCCTGTTCGCCGGAGAAAATCCCATTCCTGCTGCCGAAGTGCGCATGGTTCAGGGAGCCATCGAGGGCTCGAATGTCTACGGGATCACGGAAGTGACCCGCTTGATCGAGGTCACCCGCGCTTATGACGCCACATCCAAGGTCGTGAACGACCTGGACGAGTTGCGCCGTCAGGCGATCGGCACCCTTGGAAAACTTCAGGCCTAAGCGGCATCGAGGAAGAAGAACATGAAAGCACTCCATATCGCCGCGACGGGCATGAAGGCCCAGGAACTGAACGTCGAGGTCATCTCGAACAACGTCGCCAACATGCGTACCACCGGGTTCAAGAAGCAGCGGGCGGATTTTCAGGATCTGCTCTACCAGAACCTGCGCCGCATGGGCACGGAGACATCCGATGCGGGAACGATTGTTCCGACCGGCATTCAGATCGGCTCCGGCGTCAAGCTGGCTTCCACCACCCGCATCATGTCCCAGGGCTCGCTGGAACAGACCGGAAAGTCGCTCGATCTGGCAATCCGTGGCGAGGGCTTCTTCCAGATCGACATGCCCGACGGCACCACGGTCTATACCCGGGACGGCTCTTTCGAGCGGGACGCCGACGGCCAGCTCGTGACGGTTGACGGCTATACCGTCAATCCCGGTATCAACATCCCGGAAACCACCCTGGACATCACCATCTCCAACACCGGCGAGGTTCAGGGGGTCGATCAGGCGGGCAACACTGTCCAGCTCGGCCAGGTCCAGCTGGTCAGATTCGTCAACACGGCCGGTCTCGAGGCCATCGGCGACAACCTCTTCCGTGAAACCGATGCCAGCGGCGCGCCGGAAACCGGCGATCCCGGCGACGACGGCTTCGGCAGCGTCGCACAGTATTTTCTGGAAATGGCCAATGTGGACGCGGTGACGGAAATCGCGGATCTGATCTCGGCCCAGCGTGCCTACGAGATGAATTCCCAGATCATCCAGGCAGCCGACGAGATGTACTCCACGACCACCAACCTGCGCTAGGAACGGAAGGCCGAGATGATGAAACACCTTCTCACTGCCGTGATGGCTCTCCTGCTGGCTGGTCTTGCCGGCGGAATGTCGCTGGCCGAAGATCGTCCGGTCCTGCGCTCACAGGTTCTCACCCTGTCGGAGATCGTGACCGTTGGCGACTTCTATTCAAACGCCGGCCTGCTGGGCTCAAAGCCCCTCTTCCGCTCACCGGACATGGGGACCTCCGGCAACGTCGACGCGGATGTGGTCGCGGCCCGCGCCCGCGCGGCGGGCCTCGAATTTGCCAGCACCGACGGACTGCGCACGGTTGTCGTTCATCGGGGTGCGACACGCTTCGACCGGGACAGGCTGGAAGTCCTGGTTCGCTCCGCACTTGCCGAGCGCAATGCCGGTATCGACGCCGACAGTCTCGACGTGCGGCTGGTTCAGGCGCCTGACGAGATCCTGGCCGACCCCAAGATAAGCGATCCCGTACGGATCGACCGGGTCGACTGGTCCCAGTCCAGCGGGCGCTTCACCCTCAATATCTCGGTGGCCGTCGAACACGGCACCCGTCCCGTGACCCTGAGCGGCACGGCGGTCGAAATGATCGAGGTGGCGACCCTGGCGCAGCCGCTTCGCCGCGGCGACATTCTCAACGAAGACGATGTCGCCATCATCCGCCTGCCGCGCAACAAGGTGCCCGCGGGCGCAATTCTGGATGCAGATGAAATTGCCGGCAAGGAAGCGCGGACCGGCCTGCGCCCCAATGCGCCCCTGACCCGCAACGACTTCCGCAGCCCGATCCTGATCAGCCGCGGGGAAAAGGTCACCGTGACCTATGAAATGGCGGGCATGAAACTGACGTCCCGCGCCCAGGCCATGGATGACGGCGCCAAGGGTGACGTCATTGACGTCATGAACCTTCATTCCCGGCGCATCGTCCCGGCAATTGTTTCCTCCCGCGGTCAAGTACGCGTCCATGCCGCCAATCCTGTCATTGCAAGCTTGAACAGCGAGATCAACTGATGCTCATTTCTCTTCCAAGACACTTCCTGGCGAGCATCGCGCTGAGCGCTCTCGCAGCCGGATGCGGCACCGCCGACAAGCTGGCCAACGTCGGTCAGCAACCTGTCCTGAACGCCATTCAGGATCCGACCACCACCCCGGGCTACCGACCCGTGCAGATGCCCATGCCGGAACCGCAACAGGCGCATTACAATCCCAATTCGCTATGGCAGTCCGGCAGCCGCGCCTTCTTCAAGGATCAGCGCGCCAGTCAGGTCGGTGACATCCTGACCGTTGTGGTCACCATCGACGATCAGGCCGAAATTGAAAACAAGACCGAGCGCAGCCGCTCGGAAAGCAGCGGCGCCGGCGTCGGCGGCGCACTGGGCACGGCCATCGACACGATCTTCCTGCCGGCCAGCACTGCTGCCAGCGATCTGGCCAACACCAACAGCAATTCCAGTTTCGAGGGCGACGGCAGCGTCGACCGCAACGAAACGCTGCAGACGACCGTGGCCGCCGTCGTCACCCAGGTCCTGCCCAACGGCAATCTGGTGATCGAGGGCCGCCAGGAGGTTCGCGTCAACTTCGAGGTCCGCGAGCTGATCGTCGCCGGTATCGTCCGTCCGGAAGACATCACCGCCAACAACCGCATCGCCAGCGAACAGATTGCCGAGGCCCGCATCGGCTATGGCGGCCGCGGCCAGATATCCGATGTCCAGCAGCCGCGCGTCGGCAACCAGGTCCTGGATATCCTGCTGCCGTTCTGATCCGGCACCCGGTCGGACCACGGGCCCCTTCACCCCACAATCAGGGGCCCGTGATCCGAAGTTCCCCCGGCCGGTGCGGGCGGCGTGTTCTAGAAGCGCCCAACGTTCCGGCTGACAACGGGCATGGTGTCTCGCTCCCCGAGCACCATGCCCGTTCTCTTTTTTGACAAACAGCGGGACAGGCCCCGGACAATCGCGGGCCGACCCCGGTCGCGGCACATGGTCGACGGTTCCAGCCGACGCCCGCCTTCCTTGCCGGCTGAAAAGATCTCCATGGTATAAAGCCTGATTGTTTTCCCGATTCCGAGCCACGTGACATCGACGCTTATCGTGCTTGCGCAGTCATCAGACACGATCCCTGACGCAATCCCTGCCCCACCGGCGCTCCGGCACAGCGCCGTGCGCTTGGCCGAAACTGTTCCGGCCCCGACAACAGAGTTGATGACGCAAGGCGAATTTGAGCTAATATGACCGGCGGTATATCGGAGCTAGCGGAGCCCTCATGCGCCTTTTCATATATGTTTTTCTTGGATGTTTTCTTGTTTTCCCCCTCACCGCCTCGGCAGCGTCCTGCGGCAACGGTCCCGGCGGATTCGAGGCCTGGCGTGACGACTTCATCGCTCAGTCCGCCCGCCATGGCCTGAAACCGAGGGTCGTGAAGCCAGCCCTTCAGAATGTCAGCTACAATTCCAAGGTGATCCGGCTGGACCGCGGGCAGAAGTCCTTCAAGCTGAGCTTCGAGCAGTTCTATGCCAAGCGGGTCAACAACGCGATGATCCGGCGCGGCCAGAAACTCGGCAAGACCTACGCACGAATCTTCAGGGGTATCGAACGGAAATACGGCGTTCCGGCACCGGTGATTCTGGCGATCTGGGGTCTGGAAACCAACTATGGCAGCTTTTCCGGCAACATGCCCGTGCTCCAGTCTCTGGCAACCCTCGCCTACGACTGCCGTCGCTCGGCATTTTTCACCAACGAGCTGGTCGCCGCCCTGACCATCGTCCAGCGGCGCGACATGACCCCGGCCGAAATGAAGGGGGCCTGGGCGGGTGAACTCGGCCAGACCCAGTTTCTCGCATCGTCCTATGTCAAATACGCCGTCGACTATGACCGCAACGGCCGCCGCGATCTGATCCGGTCGATCCCCGATGTTCTGGCCTCCACGGCAAATTATCTGGCAAAGCACGGCTGGCGTCGCGATCAGGGCTGGGGCCCGGGAACCGCGAACTACAAGGTCCTGCAGAAGTGGAACAAGGCCGGAGTTTACGTTCGCACGATCTCTGTCATGGCGGACAAGATCGCCGGCTGATCCCGCACCGGTGCGCGCCCGGTCCGCATGGGCCGGCGCAGACCCGCCGGGCGCATGTCCGCGACGGGCTCCTCTTCCGGAAACAAAAAACCTTCCCGCGATGGGGAAGGTTTGAAGTCACATCCTCCACCGTCTTTGCGGCGGCCTGTCATTGTTCGCAAGTCAGTCGTCCCGGTAGACCTTTTCCCGGCGTTCATGCGCTTCCTGTGCCTCGATCGACAAGGTTGCGATCGGCCGGGCCTCAAGGCGCCGCAGGGAGATCGGTTCGCCCGTCTCCTCGCAATAGCCGTAGCTCCCGTCGACAATACGTTCCAGCGCATCGTCGATTTTCGAAATCAGCTTTCGCTGCCGGTCACGCGCGCGCAACTCGATCGAGCGATCCGTTTCGGACGACGCACGGTCGGCAAAGTCGGGATGATTCTGGCTCTCTTCCTGAAGGTTGGTGAGCGTTTCCTTGCTCTCCCTCAGGATGTCCTCTTTCCAGGCAAGCAGCTTGTTGCGAAAGTATTCCCGCTGCCTGTCATTCATGAACGGCTCGTCTTCCGAGGGTCGGTAGTCAGACTCTATTTCAACCGTCATCGATAGCTCCGGATTACCGTTAGGCCGGGCGCAATATATAGCCGCATCCTTCAACCGACAACGGTCCATTTTGAAAAAATAAAAACGCGGAAATAGCAAATGTTTCAATCCGTTGCGTAAGGTTGCCCGGAAATTGGTGCATATTCCCTACGTCCTCGGGACGCCTCAGTCGAGGAATCGGCCGAGCTTCGCCAATTCGACTTTGACGCGCAATTCGATCTCCTCCATCACGGAATCGACGTCGGGATCGCCGCTGGACTGGCGTCGGGAAACATCCTGCGCAAGCCTCTCCAGCCGCTCTTCGGAAACATGTCCGCCGAGCAGGTCGGCGCGGATGGCCTCAAGAGAATTCAGCAGCCCGTGACCGCGCTTCGCCGCCCGGGACCGGCGCTCGGCAACCTCATCGACTTCCTGCAGCGCCAGAAGCGCATCCATCCCCTGGATCCCGGCCCCGCCGGCGGTCGGCGCGGACTGGGAGACTTCCTCGCCCAGATCCGGAGCGAAACCCTCCGCTCCGGAGGAGCTCCGCTTTTTCGAGCTTTTCCCCTGGACCCCGGTGATCGGTTTATTGCCTGTAATACGCATTTTCTTTTCCGGTCCAACTAAGGGTTTGAATCCCCTGCCCGTCAAATTCTGCCGGTAAGGGTAAATGAGTCCTTGCGCATTGGGCAATATTTGCCGCCCCGCAAACGCATATTCTTTACCCGGATCGGCAAATTTACGTGGATATGCTTGCAACCATACCGGAAAACAAAGGAGAATCCGGGCAATTTAATCGAAAGAACCACAAGCTTCCTGAAGTTGGCACGGCTCTCGCATTACGCAAGACCAGAATGTGTGACCGGCAACAGTCGCCGGATCGGGAAAACGGGCAAGAAACAGCAATGCGAAATTTGGGTGAAAAGACTTCCCGTTGGTGCGCGCGGATCGCCTGCGCCGCCGCAGCCCTTGTCATCGGGGCATCCATTGTCCTGACACCTGCGCTTGCCGCCTCCCGCATCAAGGATATTGCCGATTTCGAGGGTATCCGGGAAAACCAGCTTATCGGATACGGGCTTGTCGTCGGCCTCAACGGCACGGGCGACTCCCTCAACAATTCGCCTTTCACCCAGCAGAGCCTGCAGGCGATGCTGGAACGGCTCGGTGTGAACACCCGCAATGTCGATCTGAATACGGACACGGTGGCCGCAGTCATGGTCACCGCGAATCTGCCGCCCTTTTCCACACAGGGCACGCGCATCGACGTCAATGTCAGCGCCCTCGGCGACGCGGAGTCGCTTCAGGGCGGCACGCTTCTCGTCACCCCGCTCGTCGGCGCCGACGGCGAGGTCTATGCCATCGCGCAGGGTTCGGTCGCCATCGGCGGCTTTTCGGTTCAGGCCGACGCCGCCTCCGTTGTCCGGGGCGTTCCGACAGCCGGACGCATCGCCAACGGCGGACTGGTCGAGCGCGAACTGGATTTCAAGCTCGCTTCCCTGACCACCTTGCGCCTGGCGCTGCGCAATCCGGACCTGACCACGGCGCGGCGGATCGCACTGTCCATCAACGAGCTCATCGGCATGCCGACCGCCGAACCTCTCGACCCGGCCACGGTGCGCCTCGATCTGCCGCAACGCTATGACGGCAATATCGTCGACCTTCTGACCGACATCGAACAGCTGATCGTTGAACCCGACCTTGCCGCCCGCATCGTCATTGACGAGAACTCCGGGATCATCGTGATGGGTCAGGACGTCAAGGTGTCCATGGTCGCCGTTGCCCAGGGCAACCTGACCGTGACCATCGCCGAAACGCCCCAGGTCTCCCAGCCGCTGCCGTTCTCCGACGGAGAGACCGTCGTGGTGCCGCGCTCGGAGGTGTCCGTCAACGAGGACGACGAGGCGAAACTCGCGATCGTTCCCGAAACCGTCACCCTGAAACAGCTGGTCGACGGGCTGAACGCCCTCGGCATCGGCCCCAGGGACATGATCTCCATCCTGCAGGCCATCAAGGCGTCCGGCGCCCTGCAGGCAGAAATCGAGGTGCTGTGATGCTCGCGCAGATGACGACACCGCAGGCCGCAAGCACCGGCCAGCGCAATCCGCTGGACACGATCAAGGGCGTCGACCCGAATGACAGGACTTCGGCCAGCAAGGCGGCCAAGGAATTCGAGGCTGTTTTCCTGAACACCATGCTCCAGAACATGTTCACCGGCCTCGACCAGGGTGGCACATGGGGCAGCGGCCACGGGGCGGATGCCTGGCAGAGCCTTCTGATCGACGAATATGCACGCACCATCGCCGAAAACGGCGGCATCGGACTGGCCGATAGCGTGGAACGCGAATTGCTTTCTTTACAGGAGGGGGCCAGATGACAGCTCAACCGGAAACCACGACCTTCCCGTTTTCCCTGGAACGGCCGACGAGTCCCCAGGATGCGGAAACCTTCTGCACGGCCCTTTCCGGCACCATGGAAGCCCTGTTGTCCGTCATTGAAATGGAAACCGACCTGGTGCGGGCCGGCAAGTTGCAGGATGCCGGCGAACTTCAGGCCGACAAGGCCCGCCTTATCCATGAATACACGCGCGGCATGATGACCGCGAAAGACCATGCGGTGGCCCTTGGCAATCTCGCGCCGGCCGCGACCCAGGCCCTGCGCCGCCAGCACGGCGAATTCCAGCCTGTCCTGCGGATCAATCTGGCGGTGCTTTCCACCGCCCGCGATGTGGCCGGCAACATTGTCGCCACCGTCGCCAAGGTGGCCGGCGCCAGGAACGCGACGGCCCCGACGACTTACGGGCGCAACGGCTCGGCTCCGAGCGGCCCCAAGATGGCGCATGGCATCGCCGTCAACCAGTCTCTTTAGGCTCTTCAGAGTCTTCAGGTGCCCCGGCGCCCACGAGAGATGCCGTCTCCCCTTGCCCGAAGGAGCCTGCAGGCCGGGCCGTCTTACATGTCTGGGGAAGAACCGTTAGAATACCGGCAAAAGCGCGAGCCGTGCGACCCCGAATCAGGCGCGGCCGGAAACAATTAAAAGCCGACAGGTAAAATCCTAACCAATTCATTAACGGAAGTTTTATTCCGCTGCGTTATCTTGTCTTTAATTGGGTATCTGTATCGAGCAACCCGGAGACAAGATGATGGACACGGGACTGGCCCGGCCGCCATCGCCGACGTATACGGCGATCACGCCGGTTACGCGGGCTCCAGAACGGAACGCTCCCGCCGCAAAAACCGAATTGCCGAGAGAAGCCACCGTCAGCCCCGCTGACGAGGGCAGCGACGGCCAGCGGGCTGCCAACAATGCCCGCGATCAGAAAAATCAGGCCGATCCCGTCACCCCCCGGCTTGAGCGCCGCAACATCATCGATCCGGACAGCGAGAGTCTGGTCTATGTCGCGACGAACACCGACACCGGCCAGATCGTGCGACAGATCCCGAGCGAAACCCTCCTGCGTCTCCGGGCCTATTCCAGGACCATGGAAGAAAGTCAGCCAAGCCAGACCGGAAAACCGGTTCAACTGGTCGTCTGACACGGCGCTGCGAGACAATCGCAGCACGCCTCCCTTTTCCCAGGCCGTTTCCGTCTTCTTGCCCTGCCTCCCTTTGGAAAGCAGCCTTCCGCCTCAGGGCGGTCGCGGCAAGTTTCAACACCTCCCGTCAATACGGAACAGCTCACTCTCCGGCCAAGCCCGCTTCCCGCATACATTAAAGGATGCCCGCTCAGCAGCCCCTGCCCCGGCCGGCTGCGGAACCGCAGTGCGATCATCCATTGCCCGCCGCGCTGCTGAAAGATTTCAGTCGTAAAAAACTCCATCATCAAAATATAGACACAGGAACAGCAGGAACGATTACTGAAGACATCTATTTACTCTGCATTAAGGTTAATACACGCTAACCACGTTTGTTTAGATTTCCTTACACCCGCCGGCCGTTCTATGCCCCCTGGATCCAGGAAGGGTCCATGTATTTTGTATTCCTAGAAAGGACACACAATGGGTGACGTAACTCTTTCCAGCGCAGTTCGCGCAAACCTCTCCTCCCTGCAGTCTACGGCTGACATGATGTCCAGCGTCCAGAACAAACTGGCCACTGGTCTGGAGGTGAACTCCGCGCTGGATAACCCGAGCAACTTCTTCACGGCTTCCGGCCTGAACGCGCGGGCAAACGACCTCAGCACTCTGCTTGATGACATGGGTCAGGTCGTTCAGACGCTGAAGGCTGCCGACGAAGGCATCAGCAGCATCACCAATCTGGTTGAATCCGCCAAGGCGAAGGCAAACCAGGCACTGCAGACCCAGAGCCAGTACGAGCGCAAACAGTTTGCAAGCCAGTACAACGAACTGCTCACGCAGATCGAAGACCTGGCCAAGGACAGCTCCTACAAGGGCAAGAACCTGCTCGCCGGCGACGGCAACGACCTGACGGCGATCTTCAACGAAGATTCGACTTCGAAACTGACCGTTGGCGCCGTCGACTACACCAACGTCGGCCTCTCGACCGGTCTGAACCTTTCCGAACTCGAAGAAGGCACGGGCGCAACCACGTCCTTCCAGCTTCAGGGCGGCAAGACCACGATCACGTTGACTGACGGTGCGTCTACCCTGAATTCCAGCTCTGTCCTGTCTGAGTCCAATGCGATCTCCTCCACGACCACTCTTTCCTTCGTGGACGATACCGGTACCGCTCCCGCAGCGCTTGCAGGCGCAGGCAGCCTGACGGCCGGCGCGACGGTTCAGGATCTCGTTGATTCCTTCAATGACATCGCCGGCGTTCGTGCCGAATTCGACGACAACACCGGGGAACTCACCGTCTACAGCGACGAAGATTTCCACATCACTGACGGTTCCGTGACAGCCACTCTCGGCGCGTTCTCATTCGATGCAAACGCACTGACAGCAACGACACAGCTCCTCAATGAAACCGGTTCCTTTGCAGTCGGCGACACCCTGACGCTGACCGACGGCAACGGCTACGAGCTCGGTTCTCTGGAAATCGAAGACGATACCTCGGTCGATGACCTCAAGGACTTCGTCAACGATTTCGATGGTGTGTCCGCATCCTTCGACACCGGTTCGGGCAAACTGACGATCACGTCCGAAACTGACCTGTCGCTGACAAGTGACAATGACGACTTCGCGGCGGCGAGCTTCGTGGCAGATTCCGATGGCATCAATATCTCCGCCATCGCCGACAGCGGCTTTGCTACGGACAGCGACATCAACCGTGTCATTGGTCGTATGAACTCCGCACTGTCCAACCTTCGCACACAGGCGTCCGAATTCGGTACCAACCTGTCGATCGTTGAGAACCGTCAGGACTTCACCAAGAACATGATCAACACGCTTGAAGAAGGTGCCGGCAAGCTGACCCTGGCCGACACCAACGAAGAAGGTGCAAACCTTCTGGCACTGCAGACGCGCCAGAGCCTGGCATCCACCTCGCTGTCCTTCGCAGCACAGGCGGATCAGAACGTTCTGCGTCTCTTCTAAGCACTCGAAAAGCTTTCAAGACGGGAAAGGCGGGCTCAGGCCCGCCTTTTTTCGTTTCCCGTCCACCGCCTCCCCTTCCCGGTTTACCGCTGAATTTCCCATATCTTTCCAGTCAGTTAACGCCTCGTTAACCCTATAGTGCGATGCAGTTAACCAATGATTAGGGTTAACAGGAGATGATCCTAATCAACCTGCTCAGGACGAGCAGAAGAATTTGTGACCCAGGAAAGGGATAATCAGATGCAGGACATTACCCTGTCAGCTGCCGTACGGCAGAACCTTCTTACTCTTCAATCCACCGCAGACCTGATGTCCGGCGTCCAGAACAAACTGGCTACCGGCCTCAAGGTCAATTCCGCGCTGGACAATCCGAACAGCTTCTTCACCGCCTCCGGCCTGAGCTCCCGCGCCAGCGATCTGTCCAACCTGCTTGATGACATGGGCCAGTCCCTGCAGACCATCAAGGCCGCGGACAAGGGCATCCAGACCGTTACCGACCTGGTCGAAACCGCGAAAGCGAAAGCCAACCAGGCGCTGCAGACCCAGAGCCAGTACGAGCGCAAGAGATTCGCCGAACAGTACAACGACCTGCTCGAGCAGATCGAAGACGTGGCGAAGGACAGCTCCTACAAGGGCAAGAACCTGCTGGCCGGCGACGGCAACGACCTGACCACCATCTTCAACGAAGACGCCACGTCCAAGCTGAAGATCGAAGCGGTCGATTATACAGACACCACGCTTTCGACCGGTCTGAACCTGTCCGACCTTGCTGAAGGCCAGGGAAGCGCCACGTCCTTCCAGCTTCAGGGCGGCAAGACGACGATCACCTTGACCGACGGTACGTCTACCCTGAATTCCAGCTCTGTCCTGTCTGACTCCAACGCGATCTCCTCCACGACCACTCTTTCCTTCGTGGACGACACCGGCACCGCTCCCGCAGCGCTTGCAGGCGCAGGCAGCCTGACGGCCGGTGCGACCGTTCAGGATCTCGTGGATTCCTTCAACGACATCGCCGGCGTTCGGGCCGAATTCGATGACAACACCGGGGAACTCTCCGTCTACAGTGACGAGGATTTCCACGTCACCGACGGCTCGGTGACGGCCACTCTCGGGGCCTTCGCATTCGATGCCAACGCTCTGACCGCGTCGACGCAGCTCCTCAGCGACACCGGTTCCTTTGCAGTCGGCGACACCCTGACGCTGACCGACGGCAATGGCTATGAGCTGGGCGCCCTGGAAATCGAAGACGACACAACGGTCGCCGATCTGAAGGATTTCGTAAACGATTTCAATGGTGTGTCTGCTTCCTTCGACTCCGGTTCGGGTAAGTTCAACATCACCTCTGAAACGGATCTGGCCCTGACAAGCGACAACGACGACTTCGCGTCCGCCGGCTTCGTCGCGGACACGGACGGCATCACCCTCCAGGCTCTGAGCGACAGCGGCTTTGCGACGGACAACGACATCAACCGGGTCGTCGACCGTATCAATACCGCCCTGTCCAACCTGCGCTCCCAGGCGTCCGAATTCGGGACCAACCTGTCCACGGTGGAGATCCGTCAGGATTATACCAAGACGATGATCAACACCTTGCAGGAAGGCGCCGGCCTTCTGACCCTGGCCGATACGAACGAGGAAGGTGCGAACCTGCTGGCTCTTCAGACCCGTCAGCAGCTTGCCTCGACATCCCTGTCCTTCGCCTCGCAGGCCGACCAGACAGTGCTGTCCCTCTTCTAGGTCGACGAGAATCAGTCAGACGGCGAAATCACGCACAAACAAGCGGAAACGGCGGGCCCAAAGCCCGCCGTTTCCTTTTCCGGTGCATCCATCCAACAGGATGCAGTAGAATTTTTCGGTTGAATTTCAATCGCTTAAAAGAAACCTTTTGGTAACTTTCATTTACAACAGGTTAATTAGTGCATCACCGATTAACTTTCCATTTAGTTTTACGTCAGTGGCGCGGGCTCTTCTTGCTCCATTGGAAGGCCACCTTGGCGAGTGCTGAATAGGAAACGTGGTGAAATCTGATGCCTGATATTGTTCTTTCCAGTGCGGTCCGGGACAATCTCCTGTCGCTCAAGCAAACAGCAAGCCTTCAATCGATCACGCAAGGACGACTTGCGACCGGATTGAAAGTTAACTCGGCGCTGGACAACCCGAACTCGTTCTTCACGGCCCAGTCCCTGAACGACCGGGCGAGCGACCTGGCCAACCTGCTCGACAACATGGGTCAGGGAGTTCAGACGATCCGGGCGGCCGATGAGGGCATCACGTCGATCACGAAACTCGTCGAATCGGCCAAAGCCATCGCGAACCAGGCGCTCCAGACCTCCAGCGAGTATGAACGCAAGCAATACACCAGCCAGTACAACGATCTTCTCCAGCAGATCGAGGATATGGCCCGAGATTCCGGATACAAGGGCAAGAACCTTCTTTCGGGTGCCGGCAATGAGCTGGAAGTGATCTTCAACGAGGATTCGACCTCGAACCTCACGATCAATCCGGTCGACTTCACCGATACGACCCTGGATGACGGCCTCAATCTGGACGATCTCGACCCGGGCGGCACCGGAACGTCTTCCTTCAATCTCTTCGGCGGATCGACCACCCTGGACCTGACCGGGCTGCAGGCATCGTCGAACCTGAACGACCTGGGAGACTGGGCCGACGGCGACATTGTCACGGTGACCGACAGTTCCGGAACCACCTCCTTCACGGTCGGCACGGACATCGTGACCGTACAGGACTACATCGACGCCTTGGACGGCCTCAACGGCATCCACGCCAGCTTCGACGAGACGTCCGACCAGATCACAATCACGTCCGGACTCGACAATCCGCTGGCGATTTCGAAGGATGCCACCGGCGGCGGCACGGCAACTGACGGTGGCGCTACCGGCGGCACGACGACAAGCCTGACCGTTACCGCCCTCACCGAGGGGGCAACGCTGATTTCCTCCGGCGGGTTCCAGGCAGGCGACACAATCACAGTCACCGACGGCAACGGCTTCGAACCTGCATCGATCGAGATCGACGACGAGACCACGGTCAGTGACTTTGTGAGTTTCCTGAACAACGTCAAGGGCCTGGACGCATCATTCTCCGGCGGAAGCATCAGCCTGATCGGAGAAGTATCCTTCGATATCAGCAGCAGCAATGCGGATTTCAACAGGCCGACTCTCGCAACAGCAAGTGGAACGGTCGGCCTTACGGCGGCCGCGTCGGAATTCAAGACAGACACGGATATCGACCGGGCCCTTCAGGCGATCAATGCCGCTCTTGACGAACTCAGATCCGCGGCCAGGGCGATGGGCACGGCCCTCTCCACTGTCGAGGTGCGCACCGATTTCACCGAGAACATGATCAACACGCTCGAAGTCGGCGCAGGCAAACTGACCATCGCGGACATGAACGAAGAAGGCGCAAACATGCTGGCGCTGCAGACCCGTCAGCAGCTTTCGTCGACGGCGCTGTCGCTGGCGAACCAGGCAGATCAGAGCGTTCTGAGCCTGTTCGGTTAACAACTACAGTGAAAATCGGTAAGGTACCGGCAACGGACGTTAACTAATTGGTCAACGATTCGGTCGATACTCGCATGTGGAGGTCACGGAATGGCGCTCAAGGTTGAGCTGAAACCGGGCGAGCGGATTATTATTGGTGACAGTGTCATCACCAACGATAATCAGCGAACCCGCCTTTTTATCGAAGGCCAGGCGCCCATTCTGCGGGAAAAGGATATTCTCACACCTGCCACCGCGGATACACCGGCGAAACGCGTCTATCTGGCCGTTCAGCTGATGTATCTGTCGACAGATGTGCAGAGAATTCAGGAGAACTACTTCACACTCGTCAACGATATAGTGGAAGCCGCGCCGAGTACGATCCCCTATATTACGAGGATCAGTAATTACATCATTACCGGCGCGTTTTATAAAGCACTGAAAGAAGCACGCAAGCTCATTGAGTATGAAGGGACGCTGATCGGTCATGTACAAGCAGGCAGCGCAGGCTTACCAGAAAACGAGCCAGGTGGCGATATCGCCCAGGGAGCTGGAAGCGAATCTGCTGATGAAAGCCGCGGCACGGCTCCAGTTGATCAAGGATGAATGGGAAGACTCTTCACTCGCCGAAAAGGACGACGCGCTCGTCTACAACCGTAAGCTCTGGACGATCCTGGTGACATCCGCCACCAGCGAAGAAAGCCAGCTGCCGCAGGATATCAAGAACAACATCGCCACCCTGGGTGTGTTCATTTTCAAACAGACGATTGCGATCATGACGGACGACGACGCCAACAAGCTCACGTCCATCATCGGGATCAACAGGGCCATCGCCGAAGGGCTCCGGTCGCAGCCGGAAGCTGCCGCCGCTCAGGAAACCGGGAACGTTTGACAGGAAAGAGCGTCTCCCCTGCGCTCATCTGATCGCAGGATACCGCGCAGCGCGACAGGCGGCCCCTTCGCTCTTCATATGGAAATGCAAAAGCCGGTGCGATTTTCGCACCGGCTTTTGTGTGACCGGAATTTGCCTGATTGCCCGTTTGAGCGCGAAGATCTCCCTTGGCCCCTGAGGCCCTGATCTTCTCCCGCGCATCATAAAGAGAAAAAGCCGATCTGTTCGGGCGTGCTTTTCAAGCACGCCCGAACGCCGGGATCAAAGATAATCGGAGAGAGACAGGTTGTAGATGATCGCGGAAGCCCGGTAGGACACCTCGATATTGTTCTGCAGCGTCAGGATCTGCGCGGCGACCAGTTCCGTGTCCACGCCTTCGATTTCGGAGATGGTGCCCTCATAGCTGTTCCTGGTCTGATCGTGCCTGTCGTCCGTCAATGACATCGTGCGGTGGGTAATCGCAATGTCGGTCGATATGTCGACGATGCCGGACTGGTCCACCCCCTCGGGCTGCAGGAGCGTGCGCATGTCCGTCGACAGGGCGTTGTAATATTCCTCGTCCGTCGCCGTGGCGTCGGAGAAGTCCGCCGCCACGAAGGCCGCCAGGGACTGCACCAGCTCCTTGAGCGGATCCTCATTGGCCCGGACGCCGTAGTTCACTGTCAGATTGGTGTCGATCACCGCATTCTTGTCCGTCCGCGGGTCCGAGGTGGCAGTGTTGGTTCCCGTGTACCATGCGACCGTGGTCGACCCTCCCGCGGTCATGGCGGTGGCGCTGTCATAGGGAGGACCGTCCACCCGTTGCGGTTCCTCGCCCGCGAAGGTGCTGAAGAACTCGTCCGAGGCCCAGGCATCGGAAACCGCGCGCAAGGTCGTCATCGCCTGGTTCTCGATTTCGGCGGCGATCGCATCGCGAAGATTCTGCGCCGTCTCCTCGAGATCTGCACCGACAACGAACGACCCCTCCCCTTCGTTCGTGAGAGCGGCCGTCAGCTCGATCGAGATCGTATCCGTGTGATCGGGGGGCATGCTCAGTTCGATGGAGATGGTTTCTCCCAGATCCGGCTGGCCGGTAAACGCGAAATCCACGCTGTCCGGATCCGCGGCCGCCGGGCCGGTGACCGTCACGTTGCTGAGTGTCGACGTGACGGCGGAGATATCGAACCCGAAATCATGGGCCCCGTCTTCCGCCAGCGTGAATGTGGAATCCGTTGGAATGGCGCCCGCGTAGTTGGTCGTCAGAGCCGAGATTGTCGTGCGCCCGGTATTGCTCGCACCCAGATTGGCCTCGGCAAACTGGCTCATGTAGGTTCTCAGCCCGTCAAGACCGTCCGCACCGTCGAGAATGGCGTCCATGGAGGCCACCGGGCTATCGACGGCATCGGTACCGCCGAAAACGTAATATCCTGCGATTTCCGTGTTGAGGATATTCAGCGTTTCATTGAGCAGCAGCTCTGCCCGGGCCTGGGTCTGCGTCTGGCCGTCGTTCTGGATGACGAAATCATTGGTATCGAGAGCCGTTTTCGCGTCCCGGCGAATATCTTCCAGTCGCTCCAGTGACATGGTCATGGTCTCGAGATGCAGATTGGCGACGGTGATCGTCTCCTGATAGGTTTCGATCATGCTGACCTTCTGCGTCAGCTGAATGTCCAGAAGCCGCCGGTCTCCGACATCTCCGTACGTGGTCCCGACCTTGCCTGTCGCAAGTTGCGTCGTCTTCTCCGCCAGCAGGTCGTTCATCTCCGTGAGCTGCCGGGTCAGATAGTTTCTGGAGGTCGTGATGTTACCGATGGTCATAGGTCACTTCCCGCACTAAACGATTGTCAGGAGCTCGTCGAAGAGATCCTTGATGGTCTGCATGACACGCGCATTGGCCGCATAGGCGTTTTCGAGCTGCACCATGAAGGCGAGTTCCGCATCGAGGTCCACCGCATAGCTTTCCTCGTACCGCACGGCCAGGTTCACGGTAAGCGTTTCCTTCGAGTTCGCGAATGTGGCCGCATCTTCCGCCTGATTGCCCTGGAATGCCACCGTGTGGTTCACGAAGTCCAGGATCGTGCCCTGAAACGGCGTCGATGTGCTGCCGATGCCCGAAGACGGATCGAAATAGGTCGCCCCGCTCTTGAGCGCCTCGGACAGATACTGCGCCCGAGCCGGATCGTTGGTGCTGTTCGGTTCCGGTGTTGTTTGATAGTTCACCAGGAGCGCACTGTCGGCCAGCAGCTCCGGATTGACACTGATCCCGCTGGCAAATCCGACCCGCTGGCCGCCATCTTCCAGAGCATCGGTGAAAAGCTCGGGGCCGTCGCGCTGATCGACGAAGATCGCCAGCCCCAGACCCTGGTCCGAACTGCCCGTGACGGTCACTTCCGCGGACAGGCCTTCAACGCTGGTCGGCGCGGTGTTGTCACCCAGCACCTGCAGTTCGTCGGAACCGTTGTTGCTAACGAGAAGCCCCGTCCCTGCAAGCGCAGCGGCGATATTGGTGATGTAGGTCGCCGGCGTGCCGCTGGAGATGTCGAAACCGTAGACCGTGTCGTTCGGATTCGCGGAGGCTGAATTGTCCAGCGGCAGAAGCGCGGGATCCTCGACGGCAACCAGGGTCACGGTCTGCGCCTCACCCGATGTGTCGGTATATTCCAGAGTTATCGTATTTCCGGGCTGCAGCGCGGACACATCCAGGTCGAACCCTTCGTCCAGACCGACGGTGACCGCCGTGCCGGCTTCGGTGACATTCGAAAATGCCAGCGAGGTTTCCGCCGCAATCGTATCGAGTTGCTTTTGCGCCTCGAGCAGGATGTCGTCCCGCAATTCCGCCGTTGCCAGAAGCGAGCCGGACCGGGATGCGGAAATCAGATCGTAGGTGGTTCCACCGGGCGTCGTCACCAGCACCGTATTGCCAGGATCCCCCGGCTGCAGCGAATGCGAAGCGTCGAAGCTCAGTGTGGACGCCCGGTTGTCCGCATACAGCTGTTCCCCGTTGGCGGTCTGGATGAACAGCGTGTTGTTGGTATCCTTGGTAACGCTCACGTCCAGGTAACCGGAGAGCTGCTCGACCAGCCGGTCGCGCTCGTCTTCCATTTCCGCGCTCGAAATTTCGGCCTGGGTCGCATCCCGGATCGCCGCGTCGATATCCTCGATACTGGCAAGCAGGCCGTTCACGGTTTCCGTCTGGCGTGCAAGGCTGTTGTCCGCCTCCTGGCGCAGATCCGTAATCTGGCTGTAGGCCGAATTGAGCTCTCGCGCAAAGGCATCGGCAAGCGCGACAACATCGCTCTGGGCGGCAAAATTCCCCGGGTCGTTCACCAGCAGCGAAAGGGAAGAGGACAATTCCCCGGCCAGTGTCGACACGCTGCTGCTGTCGTCCCGCGTTCCGAAAATATCGTCGAGCCGGTCCGTGTAGTCGGCAATCTGCTTTGCATAGTTGGTATCGGCAAGCGAGGCGAAATAGTCGGTCTGGATCTGGTCATCAACGATCCGCCGCACTTCTGTCGCCGTTACGCCGGTAACATTGCCCAGCGTATCGAAATAGACATTCGCCGAAACCGTCTTTTTTGAATAGCCGGCCGTGTCAGCATTCGCGATATTGGCCGCCGTAACGTCCAACTGGCGCTGATTGTACTTGATTCCGAAGACCGCGGTATTCAGGGCACTTGTCAGTCCCATGGCGGTTTCTCCCAGGGTTACGCTGCGGCTTGGGCGAAAGGACCGGCGGGTCGAAACCCGCCGGAGACGTCAGAGTTACCTGACCATGTTCAACGCGCTGTCGAGCATCTCGTCAGCGGAGGTGACGATCTTCGAGTTGGCCGAATAGGCCTGCTGCGTGATGATCAGCTTGGAAAATTCGTCCGCGATATCCGCGTTGGAAAGCTCCAGCTTGTTCGAGCGGATCTGTCCGCCGCCGGTCAGATCCGGATCGCCGGAAGAAGACGTTGCCGCGAAGGCAGCCCCGTCCACGCGCTGCAGGTTCTGATCGGCCTCGAAGGTCGCCAGGGGAATTTCGAAGACCGGACGCTGCTGATTGTTGGAATAGCTCGCGATCACCCTGCCCGATTCATCGACCGCCACGCCGACCAGTTCGCCGGCAGGAAAACCGTCCTGGTCAAGACTGACGGAACTTGCGGTGCCATCCGCATCCGAATACTGGGTCAGCGCGCCGCCGCCGAAGGATATCTCGACATCGGAGACCGTTGTTCCACCGATGGTCAGACTGGTGATGGTGAAATTCTCGTTGGCGAAATCGGCTGTACCGATTCCCAGCGTTCCGTCCATGCTGCTCAGCTCGCCGGTGCTGTCGAAAGTGACTTCGCCGACATTGTACCAGGTGTCCCCGGTCTCTTCGCCGGTCGCGATATACATGTTCCAGGTATCCTCCACCGGAACACCCGCATCCTCGTTCACGGTCTTGGCGTAGCGGACATCGATATTCATCGCCGTACCATTCTGGTTGTAAATGGTAATCGACCCGCCGGAGATGGAGCTGTCGAGGAAGTCATCATTCTGGGCGGCGTCGACATTGCCCGTACCGACCGTACCGCTCAGCAGCGCCGAAGCGTCCGTGCCGTCGTAGTCGTCCGGCTGCGGGATGCGCGGCAGGTTGGCCTGATAGTCGACCGTTGTCGTGGCCGAAGCGGCCAGGGGCTGGTTCTCCACCCGGATCACCTCGGGTGCATCGCCGATGGCATTGCCCGTATCAGGGTCGAGAGGAAACCCCTGAAGATAATATCCGGCCCCGTTGATGAGGTAGCCTTCCTGGTCGCGCTCGAAATCGCCGGCGCGCGTATAGAAGGTCTCTTCGGCGAAGGAGGTCGATCCGTCGACCACGTCCGAAGCCCGCGTCACGACGAAATAGCCTTCGCCGTTGATCGCCATATAGGTATCCACATCGACATCCGTGATGTCGCCCTGGATCGAGTTCGTGGCGCGCGATGTGGACGTGGTGGTGCCGGACACCTGCGCGGCCTGGGTATAACCGCCGCCGGATACCAGATCGGAGAAAGTCGTATCGAGCCGTTTGTAGCCAGTCGTCTGCGAGTTGGCGACGTTACCGGAAATATTCTCCAGCGCCGTGGCCTGCGCACTCAACCCGGAAACCGCCGTATTGATAGCCCCATAAATACCCATGTTTCGTCCTCTTGATAGATTGGGCACGATTGTCGCGGGCTTGCGCCCATAGTCGGCCTTTCTCCGCAAGGGACGTGCCAAGTCGGAGCGGATATTTTTTCATAAGCAAATTCAATCAGTTAATTGAATCCTTCTTCCTGAAACCGTCAGGAGAACCCGGCAGCCGGCGGCATGAGGGGCAAAAACTTCCGCCTGCAATGGGCAAGTCTGTCCCTGCGCTGTGCCTCCTCCTCTTTACGGACTTGCGTCCTTGGACCGGGCCTGCCACCTTTCGCGCAATCAATTCAGGATGGACGGCCCCATGCGTTTCGAAGGAACTGAAGACTATATCGCCACGGAAGACCTGCGGATTGCGGTCAATGCAGCCGTCGCGCTGGAGCGGCCGCTGCTCATCAAGGGAGAACCGGGCACGGGCAAGACCGTACTCGCGCAGCAGGTGGCCCTGGCGCTGGACGCGCCGCTGATCGAATGGCACGTGAAATCCACCACCAAGGCCCAGCAGGGGCTTTACGAATACGATGCCGTATCACGCCTGCGCGACAGCCAGCTGGGCGACGAGCGGGTGAAGGACATCAACAACTACATCCGCAAGGGAAAACTGTGGGAAGCCTTCGACGCCCCGCAAAGGCCGGTTCTGCTGATCGACGAGATCGACAAGGCCGATATCGAATTCCCGAACGACCTTCTGCTGGAACTCGACCGCATGGAATTCCACGTCTACGAGACGGGAGACACCATCCGGGCAAGACAGCGGCCCGTCGTCATCATCACGTCCAACAATGAAAAGGACCTGCCCGACGCCTTTCTGCGGCGGTGCTTCTTCCATTTCATCAAGTTTCCGGACGCCGAAACGATGGCCGAGATTGTGGAAGTCCACTTTCCGGACATCAAGAAGCGCCTGCTTTCGGAAGCCCTGCGCCTTTTCTATGATGTCAGGGACGTGCCCGGCCTCAAGAAGAAGCCCTCCACTTCCGAACTCATCGACTGGATCAAGCTGTTGCTGAACGAAGACATCGATCCGGAAACACTTCGTCAACAGGACAGTGCCAGACTGATCCCGCCGCTGCATGGCGCCCTGTTGAAGAACGAGCAGGATGTCCACCTTTTCGAACGTCTGGCTTTCATGACGCGCCGGGAACGAACCTGAAGACCGGGGAGAGACTGCCTTGACGAGACCGCTCGCAATCCTGCTTCTGCTCGCCGCCTCCGGTCTGGTCCCGCCTGCCCTGATGCCGGAACCGGCACGGGCCCAGGTTCCGCCGGAACAGGATGCGGGCTGGCAGAGCGACTTCAGCGGGCTGCGTCATTTCACCGGCCTGCGCTGTCCGGACATGATCGGCACCTTCTACCGCATCAAGGTCATGCAGGGGGATGCGGTCAGTCTGGCCGGCTGCGTCTATACCGGTCGCGGCGGCATAACCGCCGTATTGCGCAATCACCTTGAAGACACGGGCCGCCGCGAGGCGCTGACGTTTTCGCGAAACTACAAGGCGGCCGGCTTCGAGCCGATCAGGCTGACAGGCGCCGCCGCCTCAGGCACCTCCTTCCGCACCCGCAACTGGACAGCCAAAAGCCTGTGCGAAACACTCTGGTATTTTTCCGGCGAGAAAGCTGATTATACCCTGTGGCTGTCGTATACCCTGCCGACGCAGGAAGTTGAGATCGGCCCGGCGCTGGCCGCCTTCACCCAGGCTCTCGCCAGCCAGAACTGACGGCGCGCAGCCACGATCACGGTCGCGGCGAACCGCCACCGCAAACGAGAAATCCGGAAACACGACATGCGGCTACTCCTTCTAAGACATGCCAAATCCGAATGGGGAGACGAGGATCTCGCCGATATCGACCGGCCGCTGAACAGCCGCGGCAAGGCAGCCGCAGCGACCATGGCGCGCTACATGAAAGACAACGGTCTGCTGCCCAACCAGATCCTGTGTTCCACCGCGCAGCGCACCCGTGAAACCCTGGCGCGACTGCTGCCCTTCCTGCCCCAGGAAGCCCAGATCCACCTGATTTCCGATATCTACCGCGAAAGCGAAGACGACTATTGCAGCCTCATCCGCAAATATGGCGGCAGGGCACAGAACCTGATGGTGATCGGCCATAATCCGGCAACGGAAAACAGTGCCCTGACCTTGAGCGGAACCGCAGACCCGCAGGCCCTGGCGGATCTGGAGGAAAAATATCCCACCGGAGCGCTGGCGGTCATCGATTTCGACATTGCCGACTGGGCCGAGCTTCATCCCAAAACCGGCCACCTGGAAAGGTTCACCAGGCCGCGCGACCTGAAAGACACCTCGGATTGACCATCTGGTCACCAGCCCGCCAGGGCCGGTCTCCGGGATAGTCCGCATTTGCACTTGCCCGTTCCCGCGCCTACATGAACGCGCTGGAGGCGCTCTTGAACCCGTTTACGAATTTTGCCGAGGAAACCCGGCTGACACTTGCGAACCTGACCGACGCGGTCGGCGATCTGGCTGTTCCCAGCCTGCGTCTGGGCGTGACCGGTCTTGCCCGGTCCGGCAAGACCGTTTTTCTGACGGCTCTGGTCCACAATCTGGTCCACGGCGGCCGCCTGCCGGTCTTCAGCGCGGCGGCCGGTCACCGTGTCACCGGCGCCAGTCTCCAGCCCCAGCCGGACGACGCGGTGCCGCGCTTCGACTACGAGGCCCATGTCCGTGCCCTCGTCTCCGATCGCATCTGGCCGGACTCGACGCGTCAGGTCTCCGAACTGCGGCTGACCATCGAATTCGAGAGCGCATCCTATCTCTACCGCAAGCTCGGGCCGGGCCGCCTGCATGTGGACCTGATCGACTATCCCGGCGAATGGCTGCTGGATCTGCCGCTGCTGACCCGCGACTACGCCACCTTTTCCGCGGAGGCCCTTGAGCGCGCCCGGGCGGGCAACAGAAGTGGAATTGCCGCCCCCTTTCTGAAAGCGCTTGCGGCGGTGGATCCCGATGCGGCGGAAAATGAAACAGCGGCGCTCACGCTCTCGGCCGCCTTCAAGTCCTATCTCGCCGCCTGCCGGGACGACACCCACGCCCTGTCCATGCTGCCGCCCGGCCGGTTTCTCATGCCCGGAGACCTGGATGGCTCCCCTGCCCTGACCTTCGCCCCCCTCGACATTCCCGCGAATGCGGTCCCGGCCCGGTCGGGAACGGTGCGGGCGATGATGGAAAGGCGCTACGAAGCCTACAAGACCCATGTGGTCCGGCCGTTCTTCCGCAATCATTTTGCCAGGCTCGACCGGCAGATCGTGCTCGTGGATGTGCTGCATGCCATGAATGCCGGCCCCCATGCGCTCGCCGACCTGGAAACGGCGCTCGGCGCGGTTCTCGGTGCCTTCCGGCCCGGCAAGCGCAGCTGGCTGTCCTCGATCCTGACCCGGCGCATCGATCGGATCCTTTTCGCCGCCACCAAGGCGGACCATCTGCACAGGCGTGACCACGACCGGCTGGAAGCGATCCTTCGGCGTCTGGTCGCCCGCGCCGAGGAGACCGCCCGCTTCAAGGGGGCCGAAGTGGACGTCATCGCCCTGGCAGCCGTGCGCGCCACCCGCGAGGCAACCATAAAACACCGGGGCGAAGAGCTCCCCGCAATCCTCGGAACGCCTCTGCCAGGTGAACGCCTCAATGGGGAAACTTACGATGGTGAAACGGAAATCGCCATGTTTCCCGGGGACTTGCCGCAGGATCCTGAATCTGTTTTTCGGCAAGCTGACTCAAATTCTGAACAAGAGCGAGCGGACTTCCACGCGGCGCAGGCGGATCTTCAGTTCCTGCGATTCCGCCCTCCCGAGCTGGACACCACGGCAGAGGGTCTGAAATTGTCACTGCCGCATATTCGTCTCGACCGCGCCCTTGAATTCCTGATCGGAGACCGTCTGGCATGACCGGGACACCGCCCCCCTCCGGCCGCAAGCCGGCTGCCTTCCGCCTTGACGACACCAAGGTCAGGATGACCGACGACGAGACGAGAACACCCTCCGCCGGCGAGGCCCTGATCACCCGCATGCCTCCCGAGGATGACGAACCCCGCCTGCCGCGCGCCGCCAGCACGCCGAAAGCCCGGTTCCGCTTCGGAAAATGGCTGTTCATCGGCCTGTCCGGACTTGTCTCGCTCGCCGTCGGCCTTGCCATCGACAGCCTGATCCGCGACCTGTTTACCCGCACGGACTGGCTGGGCTGGCTCGGCCTTGCCCTCACCGCCGTGGCGGCACTCGGCCTGCTGGGCCTGGCCGTCAGGGAAGTTGCCGGCCTGCTGCGGCTCACCCGCATAGATCACCTGCGCGACCGGCTGCAGGAGGCCGCAGATACGGACAACAGCCGGACGGCGACCGCCGGACTGACGGATCTGCTCGCCCTCTATCGCGACAGACCCGAAACCGCACATGGCCGCAAGCTGCTTTCCGGTCACATGCGCGAGGTGATCGACGGCACGGATCTGGTGAAACTGGCCGAACGCGACCTCCTCGCCCCCCTCGACCTGGAAGCGCGCCGCATTGTCATGAACAGTGCCAAGCGGGTGTCGCTGGTCACGGCCGTCAGCCCCCGGGCGCTGGTCGACCTGCTCGCCGTTCTGTTCGAGAACCTGAGAACCATCCGCCGCCTGTCGACGCTTTATGGCGGACGGCCCGGCATGCTCGGGTTCCTGCGTCTTGCCAGGCACGTCGTGACCCATCTGGCGGTGACCGGAGGCATGGCCGCGGGCGACAGCCTCACCTCCCAGGTTCTGGGACACGGCCTGGCCGCCCGGCTGTCCGCCCGGCTCGGCGAAGGTGTCATCAACGGACTGCTGACCGCCCGCATCGGAATCGCCGCCATCGCCGTCTGCCGCCCGTCCCCCTTCATCGGCACCAGGGGCCCCACAATTTCCGAATTCATGGGCGAACTGGTGTCTTTCACCGAAAAGCCTGAAAAAGCCCCGCCGGGAACCGGCGAGCGCGATCACACGGGCAGCAAGCAACGCCGGGATCCGGCATGACGGTAACGAAAGACGCTGCCGCAGCGGACGGCTCCTCAAGGTGAAAGGCAACGAATTCCCGCCTCGACAGCCCGCGCACGCATCGCTATTTTCCCTCCATGTTCATCAATTTTTTCACCGAGCTCAAATCCGCCGGGGTTCCGGTCTCGATGCGCGAGTATCTGACGCTGATGGAGGCGCTGGACAAGGATCTGGCCGAAAAGAGCGTCGAGGACTTCTATTACCTCGCCCGTCTGTGCCTGGTGAAGGACGAGAGCAATCTCGACAAGTTCGACCGTGTTTTTGCTCATGTCTTCAAGGGGCTGGAGCTTCTGAGCGACGTGCCGGCGACCGACATTCCCGAAGACTGGCTGCGAAAGCTCGCCGAAAAGCATCTGAGCGAGGAGGACAAGGCACAGATCGAGGCCATGGGCGGCTTCGAGAAACTGATGGAGACCCTGCGCGAGCGCCTGAAGGAACAGCAGAAGCGCCACCAGGGCGGTAGCAAGTGGATCGGCACGGCCGGGACCTCCCCCTTCGGCGCCTATGGCTACAATCCGGAAGGCGTCCGCATCGGCCAGCACGAAAGCCGGCACCGGCGGGCGGTCAAGGTCTGGGACAAGCGGGAATTCAAGGATCTGGACGACACCCGGCTTCTGGGCGCGCGCAATATCCAGGTAGCACTCAAGCGCCTCCGGAATTTCGCCCGCACCGGCGCGGCCGAGGAACTGGATCTGGACGACACCATCCGCTCGACCGCCCACAAGGGCCTGCTCGACATCAGAATGCGTCCGGAACGGCACAATGCGGTGAAAGTGCTGCTGTTCTTCGATATCGGCGGTTCAATGGACGATCATATCCGCGTGTGCGAGGAACTCTTTTCCGCCGCCCGGTCGGAATTCAAGGTTATGGAGCATTTCTACTTCCACAACTGCCCCTATGAATTCGTCTGGAAGGAAAACCGCCGCCGTCACACTGCACGCCTGCCGACCATGGACGTGCTGCACAAATATCCGGCGGACTACAAGATCATCTTCGTCGGCGACGCGTCCATGAGCCCCTATGAAATCGCCTATCCCGGCGGGTCCGTGGAACACTGGAACGAGGAGCCGGGATCGGCCTGGATGCAGCGCATCACCGGACTTTACAAGAGCGCGGTCTGGCTCAATCCCGTGCGCGAGGAACACTGGGGCTACACCCAGTCCATCCAGATTCTGAACGAGCTGATGGACGGGCGCATGTTCCCGATGACCCTGGAAGGGCTGACGGAAGCGATGAAGGAACTGGTGCGATAGGGCAAATCTGCCCCAGTCCTTTGGCCGGAACCAGGCCAGCGTGTTTTCCTGCGAGCCACCACCACTGCCGTCCCGGCCTTGTGCCGGGACCCTGTGCCGCGATGGATTGGTCCCGGTGCAGGACCGGGACGGCGGCAGGCTCATTTCATACGGCTCAGCTGCCGCGCAGCACCATTACCGAGCATGGTGCGTGACGCACGATATGGGCCGCGTTGGAACCGATGAAATAGGTGGACAGCCCCGGTTTGTGGGATGTCATGAGAATGAGATCGCAACCGGTCTTTTCCGCCTCCTCGATGACCTCGTGGTAGACGGTCCCCATACGGACCTGGCAATCGACCATCCCTTCCGGAACCTTCAGGCCTGCGCCGATCTTGTCGAGAATGAGCCCGGTCGCCTCGATTTCACGTTGCTGCCAGCCCTCCGGCAGCTGGCTGGCCACGAAGCTTTGCACTTCCGGACAAACCGCAAGAAGATGGATTCTGGCGCCATAGTCCGTGGCGAATTGCGAGGCTTTGGCAAGAGCCTCCTCCGCAAAGCCCGGTTCGGCAGGATCCAGGGGAACGAGGATTTTCTTGAACATGGCTCTTGTCTCCGGCAGGTTCGATTGGCTGACAATTGCCATGAAAGCCGATGGCTGCCATGAGGCAGATCAATCCGGATTGCCGCCGCCGAAATAGCGGCCGGGGGTCACCCCGAAGGATTTCCTGAACGTCGCCACGAAAGCACTCGGCCCTTCATAGCCGAGCTTGTCGGAAACATCGGAAACGCTGTGACCGCAGGCAAGCAGTTCAAGCGCCCGGAACAGCTTCACCTGCCGGCACCAGGTCCGGTAGCTGAGCCCGGTTTCCGCCTTGATCCGCCGCTCGAAGGACCGGACGGAAGTGGCGCAGCGTTCCGCAGCCTCGCCGAGGGAGGGAACGTCCGCCGGGCAGCGCACCACGTCTTCGCACAACTCCCGCAGCCGCCCGCCCTGGGGCATGGGAAGCTGCAACGGAGCCGCGGGCAGCATTTTCAGCTGATCGAGAATGACGGCGGCAATCCGGGCGGCCGGTCCCTTCTCCGTTTCGGCGCGCGGATAGGACATGAATTCCAGGATCAGCGCGCGCAGGAGGGTGGTCACCTGCATCACCTGCGGGGTCTGCGGCAGATCCCGGGCATGCTCGAACTGGACATAGATATAGCGCAGCTGGGTATCGGTCAGATAGCGCGTCTGGTGGCTGACCCGCGGCGGCAGCCACACGGCCCGCTCCGGCGGCACGAAAAAGGTGCCGAGGTCGGTATCGATGGCGATGGAGCCGGTCACCACGTGAAAAAGCTGGGCGGCATCATGGGCGTGCCAGCCGTTGTTCTCGCCCTGGAGCTCGGTCCGCGCGTAGCCGATGATGGGCGCCGCCACTGCATGTCTGGGAAACTCGGCGAGTTCCGGATGAATGCTCATTGTCCTGTCGCCCCTTCCCGCCGGAGTATCCTGCGTCCCGTCTCCGGTTCACCGCACACACCACGCGCGCTCATTTCAAGATCGGTCAACCAGCACAGCGCCAACCGGAATTGGCGGACCGTCCGCCATCCCGGCTGAAGCACCTGCCGGTTTACCCGCTTTTACCGGTCCATGGGTACAGACCGGGACATCCTGCGGATCGAATGTCCGCTCGCCCGGCGCTGCGAACGCCCCGGATTTTCCGCCCCCTGCGCCCGGGACCGGCCTTGCGCGCATCGCGGGAGACAGGGCTCTCGCGACTTTTTGGCGAGTGAAAAACATATCGTGACAAAACAGCGCTAACACGCAAGACAAAAATGGGTTTAGAAGCTGGGCCCTGAATCAATTCACTCTTTCTACGGCTACGAAATGACCTATTTCACCAAAAGCGCCTCCCCGGACCAGGTCACCGGCTGGCGCTCCCCGGCGGTGCTTCTGATGATCATGGCAGGCGCCATGCAGCTGTCTTTCGCCGCCTGGTGGAACCTGATGAACAATTTCGCGGTTCAGGAGCTGCACTTTACCGGCCGCGAGATCGGCATCCAGCAATCGATCCGCGAGATTCCCGGCTTTCTGAGTTTCCTGGCGATCTACCTGCTGCTGTTGATGCGCGAGCAGACGCTGGCCTATCTGTCCCTGCTGATGCTGGGCGTCGGCGTTGCCATCACCGGCTATTTCCCCACGGCGATGGGCTTCTATGTCACCACGCTGATCATGTCGATCGGGTTTCACTATTATGAAACCATGGCCCAGTCGCTGTCCCTGCAATGGCTGCCGAAGGAAACGGCCGCCGCCAGCATGGGCAAGATCATTTCCGTCGGGGCCTTCGCCCAGCTGGTTGCCTATGGCGTCATCTTCGTCGCCTGGAAGATGTTCGACCTGTCCTTCACCACCGTCTTCGCCATCGCCGGCGGACTGACGATCGTGGTGCTGGTTTTCCTGATGATGGCCTTTCCGCATTTCCGCGAAGGCGTGCCCCAGCACAAGAAGCTGATCCTGAAAAGGCGCTACTGGCTCTACTACGCCCTCACCTTCATGGCCGGCGCCCGCCGCCAGATCTTCACGGTCTTCGCGGGCTTTCTGATGGTCGAGCGGTTCGGATACGATGTGCACGAAGTCGCCGGGCTGTTCCTGCTCAACGGTTTCTTCAACATGCTGCTGGCTCCGAAGATCGGCCGCCTGATCGTGCGCTTCGGAGAACGCAAGGCCCTGGTTCTGGAATATGCCGGGCTGATCCTGGTCTTCCTGAGCTATGCCTTCGTCACCAACGCGACCCTGGCGGCAAGCCTCTATGTGGTCGACCACGCCTTCTTTGCCATCGCCATCGCCATCAAGACCTATTTCCAGAAGATCGCCGATCCGGCCGATATCGCCCCGACCGCCGGTGTCGCCTTCACGATCAACCACATTGCGGCCGTGTTCATTCCGGTGATTTTCGGTCTTATCTGGCTGGTCTCGCCCGCTGCGGTCTTCCTCGCCGGCGCCGCGATGGCATTGGCCAGCCTGGTCCTGGCGACCCTGATCCCGAGCAATCCGGAAGAAGGCCGCGAGGTCCATTTCTGGTACCGCAAACCGCTCCCCCAGCCCGCCGAATAGGCGGACGCCGCCGCAAGCTCCCGGCAGGAAAAGAATGCTCCCTTGCCGGGGACCGGCCGAGCGACCGAGTGCCGGTTGAAATCCGGGAGATTTCTGAAGCGTATCGCGTCCAAACGGATTCCTGGCTTCGGGCAGACGCCCGAGGCGGCATTTGCATCGCAAATGCGTTCGGGTGATTGCCTGAAGTCAATTTAACGCGACAGGCCCTAGGCCTGCCGCTCGGGCACATGAACCACCAGGCCATCCATCTCGCTGGTGACCTTGATCTGGCAGGACAGGCGGGAGGTCGGCTTCACATCATAAGCGAAGTCGAGCATGTCCTCTTCCATCGGTTCCGCCGTGCCGGTCTTGTCCGTCCAGGCTTCGTCCACATAGACATGGCAGGTGGCGCAGGCGCAAGCGCCGCCGCATTCCGCTTCGATGCCCTGAACCATGTTCTTGATGGCATTCTCCATCACGGTGGAGCCTTCGGCGGCGTCCACATCGGTCCGGGTTCCATCGGCGTTTATATAGGTGATCTTCGGCATGCGTCGCGTCCAGGCCTCGAATTGTGGTCAATGCAGCGCTGCATACCCGCCGTGAACCTTCCGGGCTCTGGCGGCCCGCTCCAAACGATTCACATAGGGCGCATCGCGCTCCGGTCGTCCCGACATAAAGCTTCCGCGAAAAAGGTCAAGGACCGTGCCGTTTCCGCGCGTCAATCTACCCCGGACAAATTGCCCCTGCGGTCCGGATGGGAGCGGCAGGCAAGGGAAACAGGACAGACGCCTCGCAAGGAAGGTCGTTACCGCCCTTCCCCTTCAATCAGGCCTCCGGTTTCAGCCTTCCAGAAGATCCCGGATGTAGCGGTTGGTCTCGTCGACGGCGGCAATCAGGCCTTCGGTCGCGGGATCGGGTGCGGCTTTCATCTTTCCCTCGAGGGTTTCGCAGACCACGGCGACCCGTTCCGCCCCGATCGCCAGCGCCGAGCCTTTCAGCGTATGCACGAGGTCGAGCCGGACCGCCGCGTCGGTTTCCCGCGCCAGCCGTTCGAGTGTGGTGGTGGATTGCGACTTGAAAAGATGCAGGACCTGAACTTCCAGATCCCGGTTCCCAAGCGTGTTGGTGGCCAGCCGCACCAGATCGATCGGTGCTTCGGGTCCGGCCCGGCCGGCGACACGGGCCATGGATGAAGGGGCCATGAGGGTGCTCCAAACTGCTTTGCTCATGCCTGACGGCACCCCGCCGCAAGCTATGACTTGCGCAACTGTGCGCCCGGATCCCCAAACACGCGGTTAAACCGGCCCTCCGGACCCGCCCTTTGGCCGAATGTCCCCAAAAAATTGTTTTTTTGGTTAACGCGGATTAACACAGGTTTCAAAACGAGATTAAAAAAGTCCTTGCAAATCCGCCGTTTTATTGAATCGATAAAATTTTAATCATCTGATTCGGCGTTAACGTTTATTCCGGTTTTGACTTGCGGAGAGAACATCAATCGCTGCAGGCGTCAGCTTGCAGACCAGCCAATCGGGCTTGATTGGGTTGGAAAACCAAGGTTCTGCCCAGCCCGCGTCGATACAGGCGCGGATTGTACGCGCCGGAATTTCCCGTCCGCTGCTGTCGAACAATGGTAACTTCCCGCCGGGCTGATCGAGCCCCTTCAGTAACCATCGCTTTTGCGCAGCGGTTAAATTTTCCGCTTTCAGCGCAACACCTGAAGTGGTGTTCCGGCCCTCTTTCACCACGTCGTCATGCTTCGATTCAGGCATTCAAACCGTCCCCTAAGTGACTCGCGCTATTGCCGTTTCTTGTTCGTTAGGAGAGATTGTGCCATTACAGTTACTGATGCGGCAAGGTGGGGAGTGTACCGTCGAACGGAAAGTTCACGGTCGGTCAGCGGCGGCCCTCCTCATGGACAAGATTTACGGTGCTGTTTTGTGAAACAGCGACCGTAAAATTGACGCATCCGGTAGTCACTGTGGAAAGGCTGCAACAGCAGCCGGCTGAAATTACCGGTGTGTAATGAGTACGGACGTGAGGCGACCCTATATGGCAAATCCGATAAAGGCGAAAGATCCGGCGGAAGCAGCACTCTCTGCTGTTGAAGAAGCCCTGAAGCTTGATTTCGGCGGCCCGGACACTGCAGCGACGGAAACGGCGACTGAAGCGAACCTGGCTGTGGAAGCGGACACGGGGCGCAGGTCCCAGACGACCAAGCAGGGCCAGTCCCAGCGTGACGAACAGCGCCAGTCCAGGCGCCGGGGACGCGGCGGACGCCCGCCTGCGGCAAATGACGACCGCCGCAACATCGGCACGCTGATCTATGCCCTGCAGCGCAGGCCCTCTTCCACACCCTTCTGGGGCGCCCTCGCCCTGAGCGCCATCTGGGCCGCTCTCGGCAGCAGCCTCTTCCTGACCGCCTTCCCCGACAGGATTGCCACCCTCAACGATCCGCAGGCGCTGCTCGCCTCGCCCGAGATGATCCTGGCCGGGGCCGGGATCATCGTGCCGATCATCTTCTTCTTCGTGATGGCCATGATGATCTGGCGGGCGCAGGAAATGCGCATCGTCGCCCGCGGCATGACGGAAGTCGCACTGCGGCTCGCCGAACCGGAGGACATGGCCAAGGAATCCATCCTCAGTGTCGGACAGGCCATCCGCCGCGAAGTCGCGGCCATGGGCGACGGCATCGAGCGCGCGATCGCCCGCGCCAGCGAGCTGGAAGTTCTGGTCCACAACGAGGTCTCTTCCCTCGAACGCTCCTATAACGACAATGAACTCAAGATCCGCAGCCTGATCGAGGAACTGGTCAGCCAGCGTGAATCCATCGTCATGAATGCCGAGCGGGTGCGCGAAACCATCGCCGGCGCCCACGAGAGCTTCGCCTCCCAGATGACCGACACGTCCGGCGAACTGGGCACCACGGTCGAACAGGCCACCCAGCGGATGATCGATGCCGTCAACAGCCGCGTGGAGGAACTGACCTCCAGCGTGGATTCACGCATCGAAACCCTTGGCGCGACCCTGCACGCTTCCGGCAGCGAGCTGGTGGATTCCCTCACCCTGCGCGCGGAAGACTATGTCTCCCGCCTGTCCACCACCGGCAACGAACTGGTCGGCAATCTCGCCGAAACCGGCTCCACCATGTGGGAAACCATGACGGAGCGCGGCAACGAGGTGAACGAACGCTTCGCCGAAACGGCGAACAAGTTCGTCGAGACGCTGACAGCGCGTGGCAGCGACATCAACGAAACCCTCACCTCCTCCAGCACCTCCGTCATCGAGACCCTGAGCACCAAGGCCGATGAATTCCGGCATTCCATGGAAAGCACCGGAGCCTCGGTCGGCGACATCATCACCCAGCGCGGTGAGGAAATTAATGCCAACCTGTCGCTGACGTCCGGCCGCCTGATCGACACGATCACCAGCCGCACCGAAGAACTGGTCGCCACCGTAGACACCCGCGTGACCACGCTGGACGAGTCCCTTGCCGCCACCGGCAACCGGGTCGTCGAAAGCATCTCCGAACGCGGACAGACCGTTACCGACACCATCTCCATCCGTGGTGCCGAAATCGTCGAAACCCTGTCCAGCCGTTCTACCGAAGTGGCTGAAATCCTGCGGGGAACCGGCGAAAGCATTGTTGTAGACCTCTCCCTGCGCGGCGGCGAAATCGCCTCCAAGCTGGACGAGACGGCAGGAACGCTGACCGAAACCATCACCGGGCGCGGCGGGGAACTCGCAGAGAAGCTCGACACGATTTCCGAACGCATCTACACCGCGATTTCCATCAACGGCAGCGAGCTCGACGAACGACTGGCAGCCCGCAGCAACGAGATGGCGGCAGTTCTGGAACAGCAGACGGACGGCTTCCGCCAGACACTGGAAGGCATTTCCTACCAGTTCTCCACCGGTCTCGGCGAACAGACATCCGCTCTCACCGAGAAGCTTGCCGAAACCGGCACCCAGCTTGCCGAGCTCATCGGCAGCCGCGGCGACCGTGTCACCAGCAACATCAACGAAATCAGCGGCAAGATCGCCGAAACACTGGACGTGCGTGGCCACGCCCTTCAGGAAGGCCTGTCCTCGCGTCTGGCCGAACTGGAGACCCTTGTCGGCGAACGCGGCGGCCAGTTGATCGAAGCCTTCGATTCCAGGACGGAAGTCCTGTCGGAAGCCCTCGACAACCGCCTGTCCGGCCTCGACAACACATTCGCGACCCGCATCGACATGATGGATGTTTCACTCGGCGACCGGATCGCAACGATAGACACCTCGCTCAGCAGCCACATCAACACGCTGGATCTCACCCTGGACCAGCGGACGGCTGCCTTCGAGGCGACCCTTGAGACCCGCACGCAGATCCTCTCCGATGCCATCGACCACCGCACGAGCGGTATCAGTGATGCGCTGGAGGAAAAGACCCGCAACATCACCGATATTCTTGCGGATCGTTCCGACGCCATCACCATGCAGCTCGGTCAGCGCATCGAAGACGCAGGCAACACCCTGGCCGAACGTGCCGAAGAGATCGGCCAGACCCTGTCGACCCGTGTCGACGGTGCGGCATCGGCCATGGCCGAAAAGGCCGAACTGCTGTCGGTTTCCATGACCAGCGGCACGGACCGGATCGACGAGACGCTCGACGCCCGGGCACGCCAGATTTCCGAGACCCTGATTTCCCGCACCAAGGAAATCGCCCAGGCCTTCGTCGAAGGCCAGGAGGAAATGACCTCGGCACTGGACAACAGGCTGGCGGAAGCCGGCAGCGTTCTGGGCAAACAGAGCGCGGAACTCACCGAGTCCCTCTCCGAGCGGATCGCCGAGATCAACGTGTCCCTGGGCGCCAAGGTCTTCGAGGTCGCCGAAACTCTCGATACCCGCGCCTCCCAGCTGGAGACGCTGCTCAACGAGCGCCTGGAAAGCATCTCCGGCACACTCACCGATGAAAGCGAGCGTGCCCGGGATATCCTCACCACCGTGATCGCCGAAGCCGGCACGACCCTGTCTACCGAAAGCACGCGCTTGCGCGATGTGGTTCAGGAAGCCGTCGGAGCCGCGGTCCAGTCCCTGTCCGAGGAACGCAACAAGACGGTCGAGATTGTCGACGGGGCCCTCAGCCAGGCGACCGAGAAGCTTTCCGGCGAAGGCGACCGCATGCGCCAGATCGTGCTTGGCACCGTCGGCGAAGCCCGCGGCGTTCTGGTGGGAGAAAGCCAGAAGGCAGCGGATGCCGTCACTTCGGCCATGCAGCAGGCAACCGGCTCCATGTCCGGCGAAAGCAGCAAGATCCGTGATCTTGTGCTCTCCGCGGTCGGTGAAGCTGCCCGCGCCATGGCTGCGGAAAGCGAAAAGGCCCGCACCCTCTATGCAGGCACGCTGGCGGAATTCAGCGGCTCGCTCACCGGGGAAAGCGACAAGGTCCGCAACGACCTGTCCGGCCTGATCGCCGAGATTTCCGGCAACCTGTCCGCCGAAAGCGAACAGGCCCGCCTGACACTCGCCAAGACTCTGGAAGAGATCCGCGGCCAGATGTCGAGCGAAGCCGGAATTGTCCGCGCCCGGGTCAACAGCGCCGTGGCGGAAGCCGCGGAACTGCTGGTGGGTCGCGGCAACGAGGTCGCCAACGAGCTTCTGGAAAAGGCCACCACCCTCAATGCGGCCTTCGGCGCCCGTTCCGGCGAACTGGCGAAGATTGTCGGCACGGATGGCAACGAACTGGTCAAGGCCATCGAACTGCGCGCCAACGATCTGACCGGACGCCTGTCCGAGGTCCATGGGGCCATCCTGGAAGCCATCACGGTCAAGGGCCGCGATGTCACCGATGCCTTCGCCCACACCGGGCTGGACGCAACCCGTTCGCTGGTAGATGCCGGAGAACGGATCGTCACCAGCATCAACGAGCGCAGCGAACACGCCACGACCCTGCTCACGGAGACCAAGCGCCGGCTGGAAGCCGATGTTACCGAGATCCTTACGAAGATCGAGGCCTCCAACACCAACCTGCAGGACATTGTCGCCTCGGCCGGGGAGAACCTCAGCGAAGTGGAAGGCAATCTTGCCCGCCGCGCCGGCGAGTTCCGCTCCGCGGTCGACCGCGCGGTGACCGAGACCAATCTGACGACATCCTCCATTACCGAACAGGTTGCCAACCTGCGCGACGTAACGGAAACCACCCTTGCGGATATCACCAACCTGACGAGCCGCTTCGGCGACCAGTCGGAGGAACTGACCAAGGCGGCCCGTCATCTGGAGGAAACCAACCGGAGCGTGGAAACCCGCGTCACCGACCGCCGCACGGCGATCGAGGACGTGGCCGATACGCTGCTGGCGAAAACCGAAGCCGTCGACAGTCTCATGCGCTCCTTCACGCAGACCCTGTCCAGCACGCTGGAAACGGCCGACGACAAGGCCCGCGAAGCGGCCAACGTGCTGGGTGCGGCTGCCGAAGCTGCCTCAAGGCAGGTGGCCGAACAGTTCGAATCCATGCGCCTGACGGCCGGCATGGAAGGCCAGAAGGCACGCGATGCGATCCGCTCCGCTCAGGACGACATCATCGCCGAGATGACCCGCACGGTAAGCGAGGCATCCGAGCGCTTCAACGATGCGGCCGCACGCATGCGCGACGTGGCCCGCGACGTTCATCGCGAACTGGAAGCGACCCGCTCCGAACTGAAACAGGGCGTCCTCAACCTGCCGGACGAGGCCGAGGAATCCTCCGCTGCGCTGCGCAAGGTGGTCAACGAGCAGATCCGCGCGCTGACCGAATTGTCGGAAATCGTGGCCAAACAGTCCAATGTCCTCGACATTTCCCGACCGCAGGCCGCAATGGCAGGCGCTGCCGCGTCGCCGGTACCGGCTCCGGCAAATTACGCCCCCGCCGCACCGGCCCGCCCGCAACCGGCTCCTGCCGCCGAACATCGTCCGGCTGCCCAGGGCCGTCCGATCGACACCCGACGGCAGCAGCCGGCACAACAGGCCGACGCCGGCGTATCAGGCGGCAAGGGCTGGGTTTCCGATCTCCTGCGCCGTGCATCGCGCGACGAGGATCCCAGCTCCGACACCCAGCTCGACCGCACGCCGCTGCAGACCGTTGAAAGCCTCAATTCCCTGTCCGTCGATATCGCCCGGGCAATCGATCACGAGACCTTCGTCGATCTGTGGAACCGGTATCGCAACGGAGAACGGCATGTGTTCACCCGGCGTCTCTACACGCTGCAGGGCCAGCAGACCTTCGACGAGATCCGTCAGAAGTATTCCCGCGACCCCGAGTTCCGCACCGCAGTGGAACGCTACGTGGCCGATTTCGAGCAGCTTCTCGCCCAGGTCTCGCGCAACGATCGCGACAACATGCTGGGCCAGACATATCTCACCTCGGACACGGGCAAGGTCTACACCATGCTGGCCCACGCCAGCGGCCGCCTCGACTAGGCCGCGGTCAACAGAATGAAAAGGGCGGCCCTATCGGCCGCCTTTTTTGTGTGCTCTTCCCCTCCTCCGGCACGTCCTGCCGTTGGCTTAAATCTTTACCTTTTTACCGAAGCGTAGATGCGTGATAGTGTTTTAGAAAAGCGTGGCTGATCGTTTGAATGTCTGATCAAAGGGAGACACTGACGTTAACCCTTCACGGGTTACCCGCCTTCAACAAGGAAGTTGATGGTGAGGCTTTCGCACGCAAATTTTTTAAGTTCATGCAAGCTTTAGCAGAGGCTGATGAGCAAGCTAATGGCGGAAGACGTTCTAGATATCTTATCGATGGATTAGAAAAGAACACTGCGACAGCTCGCGTTAAGGAAGTCCCAATTGACACGGCAAGTAAGCAATCTGGCGTGGAATATTTTCATGCTGGTGTGTCTTCTATCTACTACGATAGACCAGCGGCACGAAGGCTATCTCTTAGATTTGTGAATTATGTTCGTTAGATTTCTTCCGACTCTAGGAAAACATTTGAGTTTGGGGAAATCAAGGCAAACGACAACACTGTTGTAAAGGTAGATGCGAGCTTAAAGAAAAATGCCGATAAGATTTCTGCTGAAATCAAGCGTGTTTCTATGGGTGTCATCAAGCCATTTTCTGGGATTTCCCATGTCTCC
>NZ_QCYM01000064.1 GCF_003075075.1 Labrenzia sp. 011 | reverse complement strand
TGAAGTCTGAATTAAAGCTTCTGAACAGGAGCTTGATGATGTCTGATGGAAATTTCTGGCCCGGCGATGAGGTGTTTTCGAAGCTGCAGCCGCTCTTGCCACCTGATACGCGAGGAAAGGCTCGTGTCGATGACCGGCGGTTGGTCAGTGGCATCGCATGTCGAAGCGCCTGGGCGTCGGCGCCAGTCCCTGTATGCGTGGAAGAAAAAGGTCTTTCACCATTTTGGCGTGCCGGTTTCAGCTATTCGTTCGCCGGAGAGCGATCAGTGAATGACAATTTTGCTACGGGGAGCGCGCACTTTCGAATTGATCCGGTACCAGGATCCCGCCTGATCGGGCGGCGCGGATGCGGTCAATGCCGCATCCGCTTGCGTTTATTTCAGCAACCAGCGGATGGTGACATTGGCAGCGATGGTCTCCTCGCCGGCCTCGACCGGAACCGCCACGGCCTTTGCCATCATCATGCCTTCGGCATGCATCATCTGCGGTCGCGGCATCTGGATGCCGGTTTCGGTGATGGAGGCGATGGTCCCGAGCTCGACGCCGGCGGCGGTGGCGAAGATCTCCGCCTTGTGGCGGGCAGCGTCGACGGCCTTCTTCCGGGCTTCGTCCAGTTTCTCCTGCGGGTCGCTGACTTCGAAGCGGATGTTGTCGACCGAATTGGCTCCCTTTTCCACCACGAGGGTCAGCAGGTCGCCCAGACGGGCAAGATCGCGCACATTGACCTCCACCCCGTTGCGGACTTCATAGCCGACGATTTCGGGCTGCCGGTCGGACGGCGTGTCGAAGCGCTCGTAGCGCGGCTGGATGGAGAAGCCGCGGGTCTGGATGTCCCGGGCCTCGATGCCATCGGCCTTGATCGCGGCAATCACCCTGGCAATTGCCGCCGAGTTCTGCGAAAGGGCTTCGGCCGCCGTGTCCGCGCCGGTAATCACATTCGTGCTGATGACGGCCATGTCCGGCGCCACCGACACGGTGCCCTGGCCTTCCATGGTGATGCTGCCTGCAGCGGAGGCGGCCTCCTGGGCAATGGCGGGGGCCTGACCGGCCAGTGTGACGGCAAGACCGGCCGCAAGGGCGATCCGGCGGGCAAGGGCGCGGCTGCGCTGCGGCAGGCGTGGGCACGATGGGATCATGGTGATGTCCTTTCCAGAAAGCTGTTTCGGCCGGAAACATTGTCCCGCTTTACGGCAGGGGCATGGCCGGGCGGTTCAGCCTGCGTTCATGTTTTTCCGGTGAGCCGGGCAGTGTGGATCATGGCGCGGCCGTGGGGTCGGCCACGTCCTTGAGGCCGATCTCGCCGGTCTGCGACAGCAGCACGGCAATCGGCCGGGAGGCCTCGAAGCGGGCGCAGACGATGACGATCATCACGGTCAGCGGTACGCACAGGACCATGCCGACAACGCCCCACACGGCTCCCCAGAAGGCCAGCGACAGCATGATCACCAGGCCGGACAGATTGAGGTTGGAGCCCATCAGCCGGGGTTCGACGAGATTGCCGATCATGAACTGGATGAGGCCGAGACCCGTGGCGATGGCGATGAAAGGGCCGAGGGTGTCGTAATAGACGACCGCCAGCAGGCTGGGGAAAATCACCCCGATCAGCGAGCCGATGGTGGGAATGTAGTTCAGCAGGAAGGCGATGAAGCCGAAGAGGGCGGCGTAGGGCAGGCCGATGGCGATCAGCACGAGACTGGTGAGCACGCCGGTGGCGATGGAGACCGTCGTCTTGATGGAGAAATAATGCAGGATCGATCGGTTGATTTCCTCGCGCACGGCGAAGGCCGCCCGCGCCCGCTCCGGGCTGGTGAACAGCTTCTGGAATTTCCTGTCGAAGGTGGACTGCTCCAGCAGCAGGAACAGCACATAGATGAAGACAAGGCTGGCCGACCCGGCAAGCGCCGTCACCAGGCTGGCGCCGGCCGTTACCATGCGCGGCACGATGGAATCGGGGAACAGGTCCTTGAGTTCCACCGGATCGTTGAGCTGGAAATGGGAGGAAGCCTGGTTGAAGAGATCCTCCAGCCGCCTCTGGTAGGTGGGAGCGTCCTGGGCGAGCTGGGTGAGATTGACGGTGACGATGTCCAGTACGAAGGTGGCGGCCACGAATATGCTCGAAAGGGCCAGCAGAAGGGCGACGATCCCGGGCAGCCGCCAGCGGCCGATGGGGATCCGCCCGAACACATGCGACAGCGCGTTGATCATGTACCAGACGATGAGGGCGATGACGAACGGCAGCAGAAGCGAACGGCCGACAACCAGCAGCCAGCCGACCATGCACACAAGCAGGACACTCAGCGTGAGGGAGAATAGCGGTGATCGCATGACGGCTCCGGCAGGTGATTCAGGCGGGACTTTCAGTGCCCTTTAGAGCCGAAAGCGCCCGGAAACGGAACCGGTTTTTCCACCGCCGCCGCCGCCGAGCCCCGCCGACAGGCCGGGCAAGGGCCGCTTTCCCGCACTTTTTTCCTCTCGGGCCGCAAAGCCCTTGCTCCGGAAAACAGCCGTGGTATAGGAAAACCCGACGCGCAAACCGCCCCTTGCGGGCGGCGCAGCGCAGGGATGCGCCCCGGCCTCGCACGCGTGCGGCCAGGACGCTCCGGCACAACCGAGACCGATCAGCTCTCGCGTCTTCATTTGGCGTCATGAGGGCGGATTGATCCAGGGCCTGTAGCTCAACTGGTTAGAGCCGTCCGCTCATAACGGATTGGTTGGGGGTTCGAGTCCCTCCGGGCCCACCACTTCTCTTTTGAAAATGTTCTTATTTACTGGATGGTCTCGGCGACATATTTCGCCTTGGCAGGACGGCGTCAGACGGGGACTTGTGGATTTCGTTCGGGTACCCGGTCACCTCCTGCCCATCCTTCACTGCCTCTCAGCGCAAAGTCAGGGAGTTTGCGTGAACTTCCGGTGACGGCCTCCGGTGGGCGGGCTGCTGCAATCATCCTGTCATGCAACTGTTTTCTTGTCTGCGTCCGGAAGCCGGGGTGGTTCCGGTGAGCAGATGGAGAAGACAATGTTGAATGCGTTTCAGGCGCCGGGGCGTTTCCGGAAGGGCAATATTCATGGTCATTCGGACATGTCCGATGGTCTGGTGACGCCGGAAGAGGCCTGTGCCCGCTACAGGCAGGCCGGTTACGATTTCATCGCCCTGACCGATCATTTCATGGAAAAGTATGATTTCCCGCTGACGGACACGCGGCCGTTCCGGGACGAGGCCTTCACGACGATCATCGGGGCTGAGCTGCATGCGCCGGAAACGTCCCGAGGCGAGATCTGGCATGTTCTGGCCGTCGGCCTGCCGCTGGATTTCGCGGTGCCTGCCGAAGACGAGACCGGTCCCGAGCTGGCGCGCCGCGCACGCGCGGCAGGCGCTTTCGTGGCGATCGCCCATCCGCACTGGTATCAGCTCCAGAAGGAGGACGGACTGGCCCTGGACGCCGCCCATGCGGTGGAGGCCTACAATCACACCAGTCATGTTCGTTGCGACCGCGGCGACGGTCTGGTGATGCTGGATACGCTGCTGTCCGAAGGGCGGCGGCTGTTCACCATTGCCGTGGACGACAGTCACTGGATGAGCAACGACGCCTTCGGCGGCTGGGTGATGGTCAAGACGGAAGAAAATACGCCCGAAGCCCTGCTTGCCGCGCTCCATGACGGCGCCTTCTATTCCTCGCAGGGGCCGCAGATCCACGATATCCGTATCGAGGGGGACGAGCTTGTGGTGGCGACGTCGCCGGCAGCTGCGGTCGTGGCGGTCGGGGAGGTTGCCAGGAACCACCAGAAACATGCACTCCCCGATGGGGAGCTGCTGACGGAAACGCGTCTGTCGCTGGAGCCCTTCCGGGGCGCATGGTGCAGGGTTGCGGTCGCGGACGAAAACGGTCGCCGGGCCTGGACCAATCCGCTGTGGCTCGACTGACACGGCCGGTTGTCACATGAACAGGACCCCGCGAAGCATTTCGCGGGGCTTTTCGTTTGCAGCGGTGAGAAACCGCCTCAGGCGGACAGGGATTGCGGGATCGGCGGGGCGTCCGTCCGGTCTTCGCCGGTCCGCAGATGAGTGTCGGCCGCTGCCAGCAGACGCCGGGTGTAGGCGTTGGCCGGGCTGTGCAAAACACTGTCGCGGTCGCCGATCTCGCGCAGCTGGCCTTTTTCAAGCACGGCGATGCGGTGGGAAACACGGGCGATCACGGCCAGATCATGGGAGATGAAGATGCAGGTCATGGCCCGCTCGCGCTGGATCTTCAGGAACAGCGACAGCATGTTCGCCTGGATCGTGACATCAAGCGCCGAGGTCACCTCGTCGCAAATCAGGAGATCCGGCTCGGCTGCCAGGGCCCGGGCAAAGCCGACGCGTTGCTGCTGTCCGCCGGAAAGCTGGCGCGGGCGCCGGGAGAGGAAGTCCGGTCCGAGTTCCATTTCATGCAGGGCCGCCGCGGCCTTCTCGCGGGCGGCTGCCGGGGACAGGCCGAAGTGGAGGCGCAAGGGCCTGACAAGGATCTCCTCGACGGTGTGGGCGGGGTTGAGCGCCGACAGGGGATCCTGGAAGACCATCTGGATCCGTCGGCGCATGTCGCGCGAGCGTGTGCGCGCGGCGCCGGAGACAGTCTCTCCGCCGAGCATGATCCGCCCTTCATGGCCGGAGACGGCACCGGCAATCAGCGAGGCGACCGTGGATTTTCCCGACCCGCTTTCGCCCACGAGGCCCAGCGTCTCGCCCTTGCGCAGGGACAGGGAAATGTCATCGAGCGTGGGCCGCATGGCCCGGGGCTTGCGGAACGGAAAGCCCGAGGGACGGTGATAGGAAAAGCGCAGGTTCCTGACTTCAAGGCGGGTGGGCGATTGGGCCGGCGGCGGGGGAGGGCCGTCTACGTCGATCCGGGGGATCGCCTGGATGAGCGACCGGGTATAGGCGTTCCCGGGGGCGTTGAAGATGCCGGCCGCCTCGCCCTGCTCGATGATACTGCCGTCCTTCATGACGGCAATCCTTGAGCACAGCGCCCGGATGACATTGAGGTCGTGGCTGACGTAGACCAGGGTTGCGCCGAGGTCCCTTTGCACATCGGCCACAAGCTGGAGCACCCTTGCCTCCACCGTCTTGTCGAGTGCGGTGGTCGGTTCGTCCAGGACGATCAGTTCCGGCTTGCCGATGAGGGCCGCAGCAATCACCGCGCGCTGGCGCTGGCCGCCGGAAATCTCGTGCGGATAGCGTTTCGCGAGCAGTTCGGGATCGGGCAGGCCGGTCCGCTCCATCAGGGAAAGCGCATGCGCATGCACCGCCTTGCCGGAGAGCTGCGTGTGCAGCCGGACAAGTTCTTCCAGCTGGGCGCCGATTGTCATGTGCGGGGTGAGCGACGACAGAGGGTTCTGCGGAACCATGGCCGCCCGGCCGCCGCGATACCGGCGCAGCTCCCGGCCCGCGAGGGCGAGAACATCGGTGCCGCCCAAGTGTACCGACCCGGCTGCGAATCTTGCGCCGGCGCGCGCGTGCGCGAGAAGGGACCGGGCGAGGGTCGACTTTCCGGAGCCGCTCTCGCCGACAATGCCGAGGGTTTCTCCGCGGGGCAGTTCGATCGTGGCGTCGCGCACAGCCGCGGTTTCCTGGCCGGCATCGTCGCGATAGGTGATCGTCAGGCCGTCGATCTTGACATGGGCGCTCATAGGTCGGTCTCCGTTCCGGTCACGCCATAGGCGCGGGCAAGTCCGTCAACGGCGAAGTTGATGCCGATGATCAGCGACGACAGGGTGATGGCAGGCAGGATGAGGAACCAGGGGTCGGTGAAGACCACCGACATCGCCTCCTGGACCATCAGGCCCCAGTCCGGGGTCGGCTGGCTGATGCCCAATCCGAGGAAGGACAGGGCCGAGATCTTCAGGATCGCCGAGGAAACGCGGATGGCGAATTCGACGGCGAGCAGTCCCAGAAGGTTCGGCGCGATCTCCCGCATCAGGACGAAGCCCAGCCCTTCGCCGCGAAGTTCCGCCGCGCGCACGAAATCCAGGGACGCGATCATGATCGTCTTGGCCCGGACCACGCGCACCACGCCGGGCGTGTAGACGATGCCGACGATCAGCGACAGGGAGCCTATTTCCTTGCCGAAGGTGAGCACGAGAATGGCGATCAGGAGCAGCTCCGGGATCGCCATCAGCGCATCCGTCAGGCGCATGATGGCATCATCGAGCCAGCCGCCCACATATCCGGCCAGAAGACCGAGGAAGGTACCGATCACCACGGATCCGCTGACGCCGGCAAGGGCGACCAGCAAGGCCACCCGGCCGCCGGACATCAGACGGGACAGGTAGTCCCGCCCGATCTGATCCGTGCCCAGCCAGTGGGCGGCGGAGGGCGGTGTCAGGCCGTCGGTCAGGATCGCGGAAATCGAATAGGGCGCAAGCAGCGGCGCGAACAGAGCGAGCGACAGATGAAAGGCGACCAGCACCAGGCCGATCATCGTCAGCGGGGAGGCCAGGACACGCCGCAGGGGACGGTTGCGGGCAATCGGAGCCGCGCTGGCAGGGGCGGTCACGGGAGCGAAGGCTTCAACGGTCATTTCTGGCCCTCCGGACCCTGGGATCGAGTGCAAGGATGGAAATGTCGGCCAGCAGGTTGCTGGCGATCACGGCGAAGGCCGCGAGAAAGGTGATCGCCTGGACGGTGGGAACCTCGCGCTGGGAGATGCTGCGGATCAGCTCGATGCCGATGCCGGGGAACTTGAAGACCGCCTCGATCACGACGACCCCGGAAATGATGCTGGCGACAAATTGCGCCGTGCCGTTGAGCATGGGCACGAGCGCGGCCGGCAGCGCGTGGGTGATGACCAGCCGCCACTCGGGCACGCCGGACAGGCGCGCGCGTTCTATGAACTCGCTGCCAAGCGCCTCGACCATGCCGGCGCGCAGCAGGCGGAACTGGTAGGCGACGCCGGAGACGGTCAGGGCGATAACGGGCAGGACCGAAACGGCGAGGATCTGGTACCAGGGCGCCGATTCCGTGATCATCAGAACCGCAGGGGCCAGGCCCAGCCAGATGGCGAAGACGATGACGAAGACGTTGCCGACGACGAAGTCGGGCATCGAATAGGCGAAGAGCGTCGCACCGGAAACCGTGCCATCGATGCGACCGCCCGGCTTCAGGGCGGCCCAGACACCCAGAACCACCGAGACAAGCGGTGTCAGGACGATGGCCACGGACGCCATGATCAGGGAGTTGAGCAGGGGATGTATGATCGAGTCGATCACCTTCTCGCGCGTCATCAGGGTGACGCCGAAATCGAAGGTGACCAGGCCCCGGAGAACATTGACGAAGCGTTCGGCCGCCGACTTGTCGAGGCCGAGTTCGGCCCGCATGCGGGCAAGGTCCTCCTCGCTGTAGTACATCAGCTCGTCAGCGGGAATGGTGGCGTCGAGCGCGTCGCCCGGCAGGATTTCCGTACCGACGAACACCGTCCCGGACACAAGGACCAGGATTACTGCGGACAGGAGCAGACGCCGCACGATCAGGGCTAGAACCGCATACATCTCTTGACCTCTGTTGGTAAAGGCGCTGTGGCAGCGGGGCTGCCACAGCAATCGTTCGTACTCAGGCGTCGATCCACACGCTTTCGTAGCGCGGGCCCTGCCACAGCTGGGTGTGGGCGCGCAGATTGTGAACGTTGGGCGCGCTGACCACATTGGTCCGGCGGCCGCCGATCATGATGCCCGGGACTTCTTCCTGCGCGATGGCCTGCATCTCGTGGTAGATGGCCAGACGTGCCTCGTCGTCCATTTCCGCGGCTGCCGTGGTCAGCAGTTCGTTGTAGCGGTCGAAGCCCGGACCGGACCAGCCGCCCGGCTCGGCGTCGTTGAGTTGCGACAGGCGGCTCAGGTTGATGTTCGGGTTGCGGGCGCCGACAAGGTTGCGGCGCGGACGGCCGATCGGCTTGTTGACGGCCATGGTGAAGGGGCTGAAGCCATCACAGGGACGCTCGGCGAATTCCAGGTTGATCCCGGCTTCCTTCAGGCTTTCACCGACGACGGCCCACAGGCGCGGTTCTTCCGGATAACCGGGGCAATAGAAGATCGCAGGCAGATCGATGCCGTCCGGGTAACCGGCTTCGGCGAGCAGGCGCCTGGCTTCGGCCACGTCCCGTTCCACCGCACGCGGCTGGAATTCCCTGTTGACGCCGTTCATGTGGGTGTCGTTGCCGGTCCAGCCGTCCGGATCGCCATAGATAATCCTGTTGATCTTCGGCCGGTCGATGGCAAGGCTCATCGCCTTGCGCACGCGCACGTCGTTCCAGGGAAGATTCATGTTCTTCGGCAGCACGAGCCAGAACTGGTCGCCGGAGGGTGCGGAATTGACAACGCCGCCAACGGAGCCGAACTGGTCGAACTGGCCGGGATCGGCGTTGTAGACCGCGTTGAACTGCCCGGACTGGAAGCCGTTGATCGCGCTCTGGCCCATTGCAAGGACGCCTTGCAGCTCCTCGATGTAGGGTTTGTTCGGCATCCAGTAGTTTTCGAAACGCTCGGCGAGAAACTGGCGCTTGTTGTCGATCTCGACCAGCTTGAACGGACCGGTGCCGATGCCGTCGTAGCCCATCTCCTCGAGGTTTTCCCTGGCCGGCAGCATCATTGCCCGGTATTCGGCGGTGGCATGCGGGAATTCGACGTTCGGGCGGTTGAGGTGGAAGCGCACGCCATATTTGCCGACCGCTTCGACCGACTTGATGTCCTGCTTGAAGAAGCCGACGCCGCCGAACTTCGGATGGGCGTGCAGGCGCGCCGAGGCGACCGCATCCGCGGAGGTGAATTCCCTGCCGTCGTGAAAGAACACACCTTCACGCAGCTTGTAGTCCCACACGGTCGCATCGTCGTTGGAGACAAAGCTTTCTGCGAGCTCGGGAACCACATTGAGGTCTTCATCCACCCAGGTCAGCGCATTCCAGATGCCGCGTGTCTGGATGTCCATGAAATAATAGGGATGCTGACCACGGTCGGACTGGCCGAGCGCCCAGTTCGGCACCGGGTTGCCATAGACGAGCCTGCCGCCCTGCCGGGGGCTCTGGCCGTCGATCAGGCTGTCGACGAAGTCGGTGAGCGGTTGCGCGGCGGCGCCTTTGGGAAGGGCTCCGACACCGATAATGACGGCTGATCCGGCCAGAAAGTCACGACGGGAAAGCATGGTGAACCTCGTTGGGGTTGACTGGTTTTCAGACTGGAAACAAGGGGCGCGGCCAGGTCGCGCCCCCTGAGGGGGCAGGATCAGGCGTCGATCCAGACGTATTCGAAGCGGCTGGACCAGTTCTGGCTGTGACTGCGAAGGTTCTTCACATTGGCCGCATGGGCCGCCATGTTGCGCCGTCCGCCGAGCATGATGCCCGGGACCTCTTCCTGGGCGATGCGCTGTGCTTCGGCATAGAGTGCCTTGCGGGCCTCCGGATCCTGCTGGCTGACGGCTTCAACGAGAAGACTGCCGTAACGGTCGGCCCGGGGTCCTTCCCATGCGCCGCGTTCCGCCGGGTTGCCGGTGGTCAGGCGCGACAGGTTGATGAAGGGATTGCGCGGTCCGACCAGGCTGCGCTTCGGCCGGCCGTAGGGCTTGTTCACCGCTTCCGTATAGGGATTGAAGCCATCGCAGGGCCGTTCCTGGAATTCCAGCTTGATGCCGGCTTCCGCAAGGCTCTCCGCGACAATCGGATAGACACGGGGCTCTTCCGGGAAGGACGGGCAGAAGGCGATCGCCGGCAGGGTGACACCCTCGCCGTAACCGGCCTCTGCCAGAAGGGCCCTGGCCTTTTCAACGTCGCGCTCGACCGGGCGGGCAACCCATTCGCCGTTGACGCCGTTCATGTGGGTGTCATTGCCGGTCCAGCCGTTCGGATCGTTGTAGATGATCCTGTTGATCTTCTGACGGTCGATGGCCAGCGACATGGCCTGGCGGACCAGCCTGTCGTTCCACGGGAAGTCGAGGTTCTTCGGCAGGGCGAGCCAGAACTGGTCGCCGGAGGCCGAGGCATGGGTCCTTCCGCCGGCGTCCTCGAACTGTCCGACCTGGCCGGGGTCGATGTTGAAGACCGCGTTGAGCTGACCGGCGCGGAAGCCGTTGATGGCCGCGTTGCCCATGGTCAGCACGCCGCGTACCTCGTCCAGATAGGGCGCGTTTTCCATCCAGTAGTTCTCGTTGCGCACGGCACGGAACTGGCGGGCATTGTCGATTTCAACGAGTTTGAACGGACCGGTGCCGATGCCGTCGAAGCCGATTGTCTCGACATCGTTCTTCTTCAGGATCATGGCGCGGTATTCGGCGAGCGAATGGGGGAATTCCGCATTGGCGCCGTTGAGATGAACGCGCACGCCGTATTTGCCGTTGGGCTCGACGCTCTTCATCTGGGTGCGGATCAGGCCGACACCGCCCAGCATATGGAACTGCAGGGAGGACACGACGTCCTCGGAGGTCATTTCGGTGCCGTCGTGGAACATGACACCTTCTCGCAGGCCGATGTCCCAGACGGTCAGATCGTCGCTCGGGGCCATGGAGCTTGCCAGGTCGAGCTGAACGTTCATGTCCTCGTCGACCCAGGTCAGGCCGTTCCAGACGGAGCGGGTGAGAAGGTCGAGCCAGTAATAGGGATGTTTTCCGCGGTTGGACTGGCCGAGCGCCCAGTTCGGGTAGGTCTGGCCATAGGTCAGGATACCGCCGGATTTCGGTGTCTGGCCGTCGATCATCGCGGCTACGATATCGGGAGAGGCGGCCAGGGCCCTTGTCGGGTCGAGCAGGTGCGACAGGGTCAGCACGGTGGCGCCGGAGGCGGCGTAGGTGAGAAATTCACGGCGAGTGACGGACATTTCCAGCTCCTCATGGAGAAAAATCAGTGACGCTCACTCGAATGGGGGGGCTCTTTTGCAGTGCGATGACGGTTTCGTCTTCGTAACCAGCTATTCAAAAAAGCTTCGCGCAAAGTTGCCGGGTGTGTGCGCTGTCACGGCTGTGCAATGGGAATGTGGCAGGCTATGCGTTGACGGAAACGGGTCAGGGAGATGGTTCCGTGCTTCAATCGCCTCCTGTCGAGCAGGGCTGGCGCGCGGTCGTCAGCGATTTGCGTGAAAGGATCGAGACCGGCAGCCTGCCGGCCGGCAGCAGGCTGCCCTCTCTGGCGGCCATGGCCGAGGCGCGCGGTCTGTCGATCCATGAAGTGCGCAAGGCGATCGACCGTCTGAAATCGAGCGGTCACGTCACCGGGTGGCAGGGGCGCGGCAATTTCGTATCCGAAGACCGCTTCGTCTATACCCTCGCCCGCCGTACGCGGTTCAGCGTGAACCTGTCGGGGGAGGGCCGGACCACGCGACTCAACATGGTCGGCAAGCGCCGTCAGGCGGCTCCGGCCAATATCGCACGCGCCTTCGGCGTGAAGACCGGAACCCGGGTCCAGCGTGCGGAATTCATCCGGCTCGTCCAGGGGCGGCCCGCGATGGTCGCGCGTCATTTCTATCCGCTGTCGTCCCGCTTTTCCGGCATTCTCGATCACATCGATACCGAAGGGGGCGTGACGGCGGCGCTGCGCGCCTGTGGCGTGGAGGATTTCTTCCGCATTGAAACAACGATCATGACCCGTCTGCCCGGTCCTCATGAGGCGCTGCTGCTGGACATCCCTTCCTCGCAACCCGTGCTCGTGACAACCGGTGTCAACGTGGACGATGAAGGCATGCCCGTCGAAGTCTCCGAGGCGGTCTCACGGGGAGACAGGATCCTGCTGAGGACCTGATATCAGAAGGGCTTGTTCATGCCCTGTCCGACCGCTCTCACAGGCGCTTCGGCCGGGCGTGCGGGGATCAGATCCTGAGGAGTTCCCGCAGACGCCTCGTGCCCGCGCGGCCGAGGGTGACGGTTTCGCTGCAGGAGACGAAATGCAGCCTGCAGCTGCTAGTGGTTTCCCATTCCACCTTCTCGATGTGATCCATGTTGACGATCAGGGACCGGCTCAGGCGGTGGAAGGGCGGGCTGGGAAGCTCGGGTTCGAATTTTCGCAGCAGATTGCTGACCAGGTGGCTCTGGTGCGATTGCAGGAATATCCGCGTATAGTCTCCTTCGGCCTTCAGCAGGGTAATCGTCCGGGCCGCGACCATCATGGACGCCGACGTGGTCTTGACGAGGATCTTCGTGCCGGTACCGTTTGCCGGAGCGGCCCCGATCACGGTGGACTGCCCGTTCAGGGTGCTCATTTTGTCACGGAGCCGTTCGATTGCGGTTTCGAGACGCAGCGGGGCAACGGGTTTTACCAGAAAGTCGATCGCTGCGATGTCGAATGCATTGATCGCATAATTGTCGTGCGCACTGACGATTATGACCACGGTCCGGGGTGGCAGGCTGCGGGCCAGTTCGAAGCCTGTCTCGCCGGTCAGTTCCGCATCCAGAAAGATCGCGTCCGGATCAAGCTGGTCAATCAGGCTGCGGGCTGCCGCGATGTTGCCGGCCTCGGCAACGATCTCCACGTCATCATACCGACTAAGCATTCGCCTCAAGCCGCGTCGTGCCGACGGCTCATCGTCGACGAGGATCACACGGTGCATGCAGAACCTTTCAGGATGATCTGGGCGACAACGATCCCCTGAGCTTCGCGGATCGAGAGGTCGTTTGCCTTCGGGAAATGGATGTTCAGGCGCCGTTTTATGTTGGTCAGTCCGGATGCCTGGCGCTCGTCGTCGGGGGGGATCAGCATACCGGGATTCGAGACCCTAATCCTTACGTCACCGGCATTCATTCTCTCAACGTCAACTTTCACGTGGATGCTGTCCGTGTCGTGCTTGAGCCCGTGCTTTACTGCATTTTCCACGAGGCCCTGCAGGATCATGTGCGGCACCAGAAAGTCTCTGGCAGCCGGGTCGACATTGACCGTACAGGTCAGCCTGTCCTCGAAGCGGACTTCCTGAATGTGGAGATAGGCGTGCATTGCCTCGATTTCCTCTGCCAGCGGATACAGGTCGCGGCTTTGCTGGTTGAGGCAATAGCGAAGATAGCCCGCGATCTTGCGCACCATTTCAAGGGCGATATCGGGTCTTTCATGAATTTCGGCAGTGACGGAGTTCAGGGCGTTGAACAGGAAGTGCGGCGCGAGCTGGAGCCGCAACTGCTCCAGCTCCGAGCGCATGGCCTCCGTCTGGGCCTTGCTGCGCCGCAGGCGTTCCAGCCCAGCCTCGTGGTCCGCTCGCAAACAGAAATAGGCAAGGGCCCAGCCGAAGAGGGTCGACGTGTAGAAAATCGCCGGCATGACGGGACTGTTGAGGGTCTGAGCCAGCGGAAAAAAGTGGTCGCGCATCTGCCAGGCCAGCCAGGTCTGCAACATGCCGCCCGCAAGACACAGGCCCGCAACGGTCAAAATGACGGGTGCCGTGGTGATTTTCCGTACCCGGGACAGCAGGAAAACGTGCATCAACGCCGTGAGGACATAACCGATGCTGTCCAGCGCCAGGGTGAGTTTGAAAGCCGTTCCTGCGTCCGAAAAGGCCAGTGTCCTGGCCGAAAACCCGTAGAGTGCTATGAAGGCCCATCCGGCGGTGTGCAGTTTCCAGAATATCCAGTGCCCGGTCTGCCCGGTTGCGGCCGGCAGTTCAGTCGGTCGGGAGGTTTCCCGCCAATAGTCTTGTGTCCGCGCCTGTTCCGTTGCGTCGTCACCTGCCTCCTCTACGTCAACCATTTTCCAGCCGCTTGTTATTTTTCTCGATCCTGCAATAGCAGTGAGCTTTTCACAAATCACTTTCAGGATGCCGTTTCATCGAAAATTCTTACAGGTTCATCGATTCCTGCGTGAAACCCCGACCGTCTCCTGAAAGAAATATCGAGTCCCTCCGCCGGCTCCCATTGCAAACCGGCGTTTCCCTTCCTTCCAGTGTTCGAGGTTTGAAGGGGGGCAGGTTTTTATCAGGAGTGTTTTTATGAGCGGCAGCATTGCAAACGAGCATTTTTCAATCCGCAAGGATGCCACTTCTTCCGCTCTCCGGCTGCACAGGTCATTTCTGCTGACAACTGTTTCCCTGTCCTGCCTGCTCGGGGCCGCGCCGGTCTTTGCCGATGATGGCTGCGACACCTCGGGGGATCCCTGGACGTGCTCCTTCTCCTGGGGCGAGGACAATTCAAGCATTCATTTCGAGCAGAGCGGACAGTCATACGGTGCGGACGGTGTCGGGATGACCGTGAACAACTATTTCGATCAAGACCAGGATATCCCGACGAGCAGCGGATACAATCAGGCCTGGTATCTGCAAACGTCGGGAGCGCAGGGGCAGGATACGGGAACCGCCGGCAACGGCGGTGACGTCAGGATCTATAACGACAGCGCCATCAACTACCATGTCGGCAATACGTCCGGCCTTGCCGTTGGCATGAATGCCCGTTCTCTTGGGGGCGAGGGCGATCAGGACAACGGCGACAACGATTCAGATGGAGGAACCGGCGGCAACGGTGGTTCGCTCTATTTCACCAACGACGGGATCGCTGAATATGGGGTGGATGGAGGATCAGACGCCGGTTTCGTTATTTATCTTGGCGAGAGCTATGGCGGTATGGGGGGCAAGCAGAACGATTCCGTCCTGTCGGATCAACGGGGCGGTCAGGGTGGATCCGGCGGTGCAATCACGATTGTAAACAGTTCGGCCGGTTTTGATCTCGGCTTGAGCTCCAGCCGCTTCACGGGATTGGGCAGCGGAGGCGGTTTCATCGCGAAGTCTATCGGTGGAGAGGGGGGCTTCAACAACGGCAATGCGGGAGCCGGCGGAGCAGTGAGCATTACCGGAGATCTCGAAGGCAGAATTTACTGGGATGTGACCGTTGGCGGTGGAACGGGTCTTTTCGGATTGTCGGGGCTCAGCCAGGGCGGCGATGGCACCACATCCAGCGACAACAGCGACAATGGAGGCAACGGGGGCGACGGCGGGACGGTCACCATTTCGAACGGTGATGAGCTTGTTCTTGATGTCCTCGGCAATGTCGGTGAAATCAGTGCCGTCATGGCGGGCAAGAGCGCGGGCGGCAGCGGGGGGACCGGTCCTTCCGAGGATCACTATGGTGGCTCCGGCGGTTCGGCCGGTACCGTTTCCATGTCAGTTGGCAACGACGGAGCCGTTACTGCCTCTGGTGACTACGTCTATGGGATTCTCGGCCAGAGCATCGGCGGAGAAGGCGGTGACGGCGGCGATGGGGCCGCGCTGGCGGGAACCGGCGGCGGTGGCGGTTTTGGCGGCAATGCCGGCAATGTCACGATTTCCGTGGATCTTTGGGATGACTCCGTTTCAACCGATGGTGACTACGCGTCGGCGATCGTGGCCCATTCGGTCGGTGGCGGTGGCGGCACGGGTGGCGACTTCGTGAGTGTGCTCGGCGGTCAGGCGGGCAATGGCGGCAACGGTGGCGATGCGGGAAATGTACTTGTTTCCATCGATGCACAAGGCCTGACGACCGACGGCGATCATTCGTTCGGAATTGTCGCCCAATCGATTGCCGGCAGCGGCGGAACCGGAGGCATCGATACGTCGACCCTGGTGGGACTCGGGGGCGACGGCGCCGGTGGCGGATCCGTCGGGACCGTCACGGTCAACTCCAGCGCTCCGATTACCACGCAGGGGTTCAATGCACTGGGCATCATCGGCCAGTCCATCGGTGGCGGCGGTGGCGCCGCCGGATCGTCTACCGGTCTGGTGAGCGTGGGAGGGAACGCGCAGGGGAATTCCACATCCGACGGCGGTACGGTCGGCATCTCGAATACCGGCAATATCGCTACAAAAGGAGAATCCTCGATTGCGATCCTGGCGCAGTCCATCGGTGGTGGTGGCGGCTCCGGTGGAGATGTCGCGGGTATTGCCGGAGTCGGAGGACAGGGGGCGGCCGGCGGTGATGGTGGTATCGTCGCGATACCCAATATCGGCAAGATCAATACGTTTGAGGATTCATCCCCCGGTGCAGTGTTCCAGTCGATTGGCGGGGGCGGGGGGAACGGCGGCAGTACTCTGACCCTGTCGGCCATTGCGTCCATCGGGATCGGAGGCTCGGCTTCAGGCGGTGGTGATGGCGGCCTGCTGTGTATAGACAATTCGGCTGTTTGCGGAGCCAACAATTCTTCGGGAACGTTCGTTCCCTATCTTTCAAGCCTCGCCAATCCTGATGATGACGGCGATGCCAGGGTCACCACCATCGGCGATTTTGCCCCTGGCGTGGTCGCTCAGTCCGTCGGCGGTGGTGGCGGTAACGGCGGCAGTGACAAGAATTACAGCGCCTTGTCGTTTTTCGCTCTTCAGACGGGCGGTTCGGCCGGGGCCGGCGGTGCGGGTGGAACTATCCGGTTCGTTCAGAACGATTTCGCGGTAAACACATCCGGTGCGCAATCGCCGGGTCTGATCGCCCAGTCCATTGGCGGCGGCGGCGGCACGGGCGGAAGCGCCAGCTATTTCGATGCCACGATCGGCTTCAATGCCGCCTTCATCGTCGGCGGCAGTGGTGGCGCCGGTGGCAGCGGCGGTACGCTGAATCTCGATCTGACCGACGCCTATATCGCGACAGGCCTGGTCACCAAATCCACCACCCAGTCCGCTCCGAACAATTCGGTCGGTATCCTGGCCCAGTCCATCGGTGGCGGCGGGGGCTCCGGCGGGGCCGTTTCGGCAAGCGATTTCGTTGTTGCCGCACCGACGGGAACCGGTGTGCCGGTCGCCTTCAATTATCAGGCGGCCGTCGGCGGAAACGGTGCGAATGCGGGCAATGGCGGCAGCGTGAGCGTATCCTTCGACGACGACTCCGGACTGACGACGATCGGCGATGCGGCACATGGCATCGTCGCGCAGTCGATTGGCGGTGGCGGCGGCAACGGCGGAGACGCTTCGGTACTTTCCACCACGCTGGGCGACAAGGATACCGTCGAGGTAACCGCAGGTGTCGCCTTCGGCGGCGGTGCCGGCAACATCATGAGCGATTTCAATGCCGGCTATAGCTATACAACTTCGGGCGGTGGTGCCGGCGGCAGTGTTTCCGTCACGCTGGGAACCTACGGGGAAGACACAAATGCCACCGGCACAGGTGCGACCCGATTGAGCTCATTGGCGCCTGAAGGGACCATGCTGACGTTCGGCGATGGCGCGCATGGCGTGCTCGCCCAGTCCATCGGCGGCGGCGGCGGCAACGGGGGCGTGGGCAACAGCAACGCCTATGCGCAAGGCGGCGTGGCGTCTCTGAAGGCTGATATTTCACTTGGCGGTCAAGGTGGTTCGGGCGGTAACGGCAACTCCGTCACGGTGCATAATTTTGCCGGTTACACGGTGCAGACCCAGGGATCGGGCGCGAAGGGCATCGTCGCGCAATCGATTGGCGGCGGCGGCGGAAACTCGCAGGGAGGGACGCTCTATCTTGCGGCGAGTACTGGTGGGTTCACGGGGACGCTGAATGTCGGCGTCGGCGCGACCGGCGGAAGTGGCGGCAAGGGAGGGGTCGTCTATGTGGAGGAATACGGTGTTACCGAAACATTCGGCGGTGACGCGGACGGGATCGTGCTTCAGTCCATCGGCGGCGGCGGCGGCATCGGCGGTTCGCTCGGCAGCGATGCGTCGTCTCACAAGATCCTCGACCTGATCGGCAATACGGAAGACAAGATATCGCGTCTTACCGACGAGGGCAGCTCCTACCAGTTGACGGTCGAAGTCGGCGGAAAGGGCGGCAGTGGCGGCGACGGCGGCACGGTGAAGTATTACCAGGCAGGCCGCGTGGCAACCTATGGTGATTGGGCAGATGGTGTCGTGCTTCAGTCCATTGGCGGCGGCGGTGGACAGGGGGGCTCATCTGTCGCGACCGGCGGTGATGTGACTGCGAATATCGAAGTCAGCGTCGGGGGAACCGGTGGTTCCGGAGGTGCAGGTGGCGATGCGGCGATCTGGGTATCCGGAGAGAGCGGCAATCTCATTGAGACTCATGGCTATGGTGCCGCCGGTCTCCTGATGCAGTCGATCGGCGGCGGTGGCGGCCAGGGGGGCGATGGTTCCGACAGCCAGACCGGAACCATGGCAATCGGTGGTGACGGGGGCGGCGGTGGCGGTGCCGGCAACGACGGCGGGTCGGTCTACACCTACAATGACAGCGACATCTTCATAAACACCTATGGTTCCGATGCCGCAGGGCTGATCGCTCAGGCCATCGGTGGCGGTGGCGGCACCGGAGGTGTTGGCAGCAGCGTGGAGGCAACCCGGGCAGACGGCCATGAACTGAGTGTATCCGTTGGTGGCTCGGGCGGGACGGCAGGCGATGGCGGCACGATCAACCTCCAGGCTGCCACCAGCATTGTCACGCTGGGCAATCGCTCCCACGGCGTTGTGCTGCAATCCATCGGCGGCGGCGGCGGGTTGGGGGTGACCGGCTCCGTGGGAGGCGATCTGGATCTGTCCATCGGAGGGATGGGCGGCGCGGCTGGGAACGGCAATACCGTCACCTACGACCTCACCGGCGGCACCGGCATCGCCACCAGCGGTATTGGTGCCCACGGCATTATCGCCCAGTCGATCGGCGGGGGCGGCGGACTGGGCGGCGATGCGACCGGCGGGGTGATCAATATATTGACTTCGGGCGAAAACGCCTCCGGCGGCGCGAGCGGCAATGGCGACACGATCACGCTCGACATTGGTGCTCCCATTGCCGTAACCGGTCAGGATGCGATCGGCGTGGTTGCGCAATCCATCGGCGGGGGCGGCGGCCTGGGCGGTGGGGCAACCGGTGCCTTCGCCGGGGTTACCTCCTCCGACGGGGCAGGAACCGGTGGCGACATTGCCATAACGATAACGGATTCCGTCTCGTCCACCGGCACGCGCGGCCTGGGTGTCTTTGCCCAGAGCCAGGGACCGGACGGCAATGACCAGGTCAGCATCACGGTCAACTCCGGAGGACAGGTCATCGGGGGGTACAGCGATTCGTCCTCGGCTATCATGGTGGCCGGCGGGAGCAACAACAGTGTTGTCCTGAATGACGACGCGGTTGTCGAGTCCGGCTCCTATGTGACCGGCAACAACTATGAAGACAACTACGCCGTTCAATATTCGGGCAGCGGAACGACCGCGGACGGGGCCATCCTCAATGTGACAGTCAATGACGAGGCCTCACTTTACGGAGATGTCCTGCTGGAAAACGCCGATGGCAATACGGCGGGTACGGTTACGAACAATTCGCCCAACACCCTTGCCGGCGGCTATTTCTACGGAGCGCATATCGTCAACAATGGCCGTTTCGTGCTGAACCGGGCTCATGACACCGGAACGACGGTTCTGACGGGCAACTTCGTGCAATCGGACGCAGGCAAACTTGTCGCCGACATCGACCTCAACAACTCCGAATCGGATCTTTTTGAAATCCGCGGAGACGCCAGCCTTGACGGCACGCTCGGCGTCGATGCGATCAGTCTGCTGCCGGGCCGCCGGACACGGTTCCTGACCGTTGACGGCGCCCTTAGCGGTTCGCTGACGCCGCAGGAATCGCTGGTATTCGACTATGCGATCAACACGGTCGGGACGGATCACTATCTTTCTGTCGATGCCGCGGACTTCACCCCGCTGGACAAGACGCAGATGAGCGAAGACCAGATACGACTGGCGCAGAACCTGCAGTCCATCTGGAACCTGGGCGGCAACAACGCCTTCGGTTCGCTCTTCGGGGCAATTGCCAATGAAGTCGATAATGCGGGCCGCAATTACGGCAGCACGCTCGACGAGTTGCGGCCGAGGGCGGCGCTTGCTCCGGCGGTCGAGCAGGCCTTCGAAATGCTCGCCTTCGGCAACAGTCTCATGAGCTGCCCGGTTTTCGAAACCGACAATGCCTTCCTCTCCGAGGGAAGCTGTGGCTGGGCGCGCCTTACGGCGGGCACGGGGCATCGGCAGGCGACGGGGATGGCGCCGAGCTACAACGCGGATGCGGTCACCTACACGATGGGCGCCCAGAAGGAAATCGCGCCCGGCTGGTTCGTCGGCACGGCCGCTGCCTTCCAGCAGAGCTGGATTTCCCAATCCTCCAACTCGGTCTCGGGCGAGGGAATGGGTGGCTTTGCCGGCGTGAGCCTCAAACATGAGATCGGCGACTGGACGCTATCCGGGGCCGTGTCGGGCAGTTACGCGCAATACGACATGGACCGACGGATTTCGATCACCAACGTTGCCGAAACCGTTTCAAGCTCGCCGAATGTCTATAACGGCGCCATTCGCGCCAGAATCGCGCGTACCTTCGCGGCGACCAGCTTCTATGCGAAGCCGTTTGTCGATCTCGATGCGATCTATTCGCGTGTCGGGGAGTACAAGGAGTCTGGTATCTACGGTCTGGAATTCGATGAAACGGATCAATGGAACTTCGCTGTCACGCCATCGCTGGAATTGGGAAGCCGGTACAATTACGACAGCGGAACAAGCCTGAGATTCTTCGGACGGGTCGGGCTGACCGTTCTTTCCAACAACGACTGGCAAACGAGGGCGCAATTCGTATCCGCCCCGTCGGGCGCGGGCAAGTTCACGACCACGCTGGATCATGAAGATGTGTTCGCATCTATCGGAGCGGGGCTTCAGCTCACGTCGGTCGACGGGTTCGATCTTCGCCTCGAATATGACGGACGCTTTTCCGACAAACTGGCGACGAACAGCGGGTCGCTTCGGGTGAGCATTCCCTTCTGAGCGTCCATGCGGTGCGCAGCGAAGACCGGGAAGCCGCGAGGTGGGGGACTCCACCCTCGCGGCTTCTTCAACCGGGTTTGGCGCGGCACAGTTCGATCAGGGCCTGAAGCATCAGGTTGGCGCCTTTTTCGATGTCCTGCCAGTCGCTGTGTTCTTCCGGCGCGTGGCTGATGCCGCCGCGGCTGGGGACGAAGATCAGGCCGGACGGGCAGAAGGCCTGCATGGTCTGGGCATCATGTCCGGCGCCGGAGGGCATGCGCCTTGCGGGCAGCCCGTGCCGTTCAGAGAGGACTTCGAGGAGATCGGCGACATCGGGGTCGAGCAGGACAGGGGAGAGCCAGCTGCGTTCCTTTGCCTTCATGGTGAGCCTGTGCCTTTTCGCACTGGCTTCGGCAGTGAGGGTCATATTTTCGCGCAAGGTCCGCATGACTTCTTCCGAGGTGTCGCGAATGATCACCGAAAAGACGGCCCGGCCGGGGATGGTGTGGGGCTGGTTGGGGGTAAGGGAGACATGGCCGATGGTGATCCGGCTCTGATCCGTGCCATGGGCCTCGATCAGCTGCGGGATCGAATGCGCCAGCTCCGCAAGGCCGGCAAAGGCATCGGCGCGCAGGTGCATGGGCGTGGTGCCGGAATGGTTGGCGGTGCCGGTGAAATCCAGTTCGAGATAACAGACGCCTGATACACGGTCGGCGATGCCGATGGGCACCTGTTCCTGTTCAAGGATCGGTCCCTGCTCGATATGGAGTTCCAGAAAGGCGGCGATCGACCCGGGACGGCGAGCGGCAGCCAGAATGGTGCCGGCGTCAAGGTCATGGGCCTTGAGGACTTCGCTCAGGCGATTGCCTTCTGCGTCCACGGCCGCGGCTATCCACTCCGGCGTTACCTGCCCCGTGATTGCCTGGGAACCGAGCATGCCGCCGAACCGGCCCTCTTCCTCGGATGTCGCCGCGACTTCAACGGCGGTGTTCGGCACGATGCCGGCGTCCTTCATGGCGAGCACACATTCCAGGGCAACGCAGGCCCCGAGGGCTCCGTCAAAGGCCCCGCCGTTGACGACCGTGTCGAGATGAGAGCCGGCCATGATGCAGGGACCGTCCCCGGGACCGAAGCGGCCGAAGACGTTGAGCGCGCCATCGGTCCACACGGTCAAGCCTTCCTCGCGCATTCTGGCCGCGAACCAGGACCGGCACCGGGTATCGTCCCGAGAGAAGCCCGGCCGGTTGAAACCGCCCGTCCGAGGGTCGGGGCCGAAGCGGTTGACCCCTTCCAGAAGCGATTTCAGCCGCTTCAGATCGACACGCAGGTGAGGCGTTGGCATCCGGATTTCTCCCTATGAATCAGCATTCAAGCTCTTTTTTGTTCCGGAGGGAAATCCCGCCAGCGGTAATTAGTATTAAATAATTATTGCAGCTTCGCAATTAATCATGATTAATTAGGCGATAGAACATAACGAGGGGAATGGTCATGAAAAAAATCCTAGCCGCGGCATTTGCTTCGGCCTTTCTCGCCTTCGCACCCCAGGCGCAGGCGCAAACACCACCGAATGTGCTGGTCGTCGGCCAGATCGCGGAGCCGAAGTCGCTCGACCCGCATGCGGTCACGGCCGTCAACGACTTCCGCATTCTGGTGAACCTTTACGACGGGCTTGTTCGCTACAAGGACGGCACGCTGGAAGTCGAACCGTCTCTCGCCGAAAGCTGGACGATCTCCGACGACGGCAAGACCTATACGTTCAAACTGCGCGAGGGCGTCACCTTCCATGACGGTTCGCCGTTCAACGCCGAAGCGGTGAAATTCAACTTCGACCGCATGCTGAAAGAGGATCATCCCTTTCACGACACCGGTCCCTTCCCGCTGTCCTTCTTCTTCTCCACGGTCGAGGACGTGACTGCGGACGACGAGACGACGGTGACCTTCAAGCTCAGCGCGCCTTACGCGCCGTTCCTGTCCAATCTTGCCTATCCGACGGGCCTTATGGTCTCGCCTGAGGCGGTCAGGACGCACGGCAAGGACTTCGGCCGCAATCCGTCCGGTACGGGTGCCTACAAGTTCGCCGAGTGGGATGCGAATGCGAAGATGGTCGCGGTCCGGAACGAGGACTACTGGGATGGTGCGCCGGAGCTGGAAGCGCTGATCTTCCGGCCGATCACCGACGCCAACACGCGGATTGCGGAAATGCTGTCCGGCGGACTGGATGTCATGGTCGAGGTGCCGCCCGACAGCCTGCAGCAGTTCAAGACGGATGAAAGCTTCACCGTGCTGGAACAGGCCGGCCCCCACGTCTGGTTCCTGATCCTCAATGCCAAGGAAGCTCCCTTCAACAGCAAGGCCGCCCGCCAGGCTGCCAATTACGCCATCAACAAGAAGGCGCTGGTGGAAAACATCCTGCAGGGCACGGCAGAGGTTGCGGCCGGTCCGACACCTCCGGCTTTCGCCTGGGCCTACAACGAGGGCCTGGAGCCTTATCCGTATGATCCGGACAAGGCCAGGGCGCTTCTGAAGGAAGCCGGTTACAATGGTGAGGAAATCACCTTCTATGTCACCGAAGGCGGTTCCGGGATGCTCGATCCGATTGCCATGGGCACGGCCATTCAGGCCGATCTTCAGGCGGTCGGCATGAACGTCAAGATCGAGACCTACGAGTGGAACACCTTCCTGGGCAAGGTGAACCCGGGCCTGGAAGGCAAGGCCGCCATGGCGGAAATGGCGTGGATGACCAACGATCCGGACACGCTGCCGTTCCTGGCGCTGCGCACCGAGGCGATGCCCGACAAAGGCGGGTTCAACTCCGGCTACTACTCCAACGCCAAGGTGGACGCGCTTCTGGAAAAGGCCCGTCAGGTCACCGACCAGAGGGAACGTGCCGCGCTCTACAAGGAGATGCAGGAGATCGTGCAGGAAGACGCTCCCTGGGTCTTCGTCGCCAACTGGAAGCAGAATGCCGTCACCAAGGCGTCTGTCGAAGGCTTCAAGCTGCAGCCGTCCTTCTTCCTGATGCTCCAGGACGTCAGGAAGCCTCAGTAGGCTGAACACACGGTCCCGGCGAACCGAAGGGTTCGCCGGGATTTTCGCTTCCGATGCCGGGCATTGTTCCGCGGTTCAGACCGAACACCCGGATTGTCATGTCCGGGGGCAAGCGGGGGCGCACGCGCGCAAGAGGGAGAGAACGTTGGCCGCTTATATCGCCAGGCGTCTGCTGGCTGCCATACCGGTGCTGTTCGGGCTGACCATCATCGTCTTCCTGATCATGGCGATGATCCCGGGCGATCCGGCAACCGCCATTCTGGGGTCCTATGCGACGCCCGAGAATGTCGCCAGACTCAACAGGGAGCTCGGTCTCGACAAGACCCTGTTCGAGCAATATGTCATCTGGATCGGCAATCTCTTCCAGGGCGACCTCGGCCGTTCCTATACGCTCAACCGGCCGGTGCTGGACGAGGTGCTGGAACGCTTCTCCGCAACACTCATCCTCGCCGGAACGTCGCTTGTCCTGTGTTCGGTCTTCGGCCTGCTCGCCGGAATTGTCTCGGCCGTTCGTCAATACGGCTGGGCCGACAAGATCATCACGCTGCTGGTGCTGGTCGGCATTTCGACACCGTCCTTCTGGCTCGGCCTGATCCTGATCCTCATCTTCGCGGTCAACCTGCGGCTGTTTCCCGCCTCCGGCATGTATGCGATCTATGGCGGCAGTGATCTGCCCGATCTCATCCATCACCTGACGCTGCCCGCGCTGACCCTTTCGGTGGTGGCCACCGGCGTGATCGCGCGGCTGACCCGCACCGCCATGCTGGAAGTGCTGCGCCAGGACTATATCCGCACGGCCCGGGCCAAGGGGCTTTCCGAGCGCAAGGTGATCTACAAGCATGCCTTCAAGTCCGCCCTTGTCGGCGTGGTGCCGGTGATCGGCATCCAGGCGGGTTTCGTGATCGGCGGGGCGGTCTATATCGAGACGGTCTTCCAGTGGCCGGGCATCGGCTCGATGCTGGTGACCGCCATTTCCACCCGCGATCTGCTGCTGGTGCAGGGTGGCGTGCTGGTTGTCGCCGCGGCCTATGTGCTCTTCAATCTGTTTGCCGATGTGGTGCAGACCCTGCTTGACCCGAGGCTGCGCTGATGACGGACACGACACAAACGGTGGAAATGAAACCGAAGCGGACGTCCGCCCGGCCCGGGACGCTGGCTCTTCTTCTGAACAACTCGCTGGCGACGGGCGGACTGATCGTCCTCGTGGCGATCTGCCTGATCGCGCTTGCGGCTCCGCTGCTGCCGCTTGCCGATCCGGATGTGACGGCACCGGTCGACCGGTTGCAGCCGGTCTTCAGCGACGGTCATCTTCTGGGTACCGATCATCTGGGCCGGGATCTCCTTTCCCGGCTGATCTGGGGGACGCGGGTTTCGCTGGCGGTGGGGCTTTCGGCGACCGTCATCGCGGCCTTCTTCGGATCCCTGCTGGGGCTGGTTGCCGGCTATGCGGGCGGGCGGGTCGATACGCTGATCATGCGCGGCATCGACATGGTCATGGCCTTTCCCTATATCCTGCTGGCGCTGGCGATTGTCGCCGTGCTCGGACCGGGGCTGCTCAATGCGCTTTACGCAATCGCCCTGGTGAACATCCCGTTCTTTGCCCGCAACATCCGCGGCATCACGCTGGGCCTGTCGCGCCGGGAATTCGTCGATGCGGCCCGGCTGTCGGGCAAGTCGCCCGCGCAGATCCTGTTCCTCGAGATCCTGCCCAATGTCCTGCCGGTCATCGTGATCACCATGTCGACCACGGTCGGCTGGATGATCCTGGAAACGGCCGGCCTGTCCTTCCTGGGACTGGGCGCCCAGCCGCCGCAGGCCGATCTCGGCTCGATGCTCGGGGAGGGGCGGAAGATCCTGTTCACGGCGCCGCATGTTTCGGTCATTCCCGGCCTGATGATCTTCGCGCTGGTGATGAGCATCAATCTGTTCGGAGACGGGGTGCGCGACGTTCTCGACCCGCGTCTGCGTGCCGGATCCCTGACCCGGCCGGTGGCCCGCACGGCGGTGGAACGCGGCGATGCACCCGTTCCGCCTCCTTCCGGAAAGGGCGGCGTGCTGGATGTCAGGGACATGCGGACGGAGTTCGAGATCGGCGGCTCGGTCTACAAGGCGGTCGGCGGTGTCGATCTCACCCTCGCGGCGGGCGAGTGTCTGGGGATCGTCGGAGAGTCCGGATCGGGCAAGTCGGTCACGGCCATGTCGATCATGGGGCTGGTTCCCACGCCTCCGGGAAGGATCGCCGGCGGGGCGGCCTATCTCGACGGCGAGGACCTGTTCGCTGTCAGCGACAGGCGTATCCGCAAGCTGCGCGGCAGCGCGGTCGCCTATGTGTTTCAGGACCCTCTCTCGACCCTGCATCCCCTGTTCACCGTCGGGGATCAGCTCAGGGAGGCGATCGGCACCCATCAGCCGCTGTCGGCGGCCGAAGTGAAGGCGAGAGCCATCGAACTGCTGTCGCTGGTGCGCATTCCCAATGCGAAGGAACGCCTGTCGGCCTATCCGCACGAGCTGTCCGGCGGCATGCGGCAGAGGGTGTGTATTGCCATGGCGCTAGCCAATGATGCCAAGGTGCTGATTGCCGACGAACCGACCACTGCGCTGGATGTCACCGTGCAATCGCAGATCCTGACACTGATGAACGGCCTGCGCCGGGACCGAAATGCGGCGATCCTGTTCATCACCCATGATTTCGGTGTCGTGTCGGCGATTTGTGACCGGGTGGCGGTGATGTATGCCGGACGGATCGTGGAGACCGGCCGGACGAACGAGGTGCTGGCCAGTCCGCAACATCCCTATACGGCAAAGCTGATCGAATGCGTTCCCGTGCTGGGCGAGCCGGAACGGCGACTGGATGCGATCGAGGGCCGCCCGCCCGTGGTCAACAACCTGCCCGACGGCTGCGCCTTCGCCGACCGCTGCGGGCGGGTGAGACCCGAGTGCCGGTCCGGCGAGATCGCGCTGGTCATATCGCGCGAAGACCGCGGCGTGCGCTGCCTTTATCCGCTGAATACCGAGGGGGCCGCATGAACGAATTGCATGCAGGAAAGTCCGGAGGGGATACCTTGCTGGACATCGAGAATGTCGAACGGATTTTCGGCGGCGGGCGAAAGCTGTTCGGTGGCAAGATGCCGGCGGTTCATGCGGTGCAGGGTCTGACACTGAATGTGCGCCGGGGTGAGACCCTTGGCGTGGTCGGTGAATCCGGTTGCGGCAAGTCCACGCTGGCGCGGCTGGTCGTCGGCCTGGATCTGCCGACGGCCGGAACGATCACCTTTGACGGGGAGGATCTGACCGCCCTTGCCAGACGGAACCGCAACGCGCTTGCCCGCAAGGTTCAATATGTGTTTCAGGACCCGGTCGCCTCGCTCAATCCGCGCAAGACGATCCGTACCATCCTGGAAGCGCCGCTGAAGCATCTGACCGATCTCGATGCTAGGGGACGCGAACGGCGTCTCGAGGAGCTGCTGGAGGCGGTCAACCTGGCGCCGGAATTCCTGGAGCGCTATCCGCACGAATTTTCCGGCGGTCAGGCGCAGCGGATCGGCATCGCCCGCGCGCTGGCGGCCGGGCCGGAGCTGATCGTGCTGGACGAACCGGTCTCGGCCCTGGATGTTTCCGTGCAGGCGCAGGTGCTCAACCTGCTGGATGCCCTGAAAGAGAAATTCGGGCTGACCTATATCTTCATCAGCCACGACCTGTCGGTGGTCGAAAGCGTGAGCAACCGGGTGGCGGTCATGTATTTCGGACGCATGGCCGAACTCGGGCCGGCGAAGGAGATTTTCAAGCATCCGCTGCACCCCTATACCGATCTGCTGATGCGCTCCGCACCGGCTCCGGGCCGGCACGATCTTCTGTCCGAGGATGCGGCGGCAGAACTGCCGGATCCCTACAACCCGCCTCCGGGCTGTGCCTTCGCGGCAAGGTGCCCGCGCAAATCCGATCTTTGCCTGAGCGCGCGACCGGCACCTGATGCTGCGCGGGGACAGGACGAGAACCACTTCGCGGCTTGCCATCATCCGCTGCCGCGGGCATAGGCATTCCGAAGAGCCCGGCGTTCAATCGGACGCCGGGTGCGCAAACACTTTTCGAGGATGGATCAACGCGGGGACGCGCAGTCGATGACGATTGAACGTCCGTTGATCCGGCAGAGGGCTTAGCTGACTATCCGGCCATGAGAATTCCAGAAGGTGCCACCGACCCGAAAACCAGGAAACGTCTGCGGCGGACCGATATCGCCGCCCAGCAGATCCGCGAGCAGATCGTCGAAGCCGGCTTGCAGCCGGGAGACCGGGTGCCGCATGAATGGCTGTTGCCGGAAGCCGTCAAGGTTTCGCGCGGGACCTTGCGCGAGGCGCTGAAGGTGCTGGAATACCAGGGACTGATCTCGACCAAGAGCGGGCCGGGCGGAGGGGTCTTCGTGGCGTCTGTGGAGCCGGGGGAAGCCATCCGGCTGCTGGACAATCTTTTCCTGTTCGATCAGCCGTCGATCACCGACATCTATACGCTGCGCAAGCAGCTGGAACCGGAGCTGGCCGCCTGCGTGGCGGGCAATCTGACGGAACCGGCCTTCCAGTCGCTGCAGACATGTATCCGCCTTTACGAAGACGAGCCGAAAACGGCGGAGGAGGAATACGCGCAGCGACTGGCGGAGCTCGATTTCCACGAGGAGCTTGCCCGCCATTGCTCCAATCCGATCCTGGCCTTCACCTGTTCGTTCCTGCTCAGCCTGCTGCGCGACATGACCGTGTGCCGGTCGATCTACAAGGAACCGAATCCGGCGCTGCGCGAAACCGGCCTGCACTACCAGGTCCGCCTTCTGCGGGCGATCAAGGCGGGGGACGCGGAGCTCAGCCGGATGATCATGCGCGGCCACATGATCGAGGCGGAGAAATACATGCTGGAACGGGCGGCGATGCGCACGCGAGGAGGGCAGAAGAAGGCATCGGGGGAATTGAGCGGCAATCGGTAGTCCGGCAGGAAAACCCGGGTTCACCCTTTTTTTCTGAACTGGCAATTTGCTCATCATTCTTCCGGTGAGACATGCATGACTTTGAAAAAAGCCGGGGAGGTTCCGGCAAATCCGAATGCCGCTCCGATACGGAAAACTTGAGTTTTTTGACGAATTGTAGTACCTACTAAGGGTTGCCATAATTGGCGGAGTATTATTATGAGAGTTTTGTTTCTTATTTTCGTTCTTACAGGTTTTTTTCCGACTGCTATTTCCGCACAAACTGCGTGTAACCCGGCTGTGCAGCAATGCCGTTAGGATTTTGACCTAACTTGTGAAAATTAGTCATGACGAACCTATTGGCACTGGTCTTCGGGGCGGTGATCGTCCTCCTTTTTTCTTTTGAACGTTTTAACCGGACGACAGATGAAGCCGGACAGAAGCTTCAGCGCCTGGTCGATCTGTTATCACCGGACAAGTTGCGTTCAAGGCGCGTGGTCCTGAACGCCTATGGTTTTTATGCGGCAACCTTCCTGCTCATCTACGTCTTTCTTTGTGCTTATGCCGAACTGATACCGGCGCTGGGTGGACCGGACCTGGCTGTTGGCGCGAGCAAACTTCCAGTTCCGGCGGGCGGTGAAGTGGCCGGTCCAACCACAGGCTTCACGCCGGTTTCCTCCGCACAGGGATCTGGCGGTGCTGACGGGCAGCAGGCGCAATCGTCCGCGTCGGCCTCTGCCCAAAACGCAGGAGGCTACGATATTGGCATCGATGCAAAGATTTCCATGGCCGTTGCATTGATGATCATCGGATTGGCGCCGGCATTTCCGGTGCTGCAGCGTTTTGAAACCTGGATGCGGGCTTCCGCGCACCGGCTGGCGGGAATTCCCACGCGCGTTCTGAGCATTCGGGACGATCTGCGCGCGGAAATCCTGACCCTGCCCAACGATGCTCCCGATGGCCAGGCGCCCAAAGACAGTCTTCTCGTGTCCCGAACCGACTGGCGCCGCATCTATCATTACAGTGTCAAGACGAAGGGTCTGCTCGACGCACCGGAGGACTTCCACAACGATATAGCGCTGATTTTTGCAATTTCTGCCTGGATTCTGAAAGGAAAACTGAAACTGAACAATCCTCACGAGCGGGAGCGGTTTCACGAGCTTGAAGAGGCGTTGACCAGACGAAGAAATGAACTTGTCCATGCTCTCGACGAGAAGACAGATTTTTTCGCCAGCCGGAAAGATCATCTAACGATGGCTGACCAGGAGGAGGCATCGGCGGATGATGTAAATCTCAACGAAGGCCGATCGACAAGCTGGGAGAGACTTTCCGTCGAAGTGGATGAACTTGCGGATGATTTCTGCATTCTGCTTGCGTTATACGCCGAACACGAAATCATTGTCATTGAGCAAACTGACGGCCATCGCGGCCCGACGGAGAGTCCGGTCACCTTGCAGAGGGAACTTGCAAGAAAAAAGCTGGAAGGTTTTCTCAAGGACCATCTGGGCGATCAGACCGGTCCCGCGCGTTCGCGTTCCTTCGGGATGATCATCGGTCTGTGGACCTTCGGCATCGTCATGTCCATTGCGTTGCTCTGGAGCTTGTTCCCGGGCCGTTATGAGAGCCATCTTCAGCGCGGTGCCGAAGTGGGAATGTTCTGGCGTGTTCTCACCTATACCTTCACGAACTTCCTCGCCTTTTGCATTCCCATCACCGTGGCGCTTGCCATACGCGATGGCGGGAGGCAACTGCACCGCTGGCGCAACATGCGCCTGGCGCTCGGCAACTGGACGGTGCTTCTGCCGCAAGCCATTTTCGTGCTCGCGATGTCCTGGGCGCTGGGCACTGTGTGTATCCTCGCGGCGGCCCTTTGGGAATCGGGGGCCGGCCGGGGTTGGAATGCCAATGCGTACGATGTCTGGGCCACATTGCGGTTTTCGCTTGCCTATAACGGCCCCATCCCCCTTCGTGGCGCTCTGCTCGCCCTCATCATTATCCTGCTTCTCGATGCCTGGCGTGTGCCTCGTACGATGAAGGCCTGGCGGCCCACCCACATGACGAGCTTTGGCTGGGCCATGTGCACAGCGGTCTTCATGGGGTTCGTCGGGGGATTGACGCGCTACATGTCTTCCTGGGCAGGGGCTGTTCAAGCGGCTGTCCCCAGAGAAAGCCTGGATGAGATCGATCGCGGGCTAATTGCCTACGCGGCTATCTTTTCGGCCATCATCGGCTTCTGCGTCATCTTTGCCGTTTCCGAAGTGCTGCTTTATCAGCGCCGCATTCCAGGATCGGTGAATTCCAAGGCCTTGAAGGTGTAGTCATGCGTGGACGCGATCCGATTTGTCTTCTGTTCCTTTCCTTGCAATTGCTGATGGTCAGCGGGGACCGGACCTTTGCAGGACCGGAAGAGACCGTCCGGATAGCTGCCCGAGACGATGCCCGGCCATTTATCTGGAAAGACGCCGAGACCGGGCATTATCTCGGCTTTTTCTGGGACATCTGCACCGAGGCGGTTCAAAGAGCCGGCTTCCGGTTTGAAAGCGTATCAATCGACGCGGCAGAGCGCAGCGCGTTTTTGAGCGCCGGGAAGGAAGATATCGATCTGCTCTGCGACCCGACGACCATAACGCTGCTAAGGATGCGCAATTTCACCCGGGCTGGAGGTGGAGAGGCTTCGCATCTGGCCTTTTCGCCGATCATCTTTGTGGCAAACGGAACGCATGCGGTTCAAAGGTTCGGTCAGAAGGGCTGGGGTTGGGGAAAGATTCCCGAAAACATTCAGGAAGGCGAAGACTACTGTCGCGTGCTGAAGCAACGCCCCCTCAGCGACGCGGAGCAGATTGAGCTGCCGGAAGACGACGACAACGCCAAGCCGGATAAACCCTGGATTACGTTTTTCCCGCCGAAAAACGACGCGGGCGAGAACAGCACATTCGAGTTCCACGGCTATGTTGAGGGAACGACGATTGGCAACAAAGTCGAACTGGAGGCGCGGCTTCGCTCAAGCAGCCACAAGACCGGGCCGGTGATTTGCACCAGTCCGATGAGTTCGCATCATGAGGCTGCCAAAGCCTTTTGCGAAGGTCGTGTGTCCCGATATTATGGCGATGCCGACATCGTCAGGGCGTCCATTTCGGCCTATCGGGCCAAGCCCGGTGTTTCCTGTCTGAACAGCTATACGATTGCCCCCGGAGGAACATATGAGCCTTACGCCTTTGTCGCCTCGTCACGCAGCATTCCCGAATTCCCGGAGCTCCTGACATTCTCCCTATACAGCATGTTCTCGGACGGAACGATGGAACGGCTGTACAAGGGCCACTTTCCCGAAACGCAAAAATCGCAACATCTCAATACGTTGTTCGGTGTGAACGCCATACCCAAAGGCAGTGCCGAGTCCGGGGACACCGTAGGAACTCCGAAGACCGATGCATCTTCCATACCGGGGATTCCGAAGGATGTTTCACAATAGCGGAAGAGCCGTCCTGTAGCACTATGAGGCGTCCGGATCTCTCAGGGCCTCGCGCCCCGCGCCCTGACGTAAACCGACTGGACCGATGTCGTCGCGCAGATGAAGAGGCGGTTGCGTTTCGGGCCGCCGAAACAGAGGTTGGCGACGGTCTCGTCGATCAGGATCTTGCCGAGCAGAGTGCCATCCGGGGCGAAACAGTGGACGCCGTCGCCGGCGGAGGACCAGATGTTGCCGTTCGTGTCGACGCGAAAGCCGTCGAAGACCCCGGTGTCACAGAAGACGAGATCCTCGCCCGCGCCGAGAGACATGCCGCCGGATTCCACCAGGTAGCGGCGAATCCTGGGGGCATGGTCGGGGAAATGGGATCTGCCTGTATCGGAGACATAGAGATATGCCTCGTCCGGGGAGAAGGCGAGGCCGTTGGGCTGTTTCATGTCATCGATGACGCGGGTGATGTTTCCGTCCGCGTCGATCCGGTAGACATGCCGCCCATCCTGCTCCATCGGCGCAGCATCGCCCTCATAATCGCTGTCGATGCCATAGGAGGGGTCCGTGAACCAGATCGAGCCGTCGGATTTCACGACGACGTCGTTCGGGGAATTGAGGCGCTTGCCGTCGAAGCTGCCGGCCAGGATCGTCCGGGAACCGTCGATCTCATAGCGGCTGACGCAGCGGCCCCGATGCTCGCAGGAGATCAGGCGTCCGCGTCCGTCGACGCAGTGACCGTTGTGATTGCGGCAGGGCTGTTCAAAGGTGGCGACGGCGCCGTTCATTTCGTCCCAGCGCATGAGCCGGTCATTGGGAATGTCCGACCAGACGAGATAACGGCCGGCGGCGAAATAGGCGGGGCCTTCCGTCCAGCGTCCGCCGGTCCAGAGCGTATCGAGACCGGCGTTGGTGTGGATCAGTCCGGAAAAACGGTCGTCGAGAATTTCGTAGTGCGTGCCGGTCATGATGTCTCCCTTGTGAAGTGATGCGCTGGTCGCATTCGTGGACGGCAGCATAGCGATGATCACGCTCCCGTAAATGTTCCGGTGCGCGGCCTGGGGGCGCGCGGGGCGTGTCTGTTTGCCGGACCAGGGGGGCTATTCGGGATGCTTGGGGAAAATCAGGCGGCGACCCGGACCCGGACGCCTGCGAGCCTGCCGTCGAGGCGCTCGGTACTGTAATCCGACCAGTCTTCGCCCCCGCTCTCGTCGTCCGTTTCCGGGAAGGCGGCGGCCATGACGGTGCGGGTGATGTCGTTGCACCAGCCTTCGGCCGGATTGCTCTCCAGAACAGCCTGGACGTTTTCAAGCTGGCCGCTGCGGATATCGCCAACAATCCGGTGAAAGGACATGTCCGCCAGTTCGGTTTCGGGCAGATAGAGAGTGCCGTCCAGCTCGCAAATCACCCAGAAGACCGGCCTGTCCAAGTTCAAAGGCATCGCAACACTCTCCCTTCAACAGCAATCGATTTATACGCAATTTACGTATATGTCAATAAATGTACGTAAATTCGTACGCGGTTGGCGAGCGGTGAGGTTCACGATCCGCCCGAAGAAAGGGGTGTTTCCGACTGGAGCGCAGCAAAGCGGGAGCCGGGGGCTGGCTTGCGCCTGCGGCAGGACTGTGTGGCAAGGCGGGGCTAGACGATCTGGCGGATGACGGTCAGGATCTTGGCGATGATCCGCACTTCCGTGGCTTCTTCGTCAAGTTCGTTGAAGATGATCGGCTCCTGAAAACGCGGATCGTCGGATTCCGGACGCAATTCAATTCCGTTTTCGTGGCGAATGATGCGCTTTGCAGTGCGTTCGATCGTCTGCCCGCCGTCCCTTGAGCGCTCCACGACAGCCAGATCGCCGGAGCGGATGTCGATTCCGGCTGCGAGATAGTCGAGGCAAAGGACAAGGTCGCCGTCCCGGGCGATCCGATTCAGGCTTTCTCCGTTGATCTGCAACAGATATTGGCATTCGCTCGGGTAGCGCAGGTCTCCGGCCATGGTGGCCTTTCGAGTGGCGTCCGTCTCGAACAATCCGGCCTCCATCCACAACCCGGCGGCAACCTGTCCCTTGATCTCGAGGGGTCTTGCGGCCCTGGACGGGGCATGGGTGGCTTCCAGGTCGGTAATGGACTCCGGTGCCAACGCCAGAATTTCCTCGCGGGTCACCGGCTGCTCTCCCTTGCCGGTGAGGACCGGCAGCAGCTTGGCGACGAAATCGGCCGGCAGCGCGGGGCGGGAATAGTCCGGACTGAAATAACGCTGGATGGACGATGCGTTCTGGTACCCCATCGCGCGGGCGATGGCGCGGATGGACAATCCGCTGCGGTTCTTCAGGTCCGCAAGCTGCCTGGAGACGGCCGATTGGGTGCTCTCTTCCATGATCGTATCTGCCGTGCCGTTTGAGGTGCGTACGTGGTAGCAGTAGAAAACGTATGAATTCCACGTTGACAACTATACGCATAATGCGTACGAATTTGCAAGCAATGAGTTTGATGAATGGAAGACATGATGGAAATTGTGATGTGTTCCGACGGTCCGGTTCATCTCCGGGCGAGGGGCATGGTGTCATGCAGACGGAGTGCGAATGGAAGAACGATGCAGTTGTGCCGCAAGGAGGCCGACGGCAGGGGCGGGGCAGAGGAGAGCCTTTATGATTGACCTCAAGGACGAGATCGAGACCGCGCGGGAGAAAGTCGCCTATTGCCGGATCCGGGCGGAGCGGCCGAGCGCACGCCTGGAAGACGAATTCGCGCTGGAGAAGGCGCGCAACCGGTTGCTGACCCTGGAGCTCCGGCTTCTGAAACTGGGAGAAGGGTCACGGGGAGAAACCGGTCGGAAAGTGCCCGAAGGCAGGACAAAAAGAACAAAACAGGAACGAAAAATCCTGACTGCCCGGGAAAGGGCGGAAGCCGCCTTCGGTTCCCTGCAGCGGGTGCCGGACAGCCGACCCGTTGCCTGCGCAACGAAAGGCCGTGACTGATGGCGTCCGGTGGGCATGTCGACAGGATTGCCGCCGAATACGGGGTGCAATTCATCAATCACACCCGGCGGGTGGAGGGGCGTCACCAGTCCAAGGCCCGTCGTACCTGCCAGACCCTGCTGAAAAAGCACGGACCGGAGCATTTGCGCCTGGTCTTCGGTCTGATCAACACGGCGCAGAACCGCGGCAACTGGTCGGCGCCCTGTCTGACGGCGGTGTCCTGGCTGGTGAAAAGCAAGCCGGAGTGGATCGACCGCAGAGGATTTCTCGATCTTTTCGACCAGCTCGATCTGGAAGAGCTCCTCAGGCGCGCCAAATACATCAACCCCTCCGCGCCGACGCTGACCCTGTCGGTCCTGCTTTCCTATGAGCTGGACCGGCTGATGGCGGCAGAGGCCCAAGCGGCATGACCGCAGAGGGGATGTGAGAAAACAACATGCCGTCGCCTGAGACTTCCGGCGGCGGCACCTCAGTCGAAACCGAATTTTGCCAAAACATGAATTCGCAGGAGCTGTCAGGTGAAAGCTGAAACCCCTGAAGACATCATGGCCCGTCTGACGGAGGCCGTCGAAGTGATTGCCGCCACGGGAAAGGGAGACGGGCCGCGCGGAATCCTGGCAGCCTGGCCGGGGTGCAAGGGCAGGATCGCCAGGCGCCGCCGCTTCTTTTCGCCCGCGCAGGTGAGCCGGGCAGAGGAAGCGCTGGGCTGGTTCTTTCTGATCGAGGATGCGGATGCCCGCAGGGCGCTGCAGTTCGAGGTCATGTGCAAGGCCGGTGGAGGAAAGTTCTCCGCCCTGTGCCGGAAATACGGCTGGAAACGTTCGACAGTGACCAGCCGGAACCGGGTGGTTCTGAAGAAGCTGGCGGAGAGGCTGTGAAAGCCCCGGTCCGCCAATGATTGCTACCGGCACCAGGAAACCCTGCGTCTGGTGCCGAAGCTCTCCTCAATCGGTGCCGTTCATCCCTGCGAGGGCCGCTTCAACGGCCTTGCCGCAGGCCAGCAGGGCGTCGTCCCGCCCGCCTGCGGCGACGAGCATGGCGCTCAGGACCTTGTCCGTGTGGCGGTAGGGCAGGGCGAGGCTGCAGGCGTCGGCAACATTCGCCAGGGAGGGGTTGCGCAGGGCCAGGAGGTTCATGCGGTTGAAGGTCTCGTCGTCTTCAAGATCGGCAATCTTCGGGGGCAGGATGGGGGTGGTCGGCAGCAGGAGCATGTCGTTGCCCAGCTCCTCGCGGAAGGCCGCGATGAACGCTGCGCGGCGGTTCAGGGTCCGGCGGTAATCGATCGCGGTGATTTCATCGGCCCGTGCCATGCGGGCGCGTACGCGCGGATCGAATTGTTCTGGAGTGTCGCGGAAGTACTCCTCGTAATGGGCGCGCGATTCCACCGATGTCATGTGCCACGGGGGGACATCACCATAGAGCCTCATCGAGGCCAGATCCTTGCTGATCACCTCGAAGCCCTTGTCCTGCAGCATCCGAACGACAGCCTCGAAGCCATCAGAGACCTGCGGGTCGATCTCGTCGAAACCGAAATTGCGCGCGATCACCAGACGGGCGGGAGCGGGCGATGACGGGCGGGCGGGCCGGCCGGCCATTACCTGCCACGCGAGCTCGCAGATCCCGACGGTTCTGGCCATCGGCCCGAAGCTGTCGAGACTGTCCGACAGGGGCTTGCCGCCTGTCAGCGGCACGGAGGCCTGGCTGGGCTTGAAGCCGGTGATGCCGGTGAAGGCCGCGGGGATGCGCAGCGAACCGCCGGTGTCGCTGCCGATCGCGATGTCGCAAAGACCGAGGGCGACCGAGACCGCGCCGCCACTGGTGGATCCGCCGGGCGCGCAGCCGGGATAGACCGGATTTTGCGGCGTGCCGTAATGGGGGTTGAGACCCAGCCCGGAGTAGGCGAATTCGGACATGTTGGTCAGTCCGACGAAAACGCCGCCGGCCGCATCGAGACGAGCGATCGCGGGAGCATGGGCCCTGGCCGGAGGTTCGTTGCACAGGACTCTGGTGGCGGATGTCGTGACTTCGCCTGCGACATCGAACAGCGCCTTGACGCTGATCAGGGCGCCGGCCAGAGGAGACCCCCCGCTTGCCGCCGCCTTGGCCTGGGCGCGGGCGGGAGCCTCGAGCAGCTTGAGGAAAACGGCCTTGGAGCCCGGGTCGCCTGAGATCGTCTGCAGGGTCGTTTCCAGGCGGCTTTCAGCGGTGTCCGGGGACCAGGGAAACGAAGTGCTCATGAACAAGAATCCTAGAAAAATTCACACCAACAGAGATGACCCGGAATTGCCGCTGCCATCAACCCCTTTCGGCCGGGACCGGAAGGGCATCGCCAGGCCGGAGCGAAGGGAATTGTCTGTCTTCGCTCCCGCCGGTGGCGATCACGAAACGATCTCGAGAACGGTGCTGCTGTAGGTCCACTCGATCGACTGTCCGGACTTCGGGTCTTCCAGCTTCATCCTGAAGTCGGTGGAAGGCCGCACGCCGCCGATGGCCGGAAGGGTGCCGCACAGCATGGCGGTGCCATCGCGAAGGTCGGCTCCGGCGATCAGTTCCTGAAGCGGCAGGATCGATGCCAGGGTGCCGTCCTGATAGGCGACCCAGTCACCGCCTTCGCGAATCCAGGATTGCAGTTTGAGGCTGTCGAGATGATCGGCGACCTCCTCGAAGGGCCAGAGCGTGTCGGCAACGGGCTTGGCGCAGGCCTGTTTGGAACAGGCAACCGAATAGGTCTCCAGTGCCCGGTCCGTATGGTCCGAGGCAAGCCCCAGCCAGATCCTGCCGTCCTGCTTGAGCAGGAACGGTTCCGCCTCGCCGGAGGACTGGTCGCCCAGGACCTGGATGGAGGCGTCCTGCGTCAGTAGTGCGGGCGCGCACTGGTAATAGAGCGGGACAGAGGAGGGAGCCGGGACACCGATGGCTGCGAGCTCTTCGATATGGTGGTTGACCGCGGACCGGTCCCGGCCGGTCCAGCCGGCCACGATGAGCCGGTCCGGAGTGCAGGAGAGCACTCCTGTCGCCGTTTTGAATTGCATGGGAATTCTCTCTCAGAGGGTTGAGGGAAGGAAAAGGGCCAGTTGCGGCATCAGGATCAGCAGCCCGACCATCGCCAGCATTGCCAGCGCATAGGGGATGCAGCCGAGCATGACGTCGCTGAAGCTTCCCGACTTGCGCGCGGCCTGGACCACATAGAGGTTCAGGCCAACCGGCGGTGTGATCAGCGCCATTTCCACCAGGATGATCATCAGGATGCCGAACCAGATCTTGTCGTAACCGAGCTGGACGACGATCGGCACCACGATCGGGATGGTGGCCACCATCAGCGACAGGGTTTCGATGAAGAAGCCCAGAACGATGTAGATCAGGATGATCACCAGCAGTGTTTCAAGCGGTCCGAGGCCGAGGCCGCCCAGGAGGTCCTGCAGCGCCCGGCTGACACCGGCTGCCGTCAGGGCGAAGTTCAGCACATAGGCGCCGATGACGACCAGCATGATCATGGAGGAGGTCTTCACCGAACCGCGCAGGGCCTCGGAAAGCATGGTCCATGTCAGGGCCTTCTGGTGAGCGGCGATCAGCAGAGCGATCGCGACGCCGACCGTGGCTGCTTCCGTCGGCGTGGCCCAGCCCGCGTAGATGGAGCCGACAATGGCGGCGAAGAGGCCGAAGATCGGCAGCAGGTCGGCAAGACCTGTCAGCTTTTCCGCCGCCGAGCTTGAGCGCCGGGGACCGCCGAGGGACGGCCAGACGACACACAGGACGATTGTCGTCACCATGAACAGGGCGGCCAGAAGCAGTCCCGGGACGAGGCCGGCGAGGAAGAGCTGCGGGATGGAGCTTTCGGTGAGGAAGCCGTAGACGATCAGGTTGATCGATGGCGGGATCATGATGCCCAGAGTGCCGCCGGCAGCGATCGCACCGGAGAAGAGTTTCTGGTTGTAACCGAGTTCCTGCGCCTGTGGCATGGCCACGGTCGCAACGGTTGCCGCCGTGGCGACCGACGAGCCGGATGTCGCCGAAAACATGGTCGAGGTGGCGATGTTGGCGTGGATCAGTCCGCCCGGCATCCAGGCCACCCATTTTTCCAGCGCGGCATAGGTTCGCCGGGCCACGCCGCTGCGCACCAGGATTTCGCCAAGCAGCACGAAGAGCGGAATGGCAATGAGCGTGGCACTGTTGGAGGACGACCAGACCACCTGGCCGAGGCCGCGCATCAGGGGAAACGGGCTGAAAAACGTGTCGATGCCGAAGGCCAGCAGGAACAGGACGATGCCGACCGGAATGGACAGGGTCAGCAGGCCGAGAAGGCCGAAGGATGTGAAGGAAATCATGCTTCCCCCCGCGCACCGGCGATTTCATCCACGGACCGGAAGTCGGCGGACAGGAATTTTACCAGGATGGAGAGGAGAAGCAGGCTTGCCGAGACGGCGAACCAGACCCAGCCTGCCCACCACAGCAATTGCGGAATCCAAAGCGGTGTCTCAAGCGGCGTGTTGGCGCGCGCGCCTGTGGAGAGGGTCTTTTCGAGCACCGCCCACCCGCGCCAGGCGACCAGAATGGCTGTCGCCGCCAGGCAGAAGAGAGACACGATGTCGAAGACCGCCCGCCCGAAAGGGATGAGGCGCTGACGGAGCAGGTCGATGCGCACATGCGCCCGCTCCGTCAGGGCATAGCTTATGCCCCAGCTCGTGGTGACGGCCATCACGTAGCCGGAGATTTCGTCGACGCCCCCGAGTGAGGCCCCCAGCCGTCGGGTGACGATCTCCACCAGGGTGAATGCGACGCATGCCATCAGTACGAGACCGACACCGATGGCAAGACGGTCATTCAACCGCCGGACAAGAGATACCAGGGACATCATCGGAGTTGCGCCTCAGTTTGCTTCGAGTTTGACGCCGGTGACTTCACCGACAGTATCGCTCCAGCGCTTTGCCCAGTCTCCACCGGCGCGTTCGGCCCATTCCGGCAGAACCTCGGTGATCAGGACTTCCCTGGCCTTGGCCAGGTCGGCATCGCTTGCCTCGACAAGCACCAGATCCCTGGCTTCACCGTAGGGGCATTCGCCGCTGCCGGTCAAACAGATGATGTCGTTGTCCAGGGCGTTCTGGGCGCTCTCCCAGGCCGGGGCCTCGAGATATTCCTTCACGCCGTTTTCAAGAACGGCCTTCTGACTGTCGGACAGCGTATTCCACTTGTCCAGGTTGATCGCGGTGACGACCGGATCCCAGCCGCCGAGCGGAATTGGCATCAGATGGGTGGAGACTTCCCACCAGCCGGCATTGTAGCCCGAACCGGCTCCGGTGATCGCGCAATCGACGACGCCACGCTGCAGGGCGCCGGGCACCTCGCCGAAGCCGACATTCACGCCTTCGGCGCCGAGGGCTTCGAGAAACTTGGCGGTCATGCGCCCGGACGCACGGACCTTCTTGCCTTTCAGGTCATCCAGCGAGGAGATTTCGGCGTTGCAGAAAACCACCTGCGGCGGATAGGGGGCAATGCCCAGAACCTTGGCGTTGAAGACGTCCTTGTAGATGTCGTCGACCATCGGCCGCGCCGCATCGACGGCCTTTTTCGCGGTGGCGGCGTCGGGGGCGATCAGCGGAACATCGAGGGCCTCGAGCGCGGCGCTGTCGGAAACCGCGTAATCGGCGACGGTCATGCCGACATCGAAGACGCCCTGCGACAGCAGGCGGAAGACGTCACCGCCGCCAATGCCCATCTGATCGTGGGTGGTGAGCGCCGCGGTCAGGTCGCCGCCGGAGAGTTCGGGAAGTTTTTCGTTCCAGAAGGGGGCTTCATACTGCTTGTGCAGGGGCAGGCCGCTCCAGCTGCCGACCACGGCAAGTTCCTCGGCCTGGGCGGCCGTGCCGGCAGATAGCGCGATCATGGAGATCGCGGACAATTTCAACAGGGTCTTCATATGCAGTTCCATCCTCTTTTGCTTTTTATGTCGGTCAGTTATCGACGTATGGGTAGATCGGGGCGGTCCGTTCATCGACATCGGCGATGAGCATGGCGCCGGGTGCATGGGTGATCGAAAGGGGGAGTTTCGCCGCCATTATAGCAACCTGCGGGGTGACGCCGCAGGCCCAGAACACCGGGACTTCGCCCTTGCGAATCTCGACCGGCTCGCCCCAGTCGGGGGCGTTCAGGTCGGTGATGCCGATGGCGCGCGGGTCACCCGCATGAACCGGTGCGCCATGGGCAAGCGGGAAGGTCCGGCAGATCGCCCTGACCTCTTCAAGCCGATCCTCGGCGACCGGCCGCATGGAGACCACCATGCCGCCGCCGAAAGGTCCGGCGGGTACCGTTTCCAGCGTCGTGCGGTACATGGGAACGGTCACATTGGCATCAATGTGACGCATGGCAAAGCCGGCCCGCAGCAGCGCGTTCTCGAAGGTGAAGGAACAGCCGATGGCGAAGGCGACCAGATCGTCCTGCCACAGGGCGGAAAGATCGGTGACCTGTTCTTCCAGCTTGCCGAACCGGTAGACGTTGTAGCGGGCCGCGTCGGTACGGATGTCCACATCGTCTCCGAGCCGGGCAATTGCCGGGTCTCCCGGAGCCGAGATGCCGGCCAGGGGGCAGGGCTTGGGATTGTTGCGGCAGAAGGCCTGAAAGTCGGCGGCATAATCGCCCGGCACGATCGCCAGATTGCACTGGAGCCTGCCTCTGGCAAGGCCCGCGGTGTGGCCGCTGTAACGGCCGAGCCGGATCGCCCGGCGTGCGTCGGACGGGGCCATGTCGGCCAATTGGGAAAATTCGGCAAGCGCAGTTGTCATTTTCACCTCGAAAGTCGGTGGCAAAATGCTGCGGCGGATCTATTATCAAGTCAAATCGTGAATTTCTGTCCAAAGTGATCAGATATCCTGATCACCTGAAAGAGGTGTTTTTTCATGACCCTTGAACAGCTCAGGACGTTTCTGGCGGTCGCCCGCATGGGGGGCGTCAGGCGCGCGGCCGAGCAGATGAATATCTCTCAACCGGCTGTTTCCGCGCGCATTTCCAGCCTGGAAACTTACCTGGGTACGGAACTCTTCAGCAGGGTGTCCACCGGCGTGGTGCTGACCCGCAAGGGGGTGCTTCTTCGCCAGCATGCGGAACAGGTGATGGCGATCCTGGAGCGGATCAAGGGGGACGTGATGTCGGAAGACAGCGTCAGCTCGCTACTGAGGCTGGGCGTTGCGGAGACGGTTGCACAGACCTGGCTGCCGGATTTCCTGCGTCAACTGCATCGCAACTTCCCCCGGCTCAAGATCGAAGTCTCGGTCGATATTTCCCTCAACCTCAGGGAGATGCTGCTGGACCGGTCGCTGGATCTGACGATCCTGATGGGACCCATTTCGGAATACAGCGTCGACAATCTGGACCTGCCTCCCTTCGAGCTCGCCTGGTACCGGCCCGTGGATCTGCCGGAGCCGGATCTCGGCGTTACTCCGGTCATCACCTACAACCGGAATTCGCGTCCCTACCGCGAGCTGATGCAGCAGCTTCAGGATCGCCACGGCATCACGGCGCAGATCTTTCCAACGAATTCCCTTTCGACAGGCTTTGAAATGGTGGCGTCGGGGATCGGTGTCGGCATCCTGCCGCAGGAACTCGGACGCCGGCTGGTGGAGGAGGAACGGATTGCCACTTTCGATCCGGGCTGGCTGCCGACGCCGCTGCGGTTCACGGCGACCTATATCGGCGAGCCGCGCAACGAACTGATCATCCGCGCGGCCAGGGTCGCCCAGCAGGTCGCCGTGGCGCATCACGAAGCGATCTACGCGTGAATAGCGGTCCGGTGAGGAACGGTTCAGCTTCCGTCCGGGCCATATAGCCACCGGGCGCCGGCGATGTCGCCCGGCTGGAGCGCGCGGAAGGTCTCGCGGTACTTGAAGTGCATGATGGAGCGTCCGCGCAGGTAGTGGTCAAGGCCGATGGCATGGCCTATCTCGTGGGCAAATGTATATCTGAGATCATAGGATTTCAGATCGCCGTCGAAACCTATCTTCCACTTGTGCGCCGGGTTGAGGCAAACGGCCGAGCGGGTGATCTCGGCGATGTCGGGCGCGCCTGCATGGCCCTTTTTCCTGGCTGTTTCCAGGCCGGGCCGGTTCAGGCCCCGGTCCGCTCCCAGGGTCCTGTCGGGACGTCGCGGGAGGGGCTTTGCGTATTGCACGCTGGTGAAGGCATAGCCGCGCGGCAGGGATTGCGCACCGACAACGATATCCGCCTCGCCGACGCTTGCGGCTTCCTTGAAGGACACACCGCTGGCGTCTTCCCACAGCCGGAAGGCCGCAGCCGCCTCCTTGCGGATGGCGGCCGGAGACAGTCCGGAAAGCCGGGCAAGTCGGTCCAGACTGTCCATGGAGCGGCAGTTGCGGCTGTTTTTCCGGGCAAGGGGGCCGTTGGCGAAGGCGTAGGTGACATGCGCGGGTGTTCCGAGCTGCCCCGATCCCCATTTCACCAGAAGACCGTCGAGCTTCAGCGGGGAAAACCTGCCCACTTCGACGGCCCGTGCCGTGTTGCACAGGTCGAGGCTCAGACCTGCGAGGAGTAAAAATGAAATCACAAACTTCAACGTCAGGCCCTTTGCAGTCAGAGGGGCACGCATGAAATGCGACTGTCTTCGTGAGTCAGGAAGTCCGGCTGCCTGTTGCAGATCCGGTCGATCAACCATCGACCGAGTGCCTAAACGGATCAGCGATATTCCGACTTCCGCATGTCCTGCCCGGGCTCCTCCCGAAGCAGGTCTGTCTCATTCAAGTTCATCGTCACGGTAACGTCAAATCGGATTCCGGAGAACCTGTTCGGGCCGGGGATGCCCAGTTTTCTGAAATGTCGGGGTCAATCAGGGGAGCGGAAGCGAACTTCCGTCCCGCAGCGGTCCTGGGACCGTTGCCTGCGGGACATGCCAAAGGGGCGGGCCGCACGGGGATGGGCACTGCGGTGATTGCCCGAAAATGGCGGCCCCTGGCGACTGAGGACGATCCTGCCAGCCGTGCGGACCAGTTTTCCGGTTCTTCGACGGCCGGCGAGTTCTAGCCGGTCGCGAAAACGTCCCGATACTTGTCCCGGAGAATGTTCTTTTGAACCTTGCCCATCGTGTTGCGCGGCAGAGCGTCGACGAGGATGAGTTTGCGCGGGTGCTTGAAACGGGCCAGCGACGAACCGGCGGCTGTCATTATGGCGTCCAGGTCCGGTGTCTGGCCGGGTGCGGGCACGATGAGGCCGAGGACCGTTTCTCCGAAGTCGGCATGGGGAACGCCGATGACGGCGCTTTCCAGCACTCCGGGCTGGTCGTCGAGGACCAGTTCGATCTCCTTGGGATAGATGTTGTAGCCGCCGGAGATGATCAGGTCCTTGTTGCGTCCGACGATATGGACATATCCGTCCACGTCGATCAGGCCAAGGTCGCCGGTGATGAAGAAACCATCCTCACGCAGTTCCGCCGCCGTCTTCTCGGGCATCTGCCAATAGCCCTTGAAGACGTTGTCGCCGCGCACCTCGATCTGGCCGACTGTTCCCTGAGGCAGGGTCTCGCCGGTTTCCGGATCGGTGATCTTCAGCTCCACACCGGGCAGCGGAAAGCCGACCGTGCCGGCCCGGCGCTCGCCGTCATAGGGGTTGGAGGTGTTCATGTTGGTTTCGGTCATCCCGTAGCGTTCCAGGATCCGGTGGCCGGTGCGCTTTTCGAACTCCTGATGGGTGTCGGCAAGCAAGGGGGCGCTTCCGGAAATGAAGAGGCGCATGTGGCCGGTCAGCTCGCGGGTGAAACGCGGGTCCTGAAGCAGGCGGGTGTAGAAGGTCGGCACGCCCATCATCACGGTTGCTTTCGGCAGCCATTCGATCATCGCGTCGAGGTCGAATTTCGGGAGGAAAATCATGGAGGAGCCGGCGATCAGGGTAATGTTCGTCGCGACGAAGAGGCCGTGCGTGTGGAAGATCGGCAGTGCATGCAGCAGGACGTCGCCGGAAGAAAACCGCCAGTATCCGGCCAGCGTTTCGGCGTTGGACAGGAGGTTCTTCTGCGTCAGCATGGCCCCCTTGGAGCGGCCGGTGGTGCCGGAGGTGTACAGAAAGGCGGCGAGATCGTCCTGGGTCCGCTCGGCGGTCGGATAGGTCGCGGGCATGGTGGCGGCAAGATCGGTCAACGAGCCGGAGCCGTCGGCGTTCAGGGTTTCGATCCGGGCTTTCATCTCCGCGGCGACCGGCGCCAGCCGTTCCTTGCTTGCGTCGGCGCAGACGACTGTCCGGGCACCGCTGTTTTCGATGAAATAGCTCAACTCATCGACGGTGTAGGCAGTATTCAGCGGCAGGAAGACGATGCCGGCCTGAACACAGGCGGCGTAGAGCGCCAAAGCCATCGGCGATTTCTCGACCTGTGCGGCGAGGCGGTCTCCCGGTTGCAATCCGTTTCGCGTCAGGACATGGGCAATCCCGGCGGCTTTTTCCAGGAACGCCGCATGGCTGAGGACAGTGCCGTCCGGCAGGTAGAGGAACGGGGTATCCTTGCCGGCATGTTTGCCGAACAACCGGTCATAGAGTGGGTTGGTCATGGTATGGGATCCTAAGCGAGAGCTTCTTCGGCGGCCGCGCTCAACGACCGGATTTCCGACGATGCGGCGATGGTATGGCTGGAGGCGAAGCGCTCGTGGTTTTGCGTGACTTTCGCCAGATCGTAAAGGTAGTTGACCATGACGCCGGCGGACTGCTGCATGCCCTTTTCCGAAATGTCCGCCCCGGCATGGACCTGATGAATCATGGCGCCATTGCCGAGATGGAAGCGGGCGACGGGATCGAGGGGCAGCCCGTCCTCGCGCTTGGCGGTCATGAGATAGTTCGCGGCCAGGCTCCGCATCTTCTCGTCGTCGGTCGGATCGTATTGCCTGCCGTCGGCCTTGAGCTTGCGCACCAGTCCCGGGATCGGAGACAGGGTGACGAAGGTCTTCAGACCCGGCAGTTCGATGGAAAGATCGGTGACGACCTGCTTGATGAGCGAGTTGCCGAAGGAAATTCCGGCGAGCCCTTCCTGGCAGTTTGAAATCGAATAGAAAACCGCCGTGTCCGCGCGATCGGCATCGATGACCTCGCGGTTTTCGGCTAGCAGGTCCTGGATCGAGCCCGGCAGGCCCTTCGTCAGGGCCACCTCGACGAAGATCAAGGGCTCGTCGGGCATGGCCGGGTGGAGAAAGGCGAAACAGCGCCGGTCCGCCGGTTCCAGCCGGCGCCGGAGGTCGTCCCAGCTGTCGATGGCGTGGACGGCTTCATAGGCGATGATCTTTTCCAGAAATTGCGCGGGGCTCTCCCAGCTCACGGGCCGCAGAACCAGAAAGCCGCGGTTGAACCAGCTTCCGAACAGGTGGCGGAAATCGAGATCGAGCGCCTGCAGGGCATCGTCGTCCCGGCCCAGCCGCAGAAGGTCCTCGCGCATTCTGACCAGGGAGCGGGTTGCGTCGGGGACCTGGTTGAGCCGGCGGATCAGTTCCTGCCGCGGCGGCTCGGCAGCTTCCATGAAGGCCCGGTAGCTGGCCTTGGACTGACCCATTTCATAGGTTTCCAGCGCGGCCCGAACCGCGGGCACCGAGATGGTCAGATCTTCGGCCAGATGATGGAAGAAGGCCTGCTTCTCCGCGTCATCCAGGGTGGCGTAACGGCTCAGGATCTGCCGGGCCATGGTGACGCCGGAGACCTCGCCGGTCGCGCCGATCAGATCGGCGACAAGCGCTTCAAGCGGCCTGTCGTCCGTCTTGTCGGACATTCTGAAACGATATCTTCTCTCGAAGACGGTAGAGAGGATGTCCGCCAGAAAGGTCATTTGGGTACTCCCATCACGGTGTCGGGCAACCAGGTGGCCAGTTCCGGGAACAGGCACAGCAGGAAGATCGCGAAAACCATGCAGGCCACGAAGGGAAGAGATCCTGTGAGGATGGTTTTCAACGAGATATCGGGTGCGATGCCGTTGATAACATAGAGATTCAGGCCAACGGGCGGGGAAATCAGGCCGATTTCCATGTTGATGGTGAGGATGACGGCGAACCAGACGGGATCGAAATTCGCCGCGACAATGATCGGCAGGAGGATCGGTGCCGCCATCAGGATGACGGCGACCGGCGGCAGGAAAAAGCCGGCGATCAAAAGGAAGCCGTTGATTGCCGCCATCAGGATCCAGCGATTGACCTCAAGGGTTCCGATCCATTCGGCAATGGCCTGGGTGATGAACAGCGAGGACAGCATGTAGGAGAACACGCCCGCGGCGGCGACGATGAACAGGATCATCACGCTTTCCCTGGTGCTGTCGCGCAGGACTACCCAGAGCGCGGCCGGACTCCAGAGCTTGTAGATGATCATCGCAATCACGAGGCACAGAAGCGCACCCACGGCGGCGGTTTCCGAAGGGGTCGCGACGCCGCCGTACATGGCGTAGAGAACGCCGAGGATGATGGCGAGAAAAGGCAGGACACGGGGCAGGATCTCGAACTTTTCGGCCCAGGAATAGTTGCCGGCGCTCAGGACGCTGGCCTTGCCGCTGCGCCAGGTGGAATAGAGCGACCAGGCCATGAACAGACCCATGAGCAACATGCCCGGAACAACACCGGCAAGGAACAGGCGGCCGATCGATGTTTCCGTGGCGATGCCATAGACGATCATGGTGACGGATGGCGGGATCAGGATGCCCAGCGTGCCACCGGCAGCGATGGAGCCGGCGGCGACGCCGTCGGGATAGCCGCGCTTGCGCATTTCCGGAATGCCCATCTTGCCGATTGCCGCGCAGGTTGCCGGCGAAGAGCCGGACATGGCGGCGAACAGGGCGCAGGCGCCGAGATTGGAGATCACCAGCCCGCCGGGAATGCGCGTCATCCAGCGCTCGAGGGCTTCGTAAAGGTCGGCACCGGCCCGGGTTGAGGCGATCGAGGCCCCCATGATGATGAACATCGGGATCGACAGAAGCGCGAAATTGTCGAGTTTTCCGAAGAAGATTTCCGGCATCAGCTCAAGAGAGCGCGAGCCGTCGAAGAAGAGCAGGAAACCGGCGGAGACGATCAGAAGGCCGATGGCGACCGAAACTCCGGAGAACAGAACGATAATTGTGATTACGGCGACCAGCAGGCCGAGAAGCAGCGGATCCATCAGGCGTCCTCCAGTCCGAAGGGTTTTTCCAGTCCGGTCAGGACCGCAAAGAGATCCGCGACCAGCTGCAGAAGAAGCAGGCCGAAGCCGACGGGGATCGAGAGATAGGGAATCCACAGCCTGACACCCCAGACCGTGTCCGAAGTCCAGCCACGTGCCCAGGCGAAGTGCCAGTACTCAATGCCGTAGTAGAGCATCACGCCGATGAGCAGGGACGAGGTGGAAAGGGTCAGGCAGGCAAGCCAGTATCGCGCCCGCCGACCAAGCGACAAGGGAAACAGGTCGACGTTCACATGCCCGCGCAGACGCTGGACATAGGGAAGGCCGACAAGCGTGGCGGCGATAACGAGATAGATGACCGCCTCGGTCTGCCAGACGGTCGAGGCGTTGAGCACGAAGCGCATGAAGATCATCTGGCACGTGATGGCGACAGCAATGACGATCATGGCCGCGGAACACCAGCCCGCGACAGTCGAGATTGCGGCAACGCCGCGCAGAAAGGGATTGTTGCCGACATACGCAACCGTAGCCGTACTGTGGCCCGCCATGGGTCACTCCTTCGAATGAGATCGGGTAGAAGGCATCTTGCGGGGCGGCTGGGTGCCGCCCCGGTTGAGATCAGGCCCGGAGGCGTCAGTTGACCGACAGGGCCAGGTCAAGAAGTTCCTGTCCATTGGGAGTTTCCTCCACAAAGGCCTTGTAGGACGTTTCCTTCGCCAATGCCCTCCAGGCTTCGAAGTCCTCTTCCGTCATGGCTGCGATCTCGACGCCATTTTCGCGGAAAACCTCTGCGGACGCGGCATCTTCCTTCTTGGCTTCGTCAAGATAGAACGCCTGTGCCTTCTCGGAAGCGGCCAGCAGCGCCTGCTGCTGCTCCTCGGTCAGGCCCTCGAAGGTGGATTTGTTCATGATGAGCGGCTGGTACATGAACCAGAGGGCGTATTCTCCGGCCGGCGTATAGCAGGAAACCTGCTCGTAAATCCGGTAGCTCACGAAAGAGGACGAGGAAGTGTTCGCCGCATCCAGCACGCCGGACTGCATGGCGTTGTAGATTTCGGACGAGGACATGGAGGCGATGGATGCTCCCGCGCCGGCGAGCATCTGCTCGAAGGCCTTGCCGGCCGCACGTGTCTGAAGTCCCGGCATGTCGTCGGGCTTGGTGATGCATTTGTCCTTGCCGGCAAATCCGCCCGCAAGATAGCCGTGCACCAGCACCATCACGTCGTCATCAGCCATGATGCCTTCGATGGCATCCATGAAGGGGCTTTCGTTCAGCCGTGCAGCGTGATCGTGGTTCTTCACCAGGCCGGGCATGAGGGTGAGATTGTAAGCGGGCTGCTGCCCACCCGCATAGCTCAGCGGCAGGACAGCCATGTCGAGCAGGCCACGGGTGAGGGGCTTGTACTGTTCGCGCGCCTTGAGAAGCGACTGCGAAGGGAAAATCTTGATGTCGAGGTCGACGTCCGCAGCGGCGACTTCGTCGGCGACCATCTGCGCAACCTTGTGGCGGACATCGCCGTTCGACCATTGATGCGACAGGCGCAGTTCAGTGGCGTTTGCCGTAAGCGCGCCGGCAAAAAACGCCATGGCGGCAACGGACGCTGAAAGCTTGAAGTTCATTTCATTCCTCCCTGGAAGTTCCGGTTCTGGGACCGGACCATGATCATACCCTCAAGCCATGTTTTTTTGTCAAGCGATTTTGTATACAAGATTAGCAATATTGCGCGCCAAATTGGCTTATGCTAAATGCAGAAGCATGGAACGAAGACGTGCCGATTGCATCGCGGATGATCTGGAAGGACTGATTTTCGACGGTACTTTCACCGATGGTGAGAGACTGGACGAGGTCCAGCTGGCCAACCGATTTTCTGTCTCCAGAACGCCGGTTCGCGAGGCATTGCAACGGCTTGCGCAATCCGGTCTGGTCGTGCAGATCCCGCGCAGGGGAGTGTTCGTCCGTCAGCCTGGACCCGTCGAACTGCTTGAAATGTTCGAGGTCATGGCCGAGCTGGAAGCGGTGTGTGCCAGGCTTGCCGCATCACGCATTTCCGACGAGGGGTTCAAGGATCTCCTTGACGCCAACCGGCGTTGCAAGGCGGTTGTCGAAGTGCAGGACATCTTCACCTACTATCGTGAAAACGAGCGCTTTCATGCGATCCTCTACAGGCAGTCCGGCAATACCTTCCTGGAGCAGGAATGCCTGCGCCTGCAGCGCCGTCTGCAACCATTCCGCAGAGGGCAGCTGCGCGTGCGCGGACGCATGGCCCAGTCGATGGCGGAGCACGAGACCATTGTCGCGGCGATCGATGCCGCTGACGGCGAAAGAGCGGCCGAGGCGATCCGCCAGCATGTTTCCGTTCAGGGGGAAAAGTTCCATCACCTGGTTGCCCGCCTCAAGCCGGCGGCCGAATAGCCGGTCTGTTCGCTCACACCGGAACCGGCTTGCGTCGTCGATAGGCGCAGACCGGGGTGTATAAGTGAGCTAAAGGGTCCGAGGCGCTGGCAACCCGTGGGCCAAGAGACTAGTTTCGATCCGAAGGAAATCCGCTAGACGCCTGCAGGGAGCCACGGGATGCTCAAAGCCCTTTATGTCGACGATGACGAGGATATCGGAACGATCGTCGAGATGTGTCTCGATATCGACGGCGCCTATGAGGTTCGATGTGTCATGTCGGGGCGGGACGCGCTGAATACCGCCCGCGCATGGAAGCCGGACGTGATCCTGCTGGATTTCATGATGCCGGAAATGGATGGGCCGACCACCTTCGGCTTTCTGAAGAAGGACAGTGAGACGGCGGAGATTCCGGTGATCTTCATCACCGCCAAATCGATGCAGGAAGACATTGCAAAACTTGAGGCTCTCGGCGCGGTCGGCGTGATTTCCAAGCCTTTCGATCCGACAAGCCTTGCGAGCGATATCAGGGCGCTGTTGTCGTGAGCCCGTCACCAGTGGCTCGACACTGTTTTCTGACGCAATTCCGCCCGTAGGACTTGGCCTGATAAAGCGCTATGTCTGCCTCGGTAAGAAGCCCTTCCTCCGAGGTGTTATCTTCCGAGCCGGCCAGGCCGCAACTGAACGTCACGTTGAATTTCCTGCCCGAGGCATTGAATTCGATCCGCTCGAACGCGCTGCGAATTCGGTCGATGATCTTTTCGGACTGCTCGGGCGTCGCATCCACAAGGATGATTGCGAATTCCTCTCCACCGTAGCGCGCGATGATATCGATGTTGCGGAAGGAATTTTTCAGCAAGGTCGCAAACGACTGGATGACCGTGTCACCGATCTGATGACCGTAGGTGTCATTGACCGTCTTGAAGTGATCGAGATCAATCAGGGCAACCGTGAAGGTCGACATGGTTCGTTTGCTGCGGTTCAGTTCACCGGTCAGCCGCTCCTTGAACGCCACATGGTTCAAGAGGCCGGTCAAACCGTCGCGAACGATGATCTGTCGGAGCTCGACAGCCCTTACGGCGCGCATCCGCACCATTTTGACGAGATATCCCACATCGACGGGTTTCTTGATGAAATCGTCGCCGCCAATCTTGCGGGCCAGATCCTGTATGTCTTTCTGATAGATGGAAGACAGGAACAGGATGGGAAGCGAGGTGTGGGCCGGATCAAGCCGGATGGCCTGTGCCACATCGATGCCGTTGGCCTGGGGCATGTCGATGTCCATGATCACCAGATCCGGACGGAAGTCTTCGATCGTTGCTTCCGCTCGCAGAGGATCGTCGATAACGGCGACACGCAAGCCGCATTCTTCCAGCGCCAGCGCATAGACCGACGCGGTGAGTTCATCGTCGTCGATGATCAGGACACGCGCATCGGGCATTTCGGACTTGCGGGTGTCCTCCAGGTTGGACAGAACCTCGACGGCGTTCACCGGCAAGCTCAGCAGGCCGCTGGCGCCCATATGCACGGCCTTGATCTTGAACTCGAAGGCCCGCTCTCCGGTTGTGAGCAGGACCTTGCATCCTGTGCTGAGTGACTTGCAGATTTCGAGGTGCGGGTCCTTTTCCGGATTGATCAGGGCTACAATGGCGGTTTCCGGCGGAAAGCTTTCCGTATAGGGAACGGCAACGAGTCCGAATTCCTTCAGGATGTGGGTAATGTGCTCGAGGTTCTCGTCGGAGTCGAGAACGACGACCTTTCTGTCCGGCGCGGTCAGCATGTCATCCGAATGGCACTCGTTGCCCAAGCTTTCATTGCTTTTCACCTGCGAATTCAATCCGTGCGCCTATCCGACCAGTCCGGTTGCTGCAGTCCGATCAGCAAGGTCCGGTCGATCCGTTCGACGAGCTCATTGACAGCCTGGATAATGAGACTGGGCTCCACGCCGCTATCGACCATTTGTTCGACAGTGCGGGCCGGAGTGTCGAGGTCTTCACATCCGAACAGGCGCGCGCTGCCCACGAGCCGGTGTGCTATGTAGCGGACGATTTCAAATCCCCCGGCCGTATTGCCGTCGCGAACCGCCGCCAGGCTGGAGATGAGTTCGCTCTTGTCTTTGTCGAGACGCAGTTCATAGGCGGCGACGAGTCGCGCTGTCCTGACTTTCAGGGCATCTGTCATTCAATCTCTCTTTACGTTGCGTTGAGGACAATGCCATTTGTTTGTTAAGATTTTTTTATCCATTTATATCGGTATATTTGACGGTGTTATTTAAAATTATTTTCATAAACATGTAGGTGTCTGGTAAGTTTATATAATTTACTTTAGAGGGCCCGTTTTTCTGTTTTCTGTCTGGGGGGCAAATAAGGTGCCTTCATTCTGTGAGCAGTGTTCTTTCGACTGGTTCGACAAGATATTGGCTCATGCTGCTCCGGACTTGAGGTCTTTGTTCCGTTTTATCTGGTCCACCAATTCGGTGACTCTGGCAGCGAATTCTCCCGGCCGTGTCTTGGCCTTGACCAGTGTCGCATCAACGTGAATGTGCTGAACATTCTCGTCGATCGCCGTCACCACGAGGATTTTCGTACTTTCCGGAGCCGGGATGAACGGGATGACATCCAGTCCTTCACCATCCTCGAGCAGCCGGTCGAGGATAACGATGTCGAAGACATGTTCCTTCAACAGCTTTCTGGCCTCGGCGACCGTCTTGACGTGAAGCAGTTCCAGATCAGGTTCAAGTCCTGTGGCCAGTATCGTGTAGAAGTCATTGTCATCCTCCACGTGCAGACCAAGAAGCCGTGTGTCCGCCGGATCCCGCGACTTGCCACCGCTGGTTCCGGTGGAGGCCTGCAAGGGGAATTCCACCCAGAAAGTGGTCCCGGTGCCCAGCTCGCTTTCAAAGCCGATCTGACCGTGCATGCCCTCGACGAAGCTTTTGGAAATATTCAGCCCGAGACCTGTCCCGCCCTCGCTTCTGGTCGCGCTGCCGTCTGCCTGGGAAAAGGCCTGAAAGATGTGTTTCCTGAAATTCTCGTCGATGCCCACCCCCTTGTCCACGACTTCGATCCTGCCGTTGCGTTTCGAAATCATGGTGCGGATCGTGACCTTTTGACCCTTCTGCGAGAACTTCACGGCGTTCGAGATCAGGTTGCTCATGATCTGCTGGAATTTCGTGGCCTCCACGGAGACGGAAATTGCAGTGGCTGCCCGCTCTGCTTCCAGCTGGATGCCGGCATCGTCCGCGTAGCCCTGGTTGAGTTCCAGTGCCTTTTCGATTTCGTCGTTGAGATCCATGACACTCAACTCGAATTTGGTCTTGTTGGCGCGCAGCTTTTCGAAGTCGAGAATTTCGTTGACGAGCTGGATCAGCCGTTCCGTGTTTTTCCGGGCCATGCCGATCAACTGGAACACCTTGGGCGGCATGTCTTCCGGTGCCAACATGTCGATCAGTGTCAGCGATCCGCGGATGGATGTGAGCGGTGTGCGCAACTCGTGGCTGACGGTGGAGACGAATTCCTTGCGCATACGGTCTATTTCCTTGCGCTGGCCGATGTCCCGGATCACGCCGCTGAATTTCGTCGCGCCGTTGAGTTTGACAGCATTGATCGAAAGTTCGATGGGAAACACCCGGCCGGACTTGTCGACGGCTTCAAGTTCGCGGGTGGTGTCGAACGACTTGCCGCCCAGTCCGTCCCGGTAGAGCTGAAGGTACCCATCATGAGCGCCGGCGTCTTCCGGTTTCATGAGTATCTTGATGTTGCAGCCAATGGCTTCGGACGCGGAATAGCCGAACATGCGTTCGCAACTGGGGTTGAACTGCTCGATCATACCGAAACCGTCGATCAGAACGAGACCGTCGACGACATTGTTCACGATCGCAGAGGCGCGTGTGCGGCTTTCGACAAGGTCTGAATTTCGTTTCTGAATTGCGGACGCCAGCTTGCCGATTTCATCGTTGCGCCAGGTGGGAAGATGCTCGAGGCTGTCCTCGTCACCGGAGAGGCGGACGGCCTCGGCAAGATCCGACAGCGGCTGCATCATGGATCTGACGACAACGACCGCCAGAAGGACGCTACATAAAATTACAAGAAAGCCGACAAGCAGCACCTCATTGCGGTTTTGCGTCGATGCGGCATACCAGACCTCGTTCGGGACGACGACCACGACACCCAGATTTGCTGAAGCCTGGGAGAAGTGGCTCGTGTCCCGGATGAAATATCCAACGTCATCTGCCGTGGAGAGAAGCCCGCGATCTTCCCCGGTTTCCAGGACCTGCTTCACGATATCCGGCAAAGGGCGTGTCATGTTGCCGTTCAATTCGAGCCGGTAGACGGTTTGTTCCATACCGGGCCGGTGCTCCATGAAATCTCCCCCCCCATTGACGACGAATGTATGTTGGTCAGGGTTGATTTCGGCAAAGGCGGATTGAAGCATTGCCTCGTAGTTGACGTTTATGACGAGGAAACCGAAACGGTTGCCGTCCTCATCGTCGATTGGCATCATTCCGCGCAATGTCGCAGTATAGGAGCGGTCCTGCTGACCGTATTCGCGGTTGTAGGAGATATCGGAAAAGACGACTTCCCCGGTCGGGGCTTCGATTGCGAAGCGGAAATAGGGCTCCAGTTTCTTCTGTTGAAGCTCTCCTCTTTCCTTCACTTTCATTCCATAGAGCGTGCGATCGACGCGGACGAGCTCGCGTCCGGCATCCTCCACGCCGATAAAACGGAACTGGAAGTATTCCGGCCGGCCCTGCAGGACCGCCTGAAAGTTGATCGCGAGACGTGAGCGCAAGTCAGCTTCGGCGGAGCCATCCAGTGGATCTCTACCGTCGCTCTTGATGCTGCGGATCAGACCCTGGACCGGAGGCGTTTCGGCGATCGTCCTGAGGTCGTTGGCGATCAGATGGTAGTCGAAGCCGAATCTCTGGGACAGCAACTCGGCTTCCGTGGCCAGATGTGTTTCTGCCAGATGCAGGGTTTCGGATCTGATGCGAACATAGGAAAGGGAGCCGACCGCAAGCGTGGACAGGGCTACGCAGAATGCGGTGAGGATCAATATCCTCTTCTTGAGACTGGAGGGCATTATCAGCCTGTAAAGGCCCTCGGAAATCTTTCCGAAAAAGTGCTTTTTCGTCAGGGACACTGCGGGCCTCTGTTTCGCTTCAAATCAACAGGTGCGCCCGTTGACTTCTGACCGGAAAATGCGGATCCGGAAGGTTACGGTATGTCTGAACCGGTTCTGCCGGCGCTGCTCGCAGGCTGCCCGGCTTTGGGCTCAGGTTGTCTTTTCAGACGGGACGTTATCCACTCCGGCTGGGACACTCCGGAGGCAAGCTGCCGTTCGATACGGTCGATCAGTTCCTGAACCGCATTGACAACCAGATGCGTGTCCGCACCGTCATCGACCAGTTTTTCAACTTCCCGAGCCGGTTCCGTCAGGTCGTTGCAGTCGAACAGTCCCGCGCCGCCGTTTATGCGATGAGCGATATAACGGACATTCTCGCGGCCCGCGTCGTCATGGCGGCTGTCCTGAATGGACGACATGCTCGAAACGAGCGCGCCCTTGTCTTCGTCCAGGCGTTGCTCGAATGCGGAAACCATTTGCACGGCCCTGGATCGAAGAGCACGGTTCATTTCTTTGTCTCGCTCTGTTTCGATCGACAGTATCTGTCTTAAGTATTAATATTTTTTTTACGTTTAATTATTGTGATAATTGTCAGTGTCGTTCGAAATGTCTTTATAATCCTGCCTGATCAACAACGGCCGCGATGAGGCTGCGTTTAACTTCACCGGTGGGTTCCTGTCGCTTTCCGGGATCGACGACTTCAACAAGCTGCAGGACGATACGCCAACCGATGCAACGCTGGTGTCGGCCGATCAGAACCTGCTGCCGGTGCCGGAAAATGGTCCGCCTGCGCTTAATGGCGCGGGGCTGCGATCGTGCTGATCGGCAAGGGCTTTGCGAAATTCCGCGTCTAAACGCCTGATCGAGGCAAGCGCGGGCGCTGGACGGCTTCGTCAAAACGGGCTTAAAACCGGCCCCATCAGGTTATCTCAGGGAACTGGCGTCCGCGGCGGCGAGGTGTTTCAAGCTGCGGCGATCACGTCCGCCGGCGCGCGGCTTTCACCGGGACGCAGGCCAAAGCCGTCTTTCGGCAAAAGCCATATTTCATGCCTGGAGGTGGACGCTGCCCGCCTGATTTTTCATTTCGAAAAACGGACTGAAGGAAATGGCATGGTCCTACCGGACGATGAGGCGCCCGCGCTGAAGTGGCCGACACGGAAAGCGCGCCGGGCGGCATGCGAGGCATTGTGCGCACATATTGCCGCCGGATATTCGCTGGACAGTTTTCCCGGCGCGAACCGAACGACCATCCGCTATTACGTCGAGCAGTTTCCGAACGACTTCCCTCCCGCAAAGCTGGAGGAAGCCGAAAGGCTCGGATTGCTCGAGTGGGAGCGGATCGGCAAGGAAGGCGCGAAGGGCGATCTGGCGAAATTCAATGCCAGTGCATGGACATTCACGATGAAGAACCGCGCCGGCTGGCAGGACCGGCCGGAGGCCGACGCCCGGGGCAGTCCATGCACAGGGGATGGCATTGTAAGAGCAGAGACATTCAAGCCGCGCAGCTCGGAGGAGATCGCTCTGGGAGTGCTGGCTCTTCTGACCGCAAAGGATATGCCCGAAGATGGCGACGGCTCTCAAGACGCTGATTGATCACATCGACAGGATGGCGGCGCCGGAGCGTGTCGCCCTGCAAAAGCAACTGGATGAAGCGGGGGTTCTGGAGCAGTTCGCCGTCTGGCGACCGCAGCCCGGACCGCAGACGGAGGGATATTTCTGCGAAGCCGACCTGACGCTTTACGGTGGGGCGGCCGGAGGTGGCAAGACGGATCTGATCGCCGGGCTGGCGCTTTTCGCCCATCACAAGGCGGCAATCTTCCGCCAGTCGCTGAAGTCCCTCAAAGGCCTGATCGAGCGGATGAACACGCTGTTGCGCCAGGCCGGGATGGGCAAGATTTCGGGTAATCCGCCGCGATGGGTGGGGCCGGATGAGCGCATCATCGAATTCGGACATCTGGGATTGCCGGGATCGGAGGAAGACTGGCAGGGCCGTGATCACGACTTCAAGGCCTTTGACGAGGGGGCGCAGATGGATCCGCGCAAGATCCTCTTCGTGCTCGGCTGGCTGCGTTCGACAAGAAAGGGGCAGCGCTGCCGCGGGCTGATCGCCACCAACCCGCCGCTGGGCGGCCAGGGGGATTTTCTGAGCGAGTGGTTCGCGCCCTGGCTCGATCCGATGCATCCGCTTTACGGCAGGGTGAAACCCGGCGAACTGCTCTGGGCGGTTTTCATCGACGACGGCGATGCCGTTCGCACCGTCTGGGTGGACGGACCGCAGCCGGTCAGGATCGAGGGTGAGATCCGCACGCCGAAAAGCCGGACCTTCATTCCCGCAAGGCGGGGTGACAACAGGTATCTGGGCGCGGACTACGATGCCCAGCTCGACCAGATGCCGGAGCCGATGCGCACGGCGCTGAAGACCGGGGACTTCCTTGCGGCGCGCCAGGATCACGACTGGCAGGTGATCCCGTCGGACTGGGTGGATCTGGCCTTTCAACGCTATGAGGAAGGCGTCGACAAAGACGCGCCGATGAGTGTGCTGGCCGTCGATGTGGCACAGGGCGGCAAGGACAAGACCGTTCTGCAGCCGTTGCACGGACGGCGGTTCGAGCAGAACATCGTCGTGAGGGGAGCGGACACGAGAGACGGGGCGGATGTCGGCGCGCTGATCATCCGCGAGCGGCGGGACAATGCGCTGATTGTAGTCGATTGTACCGGCGGATGGGGCGGCGACACGGTCGGCTTTCTCCAGCGGGAGAACAACATTCGGGTCGAGAAATGTGTCTTTTCCGCCCAGTCCGGAGAATGTGCCAGGGACAGCAGGATTCCGTTTCATAATCTTCGCGCGCAGCTCTACTGGCGGCTGCGAGAGGCGCTGCATCCGAAGAGCGGACTGGGGCTGGCGATCAAGCGGTCGGCGAGCGTCAAGGCGCAGCTCACCGCTCATCGCTGGAAGATGAAAGGCGGACGAATTCTGATCGAGAGCAAGGAAGAAATCCGGGAGCGGCTCGGCTCGTCCCCGGATGAAGCGGATGCGATTGTCGAGGCTTTGGGATGGAAGGACAGGGCGGAGCTGAAAGCAGCACTGCGGATTTCAGACCGCGGCGGCATGGCGCCGCTGGCGGATCCTCTGGACGGATTCTGATCAGGGACCTGTGCGTCCGGGACGCCAGCTTCGTCGCCGCCAACATGCGGGAGGAAGACTTTCGGGAAATCGCCTGTCTGTGGAAGGACTGGGATACGCGGGCGCTGGGCATCTGTGCCCTGGAAACTTGCGTTCCCGGCATGGTCTGGTCGGTCTGGTACGATGGCCAGCCGGCAGCCGCATTTGGTTTCAGCAGGGCGTCGGCCTTCGATCCCGAACATTGGCAGGTCTGGGCCTTCGGAACGTCACGGTTCAGGCGCTGTGTCCCGGCAATCACCCGGCACCTGACGAGCCTGCGTCCGCAGATCAGGCGCGGCTGCCGCCGTCTGCAGGCGATCACACTGGTGGACCATGACATCGCACATGGGTGGCTCGAAACATTGGGGGCAAGGCGGGAAGGCCGGCTGCGCTCCTACGGGCGGGGAGGCGAGGATTTTTTCGTTTATGCCTGGATACGGGAAGACCGGCACTCGGATACCGAGAAGGAGCCGACTGGCTGACGCGGGCGCGCGTGGCAATCCGAAGTCCGGCGCGGAAAGCTGGACACCGCGGGCTTTCAGGCATTGAAAACCGGACAGGTGCCCCTAAAATTGCAGGAAGTTATTTTTTATCGTTTTCTTCCCGGAGATTTTCAAGATGAGTTTCAAACTCGGCGAAATGACACCTGCCATCTCCGGCAATATTTCCCGGCTCAGGGCAATCATTCTGGCAAACTATCGGGCGACCGAGAAGAATATCGGCTACCACGCGGGCCGGCTTTCGCTGGGATACAAGCTGCTGGTTCTGAAAACGCCTCCAAAACCGGAGGATTTCGAGTTTCACGGCACGACATCGCGGTCCGGCGGGCGTTACGGTCTGCCGGCGCAAACGGCTGCCGAGGACAGGCGGCGCGTTTCGGTTCACGAGGACATTCTTCAAGAACGCGGGGAGAAGGGGTACAGGGAATTCCAGAAACACGTTCTGAGCATTTCAACCTTTACCGGGCCGGACCGGTTGGTGAAGATCCTTCCGGAAACCAGGCATGACGACGACATGAGCCCGGACCGGCAATATCCCCCGGGAGGCGGCTTTCTCCAATGGAACCTCAAGAAACCGGGGCTGCCGTTTCTGTTTGCCGCGCATTTTCTCGCTGACGGAACCGTCAAGACGAAAGGCGCGACCTACCGATTGAATAGCGGCTCGATCGATACCGATCTTCGGCAGCGCGAGAAGCTGCAGCATTTCCTGCAAACGGTGTAACCCAGTCCGCCAAGACGGAGCCTGCTCCGTTTCACGGAGACGTTCCGCAGTGCGCCGGTTGGACGGGCCAGGGGACGATTGCTTGCCGGGGAAATGCCTGGCGGGAACTGGATAGAAGCAATCGGAAAAGCCGGACAGGCGCGCATAAAAGAACAGGCGCGCAAAGCTGTTGTTTGACAAGATTTTGCGAAAAAGAACTGTCTAAACAACGAGTTGAGACGAATGACCGCGATGGACGGTTCGTCAGATCGGGGCTAAAACGGCCCTCATAACGTTATCCCGGACACATGTAGCCGCTGCGGCGCAGCCGCCGCGAGGCATTGATCCGGACTGTTCCGAAATCCTGAAAGTCGAGACCACCGGGAAGCTGTCTTCCCAGGGACGGCCATGCCGTGGGCTATCGCCCGGCAGGCCCGGGCCGACCTTCCAGAACACTCAACCAGCATCAGAAAGGGACCAGTCATGTGCATGTTTGGTGGGGGCGGCTCGAAACAGCCCGACCCGGAACCGACACCGCCGCCGCCGCGCGAGCCCGACCCGCAGCGGCAGGCCAGGAACCTGCAGGAAAACAACCGCCGCCGCCGGGCCGCGGCCTATGGCACGCGGGCAACCAATCTGACCGGTCCGCTGGGTGTTGCCGACTACGGCAGCGCCTCCCGGCCCGGCGTCACTCTTCTGGGGCGGGCCTGATGGGCATTGTCGACGATCTGACATCGGAACTGCAGACCGCGCGCAGCGAGCGTCAATGGTACGAAGCCGACTGGCAGGAATATGTGACCTATACGGCGCCCGACATGGAGCGGGCATTCAACCGGCCGGGCGGTGTGACCGCACCGGACGGGATGAGCGCCCTTCGGCACTCGGCAGCCCGCGACCGTTCGCGCAAGCTCTACGATCCGACGGCGGTCTGGCTGCTGGATCGCCTGGCCTCCGGCGTCGGTTCTCTGACCATGCCGGAGGGGTTTCACTGGCATGGAGTCGGTTTCGCCGATCCCTTCGCGCCAGAGCCGGCGCAGGCCGATGAGGAGTTTTTCGAACGGGTGCGGAACCATCTTTTCCGCGTGCGCTACTCCGGCCGGTCCGGCTTCGCGCTCGCCAACCGCTCCCGGCTGCTGTCGACGGTAAAGCTCGGCACGGGCGTTCTCTTTCCAATCGAGAACGAGGACAATCTTGCCGATATTCGGACACCGGTCCATTACCGGTATGTGCCGCTTTACGAGATCTATCTGATCGTGGATGCGCAGGGAAACGATTGCGGGTTTTTCCGCGTGCGTATGCTGACGTCGTGGCAGGCGGTGAAGGAGTATGGCGGCAATGTTTCGGAAAAGGTGAAGGAAGAGGCGGATGATCCGAAACGCAAAAACACGGAGCACGCCTTCGTGCATGCCTGTTTCCTGCGCGAGGGCGGTCATCCGCAGGCCTCGGATATTGGGCAGTCCCGCTATGAGAGTCTGCATTTCGAGGAAGAAAGCAAACACATCTGCCGAAGGGGCGGCTTCTTCGAATATCCGCTGGTGATCAGCCGGTGGGACCGGGACGGTCTGTCGCCCTACGGCTCGCCGCCGCAGGCAAAGCTGATGAGCGATATCAAGAGCCTGCAGAGCCTGGCCCGGGACAGTCTGATCGCCAGTTCACAGGCCGTGCGGCCGCCGATCGCCACTCATGCGCAGGAACGGCAGCTCGATCTCAATCCGGGCCGGACTAATCCCGGCCTGATCGACGAGCAGGGGCGGCCGCTGTTCCGGCCGATGATCGACACGGTCAATCCGGGGGCAGCCGATGCGCAGATCGAAGCCATCCGCGAGAAATTGCGTATCGGCCTTTATGGCGACCTGTGGCAGACGCTGTTGCAGGGCAACGGCCGCACGGCCACGGAGGCCAATATCCGCCGCAAGGAAATGGCCGACATGATCGGTCCGTTCTCCACCAATATCATGGCGGGCAACGACGCTTTGTTCGAGCGGGAGATCGGCATTCTGGGCCGGCGGGGCGCCTTTGTACCGGGATCTCCCCTGTCTCCGCCCGAGAGCGTTCTCGACAGTGATGTCACGCTGACCTCGACGGCGCCGATCGACCAGATGCGCGAGGCGGGACATTTCGAGGCAATCATGGGCTTCCAGGAGTATCTGAGCATCGCCGCCGGGGCCGATCCCTCCATCCTGGATCTGCATGACCGGGAAGAGGAATATGACTTGACCCGGCGGGCTCTGGGGCTGCCGGCGAAACTCAAACGCAGGCCCGAAGAGGTGGAGGCCCTGCGGGCCGAACGGGCGGCGCGGCAGGGCCGGCAGCAACAGCTCGCGGCCGGTGAAAGCCTGGCGCGGATGGCGAAGGACGGTGCGCCGCTCCTGAAATCCCTGGGGGAGCAGGGAGGGATAGATGGTCTGGCATAGCCTGAGACGGGTTGCCAGACGGCGACGGGACAGAGCCACGGAGATCGAACGGGCCTATCGGTCCGTTTTTTTGTGTCCGGAAGGTGAAACCGTCCTGGCGGATCTGGCCGCCGAATGCGGGATCTATCAGGCGCCGCCGGTGGATCTCGCGCCACGGGCGAGCGGTTATCTTGACGGGCGCAAGGCGCTCTATGCCCGCATCCTGTCCATGATCCGCATTTCCCCGGAGGAACATGCGGCCCTGCAGGAGGCGGCCCGGCTGGAAACACTTCCCGACCTTGAAAACGATGAGGACTTGTGATGAGCGACGGGGAATTCGACAGGGGCGAAGCTGGGGGAAATCCGCAGGCGGAGGGCCTGCAAGGGATGGACACGCCGGCTGGAGCGTTTCTGTCCACGCTGAGCGACAACGACAGGGCGCTGGCGACGGAGAACGGCTGGCAGGATATCGGCAGTGTGCTGGAAAGCTACCGGACGCTGCGGGAACAGCTCTCGGGGGCGGTAACGCTTCCGGAAAAATCCGCCAGCGAGGAAGACCGGGCGGCCTTCTATGCGGAGCTGTCAAAGACCTGGACGCCGGAAGACGGCTACCAGTTCAGGATGCCCGAAGCGCTGCCGGAAAATTTTCCCTACGATCAGGCATTCGCGAAAGAGGCGGAAGGCTGGTTCCAGGAGGCGGGACTGCATCCGGCGGCGGCGCAGAAGCTGCATGACAGGTGGGTCGGCAAGATGGCCGATCAGTTCACTGCTCATGAACAGGCTTCCCGAGATGCTGCCCGACAGCAGGCGGAGGCCGTGGAGGCCGCACATCGGGCCCTGGTGAAGGAATATGGAGAACCGGGAAGCGACGGATATCAGAACGTGGTCGCCAAGGCCGAGCGGGCATTATCCGGCCTGAAGAATGCCGGCGTCGATCTCGGCGACTGGTTCAGCGGCAAGGGCGCCCTGACGCAGCCTGATGAAAACGGTCTTCAGCAGGTGGCCGATCCAGCCGCGGTGAAGCTGCTTGCCTTCGTTCATGACAAGGCCTTTGCCGAGGATGGCCTTGCCGTATCCGGAACAGAAGGGGGCGGCGCCAATCCTTTCGACCGGGATCGTCCCAACCTCAAAGAGCAATCCGATCTGCTGGAACGCAATCCGGCACGGGCAAGACAACTGATCCTTGCGGCCGGCCGAGATCCGCGAAAATTCATGCTTTAAGCGCTTTCAAACCACCAACGCTTTCATGCCGAGAAGGGGCCGGGGATCGCGAAAAAAGCGGGAGGTGCTTCCCTGGCGCCTGTCCGCTCCGGTGGCGAGACAGACCTCCTGAGCTCCCGGTGCGCCCGGGACCTCGGGGCCTGCAAAGATGCAGGCAGTTCCCCCTCGATCTCCCGACCCGAAACGGACATTGCGTCCGCTTCGCCGGCCGCTTCCGGCCGGCACATGTCCCAAAGGACTCCAATCAAAGGAAAATCGATGACTTCTGCAATTTCCGATATCGTGGTGCCGCGCGTTTTCACGCCTTACATGGCCGAGAACAAACCGGCGAAACTGATCATGCTGGAAAAATCCGGCATTCTGGCAGCTCCGGCGCCGGAGATCGCAAAACGCTTCAAGACCGGCGGCAACCAGATCGAGGTGCCCTACTGGGAAGACCTGGACGATGCCGAACCGACGGTGATGGACGACAGCGACAACAGGATCACCACCAGCAAGATCACCGCCAGCGACATGAAGGCCTACAAGCACCGGCTTGCGAAGAAATACGGCGCCAAGACGGTTGCGAGCTACGCGGCCACGGGCCGGGGCGACAGCGCCATGAACCGGGTCGCAGAGCGGATCGGGGCCTATTGGGGCCGGCGCAAGGAAGAGCGCATCATTGCCACCGCCGAAGGGGTGATCGCGGACAATGTGGCCAATGACGGCGGTGACATGGTCTATTCGATCTATGCCGATGTCGGCTCGCCGACGGCAGCCAACCGGATCAGCTATCAGGCGATCAACCGGGCTCGGCTGACGATGGGGGAAAATCTGGACGACCTGCGTGTCATCGCCATGCACAGCTTCGTGTACGGCACGCTTCTGGATGACGAAAAGATCGAGTTCAAGAAGCCGTCCGAGGCGCCTTTCGAGGTGCCCTATTATGCAGGCATGATGGTTGTGCATTCGGAAATGATGCCGGTCACGGCGGGGGCCAGTTCCGATGAATATTCCTGCTTCCTGTTCGCTCCCGGTGCCTTCATGCATTTCGACGAGGTGCCGAACCGACCGACGATCTACGGCAATGAAGGCACGGAAATCACGCGCGATCCGGATATCGGCGACGGCGGTGGCGCGGATTACCTGACCACGCGTCGTTTCGAGCTGATCCATCCGGCCGGCATGGACTTTCTGGCAAACACCCTTGCCAAGTCCCAGGGAGCATCGCTGGCGGAGCTGCGTGATGCGGCCAACTGGGACCGGAAGTACACCCGCAAGAACGTGAAATTCGCCTGTCTGAAGGTGAATATCTGACTCCTGCCGTCAGACAGCGGATTTTCGGGGCGGCTTCGGCCGCCTTTTTTCCTGTTGGAAAGGGGATGACATGGATGAACTCATCATGCGGCGGCTGAAGCATCTACAGCGGCTCGAGGAGAACCACGAGCAGGATTTTCAGGCGCGCCGCGGTGACCGCGGATCCAGCCCGGAGGAACGACACGCGGCCCTGTGCGATGCGCTATCGGCCGACTGGAACAGAAAACGCAAGGGCGCGGGTTCCTCCGCGCAGCCCCAGGCGCTTCCCAAGGGCTGGCGCAAGGAACACTGGAAAACCCAGCAGGCGATGGCGGCGCATTATGCCGGTGTCAAGGCGGCCAACAAACAGGAGGCCGTTCAGGCGCTCACCGCCTATGAAGCCCGGCTCGCCGGGAATGCGGCGGCCTGAACAGCAGAAAAGAAAGCGTTTACATGTCCGGTACGGTCAATACATCCGTCGAGATGGCCAACCTTGCGCTTGCGCATCTGAAGGAGGCGCCCATCCGCGATTTCGACTTTTCCTCCGTCGCCTCCCGCTGGTTCCGCAACCATTATGCCGCCCACAGGGACGCCTATCTGGCCATGCATGACTGGGACTTTGCGACGCAACTTGTGAAACTGCCGGCGGAGGCGGACAGGCCGCCTTTCCGCTGGGCCTACCAGTACAAGAGGCCGGCCGACAGCTTGCGCGTGCCGCTGCAGACCGTGAATGGCGAGGCGGGAGGCCGGGCGGTTCCCTTTGAAGTGGTGGGACAGCGGATCATGACCGATCAGCCGCCGCCTTTCCCGCTCCGTCACATTCGCCGGGTGATCCGCGAGGTCGAATTCGCCCCCCTGTTCGTGCACGGATTTTCCCTTTTCCTGGCGGCCGGCTGCGCCCATGCGATCACCGGCAAGAACAGCCGGGCCGAGGCCCTGCGCCAGGCCGCGCGGGAAACCTTTCAACAGGCGGGAAGCTTCGATGCCATGCAGGGAACGCCCCTGCCCATGATTGATCTGGACATCATCACGGACCGATGACCTATCACCTTCAAGCCACATTCAGCCGGGGAGAACTCGACCCGGAACTGATCTACCGTTCGGACCTCGAGCTTTTCCGGTCCTCGCTTGCCGAGTGCCGGAATTTCATCACCCTGAAGCGGGGCGGTTTGCGCCGGCGCGGGGGAACCAGGTTCATCGCCGAGCTGAAAAGCAGTGCAACGGGCGGCTGGCTGATCCCCTTCGAGTTCGGGAACGGCCAGTATTACATGCTGGAATTCGGGAGCCATTACTTCCGGGTCCATACCAGTTCCGGCCGTGTCGGTACCGTGGAGGTGGCGACACCCTACAGCACGGAGGTGCTGCCGGACCTGAAGTTCGTCCAGTCAACCGACACGCTGTTCATCACGGGGGGCGGGGTGCCGCCACAGGCATTGCAGCGCCTTGGCGAGACGTCGTGGATCATCGAGCCGATGTCCTTCAAGGACGGTCCCTATCTGGACGTCAACATATCGCCGACCAATCTCAAGCCTTCGGGCACCGGAAACCCGGTTCCGCAGATGACCTCCAACACCGCGCCGAGCGGGACGGTTTCGGCCTCCAACGGCAGCGCGAGCGCCTGGCAGGTGTTCAGCCGATCGGAAGGCAAGGTCGTGCTGTCAAACGGCGGGAGCGGCTGGGTGGAGTACCGTTTCCCGAGCGCGGTGGTGATTGACGGCTACATGCTGCAGGCGCCGAACGACAACAGCCAGAATGACGACATGCCCTGGCAATGGACCATCGAGGCCTCCAACGACGGTTCAGGCTGGACCATCCTGGACACGCAGGATGGACAGGATACCTGGGCCTCGAATGAATGGCGGCAATACGCCTTCCACAATGAGACCGCCTTTACCCACTACCGGCTGAGCTTCAAACAGGGCGGCGGCTCGACCTCGGACAATTCGGCGATCGGGCAGATCGTCTATCACCAGGCGGGGGGCGACCAGACGCCGTTCGATCTGACCGCATCGGGGACGGCGGGTATCAACGGCGGGGCGGGATTCAAGACCTCGGATGTCGGCCGGCATATCCGGTTTCGCGGGTCCGACGGTTTCTGGCGCTGGTTCCGGATCAGCAGCCGCACGTCGTCCACCGTGGTGAAGGTGCAGCTTTTCGGGCAGTCGCTGCAGGATACCAAGGCCCAGAGCATCTGGCGGCTCGGCGCATGGTCGCAGACAACCGGCTGGCCGGAAACCGTCGGTTGGCACAAAAGCCGGCTGGCCTTTGCAGGGACGCAGCAGGAACCGCAGAAGATCTGGGAAAGTCAGACGGAGGATTTTACCAATTTTTCGGTGTCCCATGTTCTTGACGCATCCGATGCAGTGACCGCCGGCATCCTGTCGGGCCAGGTGAACCGCATTCAATGGCTTATCGACGACAGTGATCTGATCGTGGGAACCACAAGAGCCGTGCGCGCGGTCGGCAAGGCGACAGACCAGGATCCTTACGGGCCTGAAAATGTCGACCAGAGACCGGAAACCAATTTCGGCGCCAACAGCGTGAGCCCGATCAAGGTCGGTTCCGTTCTGCTGTATTTCGGTCCGTATGGAACCGACATGCGGGAAATGGCCTATGACTTCGGTGCGGACGGCCGGATTTCACAATCGGTCAGCGAGGTGCAGTCGCATCTTTTCCGCGAGCGCGTAGCCGGTGCCTGCTATCAGCAATATCCGGACAGCATCATCTGGGCCTGGGACACACAGGGACGTGTCATCGGTTTTACCTACGAGAGACAGCAACAGGTCTACGGCATGCAGCGTCACGATTTTGGCGGTGTCGTGGAATGCATGGCTGATTTGTCCGGGGCAGAAGCGGATGAAATCTGGATGATCGTCCGGCGTACCATCGATGGGCAGACAAGGCGATATATCGAAATCATGCAGCGGCCTTTCCCGGCTGGGGCCATCGAAGACGCCTGGCATCTGGATTGCGCCAGCCGCTATGAAGGCGCACCGGCGAACACGATTTCAGGACTGGACTATCTGGAAGGGGAGGATGTCGTCCTCTACGCTGACGGGACCGATTACCGCACAAGGGTGTCCGAGGGGGAGGTGAGCCTGCCAAACGGGCAGACCGCGCGCAACATTCTTGTCGGACTGGATGTTACGGCGAGAGCCAGGACCTTGCCTTTTCCTGTCAATGCACAGGACGGATCGTCGATGGGGCGCAAGATGCGGGTCGACAGCTGCAAAATCGCGGTTCTGGAAACCGGCACGCTGAAAGCGGGGGCCGACGAAACCTATCTGGACGAGCTGATCTATTACCGGGCAGGCGATCCTGCGGGGCAGCCGGCACCGCTGCGCACAGGGGTGCTCGACCAGACAATCGAAACGCGGTGGGAAGACGGGGGGCAGCTGACACTGGAAGCCGGTGGCGGCAAACCCTGCACCATCCTGGCCATCAATTTCGGCCGAGACTTGGAGCCTTGAACCATGTGTCATCCAGCAATTCTAACAGCGGTTTCCGTGGCCGGAACCCTGGCAGGCGGTGCCGTGCAGGCCCGGGGCATCAGGCAGCAGGCGGATGCGGAGGCCCAGGCGGAAGAGCGCCGGGCACAGCTTGCAGACAGGCAGAAGGACGTGAACCGGACGCAGGCATCATTCGAGCGGAAGCGAACGCTTGAACGCCTGGACCGCGTGCTCGGGAACAACCGGGCGGCAGGAGCCGAACGGGGGCTGTCCGAAACCGGCTCGCTCACCGATATCGCCGATGACAATGCCTATGAGGCCGCGCAGGACATCGAGGCGATCCGTTACAGGGCGGAGGGCGAAGGGGACACTCTCGACTTCGAGGCCCGTGCGGCGAGGGAGCGCGCCAGATCGCAGCGCCGGGCGGGAAGAATCGGCGCCACCGGGGCGATTCTGGGCAGCATTACCGGCGCAGCGACCACGCTCGGTAATGGATTTTACAGCAGCGTTTCAAAAATCGGCTGACGGCGAACGGTTCTCGGAAGATGGCAAGATTTGAAAAATACAGCGGTGCGCAAAGCCTTCCGGGCGTACGGCGCCCACAGGTGATTGCCGACACGGCGGTCGGTGCGGAAACCGCAGCGCTGGGCAGGCAGATCCAGCGTTCGGCAGGGCAGGCCGACCGGTTGGCGCATCTGGCGCAAAAGCGTCAGCAGCAGATTGATGACTTTGAACGGAGCAAGGCCCATCGGCAGCTGCTGGCCTATGTGAGGGACAGGCAGGCGGAGGAGCTGCGGAACCTTCGCCCGGGCGCTGCCGGATACACGGAAGCCATGCTGGCGCATCTGGAAAAAGGACGGGAGGAAGCTCTCGGGACGCTGCCGGAAAGCGTGCACGCCAGCTTCAACCGGGAATTCGAGGCGACCCATGCCCGCCATGCGCACCGGTTCGCAGCGCGCGAACATGCGGAATACAGGGCCTATTTCCGGCAGGGCTTCCGCGATCTTTCCAGGCTGCTTGCAGCCGAGGTGAGCGAAAGCCCCGGGATGCTCGATGAGGTCCGTCTCGAAGGTGCATCGGTTCTGGCAAACATGCCTCTGTCCGCGCAGGCGAAGGAAGAGGCCTTGCTCGAACTGGATGAACTGCTTGCCACGACCTGGGTGGAGGCGTTGCCTCTCGAAGAGCAGGTTGTCGCGCTTGAAAGGGAGCTGCAAAGGCGGCGGAAGCCGCAGGCCGGTGATGTTGGCGAAGCCGGGGACGCCGGAAATGCATCCGGAGCGCCATCATCGGGAAAGACTTCCGAACCGCTTTCGATCCTGCCGGACATGGCACTGAAGCGGCTGCATGAGGCCGCCGTGAAGCAAAGGACGACCGCGGCCGCCACGGAGGCCGAGCGTATCGCCAGAAAAATAGCGGTGGAGCACGGGCACATCGATCCGGCCGAAATCGCGGACAATTCCCTGCTTCAACCGCATCAGAAAGCGCAGTTGATCAGAGGTCTCGAAGATTCGGTCGCGAAGCGGGAGAAGGATATTGAAGCTCTCCAGTGGGTGTGGTCCTCCGGTCCGGAGGAGGAGGGGGACAAGACTCGAGGAGAACTTGCGGATCGTGCATTCTCCTACCTGGATGACGGCGAGACGGACCGGGACGAACTGGCGCGCGGACTGCTGCGCATGAAAGGCGTTTTGCCGGGGCCTTACGCGCTTTCGCTTCGGCAGGAACTGGCGAGCAAAGACCCGCGAGATGTGGCCAACGCGCATGAAAACCTGGCGCGAATACTTGCCATCAACCCGGACGCGGTTCAGGCTTCGGAGCAGGGCAAATATCTCCTGGAAGCCAAAGCCAGATGGCATTTGCTCACGGATCATTCCGGGTTTACCGCGGAAGAGGCGGCCGAAAAGCTGGCAAGAATGAACGATCTCGAAAAGCAGGCAGTTTTTGAGCAGGTGCCCGGAAACGGGCCGGCAAGCCATCTCTTGGGATAGGCCATCCGGCGGCATTTTCAGCGGGGCCGGTACTCCGGCCGCGAACAGCTCATGAAGCCGCGAACGTTACGAAGGAAATTTCATGACAGTAGCAGCCTTGGCGGAAGGCCGTGCCCGGATTCAGGGTGACGGCGTGACCGATCGCATCGACCTGCCATTTCAGTTTGTCGACCAAACCAATCTGCAGGTCATTCACACCTCCACAGAAGGGGAAACGACGATCTGGGTATATCAGCAGAACCCCGGCAACTGGTCCTATACCGGAGGGAACTTCGCCACCGGTACGGTCTTCTTCGATGCGTCGGCATTGCAGCCGGGGGAGGAACTGACAGTCCTGCTGGTAAGTGCATTCGAACAGCCCTACAGCCTGGCCGGTGGGGAGATTGATCCGGCGGTGATGGAACGGGCCATGGACCGGTCCGCGATCAACATGCAGTCCGTGGCGACCCGGGCGCTGATGGAGAAAAACGGCGGTTTCGACCTGCAGGGCCGGCGCCTGATCAACGGGATCGAAGCGGCTGACAACGGTGACCTGCCCACTCTTCAGCAGGTGCTGGAGATCGCCTCGCTGCCCGGGGCCCAGGGTCCGAAGGGGCCTGTCGGTGATCAGGGGCCGACCGGTCCGGCGGGGGCACAGGGGCCGGAAGGGCCGCAGGGTCCGCAAGGGGAGCGGGGACCGATCGGATATGAGGGGCCGCGTGGTCCGACCGGACTGCAGGGACCGGAAGGTCCGCGAGGGCCGGAAGGACCGACGGGTCCGACAGGCCCCCAGGGACCGGCCGGACCGCAGGGGCCTCAGGGCCCGGAAGGCCCTGTGGGCAAATCGTTTGACCCGGACGCGGCCGGCCTGACCGCCGACAAGGCTGCCTATAACGCGGAACCGGCCAACTTTTCGTTTCTCGATGTCGAGACAGGCACGGTCTACTTCAAGCTTTCCAATGACATCGGGGCATGGTCGGACGGGGTTCCCTTCGGCCGCGGCCCTCAGGGCCTGCAGGGACCGCAAGGGATCCAGGGGCCTGCCGGTCCGGTGGGCATGGTGCATCGGGGAAGCTGGTCAGAAACGGAGAGCTATGACGTTGGCGATACTGTCTCCCATGACGGCTCCTACTACATTTGCATTCTTCCCCATGTGAATGTGATCCCGGAAGATGCTGCCGCCGAATGGGACATCGTAGCGTCGAAAGGCGAACGGGGACTGCAGGGACCGCAAGGCCTGCAGGGGCCGGAAGGTCCTCAGGGCGTTCAGGGGCCGGAAGGCATCCAGGGTCCGAAGGGAGACACCGGTGCCCAGGGTCCGACAGGGGCACAGGGACCGCAGGGTCCAAAGGGAGATCCCGGCCTGACCTATCGGGGCATGTGGTCTTCCGGGGAGACGTACAATTCCGACGAAACAGTGACCTACAACGGGTCGGCCTATATCTCCCTGACGGTCAATACCGGCCGCAATCCGAGTACGTCACCCGATGACTGGGGGCTTCTGGCCGCGAAAGGCGATACGGGTGCCACGGGGGCGACCGGACCGGAGGGGCCACAAGGACCTGCAGGCTCGACCAGCTATGACGCCGGAACGCTCGACGGGCTGAACAGCACGCAATTTGTCCGTTCGGATGCGAACGATACCCTGTCGGGGACCTACACGGTGACGGGGAACCTTTCGGTGCAGGGGAACTGGTACGTTGGCAAGAACGGAGGTGGCGACAGCAACGCCTATTTCTACGATGACAACAGTAATACCTGGAGGTCGTTGCTGTGGGACGACAGTGCAAACGCTTTTGTTGCTGAAGAGAACGATGGAGGTATGCACAAGCTCGCGTTAGTTTATGACGGCTCTTCGCACACAGAGACAAACTTCCCAATTGGACACTATATTGCCGCAGCATATGGTTCTGGACCCAATAGAAATGCTAGCCGTACTCTGTATTTGTATGGTGATGATAACAAACAGTATGTCGATAGCACTTTTTCTGGATCTAAAGGTGCCGCTCTTACCGTGAGGTGGCGGCAAGGTGGTATAATCTCCGAGAGTTATGCTTTATACGAAAGGGTTTCATGATAATTGTTGCGATATGAGAAATTTTGACATTTTAACTGCCATCGGGGCTGGCCGGTGCTCTGGTTAATTATGGATAGGCACTGAAGTTCATGTGCATGAGTGCGCTATTAACATAGGTGAAATTTTTATATTTCACCAATAACGGGTATTCTTCGCTTAGTCAGGAAG
>NZ_QCYM01000063.1 GCF_003075075.1 Labrenzia sp. 011 | reverse complement strand
ACACTCGAACACCATACGGGCCCGCGGCAGGTCAAAAGCCGCATCAAAGGCCGGACACATGTCAGCACCCGACCGCGCGATCAAATAGCCAAAAAAATCCTCTTGCAATCAGGGCGTCTACACATGTTGCAACTTTCTCTGATGGACAGGTGTCCCCGTTTCGGGAGCAATATTCAGGCTTCGTTGCCTTGCTTGTCAAAGACCCTGCTTCTCACGAGTTGGGTCTCCGGAAAACCCGGTGCGGTTCAGACGGCGGATTGCAGCCCTTTAGGGAACGATCCAAGCACGGCTCACCTCCCCGGCGTGTCAGCGACCCAACGCATTTTCTACGCGGCAGACGTGCTCCTTCTGCCCGCGACGTCAAACGAAGCGGGAGGTCCCGGATCAGGTCCGGGACGGCGGGGGCAGAGGGGACCGGGAGCGCCGGGCTATTCGGCTGCGACCGCGACGTCGCGCAGGGAGCGGCGGGCCCAGGGGCGGGTGCCTTCGGGGATTTCCTCCACGGTGCCGACCGGCTGCATGTATTTGGTGACTTCCGGCCACTCGCCCGCCTTCAGGGATTTCAGCACTTCCGGTCTGGACATCTCGAAGGAGGTCACGCCGCAGCGGATGGCGAGGGGCACCTGGTCGAGGATGTATTTGCCGGTGGCGCGGATCTCGCCCTTGTAGCCGATCTGCTCGCGCAGGATGCGGGCAGCGGAAAAGGCGCGGCCGTCGGAAAAGCTCGGGAAGTCCACGGCGACCAGCGCCAGACGGTCCAGGAAGGGTTGCAGGGTCTCCACGTCGTCCCCGGCCTCGACCAGGGCGGCCGTGCGCCCGCTGCGCGCCAGCCAGGCCTCCGGCGCGTCCAGAAACAGGGAGAGCGGCACCAGGGCATCGCCCTCCACGGCAGCGCCTGTCTCGGCGTCGGCCCGGACCCAGCTCTCCTCGACGAAGTCGCCGTTCTTGTAAATCGTTGCCATTGCTTGCGTCCTCAATTCCGCTCTTGTCCGTTCGGGCGGTCCGTCAACCGGCCCGGGCCCGTTTGATCGTGGTGGCGCGTCTCAGATGCCGCTGCCGTCGACTTCCTTGCCGTGCGAGGGCCAGTGAATGCCGCATTCGGTCTTGTCCTGACCGCGCCAGCGCCCGGCGCGCGGGTCCTCTCCCGGCGCGACCTTGCTGGTGCAGGGCAGGCAGCCGATGGAGGGATAGCCCTGGGCGACCAGCGGATGCGGCGGCAGATCGTGGGTCCTGGCGTAGTCGAGAATATCGGCGGCCGTCCAGTCGGCGAGCGGGTTGACCTTCACCCGGCCGTCGTCGACCTCGAAATAGTCGAGTTGGGACCGCGTCGAACTCTGGAACCGCTTGCGCCCGGAAATCCAGGCCTCGAAGCCCTTCAGCGCCCTGGCCAGCGGCACCACCTTGCGGATGTGGCAGCAGGCGTCGGTGTCGCTCATCCACAGCATGCCGGCCGGATCCCTGGCGGCCAGCTCCTCCTCCTCCGGCTTGTGGGTGCGCACGCTGGTCAGGCCGAGCGTTTCGATGAGCTGGTCGCGGTAAAGGATCGTGGCCGGAAACAGTTTCACCGTGTCGACAAAGACGACCGGGGTGGAGGGATCGATCCGGGCGACCATATGCAGCAGCACCGCGGAATCCGCGCCGAAGCTGGAGACCATGGCGATGCCGCCGGCAAACTGGTGCCGGATGGCGGTCAGAAGGATTTCATGGGCGGTCGCCCCCTCGAACTGGGCGTTGAGGGTCGCGACTTCCGCCCGGAGCCCGAGCTCCGGATCGTGACTCAGGCCGAATGTCTCATGCAGCGCCATAAAGAGCCTCCTTGAAGGGATCCTCCCCCACCCGGCGATAGGCTTCCAGGAAGGTTTCCTCCTTGCCCGACCGCAGGCCGAGATAGGTATCGATCAGCGTCTCGACGGCATCGACCACCTCATCGGAGGAAAAGCCGCGGCCGACGATTTCGCCGATGGAGGCGTTCTCGTTCGCCGAACCGCCGAGGGTGAGCTGGTAGAATTCCTCGCCCTTCTTCTCCAGGCCGAGGATGCCGATGTGGCCCACATGGTGATGACCGCAGGCGTTGATGCAGCCGGAGATCTTGATCTTCATCTCGCCGATTTCCGCCTGGCGCTCCGCCGCGCCGAAGCGTTCGGAAATGCGCTGCGCCACCGGAATGGAGCGGGCGGTCGCCAGGGCGCAATAGTCCATGCCCGGGCAGGCAATGATGTCGGTGACGAGACCGGCGTTGCCTTCCGCGATATCCGCCGCCACGAGGGCGTCGAAGAGCGCGGGCAGATCGTCCAGCTTCACATGCGGCAGGATGACGTTCTGCTCGTGGGAGATGCGGATTTCGTCATGCCCGTATTTTTCGGCCAGATCGGCGATGGCCTCCATCTGCTCCGCGGAAGCATCGCCCGGCACGCCGCCGATGGGCTTCAGGGACAGGGTGACCGAAGTATAGCCCGGCACCCGGTGCGCATTGAGATTATGCGCCACGAACTGGGCAAAGGCCGCGTCGCTCTCCCGGCGCCGGTCGACGGCGGCAGAGGTGGCGGCGCCGACTTCCAGCGGCGGGGGCGCGAAATAGGCCTCGATGCGGTGGACTTCCTCTTCCGGCAGGCGCAGCACGCCGAAGCGGATCTTTTCGAATTCCTGCTCGATATCCGCCTTGAGTTCTTCCAGGCCGGTCTCATGCACCAGGATCTTGATGCGCGCCTTGAACTTGTTGTCCCGGCGTCCGTAGCGGTTGTAGACGCGCAGGATCGCTTCCGAATAGGCCAGAAGGTCCTCTTCCGGCAGGAAGTCGCGCACCTTGCGGGCCAGCATCGGCGTGCGGCCCAGACCGCCGCCGACAAAGACGACAAAGCCGGTCTCTCCGGCATCATTGCGGGTCAGCTGCAGGCCGATGTCGTGGGTCTGGACGGCCGCGCGGTCGTGGGGCGCGCCGGTAATGGCGATCTTGAACTTGCGCGGCAGGAAGGAGAACTCCGGGTGCAGCGACGACCACTGGCGCAGGATTTCCGCATAGGGGCGCGGATCGGCGATCTCGTCGGCGGCAGCGCCCGCGAAATGGTCGGCGGTGACATTGCGGATGCAGTTTCCGGACGTCTGGATGGCGTGCATTTCCACTTCCGCCAGCTCTTCCAGGATCTTCGGCGTGTCCTCCAGCCGCGGCCAGTGGTACTGGATGTTCTGGCGGGTGGTGAAATGGCCGTAACCCTTGTCGTAGGTGCGGGCGATATAGGCCAGCTTGCGCATCTGCCGGGCGTTCAGGGTGCCATAGGGAATGGCGACCCGCAGCATATAGGCATGCAGCTGCAGATAGAGGCCGTTCATCAGGCGCAGGGGCTTGAACTCGTCCTCGGCAAGCTCCCCGGCCAGACGGCGGCGGACCTGGTCCTTGAACTGCTCCGTGCGCTGGCTGACAAAACTGGCGTCGAATTCGTCGTAACGGTACATGTGTGAACTCTCCTGAAGGGGCGCTGCCGTTCGTGTCTTATGCGGACCGGGCGCTGCCCTGCTCCTGTCTTTCGGTTAAGCGGTTACCGCCTGGGCCTGTTTGCCCAGATCCGGATGGATGGTCGGACCCGCCGCGCGGATCTTTTCACGCAGGCGCACCGGGACGATGACGCCCCCCTCCACCGTCACGTCCAATTCGTAGACATCGACGACTTCCTGCCGGTCCTTCGAGGCCATGCCCTGGGCCAGCCCTTCGGCCACGGCCTCCTTGCCCTCGAAAATCCTGGCAAGCGTGACCCGTTCGACCCAGCGGCCGCCGTCGCCGAGCCAGACGACCTCGCCACTCAGGAGCCGGTTGGCGGTTATGACTTTCATGGCAATCACTCTCTTCACTTTCAGGCGGCCGCGACCCGGACCGCGCGCTGCGGCACCAGGGGTTCGGCCTTGTCCAGGGCGGCATGGCCGACGGCCTCGCCGATCACGATCAGAACCGGCCCGTCGACTTCGCCACGGTCCGAAAGGACGGCGAGGTCCGACAGGGTTCCGGCGAACAGGCGTTCGTCCGGATGGGCGGCATTTTCAATGACGGCCACCGGCGTTTCGGGCTTCAGGCCGGCGGACATCAACCGGCCGGCAACGGCCGCGGCGACGGTGCGGCCCATGTAGACGGCGACGGTCGCGCCTTTCAGCGACAGATCCGCCCAGTCGGGGAGGGTTTCGGACCGGGCGTTGTGACCGGTCGCGAACACGAGACTGGAGGCAACACCGCGCAGGGTGAGCGGGATCCTGGCCGATGCGGCCGCGGCGAAGGCTGCCGTCACGCCGGGCACGATCTCGAAGCCGATCCCACCGGCGCGGAGCGCCTCCATTTCTTCCGCCGCCCGGCCGAAGATCATCGGATCTCCGGATTTCAGGCGGACAACCTTGCGGCCCTCCCGGGCCAGACGGACGAGCAGATCGCAGATGTCCGATTGCGGCACCGAGTGGGCGCCCTTGCGCTTGCCAACGGAAATGCGCGCCGCGTCCCGGCGGCCCATGGCAACCACATCGGCGGGCACCAGCGCATCGTGAACGATCACATCCGCCTCCTGCAGCAGACGCTGGGCGCGCAGGGTCAGAAGGTCTTCGGCTCCCGGACCGGCCCCGACCAGCCAGACGAAGCCCGGCTCGTCGGCCATGCCGTTGAGCAGCCGCTGCGCTTCGGAGCGCGCGGTGCCAGTCCTGCCCGCATAAAGATTGGCGGCCACGGCGCCGGAAAAGAACCGCGCCCAGAAATTCCGGCGCAGGGCCCCGTCACGGATCACCTTCGTGGCCGCGTCGCGGAAGCTTTCGGCCAGCCGGGCCAGATCGCCGGTGGCGCGCGGCAGCATGGCCTCGATGCGGGCACGGATGTGGCGGGAGAGCACCGGGCCGACGCCGGTGGACGTGATGGCGACGGCGATGGGCGCGCGGTTGACCAGCGCGCCGGTGTAGAAATCGCACAGATCCGGCTTGTCGACCGCGTTGACCGGCACGCCCATGCTCCGGGCGGCATCGACAACGGCGGTGTCGAGGGCCCGGTCCTCCCGGGCGGAAAAGACCAGAGCGGCACCGGCAAGATGCGCCGGACGGAAATCCTCGGCGATGTGTTCGGCCTCGAAGAGATCGATGGCTTCGCGCAGCTCCGGCTCGATCGTGCGGGAGACCACGGTGATCCGTGCGTTGGTTTCACCCAGCAGGCGCACCTTGGCGGCTGCCTCGCCGCCATGACCGGCAACCAGCACTTTGCGGCCGGCAACCTTCATGAATGCCGGAAACACGTCCAGCCGGGCATCCGGCTTTTTCAGTGCTTTCGCTTTCTCTTCACGGCTGGCCGCCATCGTAAGGGTCTCCAATCCCAGGGTGATGGCCTTAATGTAGTCGGGTGCCCTCCCCGGCGCCGGGCACCGGATTTCAAAGCTGCGCGCATTCGCGGAAAAGTTTTTTGCCAATGAACGGTTTGACCAACTCCAATTCCCGTTCTTCTTGCATCCTGCCACTTGCTGCGCATAAAACGCGAGCAGGCGTTCGGACCTGGCAATGAGACAGGTGGGAGTTTTTCATGACCGATTGCGGTTTCCCCGAGCGCGCAGCACGAACAGAGCGAAGTCGAATGCAATTCTTCAAAACCGGTATTTTTCTCGCCGTGGCCCTGGGACTGTCGGGAACGGCACAGACGGTTTCCGCGCAGCAGACCAATCAGGAGAGTTTCTGGCAGACCCGTTGCGCCGGACCTTCAAGATCCGCGGAGACGCTCATATGTGAAGCGAGCCAGAGCATCCTCCAGAAGGAAAGCGGGCAGCTGGTCTTCAAGATCGACCTCATCTTCCCCGCCCAGAAGGGAACCCCGGTGTTCCAGATGCAGGCTCCGCTCGGCTTCTATCTGCCCGGCAAGATCAGGCTCGCCGTCGACGGAAATGCGATGAGCGAACTGGATATCGGCACCTGTGACAAGCGCGGCTGCTTCCTCTCCGCCGACGCAACGCCGGAGATGATTGCCGCCATGAAAGCGGGCGGAAAGCTTCAGATCGACTTTGCGCCGGCAGCCGATCGCAGGCAGACCCTTGAAGTGCCGCTCGCAGGCTTCAGCCGGGCGGTGGATGCGATCCAGTAGTCCTGCCCGCATCCGCGTGAGGATCCGAAGCGGTCCATTTACAACCTCCGGCTTTCTTGCTGCCGCTGCGTAATTCGCATAGCTTTCGAATTGGGCGGCAGCGACGGTCAGGTGCCGCAACAGGGTGTCCGGGGGGATATGATGCGCCTATTTCGATTGCTGGCTGTGGCCGGTCTGCTGATGGTATCGGGCCTTGCGGATACCGGTTCCGGAACGGCCCATGCGGCCTCGATGGAGACTTTCCGTCAGGGCGGCTGGAACGGGCATGCCTATACGGACGACAACAGCGGCCTGTTCAACACCTGCGTCGCTTCCGCCAACTATCGCAGCGGCATCAGTCTCTATGTACAGGTGGATACCGGCTACAACTGGGCGATCGGCTTCTCCGCCCCGCACTGGAACATGAAGGTGGGGGCGGATATTCCCCTTCAGTACAGGATCGACAGGGGCGCCTGGCAGCAGGGCGTCGCCAAGGCTACCTCCACCAATCTCGCCCGCATGCAGATGCCGCAGGACGGCTATATCATCACCCGTTTCCGCCGGGGCAGGACCCTTTATGTGCATGACGGCTCCTACAACTACGAATTCCGCCTGACCGGCACATCGCGGCTGATGGCGCGCATGGCCAAATGCGTCGAGCGCAATTCGGCGCGGTTCGGCGCGGCCCCGGCCATGAATGCCGGTGCGGCGACATCCGGCGGGTTGGGCAGCGCCCCGCCCGCGCAGGCGGCCTCTCCCGCAAGCCCGGCCGCCGATGCGCAACTGGCCGTGGAGGCGACACAGGCCCTGTTCAACCTGATGGGTGGCGCGGGTCTGTCCGGCCTTAAACTCCTCCCGGACGGTCAGCGCGAGGAGGATCTCAACGGTCTGCACGCAGTCGCCGCCGATGAAGCCCGCACGGTCGTGGCGCATATCTTCGCACCGGGCAGCTACAGCAGCGAACAGGAACTGATGTCTCTCGTCGTCGCCGACAGCCAGCAATCGTGCACAGACGGCAGCTTTTCCTCCGGCTCGGAAAAGATCACCGAGGGCGGCAAGGAGATCTATACCAGCTACGCCGATTGCGAGACCGGCGACCATGAGCTGATCGAGCGGGTCGCCATCATCAAGCGCAAGGCCGGGGGCGTGTTCATCTACGGAGTGGCCGACACCTATGTCGGCGAAGGCGGCGGCGCCCCGATCTCCCCCCCGGAACTGACCGATCCGGATTTTTATGCGTCGGCAGCCGAAGCGGCGGAATAAAAAAACCGGCGGAGAGCCGCCGGCTTTTCGACTGTCGTGACCCGTTGAACCGGGCAGGAGGATCAGGCCGCGAATGCCTTGATGAAATCCTCGATACGATGGGTCAGCATCTGGGTGCGTTCGGCAACCACATTCACCGCCTGGGTCACTTCACCGGCAGCATTCCTGGAGCGGACCGAGTTTTGCTCCAGACCCGAAACGCTCTCGTTGGCGTTTTGGGTGCTGGTCGAGGCTTCGTTCACCCCGCGGGCGATTTCGCCGGTCGCCGCGCTCTGCTCCGTCACGGCGGATGCAATGGCCGTGGTTTCGGTCGTCACATTCTCCATGATTTCGGTGATCTGCTGGATGGACCGGGCCGCATCGCTGGTGGCTTCCTGAATGGCCGCGATCTGCTGGGTGATGCTCTCCGTCGCATTGGCCGTCTGGGTCGCCAGTTCCTTGACTTCCGAGGCAACAACCGCGAAGCCCTTGCCGGCCTCGCCGGCACGCGCCGCTTCGATCGTTGCGTTCAGTGCCAGCAGGTTGGTCTGCTCCGCAATCGTGGAGATCAACTGGACCACTTCACCGATTTCCTGAGCTGCCGTCGAAAGGGTGGCGACCTTGTCGTTGGTCGACTGGGTCGTTTGCGCAGCTTCCGCGACAACGGCCGTGGTCGAGGCCACCCGCTGGTTGATTTCGCCGATCGACGCAGACAATTCTTCCGCAGCGGACGCGACGGTCTCCACATTGCTCTGGGCCGATCTGGACGCATAGGATGCGCTTTCCGCATGGGACGTGGTGTCATCGGCGGCAGAGCTGAGAACGCCGGCAGTATCCTCAAGCCTGGACATGGTGCCGGTCACATCGACGATCAATTCGGAAACGCCACTGCGGAAGGTGGACACCAGCTGCTCGCGTTCGCGCAAACGCTGGTTCCGGCTCTCCTGTTCGGCCTGTTGTGCAGCCACCAGTTCCTCGCGCTGAGCCGCGCCGTCGCGAAGAACCATGATGGCGGACGCCAGCTTGCCGATTTCATCGGAGCGGCAGCTTTCGGCCAGGTCGATGCCGTAGTCCCCTTCGGCAAGCCTGTCGACAGCGGACGCGAAGGACCCAAGCGGCAGAATTACCGCCCGCATGACGAAGAGTCCCGCAACGCCAAGGGCGACCAGAACCAGGATCAGGTTCGCAAAGGTCATGTAGTCGGCGTTCGCGGCAGCCGCCTTGTAGCTGTCGACTTCCCGGGCCAGAATCGTGCGTTCCTCTCCGAGATGCTCCTTATGGAGGTCGAGTGCGCCTTCAACCGCTTCGGTGAGGTTTTCGGCCGCCCCGTCGAAACTCGCCATGAGCTTGTTGCCCTGCTCGGGGCCACCTGCCACATAGGCATCCGCCATGGTCCTGCCGGCCGTATAATAGGCCGGGAAGCGCGACTGCACCTCCGCGATCTTCGCGGAGAGGTCCGAATAGCCGAGCTTTTCCGCAAGAGCGGAGGCTTCCGCACTGTCCACCGCAAACCGTTCGGCGAATTCGGCAGCGACATCGAAACCGTCGTTCAGCCCGTCCAGCCCGCGCGTTGCGGAAATATCCGTCAGCCACTGCTGAACCTGAACAACGTCGAACTGCATGTTCTGCAGAGTGACCGCCAGGTTGATCCCGTCCGTGGCGAATGTTTCCGCCCCGCCGCGCAGACGGTTCGCGTTCTCTTCCAGTGTGGACAGGTTCAGAACGGTTCCCAGGCTCAATGCCGTTACCATGACGAACACGACCGCAATAATGGCGACCATTCTTGCTTTCAAACTTTTAAGGAGTGTCATATTTCCCGCTCTTCCAAAGGAGCCCGCGGCACCGAACCGCCTCTTGATTACGGAAAGTAAAATATACGCGCCTGAGTAATTAAAAGATTAATTCAGTGATTAATTGGCGTTTCTTTTCTGGCATTGCAAAAAATGACTATGTAATTTCATGTATTCATCAAGACGTAAAAAAAGGCCGGATTGACCGGCCTTTCCAAATCGCTGAACTCACGTGACTTCGAAGACTATTTCATCGCCTGCAGAACCGAGACATAGTTGGCGACCGCCGCGCCGCCCATATTGAAGATGCCGCCGATTTCCGGGTTCTTTACCTGAATGTCTCCTGCGGTGCCGGTGAGCTGCATCGCCGTGAGGACATGCATGGAAACGCCGGTCGCGCCGATCGGGTGGCCCTTGGCCTTGAGGCCGCCAGACGGATTCACCGGCAGTTTGCCGTCCATTTCGGTCCATCCTTCCAGCACCGCACGGGCGCCCTCGCCTTCCCCGGTCAGGCCCATGGCCTCGTATTCGATCAGCTCGGCAATGGTGAAACAGTCATGGGTTTCGACGAAGGACAGGTCCTCCAGAGCCAGATTGGCATCGCCCAGGGCTTCGCCCCAGGCTTTCGAGCAGCCCTCGAACTTCAGGATGTCACGCTTGGACATGGGCAGAAAATCCTGCACATGCGCCATGCCCCGGAAAGCCACGGCCTTTTTCATGCCGAGCGCTGTTGACGGATCGGTCAGCACCAGCGCCGCCGCGCCGTCGGACACAAGCGAACAATCCGTGCGTTTCAGCGGACCGGCCACGAAGGGATTCTTCTCGCTTTCCGCACGGCAGAATTCGAAGCCCAGATCCTTGCGCATCTGTGCGTAAGGGTTGCTGACGCCGTTCTTGTGGTTCTTGGCGGCAATGCGTGCCAGGGCGTCGGACTGATCGCCGTATTTCTGGAAATAGGCATCGGCGATCTTGCCGAAGACCCCGGCGAAACCGGCGGGAATATCGCCTTCTTCCTTGAGATAGGACGCTTTCAGGAGGTTCTTGCCGATCTCCGGCCCCGGCGTGGTGGTCATCTGCTCGACACCGACCACGAGCACGAAGCGCGCGTCTCCCGATGAAATCGCGCGGACGCCCTGGTGAACCGCGGACGAACCGGTGGCGCAGGCATTTTCGACGCGCGTGGCCCGCTTGAAGCGCAAGGCCGGATCCGCCTGAAGGACAAGAGAGGCCGTGAAGTCCTGCAGCGAGAAGCCCGCGTTGAAATGGCCGAGCAGGATTTCATCCACGTCTTCCGGCGCAATGCCGGCATCGCGGATGGCATCACTCGCCACCTTGACGATCATGCTTTCAACGGTTTCTTCCGCGTGCTTGCCGAAGGGCAGATGCGCCCAACCCACCATGGCTGCCGTCATGACATTTCCTCCAAGTTTTCATTCCGCAAGATAGAAGCATCGAACCAGGGAACAAGCTCTTTCCCGCCCCTTCCGGAACCCGGCGACGGCAAACAGCCGGTCTCGCCTGCCCGGAGATTCACTACCAATCGGCCCAAGGTGTCCATCTCACCCGAGATCTGTGCGTGACAAGGACATTTCCAGCTTCCATTGCGCATTGCAAGACCAAAGTGACCTAAACGTCATAACTTTTTATTTTTATTAATTATATCAATTATTTAATTCATAGCACCTCTTCGTGACGCCGCAGCTGTGCGACAGCTGCAAGGCCCAAAAGGGTCTTCAGTGAACCACCTGCGGATGCGGTTCATGTCCCTGTCATGCAAAGGACCTAGAAGGGAGCCGTTCCGAACAAATTCGTTTTCAGAGATTTTCATTTTTTCCGCCGGTCCTGCCCTGCAGGGCCGGTTTTTTTTCGGCTTCCCGCATGCGGTCAAGCCCCTGCCGCCGCCCCTTGAAACCGCAGGTTTGCGCGACCCATCGGCCTTCCGGTCTCAGGGTGCGCGGTCCGTCACCGGCATTCGGGAAGACCGGCCGGGCTGCGCCAATGCGGATTTGCCCCGGGGATTCTTTCCGCAGGCGCTTGACCTGAGGAACGCCTGCATATAGCCATTCAAAGCGCTTTGAATTACAGTTTCCGCGAAGGAATGTCTGATGCAGACGTCCTTGCGGCGGAACGCAGGAAAACGGCCGGAAAGCGGCATGGAGACGGGTGATGTTCGAAGAAGCCGAAAAGGGCCACGCGGCTGATATGCCAGGAAACACGATCCGGGACCCGGACTGGTGGCGCGGTGCGGTGATCTACCAGATCTATCCGCGGTCCTTCAAGGACAGCAACGGCGACGGGACCGGCGACCTCAACGGTGTCAGCGAACGCATGGACTATATCGCCTCGCTCGGCGTGGACGCGATCTGGCTGTCACCGTTTTTCACCTCCCCCATGGACGACTTCGGCTACGATGTTTCCGATTACGAAGATGTCGATCCCATGTTCGGCACGCTGGCCGATTTCGACCGGATGCTCGCGGCCGCCCACAAGCGCGGCCTGAAGGTGATCATCGACCTTGTCATTTCGCATACATCCGACCAGCACCCCTGGTTCCGGGAAAGCCGGTCCTCGAAGGACAACCCGAAGGCCGACTGGTACGTGTGGGCCGATGCCAAAGCGGACGGGACCCCGCCCAACAACTGGCTGTCCATCTTCGGCGGCCCGGCCTGGGAGTGGGACAGTCGGCGCCGGCAGTATTACATGCACAATTTCCTGACGAGCCAGCCGGATCTGAATTTCCATAACCGGGAGGTACAGGATGCGGTGCTTTCCGCCGCCCGGTTCTGGCTGGAGCGCGGAGTCGACGGCTTCCGGCTCGACACAGTCAACTTCTATTTCCACGACGAGCAGTTGCGGGACAATCCGCCGCTTGGCACCGGCGAAATGCCCTCCACGGTGGAAGCCAGCAATCCCTACGGCTACCAGAGCCATCTCTACGACAAGACCCGGCCGGAAAACCTGCTCTTTCTGGAGCGGTTGCGGGCGCTTCTGGACTGCTATCCGGGGACCACGTCGGTCGGAGAGATCGGCGCCGACGGCCAGGCCGTCGAGCTGACCGCCTCCTATACGGAGGCCGGCAGGCGCATTCACATGGCCTACAGTTTCGACCTGCTGACGCCGCAGCATTCCGCTGCCCATATCCGCAGGACCGTGGAGGAGATGAACAGGGGCATCGGGTCCGGCTGGGCCAGCTGGGCACTGTCCAACCACGACGTCAAACGGGTGGCCAGCCGCTGGGGCGACGGTCTCGACCTGAGCAAATTCGCGCCGCTGGCAACCGCCCTGTGCGCCTCCCTGCGCGGCACGCCCTGCCTGTACCAGGGCGAGGAACTCGGGCTTCCGCAGGCGGAAGTGCCCTTCGAGCAGCTGCAGGATCCTTACGGCATCCGCTTCTGGCCGGATTACAAGGGCCGGGACGGCTGCCGCACGCCGATGCCCTGGGTCAGGGACAACGCCAACGCCGGGTTTTCCGAGGCGGCCCCCTGGCTGCCCGTGGCGCCGGAACATCGGGAGCTGGCGGCCTTCGAACAGGACAGGGACGAGCAGTCCATCCTGAACCGCAACCGTGCCTTTTACGCCTGGCGACGGGGCCTGGCGGCCCTCAGGACGGGCGACATGACCTTCCTGGACGCCCCTGGCGAGACGCTGGTCTTCACCCGCTCCTGCGAGGAGGAGACCGTGCTGTGCGCCTTCAATCTGGGAACCGGGCCGGAAACCTTCCGCCTGCCGGGCCTCGAGCTGGAAAACCTGAATGCTCCGGGTTTTGCAGGAACCGCGGCAGGGTCCGAAATTTCCCTGAACGGTCTCGACGCGGTCTTTGCACGGGTGAAGGGCTGATTTCCGCTCTACAAAAGCCGCCTCCGGCACGGATGTTTCACCACGAGCGCGCTCCAGAAGCGTCAACCGTATGGACCCCGGCCCACCGGGCGGTGGAAAGCAGCCCGGCGGCAGCGCCGGGCCGCATCTGCGATGTTTCGCTTTGCGCCATCAAACGGTTCCAAATCGACGCCTGAGGCTCTAAACAGACGTGCCGGGCGTTTTCCGGCTCAGACAGAACCGCGCCGGATGCAAGATGACCGATTGCCTGCCACTTTCCGTTTTCATCATCGCCAGGGACGAAGCCGACCGGATTTCCCGGGCGATTGAAAGCGTGACGGGATGGGCCGACGAGGTCATCGTCATCGACAGCGGCTCCACGGACAACACGGTTGCGGTGGCCGAGAGCCTCGGAGCCCGGGTCATTCACAACGACTGGCCGGGATACGGACCGCAGAAACGCTTCGGTGAGGACCAGTGCCGCAACGACTGGCTGCTCAATCTGGACGCGGATGAAGAGGTGACGCCGGAACTGAGAGCCGAAATCCAGGCGAAATTCGCCGATGGCAGCTACAGGGATGCTGACGGCTGGCGCGTCATGATCCGGGATCTCTACGCCCACGAAAGCGCCCCTGCCCCCTGGGCCTACGGCTATCACCAGATCCGCCTCTACGACCGGCGCAAGGGACGCTTCTCCACCTCGAGCGTGCACGATACGGTGCGTCCGGAGGAAGGCGCGACGATCGCCAGCCTCAAGGGCATCATGGCGCACCGCTCGATCCGCTCGCTTGACTTCCAGGTTGCCAAATACAACCGCTATTCCGGCATGCAGGTGGAGGACATGCGCGCCCGGGGCCGCAAACTGCCCCGCTGGCGCCTGCTGAGCGAATTTCCGGTGAGTTTCCTCAAGGCCTATTTCGTACGCAGATACCTGAAATACGGCTGGTGGGGCTTCATTCTTTCCGTGAACTATGCCCATGCCCGGTTTCTGAGAGTGGCCAAGGCCTACGAGGCCGAGCTTCTGGAAAAACGCGCCGGACGGTAAGGCCGGCGCGTGGTGCGGCCGGCGTTACGCCGTATCCGCCAAGACGTCCTCGGACGCCCTGTGGCGCTCCACGCGGATCGGTTCGCGCACACCGGTCGTCTGGTGAAAATGTTCCAGACGCCGGATGGTGGTCGGGGTCAGCAGATGCCCGCGTGACAGGACGAGTTCCCGGTTGCCTTCCGTCAGGGCGTCGTCGATGAGAATGTCGCCCGGCCGGAGCGAACGGATGTGGCACTGGGTGACGAATTTCTTCTTCTCGTCCGGCACATCGTCCATGAGCACCCTGGCCGCCAGTTCCAGAAGCTTGGGGTCGTATTTGCGTCTGTTGATCGCCATGGCGTCGAAGGCGGCGGCATCTGGACCGCTTTCCGGACTCGCATACCACAGATCGGTCAGCAGCTTGAGGATGCGGGCGACAAGCGGGATGTCCTTGCCCTTCGGTCCGTCCTTGGGGAAACCGGAGCCGTCATAGCCGCGGGCGGACAGAAACAGATAGTCGGAGACTTTCTCCAGCTGCGGGATATTCGCCAGGAGTTCCCGGGTCTGGACGGGTGCCTTGTCCAGAATGTCCCGTTCCTGTTCCGTGAGGCTGCGGGCGGCGCGGTAGCGGGTCAGAATCTGTTTCGGCAGCAGCGCCTCGCCGAGTGGTGACAGCATTACCGCCATTTCCAGTTCCCAGGTCTTCTTCATGCCCAGGCCCCTGGCCAGTTTCAGCGCCTGTTTGCGCACGGTGGCAGTGCGCCGGAAAGCCTCCGGATGGAACAGGGCCATCATGTCGATCAGCAGTTTGATCGATCCGGCAAGCGTGCGCTCCAGAAGCGCCCGGTCCTTGGCCATATGCTGGTGATGGCCAAGCGCCGTTTCCACGGCGGTTATGAGCTCCGCCTGCTTGCAGGGTTTTTGCAGGAACAGGAAGACATGGCCTTCGTTCAGCGCCTTCTTGATCGCCTCGGCCGAGGTCTCGCGTGTGAGCATCACCCTTGCCGCCTGGGGAACCAGGGTCTCGCACGCCCTCAGGAACTCGGTCCCGCCGCGGCCGGGCAGATTATAGCAGGAGAAGATGACAGCAACGCCGGTGTTCTGCTTGAGGAACAGCAACGCCTCCTCGGTTTCCGCGAAACACACGACCTTCAGGTGTTCGCCAAACAGGCGTTTGAACCCTGCCTGAACACCCGGATCCGGATCCGCGACGACGATCAGGTCCGTGGTCTTTTCCATACCCGGCCTCCTCCTTCTGGCGAAGCAAAACAGGTGGCGCACATCACCCGACTTCAGCCTTTCCAAATATACTCTCACATATCCACTATTAAATCCTTTCAAAAATACTAATATCCTAAGTTTTTCGCATTAAGTATTGGAACCAAAAGCGCTTTGACTTACTGAAAATTACCAATGATTTTTTTGAACTCGACTCCCTCAGCCAACCTGCAATCCCCCTGGACAGATCCCTGTTCACCCCGCCATGTATGATTTATAAGGCGCCATGCTTGATGTCCTGATTATCGGTGCCGGCCCGAGCGGGTTGTTCGCGGCGGACCGTCTGGCCGCCGAAGGCCTTGCCGTCACGATTGTTGACCGCATGCCTTCTCCGGCCCGCAAATTCCTGATGGCCGGTCGCGGCGGTCTCAACCTCACCCACAGCGAGGGTCTTGCGGCCTTTGTCGGCCGTTACCGGCAGGCGGAGGCCTTTCTGTCGCCGCTGATCGGCGATTTTCCGCCCGAGGCGCTGGCGGACTGGTGCCACGGCCTGGGCGAGGAAACCTTTACCGGCAGCAGCGGCCGGGTGTTCCCGGCCTCGATGAAGGCCTCACCGCTTCTGCGGGCCTGGCTGCGCCGGCTGGAAAAGAACGGCGTGAAGCTGCTGACGCGGCACAGGTTCACCGGCTTTGCCGATGACGGCACCGCCCTCATCCAGCATGAAAACGGGACGCCGGAGAGCTTCCCTGCCCGGGCAACCCTGCTGGCGCTCGGCGGAGCGAGCTGGCCGAGGCTCGGCTCGGATGCCGCCTGGGTTTCCGCCCTTGAAGAGCGGGGGATCGGCATATCCCGGTTCCGGCCCGCCAATTGCGGCTTCCGGGTTGCCTGGAGCGCGGTGATGAAGGACCGTTTTGCGGGAACACCGCTGAAACGCATCGGACTGCGGCACGGTGAAAAATCCGTCATCGGCGAAGCGCTGATATCCGAAAGCGGGCTGGAAGGCGGCGCGGTCTATGCCCTTTCGGCGGAACTCCGCGACACGATCGAGGCCGACGGCTCGGCACTGCTGCATGTCGACCTGCGCCCGGCAAAGACCGCAGCGGCCCTTGCCCGCAGACTTGCGCGCCCAAGGGGCAAGCAATCGGTGTCCACCTACCTGAAAAAGACGGTGAAACTCAATCCGGCGGAACAGGCGCTCTTGCGGGAAGCCGGACCGATACCGCAGGATCCCGACGCGCTTGCCGCCAGGATAAAGGCGGTTCCGGTCACATGCGCAGCGCCCTACGGGATCGAGCGGGCGATTTCGTCAGCCGGCGGTATCCGTCTCGACGAAGTCGACGAGGGATTGATGCTCGTCAAGCTTCCCGGCGTCTTTGCCGCCGGCGAAATGCTCGACTGGGAAGCGCCGACCGGCGGCTATCTGCTGCAGGCCTGTTTTGCCACCGGGCATCGGGCCGCACAGGGCCTTTCGGCTTACCTGAAAAACGGCAATGGAGACCACACGCAATGACGGTCCTGTATGTGGATGCGGATGCCTGCCCGGTGAAGGACGAAGCGGTCCGGGTCGGAGAGCGGCACGGGACACCGATCAAATTCGTGTCCAACAGCTGGATGCGCCTGCCCGAGGGAGACCTGATCGAGCGGGTGGTGGTTCCGGAAGGACCGGACGAGGCCGACAACTGGATCGCGGAGCACGCCGGAAAGGGCGATGTGGTGATCACCGCCGACGTTCCGCTTGCCGCGCGTTGCGTCAAGGCCGGTGCCCTGGTGATTTCGCACACGGGCAAACCCTTCCGCGAGGACGCCATCGGCATGCGGCTCGCCATGCGCGACCTGAACACCCATCTGCGCGAAACCGGCGAAATCCGCGAGAGCGGCCCGGCTTTCGGCAAGGCGGACAGATCGCGTTTTCTCAATCAGCTCGAAACGATCATGCGGGCCGCCAAGCGGATTGCCGAAGAGACCTGATCCGGCGTCCATCCGGATGACGTGAAAGACCGGCTCCCTGCGTGCCGCACACCCAAAAAACTCCCTGCAAGGCGGGGAGGAATGCGCCTTGCAGGGAGTGGCCGGGGCCCCTTTCGGGGGCCGATTGTACCCGGCGCGCGGCCGAACCGGCTTGACCTGCCCTTAGCGGCAGAACTTGTGCTGACCGGAATAGGCCAGAAAGTAGCCGGTATTGGGATTGAATGAGCGATACTTGCTGCTGCAATAGTCGTACCAGGCCGGGGACCAGGGCGCCGGACGATAGACGACGACGGGCGCCGGTGCCGGACGGTAGACCGGGCGCGGATAGCGGGCCGGCGGCGGTGCGTGGTAACGCGGCTGTGCCAGCGCGGATCCGATGATGGCGCCCGCGGCGAGGCCGCCGGCGATGCCGACCCCGACCTGCCAGCCCTTGGCGGCTTCCGCTGGCGTGCTCTGGGTGGTCAGGGTGGCTCCGGCAACAAGCGCCAGGGCGGTGGTGGTGATTGCGATTTTCCTGAACATGACGGTGTCCCTTCCTGTTGTGAGGCCTTGATCTCCGCCTCAGTTCATGAAGGCACACTAGCCCCTCCCCGCGGGGCGCTCTGTGACTGGGGTCACAAGCTGTCACTTTGCGTCTTTTCGCGGTTTTCCTCCCGCAAAACCAGGGAAACCGGCGATGCAGACCGAAAGCCTCCGAACCTTAACAGCTTGTATTCAAAGCGCTTTGCCCGCCGGCCGTTCCCCGGCTCGACTGCGCTTGCATCTTTCTCTTGCCGGACGACGCAAGCGGACATAGAGTATCGGGCATCGGCGCGAGTTGCGCTGTACGGGACATGACGTAGACCCGGTGAGACTGAACTTCGGCGGCTGCTCCATTAAGCGCCGCTCTGAATTAACAAGCTTTCCGTTTCTTATTGACTGCTCGTTTTATCCGCGCCTTGCCGGACACGAGCGGGGCGCTTTCAACTGACGGAAAGGTTTCTCCATGCGCGAGAACGGCACCATTAAATTCTTCAACCACGACCGCGGCTTCGGCTTCATCACACCGGAAGACGGTGGCAAGGACGTTTTCGTCCACGTGACCGCTTTTGAGCAGGCCGGGATCGGAACACCCGTTGAAGGCGCCAAGGTTTCTTTCGTCGCGGAAGACGACCGTCGCGGCCGCGGCAAGCAGGCAGCACAGCTCGAACTGATCTGAGTTTCGAAGGTCTTCACCGCGGCGGACGATCAGACCCGCCGCGCGTGCACCTGACGACAACGGGACCGATCGGTCCCGTTTTTTTTGCCTGGAGTGTGAACTCATAAATGAAGGGGTGTGTTCCGGCGGATTCGGGCAACCGCCGTGGCAGCATTCATGTTGCAAATGCCTTCCGGTGTTGTTCCGAATTCCATTCAGCGCGGCAGGCTAAAGCATGCAGTCCAGCAGCTCGTTCTCGCCGATGACCCCGACAATCGCCCCGTTCTTGCGAACGACCACCGGCTCCGGGCTGGATTTCTTCAGTCGGGCGACATCGCGGATCGGGGTGCCCGCGTCACAGGTCAGACCGCTTGCCAGCGAGCCCGGCAGGCTCCCCGGCGGCACCATGATGTCACGGGCCCTGAGGACATTCAGCGGGTTCATGTGCCCCACGAAATCGGCCACATAGTCGTTGGCCGGTTTCTTGACGATTTCCTGCGGCGTTCCGAGCTGGATCACCCGGCCGCCTTCCATGATGGCGATGCGCGAGCCGATCTTGGCCGCTTCATCCAGATCGTGGCTGACGAAGATGATCGTCCGGTTGAGTTCCTTCTGAAGATCGAGAAGCTCGTCCTGCAGCTTGTCCCGGATCAGCGGATCGAGCGCGGAAAACGGCTCGTCCATAAGCAGGATCGGTGCGTCCGTGGCAAAGGCGCGCGCAAGGCCGACCCGCTGCTGCATGCCGCCGGACAGCTCATGCACATATTTGTCGCCCCAGTCCGTCAGGCCGACCAGCTTCAGCTGCTCGCTGACCTTGGCAGCGCGCTGCTTCACCGGCATGCCGGCGAGTTCGAGACCGAAGCCGACATTCTCGCTGACCGTGCGCCAGGGCAGCAGACCGAATTGCTGGAACACCATGGCGATGTGGCGCCGGCGCAGGTCTCGCAAGGCATTGGGTGAACAGCTTGCCGGGTTCACATAGTCCGTGCCGTCGAAGACATGGACTTCACCGCGGATAACCGGATTGAGGCCGTTGACCGCGCGCAGCAGCGTCGACTTGCCGGAGCCGGACAGGCCCATCAGCACGATGACCTCCCCTTCGCGGATATCGAATGTCGCACCGGCCACCCCGAGAATCTGACCGGTCTCGGCCTGGATCTCCTGGCGGGTCCTGCCGGCATCGATCATCGGCAGCGCCGAGGCGGGATTATCCCCGAAGACGATATCGACATCATTGAAGGTGACAACGGAAGTTCCCTCGGATGTGCTCATCACTTGCCCCCCTCTTTCGCGCGGAAAAACCGGTCGAGCACAATGGCGATCAGGACGATGCAGACACCGACCTCGAACCCTTGCGCGATGTTCACCGTGTTGAGCGCGCGCAGTGTCGGCACGCCCAGTCCGTCCGCACCGACAAGTGCCGCAATCACCACCATGGAGAGCGACAGCATGATGGTCTGGGTCAGACCCGCCATGATCTGCGGCAGGGCATAGGGGAGTTCGATTTTCCACAGGAGCTGCGAGCGGGTCGCGCCGAAGGCCTCGCCCGCCTCGAGCAGCGCCGTCGGTGTCGAGGCGACGCCGAGCTGGGTCAGGCGGATGGGCGCGGGAATGGCGAAGATAACCGTGGCGATCAGTCCCGGCACCATGCCGAGGCCGAAGAGGATCAGCGCCGGGATGAGATAGACGAACGTCGGGATGGTCTGCATCAGGTCCAGAACCGGGCGCAGGGCGGCATAAAAGCGCGGGTTATGGGCGCCGAGCACCCCGACGGGCACGCCGACCGCCATGCAGACGACGGAGGCGGCAACGACCAGCGCCAGGGTTTCCGTGGTTTCTTCCCAGTAGCCCTGGTTGATGATCAGCAGGAGCGAGATCGCCACGAAGACGGCAAAGGCAAGTGTCCGATGCACCGCATAGCCAAGCACAACGGCGATGGCGACGATGACCAGCGGGTGCGGCGTCTGAAGCAGCCACAGGATGCCGTCGATCAGTGTCTCCAGAAACAGTGAAATGCCGTCGAACACCCAATAGGCGTTGTCCGTAAGCCAATCGACCAGAGACCGCGCCCAGGGTCCGATCGGCAACTTGTAATCCGTCAGCCAGTTCAACCCGCCGCCCCCCTTGTCTTTTTCGTTGAGGATTGCGGGACGCGGCCAGAGATATCATGCATGGAATCCACGTTCGCCTGAACGCGGGATGCAGGCGGCCGACGCCCCGTCAAAATTCCCGTTTCGAAGCATCCGTATTCAGCGGAACCCGGTCAAGATGCTTTCCCGGAGAAATTCGATCCGTTCTTCGGCCTCCAGCCGGATCCGGCTGGAGGCCGTCTGCCGTTCTAGAGGCCGAGCGCGCCCTTCACGGCTGCGAAACTGTCGCCGCCATCGAAGGTCTTGACGCCGACGAGCCAGTTTTCGAAGGTCGCCGGGTGTTCTTTCAGCCATGCGGCCGCAGCCTTGTTCGGGTCTTCGCTGTCGTTCAGGATCGCGCTCATGATCTCGTTTTCCATGGGCAGCGAGAACTCCAGGTTCTCCAGCAGTTTGCCGACGTTCGGGCATTCCTTGACGTAGCCGGCACGCACGTTGGTGTAGACCGTCGCTCCGCCGTAATTCGGGCCGAAGATGTCATCTCCCCCTTCAAGATAGGCCATCTCGAAGGAGGCGTTCATCGGATGCGGTTCCCAGCCGAGGAAGACAATGTCCTTGTTGCGTTTTTCGGCACGCGCGACCTGGGAGAGCATGCCCTGCTCGGAGGATTCGACCACCTCGAAGCCCTCAAGGCCGAAAAGGTTCTGGTCGATCATGCCGATGATCAGGCGGTTGCCGTCATTGCCCGGCTCGATGCCGTAGATCTTGCCGTCCAGGTCGTCCTTGAACTTGGCAATGTCCTCAAAGCTCTTCAGGCCCTTGTCGTAGGTGTATTTCGGAACGGCGAGCGTGTATTTCGCGCCTTCCAGATTGGCTCGGACCGTTTCGACGGAGCCGTCTTCGCGATAGGCCTTGATGTCACCTTCCATGGTCGGCATCCAGTTGCCGAGGAAGATATCGATGTCCTTGTTCTTCATGGAAGCATAGGTCACCGGAACGGAGAGGATCTTGACCTCCGGCTCATAGCCGAGCGCTTCAAGAACGACGGATGTCGCTGCCGTGGTGGCGGTGATATCGGTCCAGCCGACATCCGAGAAACGGACGGTCTTGCAGCTGTCAGGGTCGTTGGCGAAGGCTGTTCCGGAAAGCACCAGCCCGAGAGCAAGTCCTCCAGCGAGTTTCGCTGCCATTTTCATTGAAATACCTCCTTTGGAAAATCGATCTTGTCTATATGTCGCAGTTCCGGGGCCGGCGCACGTGGAATCCGCGCTACCCGTCCTCGACCGGTAGCCTGTGTGAGGGCAATCCAAACATCCACCGGAAAAATTTGCAAGTTTTCATTGATTGACTGATCAATTAAAAATAAGACACCGATACATCCGGAGATCGCTATGCCCAAGGTCGGAATTGAAGCAAAACGGCGGCGCAGCCTTATTGACGCGACAGTCGATGCCATTCACGAGCGTGGTTACAGCGATGTGACCATGGCCCAGATCGCCAAACGCGCCGGGGTGTCCGGCGGTCTCGTGCATCATTATTTCGGCTCCAAGGACCAGTTGCTGGCCGCAACCATGCGCCATCTCCTGACCGAACTCGGCCGGGCCATCCGCGACAGCCTCGCCAGGGCCGGAACGCCGCGCGAGCGGATTTCGGCGATCATCGAGGGCAATTTCTCCGTCGACCAGTTCCAGCCCGCCGTCATCGCCGCCTGGCTGGCCTTTTACGTCCAGTCCCGCACCACGGAAAGCAACAGCCGGCTGCTGAGGGTCTACGCCGCCCGGCTTGCCTCCAACCTGACGGTCAATCTGCGTGCCTTCATGTCGCAGCAGGAGGCCCGCCGCGTCGCCGAAGGCACGGCGTCCATGATTGACGGGGTCTGGATCCGCCAGGCCCTCAGCGATGCCCAGACCGACCGGGAAGCCGCCATCGCCCTGGTCGAGGACTATGTCGAAACCCAGATTGCCGCACACAGCCGCAGCGACGCGGACCTTTGAGCCGACCGGAGCCCACATGACCCTAGAGTTCGACTTCATCATCGTCGGCGCCGGATCCGCCGGCTGCGCCATGGCTTCCCGGCTTTCGGAAGACCCTCGCAACAGGGTGCTGGTTCTGGAATTCGGCGGAACGGATGCCGGACCGCTGATCCAGATGCCGGCAGCCCTGTCCTATCCGATGAACATGCCGCTGTATGACTGGGGCTTCGAAACCGACCCGGAACCGCATCTCGGCGGACGGCGTCTGGCGACGCCACGCGGCAAGGTCATCGGCGGCTCGTCCTCGATCAACGGAATGGTCTATGTGCGCGGCCATGCCTGCGATTTCGACACCTGGGAGGAGATGGGTGCGAGCGGCTGGGCCTACCGGCACGTGCTGCCCTACTACAAGCGCCTGGAATCCAGTCACGGCGGCCAGAGCGGCTGGCGCGGCACGGACGGCCCGCTGCACGTGACGCGCGGCACCAAGTGGAACCCGCTGTTCCATGCCTTCAGGGATGCAGGGGAACAGGCCGGCTACGGCGTGACCGCCGATTACAACGGCGAACGTCAGGAAGGCTTCGGCGACATGGAAATGACGGTCTACAAGGGCCGCCGCTGGTCCGCCGCCAATGCCTATCTGAAGCCCGCGCTCAAACGGGACAATCTGGAGCTGATCAAGGGCGCCCTGGTGCACAAGGTTCTGATCGAGGACGGTCGCGCGGTGGGGGTGACGTTCGAAACCGGCGGAGCCATCCGCGAGGCCAGGGCCGCCCGCGAGGTGATCCTGGCGGCCTCTTCCATCAACTCCCCGAAGATCCTCATGCAGTCCGGCATCGGTCCGGCGGACCACCTGCAGGAGATGGGGATCGACATCGTCGCCGACCGGCCCGGTGTCGGCGCCAATCTTCAGGATCATCTGGAGCTATACCTGCAGCAGGCCTGCACCCAGCCGATCACGCTCTACAAGCACTGGAACCTGGTCTCCAAGGCGCTGATCGGGGCACAGTGGCTGCTCTTCAAACAGGGCCTCGGAGCATCGAACCAGTTCGAAAGCTGCGCCTTCATCCGCTCCCGGGCCGGCGTCAGATACCCGGACATCCAGTATCATTTCCTTCCCTTCGCCGTGCGTTACGACGGCAAGGCCGCCTCGGAAGGCCACGGCTTCCAGGCCCATGTGGGTCCGATGCGGTCAAAGTCGCGCGGGCGGATCCGGCTGACGTCCGGCGACCCGCACGACAAGCCCTCCATCCTGTTCAACTACATGGAACACGAAGAGGACTGGGAGGATTTCCGCCGCTGCATCCGCCTGACGCGGGAAATTTTCGGCCAGGAGGCCTTCGCTCCCTATCGCGGCACGGAAATCCAGCCGGGAGACCATGTGCAGAGCGACGAAGCACTGAACGACTTCATCCGCGAACATGTCGAAAGCGCCTATCATCCCTGCGGCACCTGCAAGATGGGCGCACCGGAGGATCCGACGGCCGTTGTTGACCCGCAGTGCAGGGTGATCGGCGTCGAGGGCCTGCGCGTTGCCGACAGTTCGATCTTTCCGCAAATCACCAATGGCAATCTGAACGCACCGTCGATTATGGTGGGGGAAAAGGCCTCCGATCATATCCTCGGCAAGGACCCGCTGCCCGCGTCCAATCAGGAACCCTGGATCCATCCGGACTGGGAAACCAGCCAGCGTTAAACCGTTCACCGGGTCACCCGGTTCAGACAGACAAGCAGGAGCCTCCCATGCGCGCCCAACCGCAAGCTTCCCACTATATTGGCGGCACCTACCTGGAAAGCCAGGACGGCACGCCGTTCGACTCGCTCTACCCGGCCACCGGGGAGGTGATCGCCCGGATCCAGACCGCCGATGACGGGGTGATAGAGGCGGCCATCCGCAGCGCGAAGGACGGCCAGAAGATCTGGGCGGCGACGCCACCGGCCGAGCGCGGGCGCGTCCTGCGCCGGGCGGCCGAAATCCTGCGCGAGAAGAACCATGAGCTGTCGGTTCTGGAAACGCTCGACACCGGCAAGCCCCTGCAGGAAACGCTGATCGCCGACGCCACCTCCGGCGCCGATTGCCTGGAATACTACGGCGGCCTCGCGGCGACGCTGACGGGCGAACATATCGATCTCGGCGATTCCTTCGCCTTTACCCGGCGCGAGCCGCTCGGCATCTGCTTCGGCATCGGCGCCTGGAACTATCCGATCCAGATCGCCTGCTGGAAGGCAGCGCCCGCGCTGGTCTGCGGCAATGCGATGATCTTCAAACCCTCCGAAGTCACGCCGCTGAGCGCGCTGAAACTGGCCGAAGCCCTGAGCGAGGCCGGCCTGCCGGAGGGGGTCTTCAACGTCATTCAGGGGTTTGGCGATGTGGGGGCCCGGATGGTCGCGCATCCCGATATCGCCAAGATTTCCCTGACCGGCTCCGTGCCGACCGGGGCGAAGGTGGCGGCCCTTGCGGGGGAACACCTGAAGAAGACGACGCTGGAGCTGGGCGGCAAGTCGCCACTGATCATCTTCGAGGACGCGGATATCGAGAACGCTGTGTCGGCGGCGATCAACGCCAATTTCTATTCCACCGGCCAGATCTGCTCCAACGGCACAAGGGTCTTCGTCCATGCGGACATCAAGGACCGGTTCGTTGCCCGCCTTGCGGAACGCACACAGGGGGCCGTGCTCGGCGACCCGCTGGACGAGGCCACGAATATCGGCCCGCTGGTTTCCAGGCAGCAGCTGGAGAAGGTTCTGCATTACATGCAGGTGGGCCAGGAGGAAGGCGCGCGGCTCGTCTGCGGCGGTGGCGCGGCGACCGTGGCGAGCTTCCCGGACGGGTATTTCGTGCAGCCGACGGTTTTCGCGGATGTCAGGGACGACATGCGCATCGCCCGGGAGGAAATCTTCGGTCCGGTGCTGAGCGTCTTGGACTTCACCGGCGAGGACGAGGTGATCGCCCGGGCCAACGACACGGAATTCGGGCTGGCGGCCGGCGTCTTCACCAGGGACATCCAGCGCGCGCACCGGGTGATCGGCCAGCTTCAGGCAGGCACCTGCTGGATCAACACCTACAATCTGACCCCGATCGAAATGCCCTTCGGCGGCTACAAGAAATCCGGCATCGGCCGCGAAAACGGCCATGCCGCCATCGCCTACTACAGCCAGCTGAAAAGCGTCTATGTGGAGATGGGCGACGTGGAAGCCGCGTTTTAAGGCGTCAACCGCTCGTGGTGCGCGCCGTATGCCGTCCGGACCTGATCCGGGCCGGCCTCGTCCGCGACCAGCCCTGGCGCCGGGGCAGCGACAGGGCCGGCCGTGATCACTTGGTCAGAATCAGCTTGCCCTGTTTGGTGATCGACAGACGATAGGTTTCCTCATTGTGATGAATGTGAATCTGTCGGCCTCCGGCGAACAATTCGCGCGAATCGAAATCCGTCTTGTCGCGTCCGGCTGGCGTGCCGGCAAGGACACTCCGGGCGACCCCGGAGGTGCTGAGGGAAAGGCGGCGCTTCTGGCTGTTGGCGGTCGGTGTCATGCGCGCAATCGCTCCTTGGCTTTCAATCGTCTCACCGGTCCGGCCCGATCTGCGGGGCACTTTCGATGAGCTGTCGGCAGAAAAATTTAAAGGTGAGTTGAAAGCTCAACTTTATACTTGACACTCATACTCAAGTTTTCCTATCAAGGCAATGCCTGATCGAAACGGAACCGGAAATCGCGTCCTTTGGTTCCGGATGAGACAGGGCCTCTGAGCAATCAGGGGCAGCAAATGCCAGGCAAGCCAACCGCCCTCTCCTCTCCCTCAGCGGCCAGCCAGCCAGGCGTTCCCTATCTTCCCCCAGCCAGACACCAGACACAAAAAAAAGCGCCAACCGGATGGTGGCGCCTTGAAATGTCGTCAGGAATTTTCGTGGAAAATCCTAGGCGTTTGCGGCCAGTGGTGGTTTGGGCGCATCGATCTTGAGCAGATCACGCATGCCGAACCTGTCCTCGGACAGATCGGCGATCGACTTGGTGTCGAGCACTTCCATGAAGGCTTCGAGAGCTTCGTGAAGCAAACCGTTGAAGCCGCAGGAAACGATCAGCGGGCAGTCCTTGCGGCCGGAGTCGAAACACTCCGCCAGCAGGAAGCTTTCTTCCGCGGCACGCACCACTTCACCAACGGTGATCTGTTCTGCCGGCCGGGCGAGCATGACCCCACCGTTGCGACCACGAATGGTCCTGATCAGATTGGCATCGACCAGAACCTTCATGATCTTGAACAGATGTGTCTCGGACATGTCGAAGCTGGACGCGATATCCGCGACCTTGCTGGGCTTGTCCGGGTTCACCGCGCAATACATGAGTGCGCGTACGGCATAGTTTGTCTGTTGTGTCAAACGCATGCATTAGATATGAGGTGCCCGGCTCGAAAGGTCAATGCTAAAAATTGAATGTAAGAGACCACTTTAAAAAACGCTGCCGATTTAGCCCCTCCCGGAAGACAGAAACGACCTCGTTTCACCGCCGCGAGCCGTTCCGTACCGCCCCTATTGCCCCCCGGCGGGCGTTTCCATGTCCTGCGGCAGATTGTCCTTCAGAAAGATGTCGATGCCGATGCGTTCCTGACCACCGATGATCGGGACCCCGTCGCACAGAGCCCTGAGCACGCGGATGGCGCTGCGAATCTCATGTCCCGGATCCTGGGCAATCACCGCATCCAGCACACCGGCCCGCAGGGCATCGCGCGTATAGGGGGTCAGTTCGTGGCCGACGAAGACGATCTCCTGCGACCGGCCCGTATCCTGGAGAGCCGAAATCGCGCCCCGGTTGCCCGCGCCGATGTTGTAGAGGCCTGCCAGATCCGGATGATCCTTCACGAATCCGCGCACCAGATCGGCGTTGCGGGCGTTGTCGTCACGGCCTTCGCGGACCTTGAGCAGTTGCAGATGGGGGAAGTCCGCCTCGATCACTTCCCTGCAGCCGGCGAACCGTTCGGCATGGTCTCGCAGTCCGAGAGAGCCGGCAATCAGCGCGATCTTCACCGGCTCCTTCGGCAGGAACCGCCCCAGCAGCCGGCCCGCCGTGCGCCCGGCCGCCATGTTGTCGATGCCGACGAAATGCTGGCGGGTGGAGGAAGGATGATCGGACACCAGCGTCACCACCGGTACGCCACGATCCTGCAGGCGGTCGATAGCAGCACGCACCTCGGGAAAGGCAGGGGCAACCACGGCCACCCCGTCGCAGACCGCCCGCTCGATCAGCGCCAGCGTTCCGGCCACCCGGTGGCCGTCGAATGCGTCGATCGGTTCCACATGAACATGCATGCGTTCGCCGCTCATGGTCTGCGCATGGGACAGCGCCTCGCGGGTCAAGTCCTCCATGAAGGCATTCGGACCGTTGGGCAGAAGGAAATGGAACCGGTAGAGGCGTTTCTTGGCCAGGCCCGCGGCGAAGACATCCGGCTTGTAGTTCAGCGCCTCGGCTGCCTGCTTGACCTTTTGTATCGTGTTCTTGCGCACGCCCGGACGCCCGTTCAGCACCCGGTCGACCGTCGCAAGGCTCACCCCGGCCGCCTCGGCCACGTCATGGATTGTCACTCGCCGCATTCAGTCCCCCGGTTTTGCCGGAGTATACTCACGAATGAGGTGCGATCATCAAAAAATGCTGCGGCGCCATATCACCGCACCTGCATAGCATCAGACAACCTGCCCGGCCGCATGGCCGGATGACCAGGCCCACTGGAAATTGAAGCCGCCGAGATGCCCGGTAACATCGACACTCTCACCGATGAAATAGAGCCCGGGGACCTGTGAGCTCTCCATGGTCTTCGAGGACAGTTCCTTCGTGTCGACACCGCCGAGCGTGACTTCCGCCGTGCGGTAGCCTTCCGTGCCGACGGGTGTCAATTGCCAGTTGTTCACCTGCTCTGCCGCCCGGCGCAGCACCTTGTCGGACTGATCCGCCAGACGGCCCTTGAGCTGAAAGGCGTTTGCAAGTTCGTCCACGAGCCGGTTCGGCAACAGGGTTCCCAGAGCGGTCTTCAGATCCTGCTTCGGGTTCTGCTGGCGGGCGGCGCGCAGTGTTGCGAAGACATCCGTCTGCGGCAACAGATTCACCGAGACCGGCTGACCTTCCTCCCAATAGGAGGAAATCTGCAGGATCGACGGGCCGGACAGGCCGCGATGGGTAAAGAGCAACCCTTCGCGAAACCGCGTTTTCCGGAAAGAGACAACCGCATCGACGGAAACGCCAGCCAGCCGGCTGCAAAGATCCCTGTTGGCATCCGAGAAGGTCAGAGGCACGAGGGCGGCACGCGGCGGGATCACGTTCAGGCCGAACTGCCGGGCAAGGTCGTAGCCGAAACCGGTGGCACCCATCTTCGGAATCGACGGACCGCCGGTCGCCACCACCAGCGAGGCAGCCCGGAGCGCGCCTTTGGATGTCGACACGGAAAACCGCTCGTCCGGTTTTTCGACGGCCTTGATGTCCGTTTCCAGCTGAAGGGCACCGCCGGCCGCTTCCAGCTCGCTCAGCAGCATGCGGATGATGTCCCGGGCGCTGTCGTCGCAAAAGAGCTGACCGAGGGTCTTTTCGTGCCAGGCGATGCGATGCTTTTCCACCAGCGCCAGAAAGTCGTGCTGGGTGTACCGCTTCAGCGCCGACACGCAGAAGCGCGGGTTCTGCGACAGGAAATTCGCCGGCGAACAGTTCAGATTGGTGAAATTGCAGCGCCCGCCGCCGGAGATGCGGATCTTCTCCGCCGGCCTGGCGGCGTGGTCGATGACCAGCACCTTCCGACCGCGCTTCGCCGCCTCTATGGCACACATCAACCCGGCCGCGCCGCCGCCGAGAACAAGAACATCCAGATCACGCATGACGGGGCTTATACACGGGTTGGGAGCCTCGGGTAAGGGACGTGATGTCCTGACCGTTTCGCCTTTGCGCGACGACAATAGCCAGCGCGTGCCCAAAGAAAAACCGGCGGCTCTTTGGAGCCGCCGGTTTCACAAGCAGATTCTTCCTCAGAAGGCCCTTACTTCATTTCCGTGATGACTTCGTAGCCGTCAGAGCCCACCTCCCACAGGGCGTAGGTGCCCGGGACGTCGCCGTTTTCGTCGAAGTTGTGGTCGCCAGCGGCGCCCTTGTAGTCGATGGCCGTGCCGGCTGCGATCAGTTCCTTGGCCTTCTTCCACTCACCCGGACGGATGGTTTCGCCGTCGCCGTTGGAGACTTCCACCATGGCGGCCGCGACGCCGTCCTTCTTGCCGCCGGCCTTTTCAAGAGCCAGCGCCATCAGGAAAGCGGCGTCATAGGATGTGGTCGCGAAGATCGCATCCGGATCGCCGCCGACGCCCTTGAAGGCTTCATTGAACATGTCGAGCGACTCGGACTTCTCGCCCACCGGGGAGGAAGCCACGAAGGTGACCAGGTTCTCGGCGCCGAGTTCGTTGATGACCGCGTCGGACTTCATGCCGTCGCCGCCGACGAATTTGTCGAAGAAGCCGTTTTCCAGAGCCTGGCGCAGGATGGTGAGACCCGTGCCGTCGCCATAGTCGAAGATGACCAGGGTATCGGCGCCGCCCTTGGCGAGTTCGGCCAGGTTCGAGCGATAGGACGCCTTGCCTTCCTCATGCGCGGCGAACTGGGTGATTTCACCGCCCAGCTCGTCGACATATTCAGCCTTGAAAGCATTTGCGAGGCCGGTGCCGTAGTCATTGTTGAGATAGGCGACGGCGACCTTGCCGTAGCCCTGTTCCTTCAGCGTCCGGGCCAGGGCGCGGCCCTGATAGTCGTCGGAAGGCACGGTGCGGAACACGGTGCCCTTGTCGTCCAGAGTGGTGATTTCCGGCGAGGTGCCGGACGGCGTGATCATGACGATGCCGGCCGGGATGGTCACGGAGCCTGCAGCGGCCAGAACGGCGCCGGAGCAATGCGGGCCGACCATTCCCGCAACACCTTCGATGTTCACGGCCTTGGTGGCGGCGTCGGTACCGTTCTGCGGATTGCAGGCGCTGTCGCCGACAACACCGACGAGCTTCTCGTTGTCACCGATACCGCCCTGTTCATTCACCTGCTGAACGGCGAGCTGGGCCGCGTCGATCATGGCCGGCGCCATGGCGGCGATCGGACCGGAAATGCCGCCCAGAAGACCGATCTTGACATCGGCCTGTGCGGGAACGGACGCCAGGGCGGTTGCGGTCATCAGACCGGCTGCAAGCGCAAGAAACTTGGTTTTCATAGGAATACCTCCTCAATTATCCGGTCTTTGCCGGCTCTTCGGATTTCCGCGTCCCTCATTGATAGATCAATTTCGGGACCTGTGGAACGGGCCTAATCCGGGTCCGTACCCGATTTCGTCGTCCGCCGGCTTCCTCGCAGATCGCCTCTCAGGGGCTCCGGAAGCAAGCCTTCCGGCCTGAACCGCAGAACAAGCTGCAGCATGAGGCCGATCAGGAACAGGCGGATGTATTTTGCCTGGATCGCATATTCATGCGGAAGGCGATCCGTTGCAATCTCTGAAACGGACCAGATGATCCAGACGACCGCCGCGCCGAGTATCGCGCCGCGGTTGTTGCCGGATCCGCCCAGGATCAGCATGATCCAGACCAGGAAGGTCGCCACCATCGGGTCGATGGCCTCCGGCGTGATGGAGCGGTTGAAGTGGGCAAAGAGCGCGCCGCCCAGGCCCATGAGCGCCGAGCCGAAGATGAAGGCTTCCAGGCGACGGAACTCGACATCCTTGCCTATCGCCTTGGCCGCATCCTCATTGTCGCGAATGGCGCGCATCATCCGGCCCCAGGGCGCGTTGAACTGGCGCTCCACCAGGACATAGGCGGCGATCAGGACCGCCAGAACGATGACGAGATAGGCGATCTGCGATTCCGTGTAGCCGATGTCTCCCGCCGGACGCGGAATGGCGTTGATGCCGCGGGCGCCGTTGGTCAGCACCTCTTCGGACTTGATCACCAGACGGATGATCTCCGCAACGCCGATGGAGGCGATCGCCAGATAGTCGGAGCGGAAGCGCAGACAGATCTTGCCGATCGGCCAGGCGACCAGAGCCGCGGCCAGCATCGCGCCGATCCAGCCGAACACGAACGGCAGATCGAATCCGCCGAGCCGGCCGTCATCGACCGGTGTGGTCAGGATCGCGGAGGTATAGGCGCCGACCGCGAAGAACCCGGCGATGCCCGCATTGAAGAGACCCGCGAAACCCCACTGGATATTCAGACCGAGGGCGAGCAGCGCGTAGATGGCGATGAAGATCGCCGTGAAGAGGGCGTAGTTTACAAGACCCAGGAATTCCATGTCCGCGCCCCCTTACAATACCTTGCCCTTGAGCAGCCCGGTCGGGCGCACAAGCAGCATGAACAGCAAAATGGCAAATGCCATGGCGGCCTTGTATTCGCTCGGGATCACCAGAACCGACAGCTCCTCGGCAATACCGACGATCAACCCGCCCAGGACGGCACCTTCCACCCGGCCGACACCGCCGAGAATGGCGGCGGCGAACATCGGCAGCAGCATGTGCCAGCCCATCATGGACTTGATTTCCGTGTTGTAGCCCAGGAAAAAGCCGGAAGCGGCGCACAGTCCGCCCGCGATCACCCAGGTCAGCATCACGACCTTCCTGTTGTCGATGCCCGACAGCAGCGCCAGATTCGGGTTGTCGGACATGGCGCGCATCGCCTTGCCCCATTTAGACCTTGTCAGGAACAGCTGCAGGCCGCCGACCAGAAAGATCAGCGCGGCGACCGTATAGAGTTCCCGGTCACGGATGCGCAGGCCGAAATAGTCCTCCGGACGGACAATGCCGCGCGAATAGGTCTGCGTGTCGACGCCCCAGACGACCTGAACGACCGAGCGCAGCATCAGCGCGATGCCGAGGGATGCCATCACGGTGACGATCTTCGGACGGTCGCGCAAATGCTCGTAGAAGACCTTGTCGATGCCGACCGCGATGGCGGCGGTTACCAGAATGGCGATGGGCAGGGCCGCCAGCGGCGGAATGCCCATTCCGGTGACACAGGCCAGCGCGACAAAGGCGCCGAAGGTGGCCAGGTCGCCATGGGCCAGATGGGCATAGCGCAGGATCGCGAAGATCAGGGTGATGCCCACCGCGCCGAGCGCATAGATGGACCCGAGCACGATGCCGGGAATGACGTAGAAATTCAGAAGTTCGAAGAGTTCCATACCGTTCAGCCCCCCAGGAACATTTCGGCGACTTCACGGTCGGCCAGCAGATCCGCACCCGAACCTTCATGCCGATTGCGGCCGGCAGCCAGAACATAGCCCCGGTCGGCGAAGGCAAGCGCCTGCTTGGCATGCTGTTCTACCAGCAGGATCGCAACGCCGGTGTCGCGGACATCGCGGCAGATCTGGAAAATCTGCTCCATGTATTTGGGCGAAAGCCCGGCAGTCGGTTCATCCAGCAGCAGGAGCTTGGGGTCCAGCATCAGGGCACGGCCCATGGCAACCATCTGGCGCTGCCCGCCGGAAAGACTGCCGGCCGGCGTGCGGCGGCGCTCCTTCAGGTCCGGAAACAGCGTGTAGACCCGGTCATAGGCCGCAGACAGGTCGCCTTTCCTCAGAAATCCGCCCATCTCCAGGTTCTCGTGGATCGACATTTCCCGGAAGATGTTGTCGACCTGCGGCACGTAGCAGATGCCCCGCTGGACGATCCGGTTCGGGGCCCATCGGGTGATGTCGTCGCCGTCGAACAGCATCTTGCCGCTGCGGATCGACAACAGGCCGAAGACCGATTTCATCGCCGTGGACTTGCCGGCACCGTTCGGACCGACGATGGCAACGATCTCGTCCGCGTCCACATGCAGGGAAACATCCATCAGGATGTCCGCGTCGCCGTAACCACCGGTGAGGTCTTCCATCGACAGAAGCGCCGTCATGCCGCCGCTCCCGTGGTTTCTCCCAGGTAGGCTTCCAGCACCTGCGGATCGGAGCGCACGGTCTCGAAGTCTCCCTGGATCAGCACCCGTCCTTCGGCCATGCAGATGACCGGCGCACAGAGCTTTTCGATCATCTCCATGTCATGCTCGATGAGGATGAAGGTATATCCGCGCTCCTTGTTCAGGATCGCGATCTTGGTTTCCAGCTTGCGCAGCAGCGTCCTGTTGACTCCTGCGGCCGGTTCGTCCAGCAGCACCAGCTTGGCGTCGGTCATCATGGTGCGGCCGAGTTCCAGAAGCTTCTTCTGGCCGCCGGACAGGTTGCCCGCAGGATCGTGGGCGACATGGGTCAGTTCGAGAAACTCGAGGGTTTCATAGGCCTGCCGCTCCACATCGCGTTCGGCCGCGCTGACCCGCCCCCAGGCGAACCAGTTGGAAAACAGGCTCTCGCCGGGCTGGGACGGCGGCACCATCATCAGGTTTTCCAGCGTCGTGAGCTTGTGAAATTCGTGCGGGATCTGAAAGGTGCGCACCAGACCCTTGTGAAACAGCTGGTGACTTGCCAGTCCGGTGACGTCCTCGCCCAGAAACCGGATCCTGCCGCCGGTCGGGTGAAACGCCCCCGCGATCAGGTTGAACAGTGTGGTCTTGCCGGCCCCGTTGGGTCCGATCAGACCGGTGATGCTGCCTTTGTCGACACGAAAGGAACAGCCGTTCACCGCCCTGAACTGCCCGAAATCCATAACGAGCTGATCAAGCTCAAGCATTCAGTCTCCTCGCCGCCCCCCGGAAGCGGTCATTCTTCTTGCTTCTTACCTTGCTGCGGCAGCGTGCCTGTTTTCAGGCCAGGCGGAGAGGACCCGGAATGAGCCCCACCGGCACAGCTTCAAGACCTTCTAACTTCATTGACGGAGCAATCAACTCAAAATCACCGGGTTCAACAGCAGAAAGAGCAAGATTTTCCAGAATTCGCAATTCCCGGGAACGCGCGATCCTGTCCACCGGAAGCGTTGCCGCTGTTTCCAGGAAGACCGCCGGTCAGATGCTCCAGGACCGATACGCCCGGCATTGCCTTTCTTCGGGCACATTCCGCTGGGTAATTATCCGCTTCACTCACCTTCTCATCAGGAAATTCCAGATAACCTTCCCAAAACAACTATGATTTTTATTGCTATTTTTTACAATAAACATGATTTGATTTTAACCACCGCAGCCAATTCGGACTTTATTTTTACACGTCTTATGTTTTCACAATTGAAAATGAACGTAGATTTTACGAATATTACGACTCAGTGAGGTAGAGCACCCGGAAGCGGGTAGAAGACCGACCGGACATCGTCCCGACGGCACATCAGTATTGGAGGAGAAACTGCCGGACTTTCCAGATCTTTCCGGGAATGCGTACCGCGAGCCGGAAGGAAACCGCGAAGCGCAGTCTTTCCCATTCGCCGGCGGCAAGATCACACCCGAGCTCATAGCGTCGATTTATGACCGACTGGATACCGCCCTCTGGATCTTCGATATCGAAAACAAGCAGTACCTCTGGGCCAACCGGAAGACCCTTGAAATTACCGATGCCGCCAGCCTCGAAGAACTCTGCAGCAGGGATCTGGCCGCGGACATGTCTCCATCCGTGGAGGAACGTCTGCGCCAGTATCATCAGGACTTCTGCAAGCACAATTCAAGCTTTTCGGAAATCTGGACCATCTATCCGAAGGGGAAGCCGAAAGTCCTGCAGATGAAACTGAGCGGCATCGGACTGGCCGACGGCCGCACGGCCATGCTCTGCGAAGCCCGGGAACATCACGAACAGCAACCGGAGACCCTCCGAAGCGCGGAAGCCCTGCTTCATACAACCGTGATGATCTCCCTGTATTCCAAGGACGGTACTGCTCTTTACAGGAACACCGCCGCACGCGCGGTCTGCCCTGCACCCGACACCTCGTTTCATGACCATTTCGTCGATCGGCAGGATGCCCGCAAGTTCCTGGACCTCGGCGGACAGGATTGCGCGACGGGTGTCGTCGCCAGGATCCGGACGACTGCCGGACCGCGCTGGCACGAACTGACCGTGCGCCCCTGTCAGGATGCCGTGACCGGCCAGCCGGCCTATCTCGTCAGTGAGATCGACGTCACCGAGCTGCATGAAACCAAGGAACGGGCACAGTATCTTGCAAGCCACGACACGCTGACCGGCCTGTCCAACCGGACCTACCTGCAGGAAAGACTCACGCAGGTCCTGCAGACGGCAACGGAGCGCGGCCAGACAGCAACGCTTTATCTCGTGGATCTCGATGACTTCAAGATGGTCAACGATACCCTTGGCCATGCGGCGGGTGACGGCCTGCTGCAACTGGTCGCTGAAAAACTGAAACAGCTTGCGGAGCCGGAGGACATCGTCGCCCGGCTGGGCGGTGACGAATTTCTCATCTGCCACCTTGAAAAACCCGGCCTCGAGACCTCCGACTGGTTCGGCCGGGGGCTTCTGCAGGCCTTCTCGACGCCCCAGATGATCGACGGCAAGCCGAAACGTGTCGGGATCAGCATCGGCTATACCCATTTTCCGCAAGACGGCATCAGTATCGACCACCTCATGCGTCATGCCGATCTCGCGCTCTACCAGGCCAAGACCGACCCGACGAACAAATGTGTGCGCTTCCGGCAGCAGATGAAGCGGTTGCGGGACGAGCATCTGGCTATCAAGAAGGATCTTGAGCGCGCGATACAGGTCAACGAGTTCATGCTGAATTACCAGCCGTTCGCCTGCACCCGGAACGACAGGGTCATCGGAGCCGAAGCCCTGATACGCTGGCACCATCCCGAAAAAGGCCTCATCCATCCCAACGATTTCATCCCCGTGGCCGAGGAAACCGGTCTCATCAACCAGATCGGCCTGTGGGTCAGCCGCCATGTGGCCCAGATGCAGGCACGGCTCGCGCAGATGAATTACGATGTGCCGATTTCACTCAACGTTTCCCCGAGTCAGCTCTCCGACCCGCATTTCCTGACTCACATGCAGGCATTGCCCCGGGAGACCGGCTGCAATCCGGAAAGAATCTCGCTGGAACTGACAGAAAGCGTTCTCCTGGGAGATGTCCCCAACGCCCTCGATACCTTGCTTCTGCTGAAAAAGGCCGGATATCGGATCGTCATCGACGATTTCGGCGCCGGCTATTCCAACCTCGCCTATCTTCACCACTATCCCATCGACGGCATCAAGATCGACCGGGTCTTCATGGACGACATCGCCGCCGGCGGGGCGATCGTGAAACTGATCCTGTCCCTTGCCAATGCACTGGGGGCAGAAGTCATCGCCGAAGGCGTGGAGACGGTCGAACAGCGGGCGTGGCTATCGGAAAACGGCTGTCACCGGTTCCAGGGCTATCTGTATTCAAAGCCCGTTCCGGAAGAACGTTTCCTGTCGATGCTCGACACACAAATGCGGATCGCGGCTATGTGACATTGGCCCGGGTCCTGAACTCCGGGCGGTCCCAGCTGCCCGTTGCCAGGATATCCGCAAGGATCGCCGCCGCATCGACGATTTCCCCGTGCGACAGGTAGAGCGGGGCGAAGCCGAACCGCATCACGTCCGGGGCGCGAAAATCTCCGATTACACCCCTGGCGATCAGCGCCTGCATCACCGTATAGCCTTCCTCAAAGCGGAAGGAAACCTGGCTGCCGCGGGCCTGCGGATCGCGCGGGCTCACCAGTTCGAGCTGCGGACAGCGGGCTTCCACCTCGGCGATGAACAGTTCGCTGAGGGAAATGGACTTCCTGCGGATATCGGCCATGTCGACATCCTCGAAGACGTCGAGCGCGGCATGAAGGCCGGACAGTGACAGCACCGCAGGTGTCCCGACCGTCATCCGGCCCACACCGGAAACCGGACGGTAATCGAGATCGAAGGCGAAAGGTGCTTCGTGGCCCATCCAGCCGGTGAGCGGCGAGGTGACCTTGTCCAGATGTTCCGGCGCGACATACAGAAACGCCGGCGCACCGGGGCCGCCATTGAGATACTTGTAGCCGCATCCGACGGCAAAATCCGCCTTCGTCCCCGCAAGATCGACAGGAAGGGCTCCGGCGGAATGCGCCAGATCCCATATGGCGAGCGCCCCCGCCGCATGAGCCACCCGTGTCAGGTCCGCCATGTCGTGGAGGCGACCGGTGCGGTAGTCGACCTGGGTCAGCATGAGCACGGCCACATCTTCCGTGATCGCCGCCCGGACATCTTCCGGCGCGACCACCTTCAGTTCATGCCCCTTGGCAAGCAGCTCCTTCAGGCCGGAAGCGACATAAAGATCGGTGGGGAAATTTCCTGTGTCCGACAGGATGACCTTGCGCTGCGGGCGCAGGGCAAGCGCCGCCGACAGGACCTTGAAGACATTGACCGACGTGCTGTCGCAGGCAACGACCGTCCCGGCAGGCGCCCCGATCAGACGCGCGATGCGGTCCCCCGTACGTGTCGGCAAATCGATCCAGTCATGGGTGTTCCACGCCCGTATGAGGCTTGTCCCCCATTCCTGCGTCACCACTTCGGCAAGACGTGCCGGCACATGCCGGGGCAGCATCCCGAGGGAATTTCCATCCAGGTAGATCACTCCCTCGGGAATCCGGAAAGCATCTTTCCTGGACTTCAACACGTCCTGCGTGTCGGATGGATGCTGCGCAGTCATCGAGTTACTCCTGGCGGCCTGGGGCCGGGCGTCTGAAGGGAGCGGAAAGCTATCAAAACGTCATTTCGCAAACAACACTTCCGGCAGGGGTTTGTTTCCTTCCTGCGGGACCTATCCGGAAGGGACATTTCGGCGAATGTCGCAAATAACACAAAACTGCCCGTTTGAACGTCCGCGCGCCAACGACTATCTGTTACCCTGTATCGCGTGCTGACAGGATCAGCCCGGACGAAACAGGCAGTGCGGATCGAATGTTCATCAGTGTCTTCGACATATTCAAAATCGGTATAGGCCCCTCCAGCTCCCATACGGTCGGGCCCATGGTTGCGGTGCACCGCTATCTGGACCGGATCCGGGGCCTTGCCGGTGCGCAGGCACAGGCCGCCCGCCTGACCGTCACCCTGCACGGCTCTCTCGCCTTCACCGGCAAGGGCCACGCAACGGACAAGGCCGTCTGCCTGGGACTTCTGGGAGCAAGACCGGACAGTCTCGACCCCGATCAGGTCGACCCCATGCTCGACGCCCTGAGCGAGGAAAAACGACTGCGCATTCCCGGACTGCCCGAACTGGCTTTCGTTCCGGATCGGGACGTGATTTTCGACTACGGTCCGTCCCTGCCGCTGCATGCAAACGGCATGACCTTTGAACTTCTCGATGCGTCCGGCACCGCTATCGACAGCTTCGTCTATTATTCGATCGGCGGCGGCTTCGTTGTCAGCGAAGCGGAACTCACGAAAACCACCAATGAGCCGATTACCGAGCTCGCCCGGCAGGACGTCCCCTTCCCCTTCGCGTCCGCCAGCCAGATGCTGGCCATGGGCAAGGACTCCGGGCTTTCCGTCGCCGAAATGAAATTTCGGAACGAATGTGCCACCCAGTCCCCGGAAGAGGTTGAAGCGGGCATCGACAGGCTCTGGTCGGCGATGGATGCCTGCATCAATCGCGGCATCAGCCAGTCCGGTCAATTGCCCGGCGGTCTCAAGGTCAAGCGCCGCGCGGCGGACATCTACCAGCAACTCATTCACGAGGGCCGCGGCAATCCGCGCTTCGAGCATAATGTGGTCGACTGGCTCGGCGTCTATGCCATGGCGGTCAATGAGGAGAACGCCGCCGGGGGCCGGGTCGTCACCGCGCCGACCAACGGAGCGGCAGGGGTCATTCCGGCGGTGACCCGCTACTACCTCGACCATTGCAAGGGCGCCGATCAGGCCGGCATCCGCACCTTCCTGCTGACTGCCGCCGCCGTCGGCGGCATCATCAAGGCGAATGCGTCGATCTCGGGGGCGGAAGTCGGCTGCCAGGGCGAGGTCGGCTCGGCATCGGCCATGGCGGCGGCCGGTCTTTGCGCGGCGCTCGGTGGCAGCAACGAACAGATCGAGAATGCGGCCGAAATCGCCCTGGAACACCATCTCGGCATGACCTGCGATCCGATCGGCGGCCTTGTGCAGGTGCCCTGCATCGAGCGCAACGCCCTGGGCGCGGTGAAAGCCGTGACCGCCGCCTCTCTGGCCCTGCGCGGCGACGGTTCCCATTTCGTGCCGCTGGACGGCTGCATCGAGACCATGCGCCAGACCGGCATGGACATGATGGAGCAGTACAAGGAAACCTCCAAAGGCGGGCTGGCGGTCAATATCGTCGAATGCTGACGGACGGCCCTCCCGCTTAGAAACGGCTTGCCACAGCGGTCGCAATCACATCGGATTTCTCAGGGTGCCGGGCTGATCAGATCTGCTTCAGCCGGGTCTTGTGGGCATGGGCGATGTGCCTGCGGGCAGCGGTCTCGGCCGCTGCGCTGTCGCCGCCGGCAATCGCGTCGACAATCGCCGCATGTTCCTCCACCGCCGTCTCGCGCCGTTCCGGCGTGTCCAGGGTCGTGCCGGCCATGAGGATCAGCGACAGGCGCAGATGGTCGATCTGGTCGACCAGATAGCGGTTGTGCGAGGCCAGGCAGAGGCGCCGGTGGAACTCCCTGTTGGAGCGTACAAGGCTGTCCTTGTCGGCAATGCGCTGGCGGTCGGCCGTCACCAGATCCTGCAGGATCTCGATTTCCGGCTTGGAGGCATGCTTGGCGGCAAGGCCGGCGGCCGTTCCCTCCAGTATTTCGCGCATGAAATAGACTTCGTTGATCTGTCCGTGATCTAGTGTCGGGATCACCATGCCCCGATTGGGCTCGTGAACGGCAAGCCCCTGCGCTTCCAGCCGCTTCAGCCCCTCGCGGATCGGTGTTCTGGACACACCGAACTCTTCCGCCAGATCCGCCTCGCGCAGACGGTCACCGGGTTTGAGCACCCGTTCCTCGATAAGCCCGATCAGCCGCCGGTAGATTTCAGATCCGTTCATGAAGTCTGGTTAGCGGCAAGACGGGCTTTGCGCAAGGGAGGAGGCCAGGACAGCGGATCAACGGAGGCACCGCTCCGACCGGGACGAGCCCGGGCCGGCTCCTACGGCTAATGCAGCCGCACACCCTGACGCTTCAGCTCCGCCTGCAGCAGCGCAATATCCATCGCCTCCAGATCCAGTCCATGCCTGACCGACAGCGCTGCGGCGACACCCGCCCCCTGGCCGGTGACGGTGCAGCACATCATGTTGCGGGTGGCGGCGTGACTGACCCTGTCACCACCGGTGGCGCGGCCGGCGACGAGCAGGTTCTTCACGCCCCTGGGCAGCATCGTCCTGTAGGGAAGCTGAAAGTAGCGGCCCGTTGTCGGCAGGATCAGGATACCATAGCCGTCGATGAATTCCGGGAAGATGCCGACGCTGTCCTCGAAGCGGCCCTCGCCGCGGACATCTTCTGCGGTCATATCGTAGGCGGCGAGGATCTTGCGGGTGTCCCGGATTCCGATGGTCATGCCGAAATTGCGCAGCTTGGCCGTGTCGCAACCGGGCTGAAAACGCTTCAGCGCCTCCACCGCCAGCATCGCCTGGCGCCGCCCCTCGATCTCGTTTCGGGTCATGGACCCGGGATCGGTGCCGTCGCATTCGGGCAGATGCACCAGGTTGAGATAGGTGAGGTCGCCACTGTCATAGACCGCGCCCCAGGTGCCGGAAATCGTCTGCAGGGCTGCCGGGATCATCCCCGCTGCCATGGCCTGTTCGAACGGCTTGCGCAGGAAGGGGGAGAACATCGTGTCTTCCTTGCCGGTGGTCTCCACCGACCATTCGCCGCTTTCCCAGTCCTTGTAGGTCTGCGGATCCGCCTTGACCGCCTCGATGAACTTGCGCTTGTCGACACCGGTCATGGAAAACATGACAGAGGCCGCCTGCATCTCCTCCACCGGAGTCTTCCGGGTCGCGGCCCCGGCCCGACAGGCCACATCCGCATCGCCCGTGGCATCGATCACCTTGCGTGCCAGGATCGCCTCGCGGCCAGCCTTGCTCTCGGTGATGATGCCGCGAACGGCCTCGCCTTCCATGATCGGCGCGGCGAAGGCGCGATGCAGCATGGGGTGGATGCCGGCTTCCTCGACCAGATTGTCGGCGACCAGCTTGAAGCCTTCCGCGTCGATGGCATGACTGTCCGACTGCGGTTCGGGGGTGGCGGCGCCCGCGGCGCGGGCGCGGTCCTCGAACTCGCGGCCGACGCCTTCCGTGTCGATGGTCTTCTCGTGACGGTACCAGGCGAATCCCTCGACGCCGACGGCGGTGATATTGCCGCCGAAACAGCCGAACCGCTCGACCAGGGTCACGTCGACACCGGCGCGCGCCGCTCCCAGGGCCGCTGCCAGCCCCCCGGGTCCGGAGCCGACGACAAGCACGTCGGTTTCGTGGATGACATCGATTTCGCGGGCAGGCTCGAGTATTTTCTTCACGCTTCCTCTTGGAAGTTGGTCAGGACCGGACGGTCACACGCCGGGTGCATAAAGCCGTCCGCCGGTCACCGGGCGGGACGTACCGGTGGTGTCCGGGAAGGTTGTCGGCAATCCGGCCTTCAGCCGCGCGCCCAGAAACGCCATCGCCTGTGCTTCAAGCGCATCGCCGTCGATCCTGAACCTGTCCGTCGAGACAACCTCTCCCGAGAGACGATCCGCCAGCGCGCCCATAAGCACCGGGTTGAGGCGACCACCGCCGCAGACCAGCCACAGCCCCGGGTGCCGCGGCAGAAGCTCTTCGGCCCTGGCGATGGTTCCGGCGGTAAAGGCAAGCAGGGTGGCTGCACCGTCCTCAAGGGAAAGCCCTTCGGCGAACTCGGCAGAGAAGCTGTAGCGGTCGAGGGATTTCGGTCCCGGTTCCGCCAGGAACGGATGGCTCAGGGCCTCGTTCAGACGCTGCTCATCCACGCCCCCTGCGGCGGACAATTTGCCCCCGGCATCGAAATCTCCCGCCCCGTGCCGTCTGACCCAGTCGTCCAGCAGCGCGTTTCCCGGGCCGGTATCGAAGGCCAGCAGGCGATCCCCGTCGATATAGGTCAGATTGGACACGCCACCGATATTGAGAAAGCACAGCGGCTCCCGGTCCTTTCCCACGAGCGATCTGGCAAGTGCCTGATGATAGACAGGAACCAGCGGCGCGCCCTGCCCGCCGGCAGCCATATCCGCCAGCCGGACATCGCCGATCACCGGCAGGCCCAGCGCATCGGCAAGCGCCTGCGGGTCGCCGAGCTGGACGGTCTCTCCCGCCGCCGGATCGTGCCAGACCGTCTGGCCGTGAAAGACGACAGCGTCGGGAGACAGGCCGTGTGTGTCCAGATAGCTGCGGAGGGCGGCAAGGTGGTCCCGGGTGACGGCACGCGCCAGATCGGGCCAGTCCTCGCGCCGCGCCCCCTTCGCAGCCGCCGCCTCCAGCACCCGCCGCCTGGTCTCGGGACGATAGGCCACCGTCTCCGCCGGGCCGAAGCGCGCGACCGTCCTGCCGTCCGTTGCGATTTCGGCAAGGTCGATACCGTCGGCGGATGTGCCGCTGATGGTGCCGACGACAGACCAGGTCGTCACAGGCTTCTGGCCACGGCGTCGAGGCTCGCCTGAGCGATATCGAACATCTCGTTGATCTCGGCCTCGGTGATGATCAGCGGCGGGCAGAAGGCCATTGCATCCAGCATGTTGCGGGAGATCAGGCCGTTTTCCTGGAAGCTCGCGTTGGCTGTCGCCCCCAGTGCGCCCGGTGTCGGGGCAAGGGCCTCATGGAACAGTTCCGCCGCACCGATCAGACCGATGCCGCGGGTCTCGACCACCAGCGAATTTTCCGCCAGCCCGTCGAGCCGTTTCCGGAAAAGCGGCGCGACGGCCTTCACGTTGCCGACCAGGTCGCGCTCCTCGATGATCTTCAGGTTTTCCAGTGCGACGGCCGCCGCCACCGGATGACCGCTGCCGGTGTAGCCATGTCCCAGAACCCCGATCCTGTGGGATTCGTCGGCAATCGGCTGGTAGACATCGTCATTGATCAAAAGCGCCGAGATCGGCTGATAGGAGGAGGAAAGCGCCTTGGACAGGGTCATCATGTCCGGCTGTAGATCGTAGGTCTGGGTGCCGAACATGTTGCCCGTGCGCCCGAATCCGCAGATCACTTCATCGGCGACGAAGAGAATGCCGTATTTCTTCAGCACCGGCTGCACCGCCTGCCAGTAGCCGTCCGGCGGCACGATCACGCCGCCAGCGCCCATCACCGGCTCGGCAAAGAAGGCCGCGATCGTGTCCGGCCCCTCGGCGAGGATCATGTCCTCCAGATCCTGCGCGCAGCGTTTGGCAAAATCCGCCTCGCTTTCGCCCTCCTTTTTCATGGAGCGGTAATGCGGGCAGGTGGTGTGCAGGATCTGCGGGATCGGCAGGTCGAAGGAGCGGTGGTTGTTCGGCAGGCCTGTCAGGCTGGCCGAGGCGAGGGTGACGCCGTGATAGCCGCGGACACGGGAAATGATCTTCTTGCGCTGCGGCTGACCGAGGGCATTGGACCGGTACCAGATCAGCTTGATCGCCGTGTCGTTGGCCTCGGATCCGGAGTTGGTGAAATAGACCTTCGACATGGGCACGGGCGCCATCTCGATCAGTTTCTCCGCCAACTCGATCGACGGCCCGTGGGTCTTGTAGGTGAAAGTATGATAATAGGGCAGCTTCTCCATCTGCCGGGCCGCCGCATCGACAAGGCGCTTTTCGCCGAAGCCGACGGCAACGCTCCACAGACCGGCCATGCCTTCGATATAGCGTTTGCCGTGGATATCCGAGACATAGATCCCCTCGCCCCTGTCGATCACCAGCGCGCCGGTTTCCTCCTGGCGGCGCGCGTCGGCGTAGGAGTGAAGCTGGGCCGCGCTGTCGCGGGCTTCGAGGGAATTGGGGAGCTGCGCCATGAAACGCCTCATCTTGATAACAGGTGGGATTGTGCTGCGGACGGCGAGAGGAACCCGCCGCGCCGGTTCGGCCCACGCTAGCGGCGTGGAAACCTCATGACAATCGGGATTTCGCTTTCCGCCCCCCATCCGGGTGAACGGGATGTGCCAAGCGGCCTCAGCTCAGGTCTCTGTCCTCATGCGCATTCAAAATGCTCTCATAGTAAACTTCCGGTTCCGGACCCACGACCGCCTCGAAATCGGGGCCCCAGTTCTTTCGAATACGCGCGATCCGTCTGCGAAGATACAGCTCCCAGCTGGAGGAAACGCCACTGCGCCTGATGTCGTCGGGAGCCGGGAGAGTTTCAAAAAAATGTCCTTCGCTTCGAAGTGCCGTAAACAATCGGGGTGGACAGACCACCACCACCGTCTCGAAACCGCTCAGATGGGCGAGCTTTTTCGAAAGTTCCGCGGACAGATGTTCCGCTGTCTCGTCGAGCGCCCAGATCAGGGCGACGCTGCCGCGTTTGCGCTGACTGGTCAGCAGGACGGCATCGGGTTTGTCGGCGCGCCGGAGAACACGAAGACCGCGCAGGGCATATCTGAGCCCGATGGTTTGCAGATGCCGCCTCATCGTTCAGGCACCTGAAAGGAGTCCGGAAGCCGGGCCTGTATCCGCAACTGGCGGGCGATTTGCGAGGCACCGTCCCAGCAACCGGTCTTTCGTCCGCAGGCCAGCGACAATGTCTGCCGAACCTCGGGATCGAGCAATTTTCGAAGCTGTGTTTCAATCTCGTAGGGGTCGTCTGCCGTGCTTGCCAGATTCCATCCGGCGCGCGCGCCATGCAGGGCTCTCGCGTCCTGATCGTCGGTTTCGGGATTGCTGTTGGGGATGAATAGCGTCGGCAGCGCGGCGGCGATGTTTTCATGAAACGTATTATATCCGGCAGCGCAGACAGCGAAGTCGAACGCTTTCAGATAACGGCCGAGCGGGAAAAGCCGACGCAGAAGGAAACGCTCATGAATATCGGCATGACCGGTCGCATGCAGCGGCGACCTGACATCGACAGCAATCACCTCCGGATGCCTGTCAAGAAAGTCGAACAGAAGTTCCCTGGGAAGGGACATGTCGAAATTGGCTTCCGCCCCGAGCTGCACCAGACACAATGTTGCGTTCTCCGGCAGTTCGAGCGCGCGCCTGGCAGCGGTCTTGTCGAGGAGCTGGTGCGGCTGGGTCATCAGGACCGGGTTTACCCTGGCAACATTGTCCGGATTCACGCTCGAATATCCGAGGTCCAAAGCTTCACAGAGTTCTCCGGGCTCGATTATGACATCGAAAGCCCCTTCCCGGGCGATGCTTTCGGGCTGCGGCGTGCGCCACAGCCCCCGCCGGATCCAGGCGCAATAGCTTTTGCCGTAGGAATCCAGGGCATCGGTGAAGCCGCTGTAGGGCATGTTGCCGTCGAACAGGACCAGGGCCGGCCTGTAGTGACTGAGCGCCTCGCGCATTTCCTGAAAGAAAAAGCCATTCCACTCCTCGACATCCAGCTGCAGCCTGCGATGGAAGGGGCGGAATTCGGCCAGATACCCCATGGACCGGGCGACCTCGATCGCTTCCGAAAGCGAAAAGAAAACCACATTGACGGCAGGTCCGAGCGCTTCGGCTATGGCAATCTGGCGGGTCAGGTGGCCCAGGCCGATGCCGTTGGAGGTCACCGACAGTACAACAGGCTTCTCCGATGTTTCGCGCTTCACCGGACTTGCGGGTGACGAAACCCGGGGCGCTTCGGCAACGTTTTCAAACTTCCTTGCGAACTGATCCAGCGCGAAACGGGACACGACATGGTCCCGCGCTCTTGAGGACGCCTCTTCGCGGAGCGCCCGGTCGGAGCGAAGTCGGTCGTAGAGCTGCGGCGCCTCTTCAGGGTCTGCGTAAAAGCAGGCGTCTGAGAAGGTCTCGTTCATGTAATGCGGCACCACACAGGGCAGTCCGGTCGCGAGTGCTTCGAGCACATTGTAGCCGAAGGCTTCAATCCAGGTGTCCGAGTGAAAATAGCTGTAGATGTCCAGGCTGCGCAGGAACTCGGACACCGGCCAGGACGAGAAGGGATAAATCTGCCAGTTCGACGGCAGTGTCTCGAATTCGTCGAGAAAGTCCTGGGGCACGCCCATCATCAGATGGTTGAAATCCGGGCCGCGCGGATAGCATGCCAGGGTGACCTGCGGAGAGGGAAACTTGTCCCGGGACGGTCGACTGTGCCGGCCGATCGTTACCGGCCCCTTCACCTCTCCCGTCCGCTTTTGCGGAAAGTCCGCCGGATCGATCAGGTTGGTCCAGTTACAGGGGTGAAGCGCATGGGAAAGATCCTGCCGCGCAAGATCCCTGCGGACGACGTCGCTGACCGGCAGCAGCCGCAGGTCCTGGGCGAACCAGTCGGCCGCCAGTCCGGCCCAGGTCCCCGTCCGGTAATAGGAACGTCCTCTGCGGTCCCGCGTCGGCTGATGGACCACAACATAGAAAACATCCGCGTCGAATCCGGCATGCACATGCACCGTCCTGTCCAGCAGGGAGGGATGATACAGAAGAGCGACCCGGGCCCTCGGTCGTTCGTTTTGCGGAACGATCACCGTGCCGGTCGCCTGAATTTCAGCGAGCAACGCGGAATTCGGAACGAGGCTTCTGGGAAACAGGGGTGATGACAGCGGCACAATCCCGGCCCTGAGCCCCGCCAGCCTGCAGGCTCTCAGGTCGTATCTGAGTGATGTGGCCGTACCGCCCGGAAAGCGCAGGTCTGCCAGATAAAGGACGTCCAGTTCCATAGTCTGCCCTTGCCGAGAAAACGGTTTCCGGTCCGTCCGGAGATGTTCAGGACGGCGATCCACCGTAGAGACGCCACAGTTCAAGGCCGCGATTGAATTGCGGACCGGGGACGCCGTCGAGGGTCCCCTCGTAATATCCCGCCGTTTTCATTTGCGACTGGAGGGAGAGGATCGTTTCGCGCGACCAGCTGTCGGCGTCGGCAGCAAGCTTCGAAAGTATCTCGCCATTGTCCGAGGTCAGCGCCGACAAAAGCAGTTCCGAGGCCTTTTGCGGTGCTCTCTCGGTGTGAAAGCCTTCGTCGTAGATCGCCGCGGCTGCGAGCGCCCCTTCCGCATAGCCTTGCCGGGCGGCAAGCTCGAAATAGGCCACGGCGTTTTCAGGCGACTTGTTGACGCCCTCCTTGGCAAATACGCCCAGATTATACGTCGCTCTGGCCGCCCCTTCCGAAGAGGCGAACTCCAGCAGAGCGATCGCGCGCGGAACGTCCCGCTCCCCACCGGTTCCCGAGTAGAGCGAAACGGCCAGGTTGATCGCTCCGTCCGTGCTGCCGTGACTGTAGGCCTCCTCGAACAGAGCTCTTGCCGTCACCAGGTTTTTCGGCACGCTCTGGCCCAGTTCGTAGAACAGGCCGAGGCTGACCAGCGCCCGGGTGTTTCCTGCCAGTGCGGCCTGCTTGTAGAAATCTACCGCGCGATCGGTGTCGCCGCCGGCGGCCAGAGCGCGGGCAAGCAGGGCCTTGTAATGCGGATCTTCCGGATAGGTCCTCACGGATTCTTCGCAGGCCTTCACGGCCGCCGCGGAATTTCTTGCCAGCCGCTCGAGCGAAACACCCCGGTAGATAACCGTGGAATCATTGGGATGAGTGGCATATTTCCGGCAGAGTTCAGCGGGCGATATGTTCGCCTCATCGCCGGGGGCAAGCTGGGTGACAAGTTCCTTCGCCTGCTCCAGGTTCCGCCCGTTGGGGAAGCGTTCTATGTAATATTCGAGCAGGGACCCGTTGCGGGACGCCAGGGCATTTGTCCAGATTTCCTCTTCCAGCCTGTCGCGGTTCTCGGGATCTTGCGTCCCCCTGCCGGCCAGATCAGCCTCCGCCTTGTCCAGCAAGGTGCGTGCCTCGCCGGCAAAGCGGCCTTCCGGATAGCGCTCCACATACAGGTTGATGAGTTCGGGATCGGCTTGTTGGGCAGCCAGCTTCCAGAGCCGGACCTCGACGTCCTGGTCGGCCTTCTCGCCCGGAAGAAAGTAGAATTCCGGCTTGACCGAAAACTGAACGTAGGGAACCTGGGCGCCCCCGGTGTCCTTGCGTACATGGCGGTTCACCTCCGCCAGCACGGACAGGACCTCCTGTCCCGGCACATGCATGTTGGCAAGGAGCGCAGATGTATAGGGGCTGTTGTTGCCAGCCCCGTCATAGGCGACCTTTCCGGGCTGTGTCGCAAAACCGATCAGGAACCCGCTGACGTCCGGAGGCGGGGCGAGACCGACCCCGACGCTGCCGATGCGGTCCTGGAACGGATTGTTCTGGCAGGCGTCGAGAAAGATCATCTTGAACGAGCTGCTTTTCCCGACCTGGTTCAGGAGGTGGTCGAACTGGACGCTTTCCGCCACGAGACTGTCGATATCGCTGATATGCGCGTCGACCGGGATGAAGTAGTTCTTTCCGGCCAGCTGGACCCCGTGGCCGGCATAATAGACGAGCACGACGCTTGCGTTGCGGCGCAGCGTATCGTCCGCGAATTCTTCTATTTCGCCGATGAAGCGATCGCGGGTCGCATCCAGCACCAGCCGGACGTCGAAGTCGAGGGTTTGCAGTGTGGTGGCAATGCTCTGCGCATCGTTGCCTGCATTCGGCAGCTTTTCGGAAACATAATTGGAATTGCCGATGACGAGCGCCATCCGGATGCCGGCGGCTTCGCCCTCGGCCGACGCAGGTCCGCAACACAAGGCAACCAGAAGAAGCCCGCAGGCCAGGACCGGCATTCTCGCCGGCAGCAGCCGGACCACGAGCCAGTTCATGACCGGGAAAAGCCGTCCATTCAAATCGCGATCGCTTTCACAAGGTTGATCTCCACAGCCTGCAATGTCTCTACCAGCACGGCGCGCTGCTGTTGCTGAAGTTTCGCGACCACCGCATCCTGTGATCTGACGAGGCGAATGCGCTGAACCTTGCCGATCCCCCTGCGCACGATTGCAAGGCCCGCCTTGCCACTTTTTGCCTCGCGGACATCTCTGACCATCTGCCTGACGATCGGCAAGGCCGATTTCGCAACACCGCTTCCGCGGCCGGCCTCCCGTTCCAGGCGCGCCTCGAATTCCCTCAGCACATTCTCAATGCACCTGAGCGGCTCCTCACCGCGCTGAATTTTCGTTGCGCATCTCTTTGACACGGAGGTTATTCGCGCCCGGGTGTTCAGAAAACGCTGTAGCGTCACCCGTTCCAGTCGGGCGTTCGTCCCCGTTTTTCCGGGAACATACTGATTGGGATTGATCGGCTCGCTTCCCGACCCCGCCCTGGCGCCGGGAGACTCGCCTCCATAGGCAACGACCGTGTTTGCACTGTCGCTGCCGCTTTCAAGCGTGCCGGAAGTCCGCTCTCCCCCAGCAACTCCCTCGACAGGCAATACCCTGCCCGCGGGCGATATCCGTCCGGGGGTGTTGAACTTCCAGGTACCTGTTTCGACGGGGTCGGCCAGATCCAGCCTGCTTCCCTTCGCCGAACTTGTTGCGCCCGTCAGCCAGAAAATGACTAACGACAGCATAAATGAAAGCAAATTCACAAATTTGCGCCTGGTCAGGTCTGCCATATGCCACCAAAAAAATATTTTTGAAAACGACGTTCTCGCAACGCAGATCAATCTAGCATTTTCGCGGATGGTTCACAAACGATCGCCTGACGGTCCTGTCTCGCGCCATGTTGTCACGGGATGTGCGGAGCTCCGGTTTGCCCATCACCCGCCAATCCGGCAGCACGGCCTTCTGTTGCCATCGGATTTTCCGCGCTTTTCAAGACCGCCCCGTCACCGGATCAGTGAATTGCGCGGAAAACAGCCAAGTCGTTCACACGCGGTTTCTTTTTCTGCCGTGCCCGGAACTTTTTTTATCGAAAAAAACACCATATTGCGAAACATGCCTTGTTTTGGACACGTATCCGGCCTATGTAATGCTCATCGATATTGTTTGACGAACTTTGTGACTGCGCGGCGTGCCGCGGCCTGAACGATCTTCCCTATCAACGTCGACCTAATCGCCCGTTTCGCAAAATTGCGGGGCAGGTATACTCTCATGACCGATTGAAAGGAAATCGTTATGACCATTGGCACCGTTAAGTTCTTCAATTCCACCAAAGGCTTCGGCTTCATCCAGCCTGAAGATGGCGCTGCAGACGTGTTCGTTCACATCTCCGCTGTTGAACGCGCTGGCATGCACTCTCTGGTCGAAGGCCAGAAGGTCAGCTTTGAAGTTGTCCAGGATCGTCGCTCCGGCAAGTCCGCTGCTGACAACCTGCAGGCAGTCTAAATACCTCATCCCGGGTTTGTGACCACGGATGTACTGGCACGAACCCATGAGGTGAAACGAGAGGTCGGGAAATTTCCCGGCCTTTTTTTTGTTCTGCACTTTTGAAAGGATCGGAAATAATGTCCACCGAGACCAACGGCAGCAAACTCAGCCGGACACGGCGCGAGACTGCAGAATCAAAGGCGGAAACAACCAAGCGGATCTCGCAGGAAATGCTGCGGACCGAATCCGAACTGCGTGATGCAAAGACCATGAGACTGCGCGCAGCGCGCATGGCGATGCAGGACGACCGGCCGGCCGCCAAACCGGTCAAGGCACGGAAGCCGAAGAAAGCCGCAGCTTCCACTTCCAGAGCGAGCAACGCCGCTCGCAGTTGACGCCCCAGCCGACTGGGTCACCCTGACTCGTCGGATAGCGTTGCGCGGCGACCCCGGCCGACCCGCGCAGCGCACCCTGCCGAGGGGCCGAGTCCCTTCCGCAGAAGACTCCGGATGGAAAGACTGCCCGGCCCATGCGGCCCGGCCGATTGACCGGATCAATGAATTCCTGCACATCCCATAGCTAAGGATCGCGGCTGCAATTCAGCCGGCGTCTATCCGCTGACCTCCCATGAAGTTGCCATCGGCTTTGGGCATCCCGACCAGGCCCTCTTCGGATGACCGCCGCCCGACCGCGGTCCAAGAGACCGCTGGCCGGTCATGAAGAGCCGTTCCGGCCCGCCTGTCTCTCAATTAGCACAGGCATTTGATCTGGAACAATGCGCGCCTAGCCAATGAGGAGCTGTCCTTGACGACGGCACCTTGAGTTGTGTGATGCGGTGCCTGCGGGATCGGCAATGCCAACCCACTTCGGTCACACTAAGGTTCGCTGTAGCCCCGGGATAAAGCTCGGCAGTTATGCGTGAAGCATGGGCATGGACATGGACATGGACAAAAATCTCAAGACACCTAGATACGAGCATTCGGTTCCCTGGTTCTGGCCCATGGCCGCCGCCATCGAAATGGAACAGGAAGGTTTGCAACTCTTCCAGAACAACATGCGGTTCCTCGCCGAAGCCAGCGAGGTAGAAGCTCCCCCACCACCTGAATGGGCCACCGCAAACCGGGTCGTACAGGACCTGGACACGATGCGGTTGCGCGACTTCTCCGCACCGCATGCGGATCCGACAACCATACCGGTCGTGGTTGATGCCCCTTACGCCGGCCACAGCTCGACAATCGCGGATTACACCAGGGGGCAGAGCTTGGTCGAGACACTATTGAACTCCGGGCTGCAGCGGGTGCTAGCCACAGACTGGAAATCCGCCACCGCTGAAATGCGCGACTACGGCATCGACAAGTATCTGGCCGATCTGGACATCGTGGTAGAGGCCCTTGGTGGACGGGTCGCTCTGGTCGGTCTTTGCCAAGGTGGTTGGCTGTCCGCCATGTATGCTTGCCTGTATCCGCAGAAGGTCGCCGCCCTGGTGCTGGCTGGCGCGCCCATCGACACCGATGCTGGCAATGGCCCCATCAAGAAACTGGCGCATGAACTACCGCTGAGCTTCTACGAAGAAATGGTCGCCGCCGGGGGCGGGCGTATGCTGGGCCAGTATATGCTGGCCGGATGGAAGGACATGCATCCCGGCAAACAGTACTTCGGCAAGTTCATCGACCTCTATGAGCATATCGAGGACAAGTGCTACATCGCTCGCACCGAACATTTCGAGCGCTGGTACGAGAACCCGATAGACCTGCCGGGACGGTATTATCTCCAGGCGATCCAGCTGCTCTTCAAGGAAAACCGTTTCGCAAAGGGCGAATTCATCGCCCTGGGCAAGACCCTTTCGCTCAGCCAGATTGTCTGCCCGCTCTACCTGCTAGCGGGTAAGGCCGATGACATCACCACCCCGGAACAGGTCTTTGCCGCAGAGAATCTGGTTGGAACCCCTCGGGAGCGGATTGTCAGCAAGCTTGTGCCGGGTGGGCATATCGGTCTGTTCATGGGGTCGAAAACACTCAGGGAGACCTGGCCGGAAGTCAGCAAATGGATCGCTGCCAACTCGTCAGGGCAGGCGCTGGCGGCCGCGCGCTGAACTTGTTTGAAAGGCAGTCGGTGTCACCGTGTCACAGATGAGTATGAAAGCAACACCCTTGTCCGATGCCGCTCAGGTGACGGCCGTACGCGGTCCGGTGCTGGACATCCGGTTCCCCGGCACGCTTCCCGCCATTCACGATGCCCTGGAAATCGCCACCGACGTGCCCATCTTCGCGGAAGTGCAGGCCCATCTGGATGAACGCCATGTGCGCGCCATCGCCCTGCAGTCGACGCGCGGGATCGCACGCGGCACGCCGGTGCGCGCCACAGGCGGGCCACTCACCGTTCCGGTCGGCAAAGCCGTCCTGGGACGCCTGCTGAACGTCATGGGCGAAACCGGAGACAATGGCGCTCCCCTGCCCGCCGACACGCCGCGCCGGCCAATTCACCACAGCGCCCCGCCGCTGGCGTCCCAGCGCGGTCAGACCGAGGTGTTTTCCACGGGCATCAAGGTGCTCGACCTGCTGGCACCGCTGGCGAAGGGAGGAAAGTCGGCAATGTTCGGCGGAGCCGGCGTCGGCAAGACCGTGCTGGTGACCGAACTGATCCGCGCGATGGTATCCGGATATGACGGCATCTCCGTCTTCGCGGGTGTGGGGGAACGCTCCCGCGAAGGCCACGAGATGCTGAACGAAATGCATGACAGCGGCGTGCTCGATCAGACGGTTCTCGTCTACGGCCAGATGAACGAACCGCCCGGCGCCCGCTGGCGCGTGCCGCTCAGCGCCCTCAGCATCGCGGAGTATTTTCGCGACGAGGACGGCCGCAACGTCCTGCTCCTGATGGACAATGTGTTCCGCTTCGTCCAGGCAGGATCGGAAGTGTCCGGTCTTCTGGGCCGCATGCCCTCGCGGGTCGGTTATCAGCCGACGCTGGAGACGGAAGTCGCCGACCTGCAGGAACGGATCGCCTCGATCGGCCGGGCGTCGGTGACGGCGATCGAGGCGGTCTATGTGCCCGCGGACGATTTCACCGATCCCGCGGTCGCGGCCATCAGCGCTCATGTGGACAGCACCGTGGTTCTGTCCCGGCAGCTGGCGGCCGAGGGTATCTATCCGGCCATCGACCCGATCGCCACCACGTCCGTTCTTCTCGATCCGCTGGTGGTCGGCGAGGAACATGCGAAAGTGGCGGCGCGCCTGCGGGAGCTGATCGAACATTATCACGAGCTGCGCGATGTGATCGCGCTTCTGGGCGTAGAGGAACTCGGGCGCGAGGAGCGTCTGATGGTCGGCCGCGCCCGGCGCCTGCAACGTTTCCTGACGCAGCCCTTCTTCGTCGCTGCCGCCTATACGGGCATGGAAGGCCGTTCCGTGCCGGTTGCCGAGACGGTCTCAGGCTGCGCGGCCATTCTCGATGGCGAATGCGATGACTGGGACGAGACATCCCTCTACATGATCGGCACGCTGGAAGAGGCACGAGCCAAGGAAGCGGCGCGGACGGACACGAAAAAGGGACCAAAGAGGGCATGACCCGAACGCTCACCCTTGTCATCACAACCCCCCTTGAAGTGGCGGTGTCGGAGGATGCCGTCACCTCCGTGCGGGCGGAAGACGGCAGTGGCGGCTTCGGTATCCAGCCGGGCCACGCCGACCTGCTTACGGTTCTGAGCCCTTCGGTGCTGCGCTGGCGCCGGGCGGACGGGGTCTGGCACTATTGCGCCTTGCGCAGCGGCGTTCTCCGGGTGTCGCAGGGCGAGCGGATCGACATCGCCAGCCGGGAGGCGGTGCCGGGCGACAATCTGGAAGAGCTGGAGGCACTCGTGCGGGAACACGAAGCCGCCGGCGAGGATGCAGCCCGACGGGCGCGCGGCGAACAGGTCCGCCTCCACGCGAATGCGATCCGCAGCCTGATGCGCCGTCTCGGCCCCCACCAGGCGGTCGAGGATCTTGCGGAGGATTTCCGATGAGCGGACACGAAGAATTTGATGAAGACGGCCATCTGGCCAATGCGGCCCGCCGGACACAGGAGCGCGATGAAGCGGCGAAGGAGGACCCGGAACCGTCCCTCGCCCGCCGGTTCGGCCAGATCGGGGTGCTGGGCTGGGTGATCGTCGGCCCCACCCTTCTGGGTGTCGTGGTCGGCAACTGGCTCGACCGGCTGCTCGGCAGCGGCATCATGCTCGCGGCCGCGCTCACCATGGCGGGTGCCGCACTCGGCCTGTGGCTGGCCTTGCGCTGGATGCATGAACAATGAGCGAGATTCCTACAATCCTGGCAATCGCCGCGCTCGCGGCGCCCGCAGGTGTTGCCGCCGGCTGGCTGCACTTCCGCAGTCTGCTGCACGTGAGTGAGCGCCTTGCCGCCGGTGACCTGAAGGCGGTGGTCCTGCAGATGGTCCGCTTTGCCGCGCTCGGGCTGTTCTTCTATGTCTGCGCCCGGATGGGGGCCACAGCGCTGTTGTCCGCCGCCGCGGGGCTCTGGGTCGGCCGTTCGCTTGTCCTGCGGCAGGCCCGGAAGGAAACAGCATGAGCGATTCCCCGTTCACCGTTACCACCGTATTTTCCATCGGATCCGTCGGCATCAGCCAGACGGTGGTCACCACCTGGGCCATTCTCGCCGTTCTGGGTGTTGGGTCCTTCCTGGCAACCCTGCGGCTGTCGGTCAAGCCAGGGCCCGTTCAGGAAGTTCTGGAACTGGTGGTCACGGCCATCGACGGACAGATCAGGGCGACGATCGCCGGAGATCCGGGACGGTTCCGCCCGCTCATCGGCACATTGCTGCTGTTCATTCTTGCCGCCAACTGGTCCTCGCTGATCCCCGGGGTGGAACCGCCGACCGCCCATCTGGAAACCGATGCGGCGCTGGCGCTGATCGTTTTTGTCGCCACCATCTCCTATGGCATCCGGGCCCAGGGTGCCTGGGGCTATCTGAAGAGCTTTGCCCGCCCGACCTGGGTGATGCTGCCGCTCAACCTGATCGAACAGGTCACCCGGTCCTTCTCGCTGATGGTCCGCCTGTTCGGCAACGTCATGAGCGGCGTGTTCGTCATCGGCATCGTCCTGTCACTGGCCGGGCTGCTCGTGCCCATTCCGCTGATGGCGCTCGACCTCCTGACCGGTGCCGTCCAGGCCTATATCTTCGCCATCCTCGCCCTGGTTTTCATTGCTTCGGCCGTTGAGGACGGCGCTCCCCGAAAAAAGGATCCACCAGCATGAGCTACATCGAAATCGTCAGTATTCTGGCCGCCGCGCTTGCGGTTTCGTTCGGAGCGATCGGCCCTGCCCTTGCCGAGGGCCGCGCGGTTGCCGCCGCCATGGAGGCCATCGCCCGCCAGCCCGAGGCCTCCGGCACCATTTCCCGAACGCTGTTCGTCGGCCTCGCGATGATCGAAACGATGGCGATCTACTGCCTCGTCGTCGCGCTGCTGCTGCTGTTCGCCAATCCGTTCGTGAATTAGGCCATGCAGTTCGACTGGATCACCTTCTCCCTTCAGATCGTCAATGTGCTGGTGCTGCTCGCGATCCTGCGGCATTTCCTGTTCCGGCCCGTGGCCAGGATCATCGCCCGCCGTCAGGAGGAGACCAGAGCGGCCATGGAGGCGGCGGAAAAGGCCCGATCCGACGCCCTGCAGGCCACTGCCCGAGCGCAACAGGAGGCGGAGAAAACCGCTGCCGCGCGCCACGACGTCCTGACCCGCGCGCAGGAAGAGGCCGAAGAACAGCGCAAGCAGTTGCTGGAGGAAGCCCGCAAGGAGGCCGCAGCGATCCTGGCCGCGGCGCACGCCGATGCACGCAAAACGGTGCTGGAGGCGGAAGCCGAAACACTCCGGCATGCGCGGGATCTGGCCGAAACCATCGCCGGGCGGGCCCTGTCGGCGCTTCCCGCTCCCCCCACTGTCGAAGGCTATGCCGCCCGGCTTGCCGACACCATTGCCGCCTTGCCGGAGGACCGCCGGGCCGGTCTTCTGGACGGAAAGAACCTCAGGATCGTTTCCCCCCATCCGCTGTCCGGGGGCGACAGGAAAATCATCGATGCGGCCCTGAAACCATTCGGCATAAGCGCACCTGAAGTGGAAATCGACCCGGCGCTTGTCGCCGGTCTCGACCTGTCGTCTTCCACCGGCACGGTTCACAATTCTCTCGCTCACGACCTGGCGCGGATTTCGGAGGCTCTGAAGGATGACCATGACGCCCGGCCTTGAAGACCTGAAGGCCCGCGTGGCCGCCGCCCCCCTTGGCCCGGAAGCAGAGGAAACCGGCACGGTGGTCGAGATCGCCGACGGTCTGGCCCATGTCACCGGCCTGCCCGGTGCCCGCCTGGACGAAATCATCGCCTTTTCCACCGGTGCCCGGGGGTTTGTCCTGAACCTTGACCAGGAAATCCTCCAGGCAGCGTTTCTCGACCCGATGACGGGGATCGAGGCCGGCAGTTCCGTCACCCGTACAGGAACGCTGCTTTCCGTTCCCGTCGGCGATGGTCTGCTCGGCCGGGTCGTGGACCCGCTCGGACGCCCGCTCGACGATCTTGGCCCCATCGAAGCTGCCGGCATGCGGGAAACCGAACGTCCGGCGCCGGAAATCATCGAGCGTGATTTCGTCACCGAGCCGGTGGAAACCGGGCTGCTGGTGGTCGACGCCCTGTTTGCCATCGGGCGCGGCCAGCGGGAACTGATCATCGGCGAACGCGGAACCGGCAAGACGTCGATTGCCGTCGACACGATCCTGAACCAGAAATCCAGCGACATGGTCTGCATCTATGTGGCGATCGGCCAGCGCACGACCGCGGTGCGCCGGGTGATCGAGGCGGTTCGCGCAAAGGGCGCCTTCGAGCGGACGATATTCGTCGTCGCCCCGGCAACGGCGGAACCGGGTCTGCGCTGGCTGGCGCCCTTTTCGGCGACTTCCATTGCCGAGGAGTTTCGCGACCGGGGCGGCCATGCCCTGATTGTCTACGACGACCTGACCAAACATGCCGCCGTGCATCGCGAGCTCGCCCTGCTGGCGCGCCAGCCGCCGGGACGCGAGGCCTATCCGGGCGATATCTTCTATCTGCACGCCCGGCTGCTGGAGCGCTCCGCCAAACTGTCGAAGGAAAAGGGCGGCGGCTCGCTGACCGCCCTGCCGATCGCCGAGATCGAGGCCGGCAACCTGTCGGCCTATATTCCGACCAACCTGATCTCCATCGCCGACGGCCAGATCGTCACTTCCGCCGCGCTGTTTGCCGGCAACCAGCGCCCGGCGGTCGACATCGGCCTGTCGGTCAGCCGGGTCGGCGGCAAGGCGCAATCGGCGGCGCTGAAGGCGGTCGCCGGCCGGGTGCGCCTGGACTATTCCCAGTATCTTGAAATGAAGATGTTCTCCCGCTTCGGCGGCTTCGCCGACGCAAGCATGAAGGCGCGCCTGGAACGCGGCGAGAGGATCGGTGCGCTCCTGGCGCAGAACCGTTTCTCTCCCTTGCCGATCGTCGCCCAGGTGGCCTTGCTCGCCGCCCTGGCGGAAGGGGTTCTGGACGCGCTTGCGCCTGACGCCATACCGGCACTGAAAACGGAGCTCCTTCCCATTCTGGCGGCGGAACCGAAACTGACCGGCACGGGGGCCGCGAGCGCTGGAGCGGACCTGCTGGAGGAGGCAGTGCGTGCCGCCCTTGTCGACTGCGTGCGCACCGCTGCCGCCCGCCTGTCCGGCCTCAAATCGGAACCACCGTCATGAACCGGCCCGAAGAGATCCAGGAGCGGATCGCGAATATCCACGAGATCGACAGCGTCGTGTCGACCCTCAGGGCTCTGGCCACGGCTCACCAGATGGAGGCGCGAACGCATCTGGACGCGATCCGCACGCATGAGGCGACCGTGGCCGGGGCCTTGTCGACCGCGCTGCCACTCGGCGACCCCGGCGGGCAGGAGGACACCAGGGACGGGCCCGCACTGGCGATCGTCGTCGGCGCCGCCCAGGGGTTTTCAGGATCCTTTGGCGACAGGATGGCCGAGACCTGTCTCGCCCTGGCAGCGGAAGGCCGCGCATTGATGGTCGTGGGCAGCCGCACAAGGGGAACGCTGGAGGAGCACGGCGTCTCCCCCGTGTGGTGGACGGACATGGCGCCACATGCCGCCGAAGTTCCCCGCCTGGCCAACCGGCTGATGGACACGCTTTTCGAACGCTTCGCGGAAACCCCCGGCATGACCCTCGATATTGTCTTCGGCGACCCGGCCACGCCGGACCGCGCCCCGGTCCGCCGTACCCTGTTTCCCTTCGACTTCAGCCGCTTTCCCGCCGCCCCCGGCACACCGCCGCTGACGACGCTCTCCGCCGAAAACCTGATCGGCGCGCTGGTCGAGGAATATGTCTTCACCGAAGTCTGCGAGGCCCTGATGCTGGGGTTCTCCGCCGAAAATGCCGCCCGCGCGGCGGCCATGTCCCGGGCCCAGTCGAACGTCAAACGGATCGCCGCCGACCTCAAGGGCGCATTCCAGCGCGCGCGCCAGGAACAGATGACCACGGAAATCATCGAACTCTCGACGGTCGCCGCACAGGATCGGGTGTAAGAACGCGCGACTGACGGCTGCGGCAGGGTTCCGGGCGCAGGGAGAAGCTGCGGACCATGTCCGTGTGTCCCGGTGAAGGAGCGTTTTCAGGAGCGGCCTTCACCGGGCTTGCGTTGCCGATCAGGAGATCAGCGATACACTATCCCACCATCCGTGATGATGGCCTGCCCTGTCACATAGTCGGAATCCGGGCCGGCGAGATAGGACACCAAGGCTGCGACATCGTCCGGGGTCTCGGCCCGGCCGAGGGCGATGCCGTCGACGTATTTCTTGTATGTCTCGCCCTTCGGCGTGCCGGTCAGCTCCGCGAAGCGCTCATCGATGGTCACCCACATGTCCGTGCCGACAATGCCCGGGCAATAGGCGTTCACGGTGATGCCGTCGCTCGCATATTCCTTGGCGGCCGCCTGGGTCAGCCCGCGAATTGCGAACTTCGTGGACGAATAGACGCCCAGCATGGCGAAACCCTCATGGCCGGCGACAGACGCGGCGTTGATGATTTTGCCCTTGCGGCCAAGAGCCTTGAATCTGGCCGCTGCCGCCTGGATTCCCCAAAGCACACCTTCCAGATTGATCTTCAGAATTCGCGACACCTCTTCGGGCTGCACGTCGGCGATCGGGTTGACCTGTGCAATCCCGGCATTGTTGACCATGATGTCGAAGCCGCCGAGTTCCTTTTCGGCATGGTCGACCGCCGCATAGACCTCGTCGCGATTGCCGACATCCGCCTTGAACGTTGTCGCATTGCGGCCCAGGGCCCTGATCTCGGCCGCCACCGCTTCCATCTTGTCCGTCTTGATATCGACAATCGCAATGTCGGCGCCATCCTTTGCCAGCCGCAAGGCGATACCGCGTCCGATCCCCTGACCGGCACCGGTCACCAGGGCAACTTTCCCATTGATTGTCATGTCAGATCTCCTGTTCGTTCGTGTCGCAAGGGAGGTTGCGACCATGAAACTGCATTGCTGTGTGCGGCGGATTTCCAGGGCAGGCACGTGACTCCGATGATTTGCCGAATGCACCCGCTCCCGCAGGTGTCACCGGCTCCGCCATCTCGTGCGTCCCTTTCGAGACTCGTCACGCGCTGCACAATAGGCGCTGCACTCCTGCCCGGAATTGACAGGAATCAATTGTGAAAAGAGCGGGATGCAGCCCTGGAGAGTGCACCCTCTCCTGCCGTCAAGCAGGGCCGCTCATCGGTGAAAGCCGTCGGAAAACACGGCATTTTTTGGCGCAACGTCCCGCAGGCGAACGATGTCGTGAAAGATGGCCCTCCTGCTTCCTTGCAATAGCCGAACGGCCTGTTAGCCTCGGCGTTTGCAACAAGCTTTCGAGGCCCGGAATGTCCCGCTCACACGACGAAGACTGCGGCCGTGAACTGCGGATGGTCTGTACCAATGTCATCGGTTTCGGGCAGATACTGAAGGACGCCGAAACCCTCGGGATTTCGGAGGTGAAGCGGCTGCAATATCGCGCCTTTCTGATCGGCAGCGCCCTTCGGCTCGCCGACCTGGTGAAAGAGCATCATCAGATGATCGCCGATGCTTTTCCCGGGGAGCGGACGCTCGACATGAAAACACAGGCCCAGGACTTCAAGACCATGGCCGTGGCTCTGGACGGCTACCATCAGGGCGAGCTGGAAAAGCACGCGATGGCGCTCGGGTCTTCTTTTCTGCGAATCGTCAGATGACGAAGGCCAGCTGATCCGCCGCCGAGCACTCCCCGGCCCTGACCTGAGCCGGACCGCATGAGGCCGGACTCAGGTCAGGGGGAGAGCAAAGACATTTGGTATTACCGGGCCCCCTGCGGCTCAGCCACGCCGTCCGCGTGGCCTGAGATTGGTGCGGGCGAGTTCCACGAGTTCATCGCCGCGTCCGCTCATGATCGCCTTTATCATGAACAGGCTGAATCCCTTGGCCTGTTGCAGCTTGATCGAAGGCGGCATGGCAAGCTCCTGCTTGGCAACCTTGACGTCCAGCAGGACAGGCCCGTCATGCGCCAGCGCATCCGAAACGCCCTCGTCAAGCCTGTCCGGATCTTCCACCCGGATGCCCTTGATACCGATCGCCTCGGCCATGGCGGCGAAATTCGGATTGTCGAGATCCGTATTGGCATCGAGATAGCCTGAAGCCTTCATTTCCATGGCAACAAAGCCGAGCGAACCATTGTTGAAGACGACCAGTTTCACCGGCAGCTTGAGCTGCCGCAGAGACAGAATGTCCCCCATCAACATGGAGAAGCCGCCGTCACCGCACAAGGACACCACCTGCCGGCCGGGAAAGGCTGCCTGCGCGCCGATGGCCTGCGGCATGGCATTTGCCATGGAGCCGTGGTTGAAGGACCCCAGCAGGCGCCGTTTGCCATTCATCTTCAGATAACGGGCGGCCCAGACCGTAGGGGTCCCCACATCGGCCGTGAAGATCGCATCCTCGTCGGCGTGTTCGCTCAGAAGGCGTGTCAGATGCTGGGGATGAATGCGGTGGTCGGATTTTGCGGGAAACGACAGGTCATCCAGGCCCTTGCGGGCCAAAGCATAGTGTTCCCTGGCGCTCTGGAGAAAATGCCTGTCTTCCTGACGCTTCAGGCGCGGCAGAAGCGCGGCAAGGGTCGAGCGAATATCGCCGACCAGGCCGATATCGACCGCCCTGCGGCGGCCGATCGCTTCCGGGCGGATATCGATCTGGGCCACTTTCGCCTTTTCCGGGTAGAATGGGCGATAGGGAAAATCCGTCCCGAGCATGAGCAGTGTGTCGCAGTTCTCCATGGCATGGTAGCCCGAGGAAAACCCGATCAGCCCGGTCATGCCGACATCGAAGGGATTGTCCCATTCGATATGCTCCTTGCCGCGCAGCGCATGCACGACGGGCGCGCCGAGCGCATCCGCCAGCGCGACGACCTCGTCATGAGCGCCGGCCGTGCCGCTGCCGCACAGCAGGGTCACCGCGTCCGACCCGTTCAGAAGCTCGGCGAGCCGATCGATATCGGCGGAGGCCGGGGTGATTTGCGGTGGCTGAGCGAAGGTGATCGGGGCGGGTTTCGCCGGAGCCGGCTCAAGGGAGGTGTTGCCCGGAAGCACGATCACGGCGACGCCGCGACGTTCCACGGCGGTGCGAATCGCCGTTTCCATGACGCGTGGCAATTGGGCCGGGTCCGAAATCAGCTCGACATAGTGGCTACACTCGCGGAAGAGCTCCTGGGGGTGGGTTTCCTGAAAATAATGCGTGCCGATCTCTGTGGAGGGAATATGCGAGGCGATCGCCAGGACGGGAACCTGGTTGCGCTGGCAATCGTAAAGCCCGTTGATCAGATGCAGGTTGCCCGGTCCGCAGCTTCCCGCGCAGACGGCGATCCTGCCGGTCGTGGCCGCCTCGGCCCCCGCCGCAAAGGCCCCCGTTTCCTCGTGGCGGACATGCATGAATTCGATCTTGCCCTGACGAAGGAGACTGTCGTTGATGCCATTGAGACTGTCGCCGGTCACTCCCCAAATTCTTGTCACACCGATTTCAGCAAGAAGTTCGGCGATGTAATCTGCGCAGGTTGTCGTGGTCAATTCATGGCTCCATTCAATTCGGGGAACTGTCCAGGGTCGCGATGCGACGCGGAAAACCGGAATGACGCCCGCCTGTTCTCCGCCGTCAAAAAAGCGGATTGCCGGATGCCTTCAACGAAATTCGTAGCATAGCGGTTTTGGACTTGCTTCGAAAAAATGGGGCGCGCCGCTGCGTCAAGGGAGATCCCGACGCTCTAGCACTTCAGCCATGGAGACCAGTCACAGCCTGCCCAATGCCTCGCCGAACGGGCTGTGAACCCTTGAAATCTGTCGACCCGCAAGCGGTGCCCAGGCATCGACATCGGACGCGCAAAGCCCGGCAATCGGCAGCGGAGGGAGCGCAGAAAACACCATGTCGGAGCGGAAAATATTTCCGCTGGTGTTCGCAGTTTTGAATGGAAATGGCGCACCGGAGAGGATTCGAACCCCTGACCCCCAGATTCGTAGTCTGGTGCTCTATCCAGCTGAGCTACCGGTGCTTATAGAGGCGAAGAACTTGTCATCGGGTTCCAGAGGACCCCGGATTGACCGGTCTTGGCACTGCGGGGGCGTGCCCCGGACAGGGCGCTTAACTACTTCGGTCCGGCTGGGAATGCAAGGGACTTTTCGAACTTTTTTTCATGGAACGGTCACAAAGCTTCGCAAGCCGCCGAATTCCCGCGGTTTCGGCCGCCTCCACCGGACAGGCCCGTGAAACCGGCGGATTTTTCCGTTGCGGAGGCACCGCCTCCCGGCGCGGCTGACCAGTGGTTGCGGCTGTTTTCAGGACGGTCCGAGTCTGCCGGTTCCGGCCGCCTGTCAGGCGGGCTTTTCCGGCGCCTGCGCGCTCAATGGCTGCGGTCGGGCACCTCGAGACGGAAGCAGGTGCCCGGCCCGCCGGTATCGTCCAGGCGGATGCGGCCGCCGTGGGCCTTCAGGAGCTCCGCGACGATGGCAAGGCCCAGACCGATGCCGCCATGCTTGGAGCCGCTGTGGAAGGCCTTGAAGAGGGCCTTGCGGGTATTCTCCGGAATGCCAGGCCCGGTATCGGTCACACTGATACACACGCAGGAGCCGGTGCGTTCGGCCTCCAGGGTGATCCGCCTGACCAGGGTCGCGTCCTTTTCCGCTTCCAGGGCCTGGAGCGCGTTGCGGCACAGGTTCAGAAGGATCCTGAAGATCTGTTCGGGATCCGCATCGATCTCGACCCCGTCCGGCACCCTGTTTTCGAAGCTCACCAGCTCGTGGTCCACCAGTCCCAGAACGTCGGCGACATCGTCGCCCACCCGCCGCAGGGTCAGCAGACGGCGCTGGGGAGCCCTTTCCTGCGCCTTACCGTAGGACATGACCGCCTGGGTGTAGCTGACGGCCCTATCCAGCGTCGCCAGGATCTTGGGCGCGAGCCGGCTGACGGTCGGATCCGGCACATGCTCCAGACGCTCCAGGAACAGCTGCGCGGAGGCCAGAAGATTGCGCAGGTCATGGTTGATCTTGGAAACCGCAAGACCGAGATCCGCCAGGCGCTGTTTCTGGTGCAGGGCCCTGGAGAGGGCTTCCTCCATGCCGGCAAGGCGGATTTCCGCATCGCCCAGCTCGTCCCGGCGGCCGGAGACAGGCATGATGCGCGAGGCATCTTCCGGGTTTTCGGCGAAACGCTCCATGGAACGGGTCAGCTGGCGCAGCGGCCGGATGAACAGGGCCCTGAGCGCGATATAGACCAGACTGGCGGTGATGATCGAGATCACCAGCGACAGGGCCAGGATGCGCCCCGAAAAGGCCAGCATGTCCTTCTGCAGCAGGGCGACCGGAAGAACCACGTCCACCCGCTCCGTGTGGCCCATGTGGCCGGTGCCGACGGCCCGCATCACGCCGTCGCCGCGATAGGTGAGAATGGCAAAACTGCCGCGCACGGAGGACCAGGGAGAGACATCGGCCATGTCGATGACGAAATCGACCTCGTCGGGGACATCGCTCATGGCGATCAGACTGCGGCGGCTGCCCTGGTCGAGCGAGATGGCGAGCGCGCCTGTGGTGCGCAGCAGCTCTTCCTGAAGCCTGGGAGCGATGGTGTTGGTTTCCGCCAGAACGGAGGCGGCGACCCCGGCGGTGGTGAGCCGTTCCATCAGCCAGGTGTTGCGGAAATTGGCGATCGACGGCACGTAGATGCAGATTTCGGCCACCATCACGAAGGCGGCGGTCAGGAGCAGCAGCTTGCCGGACAGTCCGCCGAATCGGTAGCGGCCGAAACTGTCCCCCGGCTTGCGCGGGTCTTCCTCGCCTGCCGGCGGGACCTCGGCCCCTTGCGGCGCGCCTTCATGCTTCATGTCACCACGTCCCAAAGTTCCCGACGCCAGATTTTCACACACCGGGTCATGGCATCATGCGCGGTCCGATCGGCGCTCGATCATCCGAATTTGCGCAGAAAAGCGATTGCCCGGCGCACCCATACATTTCCGGGCGCATCCCCATAGTAGGAAATCGCGGCGCGGCGCACCAGTTCTCCAAGGGTCGGATAAGGTGAAATGAATCCCGCAAGGTCTTTCATGGTCATCTTTTTGGACAGGGCCAGCGAAAGAAGATTGATGATTTCTCCCGCCTGCGCGCCGACGATGTCGGCTCCCAGGAGCCTGCCGCCCGGCCCGGCAACCAGCTTCAGCCTGCCGGCCGTCAGGTCTTCCGCGCGGGCCCTGTCATTGCCGGAATAGTCCGCGGCAAGCACTCTTACCCTGTCGCCGTATTTCTCCCGTGCTGCGGCTTCGGACAGGCCGACGTGCCCCAGTTCCGGGGAGGTGTAGGTGACCCAGGGCACAAGGTCCGCATTCATCTTCACCGGCAGGCGGAACAGGATGGAGCGGATGACAAGGCCCGCCTGATGGCCGGCAACATGGGTGAACTGCAGTCCGCCCGCGACATCGCCGATCGCATATATCTTCCGGTTGGAGGTGCGCAGCCCCTTGTCGACACGGATGCCCTTCCGGTCGAAGGCGACACCCGCCGCCTCCAGCCCCAGACCGGCCACATTGGGCGCGCGCCCGGTCGCGACAAGCAGGTGCGTTGCGGAGACCTCAAGCGTCACTCCGTCCGCCGCCTTCGCGGCCACAAGAACGCCGCCATCGCTTTGCCGCACCTCCTCGACCCCCGTATCCTCGAGAATCTCGACTCCCTCGGCGCGCAAGGCGCCAAGAACGGTCGCCGCCAGATCCGGATCGTCCTTGGCGAGCGCCTTCCGGGCCTCTAACACCGTGACCCTAGATCCGAGGCGGCGATGCGCCTGGGCCATTTCCAGGCCGATCGGACCGCCGCCGACGATCGCCAGATGCTCAGGCCGCTCCCGCAGGGCGAACAGGGTTTCATTGGTGAGATAGGGAACCCCGTCCAGTCCCGGGATCGGCGGAACCATGGCCGAGGATCCGGTCGCGATCACGAAGCGGCGCGCCCTGATCTCGTGATCTCCGGCCACCAGCCGGTCCGGCGCCGTGAATGTCGCGGCATCCCGCAGAACGGTAACGCCAAGGCCTTCGAAGCGCTCCTGCGAATCATGCGGAGCAATGGCATCGATGACCCGCCGGACGTGGTCGTTCGCTGCCGCGAAGTCGAGTGCCGGTCCGTCGCAGACGACACCGAACCGGCCGCCGTTCGCCGCCCCGGATGCCGCCTTTGCTGCGGCCAGCAGCGCCTTGGAGGGCACGCAGCCGTAGTTCAGGCAATCGCCGCCCATGAGGCCCTTTTCGATCAGAACCACGTCAACGCCGAAAGCCGCCGCGGCGGCGGCAACGGACAATCCGGCGGAACCGGCGCCGATCACGCAAATATCAGGGGTCAGCAGGCGTGCCATCTGTGGCTCCTATCAATGAACGGGAAACAGTGTCAGCGGGACCGCAGCTTCTTCAGGATGACGGGGATGAGGCTGACGATGCCGAGCGCGAAAAACGCGGCCAGAAGCTGGGGGGTCACCAGGGCGGACAGCTCGATCCGGCAGGTTCCGGCCGCCGCGCACCCGGGGTCGGCGGCTTCCTGCGCCGCGATGACGCTGTCCAGACCCGAGCCGATGAAGGTGAAGGCGAAGGTTCCGGGAATGATGCCGACAAAGGTGGCCAGGGCATAAGAAGGCAGCGGCATTGCGAAAATGGCAGGAGCGATGTTCACCAGCCAGAACGGAAAGACCGGGGTCAGCCGCAGGAACAGCAGGTAGTTGAAGGCATCATTGCGGAACCCGTCGGCGAGCCGGGACAGGAACGGCCCGGCGCGCCGGGTGAGCACGTCGCCCAGGGAGGTGCGGGCCACCAGAAAGACCGCGCAGGCGCCAAGGGTGGCGCCAAGAACGGTCGCGAAACCGCCCAGAACCCAGCCGAAGAGAAAACCGCCGGCGATGGTCAGCAGCGAGGCGCCGGGAAAGGACAGTGCCACGGCCGCGGTATAGACACCCGCATAGACCAGAAGCGCCAGGGCAATATTGCTGTCCACATAACCGGCCAGTTCCTGGCGGCGCATGATGAGATTGGAGAGTGTCAGCTGCCTGTGCAGCCCCAGCGAAAACGCGATTCCCGTCAGAACGACAAGCACGATCAGCGGCAGCCAGGTCCTGAACCGGCCCGCAACGGTGCGCACGCGCGCTTCGCCGGCCTCTTCCCCGGTTTCCTTCGGCGTGCTCATTGCGTCGGCCTTGTCACCGGGCATATGCGGTCCTGTTCCTGTTCCATCCGATGGTGTGCATAAGTCATAGTGTGGCAGATGTATCTTAAATCCTGTAAAAGGAACCATGCTTCACCGAGAAGTGACGTTTGGCCGGCCTCGGTTCACCTCGGCGTGATCCGCCTGCCTGCCGGTCGCGCTGCCTGACCCTGCACTTTCCCGGAGCCGTATAGCGGCGGGTTTGCGGGACACACAGGATTTCAGAGATTCTTCACGGGCAAAGTTGACTTGAGGCGGCATGGCCCTTATAAGCGCGCTCGACCGGGACATGCATTCGGACCCAAGGCTGTTAAGAGCCGCGCGCTTCAAGCGCTTCGAGTGCTTCCTCCAAAGAATTAAAATGAACAAGGGCCGCGCATTAAGCCGCGCGGGGAAGAACAATGAAGCGTACGTATCAACCGAGCCGTCTTGTCCGCAAGCGCCGCCACGGCTTCCGCGCACGTATGGCGACCAAAAACGGCCGTCTGGTGCTCGCTCGCCGTCGTGCCAAGGGCCGCAACAGCCTAAGCGCCTAACCGGCGTTGAGCCCGCAGCACGCCGGGTTGGCGGCGTCTGCCAACAACCAGCTGCCGCTCATGGACACTTTGAAAAAGCGCTCCGAATTCCTGGCGGTCGCCAAAGGCGGCCGGCTGGGACGGCGCGCTTTTGTCGTTCAGGGGTTGAAGCGCGACACGGACAGTGCCGCGCGCGTGGGCTATACGGTCACCAAGAAGACCGGCAATTCCGTCGTGCGCAGCCGCATAAAACGCCGCCTGAGGGCTGCGGTTGCCGAACTGGATTGCGGCGATATCCCGCAAAATGCGGATTTCGTCCTGATCGGACGGGACAGCGCGCTGACTCTGCCCTTTCAAAAACTCGTCGCAGACCTTAAGTCTGGCCTTGTCAAGGTTCTGGATCCGGCCACGACGCGCGGACGGGGAAAGCCGCGCCGGAGCAACCGGCAGGATCAAACGAACTTGCGCAGGAAACAGGGGTAACTCCAGTTGATTTCTGAAAACCGAAACACGATTCTTGCAATCGTTCTGTCCCTGATCGTACTGCTTGGCTGGCAGTATTTCATTGCCGGGCCGAAACTGGAGCGCCAGCAGGCCGAGCTCCAGGCCCAGCAGGATGCCGCCGCGACCAGCCAGACAGTCACCGACAATCCGAACGCGCCGCAGCCGTCCGCAGCGCCCGGCACGGACGCCGCCGCCCCTGCCCCGGCAGCCGTCGGACAGACAACCTTCGCGAGCCGGGAACAGGCCCTGGCCGCCTCCAAGCGGGTCACGATCGACACGCCGCATCTGGAAGGCTCGGTCAATCTGACCGGCGGCCGTCTCGACGACCTTCGGCTGAAGGAATATCACGAGACCGTCAGCAAGAGCAGCCCGACCATCGTGCTCTTCTCGCCCTCCGGCAGCCCCAATCCCTATTATGCCGACTACGGCTGGGTGGCGGATCCGGGTGCCGATGTGGCCCTTCCCGGCCCCGCTACGGAGTGGACCCTGGAAGGCGAGGCAACGCTTACTCCGGAAGCACCGCTGACGCTCAGCTGGGACAACGGCGCGGGCCTCCTCTTCAAGCGCGTCTATTCCGTCGACGAGAACTACATGTTCACCGTCGAACAGTCGGTCGAGAACACCACCGCCGAGGAGCTCACGCTTTATCCCTACGGCCTCATCGCCCGCCGCAACATCCCCGAAACCAACGGCATCTGGATCCTGCATGAAGGCCTGCTCGGGGTTTTCGGTGACGAAGGCCTGCAAGAGGTCGATTATTCCGACATCGAGGAGGAAGGCACGATCCAGCCTCCCAAGGTGGACCAGGGCTGGCTCGGCATGACCGACAAGTACTGGGCGGCCACACTCATTCCCTTCCCGGGACAGGAATTTCAGCCGGGCTTCAGCCACTCCGCCCAGACCGGCAATTTCCAGGCCGACTATCTCGGCAGCGCCGTTTCTGTCGGGGCGGGCTCAACCGGCGAAACGAGCTCCTATCTCTTCGCCGGCGCCAAGGAAACCAGGCTTCTGGACGCCTATGAAGAATCCCTCGGCATCAAGCGCTTCGAGCTGCTGATCGACTGGGGCTGGTTCTACTTCCTGACCAAGCCGATGTTTTTCGCCATCGACTGGTTCTTCCATCTGACCGGCAACTTCGGTGTCGCGATCCTTCTGGTCACGGTGCTCGTCAAGCTGATCTTCTTCCCCCTCGCCAACAAGTCCTATGTCTCCATGAGCAAGATGAAGCTCGTGCAGCCACAGATGACGGAAATCCGCGAGAAATACGGGGACGACAAGCAGAAGCAGCAACAGGCGCTGATGGAGCTCTACAAGAAGGAGAAGATCAATCCGCTGGCCGGCTGTCTGCCGATCGTGGTCCAGATCCCCGTGTTCTTCTCGCTCTACAAGGTTCTCTACGTCACCATCGAAATGCGGCACGCGCCGTTCTTCGGCTGGATTCAGGATCTGTCGGCGCCCGATCCGACCACCCTCTTCAACCTGTTCGGCCTGATCCCCTGGGACCCGCCGCAGATGCTGATGCTGGGCGTCTGGCCGCTGATCATGGGCATCACCATGTTCGTGCAGATGAAGATGAACCCGGCTCCGCCGGACCCGACCCAGCAGATGATCTTTACCTGGATGCCGGTGATCTTCACCTTCATGCTGGCCTCCTTCCCGGCCGGTCTGGTGATCTACTGGGCGTGGAACAACACGCTGTCGGTCACCCAGCAGTACATCATCATGCGCCGTCAGGGCGTCAAGGTGGAGCTGTGGGACAATCTGTCGGGCATGTTCCGGCGAAAGAAACCCGCTGCCGGCGACAAGAGCTGAGGCAGCCGGAAAAGACCCTGAAGATGCTCTGGCCCCGCTGCAAGGCGGGGCCAGTTTCATGACAGGCCGGATTTCGTGCTTCCGCACCAGGGAAACGCAAGGTGAGCGCCGATCCGGAATCCGGACCCATTGCGCGCCGCAGGCGCGCCTTGACCCGGTGGCCGGGTATATGATTGGATCTGACCTTCAGCGCCGGATGAAGCGGCGTTCTTGACGCGTTTCCTCAGGAGTGCCCGGACCGATGACCCGATAAAGCAAGACCTGTTCCGCAAGGCGAAGCCGCTCACCGGCAGGTCGACCGCGCATTGCGCGCGTTGTTCCTTTTCCTTGTTCTTGCTTATCCGGAGGTCCCATGCACGGCCCCTCTCCCGACACGCTCCATCCGCTCAACGGCGAACCGCACACGGTTTTCCTGAAGAACGTCATCACCCGTCCGAACATCGAGGTCGGCGATTTCACCTATTACCACGACGCGGAAAACGCGACCGCGTTTGAAGAACGCAACGTGCGCTATCATTTCGACTTCGTCGGCGACCGGCTGAAGATCGGCAGATTCTGCGCCCTGGCCCAGGGCACGACCTTCATCATGAACGGCGCGAACCACGCCATGACCGGAGTTTCGACCTATCCCTTCAATATTTTCGCCGACGAATGGCGCGATGGGTTCGATCCGGCCACGATATTGGATCATCTGCGCGGCGATACCATCGTGGAGCACGATGTCTGGTTCGGCAGCAACGCCACGGTGATGCCCGGTGTCACCATCTGTTCCGGCGCGATCATCGGCGCCCACGCCGTGGTCGCCCCGGACGTACCGCCTTACGCGGTTGTCGCCGGCAATCCGGGACGGGTGATGCGGCTGCGCTTCGATGAAGACACCATCGACCGGCTGCTGGCGGTTGCCTGGTGGGACTGGCCACCTGAAAAGATCACCCGGCACCTGGGCGCCATACGCGGCGCGGATATCGACGCGCTGGAAGCAGCAAGCCTGACCGGTGTTTGCGATCTCGACGCGGACGGCAAGGCAAGGTAGAAGGCGTTCATGAGTGAAGATCAAACCTATACCCCGGAAGACCTGGAAGCGGGCCGGCTGCTGTTTGCCCGCCCCTGGGAGTTCCTGACCAGCGTCACCGACATGGCCAATCTGCCGGAAGCGGCGGACACCGAGATCGCCTTCGCGGGCCGCTCGAATGTGGGCAAGTCCAGCCTGATCAATGCGCTGACCGGCCGCAAGGGCCTGGCGCGGACCTCCTCGACGCCCGGCCGCACGCAGATGCTGAACTTCTTCGTCGCGCCGGAGACACCGCTGACCATCGTCGACATGCCCGGCTACGGCTATGCGCAGGCGCCGAAGGAGCTGGTGGATGCCTGGACCCGGCTGGTGTTTTCCTACCTGCGCGGCCGCCCGAACCTGCGCCGTGTCATCCTGCTGATCGACAGCCGCCACGGGATCAAGCCCAACGACCTGGAGACGATGGCACTGCTCGACAAGGCGGCCGTCGTCTATCAGGTGGTGCTGACCAAGGCCGACAAGATCAAGCCGCCCCAGCTGGAACGCCTGATCACGGACACAAGGGCGCTGCTCGCCAAACGGATTGCCGCCCATCCGGACATCATCGCCACCTCCTCGGAGAAGAACCGGGGGGTCGACGAACTCCGCGCCGAGCTCTGCCTGCTGGCCAACCAGTGACACGCGCTCCCACCGCCGATTGTGAAGACCCGTCAAACCGGCTATAGCAGGGGTCTTTCGCCAGACGTCCCTCAGCCACGCAGAGTATTCCGAAGTCCATGATCACGCCTGAAATGACCAGCCGCGCCCATATCATCGCCCAGGCCCTGCCCTACATGCAGCGCTATGACAACAAGACCGTCGTGGTGAAATACGGCGGCCATGCCATGGGCGACCAGGAACTTGGCCAGGCCTTCGCCCGGGACATCACGCTGCTGCGCCAGTCCGGCGTCAATCCGGTGGTGGTGCACGGCGGCGGACCGCAGATCGGCAAGATGCTGCAGCGGCTGAACATCGTCAGCGAATTCAAGGGCGGCCTCCGGGTCACCGACAAGGCCACCGTCGAAGTTGTGGAGATGGTGCTGGCCGGGTCGATCAACAAGGAAATCGTGCAGCTGATCAACGCCGAGGGTGGCCGTGCGGTCGGGCTGTGCGGCAAGGACGGCAATCTGGTTACCGCGCGCAAGCTGCAGCGCCGGGTCGTCGATCCGGACAGCAATATCGAAAGCGTAGTCGATCTCGGTTTCGTCGGCGAACCGGAAACCGTCGATCCGACCGTCCTCAAGCTGGTCCTGAAGGAAGACATCATCCCGGTGGTGGCGCCCGTCGCACCCGGGAGCGACGGCGAAACCTACAATATCAACGCCGACACCTGCGCCGGGGCGATCGCCGGCGCGCTCAATGCAACGCGCCTGCTGTTCCTGACCGACGTGCCGGGCGTCCTCGACAAGGACGGCAATCTCATCAAGCAGCTCACCGTCGCCAAGGCCCGCGAGCTGATGGCCGACGGCACGATTTCCGGCGGCATGATTCCCAAGGTCGAGACCTGCATCGAGGCCCTGGACAAGGGCGTGGAAGGGGTCGTCATCCTCAACGGCAAGGTGTCTCACGCGGTTCTTCTGGAACTGTTCACCGATGGCGGTGCGGGAACCCTTATCCGGCCGTGACAGGAAAACGCCCCCTGCCCCACGAGGGCCCGCAAGCGCACCGCATGGACCTGAGGGTCTTCAAGGGCATCGAAGCCTGGGTCTTCGACCTGGACAACACGCTCTATCCTCATGACGCGAACCTGTTTTCCCAGATCGACGAACAGATTTCGCGCTATGTGGAGAAGATGCTGGACCTGCCCCGCGAGGAGGCCAGAGCCCATCAGAAGGCGCTCTATCACGAATTCGGCACCACCCTCAGCGGGCTGATGAAGCGGCACGAGGTCGATCCGGACGAGTATCTGCGCTTCGTGCACGACATCGACTATTCCAGCCTGGCGCCAAATCCGGATCTGGGTGCGGCCATCGAGGCGCTGCCGGGCCGGAAATTCATCTTCACCAACGGCGACCGGCCGCATGCGGAGCGCACCGCGGCAGCCCTCGGCATCTCGGAGCATTTCGAGGACATTTTCGGCATCGTCGAGGCGGATCTGATTCCCAAGCCCAACCGGGAAACCTATGACCGGTTCCTGGCCAGAACCGGCATCTCCTCGGCGCGCTCGGCCATGTTCGAGGATCTGGCGAAGAACCTTACCGTCCCGCACCAGCTCGGCATGTGCACCACCCTGATCGTTCCGCAGGGGTCGCGGGAGATCATCTCGGAAACCTGGGACCTGGAAGGCGATCCCTATCCGCATGTGGATTTCGTCACCGACGATCTGACCGGCTTCCTGAAGGCGGTTCTCGGGTCCCTGGACTGATCGCGGACGGGAGAACGACCTGTTTCCCTCCAGTCTCCTCCGCCGGCTCAAGGAGCCACCCCCTTCCGGCTCGCGCACCGAACGGATCATCCACCGGCTGCTGCCCCGGACAGCCCGCGTCCTGGGGACCGGCCGGTTCGGCACTGCCGTCACCGAGTTTCTCGCCTTCGGCCTCAAGCAGGCCTATGCCTGCATTTTCGGCGGCACCCTGCTGGCGGCGATCCTGCTGACTCGCTTCGTCTATCCCGACGATGCCGTGCTGACCCGCTACGACTTCCTGTTCCTGTTCGCCGTGGCCGTCCAGCTGTGCATGCTGGCCACCCGCCTGGAGAGCATCAACGAAGCGAAAATCATCCTGATCTTCCACGTGGTCGGCACCGCCATGGAGATCTTCAAGACCGCGGCCGGCTCCTGGGTCTATCCGGAGGAGAGCTTCTTCCGGATCGGCAACGTCCCGCTGTTCACCGGCTTCATGTATGCTTCCGTGGGCAGCTATCTTGCCCGGGTCTCGCGGATCTTCCATTTCGCCTACAGCCGCTATCCTCCCCTGTGGACGACCTATCTGTTCTCGCTGGCGATCTACGTGAACTTCTTCGCGCATCACTTCGTCATCGACATCCGGATCGGCCTGTTCGCGCTGCTGTTCCTGCTCTACGGAAGAACCTGGGTGTATTATTCGGTCTACCGGTACCGTCACAGGATGCCGCTCGTGCTCGGCTTCTTCCTCGTGGCGCTGTTCATCTGGATCGCGGAAAACATCGGAACCTTCGCCCGCGCCTGGCACTATCCCGATCAGGCCGAGGAATGGTCCCTCGTCTCGCTGTCGAAGCTGAACGCCTGGGTCCTGCTGATGATCATCTCCTTCGTGCTGGTCACACTGGTCAACAGACCCGGGAAGGAACCGGGCACCGGCGGGAAAGACCGGGCGTCCCCGGGGGAATGATCAGGTAGCCCGGCGCGTCCGGCTCGACAGGTCCGGCGCGATCCATTATTGAATCGAATTCAACAATCCGGAACTCGCCCATGGCGTCCCTGCGCGCACTTCATGCCTTTTCCCTGCTGGCCCGCCACGGCCGGGCGGCGCTGGCGGCCGAAAAACTGGGCGTCTCGCCCTCGGCCCTGTCCCACCTGATGCGCAAGCTGGAGAGCGAGCTGGGCGCGACGCTGGTCAACCGGGACGGGCGGGGCCTGAGCCTGACGGAGGAAGGCCAGCGGCTGGCCCTGAGCATGGGCGATGCCTTCGACCGGATCGAGGAGGCCGTCGACAGTTTCAAGCGGCGCGGACGGACGGAATTGCGCATCAGCACGGTGTCGACCTTCGCCACCCGCTGGCTGATCCCGCGCCTGCCGCAGTTCCAGGCCCTCCAGCCGGACGTGGAACTGCTTCTGTCGGCCTCGACGCGGATGATCGACCTCGACCGGGAAAACTATGATTGCGCCATCCGCCTGGGCACCGGCAACTGGCCGGGCGTGGAAAGCCGGCTTCTGTGGCAGGAGCATCTGGCCGTTGCCGTCGCCCCCGGTCTCCTGAGCGGCAAGGACCCTGCGGATCCGTCCATCCTGAAGGAATTCCGCCTGCTTCACAGCGCCTCTCGGCGCAACGACTGGACCGTCTGGCTGGAGAAAGCCGGACTGGACCACGGCGACACGAAAGCCGGCATGGTTCTGCAGAGCCGCGACCTGGCCATCCAGGCTGCCATCGCCGGCATGGGCGCCATCGTCATCGACCGGCGCTTCGTCTCCCAGGAACTCGACGCCGGTCATCTGGTCATGCCGGAATGGCCCCGGGTCGAACTGGACACCGGCTACTGGTTCGTCCGCTCGCCGGCCCGCACGCTCACCCGCCCCGTCACTGCCTTCCGGGACTGGCTGTTGACGGCGGTGTGAATGCCCTCAAGAACCGAGGAGGAGTTGAAACGTGATTACAGGACAATGCGAATGCGGCCAGGTGGCCTTCGAGGTGGATGCCGTCCGGGACACGGTGACGGTGTGTCATTGCAGCCAGTGCCGGCGCACCAGCGGCCACCTGTGGGCCAGCACCGTGGCACCCGCCGACACGCTACGCTTCACCTGCGACGAGGGGCTTTCGTGGTACCGGTCCTCCGATTTCGCGGAACGGGGGTTCTGCAAGGTCTGCGGCTCCAGCCTGTTCTACCGGATGGATGGCGACGACACCCTGGCTATCGCCGCCGGCTGCCTGGACACGGCTGACGAGCTGACCACCGGCAAGCATATCTTCGTCAAGGACAAGGCCGGCTATTACGAGATCGGTGACAACGCACCTCAGTTCAGCAAGCTCTGAGCTGCGCGGGCGATTTGATGCGCATCAATGAATGTAGGTCCGTCAGATGCTCTGATCACGATACGAACGAACGGCCCCTTTCCGCCCGGCTCCGAGTCTGACGCACAGGAGGGCTCAGCCGTTCCAGCAAAACAGCGACAGCCACCGGGAGAGACGAAACTGCCATGACCTCAACGCAAGAGACTTACCAGATCCGCGAGGCGGTCGGCTATTTCGACAATGCGGAAACACTGCAGGCAGCCATCGACGAGCTGCTGGCCTCCGGATTCAACCGTGCCGAACTCAGTCTGCTGGCGGGCGAACAGGCGGTGGACGAAAAGCTCGGTCACGCCTACAGGAAAGTCACAGAACTGGAGGACGACCCCAAGGCCCCGCGCAGTTCCTATGTCTCCACGGAGACCCTCGGGGACGCGGAAGGCGCGCTGATCGGCGTCCCGCTTTACGTGGCAGCCAGCGCGGCGGCCGGCGTGATCCTTGCCTCCGGCGGAACCATGGCCGCCGCCATCATCGGCGCAGCGCTCGCCGGTGGCGCGGGCGGCCTCATCGGCGGCATTCTGGCCAAGCTTGTCGGTGACCGTTCCGCGCAGCGTCTGCAGGAACAGCTTGAGCGCGGCGGCCTGCTCCTGTGGGTGCGCACCTGGAACCCTGACCACGAACAACGCGCCACGGACATCCTCAAGAAGCACTCGGGACACGATGTGCATCTGCACAGCATTTCTGAGGTGAAGTGAGAATCAGCCCTGCGCGGTCGTTCACGGTGATTTAAGCGAATGACCGCGCAGGGGTCGGAAGAGGCCGCGCGGCCTTCCGTGGTCGTCGTATCCGATCTCCCACGACGGATGGCCACCGGCCGCGACCATCTCGCTGTCGCCAGTCATGCCCCCCGACGCACCGGCAGGCCCAAAACCGGGACGCTCCACCGGTGCACCTGGTTGTCGGAGCCGAAGGTGGAGCCCCGCCATATGCGGCCGAAGTCAGCAGAACCGCCGCAAAAGGACCGGCATTGTTATGTCCGGTCAGGCAACAGGGGTGTCTGACGCTCGAAAATCTCGGCTACGATGGCGCGTGCGAGGTCGGCATCCACCGGTTGCCCGTTCAGGAGCCGATACCAGAAGGCACCGTGAACGAAGGCCGAGAGCAACTCCGGATCGCGATCTTTCGCAAGTTCGCCCTGTTCCTGGGCTTCCCGCAGAATATCCGTCACCATCAGCTCGCGCGGGTATGCGAAGCGCTCATACCAGGCCGCGCGAAAGGTTTCATCCCCCTGCGCGGCAGCAATCAGGGCACGCATGGTCGCCCCGTCCTCCGCCAGGTGGGTGAAGACCTGAACGAGAAACGTCTCGAGCCGGGTCCGGGAGCTTGCGCCGTCATCCTCCGGCGGTTCGGCGGCATAGCGTCCCGTCTCCTCGAACACCGCATCAAGAATGAGATCGGCCTTCGTGTTCCAGCGATTGTAGAGCGTCTGGCGCGCGACGCCCGCCGCGCTCGCGATGTCGGCGATGGAGACATTGGAATACCCCTTCTCGCGCACCAGCCGCAGTGCGGCGGCCTTCAGCGCAGTCCCCGCGCGTTCGTTCGGCGGTCGTCCCACCGGCTTTGCCTTGCAATCCATGCATACCTCCCATGCGCATTCAAGCAATCCCGTCTTATTGATTTATAGACTCTGGTCTACTAATTATTTCGAGACCCTAGTCCAATAAATCAAAACCAGCCGGATGGCCAGATCCATCCCACAGGAACCTGCTGATGCACCCCACAACGCCGTCCCCCAGACATGCCGCCGCGATCACTGCCGTGCTCGGCCTGCTGTCTCTCTTTCCTCCACTTGCAACCGATATGTATCTGGCTGCGATGGGGGATCTCGCCGAGGCGATGAATGCCACCCATTCGGCGGCAGAACTGTCGCTGTCCCTCTTCTTCCTGGGGCTTTGCGCCGGGCAGCTTCTGATGGGGCCGCTCATCGAGAGCTACGGCCGCAAGACCCCGCTTCTGATCGGCACCGGAATTTTCCTGCTGACTTCAATCGTGCTGCCGCTTGTCGACAACATCGCCCTTTTCAACAGCCTGCGTTTTCTGCAAGCCATCGGCGCCTGCGCCGGCATGGTGGTGGGCCGGGCCGTGGTGAGCGATCTTTACGAAGGTCAGCGCGCCGCCAAGGTGATGACCGTGCTTGTCATGCTTCTGACCATCGGACCGATCATCTCGCCGACACTGGGCAGCCTGCTGCTTGTCAACTTCGGCTGGCGCTCAATCTTCCTTGTCATGGCTGCGGTGAGCGCAGTTGCGATCATCCTGTCCCAACTGGTGATCCCCGAAACGCTGCCCCCGGAAAAACGCGCCGGCGCCGCATTCAGCACCGGGCTCAAGACCGCGGGCAGACTGCTTGGCCGAGCGCAATTCGTCAGGTCCGCGGTGATCGCCGGACTGGTGCAGGGGGGCATGTTTGCCTTCATTACCGGCTCTTCGGGTGTGTTTCAGGGCGCCTTCGGCCTCGACGCGCTGGCATATGGTCTGGTCTTTGCGGTGACCGCAATTGCTCTTGTGATCTTTGCCCAAGCCAACCATCTGCTGCTCAACCGGTTCTCCTCCACGCAGATCCTGCGACGCGGCTTGCCTGTCTTTGTGCTGGCGGGTCTGTGTCTGGTCCTGGTCGCGCATACACGGACGATCTGGGTGTTCATGCTGCCCCTCTGGTTGGCAATTGGAATGGTCGGACTCCTGTCCGCAAATGCCATGTCACTGGCCATGGCACAGGCGCGCGAAGGCGCGGGCATGGGCTCGGCACTCCTCGGGGCCATCCAGTTCGGCATTGCCTTCACCGTCTCCACCTGCGTGGCGCTCGGCGGGTCAGCGACACCGCTGCCAATGGCGCTCGGGATCCTGCTCCCCGGTGCACTTGCGATGTTCCTGTCCCTCACCGAACAGGCCGGTGAGCGAGGCGAGGAATCCTATTCGGGAACCTAGGCCACAAGATCGACTGCGGATGCGGTTGCCGTCAGGCCGGCCGCATCCGCCTGCAATGCGGTCCCGGACAATCCCTGGGCTGGAACACGCCTACCCTCACCCCAGCAGAACTATCCCGATTACCGCGAGCACGATCAGTGCACAGCCGAGAATTTCCGACTTCGCGATCACTTCCTTGAAGAACAGCCAGGAGGCCAGGAAGGTGAAGACCAGTTCGATCTGGGCGAGGGCGCGCACGTAGGCGACATTCTGCAGGGTCATGGCGGTGAACCAGCCGACCGATCCGGCAACGCCCGCCAGACCGACCCAGACGGCACTGCGCCAGGCACTCAGGCTGGCGCGCAGCTGGTCCGGTTCGCGCAACGCCATCCAGGCAGCCATGACGAACGTCTGCAAGGAGGTCGCATAGACCAGCGCGAAGGCGGCCTGCATGGCGACCGTCGTGCCGTCGAGAGACAGGGAGGCGGTGCGATAGGCCACCGCCGACGCGCCGAAGAGGGCGGCGGACGACAGGCCGATGAGAGCGGGCCGACCGATCAGTGACGAACGCACGGCGCTGCGGGTCATCGGCACGCGGGCAAGCGTGATGACGATGACGCCGGTTATGCCGATGAGAATGCAGACCGCCGCGGTCAGCGAAACCTGTTCGCCGAGCACCACGAAGCCGAAAAGGGCCGCCTGGATCGGCTCCGTCTTGGAATAGGCCGTGCCGACCGCGAAATTGCGGAAGGAGAACAGATGGATCAGCAGGAAGGTCGCCAGGATCTGCGCCAGCCCGCCGAGGGCCCCGGCCAACAGCATCGTGACAGTGGGATCCGGCAGGGGATGTCCCAGGCCGAAATGCAGGAAGGCCACATAGAGCGCGGCGAAGGGGACCCCGTAGCCGAAGCGGATGAAGGTCGCACCCGTGGTTCCCAGCCGTCCCTTGAGGTGTTTCTGCAAAGCCGTGCGCAGGTTCTGGCAGAAGGCTGCGGCAATCGTGATGGGGATCCAGAGTTCCAAGGGAGCGGCTTTCCGAAGCAGGTTGATCTGCCGTGATCATACCCCTTCCCGCGAAGCTGAATATCCCGGGAAAGGGAAACCTACCGGTTAGATTTGCTCAAGTTTCCGAGGACCGCGAATGCCCTCCCGGCTCCCGCCCCTGCCTCCGGCAGGTCTTCCTTCTCGCCGCCTGGATCAGGTCCGGGGCGGCAAAAGACGGCAGATGCGGGCGGGAACAGCAGATGGCATTTTCCCCGAGGATTGTCATTACGGGGAGCAAACCGCCGAATGGGACGCCCGGACGGCCTCTAGCGCTTGACAGTGCGCGGCACGGCGGCTTAGGTCCGCGCTTAATTCGACACCGCCGGAGACCTATTTGCTGATGACCCACGATCTCGCCGCCCTGTCCAAAATCATCGACGCCGCCTTCGAGGACCGCGAGTCCATCGGCACCTCCACGACCGGAGACATCCGTGATGCGGTGGACACCGCCATGTCCCTTCTGGATCACGGCAAGCTGCGCGTTGCGGAAAAGAAGGACGGGGACTGGGTGGTCAACCAGTGGGCCAAGAAGGCCGTGCTGCTGTCTTTCCGCCTCAACCCGATGGAGGTCATCAAGGGCGGCCCGGGCGATGCGGTCTGGTGGGACAAGGTCCCGTCCAAGTTCGACAGCTGGCGCGGCGTCGATTTCGAGGAAGCCGGCTTCCGCGCCGTGCCGAACTGCACCGTGCGCCGCTCGGCCTTCATCGGCAAGGGCGTGGTGCTGATGCCGTCCTTCGTCAATCTCGGCGCCTATGTGGACGAAGGCACGATGGTCGACACCTGGGCGACGGTCGGTTCCTGTGCCCAGATCGGCAAGAACGTGCATCTGTCCGGCGGCGTCGGCATCGGCGGCGTTCTGGAGCCGCTGCAGGCCGGACCGGTCATCATCGAGGACAACTGCTTCATCGGCGCCCGCTCGGAGGTCGTCGAAGGCTGTATCGTGCGCGAAGGCGCGGTGCTGGGCATGGGCGTGTTCATCGGCCAGTCGACCCGCATCGTCAACCGCATGACCGGCGAAATCACCTACGGCGAAATCCCGCCCTACTCCGTGGTCGTGGCCGGCTCCATGCCGACCGCCACCAAGATGGGCAACGGCGAACCGGCCCCTAACCTCTACTGCGCCGTCATCGTGAAGATCGTCGACGAGAAGACCCGCTCCAAGACCGGCATCAACGAACTGCTGCGGGACTGATCGCAGCCGGGACGGCTCACGACACCAGGCCGCCCGCACCCTCAATCGTCACCCCCCGGCGCGCTGCGCCGGGGGGTGACCGTGTGACTTGAGCCCCGGAGACACCCAACAGACTCTCTGCAAACGAGTGGACCCCGGCTCGGCGTTGCGCTTGGCCGGGGAGGCATGCGGGGATGCGCATGCAAGCTTTATCCGCAAACTCCGGATGGAGACGCCTTCCTGCGAAAGTGCCGGCGGATACGTTCCTGCCCGATATCGCGCCGTTACCCCTGTGACTCCCCGGACGTAGCGAAGCGGAGAAGCGGCGTGCGGTCCCTGTGTGCGGTCCGGGACGCCGTGTCTTGCGCGGCCGCCGGACAGGGCTCTAACTGCCCCAGAGATTTCCGACGATCTGCGAGATCAGCAGGGTCAGGACGACGTCGAGCACGACGACGCCGGCCGCCAGGCTGATGGAGGCCTGGAGTGCGATGCGGGCGACCAGATAGCGGTACCAGAGAACCACGAGCAGTGAAGAAAACGACAGAAGCACCGCGACGCCCGGAGGAATGATCCGGAGCAGAAACAGCACATAGGTGATCATGTAGGGCACGGAGGCCAGCAGGCTGGTCCAGTTGCGCGCGACAATGAACGGCACATAGCTTTTCGAGATGCCGATCGGCACTGCCAGGACCGCCAGCAGGATCGGCAGCGTGAGCCAGTCGACCACCAATCCGACCATCTGCGCCGTCCAGTAGGCACTGTCGGGAAAGGTTTCCGGCTGGAACATGTTTTCCGTAAAGTAGAATTCCTTTTCGGCGAGGCCGCTGATCAGAAAGGCCGGGATCAGCAGAAAGACCACCGAGAAGGAGCGCCAGAACCCCTGAAGGGACAGATCGAAATAGGTCATCCCCTCCGGCCGGTTGCGCAACAGCAGCCAGGAACCGTCCAGCGCGGCCCGAATTTCGTTCAAACTCATCAAGATCAATGCGCTCCCGCCACCCGGTCCATTTCCAATGCCGACAGTCCGGATCTTTGATGTTTACGGGTCCGTGACCCGGACGATCACAGGGAAGCCGGTTGATCGAATACAAAGTGTGAAAGCGATCCGTCCGCGACAATGCTGCGGCAGGGTGCCCTCATGAGAAATAGCTTGTCAGGAAACGTTTATAGATCGCCGCCAGCCGGTCAAGGTCTTCCACGGCGGCGCATTCATCGACCTTGTGCATGGTCTGGCCCACAAGGCCGAATTCCACCACCGGGCAATAGTTCTTGATGAAGCGCGCGTCGGAGGTCCCCCCGCCGGTGGAAAGCTCCGGAACGCGGCTGGTTTCCGCCTCGACGGCCTTGCTCAGCGCGGCTATCAGCGCCGCATCCTTCGTCAGGAAGGACTCGCTGGCGTCGCGCCGGAAGGCAATGTCGAGCTTCAGGTTGCCGAGATCGACGGTCTGCAGCGTTTCACGGATCCTTGCCTTCAGGCTGTCCAGCGTCCATGCGTCGTTGAAGCGGATGTTGAAACGGGCTTCGGCGCGGGCGGGAATGACATTGAAAGCCGCATTGCCGACCTCGATGTTGACGACTTCCAGATTGGACGGCTGGAAACGCTCGTTGCCCTGGTCGAGTTCCAGGGCATCCAGCGCCGCGATCAGGCGGACCAGCCCGGGGACCGGATTGTCGGCCAGATGGGGATAGGCCACATGTCCCTGGACGCCGGTGACGGAGATGATGCCGGAAAGCGAGCCGCGCCGGCCCACCTTGATCGCGTCGCCGAGCTTTTCCGGGTTGGTCGGTTCACCGACGATGCAGGCATCGAATTCGTGTCCCTGCTCCTTCGCCCACTCAAGCAGCTTCACTGTGCCGTTGACCGCCGGCCCCTCCTCGTCGCCGGTGATCAGGAAGGAGATCGTTCCGCCGAAGTCCGCTCCCGCCTCACCGACGAAATCGAGCGCCGCGGCGGCAAAGGCAGCGATGCCGCCCTTCATGTCGACCGCGCCGCGGCCGAAGAGGTAGCCATCGGAAATCGTGCCGTCGAACGGGCCGTGACGCCAGTCGCCAGCCTCCCCGGCGGGGACCACATCGGTGTGGCCGGCGAAGACGAAATGCGGTTTTCCGGAGCCGATGCTGGCGAAAAGATTGTCCACATCCGGCGTGTCTTCGTCATGGAAGGTGACGCGGGAGACGGAAAATCCCGCGTCCGCCAGAAGCGTCTGCAGACAGGACAGCGCACCGCCCTCCGCCGGTGTGACGGACGGGCAGCGGATCAGGTTGCGGGCAATGGTGACGGCGGAAGACGGCATCGGGGCGGTTCTCCTTCTGTATCTGCATCTGCCGGTTTGGGCTCCGGCGTGTCTTGCGGCCAGCGGACCGGGCGGTCAGCTTCTGCGCCAGTAGCTGTTCGGCAGGGGACCGTGCCGGTTGGCCTCCGCCTGGCCGGGGATGAACCCCAGGACGAGAACCATCAGCAGGTTCAGGACCGGAACAAAGATCAGCAGCGCGAGAAACCCGCTCTGGCCGATATCCTGCAGACGCTTGATGACCAGCGCCAGTTCGAACCAGTTGAGCACCAGAAGAAGAAACGGAAACAGCGGATTGGAGCCGACGAAGATGCTTACGCTCACGGCCTCGGGCGTCGGTATTTCCGTGAGCGACAACCACCACAGCCGGATCGCGATGCCTATGACCACCCACATGAAGGCAAAACTCAGCCAGTAGGGCAGCCTGCCCATGCGGCCGATCGGACTCAGCAGGGCCCAGAAAATGCCCGGGGTTATATTCGCGCTACGTGGGGGCGTGCTCATTCAATTCCGCTCGCTCTTGATCAGTCTGGCTTGGACGTAGACGCATAAGCGGCGTTGATCAAGCTCTGTCATCTATTCCCGCCGGAGCAATTCCCCCGTCACACCGGAATGGCTCCCTCCCGCAGGCCCCGGAGGCGCGCACCGCCAGAGCATTGGCAATTTTAATGAAAATTGCACAATTGGCATGTCTAACCTGACGGCATAGAATTCGACGCCGACGAAGGGGCATCGCTGATGACTGGTGTTTGGAAGACCGCAACACTCGCAGGTTTGGTTTCCCTGCTCCTGATTCCGCTTTTCCTGCTGACCGATCCAGCCTCCGCCCAGAGCACCACATCGACGCTTCCAGCGCCCCTTCAGCAGGAGGCGATGGAGAAACTCGTTACGGACCTCGACCCGGACCAGGTCAAGGCACTGACCGGTTTCATGACCCTGCTGCAGCAGGGCGCCGAAACAAAAGGGCAGGCAGCGGCATCAGCCGAAACCGAAACGGGCTTCATCGAAAGTATTGACACGACCCTGGACAGGTTCGTCTCGGTGATCGCCGGTTATTTCCTCAATCTGCCGGCTCTTTTCACCGGCCTGGCAGTCAGCATCGGCGCGCTGTTTGCCGGGAAGATCGCCGGTCCCTTCCACATTGTCCTGAGTGCGATTGCCCTTCTCCTTGCCGCAGGTTTCATCGCGGAATTTCTGGTGAACCGCCTGGCAGCGTCCAGACGCGACAGCATCCGGAGCCATTCCCCGGACAGCCTGTTCGAAACCGTGAAGATGGTCTCCATCCGGGCCGGCCTCGATCTCGGCGGCCTGGTCGTTTTCGCGCTGGTCGCCCTTGTCGTCGGCCGTCTCGCCAATTTCGATCCGGCGGTCAGAACCTTTGCCTTTCAGTCCGTATACTGGCTCGTGTTCCTGCCACGGCTGATCGCCGCCCTCCTGCGTTTCGCGCTGGCACCGCACCGGAGCGAACTGCGTCTGGTCACGGCGGACGACAGTACCGCAAAGGCGCTCTACCGCAATTTCACGATGCTGTTCGTCTTCATCGGCATTTCCTTCTTCCTGAGCATTGTCCTTCGCGATGCGGATATTGCCATCCGCGAGAGTTTCCGCTTTTTCGTGAGCTTCGCGGTAAATGCATGGATCGTTGCGATCATCTGGAAGGCACGGAACGGGCTGACCAAAATCATTCTGGGCGATGAAACGGAAGTAACCAGCGGTCTGGAACGCATGGCCGGTTTCTGGCCCTATTTCTCCATGGCCTTCATCGTTTTCAACTGGTTCCTGGTACAATTCGCCCTGAGCATGGGTATCGAAACCCTGACGGCAGGCCGCTCCCTCGGGGTCATCGTTCTGGTTGTCTTCGCACCGTTCCTCGACACCATGGTGCGCGGCATTGTCGCGCATATCATTCCGCCGATGCAGGGGGAAGGTCCGGTGGCGGAAGCCGCCCATCACCAGACCCGGCACAGCTATGTCCGCATCGCCCGCGTCGGCCTCATCGCCTTCCTGGTCCTGGCAGTGGGGCGCATCTACGGCCTGAACCTCCTGGCAATCGGCGGCAGCGGCGAAGCGGCCGTTGCACGGCACACCGTCATCCTTCTCCTGATCCTGGCAGCCGGGTATCTTGCCTGGGAAATCATCAATCTGTGGGTCGCCCATCAGCTCGCCAAGGATTCCCCGCCGGTTGCCAACCAGGACGACGATTCGGAAATGGGCGGCGCCGGCAAGTCGCGCATGGCGACGATCCTGCCGCTGATCCGCATGGTCTCGCAGATCACCATACTGACACTCACCGTGCTGCTGGCGCTCAGTCAGCTCGGCGTCAACATCACTCCGCTTCTGGCCGGGGCCGGTGTCATCGGCCTGGCGGTCGGATTCGGCGCGCAGACCCTGGTGCGCGACGTGGTCTCGGGGATCTTCTTCCTGATGGACGACGCCTTCCGCCTGGGCGAGTTCATCGATGCCGACGGAACCATGGGCTCCATCGAGAAGATCTCGATCCGCTCCCTGCAGCTGCGCGGCACGCGGGGCGCCGTTCACATCGTGCCCTATGGCGAGATCCCCAAGCTCACCAATCTCTCCCGCGACTGGGTGATCATGAAGCTGAAGTTCACGGTGCCTTTCGATACGGATGTCGAGAAGGTCCGCAAGCTCTTCAAGAAGATCGGCCAGGAAATCATGGAGATGGAAGAGTTCAAGGACGACATTCTGGCTCCCTTCAAGGGGCAGGGCGTTGCGGATGTCGACGATGTCGGCATCGTGGTGCGCGGCAAGTTCACCACCAAGCCGGGCAAGCAATTCGGCATGCGCAAGGAAATCTACAAACGCGTCCAGCAGGCTTTCGAGGAGAACGGCATCCAGTTCGCCCGCAAGGAAGTCCGCGTGCATATTCCCGAAAACGCCAAGCTCGACAATGAGCAGAAGGAACAGATCGCAGCAGCCGCAGCAGCATCGGCAATCGAGCCGAAACCGGCGGCAGGATAGTCTTCCGTCCGGCGGAGCGATCCCTGCCCCTCGCGCCTGCGCGACGGGTGCCGTCTGCCGGCACGAGAGCAGATCGCCGGGCGCTGTCCGGTCTTGCGCTGCCGAGGCCGTTTTCCAGGGAAATCAGAGCGATCCGCGGCAATATAAGTCCTTCTGCGCATTGAGCTCCCGCGTATTCGGCAGTTAAGATTGCCTGACTGCGGGAGGCAGGATGCTTTTGGGAGGAAGCTGACGGATGAGCGAAAACAATTCGGCACCGACAGACACGGCCGGTCCGGCCAGGGAAGAATTGCGGCCCATGCCGCAGGTCAACACGATCGGCGTCAACGACGTCATCGACGCGCTGGCCGCCGGCCTTGCCGATTTTCGCCGTGCACCGGTCTACGGATTGTGCATCGGCGCGCTATTCGCGCTCGGCGGCCTGTTCGTGGTCCTGAGCGCCGCCGCACTCAACATGAGCTATCTGTCCTATCCGGCCGCGGCCGGCTTCGTGCTGATCGGTCCGTTCGCCGCCGTGGGCCTCTATGAGGTCAGCCGGCGGCTGAATGCGGGCGAGACGCTGTCCTGGTCGAGCATCTTCGGAACCATGTGGGCGCAGAAGAGCCGGGAACTGTCCTGGATGGCCTTTGTAGTGCTGTTCATCCAGATCATGTGGATGTATCAGGTCCGTCTGCTGCTCGCCCTCTTTCTCGGGTTCCGCTCCTTCGCGTCTTTCGGGGAATTCCTCAACCAGGTCATCTCGACACCGGAGGGGCTGATGTTCCTTGCCATAGGCCATGTGGTCGGGGCGGTGCTGTCGCTGATCCTGTTTTCGCTGACGGTGATCTCCTTCCCGCTGCTGCTGGAAGAGGACCGCGACTTCATCACCGCGATGATCACAAGTGTCCGCGCCGTGGCGAAATCTCCGGTGCCGATGATCGGCTGGGCCTTCGTTGTCACGGCGCTGCTGATCGTCTCGATGGTCCCGGCCTTTATCGGACTTGTCGTCACCCTGCCCATTCTCGGCCACACCACCTGGCACCTTTACAGGAAGTGCGTGGTGATACCGGCGCAAGATCAAAGGTAGAGCGCGAACACCTGGAAGAATACAGTCCATAAGCTTGGCCGGACACACAGGATTCATTCCCAGGTCCGGAACAATAAATCCAGTGGTCGCCGGCGTTTCATTTCCTGCCAGACAACTGGGCGAAAGCTGAATTCAGCTTCGCCGCCGAACGAAGTTCGCAGACCTGTCTTTTCCTGAATATTGACAGGCCTGAAATTGTAACCAGAAATTGACAATGATTGATAGCGGCCGTATCAAATAGGGATGAACGAGCGCAATATCAAGATCGTTGAAACAGCTTTGGAGCTTTTTGCTCACTATGGTGTGAAGAAAACCACCATGAGTGAAATTGCGACCGCTGCAGGCGTTGCGCGGCAATCGATCTACAATGCCTATGATGGCAAGGAAGAACTGATTTACGGCGCTCTGGAACATCGCGCCCGACAGTCGGCATGCATAATCTCAAGGGAATGCGCCGGTCTCGATGATCTCGGGGCGCGTCTGGATGTAGCCTTTAATTACCTTACGCTTGAGCCCTGCAAGATAATCATGACGATTCCCCACCGGGAAGAATTTCTTCAAGCCACGGAAGAAATGTCTCAAGACAAGAAAAACAAGATCATAAATATTTACAACAACACCATTGCGGAACTTCTCGAGCCATACAGGGACCGCCTGCGCCTTGACGCTGTGGAATTTGACGATCTTTGCGACTTTATCAGATTTTCCTTCGAAAAACTGAAGAGGTATGCGGTGAACATTGATCATGTCCACCGCTCCTATCGAGCGCTTCGGCAACTGGTCGTGAACAGCGTCGTTTCTTGAACCTCCATCCCCGTTCGACCGTTTCTCTCGGATCCGGAAGGCACTGGTCCGTCATGGGGACGGTCCGGCAGCTTTGGAAACTGCCGGACCGCTGACCGACTGGAGGTCAAGGAGGTCAGTGACCTCAGTCAGTTGGTTTGTTACGGATCAGAATGTCCGCTGCATACGAACACCGAAGAGGAGTTCGTCGGTGTCGCCAGTGACATCGTAGTCGGTGTTGGCGTAACCGACGTCAGCACCCATGACGAAGCCGGAGACCGGCTCCCACTGTACGGAACCGTCGATTGCATAACGGGTCACGTCGTTCAGGCCAGCAGCGGCGTCAACATCGAGGTAAGAACCGTCGAGTGCGAGACCGATGGTGGACGTTGCCTGGATGTAGGCACCAGCGGACAGGGAGTAACCGGTAGAAGTGTCACCCGAGCCGTTGCTGTCTGCCACACCACCGAAGGTGGAGATATAGGCCAATGCGCCGTCGCCGTAGAAACCCTGGAAGAAGATGTTGGAACCGGGAGTAACCATCGGCAGGTTGACGACAACACCACCGCCGACTGCAAAGCCCATTTCGTCTTCGCCGCCGCTGTTGCTGGCGTTGGAAGCTGCATCCGGATAGACCTGATGCAGAGCACCGGACAGCTGTGCGGACCCCCAACCCTGGGAGATGGCGAGAGCTGCAACAACGTCCGGAGCACGCGTGCCGCCGTAGTTCACGACACCGCCGCCGTCCGTTGAACCGGTCGTTTCACGGCTGGAGCGATCTTCAAGAGCGATGGTTGCGGAGAAGCCGTTGCCGAAAGCAGCCGTATAGGCAACCTGGTTTGTGTTCTGGTCGGACCAGTCACGATCGACAACACCGATGAATGCCTGACCGGTGAAGATGTCGAAGTTGGATATCAGACGACCAGCTGTCAGACCGCCCCACTGGATGTAGGCTTCGTCGAGCGTGAAGCCGGACGTATCGCCATTGGAGGAGTCGCCGTATATGGAAACATAGGTCCGCAGCGTACCGAATTCGGTCGCCGTACGGGCGTCGAGATACAGGTAACCACGAGCCAGCCAGGAATAGCCGTCAGAATCACGGTCGGACCAGTTGCCGTCTTCCAGAACGTTGTTGGCTATGACCTGGGTACGAACACGGCCACCAACGCGCAGGCAGGTTTCGGTGCCCGGGATGTAGTAGAAGCGCGCACCATAGGCGTCACAGACGCGAACGTAATCGACGGGCTCCGGAGCAACCGGAAGATCGGCTGCCTGGGCGGTGGTAGCGGCAGCAGCTGCTGCAACGCCGAGCATCAAGCTCTTGAGTTTCATTGTCATTCTCCAGTTTACATTCACATAAGCAACAAAGAAGGCAAAACTACTCACCTTAACCACAGACAAGAATCATCTAATCTGCGATTTTTTCGTTTTAATCTTGGCGCAACTTCTTGCTTGCTTATGTTCTTCCAATTTTTACCCTGACAAGCAACCCTTTCACGCATCCGTCGACTACAATGAATTTCAGCGTAGTATTTTTACAACACATTGTTTTTATTGAGTTTTCACAGCAATGAGCGCTCGGGGCAACGACTAAAGCCCCGGAGTCGAAACAGTTCACTTACTTGGATGAATTCGTTTTTACTTCAGCTCATGCACTGGTACCCATGGCGGTGGTCAGACCCTTCCGTTCGAAGGAGAAAACGGACGGTTATGTGCAATTAGACTCAAAGGCTCTTTTTGTCAACAAGTCCATTTGTACAAATGTCTAGTTTGTGCTGCACCCGCATCGCAGGGAACCATTCCTTTGAAAGCCATGAGGAAGCGTGTCAGGCCACTGCGGCCTCGCCATGTCCGGGAACTGTCTCCCCTTGAGCGCTTCCGCACGCGGCTTGCGATGAGAGCCAAACACACTCGGGCGTGCGGACCTAGGTTTTCACCGTGGGCTGCAACTCATGCATTCGCCAAATTGTCGATGGAACCCGCCGGCATTGCCAATTGAGACTGCCAGCTGAAAATTCATGCATTCAGAAGTGCCAAGACCATCTCAACCACAGAGAGAGAGCACAGGGGGCTTTGCCCTACGGCTGCCGGGAACGCCTTGGACGGGGAATGGTGGAGCCTTTCCCGAGGAGGGCTGATTAAGGCGCCCCATCCTCTTCACACACAGGCACGGCCTTTCGCGCCTGCTTGTCTTTCCACTCCGACATATCGATCTCCACCGGTCGATAATCGACGCGGGTGAGATAAAGCCCGTCAGACGGGGCAACCGGGCCGCAGGCAGCGCGGTCACGGGCCTGCAGGGCCCTCGTGATGTCACCTGCCCCCCATTTCCCTTCACCGACGAGGCGCAGGGAGCCCACCATGGAACGGACCTGATTGTGCAGGAAGGAGCGGGAGGAGCATTCCGCAATGACGAATTCTCCGTCCCTGTGAACGGAAAAATGTTCCAGCGTCTTTTCCGGGCTTTTCGCCTGGCAGCGGGTATGGCGGAAGGTGGTGAAATCGTGATGGCCGACAAATTCCTGCGCGGCTGCGTGCATGGCCTCGGCGTCCAGTTCCGCTTTCACATGCCAGGCAAGGCCGCGCTGGTGGGTCAGCGGCGCTATACGGTTGTGGATTCGGTAGCGGTAAGAGCGGCGGATTGCGGAAAAGCGCGCGTCGAAGCCCTCATGCATTTCCTCGACATCCAGAACGACGACCGGATCGGGCTGGCAATGGAAATTCACCGCGCCCATGACCGTCCTGGCCGGCCAGGACCTTGACAGATCCGCATGGCAAACCTGTCCGGTCGCGTGAACGCCGGCATCCGTGCGCCCGGCCCCGCCAATGGAGACCTCCTCGCCGCAGAAGGATTTGAGGGCGCGCTCGATTACCGCCTGGACGGACGGGCCGTTGGCCTGTCGCTGCCAGCCGCAGAACGGCCGGCCGTCATATTCCACCGTCAGCTTGTATCGCGGCATCAGACCACAGACCGTTGCTTACGGCCGTCCGGCAGACGGAAATGGTGCATCAGATGGGTCATGATCAACGGTCTTCGGTGTTATTCGAATTCTTCAAACGGGGTCGCGAAGGCCACCTCGATCGGCAGGTCGCGAGTACCCGCGTCCGTCAGGGCCAGCGCCATGAAGGCGTCGCCCGCATAGGGGCCCTGAACCTTGCGCGCCAGAACCGGGTCGAAACCGAAGCGCGGATAATAGGCCGGGTGACCGAGCACCAGCACCAGATCCTCGCCCATGGCCTTCAGCTTTTCCAGCGAGGCCCTGATGAGGGCCGAGCCGATTCCGGTGCGCTGCCGGTCCGGCCAGACGGCGACCGGCGCCAGGCACGCGACCTGGAGACCCTGTGCCCGGCCGATGGCCGCCGGTGTCACGCGGCTGTAGGCGACATGTCCCAGTATCTGCCCCTCACCGTCCACGGCAACCTGCTCGAGCACCAGCGCCCCGCAGTGGCGCAGCTTGTGCACCAGGCGCGCCTCCATGTCGGACGGGAATGCCGCTTCCAGAAGCTTCTTCACGACAGTTTCATCCGCGGAGGTCACATCCCGGAAGGTCAGACTGGAAGGGCCGGCTGCATTGGTCATCGCTTTCTCCTGCCTCACACCCTAGTCCAGAACAGTACCGTCAGGAAGGGATGCACCGCGCAGGAAATCCGTACCGCTCATCGGCTTCCGGCCGGCCCGCTGGACCTGATCGAGACGGATCGCCCCTGCCCCGCAGGCGATGACCGGACCGTTATCCGTTTCCAGTACTGTCCCCGGAGCGCCCTGTCCCTCGGCCATGGAACTGCGGAGGATTTTCACCCGCTCCGGCTTGCCGCCGAGCGTCATTTCGCACCAGGCGCCGGGAAACGGGGAAAGGCCGCGGATGTGGTTGTGCACGTCACGCGCGGGCTGCGCCCAGTCGATGCGGGTTTCCTGCTTGGAGAGCTTCGCAGCATAGGTGACCCCTTCCCCGGCCTGCGGCTGCTCACCGAGAGCGCCACGGGACAGGGCGGCCAGGGCGCGAACCATCAGATCGCCGCCAAGGGCCGACAGCCGGTCGTGAAGGTCGCCGGCGGTCATGTCGTCGCCGATGGCGACGGTTTCCGACATGCAGACCGGCCCGGTATCCAGCCCCTCCTCCATGCGCATGACCTGAATCGCCGTTTCCCTGTCGCCCGCCATGATCGCCCTGTTGATCGGCGCTGCGCCACGCCAGCGGGGCAGAAGGGAGGCATGAAGATTGAGGCAACCGTAACGGGGGGCGTCGAGAATTTCCCTGGGCAGCAAAAGACCGTAGGCGACGACGACCGCAACATCGGCATCCAGCGCCGCGAACGCCGCCTGTTCGTCCGCGCCCTTGAGACTCTTCGGCGTGAAGACGGGAATCGCGAAGGACTCGGCCGCCTCATGCACCGGCGACTTCTTGAGATCCATGCCGCGGCCGGCAGGACGCGGCGGCTGGCTGTAGCAGGCAACGACTTCATGCCCGTGGCCGACGATCTCCATGAGAGTCGGCACCGAGAATTCCGGGGTACCCATAAAAACGACGCGAAGAGACATGCGGCTCCTGAGCGGTTCGAGACATTCGGCCCCTTATTGCGTCTCGGGCCATGGCTTGCAAGAGTGCGGCGTCAGTTGTTGCCGAGATCACCGCTCACGCTTCTGCAGAAAACCCTCGTGGCTGACCCGACAGCCGGGACCGGGGGAGCCCGGGAGCCGGACCGGTGAAACAAATGATCAACCGGATCCGAAAAGCCGCCTCACGGTCGGTCCTCATGGCACGGCGCAGCAGATTTGTAAGACGCACAGCGCTCCGGACATATTCCTAGAGTCGTCCGGCCAGTTTCGCCTGTTTCGTGAATTTCTTCACCACCCGGTCGCGCTTCAGTTTCGACAGGTAGTCGATGAACAGTTTGCCGTTGAGATGATCAAGCTCGTGCTGGATGCAGGTTGCCAGAAGTCCCTCGGCCTTGATTTCCTGCTCGGCGCCTTCCCGGTTCAGGAACTGGACGGTGACTTCCGCAGGCCGTTCGACATCCTCGAAATATTCCGGGATCGACAGGCAGCCTTCCTGGTAGACGGACGTGTCCTCGCTGGTCCAGACGATTTGCGGATTGATGAAGACCATCGGTTCCTTCGGCGCTTCGTCCTTGGAAACATCCAGCACGAAGATGCGCTTCAGGATACCGATCTGGCTGGCGGCCAGGCCGATGCCGGGCGCCTCATACATGGAATCAAGCATATCGTCCGCCAGCGCGCGGATCTCGTCGTCGATTGTCTCGACCGGAGCACAGACCTCGCGCAGGACCGGATCGGGAATGGTGATGATCGGACGTGTTGTCATGCGCTTCACATAGGGAATCATTTGGCGCCGGTCAACGCGGAAAACGCCGGTATGCCCTGCGTTTTCAACGGCCGGGAGCGTTCCGCCGGATGCGCACGAAGGGCGAATCGTTCTATGTTTGTTTCATGAACGAGATCCTGTTTGTGCTGAGTGGCCGTCCGGTGACGGTGCTGGAAACCGCAATTGCGGGCGGATTGCTGTTGCTTGCCCTGATCGTCTGGCTGGGTCTGAAGACCATTCGCGAGATCCGGCTGCGCGCGGAGGCCGACACCGCCGCCACCGAGCGCATTCACGAGCTGGAAAGCCATCTGTCGCAGCTTCTGAAGTCCCAGGGCGAGATGACCGGCCGCATGCAGACCATGGCCGAAGTCTTCGGCTCGCGGCATTCGGACATGATGCGCGCCGTCAACGAACGCCTGGACGGCATGGGCCACAAGCTGGGCCTGTCCATGGCCGACACCAGCAAGCGCACCCAGGACGGGCTGCGGCACCTGCACGAACGGCTCGCCGTGATCGACCGGGCCCAGCGCACGATTACCGATCTGTCCGGACAAGTGGGGCAGCTCCAGGCGATCCTGTCCAACAAGCAGACCCGGGGCGCCTTCGGACAGGGCCGGATGGAGGCGATCATCCAGGACCAGATGGCGCCGAGCACCTATTCGTTCCAGGCGGTGCTGTCCAACAACAGCCGTCCGGACTGTCTCATCCACATGCCCAACGGCGCGCCTCCCCTTGCCATCGACGCCAAGTTTCCCCTGGAGGCCTTCAACCTGCTGCGCAATTCGGAAAGCGACGACCAGCTGAAATACGCCCAGGCCCAGTTCCGCAAGGACTTCACGAAGCACATTCAGGACATCAGCGAAAAATACCTGCTGCCCGGAGAGACCCAGGACACGGCGTTCCTCTTCGTGCCCTCGGAAAGCGTCTTCGCGGAGCTCAATGAAAACTTCGAGGACCTGGTGCAGAAATCGCACCGGGCGCGGGTGGTGATCGTCTCCCCGTCCCTGCTCATGCTCTCCATCCAGGTCATCCAGTCGGTCCTGCGCGATGCCAAGATGCGCGAGCAGGCGCATCTGATCCAGGCGGAGGTCGGACATCTGATCGCGGATGTCAGCCGTCTGAACGACCGGGTCGGCAAGCTGCAGTCACATTTTTCCCAGGCGAACAGGGATATCGACCAGATCCTGATTTCCACCGACAAGATCAGCAAACGCAGTCGCAGGATCGAGGATCTGGAACTGGGCGACATCCGGGAGGACCAGGAAGACACCTCCCAGCCGGACCCGCAATTCACCATTTCACCGGAAACGTAATCTTGGCCGCTTTCGCACGAAACACCGGCCTGTCTCTGCCGGTTCAGACGAAAGCTGCTCTCAAGACTGGAGAGGCCGGCTCACGTCCGGTCCCGTCAATGGCAATGATACGGTTTACTCCCCGCATGACAGCATTGACCTCTCGGACTGTCTTTCCGGCAACCACCGCCATGAGAATAAGCAGGAACAACCCCTCCAATAAAGACAGTAAAAATTACCATAATCGATATTACATTCTTCATTTTAATATCCTTAAATTCACCAAATAAAATTATTTATCTATAAAATTCAATTTATTACAATACTACCACTGCGTCATCTTTATTTTCCCACCGTCCCTAGACTGTCCGGTGTCTTGTTTCCCCTTCGGGGCTTTTCCCTTTTCCAACCCGATATTAAATTGCAGCTGAAAAGGGAGCCCTTCATGTCCATCCAGTCACTTACGGATTTTTCCGCTGCCGAGCCGCCGGCAGAACTGTCACCACCGGAACAGGCCTTGTGGTGGCTGAAAAAGGGCGGTCTGAAACTCGGGCCCGAATGGGAAACGGCCCATGAGATCTGTCAGAGCAGGGAAGGCGACATGGCGCACGACTGGATCCATGCCCTGTGCCATCTGATCGAAAACGACCCCGGCAACGCCGCCTACTGGTTCCGGCGCGCGGGAAAACCCGCCGGGGCCCGCGATGCCGAGACGCTGTGGCAGGACATCGCCGCCTCGATCTGATGACCGGGACGGGCCCGGTGGAACGTCCGCTTCAGGAATTGTCCGCCGCTGGCAGGCGCCGGGCGCGTGTGATCTCGCCCCATTCCGTGGCCGCAATACGGTCGATGGCCTGGTCAAGCGGTTCGCAGGCCACGGTCATGGTGTGGCCGTTGGCGTGCAGCAGCGTGCCGGGACCGGCAATGATGCCGACATGGCCCTTCCAGAACAGCAGATCGCCGCGGACCAGGGCCGCCGGATCGTCATGGGGGATTTGCGTGCCGGCTTCGGCCTCCTGCATGTCGCTGTCGCGCGGCAGGTCGTGACCGCCGGCCTGGGCGGCCAGCTGCACAAGAGCCGAGCAATCCAGCCCGAGACTGGAGCGCCCGCCCCAGAGATAGGGCGTGCCGAGCAGTTCCTCGGCAACGCGCACCCAGTCCTGTTCCCGCGCGTCCAGCGGCACGAGGTGCTTTGCCACCACGGCCGATCCGTCAGCGAGCAGCGCGTAGGTCAGACCGCGGGTCTCCGCCTCCCCGATCACGGTCACCTTCGATCCGAGGGACAAAAGCCCGAGCGGCGGAAATTTCAGATCCGGTCCCGGATAGCGGTAGGTGCGCAGCGCCCTGACCCGGTGCGTCGCCGCTGTCACGGGGCCCAGGGCATCGGAGGAAAACCAGCCGACATAACCGTCCGTATCCAGCTGTCCCCAGGCCCAGCCTTCCGGTGTCGTCTCATAGACGGTCAGCCATTCGCCGCGCAGGGCTTCGGTGTCGATCGGCCGGTCTGGACGCGGCTCCGGGCGCAGCGCGACACGATCGGCGATCACCTGAAAGACATCCCCCTCGACGAAGCGCCCGGCCTCCACCAGCCCTTCATAATCGCTGGCGGCAAGGTCCGGACGAACCGGATGGCGGCGGCGGTCGAAGTTCTGGGTCATGGTGGACATTCGGTTCCGGATGTTGAGGCGATCCCTGAAGGGACGGGATGGCGGTCGTTCCAAGGCGGGCGCAATGGTCTCATATGAGCGATCCTCCCTGCAAGCCAGAGGATCAGCGCGGCAGTTCCAGGGCCTTTTCGACGACCAGATCGCCCAGGTGCTCCAGATAGAGCGCTCCTTCAACCGTACGGGTGATGATCACGTTGCGCTTGTCGGCTTCGTCGCGCTTGCGGGACAGGAGCCGCATGCCGCCGAGCGTGTCGAGAGCGCGGGTAATGGCGGGTTTGGTGACGTTCAGCTTGGCAGCCAGGCCACGGACCGTATGCGGCGGCGGTTCGAGATAGACAGTCAGGAGGATCGTCAGCTGGCGCGCGGACAGGTCCTGTTCGCTGTCACGCACCAGCGCCAGATTGACCTCATGCAGCAATTTCAACGCCTGTGAGGCGCGTATTTCGACAGCCATGGATTGTCAGCTTCCCATCCAACTCATGGCCATCGAAACACAAAAACGTTTCGGAGCCGTTATTGTGCGCCCGCAAAACGCTCCGAAATCAGGTCGAACAGGCACCGGATCCCCTGCGCCTCGCCGCCGGCCGGTTTTCCCGGTTTTTCGATGGGCGTCCAGCCGAAAATATCGAAATGAACCCAGCTGCCGGTGTTTTCGACGAAGCGGGACAGGAACAGGGCCGCCGTCACCGAGCCTGCAAATCCGGCACCGGAGGTGTTGATGTGGTTGATGTCGGCGATCTTGCTGTCGAGATATTTCATGTAAGGCTGCCAGAGGGGCATGCGCCACAGCGGATCATTGGCCGCTTCCGCCATCACGGCGATATCTTCGGCCAGATCCTCGTCATGGGTGTAGTAGGGCGGCAGATCGGGGCCGAGTGCCACGCGCGCCGCGCCGGTCAGGGTCGCCATGTCGACCAGCAGATCGGGGGTTTCCTCGTCCGCCAGCGCAAGCGCATCGGCCAGCACCAGGCGGCCTTCGGCGTCGGTGTTGCCGATCTCGACGCTGAGCCCCTTGCGGCTGGACAGGACGTCCCCCGGCCGGAAGGCACTGCCGGAAACGGAATTCTCGACGCAGGGCACAATCACCCTCAGGCGCACGGCAAGATTGGCCGCCATGATCATGGAGGCAAGGCCCAGCACATTGGCCGCCCCGCCCATGTCCTTTTTCATGAGGCCCATGGAAGACCCCGGCTTCAGGTTCAGGCCGCCGGTGTCGAAAATGACGCCCTTGCCGACCAGCGTCACCTTCGGGTCCCCTTCCCGGCCCCAGGAGAAATCCGCCAGGCGCGGCGCGCGCGAACTTGCCCGGCCGACCGCGTGAACCATGGGGAAATTTTCCTCCAGCAGATCGTCACCGGAAATGATCCGGCCGCTGCCGCCATGGCCGTCGAACAGGCTTTCGATGGCCGCCGCAAGTTCCTCCGGTCCCAGATCGTTCGCCGGAGTGTTGATCAGGTCCCGGGCCAGCTGCACCCCGTCCAGCAGGATGCGCAGCCGGTCGAGGTCCACACCGGCGCCAACCGCAAGCCGTCTCTTCTTGCCCGGAGCCGCAAGGTAGCGTGCGAAGGAATAGGCGGACAGGGCGAAGCCGAGCGCGGCCTGTTCCTCGTCGGGGAAGCCGTCAGCAAGATGGTAGTCACCCGCAGGCAGGGCATTCGCCAGGCTGCCGAGCGCGAAAGGATGCGGCAGACCGGTTTCCTCGACGGCGAAAAGCACCGATGCCCCCTCGCCGTTCAAGCCCGGTACAAGCTGGAAGGTCGAGGCTTTTCCCGTGAAGTCATTCACGCCGCACCAGGCCTTCGCCGCGTCTCCGAGTTCGTCGAGTATCGCCGGGAGACCGGCCTCGGTCACGGCAATGATGGGGGTTGACCGGGAAACGTCGCTTTTACGCACAAGGCATTCACGCACGGCAGATACTCCGAATATTCAAGAATCGTTCCCGAGCAGATTAGCCCCACGACCGCAGGACGCAACACGCCCCGGTCCGATCGCGGAAATCCACCGTCGTTTCGCAAATCGCAAGACAGCTTAACCAAGCATTAGGGTTAATTATCTATTGCTCTAGGGGAACCATAAAAGCTGCGGACAACGAGGATGTTGAAGATGCATGCGCCCGTGACCAGTCCCTTTCCAAGACGCACCCGTCTCGTCTCGACCCTGATGGCGATGACCGCGCTTGTCCTGGTGACCGGCTGCGCCTCCAACAAATCCAATACCGGCACCCACTCGCCGGCCTATGGAAGCCACTACACCTCCCCCGGCTCGCGGGAAGCCATTACCGCGGTTTCCAAATGGTCGAAGGCCTATCAGAAGGACCGCAAGAACCGGGCGGCGATTCTCGGTTATTCCAACGCGCTGAGCCAGAATGGCCAGATGCCTCAGGCCATGGCGGTCCTCCGTTCGGGCGTGATCAACCACCCCAAGGACCGGGAAATCGCCTCGGCCTACGGCAAGGTCCTGGCAATGAACGGCCGTTTCGAGGAAGCTCTCAACGTGCTGCAAAGAGCCCAGCAGGCGGACATGCCGGACTGGAAACTGATGTCGGCCGAGGCTGCGATCTACGACCAGATGGGCGAACACGGCAAGGCGCGCAGCCTCTACAAGCAGGCCCTCAAGATCGCTCCGGACGATCCGAGCCTGCTCAACAATCTCGGCCTGTCCTATCTCCTGTCCAATGAACTTCCCGATGCGGAATACACGCTCCGGCGCGCCGCTGCACTGCCCGGCGCGGACAGCCGCGTGCGCCAGAACCTGGCCCTGGTTCTCGGCATTCAGGGCAAATATGACGAAGCCATTCAGGTGGCCCAGGCCGAACTCGACCCCCGCCAGGCAAAAGCCAATATCGCCTATCTGCGCTCCATGATGCAGAACCGCCAGGGCTAACGCTTATTGCGTCAAGCCGAACGCAGGAAATGGCCCGAACGCATTTGCAATTGCAAACCCTGCCTCGGGTCTCCTCCACAGCCGCATACGCGCGACAGGCCCCGCCAGGCTTTCACCCCGAAGCGGCGGCGCCCGGAACTTCCCCGGTTTCATAGCGATACATCGCAACACGCGGCGTTCAGCCGTGTGCAGGCTGCACCTGCGTCGCATGATGCGCATCGACATGGAGATCCGCGGCATCCGCCCGGCCGTCAGGTCATGGGATCCATCCGACGGCGAGAAAACGTTCAGAACGCCTGCATTTCCATGACCTGCATCACGGCAGGCGACATGATGATGAAAAACAGCACGGGCAGGAAGAACACGATCATCGGCACGGTGAGTTTCGGCGGCAGCGAAGCGGCCTTGTGCTCGGCCATGAGCATGCGCTGCTCGCGCGTATCGTCCGCCATCGTGCGAATGGCCGATCCCACCGGCGTCCCGTACCGCTCCGCCTGGATCAGAGCCATCATGACGTTCCTGACGCCGTCCACGCCCGTGCGCCTGGAAAGGTTTTCATATGCCTGCCGCCGCTCGCTCAGATAGGAGAGTTCGGCGGTCGTAAGCGACATTTCCTCCGCCAGATCGATGGACTGCATGCCCACCTCTTCCGCGACCCGCTGGAATGCGCCTTCTATCGACATGCCCGATTCAACGCAGATCAGCATGAGATCCAGGGCATCGGGCCAGGCCCTCTGGATCGACATCTTGCGCTTGTCGATCCTGTTTTTCAGATAGACGTTCGGCACGAAGGCACCCAGTCCTGCAATCGCGATGCAGAAACAGACCTTCGAGATCGCCGGCAACGTCGCGGGCAGGACCAGAAATGCATAGGAGATGGCGAAAACAAAGATGAACCCGGGCAAGGCGATACGGGCGGTGAGAAAGTAATACAGCGGCGCGGACCCGCGGTATCCCGCCATGCGCAGGCGGTCGACCGTATTTTCGTCCGACAGCATTTCCTTCAGGTTCAGCCGGTCGACGAAATTCTTCATCTTCTCCTTCGGCTGATTGCGCAGGGACGCCCTTGCATTTGTCTGGCTCTCCAGAAGACGCGCCCTTTCCTTCGCCCGCAGCGCGTCACGCTCCAGGGCGACCGACTTCATCCGCGTCTTCAGGGTGTTGCGCGACAGCATCGGCCACACCAGGGAGAATATCGTGCCCGTAACCGCGACCATTGCAAGCACGGCCGCCAGGAACTGGGTTGAGGCGATGGTATCGAGATTCATGCCGTCCCTCTTCAGAAATCGAAGTTGATCATGGCGCGCATGACCATGATGCCGATGAACATCCAGAACAGGCATCCGGCGATGATGATGTTTCCGGCAGTGGTCGTGAACAGCAGCATGATGTAGTCGGGGGAGATCAGGAAGATGATCCCGCCAACGGCGAAGGGCAACGCGCCGATGATCGCCGCGGAGGACTTGGCCTCCGAACTCAGGGCCTTGATCTTGCCCTTCATGGCCTTTCTGCCGCGCAGCACCCTGGACAGATTGCCGAGGGCTTCCGCAAGACCGCCACCGGCCTTCTGCTGGATGGAAACGACAATGGCGAAAAAGTTGGCTTCGGCAACGGGCACCCGTTCCGGCATTTTCGCGACCGCTTCGGCCAGCGATATGCCCATCACCTGGGTTTCCGTGATCTTGCGGAATTCGGTGGCGACCGGCTCCCGGGCCTCCCGCGCAACCACCTTGATGCAGTCGCCGAGAGGCAATCCGGCCTTTACGCCGCGCACGATAATGTCCACACCGTTGGGAAGCTCGTTCAGAAAGGCATTGAAGCGGCGCTTGCGCTTGCTGGACACATACCAGCGCGGAAATCCGAAGGCGCCGGCGAACGCGATGGCCGCGATGATCAGCAGGTTGCCGGTGAGAAAAAAGGCAAGGACCATAAAGACGAGGCCGGACAGGACGCTGAAGATGATGAAATGCTTGAGGTCCCAGCTCAATCCCGCCTGTTCCATGCGGACCTTCAACGAGATTTTCTGCTGCTTGTTCTGCTTGACCTTCTGCCGTTCCTCGAATTCCTTCAGCTGATCCTGGACGGACCGTCGGCGGCGATCGTTGTCGCGCAAATTCTTCCGCTGTTTTTCACTCTGGGGGCGCTCGGCCACAGCCAGAAGTCTCTGGTCACGCCGCTTGCTTCCGGACAGCATCGGCTGGAAGAGACTGAAAATGACCCCTCCGACAGCAAGCATCACCAGCGCCGCGACGGCGATGCCTGTGACCTGCGGGGTGAGAAATTGGTCTAATCCGGACATCTATGCCTCAATCCGCTGCAAATTCGGACATCTCCGAAGCATCCAGTGCTTCCGCCAGGCGGGTTTCCTCGCCGAAGTAACGTGCACGCTCCCAGAATCTCGGGCGGCCGATGCCGGTGGAGCGGTGACGTCCGATGATACGGCCGTTCGCGTCTTCGCCGACCATGTCGTAAAGGAAGACATCCTGGGTGGTGATGACATCGCCTTCCATGCCCATCACCTCGGTGACATGGGTAATGCGCCGGGAACCGTCGCGCAGGCGTGCCGCCTGGACGACCACGTCGATGGAGGAGACGATCATCTCCCGGAGGGTGCGCGAGGGCAGCGAGAAACCACCCATGGTGATCATCGATTCAAGCCTTGAAAGGGCCTCGCGCGGCGAGTTGGCGTGCAGCGTGCCCATGGAGCCGTCATGGCCGGTGTTCATCGCCTGCAGCAGGTCGAAGGCTTCCGGTCCGCGCACTTCGCCCACGATGATCCGTTCAGGACGCATGCGCAGGCAGTTCTTCACCAGATCTCGCATGGTGATCTCGCCCTCACCTTCAAGGTTGGGCGGGCGTGTCTCCAGCCGGACCACGTGCGGCTGCTGAAGCTGAAGTTCCGCGGAATCCTCGCAGGTGATGATGCGCTCGTCGGCATCGATATAGGCCGTCAGGCAGTTCAGAAGCGTCGTCTTGCCCGAGCCGGTACCGCCGGAAATCAGCACGTTGCAGCGCGAGCGCCCGATGATCTGGAGAATCGTCGCCCCTTCCGGGGTGATCGATCCGTATCTCACCAGCTGATCGAGGGTCAGCTTGTCCCGTTTGAACTTACGGATGGTCAGTGCCGGCCCGTCGATGGCCAGAGGCGGCGTGATGACGTTGACGCGCGAACCGTCAGGCAGGCGCGCGTCGCAGATCGGGCTGGATTCATCGACCCGCCGGCCGACCTGGCTGACGATGCGCTGGCAGATGTTCATCAACTGCGCATTGTCGCGGAAGGACACGGCGGTCTGTTCGACCTTGCCCTGGGTCTCGATATAGACCGTCTGGGCGCCATTCACCATGATGTCGGCGATGTCGTCGCGCGCCAGCAGAGGCTCCAGCGGACCATAGCCGAGCACATCGTTGCAGATGTCCTCAAGCAGGTCTTCCTGCTCGGAAATCGACATGACGACGTTTTTCAGCGCGATGATGTCATTGACGACATCGCGGATCTCGTCACGGGCGTCTTCCGTGTCGAGACGGGCGAGCTGCGACAGGTCGATCGCTTCCACAAGCGCACTGAAGATCTGCGCCTTGGTCTCGTAATAGTCGCTGTTCTTCTTGCGCTGCGGTGCGGGCGACGGCGCCGCGTCCCGAGGGCTTTCCTGCACCGGTGCGGGAGCGGTCGCCGCCGGTTTTTCGGGTTCGGTCTGAACGGACGGCGGCGGCACGGAAGCCTCCGCCCGGCCGAGGCCCTCGGCCGGCGCCGACGCATCCTGCAGCTCCGGCATATCTGCCGGCCGGACCGTCCGGTTTCCGGATGATGAACTGCCACGTCTTCCAAACATAACGAACTATCTGCTCCGTTTGAGAACCGGTCAGCCGGCCTTACGTTTCAGCTTCGACAACAAGCCACCGAGGCCCGATCTGTGGGACCTGGTCGGCTGCGCCTTGCCCGAGACGGACTGGGCCAGATCGTCGAACATGCCCGTAATGGCATGCTTGCCATCCAGCTCGGCGATCATCTGCCCGTTGTTCGCCGCAGTGCCAAAGAGCTGCGGCTCGAAGGGAATCGACGCCTGAACCGTCAGTCCGAGCGCTCCGGCGAATTCATCCGGCTTGATTTCCGGTCTTTTGGGCATGTTGACCTTGTTCATGATCAGATGCGGCGGACGGTCGTTCGGCCGCATCTGCTTCAGCATGTCGGCAGCGTTCTTCGCATTGCGCAGGTTGGCCAGGTCCGGTTCCGCGACCAGAACGATCTCGTCGACATTCAGCAGCGTGTTCCTGATCCAGCCATTCCAGGCATGGGGCAGGTCCAGCACCACGTGGGGCATGCTTGCCCGCATGGTTTCCAGGAGCAGCTCGAAGGATTTTTCGCCCTGGTCGTAAGTCCGCTCCAGGGTTGCCGGCGCGGCAAGCAGACTGAGATGCTCGCTGCATTTGGTCAGGATGCGGTCCAGATAGGTCTCATCCAGCCTTTCGGGCGAGGAGACGGCTTCGAAGACCCCCTGCAGCGGGTCCTGATTGTAATCCAGCCCCGCCGTGCCGAAGGGCAGATCGAGATCGGTGACAACGACTTCGCTTTCGAAAATGCGAGCAAGGGACCAGGCGCCGTTGTGCGCGATCGTCGAGGCACCGCAGCCGCCCTTCACGCCGTAAAAGGCGATCACCCGGCCGAGCGGTTCCGCCTCGGGACTGGCGTAGAGGTTTCCGACGGAGGCGATCAGCTGAAGCACGCTGATCGGAGTGATCAGGTAATCGCTCACGCCCCGGGAAATCAGATCGCGGTAGAGTGAAACGTCATTCACATCACCGATGACAATGACCTTGGTCCCCGCGTCGCAGTATTCCGCCAGATTTTCGAGGCTGGCGACGAGATCTTCCTTCTGGCCGGCCGATTCCACGATGATCAGGTTCGGTGTCGGCGCTTGCGAGAACGTCTCGATCGCCGCCGGGATCCCGCCCGTATCGAGCTTGAGATGGGTCTTGGACAGCCGGCGGTCTTCCAACGCGGCTTCAGCAACACGCATGGACGCTTCGCTCAGGAAAAATCCGTGAATCGTGATGCGCGGAATCGGGCCGATCTGGATTGCCTCGTCGTTGACAGCAAACTGCTGTTCATCAGGCACCGACATCGTGCCCATCTGGCCGGACATTTCTCTCAAGTCTGGGTTCGCACTCATATCTTCACCTATTCAGAGACCTCGGCGCCGACGCCTTCGTCGAATTTCCCGGATGTCACCTCGCCTTTTCTGTAGTTTTCGATGACAACTGCCCGCCGTGCCTGGTCGGCAGGAGTCATGGCTCTCGGTGTCAGGAGATCGGACGGATTTTCAACCATCGCGGCCAGATTGGACTGGGTCGCGCAACCGAAATTCTCATAATCGACGTTCGGGCCGACCCCGCCGCCGATGTTTTTGGGCCAGTCGCCGCAAGGACCGGCGGTCGCTTGCATCCGTGCATAGGAGAGCCTGATCGGAGCGTCCGCGGAGGGGTCGTTGACCGCATAGGTGCGTGTGCTGATATGGGAGCGGTTCAGACCGCCGCGCTGCAACGCCTTGCGGATATCCCCCGTCACCGCATGAACGGCGGATTCGTTCGCGCCGCCGGAGGGAACCAGAATCTCGACCCCACCATCGCCGTGGCGCCGGCTATTCATTGCAAAAGCGGTGATCGTGCCTTCCACCGGCCCATAGAGCCGGCGTGTGTTGCGGCCGATCGGCAGGTCGAGGGTTTCCGGTTCCTCCGTGATGACGATCGGATGCCGCAGCCGGTAGTCGTTGGACGCCAGTATCTGGCTTTGCGATTGTCCGCCCTGGCAGCCGGCCACGGCCAGACATCCCAGAAGTACAAGGGCGGATCTGGATGCCGCGGCAACCCGGACCGTATTGTTGGTATTCATCCGTCCGTCCTCACTTGTAGATAAAGCCGACCTGGCCGTGATAGGTGCCTTCGGCCACATCACCGGCCGGGCTGAAGATCTGGTTCAGCCGGTTCAGGAACACCGTCTCCGCATCGGATGGCGGCATGAAGTTCTTGTCGGGCCGGACCAGTTTCTGAGCCGCCACCGGCTGCACGACATAGGGCGTCACGAAGACCGTGAGTTCCGTTTGCTTGCGCAGAAAATCCCGGCTTTTGAACAGGGCACCGAGAATCGGGATCTGCATCAGGCCGGGAACTCCATCGACCGCCTGCTGATAGGATTCCTTCAGGAGGCCGGCCATCACCAGCGTGCCGCCGGAGGGCAGTTCCATGGTCGATTCAGCGCGCCGGACCTTCAGCGCGGAAATCGTGATTCCGCCCGCGGAGACGGCGCCTTCATTGCTGAGTTCGCTGACTTCCGTCTTCACCCGGAGGCTGATCCGTCCACCGGAGAGCACGACAGGCGTGAAGTCGAGGCCCACACCGAATTTCTTGAACTCGACGGTAACCTCTCCATCGTCCTGGGCAATCGGGATCGGAAACTCACCCCCGGCGAGGAAACTCGCGTTCTCGCCGGATATGGCGGTCAGGGTCGGTTCCGCCAGGGTCCTGATGACCCCATCCCTCTGCAGGGCCTCCACCTGGGCGGCCAGACTGGTGGCGCCACTGGTGAAACCGATACCGGCGATCGCCTGGTTGACGATGTTCGGGTTCACCGGAAAATTCGGCGTGTTCTCTCCGAAGGGCGTGAAATTTCCCACACCGATCGATCCAGAGAACTGGACCCCCAGCTGCTTGATGATCGAGCGTTCGACTTCCGCGACAGTTACCTTCAGGTGCACCTGATCCTTGCCTTCGACGGCAATCAGGTTGATGACGTCCTGCCCACTTTCGTCCCCCTGGAACTTTGCAGCTATATCCGCGGCCTGCTGGGCCTCGATCGTGCTTTTCGCGGTTCCGCTCAAGATCACATTTCCATTGACCGACTCGGCGGAAATGTTGGATCCGGGTATCAGCCTTCGGATGATCCGGGTCATGTCGGAAGTGTCTCTTTCGACCCTGAGATCGAAACTCGCCAGTTCACGGCCGCTGCGGCTGAAAAGAACAAGCCGGGACTGACCTGCCGTATTGCCGATGACGAAGATCCGCCGGGGCGTTCTGAGGACGGCATCGGCGATCTCGGGATTCGACACGAGCACGTCGGCGGCATCTTCCGCCAGATTGACGACGACAGAGCGGCCAACCCCGACATTCAGGATCCGTCCGCTCGCCCGCTCACCGGCGGCGATATGGACCTGGCTCGGGAAATTTCCCTCGGCCGCGGCGAATTGCGCCGGAACGGTCAGTGCCACGGCAAACACCGCTACGGCTGCCATGAACGTTCTAAGCTGGTTTTTCATTGCGCCCCTCGCGCTGGACTTTCTTGTCACTGCCGGTGTCATCGCACACCCGATTTGCTGGTCACGCCGTATTTCACGTAGCTCACGCCGCGCCGCTGACTGGTTTCAGGTTCGGCATCGTCGGCTGAATCCTGGGCGCTGCGCAGGGCCAGGGAGATCGTGCCGATCTGCTGTGCCTGTGCGACGATCTCCGATTGCGGCAGCGTCAGTTCCAGGGTCGCGGTTTTTTTGGGTGACAGGCTTTTCTTGTCCTGTTCACCGGCGGTCGTGGTGTCGATCGCCAGCACGCGGATGTTTTCGAGAATGGTCTCGCTGGTGGCGCCGCTGTCGGATTCGCGCGTCAGGATCAGGTCGACCTTGTCGCCGGGCAGAATGAAGCCACCGGCCGTGGTTTCCGCTTCAACGCTTACGGCGCTGGCGCGTTTGCCCTTGGGCAGGATGGCGGACATGAACCCCTTGTCGGTGGTGATCAGACGTTCCGGGCGAATCGGTTCTCCCGCGAAAATCGGGGCACGGGCGATCTGGCCCACATGCTCCTTGTTCGCTGCCGGGGCGGCTTTCTGCGTGACCGCGCCCTTGGGAATCACATCCTCCGGCCATGATGCCCAGGTCATGTCGCCGGCCGCCAGTTTTCCACCAAGCGGAATATCCTTGGCGGCCACAAGCACTTGAGCCTGTTTCCGTTCCTCGGACGGCGCCTGAGCGGATTGCGGTTCCTGTTCGCTTCCGCCGGACATCATGACCATGCGAAACGCCAGAAAACCTGCCGCCACCGCCACTGCCAGTACTAAAAGTCGAGCGAATTTCATGACCGTTACCCAATATTCCCAAGCGCACATGCGCCATTCAAGCTCAGAATGAAGGGTAATTCGTCAAAACATGGTTAATCAGAGGTAGATGTTTTTGGTTAACATTCATTAACTTTACTAAATAACTTCTTAATTCCATTGCATTTCGCGAAAATTCCGACCGCAGATTGGCCGAAAACTTGAATGTCGGGATGTAATCCAGAGCATGTCGCGTTGCATTGAATTCAGGAAATCACCCGAACGCATTTGCGGTGCAAAGGCGGCCTCGGGCGTCTGCCTGAAGCCATGAATCCGTTTAACCGCGAAACGTTCTAGATGCCCTGAATGGCGAGTTGGAACCATTCGGTCGAGGGATAAATCGTCAGACCGGCGGCCGCGATCGCGATGCCGTAGGGTATACCGCCCCTCCTGTCGTGCAGCCGCAAAAACCAGTCCTGAGTCGCAAGGGCCACGGGCACGATTTCGAATTTCCGAAAGAACAGGAGCGCAAAGGTCAGCAGCATACCGTATACGCCGACGAGGAGGACGAATGCGGTGAGTTCCGGTGAGAACCCGACCCAAAGGGCAATGGCACTGATGAATTTGACGTCACCGCCCCCCATCCAGCCAGCCGCGAAAAATCCGAAGCAGACAGGAAAGACCACCAGCAGGCCCATGGCGTGCAGGCCCCAGCCGCTCAGGGGAAGACCCGTGGCGAGCGCAAGGCCGGCAAAACCGGCGACAAGGAGAATCGACACCCTGTTGCGGATTGTCATCGTCAACAGGTCCGACGCACCACCGTAGGCGACGAGCATCGGGAAAATCACAAGAATGGCCGCTTCAATCATCGGACTACCGCTCAGTCTTCATCATCGCGCGGAATTTTATCGGCCGATTGTTAATTTTTTACCGATGCGCGGAGTGAGGAACTTCGGCTCCAGGCGCGCATCCTCTTTCAAAAGAGTATATCGAAATCGGATCGAAACAAAAAAACGGGCAGAAAGCTGCCCGCTTTTTTCTATGACATGGGCAGGGTCATACCCTGCCCAATGAGCCAAGATCAGTTAGCGACGTCGTCAAGCTCGTCCGTAATGCGTTCGAACAGGCCAGTCAGCGACGTACCCATCGTGGCTACGGCACCGATGATGACGATGGACAGCAGGCCTGCGATCAGGCCGTATTCGATTGCAGTTGCGCCGGATTCATCGTTGGCGAAACGCTTCAGAAGATTTTTCATGTTGTGTGCTCCAAGTACCACTGAATTGACAGCTTCAAGTCCGCCGGATCTTTTTCGGGTCCAATTGGACATGCCTCACCCTAGGAAAGAGAGCTTTCCAAGCCGTTAAATTTACCACCTACGTC
>NZ_QCYM01000062.1 GCF_003075075.1 Labrenzia sp. 011 | reverse complement strand
TAGGCATCCGCATGGCTGGTCAGTGCGGTGCCGATGATCTTGTTGGTGTAGACATCCCCTTCCTTGATCACCTCACGCACATGAATGTCCTGGATCGGGTGATGGTTCGGGCCGAACCTGAAGTCGCCCCGCGTCGACTTGAACTCCGCCGCTTCCAGCGCCGCCCGGAACGCGTCAGCATCGCTCACATCCGCCTTGGCCATCGCAGACAGCAGAAGGTTCGCCGTGTCGAACCCCTGCGACGCATAAAGCGACGGCAGTCGGCCGTATTCCGCCTGGAAGCTCTCCACGAACGCCTTGTTCGTCTCGTTGGCGATGTCCTTGCTCCACTGGCTGGTGTTCTTCACACCCAGCGCCGCGTCGCCAACCGCCTGCAGGATGCCCTGGTCGAAGGAAAACGCCGGACCCACCACGGGAAGATCGATGCCGCTGTCCTTGTACTGCTTCAGGAACGAGATCCCCATGCCTCCCGGCAGGAAGAAGAACACGCTGTCTGCCCCAGAGGCCCGGATCTGGGCAAGTTCCGCAGCATAGTCGGTCTGGCCCAGCTTGGTATAGATTTCCCCGGCAAGCTCGCCCTTGTAGAAACGCTTGTAGCCCGTCAGCGCGTCCTTGCCCGCCGGATAGTTCGGCGCCAGCAGGAAGCTGTTCGTCAGACCGGCAAAACTGGCATAGGCGCCCGCGCCTTCATGCAGGTTGTCGTTCTGCCAGGCCACATTGAAATAGTTCGGATGACAGCCCTTGCCCGCCAGTGCCGACGGCCCGGCATTCGGCGACAGGTAGAACTTGCCCTGCGCCGTGACCGAGGGCACCACCGCCATGGCCAGGTTCGACCACACGATGCCGGTCATCACATCCACCTTGTCCGACTGCACCATCTTGTCCGCCAGCTGCACGGCCACATCCGGCTTGCGCTGGTCGTCCTCGACGATCAACTCGATGTCCGTATTGCCGGACTGCTTGACCGCAAGCAGGAAACCGTCCCGCACGTCGATCCCCAGACCCGCGCCACCGCCCGAAAGCGTCGTGATCATCCCGACCTTCACCGGGTCCGCCTGGGCC
>NZ_QCYM01000061.1 GCF_003075075.1 Labrenzia sp. 011 | reverse complement strand
CGTATGATCCGTACCTTTTAAAGCAAAAACTCAACTAAACTAATAGTCTCCTGTTTCTATTGATCCCACCAGACCTTGGTATCTAGATTGTCTGGGCCCATTCTATTGACGGCTTCATCCAAGTTCGTCTTATTGACCGCAACCTCTTCGGTAGGATATGTTAACCTATTGATGAAATCACCGGATATATCCTGTCCAGCAACGGAATTCGCCGTGAGTTTTGGAAAACCCGACCTTCGAAAATTGGCAAAGGCTTCCGGCCCGTTCATAAAGGATGCCACCCAATATTGGGTATTGATCTGTTCTAAGGCGTTCGCCTCGTCAAATGGGTGGTTCAAAATATAAGCATCTATATCGGCAGGATCTATTTCCATGCTGGGATCGTGTAAGGCCATCTGCTCCATATGGGCGCGCACGCCCCTTTCATAATAACTTGCAGCCTCTCCCGTCACCCATCCCCTAGTGGCGGCCTCGGCCAGCAACAACTGAGTTTGGGCATAGGTAAGGATAAATTGGGCACCATCAGATTTAGCGATTCGAGATCGATCCGCTTGGCTAAAATCATATAAACCAACCAAGCCCATATCATTGGCAACTTCCCCTATGGAAGCATCGGTATTCCCCATAGGCATCCCTACTTGAAGTGCCGGATCATTCGTAGCGACATCCCCCGTTTGATCTGGGCCCGAAGCAGCCCCTACATACCTAACGGAGATAGCGCCCAATCTAGGATCGTTCATACCCGAAAGATAATCTACAAAGACATCCACCAAATAAAAGTTATTTGCCTCCGCCCCATTTAAAAAATTGCCCGTGGCATTTTGATAATTAGAATCATGCCGAATCACAAAATTATCATCATTTGATTCTAGAAGTCCTCCCGAAAAGGCTGCGGAAACGGTAGTCTGTGCCAAAGTTGGATCAACTTTTGAAAGTCGCATCCCCAACCTGAACATTAGGGAATTTCCCAGCTTTTTCCATTGGTCGATATTACCTCCATAAAGCACCTCTCCTTCATAAATATCCGCCGAATCGCTCAGTGCGGCAGTAGCATTGGCAATCACTTTAATCAAATCCTTATATATTTCTTCGTGAGCGTCATAGTT
>NZ_QCYM01000060.1 GCF_003075075.1 Labrenzia sp. 011 | reverse complement strand
GTACGCGGCTGGCGCGTTCGTAGGCTTGGCGGAGCAGGCGTGTATCGGCGGAAGCGACCGGCGCCTGCCGGTCGCGGGAGGGATCAGGCTTCGGCGATGCCGGTGACGACGATGCCGAAGCGGCGCAGCAGCAGTTCCGCCGGCTCGTCGCTTTCCAGCTTGCCGGTGCTGTAGTGGCCCGGCTTGAGGTTGGCCTCGGCCCATTCCAGCAGGTGCTCGGCGACCTCTTCGGGGCTCGGCTTGTGGGGGAACGGCAGGACTTGGCGCTCGGTGGCTTCGTCCTTGCTGTAGGTGATTGCCCAATCGCTCATGGGTAGGCTCCTTGTTTTCGCTGAGTTGGCAGGCCGGCAGGGCCCGAAGGGTAGACCGGCGCGGTCGCGCAAGGGTTGCCCTGGCGCGATGGGCGGTCCCCGTCCGACTGTCGGCCGAGGGCGGAAAACACTTATGATTCAGCCACATGCTTTGTCTGGACCGGTCCCCGATGCTGTCTGCCGTACGGCGCTACAAGTCGATGCTTTCCAGCGCCCTGGCGCGTTGTTTCCCGCGTACCACCGCCTACCTGCAGGCCGAGCGCGAGGCCCGCGAAGCCTTGTTGCAGCCGGCCAAGGCCCGCTCCCGGAAGAACGCCGCGAAGGTCCCGGGCAAGGCCACCGGCAAGCCTGCGAAGGGCGCCGTTCGGGGGACTCCGCGCAAGCCCGCTGCCGCCTCGCGGCGCGCGCCGCAGGGAATCTATCCGGCTGCCGCACTGAAGGTCGACGAATCCCAGGAGCGCGCCATGCGCGAGCAGGTGGCGCAGGCCGCGACGCTCGGCGTGGTCAGCCCGCCGTCCGAGGAACATTGTGCGATGATCCTCTGCCGCCAGCCGCTGGCGCGGATCTTTGCCGGTGCAGGCTCGGGCAAGTCGACCACCCTGGTCCTGCGGGTGGTGTTCATGCTCTGCCACCTGGGCGTCGAGCCGCAGCGGCTGACGGTGATTTCCTTCACCAACGCCTCCTGCGCGCAGTTGCGCGAACAATTGCTGCGCGTTCTCGCCCAGTGGCAGTACCCGTTCGACGCGGCCCAGGCGCGGCAGTGCGTGCGCACTTTCCATTCGGCGCTCGGCAGCCTGGCCCGCGAGGTGCTCGGCAATCCGCGCTGGTTCGAACAACTGGACGACCGCGACCCCGCCGCCGAGCCGGACAACCCCCTTGCCGCCGGACGCCTGCGTCCGGCCCAGCAGCGCCTGCTGAAGCAGGCCTACCAGCAG
>NZ_QCYM01000059.1 GCF_003075075.1 Labrenzia sp. 011 | reverse complement strand
TGAACCGCGCCGGGTTCGCCGGAGGCTGTTTGGCTTAAGTTATGCTGCCACCGCCGGTTGATCCAGCGTGGCGTAGTATCGTTCCTCCGCTTCAGCCGGAGGGATGTTTCCTATGGGCTCCAGAAGACGCCGGTGATTGAACCAGTCGACCCATTCGAGAGTGGCAAACTCGACGGCTTCGCAGTTGCGCCACGGTCCACGTCGATGAATGACCTCGGCTTTGTAAAGACCGTTGATCGTTTCGGCGAGAGCATTGTCATATGAGTCGCCTACGCTCCCGACCGAGGGCTCAATGCCTGCTTCTGCCAGCCGCTCGGAATAGCGAATGGACACGTACTGGACGCCCCTGTCCGAGTGATGCACGAGGCCACCGCCATGAATGGGACGCCGATCATGAAGTGCCTGCTCCAGAGCATCGAGAACGAAGGTCGCATGCGCCGTCCGGCTGACACGCCAGCCGACAATGCGCCGGGCAAATACGTCGATGACGAAGGCGACATAGACGAAGCCCTGCCAGGTGGCCACGTACGTGAAATCCGAAACCCAGAGCCTGTTCGGTGCCGGTGCCTTGAACTGGCGGTTCACACGGTCGAGCGGGCTGGGGGCTGACTTGTCTGGGAACGTCGTCTTGACCGGTTTGCCACGGATGATCCCCTGAAGCCCCATCGCCCTCATGAGCCGGGACACGGTGCAACGGGCGACATCGAAACCCTCCCGCTGCAATTGCCGCCAGATCTTGCGCACGCCATAGACCCGGAAGTTCTCTTCGAAGACACGGCGGATCTCTATCTTCAAGGCGATATCGCCGCGGGCGCGGACGGAAAGCCGGTCCACGTCCTCACGCTTGGCGATGTTCTCGTAATAAGTCGACGGGGCAATCGGCAGCACTCTGCAAATCGGCTCGACCCCAAACACACCTCGGTGTTCTTCGATGAAGGAAATCATCGCTTCAATGGGCGGTCGAGCTCCGCCATCGCAAAATAAGCAGACGCCTTGCGCAGTATCTCATTGGCCTGACGAAGCTCACGGTTCTCCCGCTCCAGGGCCTTCATCTTCTCGGCCATCTCCGTCGGGATGCCCGCCCGCGCACCACTATCAACCTCGGATCTCTTGACCCATTCGTTCAGCGTGTGCGCCGAGCAGCCGATCTTGGCTGCTATTGATACGATCGCTTGCCAGCGAGACCCGTGCTGGCCTTCATTGTCCAGCACAAGGCGTACCGCTCGTTCGCGTACTTCAGGGGAAAACTTGTTCGTCGTTTTGCTCATCGTGCTCCATCCTACTCAGGAGTTGGAGCCTCCGGCAAACCCGGCGCGGTTCA
>NZ_QCYM01000058.1 GCF_003075075.1 Labrenzia sp. 011 | reverse complement strand
TGTCGCACGTCTGCCACCACACTATTTATTCTCTATTGCCGCTAAGGAAGCACCTCGAAGTGGTTTCAAAAAACTGAATGATCTTTTTCGCATGATAACTATAGCAATAGAAGATTCAAAAAACCTTCCGGATTTCCGTCGGCTGACGACATGATGGCAAGTTTTGCGAAATTACTGCCGGGTGTAAAACGCGGCATCGACAGGTCAGTTGGCTTGTTAATCGGCACCTCAGTCACTAAAAGAATTCAGCGTCTTTCCTGCAATTGATAGCCAGCGGAAAAAAAATGAAAAATGTTCTCGTCTCAAATATCATGATGCTGAAAGAAAAGGACCGGTTTGACAAGAGCATACGGGATCTTGGTTATACTCCGATCTGGGCGAATCCAGATCAATTTTTATCTGAGAAAGAGTGTTTGGATTCGGTTGGTCAAATTGACGGGTGGCTCGCCGGAGATGATCGTATTACCGAAGCGGTTCTAGAAGCGGCTCTGCCTCGTCTAAAGGTCATCGCGAAGTGGGGCACAGGTATCGATAGTATCGATTTGGATGCGGCCAAGCGTCTAGGAATTCCTGTGAAAAACAGCCCTGCCGCTTTCGCAAACGCGGTCGCTGAAGTTGCCCTTCATTTCATGATCTCGGTCAGTCGCAAACTGGTCGAAATTGATCGTGCATTGCGAGAAGGTCAATGGCCGAAGCCGCAAGGGCGAGAGCTAGCAGGCCAAACTCTGGGTATGATTGGTTTCGGAGCAATCGGGCAACGTATTGGTGAACTCGCCACCGCGTTTGGGATGAATGTTATCTATTATGACCCGGTCCAGAACGGTCCCAAGAGGTTCTTCGGGAAAGATGCGCAACCCGCCAGCCTTGATGAGATCGCTACGGATTCAGACGTTATCTGTTTGGCTTGTGCCTACACACCCCAAAATCATCATATTGTCGGGCCTGAATTTTTGAGAAAGATTCGCTCTTCCAGCTTCTTGGTGAATGTGGCGCGTGGGCCCCTCGTTGATCAGGAAGCACTTGTGCTCGCCTTGAAGGAAAAGCGGATTGCCGGTGCGGGGCTTGACGTGTTTGAGGTCGAACCTCTGGCGAAGGATGATCCTCTCCTAGGGTTCGACAATGTTGTTCTATGTAGTCACAATGCAAATAACGGTCGAGCTGCAGTGGAATACGTCCACGAGAATACTTTGAACAACCTGAAAAGCATCCTCGGGTGAAGCCGATAGATTTTAGAACATTGGGAGACCTACTTTGAAGTACGGTATTATTGGTTATGGCGGAATGGGTAAAATCCGGCACAATGCGATGCGCGCTATTGGTCAGGACACGGTGTCAAAAATCTACGAAGTAAATCC
>NZ_QCYM01000057.1 GCF_003075075.1 Labrenzia sp. 011 | reverse complement strand
GGCATATCGCCGCCGGCAAGTGGTCCAGCCGAAAATACATGAACATGGCACCGCTCTACGCGGACCAGTACCAAACCCACGGAGCCGTCGCCTGAAAACAAATGTGCGAAAGATCTTTGACACTACCCATGAATGTGAGTTGGACTTTGTTTTGTATGCCGAAGCATTGATTCCAACGCCAATTTCAAGGCGTTGAAATGCGAGACGGCACTCCTGTCCGACTTGCATCGGATTTCATGAATAGCGAGATTGTACTCTCTACTTATCCCGTCCGCATTTGCTGTCTGCCAAGCGGTCGTTGTATTTCAACTGATTATGTTTTCTGAATATGGAACGTATTATCTGTAGGGATCCACTTGGAAATTCGTGATGGTAACTTCCTGCTCACTGGCCGGATATACTTGGTTCGGTGGCTGCCGCCAAAGATTCAAGTGGATGGACTGGCAACCAGGTCCTGGTGAATATTTGGTTTGCTCCGGATCCGTCAACCATTGGTGATTTGCTTTGGGGGGCAAGGTATCCAGTGTATAAAGTCCATAATAAAGGTAGAACCAGATCGGATAACCCTCTCCGGACCAGTTCATCACTAACGTAATATCCTTGACGTCCGGCTTGATCGTGATGCGGTGCACATTATCGGGCTGCTCCCAAGGTTGCAGCGTGAACTGAGCATTGGTCGGGTCATCGGGTCTGCCAAAACGGCTGACCTCCACCATGTCCAGTTCGCGGTGGGGGTTGGCAATGTTAGTGTCGGCCTTCAACTGATAGGTAAACGCGCCAAAGCAGCAGTTAAGGGACAGGTCATTGAAGCTCTTGGGTGTTGTCGCCGCGACGAGGTATTTCCCAGGCCCCGCATACTGACGGGTAGGAGGATTGGTCGGTGTGTTGGGATTGCCGTCAATCGCACCCCACAGCACCACTTCAACAGAAGACCATTGCATCGGTCCACCCGGTAATTGCGACTGCGCCATACGTAGCCTGAGCCCTTCGTCAGTGACACTTGCCATGCGTGGATCCCATTGCTGGCCATTGAACCAGTATCCTAAGTTCTCCAAGTTGAATACGTAGTTCGTCCACCAATAGAAGCCGGCAAATTCCAGCATTGCGTTCGTGGAATTCTGGTTAGGTGCAACCGATCCCTCCGGGAATGGATGACGGTATGGGCATGTGCTGTTCTCTTGCATCGGATTTCCCCTCAAACCGTTCAATATGATTGATGTGGAGCCAATAATAACAATCGAGGGTTGTTTGTATCATGAAAATCGTGCCAATTCCACCCAGGGAAGACACCATTCCAGTTGCATAAAAATAACCCTCCTTTCAGAAGTGGGTATGTAGTTATTTTTCTTTCTTTTATTTGGTATTTTCAAATATTTTCTGAAGTATATATTAAAATATGAATGGATTAATAT
>NZ_QCYM01000056.1 GCF_003075075.1 Labrenzia sp. 011 | reverse complement strand
CCCGAAAAATCGCAGCGCACGCATGAGACCCCCGCTCGGGCTACGCCCTCCCGGCGGTCTCATGCGTGCGCCGCAAGTGGACGACTTTTACTCCGCCCATTGGACTGATTTTGCTCCGCCGTTGACAGTCGTCAGCTAGCTTAAAGCTTGTGTTCGCATTCGTTCCCCATCTGTATCTCACCTACCAGTTTGATTGCCCACAAACTCGTCACTCCCAAATTTGCATCGCGACGACGACAATCGGGCCGTAAGACGGACGGTCTAAAGCGACCTTTTCCGTACTTCAACGTGATGAACTCGGCGTCCCTTCAGGTTAGCAGGCTGCCATCGGAGAAATTTGTGGGGACGATGAATTGGAGGCACTGGGGAAAGTCAATTACGGATTGTTCGTGATGGCTTGTTCGCTGTCAATCTCCCCCTCGCGAAGGAAGTTTTGCAGCTTCATGTAGAGGTCGTGATAGCCACCACTACGCACGTTCATGGGAGAGAAGCAGAGGCCAATATCGGGCACAGTCTCCCGTCCCTCATTACGGAAAAACAGCGGCGACAGTGCGCTCAGCAGACCTAACGCATTGTCGCGCAGATCAGCTTTGTCACGAGAATGGACGTTGATTGCCCAGCGAAGTGAGCCAACCAGAATGTCGATGAGCGATGTGAAATGCGATTGTCCAATTGCGCTGTAATGAAAGCCGATGATGTTTGATAATCGTGTAGGTTGCTTCCGATAAGGTAGGTTGATACCGACAGACATTTTTTCGGTCAGGTGCCCATCGATCAGATTCCCCTCATCGTTAAACCGATCTATGAGAACGAGCCCCTTCCGCTCGGAACGATTAAGTGCGCAATGGAAATGATAGCATACCGTGTTAATGCCAAAACGTCGTGCTGTATCGGGATCGTCAGCCAGATTGTGCAACACGACATACGCGAGAAATTGACAGTCATGTTCGATGGCGGCTGTGATGATATCCTGTTTCAGGGCGCGAAACTGTTCGTGTGTAAGCTCGGGAGGTTTCGGATTGAATTTGAGCCGCGTATCAGATGCGAGACCCGCCTTGAGACGTAATTGTTCTATTTTGGTGCTGAGGGATGCAGCTTGTTCTCCAGGGATGCGGACACCGCCGTACAGAAGGAACTCGCCCTTGCGGTTTTCGAGGTTAGATTCGTCGCAGTAGAAAAGATCCATGTAAAATACCCTCCGCCAGCAGAGCTGCACCCCTTCAGTTTATCTTCCAGGTTCAAATTGACCTAGACCTAACCAATGTCAGTTAAACTACCACAATTTGCTTGAGAAAGTTTGGTGGTATACTATTTGTATTTTTTATACGTGAAACGAGTATAAACTTTTACGACCTAAAATTGTTTGGGCGTAACCCTGTCTGTCATAGTTTATTGTATCTCACGATTGTTGGTTTGTGTGTAGAG
>NZ_QCYM01000055.1 GCF_003075075.1 Labrenzia sp. 011 | reverse complement strand
GGCATATCGCCGCCGGCAAGTGGTCCAGCCGAAAATACATGAACATGGCACCGCTCTACGCGGACCAGTACCAAACCCACGGAGCCGTCGCCTGAAAACAAATGTGCGAAAGATCTTTGACACTACCACGCTGATCCTGCTGTCAGCGCTTGGCATTCTTCCAGTCAACATATTTCTGCCGTCGCTGAGCAATATGGCAGTGGAATTCGCCGTGGACTATGGTGTCATCGGCCTCGCATTGGCCGTTTACGCAACTGTCTCGGCAGGTCTCCAAATCATTATGGGGCCGATGTCAGACAGGTTCGGTCGCCGTCCCGTAATCCTGTGGGGTTTGGGAATCTTCGTGGTTGCCACGCTGGGATGTGCCACTGCTCCTGACATTTGGACTTTTCTCACTTGTAGAATGGTCCAGGCTGTAATCGTGCCAACATATGCGGTGGCTCTTGCCATCGTTCGGGATACGACCAGCAAGGAGCAAGCCGCCAGCAAGATCGGCTATATTGCAATGGCGTGGGCCATAGCGCCCATGCTTGGCCCGAGTTTCGGTGGAATACTTGATGAGGCATTCGGGTGGCGCGCCAGCTTCTGGTTTCTCGCCTCGTCCGGCGCTGTGGTATTAGCGCTGTGCTGGGTCGATCTTGGTGAGACCAACCGGGAACCGTCAAACACGATCGCTGAACAACTCCAGGCGTATCCCGAACTGTTTAAGTCACGTCGTTTTTGGGCCTATGCCTTGTGCATGGCGTTTTCGATTGGTGCGTTCTACGCTTTTTTGACTGGCGCCCCTCTAGCTGCTGGATCTGCATCGGAGCTGTCTCCAGGCGTGCTCGGCATCTACATGGGATCGATCACTGGGGGCTTCATGATAGGAAGCTATCTAGCTGGGCGTTTCGCAGGCAGGTTTCCGTTGACGACCACCTTAATAGCTGGCCGGACAATTGCCTGCATGGGCCTGCTACTCGGTCTGTTCCTATATTTCTTCGGTGTCGATCATGTGATGGCGCTGTTCGGTCCATGCATGTTTGTCGGTGTCTCTAATGGTCTTACCATGCCGAGTGCGAATGCGGGCGCGATTTCGGTTCGGCCGAAGCTCACAGGTAGTGCCGCAGGTTTGGCAAGCGCTATCGCAGTTCTGGGTGGGGCCATTATGTCAACGATAACAGGTGCCGTTCTAACGGCTGAAAACGCCCGCTGGGGGCTCCTTCTCGTCATGCTGGGTTCTGCCACGATAGCACTCGCCGCTGCTCTGTGTGCCCGTCATTTCGAACGCACTCATGAGCATGGTCATTAGCCACCAGGGCTGTCCCCCTTCGGCTTTTGCATGCCATAGATGCATTGTACTCTTATCGTTTGCCCTCAGCACAGGATTTCGATCAGATCTTGTTCTGCTGAGATCGGCGGTGCAAAATTCGACCACGGTAGCGGCGGGATAGTCCTGCTGCGGGCGGCGTAAAAGTCGTCCACCTATTTTCCTTCTGCGATGACGGCAGGAGGGTTCGGGGATCTATACCGTG
>NZ_QCYM01000054.1 GCF_003075075.1 Labrenzia sp. 011 | reverse complement strand
ATGTAGAGGTCTACGCAAATGGGCTCTCTCTAGGCCAGGCCGTTCTTGACGAAAAGTCGAACATGGGAGCAGCGAGGACATTTAAGTGGCGATTTGAAGCCTTGGTCGAAGCCAATATTTCTGTTGGTTCTGAGTTGCAATTTTGCGCTCGCCTTGATGATCGTTCTGAATTGACCACTTTTTACGTGGCTGAAGGAGCAGAAGCTTGGCAAGAGAAAAATGCCGGGAAAGATGACGATCTTTGTTACGCTAAAACCGGTAAAACCTTGACCGCGCATTTTAGTGAACCCGCCTACTCCGATGCTGCGCTTCAAATTATTCGTGGAGCGAACTTAATGCCTTCCCCAAAGGCAACGGTCTTGTTGGTTGTCCATAATCTTAATGCGATTGAAAGAGGGGAAAAGCGGCGTGCTCTGAACACCCTGCGTCGGGATCTCAACACGAGAGGCGTTGAGCTGATTGTTCTGCATCACAGCAAAAGTGCTAGTGGATGCGACATCCCGGAAATCAACTTTTTCGACCCTGAACTCACGCGGCTCAGCAAGGATAGTGAGAATTCCTTGCTTGCAATCGACCCTTCAGTTTTGGATTACGCGCAGAGGATGCTTTATGGGTTTACGTTTGCATTGAATCGCAGGCCGAAGAACTGGGGCGATATCGAGAAACAAATCCTCGATGAGGGTTCAAAGGTATCCGCGGCAGTGAAAGCGGTGCAGCCATCGCTGGTACTTTTGTGGCACCAGTGGAACAGCCTGATGATTTTGGCCCGGGCTATTTCGGATGGGCTTTCGATTCCAAGTGCCATTATGCATGAAGGTATGCTGCCGGGAACAATGACAATTGATGAACATGGGATGATGGCGGAGTCTAGTGCCCTTGGAGCTTTGTTGCTGGATGACGACGACGACAATCGCAATTTTCTTGAACGCGCGGACAGAGTAATTGCAGAGATCAAAGGCAAGAAGCTTGACCGCAAACCATTTGAAGGAACACCGGCTGGAAAAGATGTCATACAGAACTTGAAAGCCAGAGGTGCTCGAACGGTGTTTTATGCCGGCATCAATGATTGGCAGTCGGGAAATCTTCCTGCGGATCATTCTCGAGCAAAAATTCACTCACCCTATTTTCAAGATACGGACGAAGGCTTAAAGTGTTTGCTAGATGTGGCGGAGGAGTCCGACTTCTACGTTGTTTACAAGCCTCATCCGAATTTGTTTCCGAGAACTGCTGTGCTGAAAAATCCGCGCTTGATCTACGTTCGCGAAGCAAACGCAACTGAATGCATTATGCAAGTCGATGTTATGGCAACCATTCTATCTTCTCTCGCATACATTTCCCTCGCTCATGGGGTGCCTACTGTTCTGATGGGTCGCAATACACTTTCGGAAACGGGGGCAGCTTACGAGTTGAATTCCAAAGAGGATCTATCCGGCTGTCTCAATGCAGCTCTTAAAGGCGCAGATTCCGAGGAGAAAAAAATCTGCTTTCGCAGACATGTGGCGGCGCTTTTGAAGAGCCATCTGTATCCTTATGGCGGCAAGACTGATTTTGCAGCATTGAGCGAAAAGGATTCGGCGGATCGGATTCTCCAGATGATTCCGAATGCCTAAGCGGAGCCCCTTCGAGGCTGACTCTAATGCCTGATTCAACATTAATTCTGCTATTCGACTATTGTGGGGTGAGAGACAAAGAGGCTCTGTTAGGAGAGTTGCATGAAGATTTGGCTCCTTCTCGAAAGCTGGTCTTTGTCGATGGGATAGGATGTAAATGTCGGTGCACCAATACGATCGACTCGATAAAGGCTCCCCG
>NZ_QCYM01000053.1 GCF_003075075.1 Labrenzia sp. 011 | reverse complement strand
CCTTCATTGTCCAGCACAAGGCGTACCGCTCGTTCGCGTACTTCAGGGGAAAACTTGTTCGTCGTTTTGCTCATCGTGCTCCATCCTACTCAGGAGTTGGAGCCTCCGGCAAACCCGGCGCGGTTCACAAGAAACATCTTTGACGCAATGATCAGTTTCCGCGACCATATAAGGAACGAGAGCCACGTGTTCCCGATGGCCTTTGCCAATGAAGAAATGCGTGATTGGGACAACAAGGATCTTGAGTGTTTCGCCGCAGACCTAATCGCGCCTTGGTATTTTAACTTCTATGTTTCCTGGCAAACCTGCGAGGAAAAGCTCCACGTTACCTATGAAGAAATGAAAACCGATAAAATAAGCTATTTCAGCAAGATACTGAAATATGCTGATCTAGATGCCAATAAGGAAGCTGTAGAGGACTTGCTGGCCCGAAGCCGCAATGAAAGCACTCGAAAAAATGCCGCTGTAAGTGGGAGAGGCTCTCAAATCTGCGACGAGGCGAAGCAGAAGATTTTAGGATATGCCTCCTACTACCCTGACGTAGATTTTTCACCTATTGGCCTCTGAGAACGCCAAGCGAGCCATTTTCCCATGCTCGCACTGTGGATGATCATGGGCTGCTTGCGGACCTAAAGAGTGGTCTAATCAACGACACGTCAACGCCTCGCCCGTCGCCAGCCGGCAGCGCGAGCCTCCGCCTCGGAACAAAACCAACGCTCGCCGTTCCCCGTGTCAATTCTCGTCTTGCTGTAAAATTCTTGTCCTGGCAGGTGATAAATTCGTTCGCCAGTTGAGAAACTGATATTTCCCTTGATGTTACAATCACTTGAACTCTGACCGCCAACCGACTGTGTCTTCTGACTTTGTTGAGGCATTTTTTCGGCGCGTTTCCGGGCCCTGAACTCCCAAGGATTCTCGAAAGAGCCTTGCCATATACCTCTGTGCGCGTTCTGAGCTTCGTCCTGGAGGGCAGAATAAGCGCCTTTGCTAAAACGTGGCCAATCGAGAGCATGCCCTGCTGCAACGAGCGCTGATGCGACGCCTTGGCCATCAGACCGATAGCAGTCCCCTACGTATCGATCGTATGCGTCCCATTCGATGAAGTTGCAGGTAGTTGGGCGCGACTGTGCGAGGTACTCACTGAGGAACTGGGCTGCATCTGCGCCACATCGATATCGGGCACCGTTCTTCCGCGAACAAAGCTGATCTGTTTCCGGTGCATCAATCCCGTTAAATCGAATGCGTTGACCGTGTATTTCAATCGTATCGCCATCGATCACAGTCGCCCGACCAGCGATCGTGTCTCCAGCCGATTTGTAGGAACTGTTTTGGAAACCGATTGGCCCCTCCCTCAGCCCAAGCCAAGCCAAGAGAACCACGCCCGCAATAATCATTGATCCAAATTTCCCAGGGCGAAAAAGTCGCTTCGAAGCATGTCTGGTCCGCGCAGGCTTTGATTGCGCCAGGTGGTGAATATTACTGTTCACAACTGCCCGGCAGGCGGGGAACCTGCTGCACCCCCAAAACTCTCGTCCTTTATGCCGGCCTTGTTTCGCGGTGCGCAGTTTCATTGGCGCGCCGCACCTGGGACACTTCATTGCCTCTCAATCCTAAGGGTGATTGGTCGAGCCGATTGTCCCACCCTTATATTCCACAAACCACATTATGCGAATCCGACGTAAAGATTGGGCGAATACTCAACTGTGACCATGAGGGTGATTTTCTATGGATATTAAAATCCTTCGCAAACACAATTCACAGCAAATTTTGCCCCAAATGATGTAACACTCGCACCATACAAATAAATTGAAAGAGGAGCATCTGAAATAACATTATCAAAGTATAATACATATG
>NZ_QCYM01000052.1 GCF_003075075.1 Labrenzia sp. 011 | reverse complement strand
TCCAGGCTTCCTCGATCAATTGCGTCTGACGGATATCTTCCTGGGCCCGCTTGCTCAGCGGGCTCTTCGACCAAGCGTAGAAGCCGCTGGGATGGATGCGCAAACAGCGGCACATCGCCCGCACCGAAAATACGGAACGATGCTCGGCGACGAACGCGTACCTCACTTTGCATCCCTGGCGAAGTACGCGGCCGCTTTTTTTAGGATATCACGCTCCTCGGTGACCCGCGCCAGTTCCCGCTTCAATTGCCGAATCTCGTCGGACTGATCACCGCCTTTGGAGGCCTCCGACGCGTACTTCTTGCGCCACGCATAAAGAGAATGTGCGCTCACGCCCAAGCGCTGCGAAACTTCCGCAACCGGATAGCCTCGCTCGGTGATCTGACGTACTGCGTCGCGTTTAAAATCTTCGGTGAAATTACCTTTGCCCATGAAGGCCTCCTTGCCTCAAATTTAGGGAAGAAGGCGTCTACAAATCTAGGGGCTTCTGTGGTTGCCGCCCGTTGTGCAAGAAGTTTCTGATCCTTGGGGGTGATCGAGTGCGGTCTTCTGTCAGGCCTTTCAAATGCGGCACCTTGGAAGCCGCTGGCCGATATGGTGATCAGCGGATCAGGTCCAAATCTATTCAGCGAGCTGGTAGCTCCAAGCCCCTAACTGGTTTTCCTGACCCAGATCTATTCGATCATTTTGCCCATATGGATGGTCGACGTTCTCACACCTCCGTCACCGGCACTGTACTGCCCTGCGCAACACCCCTATTATGGCGCAGCCAGCACCGGTTTTTGGTAATCTTCCCCCTTTGTCATCATGGCCCAGATCGCTCTTGCCATCTTGTTTGCCAATGCGATGGCCACCAGCATTCTTGGCTTCCTCGCTAGCATTCGTGACAGCCAGGAATTCTCCGGTATCGTCTTTCGTCCCAGCCAGTTCAGACGTGACATTGCCCCTACGATCAGGAGCCGCCTGATGTCGGCCTGTCCAGCCTTCGATATGCGTCCAAGGCGCTCCTTCCCTCCAGACGAATACTGTCGCGGCACAAGTCCCAGCCATGCCGCGAAGTCTCGCCCTCGCCGAAAGCTCTCCATCGGAGGAGCAAAGGCCTCGACAGCTAGCGCACTCATCGGCCCAATCCCAGGCATCGTTTGTAAACGACGCGCCGTATCCGTTTGATTTGCCAGAATACCGATGCGTTTGGTTTTTGCCTCAATCCGCTGAGTTTTTTCGGAGACCTGCAACAGAAGATCATGACACTCCTCGCGCACCAGCTCGGGCAAATCGCTGTTGTCAGCTTCGATGACTGATTTGATACGCTTCAGATGACCAATGCCAGGTGGTGTCGTATGGCCAAACTCATAGAGGATTGAGCGTAACGCATTCACCAGCTCTGTACGCTGACGCACAAGTCGCTCTCTTGCTCGAAAAAGAACAGCCCGCGCTTGCTGATCTTCGGCCTTCGGGGTGATGAAACGCATCTCCGGTCGTTGAGCCGCGATGACGATCGCCTCGGCATCTGCTGCATCGTTCTTCTGCCGCTTCACGAAAGGGCGCACGTACTGAGGAGCGATCAGTCTGACTTCGTGGCCCAGCTTGGCCATCTCGCGGGCCCAGTAATGAGCACTGCCGCAGGCCTCCATCACGACCATCGCCGGAACCTGGTCAGCCATGAACCTGCGAAAGTGCTGCCGCGTCAGCTTCCGCCGGAACTTGATCTGTCCGGACATGGAAGCTCCGTGGACCTGAAAAACATTCTTGGCCAGATCGATCCCGATCATCGTCTCTTTGGTCATGCTCGCCTTCCTCTCCACCCATTGGACTTAACCCGACGATCCTCCAATAGAATGCGTCAGGTGGGTAGAGCGGCAACCACTCCATCTATTCA
>NZ_QCYM01000051.1 GCF_003075075.1 Labrenzia sp. 011 | reverse complement strand
ATTAGGTATGATGATACTGGCTTCATGTTCTGAAGATTTTTTGGAAACACAGCCGTTAGACAAAGTGTCCGCCGATGCTGCATGGAGTGACCCGGCCTTAGCGGAGGCCGCTATTTTCGGGGCTTACTCATCTTTAGGCTACGGTGGCTTCGAAGACAATGGACTTGCCAATATAACCGACCAATCCCTATTTACCCATGCCGGTAGATTTAACGAGGTTTTCACTCAAGGAACCGAAACCCCTGGGAGCTTAGGTTTTACCAGTGCCACTTATAAATGGGACGATATGTATGCGGCCATCCGCAAAACCAATATGGCCATCGCCAACCTGCCCGAAACCGATTTTGAAGCCGAGGTCAGGGACAAATTATTAGGTGAAGCCTATTTCTTAAGGGCCTATTACTACCAACAATTATGGAGATTTTACGGTGGTGTCCCTTTAATCGAAGTCGCCTACGAACTTAATGAGGACTATAAGGTTCCAAGAAACACTTTTTCCGAAACGGCAGACTTTATCATTGCCGACCTCGATAAGGCCGCGGAATTGTTGGACCAAAAAGAGACCGGACCAGGTAGGGCTTCCAAAATAGCGGCCATGGCCCTAAAGGCCAGGGTACTACTTTATGCCGCAAGTGATTTGCACGATGGCAACAAAGCTTCTGCCGCCTCTGCCGTTTTGGGTGGTTATTCGAACCTAGACCTTATCGCATATACGTCTGGAGACCAAAATGCCAGATGGACGGCTGCGAAAGTTGCCGCAAAAGCCGTAATGGATGCCGCAAGTGGATATAAATTAGATCTAGCGGCCCCCGTGTCCCCTGAAGAAGGGAAACAAAATTACGTCTCTGTTTACCTCGGCGGCAAAAGTACCGTAGGGGATGCGGCGGCGGCGGTAGAGCTTTTGTTTCAACGCGTACACTCGGCCGATTATAAACAAGAAGATGTTTGGCCTTTGGGCGGAATCAATTTTGGCCTGAACAATGGGCCTAACGGATACCATAACTGGTCGACAAACACCCCCCTTCAATTGCTGGTCGACGATTACGAAATGATGGACGGATCTAAGTTTGACTGGGACAACCCCGAGCACGCCAAAGATCCCTATGCGGACAGGGACCCAAGGTTTTATGCGACGATTCTTTATGATGGCGCCGATTGGAAACCACGTCCATCGGACGTTGCTCCTTTAGATCCCGTAAATCAAATACAAACCGGTTATTATGAAGGTGCCGACGGTACCATTAACGGCTTGGATACCCGCTCATCGACGATTGAAAACTGGAACGGTAGCTTTACCGGATATAACCTTAGAAAATTCATCGACCCCAACCCTGCCCTAGCGGACAACCTTTCAAACGCCCAAGAAATACCTTGGCCATTTATACGCTATACCGAAGTTGTATTGAACTATGTAGAGGCCTGTATAGAAACAGGGGAAGAAGGCGAAGCCCTAGCCTGGCTGAACAAAATCAGATATCGTGTAGGCATGCCCGAGGTGACCGATACGGGCGCCGCTTTAGTGGAACGGTATAGAAACGAAAGACGTATTGAACTCGCGTTCGAAGAGCACAGGTACCATGATGCCCGAAGATGGTTGATTCCAGAAGAGACGGTTGGAAGACCCGTGACCGGTATAAACATCAAGGCAACCCTTAAACCTGGCGCCACGCCACACGAACCCTATAAGCACGATAAAGACGTCTACGACTATACCTACAAGGTCGTAAACAATACGGATAAGGAAATTAGGGTGTGGGACGATAAAATGTACTATAGGCCCATAGCCAGGGAGGAAGTGAATAAAAACGATCTACTCATACAAAACCCTGGATACTAGTTATTACTTGAAGTCAATAAAAAAATCTACCCTAGGAATTAGGGTAGATTTTTCACTGATAGCCCACTTTTATGCTTAGATATTCTTCTTGCTTTTACGGTCTAGCTT
>NZ_QCYM01000050.1 GCF_003075075.1 Labrenzia sp. 011 | reverse complement strand
CAATACAGCAGCGATTGCAGCGACAATTCCTGCGATCCATGCAGCCTCTTCAAGCATTAGCTCACTCCTTTCTGCCGTGTGATTGTCCTTGCAGTTTTTGAAAACGATATCACTGTCGGCCCTCCAAGCTTGGAAAGCAACAGTTGCAACTTGGTCTTTCACAGCTCTAGCACCATCTCATTGGAGCAGGTTCATACGAGACATCAGCCTGAAACAAAAAGGTGTCTCACTAGAGTATTTTGAGACAGCGATACTCCTGCATGGTACAATGTCTAGATCCTAGTGAGACAAGGATTTTCCATGCTGGTTGGTTATGCAAGAACCTCTTCCATTGATCAGGTCGCGGGATTAGAAGCGCAGATCTATGCCTTGAGAGAAGCAGGTAGCGAGAAGCTTTTTTCCGAGCAGATATCCTCGGTTGCCAAACGAGATCAGTTGGAACTCGCGCTTGATTTCGTCAGGGAAGGTGACGTTCTGATCGCAACGCGTCTCGACCGCCTAGCGCGCTCCGCTGCACACTTACACCAAATTGTGGAGATGCTTGAACAGAAGAAAGTTGCCCTTCGCCTGCTCGATTTTGGGGGGAAGTGTGTCGATACCTCCTCACCCAGCGATCGATTGCTTCTCAACATGTTTGCAGCAGTCGCCCAGTTTGAACGTGAAATCATGCTTGAACGCCAACGCGAAGGCATTGCCAAAGCAAAACGGGAAGGCAAGTACAAGGGCCGCGCTCCGACCGCCAGAGCAAAAGCTACCCAAGTTAAGACCATGCACGCTGAGGGGATAAAACCAACAGAGATTGCCAATCGATTGGGAATTGGCCGCGCCTCAGTTTATCGGATTTTGGCTGATTGACTTCTCCGGAAAGGAGAGCCGCACCGAAACGCTGCACCAAGGTACATTGGGCATCGCACATTTCATCATATCCCACAGCTCTTAAAAAACGTTAGACGCAGGCATACCAAGATCAAGAAGGGGGAAGAGGTAGGACTGAAGTTCAGCCGTCCAGACTTTGTCAGGGACATCCTGTTCTCGGAAGACGGGTTTGGCCTGACACCGAGGGTGTTCACCAAGTCAACGCAGAAGCTGCCCGACGACCAGAAGATTGCCAGCACGTCCGCCAAGGACCACCTCCCCTACTTCGGGGAGATTTCCTTTGTCGCGCAGTATATGGACTTCACGCGGCTGGAGAAGATGCGCGGCACCTACGTGGGCCCCCCAGCCTACACGGACGAGGAGACCGGGCGTGAGATAGACCCCAGAGGTTTCTGGAAATACATCTATAAGGATCGCATCCACCCGTCATTCCTGCTACACCGCACGGTCACCGGCAGAACCGCGTCGGCCAACCCCAACGCGCAGAATTTCCCCAAGCGCGGCAAGGGCGGAATGAAGGAAGTGGTCAAGGCCTTCCGCCGGGTGTTCGAGGCTCCCCCGGGCTGGAAGATACTGGAGGCCGATCTGTCGCAGGCAGAGCTGCGCGTGGCCGCATGGATGGCCAATGAACGCACCATGATCGACATCTACAGGTCAGGCGGGGATATCCACGCATCGACGGCTGCCCGCACCATGGGCATGACCACAGAGGCGTTCCTTGCCATGGAGAAAGACACCATCTCCATGAAGCGCTTCCAAGCCAAGGCTGTTCCGACCAAATATTGGGGAATGGGAGGTGAAGCATTTTAGCGCGCACATCCCCTACTCAATCCAACTAACAGGTCCAAAAATACTACCTCCAACATAGGAGGCTAATATGAAGCATGACGGACAATTCAAAAAAGGTAATCTGCACCCACGTGCTGTATCTCTCACAGAAAGACTGCAGGAAATCAAAAAATTAAACCTAGGAACCTTGAAAATTGTTTCAAAAATTTGGCGGGGCGAACGAAGCAGACAACTGATCCAAGCCAAATGCACTTACTGCAAAAAAACTATGACCCTTGATGTTTATAACATTGTTAGCGGGAAGACAACGAACTGCAGATGCCAAAGGAGAAATAAATATAGCAATTACAATAAAGA
>NZ_QCYM01000049.1 GCF_003075075.1 Labrenzia sp. 011 | reverse complement strand
GCCAGATCGATCCCGATCATCGTCTCTTTGGTCATGCTCGCCTTCCTCTCCACCCATTGGACTTAACCCGACGATCCTCCAATAGAATGCGTCAGGTGGGTAGAGCGGCAACCACTCCATCTATTCAAAGAGCTTTTCGGCGTTCTCTTGTCTGGCGTCTGCGCGATGGAAAATATTGTTGCGAACGAGATCCGCGGCGAGAAGCGGTTCGCCTCGCTCATTGAGCGTCTCGAAAATCACCTGAGCGTCATCGCCTTCTTCCAGGGTTATTTCGACGACCTTGAACTCTTCGATAAGGGCTTCATAAAGTGCGTCGAGCCGTAGCTCCATCGCGGCTCTGTCTTGATCCTCTACCGGCGTCGCGTCTTCAGCTTCCTCGTCCTGGTCTATGGATTCCGCAAAATCGTCTTCAAGATCGTCCGTCTCAACCGCATTACGGATGCGATCAAAAAAGTAGCCATACGCGCCGAGCAAGTTCGGCACGGATTTGTAATCGTAGATGCGGTCACGGCCTTTGTAGAAATGCTGCAGGTACTTCTTGCGGAGCTCCGGCCTGCCAAGGCTCATGATGTCCTGAAACAATTCACGGTCATATTGGGTCGGCCATATCTTGAATTTTTCAACCTCCGGCTCCTCCATGAGGTGCTGCTTTTCGTTGAAAATATAGCCCTCGATCCTCTCTACGGTGTAGTCGAAACCGGCTTGCTTGGCGTAATCGCGCGCGGCGGCCAGATAGAGTTGGAATGTGGTCATTCGCTGCTGCCCGTCCACGACCTGAAAGGACGTCACCTGCCGAGATGATGCGGACCCGCGTGCTTCCATGACCACCGCACCCATGAAATGGGAGAAACGGCGTTCGCGACCGTTCAAGCGTTCGATCGCCTTTGTGCGGATGTCATTCCAAAACGGTGCCCACTGTTTGTCCCGTTCCCATACATAGTGGCGCTGATAAATCGGTACGCAGAACCGCTGTCTGTTCTCCAATAATTGCCGCACGGTTACGGGACCAGCTTTCATCTCAATGCCTTTCTGCAAATTCAACTACAAGTTATCGAAAGCGTGCAGTTACATCAATGAAAACAATGTCATGTGGGAAGTAAACTATAGCGCATCCCACTTGGTGGGACCGGGCTGTCGTGAACCGAGCCTGTAGTCTCGGCCATGGGGCGTCCATCCCTTGCGCGTTTCGGGTATGGTGGCGCCAGGCGCCGGCTTTATTGCCGCGTGCGTCACACGCTCTTGGAACCTGTCTCTTCCAGCTTAAACCGTCCCATCCCGCCTGATCCAATAGCCCTGATCTGCGTCTGCCCGCTCCATTCGATACGGCTCTGGGCCGCATCTCCCGTGTTGCCGAGATCGCCTTTGGCGTCGCAAGCGACAGGACTTTGGGGCGCTCTGTTTGACGGTACTCCCGTCCTCCTAAAACGTCGCCGTCCGCTGGTGCGGATCGGCGGCTTTGTCTCTTTGGTTGGCATCGGACGCTCGCCGCTGGGCAAGGGTTCAAGCGCGGGGCAAAGGTTTCTCGCCTGGCTAGAAACTCAAAATAATTGAGGGAGCAATGTTCCTAATACATACAAAACACAAGAATATCCCTCCTATGTTTCAACACCGCTGATTACTATTAAGCAACGTTGAAATTTTTACAGTGGCCTGTCGAAGATAATGACATGCAGATAAAAACAAGAGGACAACAACTTTTTTTAATTTGATTCAATCATACCAGAGAACACTCACTTCCTTGTCTAAATAAAAATTAAATTTTCTTATAAGTCTGGTCCGATGATTATTTCTGAAGTGCCACTTCCATCTTTTATTTGACAGCTCCTCTCGATTGGAATCGTCCAACTCTACGGTTTTGAAAATCAGCCCTTTCGACGATCCGGGAACTAAGACCGATCTCCATTTGCCTTGGTGGTACAATTTATCTGTTTCAAATTTTGATATGCTAAGTCCATTGGTATTTGCTTCAGGGCCGTACCATTCGAAAACCATAGTACAGCCAGTAGCTTGCGGCTCACTGGTCAAATTTCGACCTCTGAAAAAATTAGCGCAGCGATCTTCGGCAATCATACCTTTGGATACGCGAAACTCGATTGCAAGAATACTG
>NZ_QCYM01000048.1 GCF_003075075.1 Labrenzia sp. 011 | reverse complement strand
TGTCAACGGCGGAGCAAAATCAGTCCAATGGGCGGAGTAAAAGTCGTCCACTTGCGGCGCACGCATGAGACCGCCGGGAGGGCGTAGCCCGAGCGGGGGTCTCATGCGTGCGCTGCGATTTTTCGGGTGGGGATCAGCCTGCCTTTCGAGCGCGGCTTTGGGCGAGGCGGTAGCTGTCGCCGTTCATCTCGAGGATATTGACGTGGTGGGTGACGCGGTCGAGCAGCGCACCGGTCAGACGTTCAGATCCCAGGGTTTCCGTCCATTCGTCAAAGGGAAGATTGCTGGTGATCAGAGTCGCTCCGCGTTCGTAGCGTTGCGAGATCAACTCGAACAGCAATTCCGCCCCGGTCTTTGAGAGCGGCACGAAGCCCAGTTCATCGATGATGAGCAGCTTGCAGGCGGCCATCTGTTTCTGGAAACGGAGCAGACGCCGTTCGTCACGGGCCTCCATCATCTCACTGACCAGTGCGGCGGCGGTCGTGAAGCCGACGGACAGGCCCCTCTGACATGCAGCCAGGCCGAGACTGAGGGCGATGTGCGTCTTGCCTGTGCCGCTCGGTCCAAGGGCGATCACGTTCTCGCGGCGCTCGATCCATTCGCAACGGGCCAGTTCCAGCACCTGCAACTTGTTGAGCTTGGGAATGGCGGCGAAGTCGAAGCTGTCGAGGCTTTTGACGACCGGGAACTTTGCCGCCTTGATGCGGCGTTCGACCTTGCGGCGGTCCCGCTCGATCATCTCCCTTTCCGCAAGACGGGCGAGGTATCCGGTATGATCCACGCCCTCGGTGGCGCATTGCCGGGCCAGCTTCTGATATTCCCGCTGGAAGGTCGGCAGCTTGAGGGTTTTGAGATGGTGGGAAAGCAGGATCGCAGGGGGAGTGTCAGGCGCTTCGGTGCTCATGCCGCGTCCTCCTCTTCAGCATCGCCGAGCAGGTGCATATAGGCCTTCGCCGAAGTCTTCTCGACGGTCGCCCTCGGCAGGTAGGGATAGATCGACAGGTCCAGCCTCGGCGGCCGGCGTTCCACCCGACACAGGATCAAGTGCTTGACGGCGTCGAAGCCGATCGCTCCGAGTTGGAGGGCCTGCTTCACTGCGGCATGCAGATCGGCAAGCTCGAAGCTTTCCATGAGACGCAACACCTGCACGTACTCACGACGGCCGTGCTTGCCCATTCTTGCTTCCATCAGGCGGCGCAACGTGGCGAATTCTTGCGGCAGGTCCCAGCCCTGGAGCGGGGCGGCCTGATCCAGAGAATTGATCTTCTGCTCGATCAGCGCCAGGTAATGCAGCGGGTCGAAGACGACGTCTTCCCGTTCCCAGCACCGGGGATGGCGGGCGATGATCTCACTGCTGCAACCGATCACCACCTCGTCGACATAGCCTCGGACCCAGACGTCCTGATGGCCATAGGCGACGGGAACCGAATAGTCGTTGGTCTTGTAGCGCACCAGAGCCTGGGCCGTGACACGGGCGCTGGCCTGGTCGCAGGCATCGAAGGGCGAAGCCGGTAACGGGCGCATGGCGGCCAGATCGCGCAGCAAGCGTTCCCCAATCGTCTCGCTCTCGCCCCGCAGCCTGTCGCGCTGGCGCTTGCGGCATTGCTCCTCCAGCCAGAGATTGAGCTCATCCCAAGTCGCAAACTGCGGGATCGGAACCATGAAGTTGCGCCGGGCATAGCCGACAAGCCCCTCGACACTTCCCTTGTCATTGCCTTTGCCCGGACGGCCATAGCGGTCCCGGATCAGGTAGTGGGACAGAAACCCGCTGAACAGGGAAGCCCGTTTGCGGGTGCCGTCGGCCAGGATCTTGGCCACAAGGCAGCGGTCGTTGTCGTAGACGATCGATTGCGGTACTCCGCCAAAGAAGGCGAATGCATGGACATGGCCATCGACCCAGGCTTCCGACACCGCCGCCGGATAGGCACGCACATAGCAGCCGTCGCTGTGCGGTAGATCGAACACAAAGAAATGCGCCTTCTGCTCAACGCCGCCAATCACCACCATCGCCTCGCCGAAATCGGCCTGCGCATGCCCGGGCGGATGCGACAGCGGCACGAACACCTCCTGGCGACGCTGTGCTCGCTCGCGCATGTAATCCTTGATGATCGTGTAGCCGCCGGTGAAGCCACATTCGTCTCGCAGCCGATCGAACACCCGCTTGGCCGTATGGCGCTGCTTGCGCGGCATCTTCACGTCCTCATCCAGCCATCGATCGATGGTCGAAACGAACGCATCCAGCTTCGGACGGCGCACCGGTGACCGGCGCTGATAGCCGGGCGGCGTCGAATACGACAGCATTTTGCGAACCGTATCGCGCGATATGTTGAAATGCTTCGCCGCCTCGCGCTGTGTCATCCCTTCGGAGCACGCAAGACGGACCTTCAAATACAATTCCACGGTATAGATCCCCGAACCCTCCTGCCGTCATCGCAGAAGGAAAATAGGTGGACGACTTTTACGCCGCCCGCAGCAGGACTATCCCGCCGCTACCGTGGTCGAATTTTGCACCGCCGATCTCA
>NZ_QCYM01000047.1 GCF_003075075.1 Labrenzia sp. 011 | reverse complement strand
CCCTGAAGGTTTTTCGATGCGGGCCGCTGTGTGGCGGTTGCCGCGGAGCAGGCATCGGTCCGCGTTGACAAACCTCGGAAGGAGGAAGCCGCGGGGCCTTGGCGGGGGGTCTATGGGGAAAGAGGCACGCAGCGGGTTTCTATTGTGTTGTTGCACGCCGTTGGCATGAGCAAACGTGCAGGCCGGATGGTTTAGGACGGGTTGATCGGAAGCAGATCGGACAGTCTCTTTCTGTCAGTTTCGAAGATTTTACGGCGTTCAACGGCATTTGGCGCACACCGATGCGCTCCCGGAATGTAGTGTCTTTCCGGATGGGCTTTTGGCACTGTGGCGGACAGGTCGTCATGCTGCCTCCTGTCTTGGTGGTGCACGGGACCGGGGCTTATGGCCGCGTCGGAATATCTCGACGATGCGCATCGGGCCGCCGCAGTCCGGGCATGGCTCTCTCAGCGTGAGCGGAACGATCTCGGCGCTTGATGGCTGATCCTGTTTGACCGTTTCCGCTCCGAGCAGAGCGCGGATCTTTGCGACATTGGTCTTGCGGCCGGCGCTGGCCAGAAGACCGTAGTGGCGGATGCGGTGGAAGCCGTCGGGCAGCACGTGGATCAGGAAACGGCGGATGAACTCGCCGGTGGCCAGACGCATAACCTTCTGGCAGTTGCGACGCTTGAGCCGGTAGTCCTTCCAACGGAACGTGACCGTCCGGGCATCGGCGCTGATCAGGCGGCGGTTCGAGATGGCCACCCGGTGGGTGTAGCGGCTGAGATAGGCCAGCACGGCCTTTGGGCCGCCGAAGGGCGGTTTGGCGTAGACCACCCATTCGGCTCTGCGCAGGGGCGCGAGCCATGCCGTGAAGACGTCATCTTCGGCCAGCCCGGCCAGATCACCGAAGAAGACCAGATCACGCGCACGATGCAGCGCCATCAACCCCTGCAGAAACAGACGCCGGAACAATCGGGACAGGATCCTGACCGGCAGGAAGAAACCAGGACGGCAAGAGATCCATCGCGTGCCATCCGGAGATAGGCCTCCGCCGGGGACAATGATGTGGACATGCGGATGATGGGTGAGTGCCGAGCCCCATGTGTGCAGCACGCTGGTCATGCCGATGCGCGCGCCTAGATGCCGGGGATCGGCGGCGATGGTGGTCAAGGTCTCGGCAGAAGCGCGAAACAAAAGATCGTAGACCGTCTTCTCGTTCCAGTACGCAATCCGCGCGATCTCCGCCGGTAGCGTGAAGACCACGTGGAAATACTCCACTGGCAGCAAATCCTCGGCCCGGGCGGCCATCCAGTCCCGGGCTGCCGGTCCCTGGCATTTTGGGCAATGCCGGTTCTTGCAGGAATTGTAGGCGATATGCTGGTGGCCGCACTTGGCACAGGCCGCCACATGCCCGCCAAGGGCCTCTGTCCGACAGGTCTCGATTGCCGACATGACCTTGAGCTGGTTGAGGCTGACATGCCCGGCATTGGCCCGCCGCCACGCGGGACCATGAGCCCGGAAGATGTCCGCAATCTCCAGCTTTTGCCGGGACACCCCGAGCGGGTTATTCCGGTCCGCGCCTCAGCGTCTGATCCTGCAACTGCTTCAGCCGCTCGAAGGGACTGACCGTATCGCGGATCGTCCTGGTGGCGACATGCGTGTAGCGGGCCGTTGTGCTCAGCTTGGCATGGCCGAGCAGAACCTGGATCACCCGCACATCGGTATTCGCTTCCAACAGGTGGGTGGCAAAGCTGTGGCGGAGCGTATGCAACGTCGCGGGTTTGGCGATGCCCGCCATGTGCTTGGCCGAGGTGAAGGCCCGGTTCAACTGGCGCGGCGAGATCGGGTTGATCTTCGGTTTGCCCGGAAACAGCCAGCCCTGCGGCCGAGCCTCACGCCAATAATCGCGCAGAAGTTCCAGCAGACCAGGGGCCAGCATGGCCTTGCGATCCTTGCCGCCTTTGCCCTCTTCGACATGGATCAGCATCCGGTTGCTGTCGATGTCGCTGACCTTGAGATGGCAAACTTCCGAAGCCCGCAACCCGGCGCCGTAACTGATGCCTAGCGCCGCGCGATACTTCAGGCCTGGTCCGGGTACGGCAGCCATCAACTCCGCGACCTCTTCCACGCTCAGGACAATGGGCAGCGGCCGCGGCTTGCGCCGGAACTGCATGTGCCCCTTCATGTCCTCGCGCCCGCAGGTCGTGCCGAAAAAGAACCTGAGCGCGACGATCCGAACATTGAATGTCGAAGGCGACACCCCCGCATTCGTCATGTGCAATTGATAGCTGCGCAGCTCTTCCGGCGTCGCCGTGTCGGGTGGGCGTCCAAGGAAAGACGCAAAATCCTTGATGGCCCGGATATGGCTCTGCTGAGCCTTCTCGCCTATGCCACGGATACGCATGTCTTCGATCATACGCTCGCGCAGCGGCGTGGTTCTCTCCTCCGTCATGGGAACCTCCTGTCTGATGATTGAGAACACCCCAATCGTCAGACAGAACCGCCTATCCGCAAAACACGCCGTGAAGATCATCCCAATCGCCCGCCACGAGCACCATTGCCGCGCGAGCGGCTTAGTCC
>NZ_QCYM01000046.1 GCF_003075075.1 Labrenzia sp. 011 | reverse complement strand
GGCAAAGACTATCCACATCCTGGTCCGAGAGCCCAGTGAGCTCCTTAAACGATTCATAAATAGCATAAAGAGTCGGTTCAGTTCGATCAGACCCCATGGTAGACAGTTTTAATTTTGCAGATCGCTCGGCATGCTTTCGCCAGTCTAAGAAGGTATCCTCACGTCCTAGCTCCCGCCACTTGCCTTCCAATAGAACAAACAAATCCGAGGGTTCAACGATTGGGCGGACAAGCAAAGTATCGAAAATATCAAAGCTTATGACATCAGTGCACGGCGCCAGTATTGCGTTCGTCACTTGATCGTAGCTGGCTTGAAACGATCGCGAGGTTCCCGGTAAAATTTTCTGAACCCTACGTATAATCGGCAGAGGTATGCCCATCGCCGGTCGTTCCCAATTGTTTGTACTGAATCACAAGCACGATCATAGGATCTTCGGAAGCTACGCTTCCAATCCCAAATTCAAAAGCGCTGCGGCGATGTCCAAATCCATTTGCGTTTTAATTACATGACCTGCAGTTGGACCCACCGGGTAGAAACCGACGCGCCCATGATAGGTCGCCGTCTCACCTTGATCGAGCGCACCTAAAAACACGGATCGCCGCCACCCTGTAATAGACCACGTTATGCGCTGGAGAGGCTTGAGATCCTGGCTATTGGTCTTTTCCGCAAATGTAAAATTCACAGGACGCCCATCATAGGCCACTTCAATCTGATCATGAATACAAGACAGCAAAACATCGTGATCAGCAGAACGATAAGCTTCAACGAAACCGGCGACTTCGCTTGCCGTCAAAAGTGGTGCAATAGAGTGCACCTGAAACATGGCCTCACATTCATGAGCTCGAAAGAACTCACCGACAAAGTCTTCTGAGGTCGCAACGTTGTTCGCCAACTCTTCAGGACGCGAATGGAATTTCGCACCTTCCAACCTCGCAACCTCTGCTATTTCGTCACTCTCGGAATTTACCCAAACTTCGTCAAAGCATCCTGCGGAGAAGCACTTACGAATTGCATGCGCAATCAACGGAGATCCATTCAACAACGCCAGATTTTTCTTTTTCAAGCGCTGAGATCCCAAGCGCGCAGGTATCATTGCAATCAGCTTACCGGACATATCCTAATCCAATATCTTAAATTTAAGAGGAGCGAGACCATACGTTTCCAAGCAGGGCCTCGAGGTCTTCGGCAAAGTCAGGATGACTGCATACACTCTGAAGGGGTGCTTTCGAAAAGGCCAGCCTCATTAGATCGTCCTCGTTAGATGCAGCGAAAGATCGATAGACGGCCCCGGCTTCTTCTGCGATCAGCCGACCAGCTGCATCATCCCAAAATCTTGCCTCCTCGGACAAGGTGAAGCCGAAACGACCAATAGCTACTTGGCACAAATGAAGAGCCTGGCTACCGAGATTCCGAATCTTCCCTAATTGACGCAACTTTTTGTAGCACTCGGGGAACCGGACGAGCCTATCGGTCATGCCACTAGAGACACCCACCAATGTTGATGGCTTAGTGGGCATGGAAAGCCTATTCTGATTCAGAAATGCACCTTGACCTTTCTGTGCAACAAATAGATCACCGGAAGCTATATCTAGAACAGCCGCAGCAACGGCACAAGTATCTGTAAACAACGCGGCGCAGACAGCGTAATGCGGAATACCTGCTATCATGTTGTGCGTGCCGTCCACCGGATCAATGATCCAGAATGCCCCTTGAGGTCTAGACATTGATCGTTCTTCGCTAAAGACTGGAATTCCAGGAGTAAACCTCGCCAAATCTTCGGTCAAAAAATGATCAACTAGAAGATCAATATCAGTCACATAGTCGAGCGAAGACTTGTTCGAAACTTCTGCTACGCCGCGCTCGGTGACAAGCAGCCCTGCAGATCGAAGAATTGACTGTAGTTCCTCCAGATCAATCTGCACCAGCCCCCCCCCCCGCCGAGAAGGCTATTTCTTCCTGACCGTCAAAATACACTTTCACATGCGCCCCTTGCTGGAAGGGAACACAGGGCGTCGCACCGCCAGTGGAAATCCACTGACCGGGTTTCAAAGAGTACCCTTGGCACCTTGCTTCACGGAGGAATTTTCGTGCGCAAGAAACTGGATCCCACAACAAGTTTTCCACCCCCCCCTCTGCCACTTCCTGTCCATCCGCCTTGATACATAATGGCTTGTTGGTCCAAGAGAACGTCTCGTCGAAATCACGTGCCGCTCCCAATGCCAGAAAACCCGCAGCGCACCGGTCGGCCAAAAGTGCGACAACGCCAGCGTCGGTTAAATTCAATATGGGAGAGGAGGGCAGCTCTAGAGCGATGCACCAAGCATCGAAAAGTTCATCCGAAGCCACCTCCGAAGGTAATTCACCGGCCGAATCTAGATAAGAAGCCGCTGACGAGGAGATTCTAATTGCAAACTCGGCTTCGCCTTTCAACTCAAAGGTCTCAAATGGTGGTGCAATCTCCGGAAGAACCGCCATTTCACTCTCGTGAAGAGCGCCAAAATAAAGGTCTGACACCTGAAAAATTTTTTGCGTCACCTCGGTCGTTCCACCGAGTTTCCAAGCCGCCCCGTATCCAACGTCACCTGTCAAGGATTGACGTACCAATCGATAGGCTTCCGACGTCGAAGCTGGAATCCTGCCTTTCTCCAATGTCACCGCATCCAATGGGGTTCGTTGACTACGTACGTAAATCTTCTCGTCTGCTGAAATAGCCAACCTTCCGCCTCCCGTGCTCAAAGCTCGTATGCGCGCGTTTCGTAGACAGCCTTGCCGATGACATAATCAACCGTGGTCGTTAGCCAAATACTATGGATATTTTCAACTACGTTGTAGGCATCAGAAGCAACAAAGAAGTTCAAGTCAGCCTGCACGGCCAAAGAATTTTTGGAATTACGACCGGTAAAAGCGACCACAGTCATTCCGCGGCTTTTTGCATACTTGGCCGCGTTCACAACTGAAGGAGATTCTCCACTTACACTAATCAGCACCACAACATCACCATCATCGCCAAGGTGTTCAATTGCCTTAGCGACCCAGTGGTCATAACCAAAATCATTGGCAAAGCATGTCATCAGGTTTGGGTCATGGAATGTCACGCCTCGGACCTTGCCCTGCTTGGTGAAATCGACTGCGCCATGCTCCGCAATAGAGGCGCTGGCTCCATTCCCTGCGAACATCATCTTATTTCCCCCATCGCGAACCCGAAGTGCGATTTCAGCGAAATGCTCAACTAGGGGAATGACACCGTCATCGAAGGCGAGTTTCTGATATTCGCTGAAATATGGACCAAAAAAATCCTTAGTGCCGGACATTAGTTGTTCTCACCATTCAATTTTGTGAAAAGTTGCTCGCTAAGATGACTTTCATTGTCATAGATACGATCGATCATTTGCATGACGCGAAGAGCTTCGAAAGAGTCCCGCTTTATTTGGTTGGCTTGGCCATTCACCGCCGCCACGAAATTGGACATCTCTCGTTCCCAGGATTGGTCCACATCGTAGCGATGAACTTCCTCGTCTTCCCACGATGCTGCTGGGGCCTTTGAACGGTTTTTCGCGATGGTCAATTCTTCAGTACCATAGGTTCCGGAAGGTGTCTTCAGACCATTCAGCACCATATATCCGCGTTCTAAGAACACCTCAAAGGAGAAGAGGTGACGCCATTGGGTCATGGTAGAATGCAAGGATGCGCAGGTACCTGTTTGCGAATTTCGTAAAATCGCAAATACATTGTCCTCGATACCAGGGAGATTCCAATAGAGGTTGGAAACGAATGCATGCATCTCGTCAAAATCGCCACCGATTTGCAAAAACAAATCGAGCATATGAATCC
>NZ_QCYM01000045.1 GCF_003075075.1 Labrenzia sp. 011 | reverse complement strand
ACTATACGTCTGCTCTTTCTATCGCGTTCTGCCTTGTTTATTAATTGCTTATCCCGTTCGCTCAGGGACACACCACATGTAGTGTAAAGGAGAGGCGAAACTGGTTTAACTCATTGCAGTTGAACAGATTCGCCTCTGCGCAGACAGATATCCGTCGGAAATTCACACCAAAAAACGGGACTGACGACGAGAAAGGACAGTATCCCTCAAATTGTGCCGTGAGCGGATATGACGTCTCGAAGAATTTTGTTTAGGTATTCGGGCTTTTCCAGCGGCACATAGTGACCGCACTCCGGAATGATCTCCAACGTGCCTTTGCTGGCGGAAGCAGCCTGTTTCGTACTTACCTCGACACCTGGCGCAACATCATCCTCTCCAGAAACAACCGTCAGCGATCCTGAAAAGCGCGATAAAAATTGGTCACGGCTCGGTCTTGTGTGAAATGCCGCAATCCCATTTGCAATATCATTGGCAGACTGCCGATTGAAAATCTCTTTGGCGGCATTTACTGCCGCCGAACTAGCTTTTTGCGAAAACAGAGGAGCCCAGAAAGCCGCCCAGGCGGCCTCCAAACCTTGCTCCGTTATCAAATCAAGCGCGGACGCATACAGCTGTGAGTTTGGATTGTGGCGAGCCTTCGTGCCAATCAAAACCAATGCGGCAACTCTCTCAGGAGCAGCCGCCGCCACTTCCAGTGCACACGAACCTCCAACCGAACAGCCCACGACAATAAGTCGTTCTTCTCTTACCTGACGCAAAGCGGAAGCAGCCCAATCCTCGACGGAGGCTCCAAGAGAATAGAGTGTTGGCGTATAGGTTGAGTTCGGGAGCAATTTGCCTTGCCCCGCCCACATCGAGCCGTCAAGCGGAAGAGCATGAAGAAATAACAATCCGAGTTTCGATCTTGATGGCATCCTTAGATGCTGCACTTGGTCCTCGAAGGGCTCAAGTCTCAGTAAGAACTTTTGTTCTGGCTCCGTGCATCCAAGACCATTTTTTCCTGATAGATGTCACCGAGACGGGCTCTTGCCCTCCATGGACGAGCCTTCTGGAGCGGGATATCGTAGGCAGGATTACTTCTGTCCAAAACAGTCATCGAAAAACACGAAATGGGGTTTTCCGAGCTTCGCGACGACCAAATGCCGTCGGGTCCCACAATTCCGGCAGGACCATTGGGCGCTTCCTGAGCCGGGGTCGCGGCGCTGATCCAAATGCAGTTAAGACCAGCGTGCGCCCTCAAAGCGATCTGAAAATATTCCGGAATTCCATACGAACCGAAGAGCACGGCATCCACACCGTTCCGCTCGTATTCCATGAACACTTCCGGGAACTGCGACTCTATGCAGAGAGCGCAACCGAACCGATATCCGTCGACCTCGAATATGATCGGGTCAGCACCGGGCGTGTACCAGTCGTTGATCTCGGAATTTGAAAGAAAGCGCTTATCGTATCTGGTGAGCAAACTTCCAGAATCTGAGAATACATAAAGGCTGTTATGGGGGCGTAAACTGGCCGTTAGCTTGTGTGCACCTCCCACGACGGCGTAAATCCCAAGTTCACCGCACAGGTTAGCAATGCTTCGCAGCTCCCTCTCTTGGGCCGCCCAGTTGAAGGATGCCCAGTTTTCCGGCGACTTAATCTGCGCCTTTGAATAGCCAGAGAGTGCGCCTTCGCAGAAATTTACCAGTCGCGCGCCCTGCTGGGCAGCGTCCACAAGCACCAACTTTATTGACGCCGCATTGGCAGACAAATCTTCCGAAACAAGGGTTTGAGCGGCCGCAATTATCAATGATCCATTCCTCATGCCAGAGCCTCATTCTTGACCGATTTACCGCTCATGAAAACATCGAGACGCAAAGGAATAAGGAACTATCGGACACACGGCCGAATTTCATCACTTACGCAGGGCACATCACTTGTTGCTCCGTCCACCACGGCTTCGGCGGATGCGCATATCTCCGTGTCACGCGCCTTTTATCCTCCGGCCGCATTGCCAATATCGGCCGGGAGGGTGATTTCCGCTCATAGGTTCGCTTCTCCCGCGGAAGTTCCGCAAGAACGTCCAGTGCGTCCCTACGCTCGGCTTTCGCGATGAGCTTCGCCGCCTTGAGGCGTTCCGGATCGACGGCACGATAGATTTCTTTCCGGTGCAGGACCTTCCATTCGGAGGTGTCGCCGACGATGTCCCGATAGGTGACGGGACGGTGCCGGACGCCCAGACCAAGAAGCGTGTCCAGGTTGGTCTGGAAATGACGTCGGCGGTTCCAGCGGAACTCGATTTCGTTCAGATATGCGTCGAGATGTTTCTCGCGGAGCCCATGATAGACCCCCATGCTGAACCGCTTCATGTTCGAAAAGACCCGGTGGATTCCGGGTAGCTGAATATGTGCGGGCAGCGCGTTTTTCTCGCTCAGATTCTTTGGGAAGTGATTGCGGCCGTCAAGCTCGTCATATGCGGTTTTTCCGTCGGTGATGACGTCCGTTCCGGGCACGGTGTTGTCCAGCACGAACTGTCTAAGCTCCACTCGCGCGGTGCGGCAAATCTTTTTGAGGCGGATCCGTCCGAACTTTCGTCCGGATTTGACTTCGACGGCGCCGACGACGATCAGCGAGTTCGTCGACCAATTGCCGCTCCCCAGATCGATGGGGTCGCTGATTTTTCGATACGGAATGAAGGTCTCATCGATCTCGACTGTGCCGGACAGCTTCTCACGGTCGGGGTTTACCATCGCCCGTCGGAGTTTGTGCAGAAGCAGCCAGGCCGACTTGTAGGACCCCAACCCGAGCTTGGACTGAAGCTGGAGGGCGGAAATTCCATTCGAGTGCGTCGCGACAAGAAAAGCCGCGATGAACCACTTCCGGATCGGGATGTGAGTGCCGTGCATGACGGTGCCCGCGATCAGAGATGTTTGGCGTCGGCATCGCCTTCCGTCCTGCGTGTCGCCATCTCCTGCGCATTCGAACACCCAAGGCCGCGCCTCCAAGCGCCAGCCGCGGCGACCGCCGCAATGCGGACAGGCGAACCCGCCAGGCCACCGCTTCCGCTCCAGATACTCGGCGCACGCGTAATCGTTCGGGAAGTCCTCCATGAACTTCTCGAGGGATGGTGGCTTGTCATTCCGCCAACGCGTTGGAAACAGGGCGCTCATGGGCGCCGGAATAGGGGAGAGAGGTTAAGAAGTCACGCACGAACGCTAGATATGGTTACCACCTGTGTGAACGGGATAAGCAATGTTTATTACTTATGGCACTTTGATAAAATTAGAAAATCTGTTGAAGAAATGCAAGTGAGGAATGAAAAAAACAGCAAACTTGGTAGCTCTGTAGGGTTTCTGTTGCTTGCCTCGTTTATTTTCCTTTTAAATTCCTTTTTTTACACAAATTTATTGTTTTCACATCGAAGTGACTGGATTTCTTTTCGTGGAATACTTGGGATCTCTCTCTCGTCCCAATTGATACTGCTTACGTCGATCCCAACCTGGTTGCTGATTAAACGCCTGAAATCTTGAATATCCACCTTCAACACACATAGGTGAAAAATGAACTCATCATTTGTGATTTTGTTTCGTGAATTGGCTGACCAATTCATTGTCACGGCCAGATACTTGAAAGAAGGCGGGTATGACGATGCGGCTGGCAGCTTAATTGATGCCGCGGATCGATTGAAGACCATCGCAGCTACAGGAGATAGCATCGGTGAAGCTGCGCTTACTGCTGATGCAAGCGCCGAATTTCGCGCCGCTATAACCGATATCCCCCAGATGAGTCTGATTGATGTGGTGATGTTGGCGTAATGGCGTTCGATTTTGTTTGAGGGACGTCCGGGCCTGCGCTTGAGCAGATAGGCAATACGCCGTTGCAGAACCTTGTTGGCCTTCAGCCAGATGGCATAACCAAACCCATTGGCTTCCAGATAATCGAGCAGTTCAGGGATGGCGAAGGCGGCATCGTCACGCAGATATTTGCGCCACAGGCCGGACCAACGATAGTGCTTGACGATTGGATCAAGCACGGTTCGCCAGTTATCCGCACTATGCGTGTTGCCGGAGCGTAAGGCACATCTCTCCAGATCGCCATGCTGGTTGAAGACAAACAGCGGATGATAACAAGTCTTGGCAAAATGACCGTTGTAAGCAGAACCTTCCTGGTTGCCATGAACCGGGCTTTCGGAACTGTCGATATCCAGGATCAGATTGGGTGATCTGCGCAACCGTTGAACCCGGTTAATCCACTTGCCAGAAAGATCAACCAACGCCGCCAGGTTCTTGTAGGCCGTCAGCGTATTGGTCTCGAACCGTCCCATCTGGCTGAGATCGGCGGTGCAAAATTCGACCACGGTAGCGGCGGGATAGTCCTGCTGCGGGCGGCGTAAAAGTCGTCCACCTATTTTCCTTCTGCGATGACGGCAGGAGGGTTCGGGGATCTATACCGTGGA
>NZ_QCYM01000044.1 GCF_003075075.1 Labrenzia sp. 011 | reverse complement strand
ACCTGGTATCGGTCAAAAAAAATACGAGACCCGAGAACGCCGGCAAATGAACGGCACCTTGCTATCTGTGGATCTAACGGGCGAAGCGGACGTTGTATCCTTCTCCGAATTACTTGGTCGACTAAATGCGGAAACCATAGAAATTCAGGATTTACGAAAAGATGGATTTGGCTCCAGAGTGGTATTCAAGCTGGCGAATACAACCGGCCTACGCGAAATAGCCAGCTTTTCGACGGTGATACGGATATTCGAAGTACCCGAAAATGATATGGACAATGGCTCGACGGCAGGAACCATGCAATCCGGGGCCTCAGGAACCACTCCCATATGGAACAATGGGATTCGTGGGGAAAACCAAATAATACACGTAAAAGATACCGAGCTGGATATCAATCATTGTTTTTTTATTGACAATGTAGACAATACGCCCGGTCCTGATCATAGGAAAGTAGTTAATTCAAGAGGACCGCTTTCAGGTACGAACGGCCACGGGACCTTTGTCGCCGGTACTGCGGCAGGGGATGATATAAACAATCCGAATGGGACTTCCAACAATCCCGGAATGGCCTTTAATGCCCAAATTACGTTCAGCGGACGGTCGAGCTCCACCTTTCTTTCCGATCTTATAGCGGCCAAGGCAGATGGGGCCTATGTACACACCAACAGTTGGCACAATTCCAGCTGGTCCACCAACGGCACGGCCCAGTACGATCAAACAGCCTTTGATGCCGATGATTTTTTATGGAACAACGAGGACCATATTATACTAGGCTCTGCCGGTAACAACGGGGAGGAACTCGGGGCTCCGGGCACGGCGAAAAACGCCATCTGTGTCGGTGCAACCCAAGACGATAACAATGAGACTAATTTTGGGGACGGGAATACAGGACCTTCACCAGATGGCAGGCGAAAACCGGAAATGTTTACCGTGGGATGTGCCGTTGTCTCACCCATCATAAACACAACATGCACGATAGGTTCCCGTGCGTCTTGTGCCACTAGCTATTCCACTCCCGCTTTGGCAGGAGCGGCCGCATTGATTCGTCAATATTACCAGGAAGGTTTTTATCCTTCAGGCACACGAATTCCTTCCAATGGCTTTACACCTACCGGTGCCCTTATGAAGGCTACCCTACTCAATTCAACGGTAGATATGACCGGGGTAACCGGGTATCCAAGCAACCAAGAAGGCTGGGGAGGCATACTTATGGACAATGCTTTGTTCTTTGCAGGTGACGCCCGAAATACCAGGCTTTGGGATGTAAGACACAGTGAAGGACTGTTTACCGGTGAGACCCATACCTATGGATTGAATGTAGCGGCAAATGGGGAGCCCCTCAAAATAAGTATGGTCTATACCGACGCACCGGGAACGGCGGACAGCGACAGCAATGTGTTGACCAACGACCTGGACCTCCTTGTTACGGCTCCCGATGGGACAACGACGTTTTTTGGGAACGATTTTTTAGGCGGCCAATCTACAACAGGGGGAACTGCAGATAGTACCAACAATGCGGAAATGGTGCTGGTCACAACACCCGAAGTAGGCGTCTACACCATTCAGGTAATCGGAACCTCCGTGAATGTAGGGCAACCTGGGCAAGGTTATGCCCTGGTAGCTTCAGGGGATTTTGTCGATCCACCTGTACCCAGTGGTACCCAGAATACCTTGGTAGTACGCTTACGGGAACCCGGTGGTTCCGCTGCCGGCCTGCCAACGGTCCAAAACCGTATGGATGCGGCAAACAGTTATATTCAAGAGGCTTCCTACGGGCAGACCAGCGTAGAACCCCTTTATTTCCCTACGGATGGAAGTATCGCTTTGGATTTTGCTTATACCAATTACTACCAGGCGAACCAAAACCCACTGATTGAAATGACCGAGGAGGTAATAGACAAGTTGCTAACGCTGGACCCTGATGTCTTTGACCGGGGTACGGCAGACCTAACCGATGATATCGATCGATTGGTCTTTGTGATCAATTCCCCCTCATATGTACAGGAATGGGCAACAACCGGGCCATGGCCTTACGATTTGCCTACGGGCTTGGACCGACCTATTTCCGTATCGGTAAACTCTATTTTCAACGATGAAAAACTTTTTACCCATAATCTTTGTAACCAATTAGGTATATGGAACCTACATGCCCATCCGGGCGTTGTATTCGATAGCCCTCATATGGATGACTGGGACCTTATGGCCAAACCCTTGGAAAACGTTGGTCTTTCGGCTTGGTCAAAAGAACTCGTAAACTGGATAAGCGATCAGGGATCGACCATTAGTTTTGTGGCCCGACCTGCGGGAGGAAGCACCACCTCCACCACCATCGGGCTCAATGACATTACATCGACCGAAGCCAATGGAAAGGGAATTGCCATTGGCTTGACCCCGGGAGCGGGCAGTTTGGCCAATGAAACCGTTTATTTTATGCTGGAAGCCCGTCGTAATGGCCAGAGCGATATCGATGACCTTGCCCCGGAAAATGGGGTTCTTTTATACCGGGTCAATGAAAATATAGGGCAGGGGGAGGGGCCTGTTCGCATTGTGGACACGGATTTTACCACGCCCATAGGCAATCCTCCCCTGGAGGATGCCGCACTGACCCTTGGGGAAAGTATCGATAATATAGAGGGTACCGGACTCGACATAAGCATTGCCGCGGGCACAGGGGATGACTACGACGTGACGATCAACTACGCCCCCCCAGAAACCGATAATGACGTGCGCATCACCGTAGGCGATCCGCACTGGACCAGTCCAGACATCTGGATAGACTCCCAGAAAGATGGTTTTGACGAGAATGAGGGGCGTACGCCCATGGATCGGGGAGATGAGCCCGTTACCGGGGAGGTAAACAGAATTTATGTCAGAATCAACAACCCCGGTGATGGCGATGCATTTGACTTTGACGTTTTTGTAAGGGTATCGGAACCTTATCACACCGTAGGGGGGGATCCCGACTTCAATATTTTTGTGGAGAAAAAACACTTTGACATATTAACCGCAGGCGATACGCAGATATTCTACGTAAACTGGATACCCAATGACGATGGCGATCCACATTCGTGTATCAAAGTAAAGATTCCCAATGTTTTCAACGATGTAAACCCCAATAACAACGATGCGCAGCAAAACACCGAAGAGGTTGCGAGTACAACGGCCAGCCCATACACCGCGGTGAATTATAATTTCAAACTCACCAACCCCAAAAATTATCAGGCCCTCTATTACTTTCGGCCCGAAGGTATTCCCGATGATTGGGTATATACCCTTACGCCTAGGAAAGCCCTATTAGATCCCGGGCAAAGAATCGACGCCGTCCTTACCTTGCAACCGCCTATAGACGCCCCTGTGTGTACCGACGTGCCCATTCGGGTCAGCAGTTGGGAGGCCAAGGGAAATACCTTGATTCCCCTTGGGGGAGGCTCCGTCAACGTGCAACTCCGCCATCAGACAGACTTAAACCTTACGGTGCGGGACAGCTGCAACTATAAGCGCCGGGACGATGTCGTATATAATACGGCCGCAGTATATGACCCAGGGAAGGTGAACTGTGGAATCGTAAGCGGGGGCTGTACCAATCCTCCCATGCCCTTTACCGACATTGTCCTGAAATACATAACGGAGGACGGATATCCCTTTTACAAAACTGTAACCACGGATGAATTCGGCTGTTTTTCGGACTTCTTTGAAACCGTGGAAGGGGGCTTATGGGAAGTAGAGGCTTCATTTTTCGGGGAAGACTGTCAAGGACCGGCAACCATAGGGCCCTTTACGGTCAACATTCCGACAGAAAATGAAAGGGACCTTGATGGGGATGGTATACCAGATGAAGAGGAAGTAAAGGATGGTGACGGGGACGGGGACGGATTACCCTGTCTATTGGACCCGGACTGTGATGGAGATGGTATTCCCGATGGGCAAGAAGACCCCGATTGTATGGTCAACCCCGATTGCGATGGCAACGGAACACCGGACGGACGTGACAAGCGGAAATTACACTATGGATTTGAACTGGGTTCCTCGCATCCGCTTGCAAACTATAGCGACCTTTTGGATGCCAATGTCCATGCCCAATTGGATCTTATTTATCCCGTCAGTGCGAACACCGAATTGCAGGCAAAGCTTGGTTTCCATCAATTTACCGGCGAACCCACGAACCTGTCTCCGCACCCATACTGGTTAAATGCTTCGCTAAATGCCGCGCGTTTATTCCCCATCACCCCATCGACAAGGTGGTTTGCGCGGGCAGGAGCAGGGGCCTACTGGGCCAAAGGGGGTGGCACATCTGCCGGTATCAATGCGGGTCTAGGAATAAGACTACCGCTTAACACACCCGCCCAGATAAGTGCGGGAGCCGATTATCACCGCTTGTTTGGAAACGACATCGATGCCCAATGGTTCAACTTGCACCTAGGAATCATCTTTACCACTGGAAATTAAAGCCCTAAAACCCGGTTTTGGTGAGCCCATGGGTTGGACGACCGTAAAATCCATACGTTATGACAAAAAAATCATGACCTAAAAACACACATGTTGACCGATCTACGGCAAGAGGGGAGTTCGTAGAGGAGCACTGAGATTTGCATTGGTTTTTCCACAATACGGAAGGCCGTTTTTAGAACAAGATGAAGAAGGACAGAACTTAGGTAGATTTGATTTGATTTGATTTGATTTGATTTGATTTGATTAAAGAGAAACTAAAAACAGGATCTATGAATGCCAATGGTGCATTTTTTTTTACAGAAATAACTTTACAGCTCTCTGTGGCCCAATTTTTTAGAAAAATAAAAGATGATAATACCAGCTTAACTT
>NZ_QCYM01000043.1:0-2500 GCF_003075075.1 Labrenzia sp. 011 | reverse complement strand
GCTGTGGCTAGGGGTGAAAGGCCAATCAAACTCGGAAATAGCTGGTTCTCCGCGAAATCTATTTAGGTAGAGCGTCGGATGAATACTCTCGGGGGTAGAGCACTGGATGGGCTATGGGGGCTTACCGCCTTACTGATCCTAACCAAACTCCGAATACCGAGAAGTACTATCCGGCAGACACACAGTGGGTGCTAACGTCCATTGTGGAGAGGGAAACAACCCTGACCGCCAGTTAAGGTCCCTAAGTTATGGCTAAGTGGGAAAGGATGTAGAACTCCCAAAACAACCAGGATGTTGGCTTAGAAGCAGCCATCATTTAAAGAAAGCGTAACAGCTCACTGGTCTAAGTAAGGGGTTCCGCGCCGAAAATGTACCGGGGCTCAAGCCATACACCGAAACTGCGGGTGCATCTTAGGATGCGCGGTAGCGGAGCGTTCTGTAAGTCTGCGAAGGGATATCCGCGAGGGGTCCTGGAGATATCAGAAGTGCGAATGCTGACATGAGTAACGATAAAGAGTGTGAGAGACACTCTCGCCGAAAGTCCAAGGGTTCCTGCGCAACGCTAATCGGCGCAGGGTTAGCCGGCCCCTAAGGCGAGGCCGAAAGGCGTAGTCGATGGGAATGCAGTTAATATTCTGCAGCTTGTGGGTAGTGACGGATGCCGTGTGTTGTATCTCCTTATTGGATTGGGGGTGCAGCGAAGGTGTTCCAGGAAATAGCTCCCACGTATAAACCGTACCCGAAACCGACACAGGTGGACTGGTAGAGCATACCAAGGCGCTTGAGAGAACTATGCTGAAGGAACTCGGCAAAATGCTCCCGTAAGTTCGCGAGAAGGGAGACCTCGGCTTGGGCAACCAGGTCGGGGTGGCACAGACCAGGGGGTGGCGACTGTTTATCAAAAACACAGGGCTCTGCGAAGCCGCAAGGCGACGTATAGGGTCTGACGCCTGCCCGGTGCTGGAAGGTTAAGAGGAGGTGTGCAAGCACCGAATTGAAGCCCCAGTAAACGGCGGCCGTAACTATAACGGTCCTAAGGTAGCGAAATTCCTTGTCGGGTAAGTTCCGACCTGCACGAATGGCGTAACGACTTCCCCGCTGTCTCCAGCATAGACTCAGTGAAATTGAATTCCCCGTGAAGATGCGGGGTTCCTGCGGTCAGACGGAAAGACCCCGTGCACCTTTACTACAGCTTCACACTGGTATTCGTCACGACATGTGTAGGATAGGTGGTAGACGTTGAAGCCTTGGCGCCAGCTGAGGTGGAGTCACCCTTGAAATACCACCCTTGTCGTCATGGATATCTAACCGCGGTACAACCATATCCGGGACCGTGTGTGGCGGGTAGTTTGACTGGGGCGGTCGCCTCCCAAATGGTAACGGAGGCGCGCGAAGGTGGGCTCAGAGCGGTCGGAAATCGCTCGTTGAGTGCAATGGCATAAGCCTGCCTGACTGCGAGACTGACAAGTCGAGCAGAGTCGAAAGACGGCCATAGTGATCCGGTGGTCCCTCGTGGAAGGGCCATCGCTCAACGGATAAAAGGTACGCCGGGGATAACAGGCTGATGATGCCCAAGAGTCCATATCGACGGCATTGTTTGGCACCTCGATGTCGACTCATCACATCCTGGGGCTGGAGCAGGTCCCAAGGGTTTGGCTGTTCGCCAATTAAAGTGGTACGTGAGTTGGGTTCAGAACGTCGCGAGACAGTTCGGTCCCTATCTGCCGTGGGTGTAGGAGAATTGAGAGGATCTGTCCCTAGTACGAGAGGACCGGGATGGACGTACCTCTGGTGGACCTGTTGTGGCGCCAGCCGCATTGCAGGGTAGCTATGTACGGAAGGGATAACCGCTGAAAGCATCTAAGCGGGAAACCCACCTCAAAACCAGTTCTCCCTGAAGAGCCGTGGAAGACCACCACGTCGATAGGAAGCGTGTGGACGTGCAGCAATGCATGAAGCTTAGCTTTACTAATAGCTCGTTCGGCTTGATCCTCTCATTAGTCAATGTTCATCTTGTGAAAGCGCCCCTGGCGCTGTCAGAAGATCAGTTTGTTTGTGCGCACTTGCGCTCGGAACGAGCGTTCCCTGCAAAAGATCCGCACATCAAACAAACCATCTGAAAAAATCATCGATAAGACCAGTTTTACACGCAAACTGCGCTTCGCCGGCCTGGTGGCCCCAGCGGGGAGCCCCCACCCGATCCCATCCCGAACTCGGCCGTGAAACTCCCCAGCGCCAATGGTACTGCATCTTAAGGTGTGGGAGAGTAGGTCGCCGCCAGGCCTGCAAAACGCAGTTTGTCAGAAATCTTCAACAATTGCCTCCCTGAACCTGTCAGGTATGAGGATCAACGCAGCAAAAATATAACGCGGGATGGAGCAGTCCGGTAGCTCGTCAGGCTCATAACCTGAAGGTCGCAGGTTCAAATCCTGCTCCCGCAACCAAATCAATCAAAGCCGTCCCTAAGGACGGCTTTTTTTTGTCAAAATCCCAAAAATAC
>NZ_QCYM01000042.1 GCF_003075075.1 Labrenzia sp. 011 | reverse complement strand
CCAAAGCATCGATATTAAGACCAAGATGGGAGTACATACCATCTTCAACTTCTTGCCGAGAAACGACTTTTCCGGCGAGCACTTTTAGGTTTGGTGAATCGATTTTCTCCAGTTCTGCACTGATCCTCGGCGGCAGTTTTCTGAAGCTCTTTTTCCACTTTCCCATTTTTTGTACCCTAAAGCTTTCTCGCCCAAACTAGGGCGCCTTTAACAACTAAACTTATAAGTTGCATTCTCCTAGACACCTGTGACCGTAGTCAATTAAAAAAACGTTGTCGTACCCAATGCACTTGCCGGAAAGCGCGGATGAAGGGTCAACAGGAAATGGACCGAGTGGGGCGGGCAGGGGCTGAAAGCCCCAACACGGTCGGTTCATTTCCTATTGAGGCTTCAGGAGCGCCCTACAATACCGCCCGCCCGAGCAGGACGATTGCCTAGGGCCGCAGGCCCGTCGGCAACGCTCCCTGCTCGGGACTAGATCAGTCCGATCATGCGGACGGGGGGAAGGCAAGGCCGAAGGCCGCGCTCGGGGGCACAACCCCCGATAGCCTCTTGGGTAACTAAGAATAAATGAAAGTACCCGTAAATTTTCTGGAATTATTTAGGAACGTTTCCTAATCTTTTTCCACCTTATCAGCATCCTTAATCTCCCACTTTACTTTTTTCTTCTCCACCATAACTTCTCCTGTTACTCCACTATAATATCCTATTGTTTCCTTCACCTCATCACCCCAAACGTTAAGCCTGATCTTTCTGATTGGCTGAATCCTTTTTGACTTAATTCCTTGGCGATGCTCCTTCTTCTCAAACGCACCTATCAAAAGGAGGGCCTCGGCCCAGCGTTTCTTTCTCATTGCGAATAGAATTGCCCTTGTATGAGGGCATGGATTGCGCCCATCGCTCTGAAGCTCCCGAAAGAACGCCTCCCAGCGACCGATCGTCCCCTGAGGAAAACCAACCAAAGAGATACGCCTGATGTTCATCGTCGATGCCCAGGCTACGGCTCTTGCCCCTTGCCGAGCGGCTTTTTGCCTTTCCCCATCGGTTGTCGCAGCCAGAACGTCAGGATGAGTTTCACCGTCGTAGTCGATGGACTTCATCACGTAGTGCATGACGTAGGAGGCCGGGTCCGCTGCATCCTGTCCCGACCGGTCCTGCCAGATCTTAATTTTCATGGCGGGTCCTTCGTAGTTCCCCGCCTTCCGGGCAGTCGCCTCGTCTTCTGTCGTCGCTGGCCATTGCAGAGCGATGATCCTGCAAGCTTCCGCTACTTTCCTTGCTCGGACGTAGAGCATCAGATGCATATGCGGACTTCCGTCTTCGTGAGGCTCGACGGTTCGCACTCCGAGAAAGTAGACGCCTTGGTCCCGCATCAAAGCACGCGCCCGCCCCCATCGCTTGTTAAGCTCCGCGACCGCTTCACGTGGCGTCTTCGTCGGGTCATAGGCATTCTCACCGTAACGAGGATTGGGGTGCCACTCCGGCGGCAGTGTCCCTGTTGGAAAAATTGGCACGAGATTCTCTTCCAACAGCTCTCTGGCCATTTCCAATTCGCCGCGGGCTTCCAACTCTGCCGCCCGGCGTTTCCGGAATTCGTTAGACCTACGCACGCAGTCTCGGATCCCAAGTACAATGGCATACCACATCGAGGCTCGCGTTTTTCGCTTGCCAGCCGCGACCTCCAACATCGGGAGGGCGAGGCCAGGCTTTTCCTCATTCGTTAGGACCTTATTTTTCAGCCAGTTTTCGGTCTTGACCACACGGTCACGCCATCGATCCCGTGTCCAATGATCGACATATTTTGCACCGTTCTTGGTTTCCTCTCCTCCGACGAGCTTGAGTAAACCGGATGCATGGACAACGGCTGCACTAATCCTCCGACGCAGAGCTCGCCGGATCGCTTGGGGAGATCTCTCTCGCCCGTGAACACCCGCCCCGCCGTTTTCAATGGAATGGATGTGCCTTGCCTGGGCACATTGCGCGACCCTCTCCGCAATCGCCAAAAGCTCGTCGTCTGACGAACTGAACAAGTGACACGCTACAGGATCGACGTAGGCCAACTGCTCATCGACGTAGACGAGATATTCGGCCAAGGGGCGCAAGGCTTGAACCGAAACCCATCTGTCATGTTTGCGCGAAACGGCTGATTTCCGTTCTGGCTCAGGAGCAAGGGAAAATACAAGATCCTCGAGAGGCACCTTGGTTGCCCCGCCGCCCCTTCTGATGATCTGCGTCCTCCAAGGCTCCGGAAGAGCTCTGAACCGTTGAAGCGGTTCATCGTTGTCAGATTGGAACCCTCGGAACACAGCGTCCCTCAGATCCTGCTCAAATTCCTCGAGATCCTGCTCATCTTCCAAAGCCGCGAATTCCGCTGCAAGCAGCTCGGCTTCGTTGACGGGTTGCAGTGGGAAGTTCTGCCTATTGATCTTCTCCGCTAGCTCATCGCCCCGTTCAATCTCAGGCCGAAGAGCTTCCTTAAGAAAGCCGTCTCGTACATGACCTTTTCCCAGGTAGCCTACATTTTCGAGGAGTTCCTTGAGGCTTGGCGGTTTGATCCAGGTGTATTTGACGGAGCCACTCATGCCTCACCTCCCTCACGAGAACGGAAATGGGCTTCGCGAGCGAGTTGTTCGATCTTGGTCGGACGGCCACGCCGTCTCTTCTTTGGGGCAGCATCGGTGCTCCGCTCCGTCCGGAAAAACGGAGTAAGTCCTCCCGACGCAATTCGATTTGCTTCAATAAAGGCTTCCAAATCGGACATAGCGAACATAGTCCGCCGACCGAGTTTAATCGTGGCGGGCCCCCGGCCCTTATAGACAAGATCACGAAGTGCAGAGCGGGTGAGGCTGAGGGCTTCAGCGGCGGACTCGTAGTCCAGCAAAAGTTTCTGTTGCGCGCGCATTTGGACACACGTCTCCCGTAGTCAGGAAACGTGCTTGCGAGGCGCACAAACAACGTAGACAGGGCCTACACTAATAAAAACCCAAAGGCCGGTTCAGTGTAGTACTGAACCACTGGCACTGGCTTACCAAACCAAGATTTGGCAAACACTTTCGATGAAAAAAGAGCCTTTGGGGACCCTCAACCCTACATTAAAAATTGTCAGCCTCAGCCGCTACTGTCAACGCTCCCGCCACGGGAAGTTTGTTCAAGGTAAACAAAGTCGAAACTGTTGAGGTTCATTGACTACATGGCACAATTCTGGCACATCAAGAGGCGTCAGAATGCGACAGTCAGCGACACGTAGCGACATTAACTTACTGAAAATATTGATTTTTTATGCGCAGTCAATGATACTTCACTGCCCTCCGAAGGCAGAGGTCACAGGTTCGAATCCTGTCGGGTGCGCCAAAAATCTTCAGATAAATCAAACGCCTACACAAAGCTCCGAGATGCTCCAAACGGGCATTGTTCGCAGTATGTACGAGAAACGCCTTTTGTTCGCGTTTTCTCCCTAGCCACGACCGCCACGCCTCAGCGGGTAGCAACGTCGTTCCAGGGAGGCGCACATGGCTGAGCGCCGTCCGTTCCGGGAAGTGAAGCTTCAGTGGCTGCGTCTGCTGAGCTGCGATGCCAATATCAACGACAATGCCAAGTGCGTAGCACTCTACATCGTGACCGCACATGTAAACGGCCACACCGAGAAGGCGTGGCCGTCCTACAAGACCATTGCCGAAGCAACCGGCAAGAGTGTCAAATCCATCCAGCGTGCCATCCGCGATCTGGAAGAAGGTGGCTGGCTTGGCGTTCAACGCGGGAATGGTGTCGGGCACAATACGGAATATCGCCCTACCGACACTTCGATCCTAAAGGCCTCCGAGCTTCGAGAAAAGACGGACAAATCTGTCCCCCTTGCCCGGCCAGAAGGCGGACAGATCTGTCCCGAAAGGCGGTCAGATGTGTCCGGCGAAGGCGGTCAAATCTGTCCACCAAACTTAGAGAAAGAAATAAATAAAAAACCTAACGCGCGTGAGGCGCACGCGAAGGCGGCTCCCCGCCGCTCCATTCCCGTCGTCGTTCTTCCAAAAAACCAGACCCGGCAGGTCGAGGAATGGAACGCCTGGCTTTCCGAAAAGACCCTGCCCGACCTGGCGCGGTTCAATCTCGCGACCAGCGTGAACGGCTCGTCCGGATACCAGCTTCCCGGCCGATGGCCACCGGAAGCGGACTCGGACAAAGAGCAGGATTGCCTGTCGTATTTCCTGAACCGACTGCCGGCATTTGCACACCAATCGGCCTCGCAAGCAGCCTGTAGGCAAGCGGCATGACTGCGGCGGATCTGACAAGAGCAAGGCGACCCATGTCATACGACACGGGACCTTGCGAGGGGCGGCAGGCCTCCCCTTCGAACCCCTCCGGACCGCAAACGGCCTGTCTCGCCGAGACGGTTGTTTTGCGCTGTACGACGGAGGAAAAGAGACATCTCAAGCGCCGCGCCGCCGCCGACAAAATCTCCGTCTCGGAGCTGTTGCGCGGAGCCTTGGGGCAGATCAAACCCTCGCGCCGCCGTGCCACACCGCAGGTCGATCCGCAGCTTGTGACGGCGCTCAGCCGCATTGGCACCAACCTGAATCAGATCGCCCGCGCCGTGAACGCCGCCCAGGCGGCCGGCGACATGCGTCAGCTCGACGGCCTGCAGCTGCTCGCCGAGCTGATCGGCATCGAGCGCCAGATGTCAGCCCTGCTTGCCAGCCATCGCCAGCAGGACGCCGATCATGCTGATTAAGCTGTTCCGCAGTGGCAAGGGCGGCGGCTCGGCACCGGTCGATTATCTGATCGCCTCTCACGTGCTTGCCTACGACGGCAATCGCGATCTCATCCGCGACGACGCTGGCGTCCCGCTGATGAAGAGCCGCGATCCGTTGCCGGAAGTTCTGGCGGGCGATCCGGACCACACCAGGGCTCTGATCGATGCCTGCCCGCATGCCTGGACGTACCGGGCGGGCGTGGTCAGCTTCGACAAAGACGACCATCCGACGGACGAGCAACAGCAGGCCGTCATGGATGCCTTTGACGAGCTGGCCTTCGCCGGACTGGATCGCGACCAGGTCGACATGCTCTGGGTCCGGCACAGCCACGAAGGCCGGGTGGAGCTGCATTTCTGCACGCCGCGCATGGAGCTGACTTCCGGCAAGAGCCTGAACATCTCCCCGCCCGGCTATCAGAAGGCGATGGATAGCCTGCGTGACATGCTCAACAAGGAGCATGGCTGGGCCGATCCGCAGGATCCCTCCAGATCACAGGACATCAAGCAGCTACCGGAGAAAAAACTTCGGGCCCAGGGCCGCGAAGACATCCAGCACTGGCTGGAAGACCTGATCGTCGCCGGTCAGATCTCGTCCCGGCCGGACATGGTCGCCGCGCTTGAAGGCGCCGGCTTCGAACTGCCCCGCCAGGGCAAAACCTATCTCACAGTCAAGGACCCGGACAGCGGCACCCGCTGGCGGCTCAAAGGAGACATTTTCCATGCAGATTGGACCAGAGAGAAGACCGCTGAAAGAGCGGCTGAGCGAGACCATCGAGCAAGCGCACCAGGATCAGAACGCCTCGCTGCACGAAGCCATTCAGACCTGCGAGACGAATATCGAGCGCATGTTGAAAAGCGCAGGCTCTACAATGAGCAAAGATATCCGCACGTCCCAGGAAACGCTGAACGCGACCTTGGGAAGGCACTTGAGGTCGAGCGAGGAACAGATCCATCAGCTGAAAATAAGCATGGCGGAAAACGGGAGATTGGCCGCGAAGAACCGCCTACTGAAACTGTCAGCAGCGGTCCTGGTCTCGGTCGTCCTGACGCTTGGCGGGGTTCTGTTCCTGGAGAACCTGTCAACGGCGGAGCAAAATCAGTCCAATGGGCGGAGTAAAAGTCGTCCACTTGCGGCGCACGCATGAGACCGCCGGGAGGGCGTAGCCCGAGCGGGGGTCTCATGCGTGCGCTGCGATTTTTCGGG
>NZ_QCYM01000041.1 GCF_003075075.1 Labrenzia sp. 011 | reverse complement strand
CCCCGCAACAGAATAATCAGCAGAGGACGTGACAAAGATGGCCATCGAGAAAGTAGATGCCCTGGTGGTAGGCGGCGGACAGGCCGGTATCGCGATGAGCGAGCATCTCGGCAAGGCAGGGTTGTCCCATCTCGTTCTGGAAAAAAAGCGCATCGCTGAACGCTGGCGTTCGGAACGCTGGGATTCCCTCGTCGCCAATGGCCCTGCGTGGCATGACCGTTTTCCCGGCATGACCTTTGAAGGTGCTTCGCCAAACGCATTCATTCCCAAGGAAGAGGTCGCCGACTATTTCGAGGCGTATGCCCGGATGATCAAGGCACCGGTACGCACGGGCGTTGAAGTCACCAGAGTCACACGCCTTGACCGACAGACCGGCTTCCGTGCGAAAACGTCAGAAGGGATTATCGAGGCGGAAACGGTTATCGCTGCAACCGGTGCGTTCCAGACCCCGGTGTTCCCAAGACTGATCCCGGAGACCGGCGGCCTCACCCAGATCCATTCCACCGCCTACCGCAATCCGGACCAATTGGAAGACGGGGCGGTGCTTGTCGTCGGTGCGGGGTCCTCGGGCGTACAGATCGCCGAGGAACTCTTGAATGCCGGCCGCACAACATACCTCTCCGTCGGCTCCCACAATCGCCCGCCCCGTGCCTATCGCGGCCGGGACTTCTGCTGGTGGCTCGGTGTCCTGAACAAGTGGGATGCCGAATTCGTCCCCGGTTCCGAGCATGTAACCATCGCCGTCTCCGGCGCATTCGGCGGACATACCATCGACTTCCGCAAGCTCGCGGACCGTGGCATGACCCTGGTCGGCATGACCCGGTCCTGCGAGAATGGCAGGCTGACCTTTTCCGACGACCTTGGCCAAAACATCAAGGCAGGCGACGATGACTACCTCGCCCTCCTGAACGAGGCGGACGCCTACGTCGACGCCTATGGTCTCGATCTGCCACCTGAGCCAGAGGCCAAGATTATCGGTCCGGATCCTGACTGTGTCGCAAACCCGCTTCTCGAACTGGATCTGCAACAGGCAGGCATCACGACGGTGATCTGGGCCACAGGTTTTGACCGCGACTACAGCTGGCTTGAGGTCGACGCCTTCGACGAAACCGGTGCACCGAAACATCAACGTGGCGTTTCCGTCGTTTCGGGCGTTTATTTTCTCGGCTTACCCTGGCAGACGCGCCGTGGCTCGTCCTTCATTTGGGGGGTCTGGTATGACGCAAGATACCTGAGCGATCATATCGTCAAACAGCGCAATTACCGCCTCTATACACCGGTGGCCGAATAACCCGCTCTTCCCCGTATCGAACAAGGAGCCTGAAATGGTCCACACCCGCGTCCGAAAATTCAATACAAGGGATACCTATCCGGAGCAGAACCTGGACAACGACCTGTGCCAAGCCGTTGTCGCCAGAGGCGCGATGGTGTTTGTGCGCGGCCAGATCGGACAGGATCTGGACACGTCCGAAAATGTCGGCGTCGGCGATGTAAAGGCCCAGACCGAACAGGCCATGACCAACATAAAGATGCTCCTCGAGGAGGCTGGCTCCCAGCTGGATCATGTCACCAAGATCACCATCTACATCATCGATCCGCGCTATCGCGAGGATGTCTACCGCATCGTCGGCAAATGGCTGAAAGGCGTTTATCCGGTCTCCACCGGTATTGTCGTCTCCGCGCTCGCACGTCCCGAGTGGCTGGTTGAAATCGATGCCACAGCCGTTATTCCCGATGCCTGAACAGTCCCGTTCTTCCTAGAGGAAACAAGATGACCTTTTCCATCTCCGCCCGCTGCCTGGACACAGGGACGATGGGCATAGCAATTTCCTCGTCGTCCCCTGCGGTCGCTGCCCGTTGCGCCCACGCACGCGCCGGAGCGGGTGTCGTCGCCAGCCAGAACATCACCGATCCGTCCCTGGGAAACCAGGGTCTGGATCTGCTTGCACAAGGCCTGGGTGCCGATGCGGCCCTGGCTGCACTGCTGAAGGACTATCCGACTGCCGACTGGCGCCAGATCGTCATTCTCGACAGGACCGGAAAGGCCGCGCTTCATTCAGGGCGTGAAACCCTTGGCGTGCACGCGACCGCAACCGGACGGGATTGCGCCGCAGCGGGAAATCTCCTCGCCAACACGAACGTGCCCGCCGCAATGGTCGCAGCCTTCGAGACAGCCCAAGGCGGATTGGGGGACCGGATGATTGCCGCCATGCAGGCCGGTCATCAGGCTGGCGGAGAAGCAGGCCCCATCCACTCGGCCGGCCTCTATATGGTTCGCGAAGTCAGCTGGCCGATCGCCGACCTTCGCATTGACTGGATCGAGGGCGATCCCGTCCACGCCCTCAAGAACCTCTGGCACCTCTACAAGCCGCAACTGGAAGACTATGTGACCCGCGCGCTCGATCCGACCGCAGCACCCAGCTACGGCGTCCCGGGCGACGAATAAGCCCCAGGTCTGACGGACAAAAAAGGATTCTCGGATGTAGCGCGCAACTTCGGATAACGTACAAAATCTTTCGCACATTTTCCGATTGAGACGGTTCCCTTTATTGTGACGGAAGGGAGCAAGGCATGACTGACGATATGGACGGCAAAGAGATTGGCAACGTGATCCGGATCGACGAGGCACGGATCAAGGATCATCTTGGCGAGATGGTGCGTGGCACCGTTGAAGAAGCATTGAATGCAATGCTGGATGCGGAGGCGGACCGGCTTTGCGGAGCTGGGCGCTACGAGCGCAGCGAAGGACGCCAGGACACACGGGCGGGCAGCTATGAGCGTTCGCTACACACCAAGGCGGGCGACGTAAAGCTGAAGATGCCGAAGCTTCGGCGCCAGACGTTCGAGACGGCGATCATCGAGCGCTACCAGCGGCGGGAAAGCAGCGTCGAGGAAGCCTTGATCGAGATGTATTTGGCCGGCGTTTCGGTGCGCCGTGTGGAGGACATCACCGAGGCCCTGTGGGGTACGCGAGTCAGTCCGGGTACGGTGTCGAACCTGAACAGTGAGCATGCTTGCGCCACCGGTTCAAGCAAGCATGAGCGAACGATCTACGCCAAGATCGAGGAATGGCGGAACCGCCGAATAGAAGGGGAGCACCCCTACCTCTACCTGGACGGGATCGTGATGAAGCGGACATGGGCTGGCGAGGTCCGGAACGTGTCTCTGCTGGTGGCCAGTGCGGTGAATTCTGAAGGGTACCGGGAAATTCTGGGCATTTGCGAGGGTGCCAAGGAAGACAAGTCCGGCTGGTCAAACTTCCTGCGGCACCTGGTGGACCGGGGATTGAGCGGCGTGAAGTTGATCATCTCCGACGCCTGCCGGGGCCTTGTTGAGAGCATTGCCGATTACCTTCCGGATGCGCAGTGGCAGCGCTGCATGGTGCGCTTCTATCGCAATGTGTTCAGCCATGTGCCGTCCACCAAGGTGCGGGAGGTCACGCACATGCTGAAGGCCATCCATGCCCAGGAGAACCGCAAGGCGGCACAAGAAAAGGCCGATGCCGTGATTGCGGATCTGCGAGGGCAACGCCTGACACGAGCTGCCGATCTCATTGAAGAGAGTATCGGCGAGACGCTGACCTATTACGGCTTTCCGGACAGCCATTGGCGCAAGATCCGAACCAACAATCCGCTGGAGCGGATCATGAAGGAGATCCGGCGACGAACTCGGGTCGTCGGGGCGTTCCCGGATGGACAATCATGCCTGAACCTGGCCGCGGCCAGGCTCAGGCATATCGCCGCCGGCAAGTGGTCCAGCCGAAAGCACATGAACATGGCACCGCTCTACGCGGACCAGTACCAAACCCACGGAGCCGTCGCCTGAAAACGAAAGTGCGAAAGATCTTTGACACTACCGGTCATATCGCGAGGCGCTACCGGCGGCCATTTATACTAGAACCGTGAAAGTCCACTTTGCGGACGGTACTTTCTCAATACAGTGGAATTGAACTCATCTAGCCAAGCTTATTAGAGTGCCGCACCTTCGCTCAAGATTTCCAGATAGGCTCTGTAGGCAAAGACGCGGCCGCGCTTGCGACCAGTGACTTCCTCAACCAACCCAAGCAATTGCAACTGTGCGAGGGCAGCGTTGACCGTCGGCATCGCAAGCCCGCTTTGCGCGGCGGCTGTGGTCGCAGTCAAGAAAGGGCGCGTTCGCATCAGATCATGAACTTGAAGGACTGAGCCGGTACGGTCCGCTTCTGCGACGATCCGCTCACGATCCTTAGCCAAAAGGGAAGCGATACGGTTCGCAGTTTCAAATGCCTGATTAGCGGTTTCTGCCGCACCATCCAGGAAGAACTCGAGCCAGGCTTCCCATGCGCCGCGCTCCCGCACTTCCTGCAAGAGGCGATAGTAATCTGAGCGATGGGTTTTCAGATAAAGCGAGAGATAGAGGAGCGGCTGCCGCAGGACACCCTCGGCGCAGAGAAACAAGGTGATCAACAGACGACCAAGTCTGCCGTTTCCATCCAGGAAGGGATGGATCGTTTCAAACTGCACGTGGAGCAAACCCGCTTTTATGAGCGGGGGAATGTCCTGAGCGTCAGAATGCAGAAAGCGCTCCCAATCTCCGAGGCAGTTCATCACCTCATTTGGAGGTGGGGGAACAAACATTGCGTTGCCTGGACGCGTGCCACCGATCCAGTTTTGCGAACTGCGAAATTCACCAGGGTTTTGAGTGGCACCCCGACCGCCGTGGAGCAGCCTTCCATGCATCTCGCGAATGAGGCGAAGTGAAATCGGTAACGTGGCCATCCGATCGAGCCCGTACATCATGGCATCGACGTAGTTAGTGACTTCCCGGGTGTCGTCGAGCGGCGCACCGGAGACGGCCTCCGTTTCAAACCGCAAGAGATCGGAGAGCGTCGATTGTGTGCCTTCGATCTGCGAAGACAGAACCGCTTCCTTGCGGACGTACATATAGAGAAACAGTTCCTTGTTCGGCAGAAGCACGGAAACCCCATCGAGCCGCCCCAACGCCCGCTCCGCGGCGCTCAGGCGCGTCAGCAGGTTCGAAAGGTCAATGGGCGGTTCTGGTGGCAGTGGCGGGGGCACAAAGGCGCGCACGCGTTCGCCGGCGACAGATGTTTCGACAAATTTACCGAGACGTCCATCAAGTTCGCTGGTTTCGGGCACGACAATGGCTCCAGATCGTTAAGTCCGCCGATTTAAATAACGGAGTTCGTTAATTAACGAAATGCCAATTTCCTTAATTAAGCGCAATCACTAATTAAACTGCTGAAAACAGCGGGCGGTCAGGATCTTGATCCGGGAGCAGTATGGCGCGCTTTAACAAAGCGACCGATATCAGCAGGAACGAACGTCCACTTTTTATTCGGCTGACCATCCGGCCCAGTAACAGTAGGCCGTTTCCACAGCCCGAAATGATGTTCCAGCGACTCCAGAAAATACAACATGATCAGTGACGATATGAGAATGAACGCATTACTTACAGTTCCATAGACTGACATTTCGATTACGCTGAATACGCGACCCATCAACATCAACAAGGAACAAATAAAACCTAAAACAACAAGAATTTTAACCTTTAAGGCATTCCTCTTCCAAAACCGCTCGAAATGGCTCATCGAGATATGTGCTCGGATCATTTCCATGTCTTCTCGTGGAAAGGAAACTTGTCCATTTTCAAATGGAACCCCATGCATCGCACACATTTCGGCAATTTTTTTGCGATGTAGGGCCAACATAGCTTCGTAATAAATCGAATCCTCACCCGAAAAGTCAGCCATTTCCTGCGAGACTTTCTTTTTCTTCTAACTTTTTCTGCTTCAACTCGTGGAAATAGAACTGATCGAACATCTTGCAGATCAGTTGCACCTCTTGATCTGCAGTCAACTCAAGTCCGCATTCTTCCGCAAAGCTACGAGCAGCCAGGACCGACGACCTGACAATTTGTGTTGCAGTTTCTCGCGTAGGTTCCCCGTCCCCCAGAAACAGCCAAGCCGGGGAAACGTCAAAGTCATGACACAGCGCCAAAACCACGGTGCTCGGGATCGGCGTGACCCCTCTTTCATAGTTTTTATATGCAGTGCCCGAGACCCCAAGATCTTTGGCAAATTGAAGTTGGCTCTTTCCAACGCGAACGCGGAACCCCCTTAACCGGTTGTGCAAATCCATTTTTCGCCTTGCGACTAGACCGTATTCTGTCTATCTTCGCCGATATTGACCCATATTCGCTATATGGTGCCTGAATAGCCCCGCGTTTCGTAGACACCTTTCAGTTCATGATTGGTGTCTGTTCTCGAATTCGACGGGCGACAGCATGCCGTTCCGGGCGTGCTTGCGCGTTGGATTGTAGAACATCTCGATGTAGTC
>NZ_QCYM01000040.1 GCF_003075075.1 Labrenzia sp. 011 | reverse complement strand
GGGCGGGAGGGCATGCGTAAGCTTTCAATATATTACTTGGTTCCGGCAGTATTTTTACTGCTGGCCGCATGCAGCAATGCGGTCCGGGAATTCCAGATCTATTCGACAGCATTTGATCTGCAGAACGAGACGGCCCAAAAGGTTCTCGACAAGATTGCAAATGCGGAACGGGCTCACTGGACGGTCCTGAACAACGGCAATGATCCTGCGCGCGCATTCAAACCGAATGACGCCGCCTACTATGTGATTGTCGGAGACCCGCCACTGACAGCTTCGATGCGCAAGACGCTCGCAGCGGCCAAAGCTTACAATCAGGCCCTTGCCGGCCTCGCGAACGGCGAGTCGGTCGACGCGCTGATGTCCAGGACAACCAGCATCGTCAACGATCTGTCGGCGGCCCAGTCAGACCTCAGCAGCGCCGCGGGGTTCGCCGAGATTGTAACCATTCCGGCTGTCGTTCCAGGCTATCTGGGCACGGCGAAACAGATTTTCGGCACCGCCCTGAAAGGCGCGGCAAGAGAGAGTTTCAGGGCAAATCTTCTCAGGGCCTTTCCGACGATAAAGCAAATTCTGGTGACCTATCGGGATGGCACGCCGGAACTTTATTACTTCGTTATTTCGAGCCCCAAGGCCGTCTCCAGACAGCAGATGCTCAAGGACAGGGAATTGTTCGCATCCTGGGTGCTGCTGATTGACCAGACGATCGGGGCAATGGAAGTCGCGGTGAAGGCTGCAAGGAACCAGGGATCGCGCGCCAACATCGACGCGCTCGCGGATCACGCGATCGAGCTGCGCATACTCGCCGAAAAAGTCAAAACAGAACAGAACCGCTAGACCGGAAGCTGTCTGTCAAGGACCGGAAAACATTGAAGGATGGCACTTGGAAATTCTGAAGCATTTGCCGATGGCAGTATGAATGCAGGAAGTATCGCACCGGGAGAGGATTGCCTGCATCGTGCTTGAATTTTGATCTGGAGACCAGATTCGGGGGAGGTTTGTGATGGCGGAACTGCCGACGGACAAATGGGAGCTGCTGGCATTCAGAAACAGCCTGATTGCACAGCGGGACAAGGCCACCGCGACCGGAGACACAGACGGCGCTCGGAAAATCCAGATAAGGATCGATCACGTTCAAAAGGCGATCAGCCGGATAGCGATGGAAGGAGCGGCCGGTATCGCGGTAGCCCTTGATGAGCTCCGCAAGGAACTGGAAGCGCTAGCCGAAGAGATTGAAGACTGGCCGTTCGGCTCCACCGACGCTCCGGAAGACCACGAAAAGCCCAATCGTGACGACCAGCTCGCGGAAAACGACTGTCTCGATCCCGGCCCGGACCAGCCGGCACCGCCCCCCGCGCCCGTCGCCACCGGAACCACTCCGAGTGTTCCCGCCGGTTGGGCGTCAGCCTATACCAGCCTGTGGAAGACGATGGAGATTTCCGACACCTGGTCGAAAGCCTCCCGTTCCATCTGCAAGAAAATCGTTGCGAACCAGCACCGCTACGCCAAGGCCGTGAATGGAACGACGGTTCCCTGGTGGTTCATTGCCATCGTGCACGCCATGGAGTGCAGTCTCCGTTTCGACCAGCATTTGCACAATGGCGATAAGCTGACAGCGCGGACCGTCCGGATACCCAAGGACCGGCCTGCCGCCGGATCGCCCCCTTTCAGCTGGGAGGAAAGCGCACGCGACGCGATGGAACATGACCGCTTGCTGGGGACAGAGACCTGGTCACTGGAAAACGCCCTGTATCACTGGCACCGGTACAACGGCATCAACAACGAATACAAGCGGCGAGGAATTCCCACCCCGTATTTGTGGAGCGGCAGCCAGCACTACAGGAAGGGCAAATACGTCAGGGATGGCGTTTTCGACCCCGACGCGGTGTCGAGGCAGGTCGGCGCGGCGGTCTTGCTGAAAACGCTGATCGAGATGAAAGCGGTCAGTCTTGTTGGCAACGGCAAAACGATTGTTGCCAACCCGGGCACCGCCTCCGGGAATGTAAACACGATCGAACTGCCCCTGGCCTCCGCGCATTTCAAACACGTGGCGGCTGAATTCGAATTTCCCGGAAAATTGACGGCCGGAGCCGGTGCGCCCGGCAGTTCCAACGCAGAGAAAAGGAACGTTCGGCGCATGCAGGAATGGCTGAACCTGCACGGTTTCAACACGGGAATGGACGGAGATTTCGGCCCCTCGACCGAGCTCCAGCTCACCCGCTTCCAGACCGCATTCGGACGGCCGGTCACGGGGGAACTCGACGAGGAGACCTGGGTCACGCTGACCGGCCCCATGCGCCGCGCCCTGGCCCCGATCGAATTCGGGTCATCGATCAGCTTCGCGGAAGCTGTTGTCCGGATCGCAAGACAGCATGTTGCCGAAACGCCGATCGAAGTGGGCGGCGCCAACTGCGGCCCATGGGTTCGGCTCTACATGCGCGGCCGTCAGGGATCGGACCAGTTGTGGTGCGCCGGATTTGCCTGCCTGATCGTTGCTCAGGCGGCGCGCGACCTGAAACAGAAACTGCCGTTCACACGCAGGGTCGGCGTCGACAGACTTGTCGAGGATGCGAAGAACGCCAGGCGTTTCATCAGGGGTTCCAGGCTCGATACGGCTCAGAAGCGGCTGTCCGCTCTCCAGCCCGGCATGTTGTTCGTCATCAGAAAATCGTCGACGGACTGGACACATGTCGGAATCGTTCGCAAGGTCAACGAAGATACTTTCGACACCTACGAGGGCAACACCAGCAAGGACGGCGGCAGGGACGGTATCATCGCGTGCCAGAAGAACCGCAGCTACAAATCGCGGGACTTCCTGAAGCTGTTGAGGGACTCCTAGCGGGAATCCGCGTCTCCCTTGCAACGCCACCACGGTCACAAGGATCTCCTGTCTAGGCTCCGCCTCCTGACACCCTCCTGTCAGCAGAGCGGCAGGAAGTGTCCTTTTCCGGAACAAAGCCGCAACCGGCCCCTTTTCTATCCGGCGCAACCGGACCATATTGCGGGGCATGAGCAAGCGTCCCGACAGATCCGCCTCCGACGACACCAGCGCCCCCGACGGGTTCGGCGAAGCGCCGCAGCCCCCCCTCTCCGGCACACCGCTTTCCGGCTCCGTGAGCGACTGGGCCGCGGAGATCGCCGAGGAGGCGGACAGGCCCCTTGACGCAAAACCGGCCAGGCGGAAACCGGCCGGCAAGGCCGCTGCGCCCGCGAGCGAGAAGAAATCCAAACCCGCCAGATCCTCCCGCGGCACCTCCATCGGCAAGGCGGACAGCGCCCGCGAGCGGGCGGCCGGCGGGCTGAACCCGGTGGCCGGTCTCGACATGTCGCTGGAAGAGGCGGAAAGCCTCGAGAAAAAGCTCAAGGAGCACCGCAAGGACAACAAGAAGAAGAGCAAGGAAAGCAAATACGGCGAACTGACCGGCAACCAGGGCGCGACCGCGACCGTCGAAGCCCTGTCGGCGCTGATCGAATCCGGCAACCCGCTGCACAAGAACGGCGAACTTTGGGTGCCGCACCGGCCCGACCGGCCGGAGAAATCCGAAGGCGGCGTGCCCATTGTCCTCAAGTCCGAATATGAACCCAAGGGCGACCAGCCGACGGCGATCGCCGAGCTGGTGGAGGGCATCGAAAGCGGCGAACAGACCCAGGTGCTGCTCGGCGTCACCGGTTCGGGCAAGACCTACACCATGGCGCAGGTCATCTCCCGCACCCAGCGCCCGGCCCTGATCCTTGCCCCCAACAAGACGCTCGCCGCCCAGCTCTACGGCGAGTTCAAGTCCTTCTTCCCGGACAACGCGGTCGAGTATTTCGTTTCCTACTACGACTACTACCAGCCGGAAGCCTATGTTCCGCGCACGGACACCTACATCGAGAAGGAAAGCTCCATCAACGAGCAGATCGACCGGATGCGCCATTCGGCCACCCGCTCGCTGCTGGAGCGTGACGACGTCATCATCGTCGCCTCCGTGTCCTGCATCTACGGTATCGGCTCGGTGGAGACCTACACGGCGATGACCTTCGCCATCGAGGTCGGCGAACGCATCGACCAGCGCCAGCTGATCGCCGATCTGGTCGCCCTGCAGTACAAGCGCAACGACGCCGCCTTCCAGCGCGGCACCTTCCGGGTCCGCGGCGACACCATCGAGCTGTTTCCCGCCCACTACGAGGACCGCGCCTGGCGCATTTCCCTCTTCGGCGACGAGATCGAGTCGATCACCGAGTTCGACCCGCTCACGGGCCAGAAATCCGGCGAGCTGAAAAGCGTCAAGATCTACGCCAACTCGCATTATGTCACCCCGAAGCCGACGCTGAACCAGGCGGTCAAGTCGATCAAGAGCGAGCTGAAGCAGCGTCTGGAGGAACTTCACGCCCACGGCCGCCTGCTGGAAGCCCAGCGGCTGGAACAGCGCACCATGTTCGACCTGGAAATGCTCGAGGCCACCGGCTCCTGCCAGGGCATCGAGAACTATTCGCGCTACCTCACCGGCCGCAAGCCCGGCGAGCCGCCCCCCACACTGTTCGAATATCTGCCGGACAACACCATCGTCTTCGCCGACGAAAGCCATGTGACCATTCCGCAGATCGGCGCCATGTACCGGGGCGACTTCCGCCGCAAGGCAACGCTGGCCGAATACGGCTTCCGTCTGCCCTCCTGCATGGACAACCGGCCGCTGCGCTTCGAGGAATGGAACGCCATGCGGCCGCAATCCATCGCGGTCTCCGCCACTCCGGGCTCCTGGGAGATGGATCAGTCCGGCGGCGTCTTCGCCGAACAGGTCATCCGTCCCACCGGTCTGATCGACCCGCCGGTGGAAATCCGCCCGGCCACCAGCCAGGTGGACGATCTGCTCGGAGAAGTGCGCGAGGTGGCGCAGAAGGGCTACCGCACCCTGGTGACCACCCTCACCAAGCGCATGGCCGAGGATCTGACCGAATATCTGCACGAAAACGGCGTGCGCGTGCGCTACATGCATTCCGACATCGATACGCTGGAACGCATCGAGATCCTGCGCGACCTCCGCCTTGGCGCCTTCGACGTGCTGGTGGGCATCAACCTGCTGCGCGAGGGCCTCGACATTCCCGAATGCGCGCTGGTTGCCATTCTCGACGCGGACAAGGAGGGCTTCCTGCGCTCGGAAACCTCCCTGATCCAGACCATCGGCCGCGCCGCGCGAAACGTCGACGGCAAGGTGATCCTCTACGCCGACCGCATGACCGGCTCCATGGACCGGGCGATCGCCGAGACCAACCGCCGCCGCGAGAAGCAGATCGCCTACAACGAAGAACACGGCATCACCCCGGAAAGCGTCAAGCGGACCATCGGCGACATTCTCGACAGCGTCTACGAGCAGGACCATGTCACCGTGGACGCGGGCTTCGCCGAGGAAGGCTCGCTGGTCGGCCACAATCTGACCGCCCACATCGCCGACCTGGAAAAGAAGATGCGCGACGCCGCCGCCGACCTCGACTTCGAGACCGCCGCCCGCCTGCGCGACGAGGTCCGCCGCCTGCAGCAGACCGAACTGGCGGTCGCCGACGACGCCATGGCCCGCCAGTCCTCCGTCGAGGACAAGTCCGGCGGCTTCCGGGGCGACAGGAAATTTGGCGCTGGCGGCACCAAGGAAGGCGCCAGCGGCAAGAAGAAACAGACCGCCGCCGACCGGGCCCGGGCCGCAAAAGACAAGAATGCCGCCCCCCTGCCCGCCCCTTCCGCCAAGGTGCGCAAGAACACCCTCGACGAAATGACCGTCGGCCGCACGGAAGTCCCCCTCGGCCGCGACGACGACCCGGTCAAGCCGGTGGTGCGCGGCAAGATCGGCGCCGGATCCTACGAGGACCCGGCCGAGGAGAAGCGGCGAAGAGGACGGCCGAAGAAGAGCGGACGGCCGGGGCAGTAGGAAGCCGCTTTCCGACAGTGCCCCGTCATGAAAGGCCGCGCCTGCGGCGCGAAATACGTCCGGATTCCGGATATGCGCTCGGCTTCGCCTCACGGGGCCGGAATGACGCACTCACACGCGGGCCTGACCATTTCCCCCTTCATGCCAGACAGGTGCAGCCAGGCTGCACGCCGACACGAACTCCAGACATCGGCGCGAGCGCAGCGGGCCTTCTGCAATCCCTCCAGGATTCAGAAAGAGCCCGTAGCACCAACGGTCTCAGATCCCCTTGAACAGCACCCCGGCGGCCAGAATTCCATAGGCGGCGATCAGCAGCCAGAGTGTCGAGATGCCGATGCTCGGCACGGCGATCCCGGCCAGCGGCAGGACAGCGAGGACGAAAAGAGCCAGGGAAATCAGGAAAACGATGAAGGACGGCGCAGTCAGTCTCATGGGACCCTCTTGCAAGTAATGCGGATTGAAAGCGGATGACCGGCGGCAGGCTTTCTGCCCGGCCCGGTGAAAAAATCCGGGGCGCCGGAACGGCGCGGCCACATGGCCCGACCCTGTCCGAATTGTCAATGCGCGATGCCGCCATCCCCTGAATAGCCCCCCGGTCATCCCCGGCTCGACCGGGGATCCAATCCACCTCACCACCTGCCGCAGACCTTCGTAACGCAGTGCCGTCACGACAATCGCTGCCCATGTCCCGGCCGCTCTGGAAACCAATGGATCCCCGCTCAAGGCGGGGATGACCGCTGAGAGGAGGAAAAGTTCGGGGAGTTTCGTCTTCCCGTATGCGTGCAAAGCGAAATTCACTCCTGCGGAAGCTTCTGCTCACAGCCTCCTCAACCCCACCGGCATTAGGTAGCAAGCGCACCAAATCATAAGCGGCAAAATACGGCTGATTTTGGCAATCTAGGCTCATGAAGCCCGCCAAACTCCAAAGCTTTGACAGCACCATACGCGGATTGTTGACCAAACGTGTTTCCCTCTTTCACGAGAGAGAAGAGCAGCTATCAAAACTCGCCAACCTGGATAACGATATAAGCGCCATAGATCGCGCTATCCGGCTTCTAGGGTATGAGGGGGATCTAAACGCCCTGATGCCTGCCAGTGCAGGAAACAAACTTTACAGGCAAGGCGAGATAAGCCGCTGCGTCTCCGACATTCTCAGGACCGCCAGAGAGCCGCTTACAAGCCGTCAGATTGCACTACAGGTAGTGCAAATGCGCGGCGAGAACCCGAACGACCATAAGCATATGGTCAGGCTGACAAACAATGTTTCCCGCGTTCTGGGGAACTTTCGGTCTCAGGGGCGTGTTGTTTCTGAGGGAACTGGGAGCGGGGTTCAGTTGTGGCAGTTGCTTTGACTATCTAGGTAAATCGTATTCTCTCGGGCAGCGAATAGGTGTATTCCCTTCTCTCATTATAATTGAAGGCATTCGACACTTCTCAATATCAATCCTATTTAGTCTTCTTTTGCCATCTGCTAGGTTCGCAATATTTGTTGAAATTGACTGGTTCGGTGGAGCTACCGTAACTATTTTCTTTTCACCGAAGTGTTCTTTAATAAACTTGACAGTAGCCGCC
>NZ_QCYM01000039.1 GCF_003075075.1 Labrenzia sp. 011 | reverse complement strand
GCTTGGAATACCGATTTCGCCAAATCCAAACCAATTGTATGAACTTCTGACATCGACGCCTCCAAATAGGATTGAAACAAAACCTACCTTGGCACATCTGAGCCAGCGGCGGGCGTCTACATCATCACGCCCGTTCAGTGCGGCGGATATCAACTGGCCATGGCCCTTGTCTGCGCTTCGAGGTGCTCGGCCCCACGGGGTCTTCCGGCCCGCGGCGCTTCAAGAGAAAGTCCGAGTTTGTCTGAAACCGCCAGGCAGAGCTCCTGCACCATGAACGTAAGCTGGAACACGCGGCGCAGTATTACGTCAGGCGCAGCATGTCCTGTTTCTGTCGTCAGCAGATACGTCCGGCAGAGACTGGAAAAGGCATTGACCACGGAACGACCTCGCCGGACAGCCGCTTCGGTGGAGCCAAGCACGACAAGAGTGTCTTCAGGGTCCAGCATGAAGTTCATACCGTGCACGAAGTTCTCGGTTTCCGCGCAAAACGTGACCAGCCCCCCCGCCTCGTGAAACTTTGCAGCAGTATAATTGGCGGTCCCCAGATCACCATCTGCTCCCAGAATGATCAACTTGCCCTCGGGCCGATGATCTTCGGAAATCCGGCCAACGCGTTCCTTCGCTCCCCGCAGCAGCATGCCCAGATCCGACGTAGCCGGCGCCAGGGCCGTGTCGGCCAATCCGGCCTGACTGCGCAGGACTTCGGCGATCGACAGGAGGGTGATCGTATAATCGAGCGTGTGCGGCGTCTTGCGCGACAGGGGCGTGAACGGCAACACGACCGTGCGGGTTGCCACGTCCGCGAGAGCGCTGTCGCCGTGGCAGGTGATGGCAATTACCCGAGCCCCGGCTGCACGTGCTGCACTGGCAGCTTCCACAGTGCGTTTCGTTCCGCCCGAGATCGACGACAACACCACCGTGTCAGTATCGGTGAGGGGCGTGAAACAGGCAATATCCATGGAGGTTTTGGCCTCCAGGGGAAGGTTCATCGCCCGGCAGACAGCCTGCAGCGCCTGGGGCGCGAAGGCCGAGTCGCCACAGCCACCGGCGAGGATACGACCGCAGGCGCGCGGCAGGCCGTCCGCCGCTTCGGCAAGTCGGGGCTGGAGCTCCGGCAGGAGTTTCACCTGCTCATCGATCTCGCGGCGCATCGTTGCGTTCATGCGGCTTCTCCACTGCCAAATTTCTCTCGTCCAAGTGCCCAGATCGCCGATGGCGGCACGATGCCATACTCTGTCATGAGAGCTGAGACGAGGCGGCCGGGAACTACATCAAGCTCGGGCGCGGAGGTATCCGCACGTTCGATGCCGGAGATCCCGAGCCCACTCTTGAGAAGGTCGTCGTAGTTTCGCAGTGCAGGCTCCGGTCGATGCCCACGGTAGCTGCGGCGGTCAAGCTTCATCAGGTCGGATGCGCCGTAAACCTCCACCCCCATTTCGACCGCGAGCCGGGCGACCATCCGACTGCCGATCGTGTTGAGGAAGCTGCCGTCCGCGCGCAAGGTTTCAATCCCCAACAGCACTGCATCGCACATCGAAAGCCCATATTCGATCGCCGCATCCGGAATGAAGCGTACTTTCAGTCGATGCTGAAGGAACTCCTCCAGATAGGGCGCGCCTCCCGCGATGGCCCTGCTTTCCGGCACCACGACCACTAGGTCGTCCCGATCTTCGGCGATCTTCGCCACGATTGCGGAAACGGTACTGGAATAATCGAATGCCATGAGTCCTTGCGCTGCAGACAAGTGACGGGCCGCCGTCACGACGAGCCTGGCCTTACGATCCGCAGCCGCCACGCTCCATTCTCTTGTCCGTTGCCGCAACAACTCTCGCTGTTCGTCCGGCTTCAGCTCGTCAATGCCCGCAAGCAGAAGTTCGAGGCTGTTCCCGATGACAGGGGTGTCCTGACCGCGCGTTCTGGCGATGAAGGAGCCGGCCAACCTTGCGCGCCTTGCTCCCTCCGCGTCGGTATCGATCAAGTGCAGAACGAGCTCGTTACACAATTGCACATGACGGCTCGCTCCCAACACACCTTCATCGACGATTTGCCACAGGAAATGCATGGTCTTCTCGTCAGGCGGCGAGAGGCCGAGGACTTCGAGTTCCTTCACGTGATCGAAGCGGCGATCAGGCATTTTCATTCTCCAATGACTGAGCGGGGTGGGCCACTCGTTGTGACCGGCACGCGCTCTTCCATGAAGGCGGCGACACAGTCGTGGGTGGGCATTGCCGTCTGCGCCCCTATTCCGGTTGTCGCCAGGGCGGCGGCGGCATTTGCCATCCTCATCGCTCCTTCAGGCGGCGCCCCTTCGAGCCGCGCGACGAGGTAAGCGCCCGCGAAACAGTCTCCGGCTCCGGTCGTATCCACGGATTTCACCGCAAAACCCTTCTCCTCTGTACGGGAGCCGGCAACAAGCCGCCGACAGCCCGCCGAGCCGAGCGTGACAAGAATCTCGCCCTTTTCGTGCAGATGAGCGGGCCGCGGTTCCTCTCCAAGCAACCCGGCAACCAGGGCAAAGGCTTCGGCGTTCAGGAACAGCGTATCGATCATGGGCAGCAGCGCCGCGAGGAGCTGCGGATTGCGCGCAATGTCTGGGGGTTCGAGGTCGAGCGAAGTGGTAACGCCCCTCTCCCGGGCCATCGCAAGCGCCTTGTGCGCCAGCTCCGGATTACCGAACGTAGTGTGCAGATGGCGCACACCCTCAAACGCCGCGTTGTCAAGCTCGTGCGGGTGAGGCAGATAGGCCTCCGTTTCCAGCTTGATGAGAGACTTCTCGCCAGACGGGGAAATCAGGACAATGCACATGAAGGTTTCCGTTTCGCGGCGGTGGATCACATACTCCACATCCACGCCTTCCGCACGGATCTCCCCGATCGCAAATTTCCCGGAATCGTCGCTGCCAACAGCCGCGACAAGTCTGGACCTGAAACCGAGCCGGGCAACCGCGACCGCGCAGTTGGCGGACATGCCTCCGGGCATCCGGCCATGTCCTCTCCCCGCAATCTTCTGATCAAAACCTGGGATCGCGGGAATCGAGACGAACATATCCACGTCAAGATCCCCAATGCACAGAACATCAATCTCCGCCATCAGGATTTGACGCCTCCCGCGCGGCGCCAGACGGAAAGGCGCGATACGGAAACAATCAGGAGAACCCCGATCAGACCGAGCTGCCAGGCGGCCGAAATGTTGGCAAGCTGCAAGCCGATCTGCAACGTGGTAACGATCAGGAGTGCAGCGATCGTTCCGGGCACCCCGCCCGTCCCTCCGAAAATGTGAGTGCCTCCAAGGACGGCAATCGTGACCGCCAGCAATTCCATTCCGCGTCCCGCATCCGGACGTGCGGCAAGAAACCAGGACATGGAGATGATGCTGCCCAGGGCAGCAAGCACTCCCGAAAGGGCATAGAGAGCAATGCGCAGTCGCACGACGTTCAGGCCGGACAGATGCGCCGCCCTGTCGTCGTTGCCGCAAGCCACAATATGCCGGCCGATCGTCGTGCGAGTCAGCATGACGTGCAGGGCGACCGCGACCGGCAGAAGGACAAAAACAAACGCATTGGGCAGTCCGAAGGTATGTCCCTGTCCCAGCCAGGCGAACTCCGGCGGGAATCCGCCGATGGGCCGTCCGGCTGTCGTGGCAAGCGCAAGCCCGCCAAACACGAACATCGTCGCCAGGGTCGCCATAAGGGAAGGAATGCGCAGGACATTAATGAGAAGCCCGTTCACACCGCCGAGCGCAGCTCCCAACACCACGCCGAAACCGCAAGCAACCCAGATATCAATACCCAGGGTGAACAGCCCCCCGACCGCAACGCCGACCAGAGAGACGACCGACCCGACGGACAGATCGATCCCCGGCCCCCCGGCGAGTATCACAAGCGTCTGGCCAAGACCGAGTAAACCCAGGACAGGAACATATTGCAGAAGATAAGGGATCGTGCTCACCCTCCAGAAATAGGGAGAGAGAAGCGTCATGGCGGCGATGGCTACAAGCCACAGCCCCAGGAGAAGGATCAGGCGCGCCTGCAGCGGATCCCTGATGGCCGGGCCTTTCGTCCAGGTGGTCATATTGCCCTCGCATTGTTGCGGTTTCTCAGGGCATCGCCGGTGAGCACGACAATGAGCAGCGAGCCGATGATGACGGTTTCCCACAGAGACGACACGCCCATTAGGACGAGACCATTCTGCATGATGCGAATGAAGGCTACCCCGAGCAGGGTGCCGAGAAGGCTGCCGACGCCTCCACGGATATTTGTTCCGCCGAGAATGGTCGCGGCAATCGCCTCCAGGGCGATTGTCGTGCCGATGTTGATCTCGACATTCCGAAGCCGCGCCACGTAGAGAAGCGCCGCCAGACCCGTGAGGAAGCCCAATAGCGCATAGGTCATGATCTTTGTCCGATCGACATTGATGCCGACCAGACGCGCCGAGTGCTCGTCACACCCGATCGCGTAGATGTGGCTGCCAAAGGAGAGCTTTCTCAGAACGACCCAGGCGAGCAGATACACCGCCCCTATGACAAGCGCCGCAGCGGGAACAAAGCCGACCCAGCCGTTAATCAGCGGGGAGAGCGTTCCCGGAAGACCGGAGATCCATGCGCCGCCGATGACAAGAAACATGATCGCCGAGAAGATATACATTGATCCAAGTGTCGAAATGATCGGCGGCACCTTCAACTTCGCCGTTATGAAACCGTTGAAGGCCCCCAGCGCCGTTCCGACCATCAATCCAGCCGGCGTCACGATGTAGACCGGCAAGCCGGCCTGGTAGGCCTTCCCGATCACAATCGCGGAAACCGCAAGAATCCCGCCGACGCTGACATCGATCGCCCCCATGATGATGACCAACGTCATTCCGGCGGATATGATGGCAAGTTCAAGTCCCGCACGCATCGTCTGCACGAGGTTGTTGACTGTCAGAAAATAGGGCGAAGCGCTGGCAAAAATCACGCTCACGATGATGATTGCAGCGATCAAAGCGAGTTCGCGTGATGCCGTCGGCGAGACGAAACGCAACGCCGGGCGAGTGTCACCCATCGAAGCCATGATCAATCCTTTGAGGCGCCCAGCCGCCATTGCATGGCGATGGCGGCTGGTTTCGTTTGATGAAGCGTGATCAGAAGTCGAACTGTTCGATATTATCCTTGGTAAAGACCATCGGATCTCCAAGCAGCAGGATCTTTTCCTCTTCCAGCCAGCGAACATTCGCATCAAGACCCTCAACCTTCGGCTCGACCTCGAAGGAGGCACCGTCGGCGACCTGCTTTCCGGCCCAGACCGTGAGGTAGCCCAGATCGGCGGGGTTCCAGAGCACCGAGTAGGTCATCGCGTCGTTGAGGACATAGTCCTTTACGGTGTTCGGCGAGCAGAAACCTGCCGAGACGATCTGTCCCTGCTTTCCGGCGGCCTCGACGGCCTGACCGATGCCCGGGCAGGTCGTCGACGCAATGCCGATGATGCCGCCAAGATCAGGATTGCGGGTCATCGCGTCTGTGGCAAACTGAAATGCCCGGGAAGCGGTGCCGTCGGTGTGATCGACCGACACGATTTCAACATCCGGATATTTGCTTTCCGCACGTTCCTTGATCGCCGCAATCCACGCATTCAGGCTTGCGATTGTGGGAGCATCCGAAATGATCGCGATCTTGGCATCCGTTCCCGCCCGTTCGACCATCTCGTCGAGGATCGTGTAGCCGAGATCCTGGTCCATGGCCTGCGCCACGTAGAATTCCCTCTCACTTCCGGCTGCATCCGCATCCGAAGTGATGACATGAATGCCTTCGGCACGCGCCTTGGAAATCGCGGGCTTCAAGGTTTCCACGTCAACGGGCGAGACGCCAACCACATTGACTCCCTGACTCACGAAACTCTCGAAAATCCGAAGCTGGTCGGTCGCATTCGTGCTGGTGGGTCCTTGCTGAATGTATTCGACACCAAAAGCTTCAGCGGCCTTTTCTGCTCCCTCTTCCATGGCGACATAATAGGGGATGCCCTGAATTTGCGGAACGAAGGCAACTCGCACCTTGTCTTGCGACAATGCGGATCCTGCAAGTATGGTGACCGCGGCCAGGCCAAAAACGGTGCTTTTCAGAATTCTCTTCATGCTAATGTTCCCTTTTTTCTGGATCTGGGTTCGCGGATCTTTTGAGACTGTCCGCTACACCCTGCGCCTTTAGGAGGCGGCGGCGCGTACCTCATGGGCCCCGGTGATGAGACCTATGATTTCCTGAGGAGTCGTCTTGGCCGTTTCGCGCACAGCGATGCAGCGTCCGTGCCGCATGACGGAAATGCGGTCTGAGACTTCGAAGACATCCTGGATATTGTGAGAAATGAGAACGACCGATTTTTCTTCGGAGCGAAGCCTCTTGATGAACTCGAGCACCTTGCGCACTTCGGCGACGGCAAGTGCCGCAGTGGGTTCATCCATGATAATAAGTCGTGCGTCCATGTTGAGCGCACGGGCGATGGCGATGCCTTGTCGCTGGCCACCGGACATCGATTCCACCCAGGAATCGACACTGGGCACATGGACGTCCAGTTGATCCAGAAGTTCGGCCGTGCGTTTGCGCATTGCCTGCCGGTCCAGGAATGGAATTCCAAGCACCGGTTTCTTGATTTCGCGACCGAGAAAGATGTTGTCTACCACAGTCATCTTCCCGGCAAGCGCAAGCTCCTGGTATATTGTCGCGATGCCGCTCGCCCAGGCTTCCTGCGGTGAGCGGAACTGAACGAGCCTGCCTTCCATTTCGATCGTTCCGCCGTCGGGAGCATGTGCGCCGGACATAGTCTTGATCAAGGTGGACTTGCCGGCGCCGTTGTCGCCGACGAGTGCCATGACTTCACCCTTCGAGACTTCGAAATTGACATCATCCAGCGCGACCAGCCCCCCGAAGCGCTTCACGATGCCCGACATTCTAAAAACCATCGACTGACCTTTCCGTGCGCCACCTCATCAGGGGGTGGGCAGCAATTTCTGCTCTTTCAGAACTTCAACGAGATCCTCATGTGACGATGTGCGGCCTTGTGCGCCTTCCGCGGTAACCGTGAGACTCGCGCTGGCGGCCGCGTACTGCGCGGCGTCCGCAAGCGTCGCGCCGTTGAGGTAATAGGCCAGAAATGTGCCTGCGAAACTGTCTCCGGCTCCCGTGGCATCGACCGACAGCACCGGTAGAGCCGCCAGCGAAACAGGGGACTCGGCGGTCGGCGGAAAAACAACCGCCCCCATTGCCCCCAGGGTCAGGACCAGGGCACCTCGACGCTCCAGCCGTGCCAGCTGGATATCAACGGCATTCACAAGGTCGTTCCCGGAGAGACGGATATCCAGGATCTCCCGGATCAGGGCATCTCCGGCAAAGACAACGTCGAATTCCTCGAGCAGTTGCAGAAAACATGACGGCGAGCGCACGGTTTCCGGCAGCCCGGCGCTATGCAGCGTAACGAGCCAGCCAGCCTCCTTCAGACGACCGATAGATCCTCGCATACCGTCCAGATGGTAGCCTTCTATGTGCAGGCAGGACTTGCGGTCCGAACGCGACAGATCGAAATGGTCTGTCAGGTCCATTTCGGAAAGCTCAAAGGGTTCATTGACAATCGTGCGGCTGCCGTTCGGTTCGATGAACACGATGCAGCGCGACAGTCTCTTGTTGGCAGGCGCACGGATGGCCACCGCGTGAACCCCTTTTGCCGCCAATTCGACAATAGCCCATTCGCTGTCCGGATCATCACCGAGGGCGGTTGCCAATTCGACGTCAACACCAAACGATCCGTTGGCCCCGACCCCTGCCGTTGCGACCGCAAGATTGGCGGCCGGTCCCCCGAGAGCCTTTTCGATGTGGTGCGCAGTAACCCGGTCGTCACGATGTGGCAGGACATCCACCCGGCACATGTAGTCTACACTCGTGTAACCCACGACGATCAAACGGGGCATGCTGCTGCGATCCAGCTCCTTGTCCACCACGGAACTGCTGGACAAGGCGCGGGCAAATGTACTCGGTCTGTAGGCCAGTCTTCGAATTGCTGCGTCAATGCGGAGCTTGGTAGCCTTTCGCACGTTCGCCGTGCCGTTGAGATAGTTCGAAACGGTACCCACTGAGACGTCTGCCTCACGGGCTACATCCGAGATTGTTGGTCTGGAACGTTTCATGCTCACTCTCAAAATTGAACCGCTTCAATTATGCGAGTCGTTTTCCTGCATATTCAAGCGTAAATCTTGTGCATGGAGGTGAAATTTCCGGAAGTTTGATTTTATTTATTGAATTTTTTTCAATTGTTGCACCGATTGGGACATGCCCCTACCGCTTCCATTGCGTGATCTGGTTCGGATGCAGCGGGTGCTTGGCTACCAGCTTCGAAACCGTTCACTCCCCGCGGATCGCCTCAAGCGCTACCCTGGCCTTAAACTGATCTGTGAAGTTCCGGCGCTTTGCCATTTTCGTATCCCTTCAAAGGTTTGGGATACGTCTGAGACGACTGTCCAGATTCCCGGGACCACTTCAAGCGTAATTCCCGGAAAATTTAAAGACTAATTTCCGTAAAAATAAATTT
>NZ_QCYM01000038.1 GCF_003075075.1 Labrenzia sp. 011 | reverse complement strand
GACACGGTTTCAGAACGTTTAGCCCTTTTTGAACAGTTCAATCCGTCACAGTATTTGCGTGGTCTCGGAGGGAATGATCACTATATCGGCGCAAAATATGCAGATGACCTCGTTGCGATTGAGAATCTCAAATATGGAAATGCGCTGTATGTATTGTACGATGACTGGGAAGAACTGTCTAAGCGCCCAAGAAGTGAGCTATTGAAACTTAGGACTAGCAAGTTTGACCGTTTAGTACACGTGCAGGGATGGGAAACACGATTTGCTGTCTTGATGCAAACCGAGCTTGAAGCGCGTGGCGTAAGAATTCGTGTAGGACGAAACATGCGTCGTCGCCGTCGCAGGTAGTGATCGGGCCAACACTTTGAGCCGCAAAGACACATAGGGCCCCCCTCGGTCCATTTCGTCTCGATCCTTCATCCGCGCTTATAATTGAGCGTTACGATTTGGTCGTCCAAATCAGGTTCCGTGTACTGCTCCTCTGCCTCCATCCGTTCTCGCCATTTCTTGATAACCTCACGATCCGGGTCCGAAGGTTTGGTGCGCAAGTCAATAAAATCCAGATTGTCGAGCTTGCCCCGAACCCACGGCCAAAGATCCGGAGTAGTTCGGAGTTTGAGTTCCGCCAGCGCCTTTCGAGGAGGTCTCGATGGCAGGCGTTGAATATCACGCAGGAGTTTAGAGATCGGTGGGTTCCCTGAGCACCTGGGCGAGCTTGGCTTATGCCGATCTGGCTTTGCGTGTTGCTGCCCTGTTTGCGTGCTTCTCGTTTCTCTATCTCGCGTCAGGAACAAGGAAAAAAGCACCACAAGCACCCAGAGCAAAAAACGCCTTTTGCGTTGTCGGCGGCGCTGTTGCAGTTCTGCCTGCATGTTGCGAACCCATCGCACGAAGAAAGATGGACGCTTGTGTCGTCTCTTAAGTGAACGGTAAATTTGTTCGGAGTGGTTCCGAGGGGCTTTCGACCTTGGCATGTTTTTCATTCTCCAGATTGCGCTTGGCGGCCAGCAGCAGCTGTTTGCCCCCCTCACGCGCGAGGTCAGGGTTGTGATGAAGGCACTTTTCGGCTGATGCCAACAGGCGAAGCTCTCGATGGATTTTGACGATCAGATTGTCACGACGTCGCGTGCGAGCGGCTTCTTCGACCGAATGAGAGTCTTTCGCTTTCGCAAGGGACGCAGACAAGGTTTTGACATCGGTTCTCAGCGCACGCAGGCTAGCCTGGAGCGGCTGAAGTGCCGTCAGTTCACGATCCCAGCGGCGGCGGGAACCAATCAACCACGACCAAAAGCCCGAAGGACGGCCCTGTCGTTTCAACCGCTCGAGCCGCGAAATTTCCGGTGCAGTCATCCGGAAGCATTCCGTAAGGCGCTGTAAGGCCCTCGATTTTTCCGCTTCTAGCCGTTGTATAACCCGTGGCTCTGGAGGATACTCTTCCGCATCGAGATCCTGTACTCGTTCTTCCAGAGTTCGGCGGCGACCCTCAATCCATGTCATCGCCTGTTCAGCCAGTTTTTTGGATGACGTCAGCGCCGATTGCTTTTTCCGTGGGGGATCACCCTCGGAGGCTGCTGGAAGGCACTCTACGGCGACTTCTGCGCACCTTTTTTCGCGCTGTTCGGGTCGAAACGCGTTATTTGTGGCAAATGAGGCTTTAGGTTCGCTGACAGCAAACTCCTCCTCCCGAGTGGCTTCCTCGACCTGAATCGATGCCTTGAGCTTTTCCAGTTCTCGGCTGGCGGCTTGGGCGGCACGGGCGGCAGTCTGTTCTGCATGCCATGCGTCCCGGGAAAGGCGGCGGCGTTTCGGGCCCAGGCGGGTGAGCCCGCAGGGAATGCCGACCGACTGGTGATAAGAATCCTGCCACTCTGACATGGCAGATCGGTATGCCCGGTCGCCTCGTCTGTTGAGTTCTTTCTTGTTTTCGGGGGATGCATCCGCCTCCATCACATGACGTTTGGCTTCCTGCCCTGGATGAAAGCGCATGGCGCGCATTTCCGGGTCGGAGCGGGGAATAATGTATGCGTGCAGATGGGGATAGCGTTCATCGACATGCCGGACGACGGTGACGAGATCATCCGAGTACAGTGATTTGAGCCACGCGACCGTTCGGCGTTCCCAGTCGAGATGGGACGACTTTTCGGTCGGGTGGTCAGCCAGCTCGTCATTGGAAACTGGATAAGAAGCGACAACGGTAACGAGTGTCTTTTGATCCTTTCGGATCTTTCGGGACTTTCCTGATTTCAGGGTCGTCTGCGCGGAACTTGAGAGTTCGTCGTGAAGTTCGGCAAGTTCGTCAAGCTCGATGCCGTGAACGAGTTCGGGCGGTTTCGGCACATCGACATGAACGGATGCCTCTGGATCGCGCCGCGCTTCGGAGAGAATCCAATCGACTGATCTGCCCTTGGCGTCCGGCTTCCGGGCGTAGGCTTCCATGTGCACAAACTGATATCCCATAGGATAATTGTTTGGCGATGGAACTGCCGGCGCAATGACCTCCGGCTAGATTGTATTAGCTAACGATACCGAGTCAGAATTAATCGGCCATATCACATACGCCCTCAAACAATTTGTATTTCACGATTTGAGGTGGAAAATCGTAAGAGGTATTGGCAATGTCAATGAGCGAATGATCATCCGCCGTCACGATGTTGTTCAATTCCACGCAGCCGATAAGTGGATTGCCGTTGGGTACAAAATTGAATGCTCGTTTAGCCGCAATCGCATTGATTTTGGCGACGAATTCTTCTTGTGAATTTAGACCGTTGGCAGTTCCATAAATCTGCCATGCATGGGCAACGGGCATTTCGCTATAGCGGACGAATTGGCCGTAGCCACCAATGCGTCTCACGGGTGCTTTCCTCATAAAGTACCAATGATCACCTGGCATTAACCGCCGTACACCCCATGGAGTGGGTGTCCAGAAATTGACCGTCCGAAATTGGCCAGCCCGAACATTTCGGAACCATTCATTGTCTGTAACTGCAATGGCAAACATGCAAATCCTCCAATTCCAAAGGCAACTTATGAGGGCAATTGATTATCAATGCGTTTATGAGTGATTAGTGAGCTCAAAAAATAGTTTTAGTGACCGACTAATGCTATTGCGCGCCGACTACGTCGGTGCTCATAGCGGTCGGTGTGTATGCTTCGTATGTCAGATGCAGAAGTGGCGGCTACTTGGAGGTAGCCGCCAAATCAAACGTTGCTGTCAGGCAGAGTTACCTCTGTCCCTTCTTCTCATCCTGAGAAAGCACCGATGCTGCGAGTTTCTTCGCATCCGATGCAGTGGGCTTTTTCGAACCCGACAAAATTTTGCCAGCCAGCGTGGAAACGCTGCTGGACGACTGTTTCTTCGGCATAATTACCACTCGCTTTGTCGATCTATGGACAGGTATCAATCCGTTTGATACAGAGTAGGGTGAGTGATTTGCACCACTCACCCCGATTGGGGACCTATCTTAAGAGCAGTGGGTAACAAGGGAGGACCAGTCCCTGTTTACCCGGATGAGGCGAATTCATCTGTCGGTTCTTCACCGATGTGCTCCTTTCTCCTCGGCCTCTACGCATGGCCGGGTGTGCTTCGCTTACGAGGCCCCGGACACTCCGGGGCCTTTCTTTTTTTGTTATGTGCGATTCCTTCCGATCTGTCAACAATCTGGTGTGTGATGTTGATGGACTGTGTGCGAGGTGTTATCCTCTCGCCTGTTATGGTCAAGAGGATCGAGATAACGCAATGGAAGATACCGTTTTTACAAAAGCAATGGCTAGGCGCACCGAGTTGATGGAAGAGCTTGAAAAAATAGAAAATTTTCTGAAGCTCTATCGTACTCTTTCTGAAGAGTCTGTGACACTACCGGAGGGGGTCCAGCCCCGGGGAATTAGGGCGGGGCGTCGATTGAGGACAAGAAGCCGTCCAGCGCCCACAGGTGGAACAGAAACTATCGCTGAAGCAGCAGAAATGGCTATCAAAAATGCAAAGCGGCCATTGCAAAGGATCGAGCTACTGAATGCTATAAAAGAACTGGGTGTTGATGTGGGAGGAAAAGATCCCGCTGCAACCTTGGCCACAGTCGTTTGGCGCGACAAGAACAAGTTCGTTAATCTCAAGGGATTTGGGTACTGGCTTGTTAGTGAGCCATTCGCGCCCGCCCATTATGATCCCAGCAGCAACGATACCAAGGGTGCTAAAGCTAATCTGTTCTGAGGCGGCGAGGTGGATCATAAGGTGAACTTAACGCACAAATGTTAACATATTGTTAACCAAATGAATTGTTGTGTGGGTCGCAGCTTCGCCTATTCCCCGGCCGTTTTTCTGTTGAGTTCGTCTAGATACGCGAGCTTTTCTGCCAAATGCTCCTCGCGCAAATGGGCGTACCTCTGCATCGACTTCACATCCCGGTGTCCCGTTTGAGCCATAACTTCTGTATCCGACCATCCTGCTTCAATCAGGCTGGAAACCCGTTCATGCCGTGTATCGTGAATTCGGAAATCTGAGATTTGTGCTTTTGTACGTGCTCGGCGAAACGCTTGATAGGCACAATTCGGCGTTATCGGAAACACGCGACCGTCCAAGCTGCGTGACAGGCCGCTAAGGATCGCAATCGCGCGAGGTGAAAGGCCTATTTTATGATCGACGATTTCATCGGGTTTTCGACTGTTTTTGATATCACGCAAGACCGCAGATCGCTGATTCAAATGCACGTCTACCCAGCGGAGTTTTAAAAGGTTTCCACGACGGGCCCCGGTCTCAAAAGCGAGTTCAATCAAAGGTGCGATCCAGATGTTCTTTTGCTCCCGGCAGGCCTCAAGAAGGCGCCTCTTCTCATCGGGGGTGAGGCGGACATCTCGTTCATCATTGGGAGCGAGGCGGGGAACGTCTTCGGTGTTTGCCGGGTTGAATTGCAGGCCGAGCTTCCGCTTTTGGTGATCAATCACTTTCTTGAGTAGGTTTAGTTCACGTTTGACCGTCGAAAGCGAAATAAGTTTCAGTGGTTTGGGTTCTTTTTTAGGAGTCGCCGCGTTCTTACGGGGCGTTCCGTCTTTTCGAAGCTTTGGCACTTGCTGCTCGGAGCCGAGCGGCTGCTTGTTGAGAGTCGTGCCCCTGCTGACGGTTTCCGTCACTCGTCTGTCGCGATATTCAAGAAAATGATCTGGTGTGAGGTGAATAGCAGCATAGCTGCACAAGCCTCGCTCTTCGCGGAGGAAGCGCTCAAGACGAAGGCGCTCTGATTTCCGGGAGTTTTCACTCCGGCGTTTCATGGTGACCTCTTTGACGTAGGTTTTGATCAAATCTCCTAGCGTGGTGCGGTGTGCTCCTGACTGGTCAACAAAAACGCCACGATCCATCTGAGACTCCATCTGACGAGCCCAGGCCTCAGCTTCCTTTTTCGTCGGAAACGTCCTAGTTCGATTAGGATAGCCCTTCCGCCGAATTTGAACATGCCACTGTGCCTGGCCTTTTTCGCGGATCGTCGCCATTTTCGCTTCCTTTCTAGCTGTGCCAAAAATGTGCCAGAAAACGCACGAACAGCAGGTGAAGCGGACTGCTAAAAACTTAACTATCTGAAATTTATTGAGAATTTTGGCGCACCCGACAGGATTCGAACCTGTGACCTCTGCCTTCGGAGGGCAGCGCTCTATCCAGCTGAGCTACGGGTGCCTGCGCGCGCGGGCGAAAGGCGCGGGCGATAGAGTGGTCTGATACAGGATCGGGACGCGTGGGGCAATGGCTTTGTGAGAATTTGGACAGGATATCCCGCTCGCCGCCGGAACCCCGGAGTGTCGGCGTCCGGGTGCCGCGCCGGGGAGGCGCTGGCGGTGAAAAATGCCCTTTCGACTGATCCGGCAGGCGCCGCTGCGCGTAACCGGCAGGACAGTAAAAGACCAGGCCCAAACACGGACTGCGGTCGGCTTTCAGCACGTTGCGGGAGGACAGAAAACAGGGTGCCGGAACGGGAAGCAGAGGCGGCCTCGATCGAGGAGCTGCCGGTTCGGAGGCGGGGACCGGATGAGTGCAACGTCATTGTTCCGCTCCGGCATGCCGGTCGCAGCGCCGGGCGGGGCGGAAAGGTGGCAACAGGCGGGAAATGGTCTGGGGGGAGGTCTGACGATGGCTTGTGTCAATCCGTTGCCGGACCCGGCGGGACGTTCATGGTGCCGCGGGCGGAAGGAGGCCCGGTGGGAGAGGCCGTTGCCGGAAAGCCCGCCGATGCATGACGGGCGACAGATGTGAAGGCACGGGCGCAGGCAACCGACCGACAGTTGCAGGGCGGATTGCGAGCGTTATTTAAGGATCCGAAAAAAAACGCGCAGCCAATAAGACTGCGCGAATAAAGTTACTGTGCACGTGGCCCCATCGACCACGGCGGCAACTCTACCGGCATCTTTCGCGATTGTCATTACCGTAAAATATTTTATTTTTTGATTCACTGTAATGCGACTGATCGTTATTCATACTGAGTTGGTCGTGAAACTAGTGAAATTTGCGAGGGCGCGCATAAAAGGGGCGCTTTATATGGGCAAGCGAAAGAATTGGGGCCTGCCCGGGGCCGTTCACTTGTCAGGGAAAGCGGAAGACTTATTGACAGTTTTGTCCCTGTAGTTTTTTACCAGAATGAGTTGTTCCGGAAACCTGTACACGCGTCACGCCCTTGCGGATGAAACCCAGTTTCCTGGCCGCCGCGCGGGTCACATCGATCACCCGTCCCTTGGAGTAGGGTCCCCTGTCATTGATGCGTACGGTCACCGTCTTGCCGTTGGCAAGATTGGTCACCTTGACCAGGGTGCCGAATGGCAGGGTGCGGTGTGCCGCGGTCAGTCCGGACGGGTCTGCCTGTTCGCCACTGGCCGTCATGCCCCCCAGTTTGTACCAGGAGGCCTTGCCGCATTGCTGAAAGGCGTCGGCCGAAGCTGCGGCGCCGGCGCCCGGGGCAAGCAGGGCAAGCGCACAAAAAACGGCGCCGAAACGCGCCCGTGACCGGATCGATGAGCCCATATGTCTTCCCTTCAAGCCCGAAAGGTGCCGATTGCGGCGTTGCGGCCGGAATTGTGAAACTCTTGGTTACCATTCGGCTCGGGCGTCTTTAAGACGAGAGCATGATCAAAATGTGACGCCGGTTCAGAGGGAAGACGTTATTTTCGAAGTATTTGAATAAAATTTTACTTTAATATTGAGTGGTGAAAGTCATGTATTGTTAACTATAGTTTTTCTTAGATATGTGGGTATTTTGCGACGCTCTCACGAACAAAATAAACTGTGATAATAATCTGTCTCAAAGAGGGCGCGCCGGTTTTTGGAATGCGCCGTTCGGACGTTTATTGAAAGGGCGGTCTGGTGCAAGTCAGCCAACGGTTTATTGGTGACCGGCGGGAGGATTCCGGTCATCCGGAGTTTGATACGCCTGCGGGGTTCCATGCCTCCCTTCTGGAGGTGCTGCCGCATGCCGCCGCCTATGTGGCGCAGGACGGGCGCATTCTGGCACACAACGGCCGGCTGAAGTCCGCCTGCACGGCGCAGGAGATCGAAGGCGTTCCCGCACATCTGAAGGACCTGTTGTCCGCGGAAAGCTGGAAGCGCTGCGAAACCGTGCTTTCCGCGGCGTTCAGCGGCGTGCCGGCCCGGGCAAGCACCCGCATGTCCCTGACATCCGGAGCGTTTTTCTGCCGCAGCGTGACCTGCACTTCCGTCCTGACCCTTTCCCGGGGGCAGCAGGCCGTGCTGGTCCAGTTCGACAGGGGAGAGGCACCCCGCGAGAGGCCGGTGCAAACACTGAAGGAAATGCCGGCGGCGCTCACCGGCGCCCGGATCGTTTCCGGCAACCCGGCGCCGGACAGGGTCCTGCTCGAACATTTCCCCGATGATGTCGTGCTGTTCGACGGCACGGAAAGTCTGGAGAAAAAGGCTGCCATGCTGCGCGATGTCATCGGCGGCGATCACGAGGCGGATTTCCTGACTGACACCCTTCGCGAGGTCAGCGGGGCCGCGCCGCAAACGCTTTATATTCCCGAAAGCGTCGGGTTCGAGCCGGCGGCCCCGGGAGCCGATCGCAAGATGTGCGAAATCCGCCTGGTGCCGTTGCCCGGTGCGAGCGAAGACCGATCCGGTTCCGGCAGGAGCATGGCGATCATCCGGCGCAATGTCGACTGCCCTCATGAGGCGGCCGAAAACAGGCGGCTGGCCTATCAGGACCCGCTCACCGGCCTGGAGAACCGCAGAGCCTTTACCAAGGCGCTGAAGCGGGAGCTGGCGCGTCTGGTCGCGGATCCGGCCATGGGACTGGCGGTTTTCTATATCGATCTGGACGAGTTCAAGAAGGTCAACGATCTCGGCGGCCATGACGTCGGTGACGACATGCTGTTGCGCGTGGCGGCCTGTCTGACCCAGTCCCTGGGCGAATTCGGCACGGCGGCGCGGATCGGCGGCGATGAATTCGCCGGAATGCTGCCGGTTGCCGACAAGGAGGCCGCTCTCAAGATCGCCGAGGAGATCCTGGCGGGTTTCGACGGAATTCGCCTCGAGGTTCAGGAACGGATCTTTACCATCGGCGGCTCCATAGGTGTGGCCTATGTCGATTGCGGAACGCCGCTGGCCGATGTCGATGCCTCCGTACTGCTGGGTCTGGCCGACCGGGCCTGCCTGCGCGGCAAACGCTTCGGTGGCCAGTCCGTCCAGCTTCACAATGTGCTGTCGACGGACGATCCGGTGCGGGGCGCGGAGCTGACCGCCCTGCCGGAACCGGAAAGTTTCCGCGCCAGCGAGCTTGCGCTGCACGCCATGCCGATCATGCATCTGAAAAAGGACAGGGTCCTGGGCGCCGAGGTGCTTCTGCGACTGCGGGGCGAGCGGGCCGGAGAATTGTCCTCGCGCGCCTGGATCCATGCCGCCGAAAGATCCGGGTTCATTGCACAGGTCGATGCCTGGATGCTGGACAAGGTCCTGAACGAGGCCGACCGGCATCCTTCCCGCATGACCCTGACCATGAATATTTCGGCGGATTCGGCCCGCGACCCGAATTTCCGCGAAGCGCTGCATCAGCGGCTGTCGTCCAACCCGCTTCTGGCGTCGAAGCTGTGCCTGGAGATCTCGGAAAGGGATTTCCTGCGCGAACCGTCAACCGTGGAAGCCTTCTTCAGATTTGTGACGGAACTGGGCTGCCAGACCGCGATTGACGATTTTGCCGGCCACTGGCCGGTTCTCTCCCGGCTCACGGGGCTGCGCATCGTCTGGCTGAAACTGGAATCCGGCCTCACCCGGCAGGTGGCCGGGTCACCGGCGAAAGCCGCGATCCTGGGAGGGCTTGTCAGGGCGGCCCACGACCTGGGCATCAAGGTCGCGGCGAAGCGGGTCGAGACGGCCGAGGAAGCCGAACTGCTCCGCGGCCTCGACATCGAAGCCGCGCAAGGGTCCTATTTCGGAAAGGCGGAACCCTGGTCGGACGTCTGACCGGCACGCGGCCGGGCGTAATGCCGGTCCATGGGCCGGAAACTCTGCTAGGCGCAGAAGATCGCTTCGGGCGCCCGTAAGAAGGAACTTGAGTGACAAGCGCAAGCTGCAATTTTGGATACAACGGAAAGTCAAAAACTGAACGCAGCGGTCAACCGTTCACTGAGCAGCGTATTTCTTCATCTCGTCAAGATAGAGAGTTTCGCTCTCGTCCTTGAACCGACTCTTTTCTTCAACAAGCTGAGACAACTTATCGAAGATGCCACGATAAATGATGGCATGCGCCTGATTGCTCAAGCTCTGTTCATCTGGGGAGTCCATCTCAACATCGTTTTCAAGGTACAAGTCCAGAAGCTTAAGCAATGCGACTTTGTCAATCGAGTCGATAGGCTGCCATTCACTACTGAACCGCGCCGGGTTCGCCGGAGGCTGTTTGGCTTAAGTTATGCTGCCACCGCCGGTTGATCCAGCGTGGCGTAGTATCGTTCCTCCGCTTCAGCCGGAGGGATGTTTCCTATGGGCTCCAGAAGA
>NZ_QCYM01000037.1 GCF_003075075.1 Labrenzia sp. 011 | reverse complement strand
GAGTGTAGAGAAACGCCGCGGCGCAGGGTGACCAGAGGGACGAGGCGGGGCACTGGGCTGATAAAGACGGAGTTGTGGTCATGTCTGTGGGGCAGGAACGGGACGGGGGCGCACACGATGCGGCATGGTTGGAGGTCAGCCCGGCCAGCCCGGACGCCCTGCTCCCGCGGATGGGATACTCTTGAGTGGTGAGGTTGGTGCTCCCGCTTGGGGTGGTTGAGTTGTGGGGGGGGGGGGGGGGCGGCCTGGTCATGCGGCTTGCGTATCGACGAGCCGTGCCAGCATGCGCCGGCAGAGCTCCATTTGATCGCGGGCAATGAATTCATCCGGCTTGTGGCCCTGATCCATCGACCCAGGCCCGCAGATGACAACCGGCACATCGAAATGCTGGCGAAACAGTCCTCCTTCCGTGCCGAAGGCGACCTTCAGCGGGGTGTTGCTCCCCGAAATGGCACGGGCTTGGACAACCTGTGGACTGTCAGGCGGCGTTTCCAGGCCTGGATAAGCGTTCAGTACGTCAATCCGGATACGGGCGTCCGGGAACTGGTCTTTCAAAACGGTTTCCTGGCGGGTGGCCGTTTCAAACAGGCGCTCCAGCAGGGACCGGGCATCTTCTGCCGGAACATTGCGGATTTCGACGTCCAGCGTACAAATATCCGGCACAATATTGAGAGCCGTACCGCCTTGCATGATCCCTGCATGCAACGTTGTATAGGGTATGTCGAAGTCTGTATCCTGGGGACCAGTTTGCGAAGTTTCGTTCTGGAGAGCCCGGATTTCCGACAAGAAATCCGCCGCCATGTGGAGTGCGTTCAGACCGGTTGGGGCAAGGGCAGAATGGACCGCGTGACCGCAGCACGTGGCGCGCGCGGCCAGTTTGCCTTTGTGTCCGGTAGCGACCCTCATGGATGTCGGCTCGCCGACCAGCACCCAAGCGGGCTTGAGTCCGGCCCTTTTCAGATCGTCCAGCATGGGACGAACGCCGACACAACCGATTTCCTCGTCATAAGAAAGGGCAAGATGGAGCGGTGCATTGAGAGGTTTCCGGACGGCCTGAAGAAAAGTCTCAATGGCACAGGCTACAAAGCCCTTCATGTCAGCGGTCCCCCGGCCGTAAAGCAGACCGTTCCGCTCTTGCAGGGAAAAGGCATCGCAAGTCCAGTTCTGACCATCCGTGGGAACGACATCCGTATGGCCCGAGAGCACCACACCTCCCGGGCGGTCGGGGCCGATGGTTGCGAAAAGATTGGCGCGATCGCCGCTGTCCGAGGGCAGAAGCCTGGACCTGATCCCTTCTTGCTGCAGCAGATCATGTACCCAGCCGATGAGATCGATATTTCCGTTCCGGCTGATGGTCGGAAAGGAGATAAGTTTGTCGAGCAGGGCATAGGCGTTGTTCATGATTGAAGTCTGCTACGGAATTTCACTTTGAAAGTGGCAGGCGTCTTTATTCGGGACGCCCTGAAGGGGGGCTCACAAGTTGGCAGTGACGTCTTCGATGCTGTCGCGCAGGATCTCGCCGATCTGGCCGATCTGCCCTTCGGTCAGGATCAGTGTCGGGGACAGGATCAGGATATTGCCGAGCGGTCGGGCAATCAGCCCGCGTCTCTGGGCGGCCCGGGCGAGTTTCAACCCTATGGCGTCCTCGGGAGTGAAGCCTTCCTTGGTGTCCTTGTTCCTGACGAATTCCACACCCATCATGAAGTGGCTGCCGCGCACTTCGCCGACGATATCGAGATCCGCAAGACCGCGCAGGGTGTTCTCGAACAATTTGCCTGTCGTGCGCACCCGCTCCGGGATCCGTTCTTTTTCCATCAACGCGATATTGGCAAGGCCGGCGGCGGCTGCGGCAGGGTGACCGGAATAGGTCATGCCATGGAGGAACATGCCGCCGGGACGGGAAATCACCTCGTGGATTTCGTCGGAGACAATGGTGGCGGACAGCGGCTGATAGCCTGATGTCAGCCCCTTGGCAGTGTTGATGATATCCGGCGTGTGGCCGAACACGTCCAGGGACGAGAAGAAATGGCCCAGGCGGCCGAAGGCGGTGACCACCTCGTCGGCGATGTACTTGATGTCATAGTCTGCGCAGACGTTCGCCATGCGTGCATGATAGCCGTCGGGGGCAACGATGACGCCGCCAGCTCCCTGGATCGGCTCGGCAACGAAGGCCGCAATGTTTTCCGCGCCCAGGCGCTCGATTGTGTCCTTAAGGTCCTGAACCAGCGCATCGCAGAATTCAGCTTTGCTCATCCCGTCACCTTCACGCCAGTAATGCGGGCTCTTCAGGTGATGGACCAGACCTTCCGCATGATCCCAGCCTTCGGAATAGGCCGGTGTGGTCATGGCGATCGCCAGATGCGTGGAGCCGTGGTAGGCGCCGAAGCGGCTGAGGATCTTCTTCTTCTTCGGGCGGCCGAGACGGTTGTTGTAGTGGTGCAGGATGCGCACCGCGCTGTCATTGGCAACTGAGCCGGAATTACCGAAATAGACCTTGTTCAGATCACCCGGCGCCAGACTGGAGATCTTCTCTGCGAGAGCCGCGGCCGTCGGATGGGTGAAATTGTAGAAGGTCGAGTAGAAGTCCAGCTCGTTCAGCTGCTTCGTGATCGCGTCGATGATTTCCTTGCGCCCATGCCCGACATTGGAGCACCACAGTCCGCCGATGCCGTCGATAAGCTCGTTGCCTTCGCTGTCGCGCACCATGGTGCCATGCGCGCCGACGATCACGGTGCGGGCGCCGTCCTGTTTGAGCAGGTTCAAGTCGGCGAAGGACTGGATCAGGTGGGTGTCGGCGGTCAATACCCCATCCGTGGTGATATCCATTTTGATGTTCATTGGAACTTTCCCTCCCGATAATCCTGATCTTGGCGGGACAGAAGGTCCCATGGGATGTCTGATACTGGTGCGAGATCCGCGACCAGAAGTGTTTCACCGGTCCCTGCGCTGGCGAGCGCCTTGCCATCGGGACCGGCAATCAAGGATTTGCCGCCGAAGGTGATGTCGCCTTCGGGGCCGCAGTAGTTGGCATAGGCGATGGTCAGTCCCGCTTCGGCCGCACGCGACGGCACGAATGCGTGGGAAACATGCTCGAAACGCCGCGGATTGGCGGTCGGTACCAGCACCAGCGAAACGCCCCGGTCTGCCAATGCGCGGCAATGCTGCGGAAACTCGATGTCGTAACAGATGAGGATTGCTGTTTTCCGGCCGCAAAAATCAAAGGTCGTGTAGCGCTCACCGAAGGCGAAGCTTGCTTTTTCCATGGGGCCGAAGAGCTGGATCTTGCGATAGTGGCCGAGTATCTCGCCCCTGGTGCCGAAGGCGGTGGCTGCGTTGTAGACGTTTTCGCCGTCAAGTTCGGTCCAGCCGACCGTCAGGCCGCAACCGGCATTGGCCGCCAGATCCGACAGCCGCTGGCACCATTGCCCGCCCAGAGGCTGGGCGAGAGACCTGTGCAGGTCCGGCAGGTTGTAGCCGGGAAGAAACAGCTCGGAAAAAACGGCCATGCTGGCGCCCGCCATGGCGGCTGCCGACAGCCGAGTCTGGAGGCGGTTGAACCCCGCCTCGATATCCCCGCAGGTGGCAGGTCCCTGATAGAGCGCCAGTTTCATGGTCTTCCGGTTCCTTGCTCTTACTTCTTCAGATTGGTCCAGATGGCGTCATAGAGAACCTGAACGTCTTCCGGACAGGCCTCGACGAAGACACCCTTCTGGTCTGCCGGCGGGTTGGATTCCGGGGAATTCGCCACTTCCGGCTCGAGGAACTCGCTCACATCCTTCACGCCGGCGGTATACTGGGCGTAGTTGGTGACAGTGGCAGCGTTCTCGGGTTCCAGCAGGAAGTTCATGAACTTCAGTGCGTTTTCACGGTTCGGTGCGTCCTTCAAAAGGACGACGTTGTCCATCCACACGATCATGCCTTCCTTGGGGAAGACGTACTCGATGTTGGCACCTTCAGAACGGGCCTTAGCGGAGAATCCGGACCAGATCATGCCGGCAGCGGCATCGCCTGACACCAGAACGTCCTTGGCAGCGTCAGAGCCGAAGGAGGCCCAGTCGGGCTTGGCCTTCTGGACCAGGGCATTGAGTTCCTTCAGCTGCGCCTTGTCGGAAGTGCACTGCGGAATGCCAAGGTAGAGCGAGGCCAGGGTCAGCGTTTCCCCGGCGGTGTCCAGCACGTTGATCTTGCCTGTCAGCTCCGCCGGCGGATCGAAGATCAGGCCGAGACTGTCGAGCGGACCGGAATAGACGTCCTTGTTGACGGAAAAGGACGTGGATCCCCACTGGTAGGGAATGGAGCTCTTGCGGCCCGGATCGAAGTCGACGTCCACCCATTTTTCTTCAATGTTGCCGAAGTTGGACAGTTCGGACGGCTCGAATGTGTCGAGCATGCCTTCGCCAGCCATGATCTTGACCATGTAGTCTCCCGGTACGGCGACATCGTAGCTGCCGAGCTTGCCAGCCTTCAGAGAGGCGAGCAGGGCTTCGTTGCTGTCGAACGTGTCCATGGTGACTTCGACGTCATATTCCTCGGCGAATTTGTCGAGCAGCTCCTGCGGGATGTACTCGAACCAGTGGTAGATCGAGAGCTTGCCTTCGGCGTGTGCTCCCGCAGTCAGGCTCATCAGAGCCAGGGCGGTTGTCGTGAGTAATTTCTTCATGAAAGTCTCCACTCTGGTTGGATGCTGTTTCAGTTGTTTTTCTTTTTGTCTTGCCCCATCCGGCCGACCAGCCAGGAAAGGGAAACAAAGGCCACCGACACGACGAGCATGAGGGTGGAAATGGCCATTATGTTCGGTTTGATGCCCTGCTTTACCGAGCCGAAGATGGCGGTCGGCAGGGTCTCGACGCCGGCTCCCTTGACGAAATTGGTGATCAGGAAGTCGTCGAGAGAAATGATGAAAGCAAGCAGGAAACCGGAGAGAATACCCGGCGTCATCAGTGGCAGCAGGACGAGCCTGAAGGCTTCGCGCGGTGACGCGTAGAGGTCCATTGCCGCCTGCTCGTACATGTCCGGGATCGACTGCATCCGAGCCGAAATCGGCAGATAGGCAAAGGGAATGCAGAAAACCGTGTGTGCGATCAGGATGGTGGTCAAGCCGGTGGTGAAGCCGATCGCAGAGAAGAACACCAAGCTCGCCACGGCGGTCACCACTTCCGGCACCATCAGCGGTAGGTTGATCAGCGCGAATGAGAAAATCTTGCCCCGTAACCGTCCGGCGCGGGTCATCGCGACGGCAGCAAGCGTCGCGACAATGGTCGCGATCACCGAGGCGCAGACCGCAATGATCATGGAGTTGAGGGCTGCTTTTTGAAACTTCGGTGCTTCCGGCCCGGTGAAGACATCGACGTACCACATCAGGGACATGCCGCCCCAGTTGGTGATCGAGGTCGAGGCATTGAAGGAATAGACGGCGACGACGATCAGTGGGGCATAAAGCACGAAAAGACAAAGGGTCGTTACGGCGAGAAAGCCGGGGAAGCGGCGCAGGTCAGTCTTGCCGGCCATCAGCGTGCCTCCACCTTGTTCTGGTTGCGGGCGTAAACGAGCAGCACGCACATGACGATGGTTAGAAGTATCATTGAGGCGGCAGCGCCGAACGGCCAATTGCCAGCGTTGCCCTTGAACTGCTCCTCGATCAGCGAGCCGATCATGAAGGTCTTGGCACCGCCCAGAAGATCCGGCGCCAGAAATGCTCCTAGAGAGGGTACGAAGACCAAGATACAGCCAGCAACGATGCCAGGTTTCACCACGGGCAGGATCACCAGCCGCAGGATGGTCCATCTGCCTGCGTAAAGGTCAGCGGCCGCTTCCGACAGGGAAAAGTCGTAGCGCTCCACCGCCGCATAGATCGGCAGCACCATGAAAGGCAGATAGGAATAGAACAGGCCGAGCTGCACGGCGAAGTTCGTATTGATCAGGCCGAGCGGCGCGTCGATGATCCCGAACGACAGCAGGAACTCGTTCAACGGCCCGGTGTCACGGATCAGGAACTTCATCGAGACCGTCCGGATCAGCAGATTGACCCAATAGGGGATGGTGACGAGAAACAGCCAGGTCGAGCGGGACTTCGGATTTCTCGTGGCGATGAACCACGCCGTTGGGAAACCGATTAGCAGGCATGCGATCGTGGCCAGGCCTGCCTGCCAGATCGAGCGCCAGAAGATGCCGATATAGGTCCACTCCAGCCTCGGAGGCTCGTCTCCGAAGAGTCCCCGGTCGAAGAAGAACTGGTCATAGGCATCGAGCGAGAACTGCCAGATTACGCCGCCGCGAAATTCCTTTGTCAGGAAAGAGTAGACGCCCATCATAAGGACGGGAGCCAGGAGAAAGATGCCAATGATGATCCAGGAGGGAAACAGCAGCTTCCAGCCGCTGCCTTGGTAGATCTGGGACGAGTTGCCTGCGCCCATCGGCGCTCCGTCCACCATCAGTCAGCGAGCAGGCGCGCGGCGCCTGCTTCCAGACTCAGGCCGACAACGACCCCGGTTTCCGGCATCAACGTGGTTTCCGCGTTCTGCAGGCGGACGCTCATGGCCTCGCCGTCGACTAGCTTCACATGCAACTGAATGTCCGTGCCGAGATATGTGTGGTCGATGACAGTGGCGCTCAGGTCTCCGGCCGCCTCGGCACAGACGGAAATGCGTTCGGGCCGTACGGACAGGTGTCCGGGGCCAGCATTCACCACGGCTGCCGCCGGACATTTGAAGTTCCGATTTCCTGGCATCAGAACCTGGGCCAAGCCGCCGGTGACGGACAGGACCTGGACATCCAGCAGGTTGGTTTCGCCGATGAAGTCGGCAACAAAGCGGTTTACCGGCGTTTCGTAGATTTCCTTTGGAGTACCCACTTGCTGCACGTGACCGGCAGACATGACGGCGATCCGGTCCGACATGGTGAGCGCTTCTTCTTGGTCATGGGTCACGAAGATGAAGGCGATGCCGGTTTCGCGCTGTATGGCCTTGAGCTCCATCCGTACCGCCTGGCGCAGCTTCAGGTCGAGTGCGGAGAGCGGCTCGTCGAGAAGCAGCACTTCCGGCCGCGGCGCCAGAGCCCGGGCGAGAGCCACGCGCTGCTGCTGGCCGCCGGAAAGCTGACCGGGCTTGCGGTCGGCAAAGTCGGAAAGCTGCACCAGCTCCAGCACATCCTGGGCACGGCGTTCCGCGTCTTGCCGGCTCCAGCTCTTGCGTAGCAGGCCGAACAAGACATTCTCGGTCACACTCATGTGCGGGAAGAGCGCGTATTGCTGGAAGACCGTGTTGACTGGCCGCTTGAACGGCGGCTGGTCGACGAGATCCTGTCCCTTCAGCCGGATATGGCCTTCCGTGACATCTTCAAAACCGGCAATGGCGCGCAGCAAAGTGGTCTTGCCGCAGCCTGATGGCCCGAGCAGAGTGAAGAATTCATTCTCCCGGATATCGAGCGACACGCCATTCAGGGCGGTCACATTCCCGTAGCGTTTGACGACTTGATCAACAGAGACAGCAATCTCGGGACTAGCCATGCGAACCTCTTGATGATACCCCTACTTTTATTGCTTTAAGCGTAAAAATATAAAATACGGGGGTATATACCCCTAAGGAGGTATGCCGTGCATCTTCCCAATTCGGCAGAAAAACTGCTTGGCGAAGCAATAGCCTCAATCGGCAGCAACGCTTTTGAAAGTGCACTGTTTCAGTGGCTTAATCGGTGCTTTCAAATTGATAACACCACAATGCTCGCGTATTTCCAGGATCGGCAGCCGGACGTACTGTTTGCGCAAACGGTCGAAAAACGTGTCCACGAAAAGCTCGACAGCGACTATATATCGGGAATTTATTTGCTCGACCCCTTTCATGCCCTGCATGTGGAAAAGGCTCCCCGCGGGCTGTACCGGCTCAAGGACATTGCTCCGGACCAATTCCATCGAAACGAGTATTTTGCCGCGTATTACCAGCGGACGACCCTGATCGACGAAATTGGCTATGTCGCCTATCCTTCGGACGGGGTCTCGGTACATGTCTGTCTGGGAAGAGATGCATCCTCTGCCCGCAAGTACTCCAGCCGGGACTTGCTTCTGGCTGGTAGACTGTCGCCGATCGTCTGCAGCCTTGTTGAACAGCACTGGTCCGACCTTGAAGGTGGCGGTGAATATTCCGAAGCCGACCTCACCAGCACGTTGATCACAGCCGGCGAGCAGGAGTTGGACGTCAGACTGAGCCCACGTCAGGCGGAAGTGGCCCTGTTGATCCTGCGCGGGCACTCGTCGGTTTCAATCGGCTTGAGACTGGGGATCAGTTTCCAGACTGTGAAGGTCATCCGCAAACAACTCTACCGCAAATGTAATATTTCATCACAGGCCGAACTTTTCTCCTGCTTTATGCCTTTGCTTGCAAAACACGGTTCCTAGGCTGGTGAACCGCCCCGAGTTTGCCGGAGATCATTTGGCTTAAGCTATGCGGCCATGGCTGGCGCGGTTCAGTCAATGCAATTGCCTTGTGGGCCCAAAATCATTCGAAAGCGTCAACGCGTTCGCGGCAGAGCCTGAGCATTTGCTCGGCCTTGGCGGCAATGTCTTCGTCTATGCCGGGAACATCGGGAATGGTGACGGCATCAATACCCGCGCGAAGCCCGGTAAGGACGGCGTCCATCGCCTGGTTCGCCGCGCCGGCGGTCACGCCGGCGATCGCTGCCGTCCTGAGGAAATCAGCGCGGCGCAGGCGATTGTCCTTGCCGTTGATCTTCAGTGCCATGCGATCATGTTCGAGGCCAGGAAAGACGACCGTGGTGACGGCGTCATAGAGCGGCGCGACACGCACGGTTTCGAAGCTGCGTGTTTCCGGCTGGGCGACCTTGAGCAGTGCCAGGTTCTTGAGGTGCATGTCTCCATCGGCAACGAGCCAGGCAAACAAGGCGCGCTTGAGCAGGAGCAGCAGATCGGCTTCCGGCTCGGATGAGAGCGGCCGCACGGCACGCGCGATACGCTCGATCGTGCCGTCATATTTCGCTTCGGGAGGCAGATCGAGAACTGAACACAAATCTTCAAGCGCTATTCGCCGCTTGTCGTCAGGGGACGTGCGAATGTCGAAGCGCTCGACAATCAGCGCAGGCGGCATCCCGTCCGGCATGGCAACCAGCGCCGTCGAGGGCGTGTCGAGCCCGGCGTGGCGACCGAGCGCCATGGCGAGAAATTCGATCACCGGCAGTGCCTGGAAGCCGCTTGTCCCGGCGGGCTTGAGTATATGCGTAAACGGCAACCCGGTACCGGGAGCGAGCTGCCCGTCCTCACCGAGGAACATCGGTGCCTTGATCTGCACTCCGGACAGACGCGGTGTGTCGGCGCTGTCGTAAAGGCGCGCGAGCTTCTCTTCAAAGCTTTGCTCGATGTCCCCACGGCCTGGTCCCGCATAGGTGCCGGTAAAGATGCCATCCGTTTTGAAATCGTTCAGACGACAGGTCAGAATGTCGGCTGGCAAGGCGTCAAGATCGGTAGCCTTGGTGCTGATGGTGATGTTCGACATGTAGCGCTTTCCCGAGCGCAGAACGGCGCGTTCATCGCTTTCCTTGAGAACGCGCTCCAGCCACCCCTCAGGCAGAAGAGAGAGAATGAAAGGCGGCAGCTGGCCGGGAACGCGCTGCTGGATCAGCGGCAGATCGAACCCCTCGTCCGGTTTCCAGCGCCATTCAAAGCCGTCGTACATGAGATGCCCGATATGGGTTCCGTGCCATGCAACGATGAAATCGAGCGCTGCTTCGTTGCGGATTTCAATTTTTGTGCCGGTATGAAGAATATAGCGTTCTGCCTGCTCGCCCTCGCGATACCACTCGTTTTCACGGGCCAGGGCCCATAGCGCATCGGCAGCGGCTTTGGGGCTGCCGTATTCGTCCACCAGTCGCTGTGCGATGTCGGCACGCATTGCCTCATCGAGTGAAGCGGCATGCTCACTGCGCAGGCGAAAGCCTTCGAGAAATCGCTGACGAACGGACGAGACATTGGCGTGGAATTCCCCCATGCCATCATCGATGACGGCGGTGGCAACGGCCGGGTGTTCGGGGGCCACGTTCTGGATGATTTCCAGGGTTCTGATACGGGTCCGCTGACTGCGCGGCCCGCTTATGAAGAGCCGTCCATCGCGCGTCGGCGCGAGCAGGACAGCGCTGGCAGCGGAGAGATAAGCGCGAGGATAGAGATAGCGGGCAATCCGGATGGAATGCCGAAGCACATCGACGTCCGCATCGGCGCCGGCATCGACGTAGATGCCGCGCATGAGTTGCACAATCTTGCCGGTTTCGGCCTGATAGTGTGCACGACTTTTGTCAAGATTCTCGCCAACGAGATAGAGCAATCTTCTAACTTTCACGTATTTGACCTGCGAGAAAGTTAGGGTTTTCCGTCTCGAATGTCAAAGAATTCTGATCTTCGCGTATTTCATATGCGCAAAGGTTTGAATCTCACCTCAATTGTGCCACCGCTACCGCCGCCGGAACCGCCCATTGACCTTTCGAACCTGCAGTCCCGTTTTTCCGGAAACCGCAATCGAACCGGATTGCTGGTCTTTTGAGCGAGGGTCGTCTCTGAAGCCGACCGCATCGGTTCTGTGCTTCAGGCCTACGAACTTATGCGTATGCGTTAGAGGTGAGGCTACCGGCCAGCTCATGTTTTTACGCAGCGCGGGTGTTTCATCGAATTGGCATGTTCCAGTTGTTGCGTTGTCGCTTGATGTTTCTGCCCGCCTCGATCTTGAATTGTGTGTCAAATTGACGTACGTTGCGCATGGGCTTACCCTTCGAACCACGCGAGCAAAAGAGGCGAATATGTTGGGAACAACGGATCTCGCATCTTCTCGGCAAGAGAAGAGCGACGCCAGGCTGAACATACGGACAAAAGCCTCGATAAAGGCGGCGATTGAAAAGGCGGCTGAACTTTCCGGCATGGATCTCAGCACGTTCACGACCAATGCAGCATTTCTGCGTGCCCAGGATGTGATTGCTGCGCATGAACGTACGGTGCTGGCGCCAGTCGATCATGCTGCGTTTTTTAACGCTCTTGAGCGCCCGGCCGCCCCGACGAAAAAGCTGCTGGCCGCTGCAAAGCTGCACAGGGAGATAGTTGCCGACAGTGAGTGACATATCGCGGCATCTCAAATTCGAGCCGTTCGATCCAGACAGACACGATCGAACGGCTTTTTCATGCGGTGTCGACCAGGTCGACAACTATTTCAAAAAAACAGCAAACAAGCTCCAGAAGGCTGGAAATGTTCGAGTGTCTGTGCTGCTCGACGCGGACGAACAATTGCTGGGCTTCTACGCTGTCAACGCCCATTCAGTCGATTATGCCGAGTTGCCAAAGAAGTATGCTCGAACGCGGCCGAGCCACGGTTCAATTCCGGCTGCCTTTATTTCGATGATTGGCGTTGATCAGAGGTTTCAGGGAAAGGGCCTCGGAGGCGTGATCTTAGTTGAGGCGCTAAAGAAGCTTGCCAAGGCGTCCGAGGAAGTTGGGATCGCGGTTGTGCTCCTGGATGTCATGGATTGCGGGAATGAAGAAGCCACAAAGCGACGGCTTGCCATATATTCCGGATACGGATTCTGGCCTTTGCAAGGCTCCCCACTTCGACTGTTCATGCCAATCCAGGATGCACGAGCCATGCTGGATTGATTTGGCAAACCCTAACACAAATTGCTATTCGCGTTTAACTCTAAGCTTCAACTTTGCGGTCGGTCAAAGCTACCTGTCAATGACGTCATCTCAGAAACTTCAGTTTCGAGATAGGTACCAAGTCCAGGATCAAGCATCGGCTTAGGTTTGTCACTCATCCAACTCATTGCAGTCCCATCTGAATTTTTTCTTTTCCCCTTCTGAAAAATATCTCGATATCTATATGGGGATATTCCAATGAACGGAACAAAGGAAACTGTATCACCGCTTTCACTTTCGACTGACACGTCATTTCCATGTAATTCATGAGCTTTACTTTTCGGATAAGGTTCGATGTATACGACACGCTTAATTCCTGAAGCAATTATATGCTTTATAC
>NZ_QCYM01000036.1 GCF_003075075.1 Labrenzia sp. 011 | reverse complement strand
CACCGCCGGTCTCAGCCAGCGTCATGGTGATTGCAGCTGTCAGCGTCGTCTTGCCGTGGTCAACGTGGCCAATCGTGCCAATGTTAACGTGCGGCTTCGTGCGCTCAAATTTTTCTTTCGCCATCGGCGTCGCTCTCTGTCCAATACTCAGGTCGGTCGATAAAGGGCTCGAGCGGGACGCGCTCCGGCGCCTTGGACAGATCCGCGAGCGACGAATTGCTTCCCGTAGAACTTCCAGAGCACCCGCTCGCAGGCGATTGGATACTCCACTTTCACAAAGACCGGCATACTGCCTTCACGTGAGCCCACATGAAGACCGGCCGGTCTTGTCAGGATTTCCGGGCGAAAGAACCTTCCGTTCCGGACACTCCGATCTACACCCATGATGGAGCGGGTGAAGGGAATCGAACCCTCGTCGTCAGCTTGGAAGGCTGCTGCTCTACCATTGAGCTACACCCGCACAACGAGGAATCAGTACGATGGTGGAGGAGGTTGGATTCGAACCAACGTAGGCATAGCCAACGGATTTACAGTCCGTCCCCTTTAGCCACTCGGGCACTCCTCCATCTCGTCCTGCTTCACGCCGAAGCGATCAGGATGGCTTGACCGGAGAACCCGCCCGGAAGGGGCGAGCAATCCTGTGGCGCGTGTTATGCAGATGAGGGCCTGCCCTGTCAACGCCGATTTTGCAAAGAAATGAACAAAATCAGGGTGACGCCCGAAACAGCTGCTTCGCGCGCTGGAGATTGATCCGGCAACCGGCATTCAAAGAGTGCCCCGATCCCGGCGGCTTGTCACCTTTCCCGGATATTTTCCCCTGCCCCGGGCCCGTTTTCACCTCCGGCTGTGGACAACCCTCTTCGCATTTCGCGCAGTGGCCGGTGTTGCGGCCGCGCAGGCAATCCAGCGCGCCTGCACATCCTGGCCCGTGAAAAACGCGTCCGGCTTGCGGCGATTCACTCTTTGTTGTATCTACAACAAATGACATCTTCCCTTCAGGATATCGACTTTGTTCATATGGGCCGGTCCTGTCTCGGTCTTGCCGCCCGGCGAACCGCGAATCTGCTGACCCGGCATTTCAACCGGCATATGGCCCCGCTCGGCCTGGAACTCACCCAGTGCCAGCTTCTGGCAGCCATAGCCGACAGCTCGGCCGATTCGGCCTCCGGCATCGCCCGCTCTCTGGGCATCGACCGCTCGACGCTGGCCCGCAACCTGAAGCCGCTGGAGGCGGCCGGACTTGTCACAAGGCGTAAGGGCGACGGCCGAAAGGTGCTGCCCGTCCTGACCTCCGCGGGCGAAAGGAAGGTCGTGGACATTCACGACACCTGGCAGCGGGCACACGCGGAGCTCGACGACCTCCTGGGCGCCGCCGGAGCCGACGCGGTGCGGGCCCACATGTCGGCGTTGCGCAAGGCCGTTCACACCCTGGAGGACCGGGCCTTGGCGAAAACCACCTCCGGAGGGGAACGACACCCCGTCTCCCCCGGTCGCGACACCAGACCGGACAGGACATGACATCATGAGCGACACACAGGTGACGACGGACGACGGCGGGCCCCAGTCTCCCGGCACCCTGCCGAAGACGGCCTTTGCCAGCCTGTCCGGGTTGGAAATATTCGAAAGGATGATGGCGGGCGACCTGCCCGCCCCGCCGATCATGGCGCATATGAACATCACCATGAAGGATTTCGCCGAAGGCAGGGCGGTCTTTTCCGGCCTGCCGGCGCATGAATTCCTCAACCCGCTCGGCACGGTTCACGGCGGCTGGATCTCGACGCTGATCGACACCGCCCTGAGCTGCGCCGTGCAGACCGCTCTCAGGCCCGGCGAATCCTATACGACCACATCCCTGACCGTGAACATGGTCCGTCCGCTTCTGGCCGACAGCGGCGAAGTGACCTGCGAGGGCCGGCTCGTGCACCGGGGCTCCCGGCTGGCCACCTCGGAAGGCGGCGTCAAGGATGCCCGCGGCAGACTGATCGCCCATGGCACGGTGAGCTGCATGATCCTGCCTGTAACGGATCTTCGCCGCCCGACGGCGTAGCCTCTTCCCCTTGCCGCTTTTTGCCGCTAGATCTGCGCCATGTCGGATCACAGCAAATCATCACGGCCCCGCCCCCCTCAGGGGTCGGGCAATTTCAGGACAGGTCACCCCAGGAAGGGCGGCGGCAAACCGGCCCCGCGCCGTCCGGGCCTGCCCCCGGAAGGCCCGGTGCTGCTCTACGGCCTGCATACGGTCGAGGCCGCCTTCGCCAATCCCGACCGCAAGCGGCTGAAACTCTATGCCACGGAAAACGCCCAGCGGCGTCTCGAGGAGCGCGGTGTCACCATAGACGTGCCCATCGAACCCATGATGCCGAAAGCCCTTGACCGGATGGTGACAAAGGATGCCGTGCACCAGGGCATGATCCTGGAAGCTGATCCCCTGCCCGCCTATGGGCCGGAACACCTGTCGGGTGCCCGTCTTGTGCTCGCCCTCGACCAGGTCACCGATCCGCACAATGTCGGCGCCATCCTGCGCTCCGCCGTCGCGCTCAGCGCCGACGCGGTGGTCACCACCGAGCGCCATGCGCCGGAAGAAGGCTCCGTTCTGGCCAAGGCGGCTTCCGGCGCCCTCGACATGATCAAGCACGTGCGGGTCAAGAACATGGCCCGCTTCGTCGCCGAAATGACCGACGAAGGCTTCGGCTGCATCGCCCTCGACAGCGACGGCGCGGCCAGTCTGGAAGACACGCCCTTCACCGACCGAACCGTGCTGGTGCTCGGCTCGGAGGGCAAGGGCGTGCGCCATGGCGTACGCGAGGCCTGCGGCCTCACCGCCCGCCTCGACATGCCCGGCGAGATCCGCTCCCTCAACGTCTCCAACGCGGCCGTACTGTCGCTTTACGTGGCTCGGATGAAGATGGGGCTGTAATCCCGGCAAGCCGCACGGGGTACACGCCCTGCGGCGCCCCCTTCGCCCTGGCCGCGCAGCTCACGGTTCACGACCCGCCTCGCGTCACAGGAGCGAATGCCTACAGATGAACCGGCGTTCTACAGACCGCATAAATCGCGCGATCCGGGAAAGCCTTCGGATTTTTGTGGTTGGTAGCGAAAATTTCGCTTTGGGGCATGGACAAGCGCGGCCAATCTGTTAGAAGCCATCCCCGGCGCCGGTATAGCTCAGCTGGTAGAGCACGTGATTTGTAATCTCGGGGTCGCGGGTTCGAATCCTGCTGCCGGCACCAATTCTCCCCTGAAATTCAGAACGTTATTGACAATTTCTCCCACAGGAGATGTCCCCGTTGGCCGGGACCGTCCCTCGCCGGGCCTGTAACGCCTTCGTATGCCTGTGCGTCCATCGACCCGAGGGCAACCGACATCGCGCCAAAGCTGATCACCACGCCCCTCGGCATGCGCCGGGAAACGGATATCCGGTTTCCGGCGCCCTGCGTGAAACTGGCGGAGCACCGCGAAGTACGGATGCCTATTCCACGTTGCCCATGTATTTCGCCTGATTGATCAGGTCCTGGCATTTGGCCTCGTTGCCGGCACGGTGTTCCTTCGTTGCCTCGTCCAGCAGGACGCGCATCTTCTCGGCGACAGTCATGTCGATCTGGGACCGCACACTGTTGTCTATGGCGTTCTCGACCTTGTCGATGTCGGCGGCGCAGTCGGCAAGAGCCAGCGTCGGCCATCCGAGTGCCAGGGCCATTGCAAGGCCTGCGACCGGTCCAAGGAATCTGTTCATGCTGTTACCCTCTTTCACGCTTGAAATATCACATGGCTGCGCGACACCTTCACATCATCCGGTGATGCAGGTCCGTCATGATCCACAGGCTGCCGCCGACCATGATGAAGATCAGCACGGCGGCAAAGCCGAGGAAGAACAGGTTTTCCGCCGGAGTCGACTTCAGGTCGAGGTGCAGGAAGAAAACGAGATGCACCAGCACCTGCAGGATGGCGGCAACCGCGATGACCGCATAGACGGCCATGCCGCTCAGGAAGCCGCCCCAGACGAGGGTGAAGGGAATGGCCGTCAGGATGACCGCCAGGACAAAGCCGGTGAGATAGGTCGTGACGCTGCGTTCTGCGGAGTGGTTCATTGTCTAGGCTCCTACATGACGCCGGGCAGGTAAACGACCGAGAAGATCCCGATCCAGACGATGTCGAGAAAATGCCAGAAGAGACCCAGCCGCAGCAGCCGCGAGCGCACCGGCGGCGTCAGGCCCTTCAGCGGAATCTGCACGATCATCACCAGGATGCCGAGCGTGCCGAAACTGACATGCAGGCCGTGGGTACCCACCAGCGTGAAGAAGGCGGTCAGGAAACCGCTGACATCGGGTCCGGCGCCCTTGGCGATCATGCCCTGGAATTCCGCCAGTTCCATCGCCAGAAAGGCGAAGCCGAGCAGCGCGGTCACCACGAGCCACATGAGCACACGGCCGCTGAGCCCTCTCGCCATGGCAATGGTCGCCATGCCGAAAGTCAGGCTGGAAATCAGCAGCAGGGCCGTCTCCCCTGCCGTATGGCGCAGATCGAAGACGTCCTTCGATGTCGGGCCGGCTGCCGAGTTTTTCGACAGCACCACATAGGTCGCGAACAGCAGCGCGAAGATGATCGCATCCGTCATCAGATAGACCCAGAAGCCGAATTCCCGCGATTGCAGGGACTTCTGCTCTTCCTCTTCGAGGAGGTCGGTTGCCATGGCCGTCTCAGTCATTACGCCCTCCCCGGCAGGATTTCGCCCGATGCCGGACCGACCGGCAGAAAATCGCGCATGTCATGCAGGTCGTCCGGTGTGATCTGCGCCAGCCGGGCCTTTTCCGTTCGTGCGACCTCGGCTGCCGGCAGGATGACATCGGTCTCGTCATCAAAGGACCGGATGCCGACACACACGAGGCTGAGCACCAGACACAGCGCCGCAAGCCACCAGATGTACCAGATCATGGCAAAGCCGAGGACGAAGGCCAGCACGCCGAGGACCGGCCCCAGCGCCGAGTTCTTCGGCATGACGATATCCTCGTAGCGCTCCGGCACCTGATAGGCGGTGCCGCGGATCTTCATCTCGTGGAAGGCGTCAATGTCCCCGACCTGCGGCAGAACTGCGAAATTGTAGGGCGCAGGCGGCGAGGATGTTGCCCATTCCAGCGTGCGGCCGTTCCACGGATCGCCGGTGATATCGCGAGCCGACCCCCAGTTTTTCGCGGAGACATAGAGCTGGATGGCAATGCAGGCGATGCCGCACAGGACACACAGCGCCCCGAGGGCAGCAACGACCAGATAGGGCTGCCAGGTCGGATCGGCATAGTGCTCCATGCGCCGGCTCATGCCCAGGAAACCGAGCACATAGAGCGGCATGAAGGCGAGATAGAAGCCGATGAACCAGAACCAGAAGGAGCGGATGCCCCATTTGACGTCCAGCTTGAAGCCGAAAGCCTTCGGGAACCAGTAGTTCATGCCGGCGAAATAGCCGAACAGGGCGCCGGGAATGAGCATGTTGTGGAAATGCGCCACCAGGAAGGTGGAATTGTGCATCAGGTAATCGGCCGGCGGCAGGGCCAGCAGCACGCCGGTCACCCCGCCGATGACGAAGGTCACCATGAAGCCGATGGTGAACACCATGGCGGGATGAAACTCGATGCGGCCGCGGTACATGGTGAACAGCCAGTCGAAGATCTTCACCCCCGTGGGAACCGCGATGATCATCGTGGCGATCCCGAAGACCGCATTCACGTTGGACGAGGAGCCCATGGTGAAGAAGTGATGCAGCCAGACCGTGAAGGACAGCAGCGCGATGCAGGCGGTCGCATAGACCAGCGACGTGTAGCCGAACAGCCGCTTGCGGGAAAATGTCGCCACCACTTCGGAAAAGATGCCGAAGGCCGGCAGGATCAGGATGTAGACCTCCGGATGTCCCCAGATCCACAGCAGGTTGGCGAACATCATCATGTTGCCGCCGTCGCCATTGGTGAAGAAGTGGAACCCGAGCGTGCGGTCGAGGGCAAGCTGACCGGCGACCACCGTCAGGCCGGGAAAGGCAAAGGCGATCAGGATCGAAGCGCACAGGGCCGTCCAGGTGAACATGGGCATGCGCATGAAAGTCATGCCCGGACAGCGGTTCTTGAAGATGGTGACAATGAAATTGATCCCGGCCAGCGTGCTGCCGACACCACTGGTGATCAGCGCCCAGAGCCAGTAGTCCACGCCGACGCCGGGGCTGTACTCGATCCCCGAATAGGGCGGATACCCCGTCCAGCCGGCCTGCGAGAACTTGCCGACAACCAGCGAGATGAGCACCAGTCCGGCACCCGACGCGGTCAGCCAGAGGCTGACGGAGTTGAGGAACGGAAAGGCGACATCCCGGGCGCCGATCTGCTGCGGCACGACGATATTGATCAGCCCCGTCAGGAACGGCATGGCCACGAAGAAGATCATGATCGTTCCGTGGGAGGAAAAGATCTGCTCGAAATGCTCCGGCGGCAGATAGCCCTCGCTGTTGAGAGACACCGCCTGCTGGGCACGCATCATCAGTGCATCGACGAAGCCGCGCACCAGCATCACCAGCGACAGAACCACATACATGATGCCGATCTTCTTGTGATCGACACTTGTCAGCCAGTCCGTCCACAGCACCTTCCAGGCGCGCAGATAGGTTATGAGCAGGAACACCGCGACCCCGCCGCCAACAGTGACGGCGGCCCCGCCCATGGCGACCCAGGAGTAAAACGGTAACGCGTCAACAGTCAGACGTCCCAGCATCAGGCGGCCCCCCGGCATATCAGTTCGGCCGCTTCACTTTCGTACGGGCCCATGATCGGCGCGTATTTGCGCAGGATGATATCGAACAGCTTCGCTTCGGTGGAGGAATAATAGCTCACCGGATTTGCGACACTCTGCTTGTGAAGTTCCAGATAGGCCTTGGCGTCGAGCACGTCGGGCGCCGCGGCGACCTTCTCTTTCCAGTCCGCGAAAGCGCTTTCGTCCAGGGCGTGCGCCTTGAAATGCTGGTCGGAAAAACCGTCGCCCGAATACATGGTGTTGCGTCCCATGAAGACACCCGGACCGTCGGCCAGCAGGTTGAGCTCCGAGCGCATGCCCGCCATGGCATAGATCTGCCCGCCGAGCGCCGGGATCATCAGCGAGTTCATCACCGTGTCGGAAGTGATCTCGATGGACAGCGGCCGGTCCGCGGGAAAGGCAAGTTCGTTGACGCTGGCAACACCCAGTTCGGGGTAGATGAACAGCCACTTCCAGTCAAGCGCCACCGCCTGTACCCGGAAGGCCGGCTTGTCGGAGACCAGGGCCTTGTAGGGATCGAATTCATGGGTCCGGGTCCAGACCAGGGTGCCGAGCACGATGACAATGGCCCCCGGCACCAGCCAGATAACCGTTTCAACCACCCATGAGCCGTCCCAATCCGGTGCGTAGACGGCGCCGTTTTTCCTGCGCCGGTAGCGCCAGGCGAAGTAGAGGGTCAGAACGATTGCCGGAATGGCGACGATCATCATCACGGCAAAGGCGGTGAACAGAAGGTTCCTTTCCGCCAGCGCGATCGGCCCTTTGGGAAACAGGACCGGCGCATCGGCCAGACCGCATCCCTGGAGCAGGCCTCCGGCAGCGAAAAGCAGGACAACGGCAAGGAGTCTGGAAGCACGGTGGAAAGATCGTCCGGAGCTCGTTTCGATCATTTCTCCCCCCTGGATAAACCCGCTTCGATGCCGACACGCATGAAAGCGGAAAAAGCAATCGGCTTTAAAGTGTTGGAACATCTGATCGGCGTTTTCATGAGCGCAGGATGTTCCGGGACAGGCCGAATTTGTCTCGCATATTCAAAACCCGGGGAGACGCGCCGGCCTGGCGCATAATTGGAATGGACTCGGCAGGACCCGCCGACGGAATCAATTGACTGACTTGCGAAAGCCTAGATCAACCTTGCGTCATATGGAACCACATCCCTGCAGAAAAGTTGATCGATCCGCACATGGCAGCCAGACTTTCCCGCGTCCGTGCCGGGGCGGACGGCTTGCCGTGTCCCAATCCAGCGTTGCGTCCTATGTTCCGCCTGATCCTGCCGGTGCGAAAATCCGCGCCGGAACGTGCTCGAAGGTCATGCGCCCGTTTTTCATGCCCCAGAGCGGGCGGACGATTTCCGACACGACCTGCATCCCGGATTCGGCGGGCAGCGCAATGAAGGTCGCCTCCGCCCCCGCTTCGATGCTGCGGGCGTGGTTGATCAGGCGTCCCGGTGCGCAGGTGACCATGTCGAAGCAGGCCTGCAGTTCCGGCTCCGTACCGAGCTGATGGATGTTGGCGTAAAGATTGGCCATGCGCGAGAGCGAACAGTCGCCGTAGGGAGTGAACGGATTGAGCACATTGTTCGTCGCCACCGTGCAGCACACGCCGTGCTGATGAAAGACATGCGCCGGAGCGACACCGCGCGGCACAAGGTGATCGCTGCCCCTGCCCATCAGAAACAGATCCGTGGACGGCAGAACCGTCAGGGCAATGCCTGCGTCTTTCAGAAGAGCCACGACCTCCATGAGCTGGGGTTGAGGCATCGCCGACAGTTTGGTCACATGCCCGATGGCCACGCGTCCCTGCAAACCATGCGCGACGGTCTGCCGGGCGATCTCGTCCAGATGCCGCCATTTCGGATCCAGATCGAAGTCCAGATGGAAATCGAGATCCACGCCGAACCGGCTGGCCATCTCGAACAGGATGGCAATCTGGGCATTGGGGTCGCTATCGGTGTAGGGACAGCCGCCGAGAAGGTCAGCCCCCTTCGCAAGCGCCTCCTCCAGCAGTTCCTTCGTGCCAGGGTTGTTTGTCAGGCCTTCCTGCGGAAAGACGCAGATCTGCAGGTCCAGGGCCCAGGCAAACTCCTGCTTGAGCTGCAACACCGCCTCGAAGCCGATGAGCCCGATGCCCGGATCGATTTCGACATGGGTCCGGATCGCGTTGGTGCCCTGAACGACGGCCTTTTCGAGAACCTTTGCGCCCCGGGCGTGGATATCCGCGCGCGTAAAGGACTTCTTCGCCTCTCCGACCGAGGCGATGGCCCCTTCCAGCGTGCCGGTCTGATTGTGGCATTTATCCAGTATGCACGCCTTGTCGAGATGGAGATGGCTTTCCACGAAGCCGGGGATAAGCATGGCCCCGCGGCCTTCGAGGGTCGTTGCACCGCTCCCCAGGTCCGGACCGATAGCGCTGATGCGGTCGCCGGAGACGGCCATGTCGACGGTCCGCGCCGCGTTGCCGATGCGGACATTACGGATGACGAGTGCACTCACGCCTGCGCCTCCACGGCCGACGCGGCCTCCTGTCCACCGCCCAGATAGGCGGCGGTCAAACGGGGATCGGACGCAAGGTCCGCGGCCTTGCCTTCAAAGACGATCCGTCCCTGTTCCAGCACATAGGCATAGTCGGCAACGGCCAGCGCCATTGTCGCCACCTGATCGACGAGGAGGATCGTGATGCCCGCGTCCCGCAATTCGCCGAGGATGGCATAAAGTTCGTCGATCATTGCCGGGGCCAGTCCAAGCGAAGGCTCGTCGAGCAGCAGCACCTTCGGCCGCGCCATGAGCCCGCGTGCGATCGCCAACATCTGCTGCTCACCGCCGGACAGCAGTCCCGCGCGGCTGGTCAACCGGTCCTTCAGGCGTGGAAACCGGTCCAGATGCGCGGCAATTTCCGTGCGCTCCATCTCCGAGCGCCGGTTGTAGGCTCCCAGTTCGATGTTCTCCAGCACGGTAAGCTCGGGAAAGACCTGGCGTCCTTCGGGAACAAGCACAAGCCCACGGCCGACAAGTTCATGCGGCTGCAGCGTCTGCACCTGTTCGTCATTCAGGATGATGGTCCCCGAAACCGGCCGATGCAGGCCTGACAGGGCGGACAGGAACGTGGACTTGCCCGCACCATTTGCCCCCAGCAGCGCCACCATCTCGCCCGGACGCACCCTCAGGGAGACATCCTTCAGGACCGGCGCCGCACCATAGCCCGCCGTCAGGTTCAGCGTCGAAACGACGGGGGTCTCACTGGTTTTCAGCGGCTGGTGGCGTTTGAAGGAGGCTGTGCCGCCCTCCCCGAGATAGGCGGCGATCACCGCCTCGTTGGCCCGGATTTCCTCCGGCCTGCCATAGGCGATCGGTTTGCCCGCGTCGACGGCCTGGATGCGGTCGGAAATGCCCATGACAAGGCTCATGTCATGTTCCACAAGCACGACCGCGATCCCGAGATCCGCGATCTTGCGCAACAGCCCGGCGAGCGCCTCCTTGTCGGAGCGCATCAATCCGGCGGCCGGTTCGTCCAGAAGCAGGAAAACCGGCTGCATCGCCAGTGCCCTGGCGATCTCGACCAGACGCCGGTCCACATGCGGCAAGTCACCGGCGCGCTTTTCAAGCTCCCCTTCATATCCGCAGAAACGCAGAAGCCCCGCCGCAAGTGCCAGATTCCCGTCGGAGCGGATATCCGACCACGGACTGCCGGGCGCGCCGCGCGGCAGGCCCGACACCACATTTTCCTCCACCGAGAGATTCTCGAAGAGTTTCGTCGTCTGATAGGTGCGCGCGATACCGTTTCTGGCGACCTCATGGGCCGGCGCGCCCGCAAGGTCGCGGCCTCCCAGCAGGATTTCCCCCTCGCTGGGCCGGTAAAATCCGCTGACCATGTTGAGAACGGTCGTCTTGCCCGCCCCGTTGGGACCGATCAGGGACGTGACCTCACCGGGCCGGATTTCAAGATCAACCCCGTCGACGGCGCGCACGCCGCCGAAGGAAATCCCGAGGTTCCTGATCTGCAGCGGCCCGGGTGGTGTGTCCACCTTCAGGAACGCTCCGATTTCCTCGCCCCCAAGCGCGGATGTTTTCCTTGCCGCTGCGGGCAGAAAGGCGGCAAGCGTCCCGACCAGGCCGCGCGGCGCGATCAGCAGCACCCCGACCAGCAGGCCGCCGAAGACCAGCAGGCGGTATTCGGCCAGACCGGACAGAAATTCGGGCAGGAGAACCGTGACCAGCGCCCCGGCGAGCGGGCCCAGAACCGTCCCGGCGCCGCCGATCAGGATGGCGAACAGGAACAGGATCGACTGGGAAAAGGGAAAATTGCTCGGCGCGATGAACATCATCAGCGGCGTGAACAGACCCCCGGCAAGTCCGGCCATTGCGGCCGCAATGGCGAACGCCGCCGCCTTGACGACGAAGGGCCTGTAGCCGAGGGAGGATGCGGCGAGCTCAGCGTCCCTGATCCCCGTCATGGCCATGCCCCAGCCGCTGTCGGCAAGACGCCTGAACAGATAGAGCGACAGGCCGGCAAGCACGATGGCGAACAGCACGAGATCCCGCTCGGAAAACACGAAGCCGGCCAGTTCGGGCATGGGAAACCCCATCAGGCCGTTCTGTCCGCCGGTCAGCGAGCGCCATTCGACGGCCCCGTGCTCGACAATGAAGGCGAAGGCAATCGTCACCATCGCCAGGAACGGTCCCGCCATCCGGACGGCAGGAACGGCCAGCAGCACGCCGGCGGCACCGGCGATCAGCGCGGCCGCCGGCAGAGCCAGCCAGAAACTCAGTCCAGACAGGGTCAGGACGCCGACTCCATAGGCTCCGATCGCGAAAAAGCCGACCTGGCCCAGTGAAACGAGCCCCGTGAGCCCGTAGAGGACATTCAGTCCAACCCCGAGGATCGTGGTCAGTGCGACAAGGCCGATCACGAACTGGGTATAGCCACCGCTCATGATGGCGGCTCCGCATCCCGCGACGGTCAGGACGAGCAGGAATCCGTCCAGGTAAGCGCGCTGGTTGGCAAATCGCATCATGCTTCCTCAGACTTTCTTCACTGCGGGGCGCCCGAAAAGCCCGTCCGGCTTCAGGGTCAGCGCCAGGATGACCAGGCCGAAAACAACGATGTAGGTGGAGGACGACCCCAGGTAGGCCGTCACCAGCGCTTCCGTGACGCCGAAAATGAAACCGGCCAGCATCACGCCCGACGCCGACGTCATGCCGCCCAGAATGGCAACCGCGAAGGCCTTCAGCCCGAACAGGGTCCCCATGTCCGAATGGACGGAAAACAGCGGGGCGATCAGCAGGCCTGCACAGCCTGCGAGCATGGCGGAAATCGCGAAGGATCCGGATACCATCAGCGTGGTGTTGATGCCCATGAGCCGGGCCGCCTGGGTGTTCTGGACCACGGCGAGCAACGCCCTGCCCTGCAAGGTCTTGCGGAAGAGAAAATGGAGCGCCAGCGCGACACCGACCGCCGCCAAGGGGATCAGCAGCTGTTGCGGGTAGATGCCCGTTCCGGCGAATTGCCATGCGGACTGCGCCAGCGGCGACGACAGCGAGCGGGGCTCGTTGCCGAAGGTGAAGAGAACGGCATTGTCGAGAAAAATGCCTCCGGCGACAGTGGCCATCAGCCACGCCTCCGATTTGCGCTCCACGAAGGGGCGCACCAGAAGCATCTCCACCAGAATACCGAAAAGACCGCAGCACAGGATCGCCAGCGGATAGGCGACCATCCAGTTGATTGCGAGACGCTCGGTGAAGACATAACCGAGAACGGCCCCGAGCATGACCACGCTCCCCTGGGCGAAATTGACCGTGGACGACACGGAATAGGTGATCTGGAAGCCAAGGGCGATCAGGCCGTACATGCTTCCAAGGCCGATGCCGGTGACAAGCGCGGCAATCAAGAGGGTCATGGGCGTTTCCTGGAAAATGCGAAGAGGGGCGGAGCGTCCCCGGTGGAATTGAGTAACGCCTCCCGCAGACAAGCTGCGGGAGGCGCCGGCTTCACTTCTTGATCGGAATGATTTCACCCTCGACGAAATGCGCGAAGACATAGTCTCCCGGTGCAATCGCATCCTGATCTTCCGGCGAGAAAGGATCGGTATAGGTCTTGATCAATCCCTCGATGTTTTCGATCTCGTACATCGCCTGGCGGATCGCCGGGCCGTCGGTGGAACCGGCCTTGTCGATTGCCGCCGCCAGAAGCAGCATGGCGTCATAGGCGTTCGCGATCCCGGTCGCCGGGGTCACGTCGGCCATGGTCTCGATTTCCGGGAAGGTTTCCTGCAGCTTGGCGAACATCGCCTCCCCCTTCGGATCCCCTTCGTTGAACAGGTAGGTCTGAATGAAGTGCAGCTTCTCGCCGCTCTTGCCTGCCAGCTCGGTGAAGCGGCCGCCGGACGGACCCCAATGAGAGGCCATGGGCACATCCCAACCCATCCGGTCGAGAGATTTGACCACCTGAGCGGTCGGCGCGACATTGGCCACGACGAACAGGCCGTCGGCACCGTTTTCCTTGAGTCTCGTCAGCTGCGGTACGACATCGACGTCATTGGATTCGAATTTCTCGATGCCCGCATGCTCCATGCCGCGCTTTTCCAACGCCTTGAGCAGGCCTTTTTCGTTGGATTCACCCCATGGATTGTTGATGAGGATCATGCCGGGCTTCTTGGAACCGTAGTTCGAGATGAGATATTCGGTGATGGCTTCATCGACATATTCATCGACGGCGGACACCCGGAACACATAGTTTTCCTCGGCACCGTTCTTGGTGATGCCGGTTCCGGCGGCCCAGGGGCCGACGAACGGAACCTTCGACTGGTTGGCGAAAGGAACGATCGCAAAGGACACCGGCGTATCGAGACCGCCGATCAACGCGGCCACGCCCTCGCGCTGCACGAGTTCGCGCGCGGCGACCAGCCCCTTGCCGGGATTGCTTTCATCGTCGCGGCTGACAAGCTCGAGAGGCTTGCCCAGAACACCGCCCTTTTCATTGATTTCGTCGATGGCAATCGTCAGCCCGCGGGTGATCGCCTCGCCGGACTTGGCCGACTGGCCGCTCAGCGCGGCGACAAGACCGATCTTGATCGTGTCTTCCGCAAAGGCCGGAAGCCCCGACAGAACCGCAAGGCCGACGACACCCGACAGGAGGACGCGGCGTGTCACCTTCGGAAAAATGCGTGTGGATTTCATAAGAGTCTCCTCTGGTCTTCCGGACGACGCGTCCGAACGCAACTTTCAAAGCAAGCGTCGTGCCAAAAACTCAAAAGATATATTTTTCAGATACTTGATCGAAACTGATCGGGAATTGAGCGCTTGGGCTTCACGGCATCGCTCAAATTGCATGCAATATTTGCATACAAAATTCGCATGCAAATTTTCCGGCATCCCCTATGCTCATCCCATTCCCCTCCGCCAAGGACAAAGCCCATGCCCGAACGAAACGCCCCAGACATGCCTTCCCTTCCGGCTGAAGCCCGGATCGTCCGGAGTTTTCTGGATGCCTCCATGAAGCCCGATCCGGATCTCGCCGCCACCTTCATGGCAGAGGACGTGGTCATCACCTTTACCGGCGGCCGCACGTTCGACCACCCATCGGGACCGACGGGCTTCAACGCCGGACGCTACAACTGGGTAAAGAAGAAGATGGACCGGTTTGATGTTGCCAATGGCCAGGACGGTGTCGTGGTCTATTCCGTGGGAACGCTTTACGGCGAATGGCCCGACGGAACCCCCTTCGAGGGGAACCGCTATGTGGACCGGTTCGAGGTGCGCGACGGCAAGATCACGAAAATGGATGTCTGGAACGACAGCGCGGAGCGGATCCTGACGCGCATGGGCATTGAAGCCTGAAAGGCCCGATCTCGAGCCAGTCGCGTTTAGGCGGCTTCACGGGGTCGGGAAGACACCCTAGTCGCTTCCGCGAACTGCGCGCACGTAAGGCTCAAGCGCATCGAGATAAAAGGTCTGGCCTTTCCCTTCCGGCTTGATCAGGGCGCGGTCGGCAACCGCGCCCAGGTGATGGCGCATCAATTCACGCGCCCGTGTCGCGTCGCCCCTTGAGAGAGCCTCGATGATCTCGCGATGTTCCTGGATGCCGCATGAGGTGGAGTGGGGCCGCGAATAGAGCGCCAGCGTCAGTCCGCAGCGATAGCCGACGTCTTCCACATAGCGGATCAGTACAGGGCTCTCGGTCAGTTGCGCCAACAGGATATGAAATTCCGTGGCAAGACGGATGGAAACCGGCTCCGGGCCTTTCTTGGCGGCGATTTCCTTGTCCAGATGCACCTTCAGCGCGTCGAGTTTCTGCGGGGAGAAATTCGCGATGAGCCGGCTGACCACCAGATCCTCGATCTGGGAGCGCAGGTCGAAGAGGTCGCGGGCCTCCTCCAGGCTCGGCGTCGCAACCACCGCGCCCCGGTTCCGCCTGAGTTCAACGAGTCCTTCCGCCGCCAGCCGTTCGAGCGCCTGACGCACGATTGTCCGGCTGGAGCCGAACCGTTCGCCAAGCGAGTCTTCCGGCAGTTTCATGCCCGGCATCAGGGCCCGCTCGAGAATAGCGGATCTCAATGCGGAACAGATTTGTTTGGAGCGACTCATTCAGGCACGGCCAATGGATAGGGCATCTATCAAACAAACCAAATTTCTGCTGATTTGCCAAGTCCTTGCTGCATCGCACGGTTACAAGCTGCCGGCCAGTTGCATCCGGAGCGCATCTTCACACGCGCTTTGCGGGAGTCCGGCATCCTTTCGGGACAGTTTCTCCCGAAAGACCTTCCCCACGCCGATCAGGACGGGATCTTCCAGCCCCAGCCCATCGACACCGGCAGCAAGCCCGCCAAGGGTGCCGAACCATTGGCGCTCCTGCCGCCGCGAGACAGCGGCAACGGCGACCGCCGGAGTGTCCGCCGCCAGGCCTTCCGAGATCAGCCTGGCCCCGATCCGGCCCGCCATCCGCGCGCCCATGTAGAACACTGTCGTCGTGGCCCCATCCGTCAGTCCGTGCCAGTCCACCGTGTCCGGCAGATCGCCATGGCGACCATGACCGGTGACGAACCGGACGGACTGGGCGTGATCCCGGTGTGTCAGCGAAAGTCCGAGGCGCGCCGCCATCGCCGCAGCCGCCGTGATGCCCGGGACGACGCTGGCGGCGATGCCCTCGGCCGCCAGCCGTTCAAGCTCCTCACCGCCCCGACCGAAGATCATCGGATCGCCGGACTTCAGCCGCACCACGTGTTTGCCCTGGCGCGCCAGGCGCACCATCATGGCGTTGATGTCTTCCTGGCGGCAGCTCTCCCGCCCGCCGCGCTTGCCGACCAGAAGCCGCCTGGCTTCCCGCCGGGCCAGTTCGAGCACCGCATCGTCCACCAGATCGTCGAACAGGATGACATCCGCCGCCTGCAGGGCGCGTACCGCCTTCAGCGTCAGATATTCCGCATCCCCCGGCCCGGCCC
>NZ_QCYM01000035.1 GCF_003075075.1 Labrenzia sp. 011 | reverse complement strand
CGGCATGTCCCTCTCAGCCCCTCGCGATAAGCAAAGTTCAAAAGCACGGCTAAATTGGCTGTTTCGACAATCTACAGGTGAATTGCCGGACGATCTGCAAATTAGATTCACTTGGCCTAGCAGAAGTGAGAGCACTCAATTTGATCTAAATAAGATTATGGATAATCCGTCTCTTGTCGAAGAGGGTAAGAAAGGGTTGCAGCTATTGGGTTTTAGGGTGTTCATCTCGCGTAGGCTGTCAGGGCGCTTTACACAAAGAAGAAACTTTATAGTGGATTTGGAAGAAGTAGTTCCTGAATTTTATCGCGAGGTCGGACAATATCTTGTCCCTTGGCGCGAGAAAGCCCCGCAGATTAGAAATAGTCGTCACGATGCAGAGGATGTTTCTGTTCAGGCTTTGAATGAGGAAAGTTCTTCTGAAGCTATATCAGAAGCTGCTGGATAAATTGTTTCTTGAGGGTGCTGATAACACAAGGCCATTTGGCTCTTGTGTTATCATGCACTTTGCAGAGAAACGGAGCAGCACAGTCCCGGCCGGTGCAACCGGCTGGTTGGATGACCGCCGAGAAGATCGCGTCACCGAGCGGCGCACCGCTCCAGGCGATCGGGAATTGTTGTCGAACGTTTCACGATCAGTGGAGGCTCGGAGAGGCGACACGTGCCCGAAAAAGGCGGTGGCGTGCAGCGCGGTTGCGCCGGCAGGGAAATCGGCTCATACCATTCAGAGCATATGTGAGGGCTACCCCGGCAAGTTGCTTTGAACCGGCAACTTTGCGACACTTGGACCACATGTTGAACTGAAGGGGCCGGACGCAAGGGGCGCGGGCAGGCGGAAGGATTGGAAGATGAACGTTGCGCGGTCCGTATTGCCGGAACTGACGCTTGCAATTCTGGCTGTCCTGTTGCTGCTGTCATCGCCTGTGAGAGCACAGGAGAACTTCTTCGAACGCGGCTGGACGCTCCAGCGTGAGGCCTCGTCGCTGCGTTTCCAGTCGGTCAAGAATCTCACCAAGGTCGAATCGAGCGGTTTTGCCGATTTCGCGGGCACGATCGACGAGACCGGTGCCGCGAGCATTCGCGTCTTTCTGGACTCGATCGATACCAAGATCGATCTCAGAAACGTCCGCATGCGGTTCCTTTTCTTCGAAACCTTCCAGTTTCCCGAAGTCGTCATTTCCACCCGGATTGATCCGGCGCTGCTCACCGATCTGCCCGCGCGCAAGCGCAAGGTCATTCCGCTCACCTACACGCTCACGCTCCACGGACTTTCCAAGACGCTGGAAGCCGAGGTGGCGGTCACGATCATGAGCGAGGATCTGGTCGCGGTCTCGACCACGGCGCCTATCTCGGTGGCGGCTTCCGACTTCGGCCTCGACGGCGGAATCCAGAAGCTGGAGGAAGCCGCGGACGTGGTGATCGTTCCCTCCGCGACGGTGTCCTTCGATTTCGTGTTTGCCCGCAATGCCGGCGACGGGGCGGAGGCGCAGACCGCGGTGTCTACCGCCACGCCGGCACCCACCACCCAGGCCGCCCCGCAGGCTGCGGCCGCTACGGCGCTGGAACCGGAGGGCAATTTCGATCTTGAGGCCTGCAAGGGCCGCTTCGAGATCCTGTCGCGTACCGGCAACATCTATTTCGCGAGCGGGAGCGCCCGCCTGGATGCGCGCAGCGCACCGCTGCTCAACAGTCTCAGCGACATCATCTCGCGCTGCCCGGGTCTCGTCATCGAGATTGGCGGCCACACGGACAGCGACGGAAGCGCTGCTGCGAACATTCGCTTGTCCGAGCGCCGCGCGGCGGCGGTGAAACAATACCTGACCCTGAAGGATATACCCTCGGACCGGATCGTGAGCGTCGGATATGGAGAAGCGCGCCCCGTGGCCCCGAACGGGACTGCCGACGGCAAACGCCGCAACCGTCGCATCGAGTTTGTCGTTGTCGAATAATCTCTGCATAGGCCGGTCCCGCGCAGTCCTTGTCGCCGCCTTGCTGCTGATGATGACGATGCTCGTCCCGCTACGGGCGAAGGCCGAAGTGCGTCTGGCGCTGGTCATCGGCAACGGGGCGTACAGCAATGTCACCGCCCTGGACAATCCGACCAATGACGCGATCCTGATGGCGGACGCCCTGCGTCAGGTCGGCTTTGACGTCACGCTGATTGCCGAAGCCACGCAGGAAAAGATGATCCGGGCGATTTCGGATTTCGGCCGCAATCTCCGCGAAGCCGGGGACGATGCGACGGGATTGTTCTACTACGCCGGTCACGGGGTGCAGTCTTTCGGGTCGAACTACCTTCTGCCCGTTGACATAGAGCTTCGGGATGCCGCCGATCTGAGCCTTGTGGGCGTCCCGGCGAACGCGGTGCTGCGGCAGATGTTCTCCGCCCGCAATCAGACCAACATCGTCATTCTCGACGCCTGCCGGAACAACCCCTTCGCGACGATCCCGGACCTGAGCGACAACGGTCTCGCCGAGATGAAGGCGCCGACAGGGACGTATCTCGCCTATTCGACGGCACCAGGCGAGATCGCCGTCGACGGGGGCGGCTCGAACAGTCCCTTCACCGAAGCGCTCGCGCGGCGGCTCTCGACACCCGGCGTGCCGATCGAGGCGCTGTTCAAGGATGTGCGCGTCGAGGTGCTTGAGGCGACGGGGGGAAACCAGACGCCGTGGGACACGTCTTCCCTGACCGTCGACTTCCAGTTTGCGCCGGCCGTGGCGCTTTCTGCGGAAGAAATCCAGACGCGCCAGCTTTGGGAGTCCGTCCGGCTCAGCCGCGATCCGGTTCAGGTGCTCCTGTTCCTGCGGGCAAGTCCCGTCAATCCCTATACACATGAAGCGCGCGCGCTGCTGCAGGAACTCATGGCGAAGGAACTGCAGGCGGAGACGAGTGCGCCGCAGCCGGAAGCGCCGAAGGCGGAACCCGTCGATCCCGTGCAGTCCGAACGCGACCTGATCGAGCAGGCACGCCAAGCGGGAACCGCCGAGGCCTATCGGAAATATCTGGACGCTTTTCCTGCGGGGGCCTTCGCGGAACTCGCGCGGCTTGAACTTCAGACCATCGTGAAGAGCGGGACCGGCTCCGATCCGATTGCAGAAGCGCCCGAGCCTCAGGCGCCGGCAACAGACACGCCCGCGTCCGGTCCGCCGCAGGTCGTGATGTTCAATGCGCCGCTGGGTGTCGGAGATCCGGAACTCGCGCGCCGGAGCATCGCGGAGCTCATCACCGGTTTTCCGCGCTTCCCGCCGATCGAGGGCCTTCCGGAGGCCGTCTGGAAGGACAAGACATGCGCCTCCTGCCATCAATGGGAACAGTCGAACCTGTGTGAACAGGCGCAGATCTACGTGGGAGACAAGACGCGGACGGTCGCCAAGCAGCATCCGCTCGGCGGTGTCTTCAAGGAAGCGCTGGGCATCTGGGCGCGGGACGGCTGCCAATAGGGCCGCCGTATCCGGATCGGCGTCAGGCCTGCCGCATCAGCCGCCGGAAGCTTCCGCAAGCCCGTCGAAGGCGGCCAGGGCTTCCGCGCCATAGATCATCGACGGCCCGCCGCCCATGTAGACGGCAACGCCGATGACTTCGATGACTTCCTCGCGGCTGGCGCCGTGCCGGGCCGCGGCGCGGGCATGATAGGCAAGACATCCGTCGCAACGCGCAGTGATGCCGATGGCAAGGGCGATGAGCTCCTTGGTCTTGGCGTCGAGCGCCCCGGGTTTTGTCGCCGCCGCCGCCAGCGCTCCGAAGCCCTTGGCGACATCCGGCGCCCCCTTGCGCACAGCGGCCATGCGTGCGTCGGTCTGTTCTACGAAGGCGGTCCAGTCAGATATGGCCATGCGCGATACTCCTCACGTTCGTGAAAACCTGTCGTGAGTTGTAATCGGCGCAGCGCGCGCGGGCGTTGATGTGGCTCAAGCGAAGCCGGGATCGGTGCGCCGTCGGCGCACCGCAGGGGTGTTGATCAAGGGGCTGTCATCTCGTGGACGATCTGCCGGCCGCGCAGCATGCCCTCCTGCAGGAGTCGCTACCCGAGCACGATCACCTTGGCGCCGATGTCGACGCGGTCATAAAGGTCGATGATGTCCTGGTGCCACATGCGGATGCAGCCGCTGGAAGCGTTGGTGCCTATGCTGTTCGGCTGGTTGGTGCTGTGGATGCGGTAGAGCGTGTCCTTGTTGCCCTGCCACAGATACAGTCCCCTGGCGCCGATCGGGTTGCTGGGGCCGCCTTCCTGGCCGTCGTCGTATTTGGCAAGTTTCGGATCCCGTTCGATCATTTCGTCGGGCGGAAACCATTTCGGCCATTCGCGCTTGAAGCGGATCTCCGCCTCGCCGTTCCAGGAAAAGCCGGCCCGTCCGACGCCGATGCCGTAGCGGATCGCCCGGCCGCCGGGCTGGATCAGGTAGAGGAATTTCTCCCGCGGATTGACGACGATCGTCCCGACGGGATAGCGCGAGGGGTAGAACACCACCTGGCGCAGATATTTCGGATCGAATTTCTGATACTGGATGCCCGGCAGCGAGAACCCGCCGTCCGTGACGGGCGCATAGGCCGTCGCGTAATCCGGTGTTCCGTCCGCCAGTGTCGAAAGTCCGGCCGAGAGCGGCGCGCTCTTCCGGCTCTGGCATGCGGCCAGCAGAAGCGGGATGCCGGCAATGAAACTGCGGCGGCTCACATATGACGCCATGTGCACGTCCTTTCCTAGGTGTCTCGCCACTCCGGTTTCGGAAGCGGATCAGGACGCCAGAAGGGGATCCTCACAGGATCGGAGAATGGATAAATCGAATACGCAACGTGAATTTGAAAAGACATCATTATGGTAAACGGCAGCTTAACGCCAGTGTCTCATCCCGCCCGAAGGCGGTTTGGGCCCGTTTGAGCGTGGTATCGGCTTCGTTTGTCGAAGAATGGGGCGCCGGTCGATGTGCGATGCGCCTGACCGGTAACCGATAACGGCGATCGAATGGTGCGGAGCCACCTGCGGTCGGCACCACGTCCTGTCCCGCGCCATCGGTCCATGGTGATGCCTGCTGGCGGCGGGCGGGACAGTTCGCCCACCGCCGCCGGGTCTTCATTTCTCGCCGGATCCAGACTTTCCTGCCCGGTTCATGCCGTCGTCCGGCTCCTGGCCGAAAAACGTCCCGCCGAGCTGTCCGCCCGTATTGGTCTTTTCCGCCTTGCGCAGGATCCGCTCGGCCTCTTCCGTCGCCTCGGTGCGGCTCTTCTTGCTCATTGTCGTGGACATGGACTTCTCCTGTCTGTGTTGGTTCCGGGAGGAAAACGGGCAGGGAAGCGGATCGTTCCGATCACGGTAAATCTTCGCTGCGCCGCACATCGGAAAAGACAGCCGATATGGCGAACAGATGAATGAATTCAATTATTTGGCACTCGTTGTGAAAGAGTGCCAAATTTTTCGGCAGCCCCTCTTGAAAATCCGGAAAATTGCATCAATCTTCTAGGCGCGCGACGCCGATCGGGTTGCGCGGCCCCGGTCCGGGCGCGCCCGGGCCGGAGGAACCTCTCTTCAAATTGTTTGTCCTGAAGGAGAACGATATGACGTTCCGTCCATTGCACGACCGTATTCTGGTCCGCCGCATCGAGGCCGAGGAAAAGACGGCCGGCGGCATCATCATTCCCGACACCGCCAAGGAAAAGCCGAGCGAGGGCGAAGTGATTGCCGTCGGTCCCGGTGCGCGCGACGACAGCGGCAAGCTGATCGCACCGGACGTGAAACCCGGCGACCGCATCCTGTTCGGCAAATGGTCCGGAACCGAGATCCGGCTCAATGGTGAAGATCTCCTGATCATGAAGGAGAGCGACGTCATGGGCGTGATCGAAACCTCCGAGTCCGCGAAGAAGGCCGCCTGACGGCTTCTTCTCTCCACTCAGTCAATCCATCAGTCAAAGCTGCCTGTTAAAAGGAGTTATCCGATGGCTGCCAAGGAAGTGAAATTCCATTCCGACGCGCGTGAGCGCATGCTGCGCGGTGTCGACACCCTTGCCAACGCCGTGAAGGTGACGCTCGGTCCCAAGGGCCGCAACGTCGTCCTCGACAAGTCCTTCGGCGCACCGCGCATCACCAAGGACGGTGTGTCCGTCGCCAAGGAAATCGAACTGGAAGACAAGTTCGAGAACATGGGCGCCCAGATGGTGCGCGAAGTCGCCTCCAAGACCAACGACATGGCCGGTGACGGCACCACCACCGCAACGGTGCTCGCCCAGTCCATCGTCCGCGAAGGGGCGAAGGCCGTGGCCTCGGGCATGAACCCGATGGACCTGAAGCGCGGGATCGACAAGGCGGTGGACGCCGTGGTCGCCGAACTGAAGGCCAATGCCCGCAAGATTTCCAGCAACGACGAGATTGCCCAGGTCGGCACCATTTCGGCCAACGGTGACGGCGAGATCGGCCGCATGCTGGCCGACGCCATGGACAAGGTCGGCAACGAGGGCGTGATCACCGTCGAGGAAGCCAAGACCGCCGACAGCGAGCTGGAAGTGGTCGAGGGCATGCAGTTCGATCGCGGCTACCTGTCGCCCTATTTCGTCACCAATCAGGACAAGATGAAGGTCGAGCTGGAAGATCCCTATGTCCTGATTCACGAGAAGAAGCTCTCCAACCTGCAGGCCATGCTGCCGTTGCTGGAATCGGTCGTCCAGTCCGGCAAGCCGCTGCTCATCATCGCGGAGGATGTCGAGGGCGAGGCCCTGGCGACGCTGGTGGTCAACAAGCTGCGCGGCGGCCTGAAGATCGCGGCGGTCAAGGCGCCCGGCTTCGGCGATCGCCGCAAGGCAATGCTGCAGGACATCGCCATCCTGACCGGCGGTACCGCCGTTTCCGAGGATCTCGGCATCAAGCTGGAAAATGTCACCCTGGAAATGCTCGGTCGCGCCGGCAAGGTGGTCATCGAGAAGGAAAACACCACCATTGTCGAAGGCGCCGGCTCGAAGGACGAGATCGACGGCCGTGTCCGGCAGATCCGGGCGCAGATCGAGGAAACCACCTCCGACTATGACCGCGAGAAGCTGCAGGAACGCCTGGCGAAACTCGCCGGTGGCGTCGCCGTCATCCGCGTCGGCGGGGCGACCGAGGTCGAGGTGAAGGAGAAGAAGGACCGGGTCGACGACGCCCTGCACGCCACCCGCGCCGCTGTCGAGGAAGGTATCCTGCCGGGCGGCGGTGTTGCCCTGTTGCGCGCCGCCAAGGCTCTTGACGGCGTCACGGCCGACAATGACGACCAGAAACACGGCATCGGCATCGTCCGCCGCGCTATCGAGGCGCCGGTACGCCAGATTGCCGAGAACGCCGGGGCGGAAGGCTCCGTCATCGTCGGCAAGCTGCGTGAGCAGGGCGACTTCGCCTATGGCTGGAACGCCCAGACGGACGAATTCGGCGATCTCTTCGCGCAAGGGGTGATCGATCCGGCCAAGGTCGTCCGCGCCGCCCTGCAGGACGCTGCCTCCGTCGCCGGCCTGCTGGTCACCACCGAGGCGATGGTCGCGGAAAAGCCCAAGAAGGAAGCTGCTCCGGCCATGCCGGGCGGCGGCGACATGGACTTCTAGGTCCCTGCCGGACAGACATCCGGCAGACCGCCACGGCACCCGCTCCCGGATGGGGGCGGGTGTTTTTGTTGCCCGGGGGCCATGCCCCGCCTTGTGACAGACCTTTGCTGCCGGTCTATCATCGGCCGCATCGGAAGGTTCCGGACACGCAAGGGAGACGGGAATGGAGGTGCTGCTTCTCGGCGCGGGCGCAGGCAAGGAATTCTGGGAGGGCGCGCCTGCGGACAGGCCGCCGCGCACCAGGGGCAAGCGCCAGGCGCAGAAGATCGGCGCCTTTCTGGGACGCGAGGAGCTGCGCCCGGACCGCGTCTTCACCGACGGCAGCCTGCGCGCCCGCATTACGGCGGAAAAGGCGCTCAAGGCCGCCGGCTGGACCGCCGGTGGCATCGAGACCTCGACCGTTCTTGCCGGGGGAAAGCTGCCCGATCTCTCCGCCGCCCGCTGCCCGTTGCTTGTTGCGCTGCCCGGCACGCTGCGGGCCCTGGTGGACGGCCTGTCCTGGTCTGGCGCCTCTCCGGAAGCTCATCCCGGCGTGCGCCCCGGCGTGCTTCTGCGTCTGTCGCTGAAGCCCGGTCGCATCCGCTTTCTCGCGCGCATCGATCCCGCTACCCTGCCCGATCTCTTTCCCTATCCTGCCCCGGATGGTGCGGGTCGACGCGAACGTCCGGCCTATTACTACCGCCAGTCCGCCGTCATCCCCTTCCGCCGCACGCCACGGGGACCGGAAATCCTCATCGTCGGCTCGTCCGGGGGGCACCACTGGACCGTCCCCAAGGGCATCGTCGATCCCGGCCTCTCCCCCGTGGCGTCGGCCCTGGTCGAGGCACGGGAAGAAGCCGGGGTCGAAGGCGAGGCGGATGCCACGCCCCTCGGCCGGTTCACCTATGAAAAATGGGGCGCGGCCTGCGAGGTCTTCGTCTTTGCGATGGAAGTGACACAGGTGCTGGAGGGGACGGCATGGGAGGAAAGCCATCGCCGGCGCAGATGGGTGTCCCGGAACGAAGCGGCGGAGCTGCTGCGGCTGGAAGCGTTGCGGCAGATGGTGGCGGAGATTTGTGAGGTCTCACCCTGAAGCCTGTCGCTTCCAGCGGCGCGAGGCCGGGACGGCGCTCTTCCTCGCAGTGCGGACAAGGTTCGCCCTCCGCTGTCAGCCGGTTTGTCGCCGCCGGCGTGTCCGGCTTCGGGGATACGCCAGCACTTTCACGGTCGCCGCCACGACCAGCGCGCACAGGCCCGCCTTTGTCCAGGTTTCCATCGTGCCCTCGATCAGCAGCGCATGGACAACGCTGCCGCTGACGATGACCGCCGCCAGGGCCATATGGGCGCGCCGCCAGATGCGCGGAGGCAGGCGGCGGCGGAGGACGGCGAGAAGGGCGGCGGCGAAAACGGCCCACATGGCGATCACGCCCCAGGGGGAAAACGGCGTCGGCGAGCGGAACACAAGCGCGTCGATCACATCCGGCGGACTGGTGATCCACAGGCCTGCGACATGGACGACGACCACTGCCACCAGCAGGCCGCCGGTCCAGCGGTGGATACGCCGTCCGCGCAGACCGGCAAGGCCCGGCATCATGCCTCCGGCCAGCAGGGGTTGGAGCAGCAGCAGCGTCATCGCGATGACGCCGGCAAAGCCGGCGGCGATATAGACCGGCTGGCGCCATTGCAGCAGTGGACTTGCCGCCGCAGCGGCCAAGGGAAGGAGGATCGCCGCCGCCAGGACGGTCCAGGTCAGGAGCGCGCGCAGGCGGTACGTGGCTGTCGCCATGCCCCGCTCAGGCAGGCTGAAGGACAAAATGCGCCTCGAGGCTGCTGTCCTTCGCGCTCGACAGCACCGGGCGCAGGAAGACAGTCTCGAAGTCGCCGCTGTCATAGGCCAGGTGGCCGTGCGGCTGGCCGAAGGCCGGCACGATCTGCGGCATTTCCAGGCGGAAGACGCCATTGGCGTCGGTCAGCGTCGCCCCGTGGCTGCGCCGGTCGCGCTCGTGACCCTCCGTGGTATGTGCCCAGATCTGGATGCGCTGGCCGGCCAGCGGAGCGCCGTCGCCCGCGCGGCGGACCGTTCCGGTCATCCAGAACCCGCCGCTGCCGATCCGGTCCACGATGGGAGCGTCGGGCAGATAGTTGTTGGCACCTCCGCGCATCGACGGCGTCGGCGCCAGTCCCTCGGCCCGGGCGGGAACGACAAGTCCGGACGCTGCGGTCACCACGGCAGCACCGCCGGTGGCAAGCAGGCGGCGGCGGGTGAGGAGGTCGGTGGTCATCGGGCTCTCTTCCATAGGACACACTGCCCGGCGGCTTGCCGAGCGCTTTGATACGAAATTATAGCGCGTTTGTGGCGATTTCCGAGTTGTGGCCTGCGCGGATGCGATAAACCGCGCTCACGGTTGCGTGAAGACCTGCTGCCGTGTGACTGACAGCGATGCGCGTGACGAGACGGCTGGGCGCCGCACGCGTCACCTTTATCGCCGAGGGGCGCACGCAGGGCATTCGCTTTCCCCGCTTGCCGTTCCGGACGCAGCGGAGCGAAGATCCGGGATCCCCAAAGATTGCGTTCTCGGCGAAAGCTGACCGCCAAGCCACTGCGTCCGGAATCCGTGGATCGAGTCCGGCAGGGTCTGGCTACCGATTGCCCGGGCCGGACTTCCTGCTAAGAGTTCACCCATGGGACGCATTCTGGAAACCGACCTCTACCTGCCGGTCAAGACCTTCCTCGAGAGTCAGGGCTACGAGGTCAAGGCGGAGGTGGGCGCCGCCGACATTGTCGCCTGCCGCGAGGGCGAGGATCCGGTGATCGTCGAGTTGAAGACCGGCTTCACCCTGAGCCTGTTCCACCAGGCGGTGGACCGCCAGTCGATCACTGACGCGGTCTATGTCGCCGTTGCACGGGGACCGGGAAAACGGTTTCTGGCAAGCCTCAAGAACAACATCAAGCTTGCCCGGCGGCTGGGCATCGGCGTCATCACCGTGCGTCTTGAAGATGGTTTCATCGAGGTCCCCCTCGACCCGGCGCCCTTCACCCCGCGCAAGTCCAAAACCCGCAAGGCCCGACTGCTGCGCGAATTCTCCCGCCGCGTCGGCGATCCCAACACCGGCGGCTCGACCCGGGTGACCCTGGTCACCGCCTACCGCCAGGACGCGATCCGCTGCGCCGAATACCTGCACGCCAACGGTCCCAGCCGCGGCGCCGATGTCGCCAGGGCAACCGGCGTCTCCCGCGCCACCCGCATGATGGCCGACGACCACTACGGCTGGTTCGAACGGGTCGACCGCGGGGTTTATGGGCTGACGCCGAAAGGGCAGGAAGCCGTGACGCCCTGACCTCCGCTTCCCCGGCTCCGTTCCTTCTGCTCCGGCGTCCTTCCGCCTGTCGGGTAAATGGGATCGCCTGAGGTTCCCCCCGGGACGTCATCCCCGCCCGCGAGCGGGGACCCATTCCACCTCGCCACATGCCGCAGGGCCGGATGATGTCCGATCATGCCGCCAACGCCGGTTTCCACATTCCCCTCTCTGGAAACCCATGGATCCCCGGTCGCGCTGCGCTTGCCGGGGATGACTGCCGGGGAGGAGGCGGCTCCGTGCCACTAGCCCCGGCGATATCATGCCGCCTCTCCGTTTGCTCAGGGGGAGAGAGGTAGGATCCGGAACATCCGACGCTGAAAACAGGGTTCTTCGGTTTCGCTCACACCTCTCCCCCCGGGACGTCATCCCCGCCTCCGAGCGGGGATCCATTCCACCTCGCCACGTGCCGCAGGGCCGGATGATGTCCGATCGTGCCGCGACGCCGGTTTCCACATTCCCGTCGCTGAAAACAGGGTTCTTTGGTTTCGCTCACACCTCTCCCCCCCGAGGCGGTCATCCCCGGCTTGACCGGGGATCCAATCCACCTCACCACGTGCCGTAGGGCCGGATGATGTCCGATCGTGCCGCCAACGCCGGTTTCCACATTCCCCTCTCTGGAAACCAATGGATCCCCGGTCGCGCTGCGCTTGCCGGGGATGACTGCCGGGGAGGAGGCGGCTCCGTGCCACTAGCCCCGGCGATATCATGCCGCCTCTCCGTTTGCTCACCTCTCTCCCGCCGGGGGAGAGAGGTGGGATCCGGAAAGTCCGACGCTGAAAACAGGGTTCTTCGGTTTCGCTCACACCTCTCCTCCCCGGGACGTCATCCCCGCCTCCGAGCGGGGATGACGTCCACCTCGCCACATGCCGCAGGGCCGGATGATACCCGGTCGTACCGCCAACGCCGGTCTCCACATTCCCCTCTCTGGAAACCAATGGATCCCCGGTCGCGCTGCGCTTGCCGGAGATGACTTCCGGGGAGGAGGCAGCTCCGTGCATCCTGCTGCGGTCCCCCCAAGTCTGTCGGATAAATGGGATCGCCTGACGCTCGCTTCCCCCGGGGCGTCATCCCCGCCCGCGAGCGGGGATCCATTCCACCTCGCCACGTGCCGCAGGGCCGGATGATGTCCGATCGTGCCGCCAACGCCGGTTTCCACATTCCCGTCTCTGGAAATCAATGGATCCCCGGTCGCGCTGCGCTTGCCGGAGATGACTTCCGGGGTGGAGGCAGCTCCGTGCCAACAACTCCGGCGACACGATGCAGCCGCGCTGCTTGCTGTTCGGGCCCCTCCCTTCGGCACATCGACGGCGATTTCCCGCATGACACAACCGGATCGCCGGACTACCCTGGCGCGCATGAGTTCAGGAGATTGGTCAGATATGGAAAATGACGCCGTTGTGGCGGCCTATTTTGCCATGCTCGGTGACGAGCTGTCCGGCCGTTCGTATGTGAAGGCGGAGCACAATCGTTTGCTGCAGCAACAGACCGGCCGTAGCCGTGGGTCCATCGAATTCAAGCTGTGCAACGTCTCGGCAGCCGCCTTGGGTCTTGGCCTGCCGATCGTCAGGGGCTATCGACCCCGGTTCAATTTCCAGATGGCGCTTGCCGAAGCCGTATCTCGCTGGCTGGCGCGGCATGCGGACTGGGAAGCCGCTCTCAATGGAGCCCGATCTTCCGGGTTGGCGGACCCTCAAGCCTTGTTCATCGGTGTCGCTCCGACACTCCGAAACGCACCTCCGCCAGAAGAAACAGAAAAGCTGATCGCCGTCGCCCGGCGTTTCGACGTCGCCGGCCGCGATGAGCGCAACCGGGCGCTGGGCCATGCGGGCGAGGAGCTGGTGTACCATCACGAACGCGGGCAGTTGCTGCGCCACGGCCGCGACGATCTCGCCAGGCGGGTGCGCTGGGTTTCAAAGGAAGACGGTGACGGCGCGGGTTTCGACATTGCCAGCTTCACGCCGGAGGGCCGGGATCGTCTGATCGAGGTCAAGACCACCAACGGCTGGGAACGCACGCCCTTCCACATCTCGCGCAACGAACTGGACGTGGCCGAGGCCCGCCGCGACGACTGGTACCTCTTCCGCCTCTATGAGTTCGCCCGAGAACCAAAAGCCTTCGAATTGCGCCCGCCGCTGGAGGCGCATGTGGCCCTGACGGCGACGAGTTTCCTGGCGGGTTTCGGGTGACGGGGCCGGGCTGCATTCGGCCCTTTCCTGCCGTTTGTCCGGCTCCATGGTGCTGCAGTGTAGCCAGTCGAAGGCGACATTCACGGCAACGGCCAAATCAGGACACTCGGTAACGTCTTCAAGGCCCTGCTACGCGGCTGAACTGTCACGTGGAAGCCGGGTTGGTCCGTAGCAGGCGGCTGACTGGTCGCTGTACCAGGCCCAGACCCAGTTTCCGTAATCATAGTGCCACCATTCACTGGGCAGGTTGGTGAAGCCAGCCGCTCTTGTCGCTTCCAGCAATGTAGTTCGGCGTTCTGCGTAGAGAGGTTCGACTGGAGCACTGGTCCAGCTTCTGTCGTTTGGGTCATCGAATTTGCTACCCATATCCAACAAACGTCCCGTTTGATCTGCAAGTGTCAGGTCCACTGAACCACCCGTCAGATGTGGACTTGGACTGACCGGGTCTTCCGATGGCAGGGAGGCGAATTGTTGGGTCAGGTGATCAACCTCTTCCTCTTTGAGATGGGGATTGTTGCGCGCCACGGTCAGGTGCATCTCCCGATAGAGAAGGGCCTGGACTTCCTTTGGCCTCCAGCCGTCAAGCAGCACAAGTCGGTAATGGGGCTGGAGCGCATCTGCGACCTTCGACAGTCGCTCATAGACACCTTTGCGCACCCAGATATCCGTCAAGGCTCCTCTGATACCCTGCCTGTGGTAGATCGGATGGGTGATCCATTTCGAATTGTGCGCGACCTGGACAAGCGGTTCGTCGGAGCAACCGGCAGAAATGGTTTTCGCCATTTCCCGGGTTAGTGCCGCGGTTCGTTCATGTGACATCTATCTCAAAATGCCCGGCAAGAAGAGGGTCAGGCCTGGCACCGAAATCACCAGAAACAAGACGGCCAGGGCGACAGCAATGAAAGGCCATATGGCGACAAACAGACGAGCGATATCGACCTTGCCTACTGCGGAGGCGACAAAGATGCATGCACCCATGGGCGGCGTTATCAGCGCAATTGTAATGTTGAGCGTGATGACGATACCCAAATGAACAGGATCTATTCCGGCAGCTTGTGCGACAGGCAGGAAAATCGGGGTCAGAAGCATCAACGCTGACACTTCTTCCATAAACATGCCCGTGATGAAGGTGACAAGCGACAGCGCCAGCAGCGTCAGGGTCGGACTGTCCACGAAGGGTGCAATTATGCCTGCAAAGGATTCTGGCGCTTTTGCAAAGGCAAGCTCCCATGAAATGATGGAGGAAATTGCGATGATGACAAAAATGGCCGAGGTGAGCGTGGCCGTTTCGCGCAAGGACACCCAGATACTGTGCGCATTCAAATTCCGCGACATCACGCCCCAAATGAGAACATACGCGACTGTCAGGGCGCCGGACTCCGTCGGTGTCACAATACCAAGCACGATGCCGGCAACAATAATGATTGGCGCGACAAGTGCGGGAAGTGCGCTGTAGGTGGCCTGAAAAATCTCCCTGATCTGCGCACGCCGGTTTCGTTTTTCGACATTGTAGATGCGCGAATAAACGACGTTCATGGCCATGAAGGCGATGCCAAGCGCCAGTCCGGGAAGCACGCCGCCCAGGAACAGGCTTCCCACAGAGGTCCCCGTTTGACTGGCGTAGAGGATCATGAAGATGGAAGGTGGAACGATGGGTCCGATGAGGGAACTCGCCGCTGTCAGTCCCGCTGCATAGGAACCGGGAAAGCCTGCCTTTCGCATGCCGGGAATCAGTAGCGTCCCGAGTGCCGAGGTATCTGCCACTGCCGATCCGTTGATGCCGGCGAAAAACACACTTGCAACAACATTGACATGACCCAGACCACCTCGCAAATGCCCAACCAGCCGGTCCGCCAGTTTCAAGAGACGTGGCGTCATGTGGCCGTGGTTCATCAGGTTGCCGGCCAGAATGAAGAGCGGGATCGCCATCAACGAGAAGACGTCGATACCACCAAATGCCTGCTGCGGCATAATGCGGCTCATCTGATCAAAGCCGACGAAGTAGAACCCCACGACAGCGGTTGCCATCAGGCTGATAAAGAGCGGAACTCCGATCACCACGTTGATGAGCATGACGGCCAGCATGGTCGCGATCATTCGTCATCCTCCACGGTGGGCTGGGGCAGCGGTTTTGGCCCGTTCAGCAAAACCATCAGGAACAGGAGCGAAAAACCGATCGGCATGACGGCAACCGGTACGGACCGCGAAATCTGTAGTCCGGGCGTTGTGAAAAAGCCCACACCACCCATGTACCTGTATGAGAACCAGGCCATCATGCCCGTCAGGATCAATGTCAAAAGCCATTGATAGAATACGACAAGCTTGCGCGCGCGCTCGGAAATCTTCGTTTCGATGAACGAAACACGCATATGCCCCCCGTTCACCCAAACCGCGCCGACACCGATCATGGCTGCTGCGATGATCGTGTAGCGGGCAAGCTCGTCGAACCAGATTGGTGACGCGCCCAGGAAATAGCGCGACCCCACACCATAAAGAATGAAAAGCGTAACCCAGGCGATAAGGAGGGCTGACACACCCAGAGTCAGGCGTGCCAACCAAGCTTGAAGCAGCTTTGTCATTTTGTGGTGAGAAGTTCAGGCTTGCCGATATCGTCGAAGGCCGCCTTTATGAAACTTTCGTCAATATTCTGCTCGCCCAACCACTTGATGAAGCTCGGCTGACCGACTTCCTGGAACTCGGCAAGCTGTTCATCAGTCGGGTAGATGACTTCCATGCCGTTTTCTTTGAGCCAATCAACGCGCTCCTGAACCGAGGACTGAACGCTTTCGCGGGTCATGGCATTGGCTTTGGCGACTGCCTGTTCGAGCACCTTGCGGTCCTCGTCCGAAAGGGAAGAAAGCCACGCTCCGTTGGCGACCAGATACTGCATGGAGTACTGGACATTGGCCATCGTCATGTATTTCTGCACTTCGTTCAAAGAACCGAGAATGATGTAAAGGGGCGGATTCATCTGGCCTTCAACGACGCCTGTCTGCAGGGCAGAATATACTTCTGTCCACGGAACAGGTGTGCCGGAAGCCCCCATTGCTTCGTACAGCGCAACCTGAGACGGGTCCATCGCGCGGAATTTCAGGCCTTCGAAGTCTGCAGGCTCATGAATGGGCTTGTCGGTGCTGGTGAAAGCGAGAAAGCCACCTTCTTCGACAACCGCCAGAATTTCCGAGCCACCCGTGCGCTCGCTGAACGCCTCTTCGACCATTTCCCAATATTTGCCTTCGTCAAAGAACTTGCGGGCTTCTTCGGGGCCGGAAAACAGGAAGGGCGTGGCTCCCACGAAGCTTTCCGGCACGATCGGAGACAGTCCGGCGGGACTTGCAATGTTCAACGAGGGGGTCGCAAGCGTGTTTTCCATGCGCTCTTGCTCATCACCCAGTTGCGAGTTCGGGTAAAGCTCGATTTCAATATCGGTCTTTTCCTCAACCATCTCTTTAAGCGCGACGGCGAAGTAGTGAACGGCGTTCTTTTTCGCGTCTGGAGCGCCGTTGTATCCAAGTTTGACGGCTTCTGCTTGCGCAGAAATGGATGTGGTCGCGAGCATAATCGCCGTAGCAATAAGTAGCTTTTTCACGAGTTATTCCTTCTGGATGGTTTTATATTTTTCTCTGAGACACCTCGGCTCCTCCCCTGGCAGAAAAGATGCCAGGAACGCGCCGAGACGACAAAAACACTAATGTCGGCACCCATGTTTGTAAACAAACATTTTTAATTGAGTTGATAACCAGATAACATTCCTTGAGACTCGCGCTGAGGTTTGAGGCTAGGCTGGAATACGCTGGAGGAGGGATCGATAATGGAACAGGAAGGCAATTTTCTAGCCGATGTAATCGGCAAGATGGAGGCGAGTTTCACGCAGATGGAAAGGCGCATCGCTGCCTATTTCCTGGCACGCCCGGATGCCATAATTGCTGAAACCAATGCCGAGATTGCCAAGAAACTCGACCTCAGTCCCATGACCTTGACGCGGTTTTTCAGGAAGCTCGGCTTTGAGGATACCGCCGATGCCCGCAACAAGGCGATCAGTGATGCATTCGGTCCTAAAAATGAGCGCGTTGACCGGCGGTTCAAGGACACTTTCCTGAGGCATCAAACAGAGGATTTCCGGAGACATCTGGAGCTGTCTCACGCCTCTGTCGATGCGGCGTTCAAGTTGCGAGGCGATAATCTCTGGAAGAAAATCGTCGATCTTGTCGTTCGATCAGATGCGGTCCACGTGACCGGTTTTCAAACAATGTACTATTTGGCCGACGGCTTTTGCCGGCGCCTTTCCTACCTGCGCGATCGGGTTCACGTTTCGGATGGAATAGATGGCGTCTACGCCGGTCTGCTGCCAGCCAAGGGGGAGCGTGTTGTCTTGATCATGATTGATGTGTTCCGCTATGGCGCACACGGACCAAGCCTTGCCAAGCTCGCCCGGGAACGGGGCATGGATGTGGTGATATTCGCGGATGAATTCTGCGATTGGGCGACCGGCATTACGCCCTATGTGCTGCGCTACCCGGCAGAGACGCACTTTTTTCTAGCCATGCCGCAAGGGATCACGGCAGGTCTCAATTTGCTGTTGCAGGATGCAAGTGCCGAGCTCGGAGAAGAGGCGGGGCAACGGGTTAAAAAACTGTCTGAAGCCCAAGACTACTTTGGCCTGTTTTTGGATTAGGTCACTGGATAGATGGTGGTTCCAAAACAGGTCTCACACGGTCTTGAAATGACTCCGTCTGTTCAGGATGGGAGACAAAACAGCCATTGTTGCGAACGGGACGAGAGGTCGTTTGTGCGTTCTTTGCCCTTTTCGCGATCACGGTGGATGTCCGGTCTTCGCAACACAATACAGCCAGCGCAATGGCCGGACCGAGGGCGCACCACTGACCGGCAGAACCGGGGCCGGGAGCGGACTGGCAGGTTTGGGTTCCGTTCGGGGTGAGCTGACATTCATCGACCCATCTGACGTCGCCGACGAATAGATAGGTGTAGAGATGCTGGGGTGCACTGAGGGCACGCAGTGGGGCCCCGGCGGGGATCCGGGCCGCCACATCGGCCAGACATTGCACCATCAGGTCGCCGTTGAGGGGGACGTCCTCGCGCATCAGTACTCCGAGCCCGGGAAAGACGATGAATGGCGGTG
>NZ_QCYM01000034.1 GCF_003075075.1 Labrenzia sp. 011 | reverse complement strand
CCCGAAAAATCGCAGCGCACGCATGAGACCCCCGCTCGGGCTACGCCCTCCCGGCGGTCTCATGCGTGCGCCGCAAGTGGACGACTTTTACTCCGCCCATTGGACTGATTTTGCTCCGCCGTTGACACTGAAGCCCAACGGCATCATCACCTATCAACAGATCACCTCCGACATCGCAAAGGTAAAGGAAGGGGTGATCTACCGACAGAACCGGGAAGGTTTTGTTACAGACATCCTTTATGCAGGCACCGCGCATGTGGGGAAAAGACTGAAGTCGACCCAGGTGCTGATCGAAATGGAGATGGTATTTCTCCTTGCAGTCGCCTCAGCGAACCCGTTTGTGTTTACAGCGGATGTCAGCTTGAAGGTGGCGGAGTGGACAGCCAAGAACAAAGACAATTTTCCAAAGTGGGCCTCAGCCATCAGCCTGGTTCTGGAAGCGCGCAAGACACTGAAAACCTACGCCCCGACCTTGTGGGACAAAATCGTGGATGCAGCCCTGTTTGCCGCCTGGAAGGGCACGAAGGCCGCTGTCGTTATGTTTGGCGAAGATGTTGCACGCAACATTCCCGAAGGTATGGCAAGTGACAAGAAAAAGATCGCCAAACTTACTGGCTCCATGCTGGGCGAAATCGGCAAGAACGGCTTCAACGCGCGCATGACTGCGCTCCGGCTGGTCTGGACTATCCTCAAGAAGGTCGCCGGCGGTGCACTTTCTTCCGTACCTGCTGCGATCAAGATCACTGCGGCGGACAAGAAGAAGGCAGCATTGGATCTGGTCGCATCGCTCAAGCCGGCAGGTGTTGCCCTGACAGAAGGTGATGCAATGACGATCGTTGAGGAGGTCGCCAAACACGCGGACGAGGTCAATGATGCAATCAAAAAGCTCAAGACGGGCTACGATGCCATCAGATAATTCCTGATTGTATCCACCTGCAAGTCCGGCTTCCGGCAATCCGGCCAGTCGCGCGCGCCAGGTGTGAACTCATAAATGGCGATGAAGCGGGCGAATTGCTCGACCTGCGCTGGTCGGCGTAAGCACCGACCGGACTCCAGCCGCGGCTGCATGACTATTCAGTGGCTGATCATTTCTTCCGCAAAGGTTTCCGCCACCGCGAGAATGGCCGCGTGCACCGGCCCGGAAGTCAGCGTGGGGAAGACGGAAGCATCGACGATGTGCAGGTTGTCGAGACCTTTGACCTTAAGGTCCTCCGCCACGATCGCCTCTTCGTCGGCCCCCATACGGCAGGTGCCGACCGGGTGGTGATGGGTAATGGCAGCGCGGGCGATAAACGCGTCGACCTCAGCAGCGGTTCGTACATTCCTGCCGGGCAGCACTTCCTCCAGCCTCCAGTCGGACATCGCTTCGCTGTGACCGACTTCGCGGGCATATTCCAGCGCCCGGCGGAAATGTGCCCGGTCGGCTTCCGTCTGCAGATAGGCGGGATCAAGGAGAGGCTTGTCGTCCAGGCCGGCTCCGCTCGGCCTCAGGACGCCGCGGCTGGTCGGGTGGGTGACACCGAAGAGAAGTGTGTAGGCCTCTCCGGGCGGTGGCGCATCAAAGCACTCGGAAACGCTTGGCCCGGTCACACAGCCCAGTACCACGTCCGGTTTGCCTTCCGATCTGGTCAGGTTTTCCGCGCTCAGATACATGAGTGATTCAGAAAGCTGAAGCTTGGAGGGCGGGACCGGTTTTCTGGACCGGTAGACATTGCCCGCTCCGAGCAGGTGGTCCTGCAGGTTCTGACCCAGCGCCTCGCGGCGGAGCAACAGCGGCACGCCTATGCGCGCGAGATCCTCTTCCGGACCGATGCCTGAGCGCATCAGAAGCAGGGGATTGGCGATGGTGCCGCCGCTCAGGATATATTCATCCGCGACCAGTGTTTGGATCTTGCCATCTTGCAGTACCTCCACACCGGTCACGCGATTCCTGTCCAGGAGAAGCTTCAGGGCCGCTGTTCCGGACAGAACGGTCAGATTCGAGCGGTCCAGGACCGGAAACAGATAGGCATCCGCGGCGCTTACCCTCTGTCCATTGCGGATGGTCAGCGAGTTCGGTGTGGTGCCGATCAGTTCCGGGCCGTTGTGGTCGCTCAGTTTCGGAACGCCCAGGGATTGCCCGGCCTGCATGTAGGCGGAGATCACCGGGTTGACGTCATCACCGGGAAGATAGACGGGCAGGGGACCTTCCGTGCCATGATAGGCGGTCTGCCCTTCGGAGAAACTTTCGCTTTTGATAAAGCCCGGCAACAGGCCGTCGTAGGACCAGCGGGACGAGCCTGTGGCGTCCGCCCAGGACGCGAAGTCCTCCGGATGGCCCCGGACATGGGCCATGGCATGCAGGCAGCTCGACCCGCCCAGAACCTTGCCGCGCGGCCAGGCGTGACGCCGGTTGGCTGTTCCCGGTTGCGGTATGGTTTCGTAGCACCAGTCGAAGTCCCGTCCCTGGATGAACGGCCACATCTGCGGCACGGCAATGTCCGGGTCGGTCGGTCTCCCTCCGGCTTCGACGAGGGCGACGGCCGTTCGACCATCCGCGGAAAGGCGGTTTGCCAGAACGCATCCGGCCGAACCTCCACCGATAATCAGAACATTGTACTTGCCCATGGACCATGAACCTCAGCGGTTGGAGCCTCGGCTGGAGCGTGTCGCGCTGACTTGAATTCAGGAAATCGCCCGAACGCATTTGCGATGCAAACGCTGCCTCCGGTGTCTTTCTGAAGCCACTTAAACGCGACACGCTCTAGGCGGCATCGATGGAGCCGACGCCAAGCCGGCTGATGATCTTGCGCTGAACCACGGCAAGGTGCTCCCACATGGCTTTTTCCGCACTGTCCGGATCGCGGCGAGCGATGGCGCCGGCTATCAGCTCGTGCTCCGCGTCACGGGCCGCGACGCGTTCCGCAGTGGTCTCGCTGTCGCTGTCGGCAAAGCGGAGACGGCTGTCGTTCTGGACCTGATGCAGCAATACATGCAGTTCGCTGGCCAGGCTGTTGCGCGACCCTGCCGCAATCGCCCGGTGGAATAGCTGGTCGGCCTCGCTCGGATTCATGCCCGCAGGGGATTTCGCCGCATTCAGGATCCGCTCGATTTCCACCGGAGAAGCGCGCAGCGCCGCCAGCCGCGCCAGGGCAGGTTCCAGAAGCATGCGCATTTCCATGACTTCCAGTGGATTGGTCGACTGGGCGATGCGCCCGCTCTGAACCGTACCGTTTGGCGAATTTGCACGTCGTCCGGTCTTGGCTGGCTCGATTTCGCCAAGTTCCCGCAGCACCTGCAATGCCTTGCGCAAGGTGTACCGCTTCACGTCGAGTTTTTCGGCCAGCACACGTTCGGGTGGAAGTTCTCCTTCGCTGCGCAGGACGTCGCGCAGACTTTCAATCAGATTTCCCAGCTTCTTCGGCACTGCATCGGGCGCAGTCGGGGCGCCTTCGTCCAACGATCGGATTTTCTTTTCCATGCTCAAATCAGTCAACTTCTTCCTCCCGTGATAATTTTCTTATAAATGTTCGGTATTTCTGTTTGTGCAGGAGATAAAATGTTTGAGACGTTCTTTGGAGGGAGAAGAATAGTTCGCCTTCTCCCGAATCGGTTGCGATGTGGTTGTTAAATCCATCCGATCTCCAGTTCGAACTAGGCTACAAAGTATCGAATTTATCCTGTGTGGGAAAGCTTTTGAGCACTTGCTCCCGAAAGTTCAACCAAAAAATATTTCGGTCTGCTGTTTTGGTCATTCAGCCTTGGTGATGACCTCCATGGCGGCGGTGACGGCTGCGCCGATATCGTAAGCCTTGCCTGTCAGCTCCGACAGCGCGCTGCCAAGCGCGGTCAGGGCCACAATTGCGTAAAGCGGCTCGGCCGTCGGCCCCATGTGGCCGATGCGTACGAGCTTGTCATGGGTTTCTCCCCGGCCCGAGGAGATCATGACGCCGTACCTGTCGCGCATCTTTCCCCGCAAGGCGGCGTCGGTGACACCTTCGGGCAAGGTCACGGACGTTGTGGTCGGCGAAGCAATGTCCTCGGAGGCCGGCCACAGACGGACACCCATGGCCTTCGCACCGGCGCGGCAGGCCTTTGCGGTCAGCGCATGGCGCGCCCAGACCGCATGCTCGCCCTCCTCGAGATACCGATCGACCGCGGCCTCAAGGCCGTTGATCTCGGCGACCGACGGAGTGAAAGGGAAGGGTTCGCTTGCCTTGTAGGCGGTCTTCCAGTCGGAAAGGCTCAGGATGGAGGCGGAGGGGGCCGTGGAATTGGATTCGATCTTTCTCCAGGCGGCCTCGGAAACAGACAGCAGCGACAGGCCGGGAGGACAGCCGAGGCACTTGTTCGGTCCGGTCACGAAAATATCCGCCTTAACGTCGTCTGGCAGGACGTTCATGCCACCGAATGAGGAGACCGCATCGACAATGAAGATGGCGCCGCTCCTTGCGACAATTTCCCCGATTTGGCGCACCGGATTGATCGTGCCTGACGGCGTGTCGTGGTGGCAGAGTGCAACAACCTTGATATCCGGCCTTTCGGCGAGCATCTTTTCCACGCTGGCGGGGTCAATGGCTTCGTTGAAGGGGACGCGGATTTCCAGGAGCTCCTTGCAATACCGCTGCAGCCAGAAACCGTAGCCTTCTCCATAGACACCCGACACGAGGTTGAGCGCCACGTCCTCGCCGGAAACGGCGGAGGCGGCCGCCGCTTCAAGTCCGAGCACGGGTTCGCCCTGAAGGATCAACGGAGGTTCATCGGTTGCCATGACCTTGCAAAGTTTGCGGGAAACCCGCTCGTAGGTTTCCTGGAACACCGGGTCGTAGTCGTAAAGCACCGGACGCGCGAGCCCCTGAAGGACTTCCGGATAGCAGTTCACCGGGCCGGTGGTCAGGGTAAAGGTCGGTTGTCTGTGCCTGGACATGGGTATCGGTTCTTTTGTCAGTAGAAGGGGAAGAGAGGACGGAGCGGCGGCATTTTCTTCAACGCTCCCCGCGGGCGTAGGCCGTGCCGAGCGACACCGGCAGGTTGGCCTTGCTTCCGAGAACTATCAGCACGACCATCACGGCCGCGAAGGGAAGCATCTGGATGACGTCGGTCGGAATGTCGATGCCGGCGACCTGGAGTGCGGTCGTCAGGGAGAGGCAGGCCCCGAACAGCGTGGCGCCGCCCAGCACCCACAGCGGCCGGCCGCGGGCGAGCATGGCCAGAACGATGCCGATGAAGCCGTTTCCGTGGGTCATGAAGGGCACGAAAATGCCTGCGCCGACAATGGCCATGAAGGCGCCACCGAGACCGGCCAGGGCCCCGGTGGTGAGGACCGCCACTGCCCGCACCTTGAGCACGTCGACCCCCGAGGAATCGAGTGCCGCCGGCTTGTCGCCCGCGGCCTGGAGAGCCAGGCCGAAATGGGTGCGCCGGTAGAGATATGCGAAGACCGACACCAGAAACAGGGCGAAATAGACAATCGGTTCGCGGCCGAACAGGGCGGGGCCGACGACCGGAATGTCATGCAAGAACGGAATGTCCCACTTCAAGGTGGCCGGCAGCCGGGGATAGGTGCGGCTGAACTGGAAGTAATGAAGGATCGCGGTCGCTCCCTCGGCGCCAAGGGTCAGCGAGATGCCGATGACGATCTGGTTGAGCCCCAGGCGTACGCATAGAACCGCCATGAACAGGGCGACGAACATGCCGCCTCCGGCCCCGGCCAGGAAACCGAGCCCCATGGATTCGGTCTTCCAGGCGATCAGGAAGCCGGTATAGGCCCCGGCCAGCATCATGCCTTCGATGCCGATGTTGAGGACCCCGGATTTTTCCGACATCTGCTCGCCGAGACCGACCAGGAGCAGCGGAATGCCAGCGGAAATCGCTCCGGCAAGAAGGGCGGTCAGGAATGCTTCGGTGAAGAGTGCCATCTCAGACCTCCTTTCTCTTGCGTCGGCGCTGATCGATCATTTCGGCGACCGCCATCAGGATGAGCAGCGTCGCCATGGTGACGAGGGTGAAGTAGTTGGGAACGCCGAGCCGCCGCGCCGCGCTTTCGCTGCCGATGGAAAGGACCGAGAACAGGAACACGAAGGCGATGGTGGCGAAGCCGTTGAAGCGGGCGAGGAATACCAAGGGCACGATGGTCAGCGTGTAGGCCGGGTTCCAGTCCGCGCGTACATTGCCGGTCTGGCCGAGCACGGCGACGGCGCCGGCCAGGCCGGCGAGTCCGGCGGAAAGGGAAAAGACGATCACGGTCAGGGTCGCAACCGGCAGTCCGGCATGCACCGCCGCCTTGGCATTGGCGCCGACGATGCGCAGACGCAGGCCGAAGGCCGTGCGGTTCATGGTGAAATGAACGATCAGAACCGCCGCCAGCCCAAGCAGAACGCCGCTGGAAACGGTCGTGTCGAACAGTCTTGGCAGGCGGTCGGAAACGGCCAGGGTGCGGGTTTGGGGAACCGTCGTTTCCGGATCAAGAAAGACGAGCTTGACGAGAACATTCGCCAGGGAACCGCCGAGGAAGGTCATCATCATGGTGGTGATGATCTCGTTGATCCCTTGATAGGCTCTCAGAAAGGCCGGGACGAGGGACCAGACGGCTCCCGCGGCCGCGCCGATGGAAAGGCACAGTAGCAGCATCAGCCATACCGGCAGGATTGCCACCAGTTCCGGGCCCGCGGCTGCCACGAAGACGGCGCCGAGAATGAACTGGGCATCGCCTCCGAGGTTCCAGATGCCTGCCCGGAAGCAGACAATGAGGCTGGCGGCGATCAGAAGCAGCGGCCCCATCCGTGTCAGCGTTGCCTGAACGCCCGACGGCGACAACATCCCGCGCTGAAAGATGTAGCCGTAATAGTCCAGCGGACTGACCCCCATCGCCATGAGGATGAAGCTGGCGATGACGAGTGTCGCCAGGACCGGTCCGATGGTGATGATCAGAAAGTGAAGCCGGTCGTCGCGCATGTTCAGCCGCGACTTGCGTTCATTTTCGCCCGAATCAGGCGCGATTGCCATCTCGCTGGTCATTCGCCAACACCACTCATCAGTTCTCCGACGCGCTGGCGCGCCGTTTCATTGTTGTCCACGATTCCGACGATGCGCCCCTGCGACATGACGGCAATGCGGTCGCTCAGCTCCAGAAGCTCATCGAGTTCCGTGGAGATCAGCAAGACCGCCTTTCGGGCGTCCGCGGCCTCGCGGATCCGGTTGCGTGAGGCCTCGATGTTCTGCAGATCGAGCCCGTAGGTCGGCTTTGCGAATATGACCGCCCGGGTCTTTTCACCGAGCTCGCGGGCGAGGAGGAGTTTCTGGATGTTGCCGCCCGAGAGTTTTCCCGCGGGTGTGCCGATGCCCGGCGTGCGAATGTCGAATGCGGAGACCTTCTCTTCCGCATTCCGGGCAATTTCCAGCGGCTGTTCCAGGCCATGTTTCCAGAACGGCGTGTCACCGATCTGTTTGAGGAGGAGGTTCAACGAGACCGGGAAGGTGCCCACGATACCTTCGCCAAGCCGGTCGTCGGTGACATAACTGAGCCCCAGGTTTCGGCGGGCGCCGATGGATTTGTCTTCGATCGGCACGCCATCCAGATAGATGCGTCCGTCCCTGACGGGGCGCTGGCCCGCCAGGGCCTCGGCAAGCTGTACCTGGCCGTTTCCATCGATTCCGGCGATGCCGACGATCTCGCCGGGGCGGATCTTGACATCGATGCCGGAAACCGGCGTTGCGTCGTCATCCACTTCCAGCGCAAGAATTTCCAGAATCGGCTTTTCCGTTCCGTCGATCCGACGCCGCGGCGCGGAGGCGACCTTCGTCATCTCGCTGCTGGCCGTGCGGGCGCCGAACATGAGCCGGACGATCTCGTCGCGAGCCTCGTCCTTGTCCATGGCCCGCAGGCGTTCCGGTGTCAGGCCGCCTACCTGCTTGCCCTGACGCAACACGGATATCCGGTCCCCATAGGACACGGCTTCATTGAGCTTGTGGGTGATGAAGACCACGCCGCGGCCGTCCTGCGCGAGCCGGCGCATCAGGTTTCCGAGTTTTTCGGCATCTTTGGGGGTCAGCATCGCGGTTGCTTCGTCGAGGATGAGGAAACGGCTGCCGCGCATGAGAGCGCGGACGATTTCCGCCTGCTGACGCTCGCCAAGCGAAAGCGCGCTTGTCAGGGCCTCCGGCCGGATCGTTATACCAACCGAAGCTGCGGTCTTGCGCATTTCATCGGCAATTCCCCGTCTGTCTGGTCTCCGCCACCAGGAGCGCCCCAGAGAGACGTTTTCAGCCAGGGTAAGGGTGGGGGCGAGCATGGAGTGCTGGTAGACGGCGCCGATCCCGAGATCGAGCGCGCGCTGGGGCGAGGCGAGGTCCTGCGGAACGCCCGCAACTTCGATCTGGCCTTCACTGGGCTGCAGGAACCCGGTCAGCATGCTGACGAGGGTTGACTTGCCCGCGCCATTCTCGCCAAGCAGTACGTGAACTTCACCGGGCCAGAAGTCGATGGTGATCCGGTCGTTGGCGAGGATCCCGGGAAAGCGTTTGCTCACGTTCCTGACGGATACGAGCGGACCGTTCGGGTCAAGCGCGGTCGCGGCTGCAGAGGTTCCGGCCATTCGTCTTGCCTAATTGAGGAATAAAGAGCCGGGCGAAACATCGCCCGGCAAGTCTTGTCGAGGTCCGCTTCAGTCCAGCTGAGTGACCAGCGCCTGGACCGAGGCCGCGTCGAACTTGGGCTCGACGACGATGTTGCCGTCGATGATTTCCTGACGCAGATCCATGATCTGCGACCAGACATCATCCGGAATGTGCTCGGTCTTCAGCAGGGAAACGGAATCGTCCGCAAGGTTGATGTCGTAGTTCCGGGTGCCGAATTTGTCCGCTTTGATGTCTTCGATCATTGCGGTGTAGACCGGTGTCAAATTCCACAGAACCGAACTCAGGAGATGGCCCTTGTCGATCGAGGTCTTGTCGCCGATCACGTCGATGAAATAGACCTTGCCTCCGTCGGTCGCCTTGGTGGTTTCCACCGCCTGCAGCATGCCGAAGGAGGAGCCGTTGCCCTGGCCGAAAATAATGTCGGCACCGGCCGCGATGAGGGATTCGGTCACGCGCTTGCCGCCTGCGGCATCCGCGTAGGCTGCCGGGCCGATAACCGCATAGCGGATGACGGTGTCGGGGTTTTCCGCCTTGACGCCCTCGGCGAATGCAGCGGACTGGGAGTTCCACGAGGGCGGCTCACCGGAGACGACGATCCCCACCGTGCCGAGCCGGCTCATCTTGGCGGCAAGATGCCCGGCCAGATAGGCTCCTGCATGACCGCTTGCGGTGTAATCGGCCACCGCGCCTTCTTTCAGGGAGGAGGGGCTGTCGACAATGGCGACCTTCACGTCGGTCTCGGTGCCGATTTCCGGTGCGGCCGTGTTGTAGCCGCTGGCGTGGGCGATCAGCAGCCCGTGACCTTCTTCGGCCAACTCCCGCAATGTGGCGCGAACGTCGCCGTAACCGAGATTTTCCGCGGTCACAACTTCGACGCCCGTGGCTTCGCCTGCAGCCTTGGCACCGTCAACACCCTGCTGGTTCCAGCCGAAATCGGTGCCCTGTTCGGGAGTGAGTATTGCAATAGACTCAATATCCTCCGAGTAAACAGGCGTGGATGTGATGGCTATAGCGGAAATAATTCCCGCCATAAAAGTATATTTTCTATTCATATTGTTCCCCTTTGTTGCGATATTAATATTTACTTTATTTATTATTTATTTTATTTTGAAAAAAAACAAAGACTGGAAGGTGGAGTGTGAAGAAAATTATTTTTGTATTTCTGGTGTTGCTTAACGGGTCCGGTGTTGCCGTGTCCTCGGAGGGTGTCGAGCGCGGCACCGAAGGCTTGCAACAGGTGCCGCTGGACATTGCCAATACCGGTGAGGAGGACATGGCCTGCATGGTCAGCCTGGCGCATTGGTTTTCCGCCGAAGTCGGTCGGGCCGGTCCGGGTGAGCAGGTGGTTGGCGATCTTTGGTCGGATCCCGGCAGCGGTACCGTCTATTACCTCAACGGTTCCGGAGACCGGATGCCGGTGGAACGGCTCTGGTGCGGCCCGGTCGGCCGGTCGTGGAAGGGCCGGGTCGAAATCTTTCTCGACAGAAAGGCTGGTAAAATGGTTGAACCAATTCAACTGAAATGTTCGGAAACGATGTCCGGTTTTTCCTGTTATGCCGGTTGAATTGCCTTGCGGAAGGCCTGTGAAGGTCTTCGCAAGCCCAGCCCGCTCTGCGGTGCTGCCATTCAGTTTTGAGGATAAGTCAAAGAAAAACATATGCTTTCCCGAATGTCAGCGGAGGGCTGCGAACGCTTCTGTTGCCGTGAAGCGGATATTTGCATCAACTATAGTCAGGCTCATAAATTGGTCAACTGAAATCAACCAAAAAAAATGGTTGATTTTTTTTGGTTGTGGTGAGTAGCCTTGAAGCGGGTTTTCGCAGGTGCGTTCAAGTTCCGCGGAATCGCAAAAAGAAAACGGCGCAAAGCCATTCCAGTGGGTTTACGGCCGACCCGTGCGGGTCGGTTTTTAGGAGCAGCAGCATGGATGCATCAGTGTCGAAGACGTCGGAAGCCGTTATCAAGCGGTTGAAAACCGGTGAGGAGTTCAAGGCCTCCCTCGACGACGGCCGCCAGATCTGGGTTGGGGGCAGAAAGCTGGACAAGGTTACCGACGAACCGGCCCTGAAAGCCGGTGTTGACCTGATCGCGTCCATGTTCGACGACCAGTTCTCGGAAGAGCATGCCGACGAGACGACCTATCTGGAGCCGACCACAAACGAGATCGTCAGCCGTGCCTGGCAGGTGCCGACCACACCGGAAGAGCTGACCGACCGGCGCAAGATGATCGAATACACCAGTCTCAAGACTGCGGGGACGTTCGGCCGCCCGCCAGACCTTTCGCCGGCTATCGTCGCGGGCCTGATGGCGCACCGCGCGGCCTTCAAGGAAAAGAAGTCGATGATCGACGGGTGCTCGCCGGATTTCGTCGAGAACATCGAAGCCTACATGGAGTTCGGACGGACGAACAATCTGACCGCCTCCGAAAGCCTGGCCGGTCCGCAAACGGACCGCTCCAATCCGAAAGCCGCCGAAATGGCCTTTCTCCGCGTCAAGGAAGCGCGCGCGGATGGTATTGTCGTGTCGGGCGCCAAGACCGTGGGCTCGATCGCCGCCCAGGCCAATGACATTTTCTTCACCAATCTGGGCGGTCTGACCACAACGCCGCCAGAGGCCTGCGTCTGGGGCGCGGTTCCGATCAACACGCCCGGCATCAAGATGATCTCGCGCGAGATGGTTTCTCAGCCTGGTGCCGACAAGTTCGATCATCCGATTTCGTCCATGGGCGAAGAGGCCGACCAGTTCATCATCTTCGACAATGTCTTCGTGCCCAAGGACAAGATCTTCAATCTCGGTGATCCCACCGGCATGTCCTGGTACGGTCCGGTCTGCGTCTTCGCGCACTGGCACGTTCTGACCCGTCTCGCGGTCAAGGCGGAACTGTTTGTCGGCGCCGGCCAGATGGTGCTCGACGTGCTCGGTACCGGCAAGATCCCGGCCGTGCAGCTGATGCTGGGAGAGCTGATCGAATACGCCCAGACCCTGCGCGCCTTTGTCATCGCGGCGGAAGCTCAGGCCACACTGACGGAAGCCGGTGTGCTGACGCCGGATGTGTCGATGCTCACCGCCGGGCGGCTATACTCGATCGAAAACTATCCCAAGATCATCCATATCCTGCAGGAGATGTGCGGTCAGGGTCTTGTCATGCGCTTTGGCAAGGACGCTTTCGAGAATCCGGAAATCGGCCACTATCTGGCCGACCTTCTGCCCGGGCACGGCGTCACGGCCATGCAGAAGGAGCTTCTGATGAACTTCATCTGGGACATGACCACCGGTGCCCTGGCAGGTCGCGTCGCGCTGTTCGAAAACGTCAACGCCAGTCCGGCACCGCGTCTGCGGGCGCGTCTTTACGACGAGGTCAACCGCGAAGACTATGTCGCCCAGGTGAAAAAACTGGCCGGCATGGACTGGTAGTCACGTTCGGGAGGCGGCGCCCGGTGGGCCGTCTCCCTCTACATCCTGTTCCTTTCAAATAGGGTTTCCGAGATCGCCATGTCTGACATCGACCGGATCGTCAGCGCGTTTTACAGCGCCTACAATGCCCATGATGCCGATGCCGCCACCAGGCTCTACGCGAGCGAAGGCTGGCATGAGGAGGTCGCCATGGGCGGCCTGCGGTCCGGCCATGCGGCCTTGCGCGCGGGACTCGAGGGATTGTTTCGCATGCTGTCGGATGTCCACTGGCAGGAACGTCAGCGAATCCGGTCCACCGAAAGCATCCTTGTCAGCTACGAGATGACCGGAACCTTCACTCCGAAGCCCAAAGAGAAGGGGGACGACCCGGCGCCACGCAGCATCAGGCTGCCGGGTGTCCACGTATTCGAGTTTTCGGATGGAACCCTTCAGGGGACCCGGGACTACTGGGACAAGTCGCTTTTTCTAAGCCAGATCACGTAAGAGCAGATGCAGATTTCAGACTATATCGCATATGACGCCCTCGGCCTGGCGGACCTCGTCAAGAGCGGCCAGGTGTCCGCGCAGGAACTGTTCGAGACGGCTGTCCGGCAGATCGAGGACTTGAATCCTGGTCTGAATTGCGTCGTTCACGAGCATTTCGATCTCGCTCAAGCGGCATTGGACGAAGGTCTGCCGGAGGGGCCTTTCTCCGGGGTTCCCTTTCTGATCAAGAATACAGGGCTCGACGTCGAGGGCATGCTGCTTTCCACCGGGAGCGACTTGTTCCGGGACATGGTCTCACGCGGCGACTGCACCCTTGTCGAGCGCTACAAGAAGGCAGGTCTGGTCATTCTCGGCAAGTCCAACACACCGGAATTCGCGCTGAGTTTCGCCACTGAGCCTCAGGCCTTCGGTCCGACGCGCAACCCCTGGGCGCCGGACCACGGTCCCGGCGGATCCTCCGGAGGAGCGGCGGCGGCCGTCGCCGCCGGTATCCTGCCTATTGCCAATTCCTCCGACGGGGCGGGCTCGACCCGGTTGCCGGCCGCCCATACGGGACTCTTCGGCTTCAAGCCCAGCCGCATGCGCAACCCGCTCGGGCCCGTGGCGGTCGAGGCGATCGCTGGCATGTCCACGCCTCACGCGCTCAGCTGGTCGGTGCGGGACAACGCGGCTCTTCTCGACGCGACTGCGGGAGCCGATGTCGGCGATCCCTATGGTTGCCCGCCGGCGGAAACCAGCTTCCTGGAGGCAAGCCGCCGCGATCCGCGTTCCCTGAAGATCGCCATGACCCTCAAGTCTCCGGTCGGAACGCCTGTGCACCCGGAGATCCTTGAAAGGACGCGCGAGGCCGCGCGATTGCTGGAAGATCTCGGGCATACCGTCGAAGAGGCCGACGACGCGGGCTACGACGCTCACGCCCTGAAGGATGCCTGGCGGGTGATCGCCGGTGTGAACGTGGCGCTCGCGGTGGCCGCGAGAGGCAGGGCGCTGGGGATCGATGATCCGGCGGCCCGGCTGGAACCGGTCAATGCGGAATGGGTGCGCGAAGGTGCGGAAAAGACCGGCGCGGAGTATCTTGCCGCCGTCAACCAGCTGCACGCGACAGCTCGTGCCTTCGGGCGTTTCTTCGCCCGTTACGACATCCTCCTGACCCCGACCACGGGCGAATTGCCGCCCGGGATTGGCGAGATGGCGGGTGTCGGAACCACCCTGGATGCCTTCTATAACCGTTTCTGGTCGCATGGGCCTTTCACCTGTGCCTTCAACGCGTCCGGCTGTCCGGCAATGAGCGTCCCCTTCGGAGTTTCTTCGGAGGGATTGCCGATCGGCGTCCACTTCGGCGCGGCCTATGGCCAGGAAGCGCTCCTGTTTTCGCTGGCTGGTCAGCTCGAACGCGCCAGACCCTGGTTTGCCGAGCGTCCCCCCCTCGACAGGGCCGGGTTTACGGCCAAAAGCGGAGCCGCCGAATGACCTCTGAAAGCCCGACATCCATACTGAAGCTGAGTGCCAGGGATACGGCGCGAAAGGTGGCGGAGGGCAGCCTCAGGGTCGTCGATGTTGCTGCGGCCTTTTTGGAAGCCTGTGACGCGCGCGAGCCGGACGTCCAGGCCTGGAAGCACCTGTCGGCGGAACAGGTTCTTGCCGAGGCGGCCCGGCTTGACGAAAGCGGAGCCCATGGCCCGCTTGCCGGCGTCACTGTCGGGGTGAAGGATGTCATCGACACGAAAAGCATGCCGACGGGCTACGGCTCGGACATCTACGAGGGGTTCCATTCCTACTGGGACGCGCCCTGTGTCGTCCTGTCCCGCTCCGCCGATGCGCTGGTCATGGGCAAGACGGTCTCCACCGAGTTTGCCATGTCCCATCCCGGCAAGACCCGAAATCCCTACAACCCGGCCCATACGCCGGGGGGATCCTCCAGCGGGTCCTGTGCGGCCGTCTCCGCCGGCATGGTCCATGTCGCCTTCGGCACCCAGACCGCCGGATCGATCATCCGGCCTTCCGCCTATTGTGGTGTCACCGGCTTCAAGCCGACCTACGGCGTGCTGGATGCTTCCGGCGTCAAGGTCCTGTCCCATACGCTCGATACGCTCGGCCTCATCGGCCGGGACGTGCGCGATGTCGCCTGGGTCACGGCGCATGTGGCCGGACGGCCCGCTTTCGAGGTCCAGGGCGATCCCGCAAAACCTGTCGTCGGACTTTTCAGGACGTCCCGCTGGGAGCTTGCGGAACCTGCGGCCGTAGCGGCGATGGAAACCGCGGAACGGCGTCTCGTGGATGCGGGCGTCACGGTCAGGGTCATCGACGTGCCGGAGGGCTTCGACCGGCTGCATCAGGCCCATCATGGCATCATGGGCTGGGAGACGACCCGGGCGCTGGGCTATGAGCGGCTGCATCACTGGGACCGGCTCGGCCGCAACACGAAGGATTTCCTGACCATCCTTGGGACAGCCACGCTGGAGGATTACGAAGCGGCGAAGCTGGAAGCAATCCGCCAGCGCGAGGCACTCCCGGCTCTGATGGACGGCATCGACGTGCTCCTGACCCCGCCGGCGCCGGGCACCGCGCCGCAAGGCCTGTCTGTAACCGGCGCGCCGGTCTTCAACACGCCCTGGACCACGATGCAGGTTCCCTGTCTCAGCCTGCCGGTTGCGCTTCATGACGGCTTGCCGGTTGGGGTTCAGCTTGTCGGGTGTTACGGCGAGGACAGCAAGCTGCTCGATGCGGCAGCCTATATCGAGAGCGTGCTCGGCTTTTCGGACAGGCTCTATTGATGGTGGTCCCGCGTGATGGAGCCCTGACGGAACGAAGGTATCTGCAGAAGATGGCCGGCTGGGCGGGACTGCTCGCGCTCGCCGCGGTTTTGTGGTTTCTCCTGGCCCTTCTGCAGTTTCCCGCCTCGGCCTTGCTGGGGTCGATGATCGCGGGCATCGTTTTCGGCATCAACGGATCCGGCATGGCCATGCCGCGGCCGCTCTACCGGCTCGCTCAGGGGTTTGCCGGGGTCTTCATCGCGCGCAGCATGACGCCTGCCGTCCTCATGGACGCCATGGCCTATTGGCCGCTGCTGATCCTGGTGACCGCGCTCACTCTTTTCGTTTCCTTCGCGGCCGGGTGGGGGATCAACCGCCTCGGAAAGGTTCCGGCGCAACCGGCCATTCTCGGCAGCCTGCCGGGCATGTCGGGGGCGATGGTCGTCATTGCCCTGGAACGGGGTATCGACGGCCGTGTCGTGGCACTCATGCAATATGCCCGTCTGGCATCCGTCATTTTCACGGTCTCGCTGATCTCCCATTTCGGTGCAGGAGACGCGACCGGAATGGGGCTTTCACCAGACACGGTGGCCGAGTCCAGCCTGTTTGCGCTCCTGGTCTCGGCCGCGATCGCCTGTCTTGGCATTCCGCTCGGGCGGCTCAGTTTCATTCCGGCGGCCTCCATGCTCGTTCCCCTGATCATCGGGTCCGGCCTGGAAGCCAGCGGAAGCTTTCACATCGTCCTGCTGGACGAGGCGATCGGCCTGACCTTTGCCATCATCGGTCTGGAGATCGGGCTGAAGTTCACCAAGGGCACCTTGATCAAGCTGATCGGCTATGTTCCGGTCATTCTGGTCTCCTGCGTGGCCCTGAACCTCGCGGGGCTTCTGCTTGGCGGTCTCCTGATGCTGTTTCTGCCGGTCGATCCGTTGACGGCCTTCCTGGCAACGGCTCCCGGCAGCATCGAAACGGTTGCGCTGGTTGCGGTCGCCAGCCATGCGCAGGTGCCGATTGTCCTGACCTTCCAGACGGTGCGGCTTTTCGTTGTCGTGCTGCTGGGGCCTTCCATCATGGAGCAACTGGCCAAACTGCCCATCTGGCACCGGGATTCAGAGGAGGACCTTTGACGTGATATCCCCCATGCGAGACCCCGAGGTCCACGAAGACCCGTCTTCTGCCGGGATTGCCGACACCTTCAAGAGCGCGATGCGCCTGTTTGCCTCCGGCGTGACGGTGATCACCGCCGGCGAAGGCTCCGGCCGGAGGGGGGTGACCGCGTCCGCGGTCTGCAGCGTGACGATGGATCCGCCCACCCTGCTTGTCTGTGTCAACCGGGCCGGAGAAAGCTATGAGGCGATCCGCGAGGCGGGTTCGTTCTGCGTCAATCTGCTGGGCGGCGAGGACGAGGAGGCGGCGCTCTGCTTCGCCGGCCAGACCGGGCGCAGAGGTGTCGAACAGTTTACGCCGTTTTCCTGGGCCACCCTGAAGACCGGGGCGCCCGTCCTGGAGGGGGCACTCGCCAATCTCGATTGCGAAATTTCCGACAGGATCGACAAGGGAACGCACGCGGTTTTTTTCGGAACCGTCCGCAAGGTGCGCGTCCGCGAGGGTGTGCCCGCCCTCGTCCATTTCAACCGGAGTTTCACATCGGTCTAGCCGATGTTTCCATTCCAAAAGCCGGAGATGCGAATATGGCCATTAGCGATGCAGACCTCGTGATTGCCTGGAAGCAGGTGCTGGAAATGTGCCGGGTCAGGGACGGTGAGCAGATCGCCATCCTGACCAGCGACGATTCGAACCCCCAGATCGTCCGGACCTGCCGGATCGCCATCGCGCAGCTTGGTGGCATCCTGACCATGATCAACCTGCCGCCGATCAATGGTGAAAAGGCGCTGAGCCGGGACAAGTCCGGCTATGTCGGCAAGACGCCGCTTGCCTTCAACACCGCCGCCCTGGCGGGTCTGATGGCCGCCGACATGATCATCGACACGATGCAGCTGCTCTTCTCGAAGGAACAGGAAGATATCCTGAAGACCGGTACGCGTATTCTGCTCGCGGTCGAACCGCCGGAAGTGATGATGCGCATGCTTCCGACCGCAGAGGGCAAGACGCGGGTCCTGAACGCCGAGAAAGTCATGTCCGCGGCCAGGGTCATGACGGTCACCTCCGATGCAGGCACCGATTTCACCTGCGGTCTCGGGCAGTATCCGGTCCTGACCCAATACGGGCTGGCGGATGAACCGGGCCGCTGGGATCACTGGCCGAGCTGCTTCGTCGCCCGCTGGCCCGACGAGGGGTCGTCCAACGGAACCATCGTCATTGATGCGGGCGACATTCTGCTGCCTTTCAAGATGTATGCGCGCGAAAAAGTCATCCTGACGATCAAGGACGGTATCGTGACCGATATCGACGGGGGCTTCACGGCGGAATACATGCTGCGCTTCATGGAAAGCTTCAATGATCCCGACGCCTTCGCCATGGCCCATGTCGGCTGGGGTCTGGAGCCGCGGGCGCATTGGACGACCCTCGGCCTCTACGACCGGGAAGCCGGACTGAGCATGGATTCGCGGTCCTTCGCCGGGAACTTCCTCTTCTCCACCGGCCCCAATACGGAAGCCGGGGGCGACCGCGATACGCCTTGTCACCTGGATATCCCCTTGCGCGGCTGTTCGCTCTCCCTGGACGGTGAGCCCATGACGGTAAATGGCAAGGTGGTTCGCGCGGATCAGCAGTAACCGGGAACGGCTGGACATCCGGAACAGAATGGACCGTGCGCGCGGGCTCGTCAGAGGGGCATGTCGCAAACGCCTGTTCTGATGGGCGCTGCCTGTCACGGAGCCGTCAACACGCCTGACAAGCTGGCCGATTTTCGCTGACCCCAGCGCACGCCCGGAACGCCGGCAGAAGGGTCTTGCCGAAAGGGCCCCATGCTGTCGCCGGGCAGTCTCGACACGGAGGGCGACGGCGTCTCAGCGTGCAAGGCGCCGCCGCTTTTGGGCTTACTGGGGCGGGCGCGACGCCTGTAGTTCCCAAAGCTTGTTGGCGCAGGCAGGCGACATGTTCTCCGCGTTGGCCTGCAGGCACTGGAGCAGCCTGCCGCCGCCCGGCTGTTTGCCTGCACACAGGTTGCGTACGTCGGCTTCGCAGGCGCTCCTGATCTCCCGCATTTGCTGGCGGGTCAGGTCCTGGGCGCTTGCGGCTGAGACACCCAGCAACGAGAAAGCCAAAATCACAAGTCTCATGAAAAACATCCTTTGTCTGATGGTCTGTCGACGGATGCGCGGAGCGCTTGCGGTCGCGCCTCCGTCTTTGCCGGTGCAGATGGAGCACCGGCAATTGCGCTGGTCATGCGGGGGCGTTATCTCAGGCTGATCCGGGGAAAACGGGCGGCCTCAAGCTGCTCTTGCGTCAGCTTGCCCCGCAGGTTTTCGATGGCCGTTTTCAGTGCCTCGCCTTTCTCGCCGTAGGCGGAAAGAACATCCGCCAGAGACTCGATCCGGCCGAAGGCTTCCGGCCCTGCAGGATCCTCGTCAGGTGCGCCGGCAAGAGCCCGCACCGTTGCGGCGTCCGGGACAAGAGCAAGCGCCGCCCTGGTGTAGGCGCGCCATTCGGCCTGTTGGTCGGCCCGGATGCCGATGGCTGTTTCCTGCAAGGTCAGTGCCCCGGCCAGCCGGAAGCGGAGGACCTTTCCGGTATAGAATTTCCGCAAATGGTCGAGGCGCTCCGCAACGTCATGGATGTCGGGATAGCCGCCGAACACAACCGGCATTTCGGGAGAATACTCGGGGCATTGCAGAGCGAAGGGATTGACCTGCGCGGCCGCGGCAAAGGGCAGGGCGACGGCAAATGCAACGCCGGCGACAAGTGACAAGAGGATCGGTCTGTTCATGGTACGCTCCAGCTGATTATCGATGGAGATACCCTGGAGCCCCAGTCTGGCTGGCGGATTTCCCGCTGATGGGAATTTGTTGCATTATGTTGGTGGCGGGCGCGTTCAGCTCGTCTTGAACAGGGGCAGCGTCACCTTGACCCGGCCACCCCCTGGCGTGTTCTCCAGACGGATGGTGCCGTCATGAGCCTCGGTCAGCGACCGCGCGACGGAGAGGCCAAGTCCCGCGCCTCCGGTTCCCCGCGAACGGGAGGGTTCCGCGCGGACGAAAGGCTCTAACAGCAAGGTTCTGTCCTCTTCCGAAAACCCGGGCCCCTCGTCATCGACGAGGACGGAAATGCGTTCGTCGTCCATTTCGAGCGTCGCCCTTGCAAAGTTTCCATATTTCACGGCGTTGTCGACCACGTTGAGGATGATACGCCTGAGGGCAACGCGGTCGCCGACGATCCATGCCTGCTTCCGCGCGAAATCCTCGCCGGCCTCGACGGGCATCCCGGCTTCCCGGAACTCGGTAAACTCGGCGCTGACCAGCTCGCAGAGATCGAGCAGTTCCTCTTCGAGCACGCCGACCCCTGCCCGGGAAATCAGCAGGGCGTTGTCGAGCAGGGAAATCATGTCCGTGATGTCGGAGGTTGCCCTGTCCCTCTCCGATGCGTCGGGCAGGTTTTCCAGACGCAATCTCAGGCGGGTGGCGAAACTGCGCACGTCGTGCTGGAGCCCGCCGATCAATGCCATCTGTGACCGGGTCATCGTGTGAAGCCGGTTCTGTAGCCTGTCGAAGGCCCGCACCAGGGCGGCAATCTCCGGCGTGCCGGAGCGCGTATCAGGCAAGGGCACCGGTTCGGTGGAGAGGTCTATCCTGTCCACCGCCGCGGCGAATCTTGCCAGCGGCCTGATCTCCCGGTGAAACAGAAGCAGGGCGATGAAGGCGAAAACCGTTCCGAGCAGACCGGCGCCGAGGCCCAGGGGCAAGCCCAGTGGCGTAACGGGAAACGGCAGGTGAACACCTATGGCGAGAGCCTGGTTCTCGCCTGCCGCGATCCAGAACCTGAGCGGAGGCATGGCTCTGAAACGCCAGCGAATGCCGTCCGGACCGATCAGCTTCTGGGCCCGGGCGCTCAACAGGCGCTGCCCCAGGACCTCCTGATAGGGCACAAGGTCTGCGCTATCGAGTAGCTGAGCGTCGAATTCCGGCACATCGGAAAGGGGAACGATCTGGACATCGAGACCCGGTGATCTCACGGCCTCCAGAAGCCTATCCTGCCGTGCAGCAGGTGCGGGCGCGAAAAGCTCCGCGATTGCGGCCAGTTGACGAGGTTCCGGATTGGAGGTGGCGCGCGACAGACTGCCTTCGCGATAGGCAAGCCCCAGCACCAGCAGCCACAATACCAGCAGCAAGCTTGCTCCGATGGAAACCAGTCTTACGGCCAGGCCGAAGCGCATTTCACGCCACTCGCTGGACCGAGGCGGTCAGAAGGTAGCCGCCGTTGCGGACGGTGTTTATCAAGGCGCTTCCGGGGCTGTGGCTTTCCAGCTTTTTGCGGATACGAGAGACCAGGATGTCAACCGTCCGGTCGAAGGGACCAGCGCTGCGCCCGCGTGTCCAGTCCAGGATCTGATCGCGAGACAGTACCCTGCGCGGCCGCAGCACGAAGCAGGACAGCAGGTCAAATTCGGCACTCGTGAGGGCAACCAGGTCGCCATCCTCGGTCTCGACCTGCCGGGCGTCCAGATCGACGATGAACCTGTCAAAGGCATGGCGTCTCGACATGGGCTGAGACGGTGACGCCTCAGCCCTGCGCAGCATCGCCCGGACACGCGCCAGCAGTTCCCGCGGGCCGAACGGCTTGACGACATAGTCGTCGGCGCCAAGTTCCAGCCCGACCACGCGATCGGTCTCATCTCCCTTTGCGGTCAGCATGAGAATGGGCGTGTTGCCCTCGGCCCGCAGCCTGCGACAGATGGACAACCCGTCTTCGCCCGGCAGCATGAGGTCCAGGATGAACAGATCGGGTTGAACGCGTTCCAGGGCGGCGTCCATGTCCCACCGATCCTGTGCGGAAACGACCTCGAACCCCTCCCGGCTTAGAAATTCGCCCACGAGACGGCGGATTTCGTGATCGTCGTCAACGATCAATATGGTCTTCGCACCGGGTTTCATGGTCCCAGATATTCATGCCAGACCCGCGAAATCAAACGAAAACACGGTCTGTTTACAAAATCATACAAACCGGAAGTCTGACGAAATGCCAACTGTCGGGGCAATGGTCCACAGCGCCGCTCATCGCGTCGGATCGGGGGGCGACCGTGATCGCGCTCACAGGGACAAGAGCGGAGAGGAGAGGACGTGTTTTACAAATTGAAACACAACGTAACGAAGTGGAAAGACCCGTTCCAAGCTGCAGGACGAAGGTCTTCGAATGCTGCCAGGCAAGCGGCACACCACAATGGAGAACACGATGATAAAACGACTTTTTCTCGCGCTGGCAACCCTTATCGGTGCGTCGTCGCTTGCAGCTGCGGCAACGGTTGCCGTGTCCACGGGAAACGTGAACCTGAGAGCGGGGCCGTCGACCGGCTATCCGGTCGTCACCGTCGTGCCGGCGGGAACGCGGATCACGACCTATGGCTGCGTTTCCGGCTATTCCTGGTGCGACGTGAGTTTCGGCACCTTTCGGGGCTGGGTTTCCGCGAATTACATCCAGGTCATCTACCAGGGCAATCCGGTGATCGTCACCCCGGCAATCGCGCCTGCCGTGGGCATCAGCGTTGTTGCCTATAACCGGGCCTACTGGAATACCTATTACGCCGCCTATCCCTGGTACGGCCGGTGGGGCTACTACTACAGGCCCGTTCACCCGGCGGCCCCGGCAGCACGGGTTACCTCACACAATCGGGCGGTCACATGTACCGGGGACAGCTGCACGGCCACGCGGTCGACAACGGGCGTTTATGGCGGTTCGGCAAACCAGAGCCGCACATGTGCCAATGGCGAGTGCAACACCACGCGAAACGTCGTCGGCCCTTATGGCGGCACGGCATCGCGCACGCGCAACTGCAGCACAAACAGCCAGTCCTGCACCGTCAGCCGGACGGGGCCTGCCGGCGGCACAAGAACGCGTGTCTTCCAGCGCTGAGCCGTAGACGGATCCGGGGACGGTTCGTCCTGGGCGAACCGCCGCCGGACCGGGCGCCGGGTTCGATCGACAGGTCCATGCAAGAGGACAGGACGCCGGCGGGAGCTTTCACGCTGGTTGGGCTTCAAACGCGCGACGGGCCCGCCTGTTTTCAGGACATCCGTTCGGCGACTACAGAGTGAATGGTTCATCATTGAAACCGGGCAAGTCCACTCTGTCGGCAGCGTCGGAGACAGTTACGACAATGCCCTGGCCGAGACGATCAACGGCTTGTTCAAAGCCGAGGTCATTCACCGCCGCGGCCCATGGCGTAATTTCGATGCAATGGAATACGCAACACTCGAATGGGTGGACTGGTTCAAAAACCGTCGTTTGGTTGAGCCTATCGGGAATACTCCGCCGGCAGAAGCTGAGGCCAATTTCCATGCGGCTATGGAAACTGAGGAACGAGCCGCGTAACTAACCAAAATCAGCCTCCGGCAAAACCGGCGCGGTTCAAGTTCCCACCTTAGCCTTTTCGGCAGAGTTCTGCGGTATTGCGGCTGGCTGGAGACGCAATGGACGCCGAGAAGGTGGGAACTCAGGAGGAACCTGCATCTGACGGCACATCCAGCTTTTTCGCAACGGATTGAAGACCGGAAATCGCTGCTTCTGCGGCCAAATGAAACCCTAGTAAAATTTGATTTAGTTCATGCTTATTAAGGCGAATTTGCTCGCCAACTTTGAAGGATTTTTTCTCTTCCACTGATCCAATTTTAAGCGATTGCCCTGCTTCTACTGGATATTCTCCGATTTCATTCAGATCAAGCCGGACAAGGTCTTCATTCTCGTCGGGGACTTTCAGCGCCAGGAAACGCCAGACGAGTTGAAGAGAGTCATCGATGTTGGTATCGAGGTTGGCGACAATACCGTTCCTATGCGCAAAGCAATTGCGCGCTTTCACCAACGACGCGAACATTGGGGAAAAGTCATCTTTACAATCAAGTAATTCGAACACCTTGCGGCTACGAGGAACGACGTTGTGTTTATCAAAATTTGTTATTCTTTGTTCTAGAATGCCTTTATGCATTGGACCGGGGACCAGCAGCTCAGCGTAACCGTACGAGTGCAAAAGAAAACTGCTATGGCCCTCGATTAAGTCTCTTAGTGCACTTCCTATGACCCAGGTTTCAAATTCTTCCAAGAATTTTTGTCTTAGTGCTTGGCCAACTTCAGGCGGAACAATGATAACTTGTTCTTTCGTATCCAGAACATGCGAGACTTCCGGTGCAATCTGGAAAATATTAGAAGCGATCCCAAGAAAAACTGAAGACCTTCTAATCCAGATATGAGACTTCTCTCGTAGGGAGTTGTAGTTCAGATTAATATTAAACGTGGTCATGGTTTGACTTCTGTTGCACCCTCGTTATTCAAACCCCGCCAGACTTCCGCATTGCAGCTTCTTCCTGGGCGCGTTGTTTGGCGGCGAGCTGTTCTTTGATTTCGGAGAGATCGCCTCTGGGTGTCTTGGAGTTGGACGGGTTCTTCGGGATCAGCTCGACCAGGACCGGGTTTGGCGAGTGGTCAAGCGTCGCGCCGGAGACCGCGTCGATACCGACGCCGACCACGCCGCCGATTAGGACATTACCCGCCATGCCGGCAACGCCGCCAGGCGCGACCTTGGTGCCGACATGGACAGTCTGGGTCTTGTAACCGTCCTTTGAGACGGTGACCGAAAACTCCTGTTTGCGGGAGACCTGAAGCGAGCAGGGCGAGGTGTTGCAGGTCAGGCCGACCGAGGTGGCGATCTGCGCGCCCTCGGGCGAGGCGTAGACCAATACAGTCTCATTGAGCCCACGGGTGACGGACGCGCACCCGGCCAGGCCGAACGCGAGCGCGGCACACATTAATTTATGAGTTTTCATATCGACGCTCCCCAGCCTTGTATCTTCCAGAACTGGTATTTCTAGCCGACATGCAACCAGCGGCACAATCCCGATTTCGTGTCACGGTTGTTTCACTGCGGCCGTGCTAGCGCAGTTTGCCGTCCTACCGTAATTCAATTCTTGTTCTGGGTTCCAAGTGAAGTTGCGCGCTTCGACACAAACGCTTTGCTGCTATCAGAAAAACAAGCACGTTGCGCGACAGCCGGGAAATTTATGAGCGACTTGGAAAATTTGGTAGCGGAGGAGGGATTTGTTGAGTTTCATGATAAGAGTTTGTTTTTAAACATATTCATTCGTTCTTGAGTGTACCCTTGTGTACCACCAAACTGCAACGTCTCAATTTTGCAAACATATAGATCGGAAACTTGCGGTTAGCGCTGGAAACGAAAAACGTTGTTGTTCCTAGCTTTATTAAGGCCCTGTGGGCGAAATTGAAGAGAACGCAGTGCCAGAAATGGCGTTTGTCACTTTGCTGAGGTCACCGCCAGGAGCGACGTGAATACCAGATAAGTCGAGCTCGCAGATCGCATTACTGGGACCTATTGGAATTGGCCAGTAGTCAAATTGCCCGTCGGATTGCGTTAAGTCAGGGCCACCCTTTTGACGTTTCATCATGAGGCGAACTTCGTCTTCTGAACTGACAAGCGATGAGAGATAAAATGCGCCAATCCAAGACAGCGTGTGAGGCACGAAAGGTGGCGCACCGGCGGCAGCCAAAGCAGAATTGATGTCAGCAAGAAGTGTTTTAGTACCTGCTTGTTCGTAGTAAACTGGGCGAAGCTCTGCAGCCTTGGGCCACACAATGAACTCTAGGCGTACGCCGGATCCATGAGAGAAGTACGACCACATGTAAGAAGGGTCTTTTGGAGGTGTGCGTGTCAAAGAGACATAGAAAATATCATTCGACATCTCTTTGTAATATGGATCTCCTTGGTCTTTGGTGAGATATCCGTCCAGTCTATGTGCTCGAGCAAAAGCCTCCATTTCCCCGCCTTCCCCGATCCGCTTCCTTATTGGATAAAGGCGTAACTCTTCGGACGACGCTATACCTCTAAGCGCGTCTATACTGGTGTAGTGATACAATGTACTCGGAGATTTCTCCCTTGGAAACATATGGTCT
>NZ_QCYM01000033.1 GCF_003075075.1 Labrenzia sp. 011 | reverse complement strand
GTTAAAAGATCCTATTGTAGTTGTTCGAACCACATACTTTTTGTCGTAATACACACCTTGCCTGTGTAATACAGGCCTGAAACAATTCGGAAAAAACCAATAATACAAGCTGCACTTGCTCTGGTTGAAACGCGACCGACCAGTCGCCTAAGTACTATTTCTATTAAAATCTTCTGAAATACAAAGAATACAGTAATTTATAAAAAGAAATAAAAATAAATTCCGAATATCCGAACTAAAAATCAAGCAATAATATAAATTTACTGACTGTCGACGCAGATGATTTATGCGCGCTTTTTAGGCAGGGTAGAATAAAAGAGTTGCACACAGCCATCTCGCACTGCGGTAAAAAAATTTTGCAGGCGTGAAATTCTCCAATTTTACGCAAGCCGCCTCCCTTTACGCGGCCCGTTTGAAGCGAAATGACACCAAAGACCCTCCGGAAGGCCCTGTTGAAAGCTAAGTCACTCGACTGAATTTCAGGCCGAATTCATTCTGCCGGGTTGTCAGCTCCGCATGCGGGCTTTGACGACGCGCAGTGAACCGCCCCGGCTTCCCTGCCGCTCCCCGAAGGGCAGCTGTTTCGGAGCAAAGGCAATTGTAAATCGGCGCAGAATTGCTAAACAGGAGCCCTTGTGTTTCAGGGGTTTCGGCAGGACAGATGATGGACTTCAGAACGCAATCCCGAAAACGCCGCAGGAGCAGTGCCCCAAGCGGCGTCCTGTCCTGCTTCCAACCGCCAAAGCCGGCTGACCGGACCCTGCCCGGCTGTCGATCTGACGGCTTTCCCTCGCAGCTTTTGCCGGTTTGGCGTCTGAAGGCTATTTTTTAATCCGTGCCATGAAGGTCTCCAATGTCCGGCCAAACGACGATCGATCTTGTTATCTTCGACTGCGACGGTGTCCTGATCGACAGCGAAGTGATCAGCGCCCGCATGCTGGTCGCCGAACTGGCAAGGCGCGACGTTCACATCACCATGGACTATGTCGCCCACCATTTTCTCGGCCGCAGCTACCCGGTTGTCCTGCAGCAGATCCGCAAGGAATTCGGGATCGATCTGCCGCCGGAGTTCGAGATCCGCTACCGCGCAAGTCTCCTCAGCGCCTTCGAGAAGGATCTGAAACCGATCTGCGGAGTGCGCACTGTCATCGAGCAGCTGAAGCCGGATTATTGTCTTGCCACCAGTTCCAGTCCTCCGAGGCTGGCCAAGTCGCTGGAGATCACCGGTCTGAAGGATCTGTTTGCCGATCGCGCGACAACCGCCACCGAGGTCAGGAACGGCAAGCCCGCCCCGGACCTCTTCCTTCTGGCGGCGGAAAAGCGGGGCGTCGACCCCGCAAGATGCCTGGTCATCGAGGACAGCGAGAACGGCGTCAGGGCGGGCCTCGCCGCCGGAATGCCGGTCTGGCGGTTCATCGGTGGCTCACACCTGAGAAACCTCGTGAATTCCGAAGGCGTGTCAGGTGGGGCTGCGCAGGTCTTTGCGTCTTTCGAGGAGTTTTTCCGGCTCAGGCCGGATTTGAGGCGGGTCGCGGAGCCATCGGGATAGCCTGCGCCTGGCGGAAGGCATCCCGCGAACGTGGATGACAAGATCCGGAAAAACAGGCACCCATTGGCGGCGACTCCGAGGGCATACGCGCCTGGAGCAGTCGCCGTCATCCCGGTTGTCTCGCTGCAGCTTCGGACAGGCGGACAGAAACACGCCGCCGCAAACCGTCCTCCGCATGAAGCGGTCGTGAAACCGCAAGCGCGACCGTCCCGAAGACAGGAAAAACACTGACGGTTCCTGCCCCGCATCCCTGATGAATACATGGGATGCGCCGTCACAAGTCACGCAATTGTTTGCATCTTCCGGACAATTCCATCAGCTTAGGCCAAAATTCAGACTGAGTAACGGCACAGATGAAACAGAAAAACACCGCCGAGTCCTCCCGGCTCGATGACGCGGCGCGCGCCGGCTGGCTGTATTATGTCGCCGGCAATACCCAGGATGAGATTGCCCGCAAACTCGGCGTGTCGCGCCAGTCGGCCCAGCGCCTCGTCTCCCTTGCGGTCAGCGAACGGCTGATCAAGGTGCGGCTCGATCACCCGATCGCCCGGTGCATGGAACTCAGCGCACGGATGATCGAGCGTTTCGGACTGCAAGGCTGCGACGTCGTCCCCAGCGATCCGGACGCCCCGTCCTCGACGATCGGCATCGCCCACGCGGCCGCCGCCGAAATGGAACGCCATTTCAATTCGCAGCAACCCAAGATCATTGCCTTCGGAACCGGCCGGACCCTGAGGGCGTCGGTCGACCAGATCCCGTCCATGGACTGTCCGCAGCACCGCATCGCCTCGCTGCTGGGCAACATGATGTCGGACGGCTCCGCCTCGGCCTATAACGTCATCATTCGCCTGGCCGACCGGATCAACGCCCGGCACTATCCGATGCCCCTGCCCGTCTTCGCCCGCTCCCGGGAAGAGCTGCAGCTGCTGCACAATCAGGAAGCGGTCCACAGCATACTGGATCTTATCCGCCAGGCGGACGCGACCTTCGTCGGCATCGGCAACATGGGGCCGACCGCCCCGCTCGCCATGGACGGCTTCGTCAGTCTGGACGAGATGCGCGCCCTGGAGAACGCCGGCGCGGTCGGCGAAATTACCAGCTGGGTCTATGATCGGGACGGCAACATGATCGAGGGGCTCACCAATGATCTGGTCGCCAGCGCACCGCTGAAGCCCGCCGGGGACAAGCCGGTCTACGGCATCGCTGCGGGCGACGGCAAGGTACCGGCCATGTTGGGGGCCCTCCAGGGCCGGTTGATCAACTGCCTGATCACGAATGAAGCCACCGCAGAGCAATTGCTCAAGTTCTGAGCAAATTCCCACCAAATACAACACACTGAATTATATCATATTTTTGCAGCGCACAAAGAAATTGGCGCTGCAACATGCAATTCCTTCCTTGACTCCCGTACGACTTCGAGGCGAATATTTGCTCGCAAGAATGGCAAATGCCCAATCTCGCTTGGGAGGAAAATATGGCATTTCATACCCGTGCGCTGCTCGGCGCATGTGCGGTCGCAGCACTCTGTGCTCCGGCGACTGCAGAAACACTCACCATCGCGACCGTGAACAACGGCGACATGATCCGCATGCAGGGTCTGACCCAGGATTTCACCGACAAGACCGGCCACACCGTCGAGTGGGTCACGCTTGAGGAAAACGTCCTTCGCCAGCGCGTCACCCAGGACATCGCCGCCAAGGGCGGCCAGTTCGACATCATGACCATCGGCATGTACGAAACGCCGATCTGGGGCAAGCAGGACTGGCTGGTCGCGCTCGACGATCTTCCGGACAGCTACGACACCGACGACATCCTGCCCGCCATGCGCGGCGGCCTGTCCGTCGACGGCACGCTCTATGCCGCGCCGTTCTACGGCGAAAGCTCCATGATCATGTATCGCACCGATCTGATGGAGAAGGCCGGGCTGGAAATGCCCGATGCGCCGACCTGGGAATTCGTTGCCGACGCGGCTCGCAAGATGACCGACAAGGACAACGAGATCTACGGCATCTGCCTGCGCGGCAAGGCCGGCTGGGGCGAGAACATGGCGTTCCTGACCGCGACCGGCAATTCCTTCGGCGCCCGCTGGTTCGATGAAGACTGGAAACCCCAGTTCGACACCCCGCAGTGGAAGGAAACCCTCAGCTTCTATATCGATCTGCTGAACGAGGCGGGTCCTCCGGGCGCCTCGACCAACGGCTTCAACGAAAACCTGTCGCTGTTCCAGCAGGGCAAGTGCGGCATGTGGATCGATGCCACCGTCGCCGCCTCCTTCGTGACCAATCCGGACGATTCCACGGTGGCCGACAAGGTCGGCTTCGCCCTGGCACCGGACACCGGTCTGGGCAAGCGCGGCAACTGGCTGTGGGCCTGGGCGCTCGCCATTCCGGCCGGCACCCAGAAGGAAGCGGCTGCCAAGCAGTTCATCGAATGGGCAACTTCCAAGGAATATCTCGACCTTGTCGCTTCCAGGGAAGGCTGGGCGAACGTTCCTCCGGGAACCCGGACCTCTCTCTACGAGAACCCGGAATACGCCAAGATCCCGTTTGCGAAGATGACCCTGGACAGCATCAACTCGGCTGATCCGACCAACCCGACTGTCGACCCGGTTCCCTATATCGGCGTGCAGTTCGTTGCCATCCCCGAGTTCGCGGGCATCGCAACCCAGGTCGGCCAGGAATTCTCTGCAGCTCTGGCCGGTCAGCAAACAGTCGATGAAGCCCTGGCAAAGGCTCAGACCCTGACCGCCGAAGAAATGGAAGCCGCAGGCTACTAGCGTCTCCTCCCGAAACTTGGGAGGGCGGGTGTCACCCCGCCCTCTCTTTCTCTGAACAAGCTTTCACCCATCAGTGACGGAAAATGCCGTCGACAGATCAGGTGTAACCCATGGCAACCCAGCACTCCCGCTCCGCCGCCCGCATCATGATGGCCCCTGCCGTCGTTCTGCTGCTCGGCTGGATGCTCATCCCGCTGACGATGACCCTCTACTTCTCCTTCAAGAAGTATCTGCCGCTACGCGGCGGCGACCTTGGATGGGTGGGCTTCGACAACTATGTCCGCTTCGTCTCTTCCAGTGCCTTCTGGCCCAGTGTCCAGACGACGCTTGTCATTGTCGGCGGCGTGCTGCTGATCACCGTCGTGCTCGGCGTCCTGCTCGCGATCCTGCTGGATCAGCCGCTCTGGGGCCAGGGCATTGTCCGGATTCTCGTGATCGCGCCCTTCTTCGTCATGCCGACGGTCTCCGCGCTGGTCTGGAAGAACATGTTCATGGACCCTGTGAACGGTCTCTTCGCCCATCTGTGGAAATTCTTCGGCGCGCAACCGGTGGAATGGCTGAGCGACGCGCCTCTCTTCTCGATCATCCTGATCGTCTCCTGGCAGTGGCTGCCCTTCGCGACCCTGATCCTGCTGACCGCGATCCAGTCTCTCGACAGCGAGCAGCTGGAAGCCTCCGAGATGGACGGCGCACCGCCGCTGGCCCGCTTCGGCTTCATCATCCTGCCGCACCTGTCCCGTGCCATCACCATTGTCGTTCTGATCCAGACGATCTTCCTGCTGGCGGTCTTCGCGGAAATCTTCGTGACCACCCAGGGATCCTTCGGCACCCGGACACTGACCTATCTGATCTTCCAGCGCGTTCTGGAAAGCCAGAATGTGGGACTTGGGTCCGCCGGCGGTGTCTACGCAATCATCCTGGCCAACATTGTCGCCATCTTCCTGATGCGCATTGTCGGCAAAAATCTGGACTCGTGAGGAGAAGAGACGATGGCCCGCGCAGTCACCAACCGCCGCAAGGCTCTCAACACGCTGATCGCCTGGAGTATCGGCCTGCTGATTTTCTTTCCCATCCTCTGGACGATCCTGACCAGTTTCAAGACCGAGGCCCAGGCGATCAACGATCCGCCGCTGTTCCTCTTCTTCGACTGGACCCTGGAGAACTACGCCGTGGTCCAGGAGCGTTCCGACTACATGCGCTTTCTCTGGAATTCGGTGATCATCGCCGGCGGATCCACCGTCATGGGCATCATCATCGCGGTGCCCGCCGCGTGGTCCATGGCCTTCGTGCCCTCCAAACGCACCAAGGACATTCTGCTGTGGATGCTGTCGACGAAAATGCTGCCGGCCGTCGGTGTCCTCTACCCGATCTATCTGCTCTTCATCGAGCTCGGACTGCTCGACACCCGCGTCGGCCTGACGATCGTCCTGATGCTGATCAACCTGCCGATCATCGTCTGGATGCTCTACACCTATTTCAAGGAAATCCCGGGCGAAATTCTTGAAGCGGCCCGCATGGACGGGGCGGCCCTGAAGGAGGAAATCCTCTACATCCTCACGCCGATGGCCGTGCCCGGCATCGCGTCCACCTTGCTGCTCAACATCATCCTGGCCTGGAACGAGGCGTTCTGGACCCTGAACCTGACCGCGGCGAAAGCCGCCCCCCTGACAGCATTCATTGCCAGCTATTCCAGCCCGGAAGGTCTGTTCTACGCCAAGCTGAGCGCCGCCTCGACCATGGCGATCGCCCCCATCCTCATTCTCGGCTGGTTCAGCCAGAAACAGCTTGTGCGCGGCCTCACCTTCGGCGCGGTCAAATAGGAGCCTGATCATGGGTCAGATAACCCTCAACCAGATTACCAAGAACTTCGGCGACGTTCAGGTTATCCCTCCGCTGGATCTGCGCATCGACGACGGTGAGTTCGTCGTCTTTGTCGGCCCCTCCGGCTGCGGCAAGTCCACGCTCCTGCGCCTGATCGCCGGGCTGGAGGACGTCACCAGCGGCGATATCACCATCGATGGCAGGAACGCCACGGAAGTGCCCCCGGCCAAACGCGGCCTGGCCATGGTGTTCCAGTCCTACGCGCTCTACCCGCACATGTCGGTGCGCAAGAACATCGCCTTCCCGCTGCGCATGGCCGGCCTGGACAAGGCCGCCCAGAACGCCAAGGTGGAAGCGGCCGCGAAAGTGCTCAACCTGACGGACTATCTCGACCGCCGTCCGGGCCAGCTTTCCGGTGGCCAGCGCCAGCGCGTCGCCATCGGCCGGGCGATCGTGCGCGAACCGGCCGCCTTCCTGTTCGATGAACCGCTGTCCAACCTCGATGCCGCGCTGCGCGTCAACATGCGCCTGGAAATCTCGGAACTGCACCAGACGCTCAAGACCACCATGATCTATGTGACCCATGACCAGGTCGAGGCCATGACCATGGCGGACAAGATCGTCGTGCTGCAGGCCGGCGTGATCGAACAGGTCGGATCGCCCCTGGAGCTCTACCACACGCCGCGCAACAGGTTCGTCGCCGGCTTCATCGGTTCCCCCAAGATGAACTTCCTTACGGGCCAATACGCCGCCGGATACGACGCGGCGACCATCGGCGTGCGCCCGGAACACATTTCGGTCTCCCCCAGCGAGGGAACCTGGACCGGCCGCGTCGGGGTCTCGGAACATCTCGGCTCGGACACCTTCCTCTATGTCGACATCGACGGTGTCGACGATCCGATCACCGTCCGCTCGACGGGCGAGATCAGCGCCCGTCACGGCGACACCGTCTATCTCACCCCCGATGCGAGCAAGATCCACCGCTTCGACAAGCAGGATCTCAGAATCGCATGAGACTTGAAGGAAAATCCGCGCTGATCACCGGTGCGGCGCGCGGCATCGGCAAGGCCTTCGCCCGCCGCTACGTGCAGGAAGGCGCAACCGTGGCGATCGGCGACATCAACATGGCGGGCGCGGAAGCCGCCGCGGCGGAGATCGGGCCGGGTGCCTGGGCTGTCGAGCTGGATGTCACCCGTCAGGATTCCATCGATGCGGCCATCGCGGCGGTCGAGGCAAGAACCGGTGGCATCGACATCCTGATCAACAATGCCGCCCTGTTCGACCTGGCCCCGATCGCGGAGATCACTCGCGACAGCTACCAGCGTCTGTTCGACATCAATGTCGCCGGCACCCTGTTCATGATGCAGGCCGCCGCGAAGTCGATGATCGGACGGGGCAAAGGCGGCAAGATCATCAATATGGCCAGCCAGGCGGGCCGGCGCGGGGAAGCCCTGGTGGGCGTCTATTGCGCCACCAAGGCGGCCGTCATCAGCCTCACCCAGTCCGCCGGACTCGACCTGATCCGCCACGGCATCAACGTCAATGCCATTGCCCCCGGCGTCGTCGACGGCGAGCACTGGGACGGTGTCGATGCGCTTTTCGCCAGATACGAAGGCCTGAAGCCAGGCGAGAAAAAGGCCGCGGTCGGCGCCGCCGTCCCCTATGGCCGGATGGCAACCGCGGACGACCTGACCGGCATGGCCGTGTTCCTGGCGTCCGACGAGGCCGACTACATCCTGGCGCAAACCTACAATGTTGACGGCGGCAACTGGATGAGCTGACCAATGACCCAGAAACTCGACAAGACTGTGCTCAATTCCCTCCCGAACTCCATCAGCGGACCTGCGTATGAACGCGCGGATCTGTCGCCCGGCATCGTGCATATCGGTGTCGGCAACTTTCACCGCGCCCATCAGGCCATCTATCTGGACAGGCTCTTCGCGCTCGGCGAGGGACACGACTGGGCGATTGTCGGCGCAGGGCTCAAACCCTATGACGCGGCCATGCGGGAGCGGCTGAAGCCCCAGGACTGGCTCACCACCGTGGTCGAACTCGACCCGAAGGGACTGAGCGCGCGGATCTGCGGGTCGATGATCGATTTCGTCGATGTCGACCCGGCGGCGCTGCTCCGCAGACTGGCGGACCCCGGCATCCGCATCGTGTCGATGACCATCACCGAAGGGGGCTACTATGTCGATCCGAACAGCGGCGGCTTCGACAGCGCCCATCCGGAAATTCAGGCGGATCTGGAAAACCCGGACCATCCCGGGACCGTGTTCGGCGTGCTGGTCGCCGCCCTGCTGAAACGCAAGGCCGCCGGTGTCGCGCCCTTCACCGTCATGTCCTGCGACAACCTTCCGGAAAACGGGCATATGGCAAGACAGGCGGTCGTCGGCTTCGCCCGTGCCCTCTCAAGCGAGACGGCCGACTGGATCGCCGAAAACGTCGCCTTCCCCAATGGCATGGTCGACTGCATCACCCCGGCAACCGGAGACCGGGAACGCAATCTCGTGCGCGACACCTTCGGTCTCGAGGATGCCGCCCCGGTCGTCTGCGAACCCTTCCGGCAATGGGTGCTGGAGGATCGCTTCCCCACGGGACGCCCGGCGCTTGAAAAGGTCGGTGTCGAGTTCGTCAGGGATGTGGCGCCCTATGAACTCATGAAATTGCGCATTCTCAACGGCGGCCATGCGGCCATCGCCTATGCGAGCGCGTTGCTGGGTCATTATTTCGTCCATGACGCCATGGCGGACCCGTTGATCCGCGATTTCCTCCGCAAGCTGGAGGAAGACGAGATCCTGCCCACCGTTCCGGAAATTCCGGGGGTGAGCTTCGCGGACTATCTCACGACGATCATGGAACGCTTCTCCAACCCGGCGGTGGGCGACACGATTCCCCGCCTCTGCCTGGACGGATCGAACCGCCAGCCGAAATTCATCCTGCCGACCATCCGGGACCGGCTCGACCGGGGCCTGCCCATCAGCGGCCTCGCGCTTGAAACCGCCCTCTGGTGCCGTTACTGCCGGGGGACCGACGAAGCCGGAAATGAAATCCGGCTTGAAGACGACAATGCGGATAAACTGAAAGACTGGGCGGCAAGCGTCTATGACAGCGCTTCCGGGGAATTCGAAATGCCGGACCTGCTCGGCAACCTCGCCGGTGAACCGGCCTTTCTTTTGGCCTTCCGCGACGCCGCGGAAAACATCGCCACGCTCGGTGTCGCCGAAACACTGAAGGCTTATCTCAAGGGCCAGGTGTAGGTTCTAGGAAGGTTGTTCATTCGCCTTGAAGGTCTGAGACTGGTTGGTGACCAAACACAATCAGTTTCAGGATCGATGCCATCCGGTCACCGGTCCGAACCGGGCGCCGGTACCACAAGAGGAACATCGGACTCTTCAAAGCGTGTCAGCGCCAGCGGAAAGTCATAGGCATCCGACAGGAGATCCGCCCGCATCACCTCGTCCCGGGCTCCGAAGCTCAGACGCCTTCCGTTTTTCATGACCAGGATGCGGTCGGCAAAGGCGGCGGTCAGGTTGAGATCATGCATCACCGCCACCACCCCGCCGCCTGACGCCGCATAATCGGCGGCAAGGCGCATGATCTGGAACTGGTGCTTGATGTCGAGACTGGAGACCGGCTCGTCCAGAAACAGCCAGCGGGGTTGACCGCCGTCGGCCACCGGTTCCCAGACCTGGCACAGCACCCGGGCAAGCTGCACCCGCTGCTGCTCGCCGCCGGACAGCTCCTGATAGGTCCGCCCCTCGAAACCGGCGAGCCCGACCCTGCAGAGCGCTTCACCGATCCTGCGGCTTCGCGAGGCCCTGCCCTGCCGTCTGTCGATCACGCCCAGACCGACCACTTCCGAGACATTGAGCGGAAACGAGATCTGGCTCGCTTGCGGTAGAACTCCGCGCAGTTGCGCCAGATATTCCGCGGAAAGCTGCCCGGTCTCCAGACCGGCCAGGAGGATCGAACCGGAATAGGCCAGTTCGCCGGTCATCGCCTTCAACAGGGTTGTCTTGCCGGATCCGCTCGGACCGATGATCGCCGTGAACTCACCCGCGCGGGCCGTGAAGGTGATCTCCCGAATGATGGGTGTGCGGCCAATGGCAACCCCGGCGCGGTCGACGCGAAGTTCGGATGCTGACTGGCCCGCCACAAGCTTGAGATGAGGTAACATGCATTCCTTTCAAAGGCCCGTGAGGCCGCGCTTGCGCAGCAGGATCCAGAGGAAGAACGGCGCGCCGGCAAAGGCGGTGATGATGCCGATCGGCAGTTCGGCGGGGGCGACGATGGTACGCGCCAGCGTGTCGGCGGCAATCAGCAGGATCGCCCCCAGAAGCGCCGACGCGGGCAACAGATATCTGTGATCGGGCCCGATCGTCAGGCGCAGAAGGTGCGGCACGACGATTCCGACAAAGCCGATGCCGCCGCTGACGGCAACGGAGGCGCCGGTGGCCGCCGCGACCAGCAGGATGGAGATGTTCTTCAGCCGCTGGACCCGGATTCCGATATGGGACGCGGCGGCCTCTCCGAGGGTCAGCCCGTTCAGTCCCCTTGCCAGGAACGGCACGCTGACCAGCATGATCAGGATGATGGGCGCAGCCGAGGCCACCTTCTCCCAATTGGATCCGGCGAGGGACCCGAGTCCCCAGAACTGAAGGTCTCGCAACTGCTGGTCGTCGGCGGCATAGACCAGAAGGCCGGTCATGGCCCCGGTCAGGGCCCCCAGCGCGATCCCGGCAAGCAGCAGGGTCGCGACGGAGGTGATCCCGCCCCGCGTGCCGATGCGATAGAGCAGCAGCGTGGTAATCAGGCCGCCGACGAAGGCGGCAAGCGGCACCGCGTAAATTCCCAGCACGGCCATCGCCGGCGCCAGCACCGCATTGCCAAGCACGATGAACAGCGCTGCACCCAGCCCTGCCCCGGCGGATACGCCGACGATGCCGGGATCGGCCAGCGGATTGCGGAACAGGCCCTGCATGACCGCTCCCGCGACCGCGAGCGCGGCACCGACCAGCGCGCCGAGCACCACACGCGGCAGCCGGATTTCCATGATCACGATCCAGTCGCGCACCGAGACGCCTTCCGGAGCACCTGCGTCCGCCGCCAGAACGCGGCCCGGCAGATGTGGCAGAAGATCGAGCACGGGAATGGAAATCGGACCGATGGCCAGGCTGGCAAGCATGGTCAATCCGGCCACGACGGTCAGCAGCGCGATTGCCGCCCGGGCCAGCGGTTCCCGGCTGCCTTCGCAAGCGTGCGATCCGCCGAACCGGAAAAACGACCGGGCGGATCGCTCGGGAAGTGTCACGCCGCTCATGCTATCGGTCAGCTCCGCACACTGGAGAGCTCGACGGCAAGCTCGCGGACCGCATCGGCGGTTCGAGGTCCGAAGCCGAGCAGATACTGGCCGCCCATCCTGATGAGCCGGTTGTTCCGGCCCGCCGGCGTCTGCGCCAGGGCCGGATGGCTGAACAGCTCCTCGGCGTCCGCTCCATGATCGCCGGTCCGCGACATCATGAGGACAACGTCCGGTGCCGCGCTGATGATGGCCTCGTCGCTGAGCTGCTTGTAGCCTGAAAAATCGGCCATCGCATTTTCCGCACCGGCCAGTTTCAGGATACCGTCGGCGGCCGTATCCGATCCGGACGCCAGAATGCGCCCGCCGTTGGTCGACAGGATGAACAGGACCCGCACGCCGGATGTCTGTCCGGCCGCCTGCCTGCGCGCGGCCTCAAGATCGGCTTCCAGCTTGAGCGCCAGCTCTTCCGCCTTCTCCGGCACGGCCAGTGCCGCGCCGATGGTGCGCACCTTGTCGGCAATGCCTTCGGCGGTGAAGGCATGCGGGATATCAGCGATGGCGATGCCGGACTTCCTGAGAAGATCCACTGTCTCCTGCGGGCCGCTGCCCTCCAGCATGAGGATCAGTTCCGGATCGACGGACAGCACCCCTTCGGGTGACAGCGCCCGCATGTAGCCCACATCCGGCAATTCCAGCGCTTCCTCCGGAAAGATGCTCGTGCTGTCGCGGGCGATCAGGCGATCTTCTTCGCCGAGCGCATAGATCACCTCGGTGACGGAGCCGCCCACGGCGACGATACGCTCCACAGCAGGCTGCTCCGTGCCTTCGGCAAAGAGGGATCTGGCAGGCGTGACGAGAGCGGCAGCGGTCAGGGCCGTTGCCACCGCGATGCCGGAAAGGCGGGACTTCAGGATCTGTCTCATTCTGCCGCCCCCAGCGCCACCGCACGGTCCAGTCGCGGAAGATTTTCCGCCAGACCTCGCCAGTCCGCACGTTCCGCATTGCCTTCTCCGCGCATGCCGAAGAACTGGATGATCTGCTGCCCGTCGCGGCCATAGGCCTCGATCGAGGTGACGTGACCGATATCGGCGGGCTTCCGCACCGCCCAGACTTCGTGAATATGGTCTGTCCGAAGATGCAGATGGAAGGTCGGATCCATCACATTGATCCACGGGCCCCTGTCCATCACCGTTTTCACCGCTCCCGTGTGGATCTGGATGCAGCCGCGATTGCCGACAAAGCACATGATCGGAATGCCTTCCGAAGCCGCCAGACGCAAAAGCGCCGGGACGGATCCCTGATCCAGCGGCCAGGCCCACGTCTCACCGGCAAGTTCGAAGGCGCTGACCCGGTCAAGATCAAGGTCCCTGAGCAGTCCGTGGAACTGGTGCGGATCCTTCATCGACTGCCAGCGGTCGCGCAGTGCCGTCTCGACACCGTCCGCCGGGGTTTTCCGGGAAAACGGCTCGGCCGGCGTCACGTCCGGCAGCATGTCCGGCCTCTGATCCTCCAGACTCAGTTTATCGACCAGCCGGTCCCAGGCACCCAGATCCGTTTCGGGCCGGGCATGTATCTTCTGGACGGCGTCCCCATGGGCGTCGAAAAACTGCAGCGACCTGCGCACGTCCTCGCCATCCCTCTTTTCCACGGCGAATCCATGCACCCAGTTTCCGGGAAACATGCGCAGATCTATCTGCTCGCCCAGCACGAGCGCCGCGCGGTTTCCGGGCAGGAATTTCTCGAAAGGTCCGATCTTTTCGTGAACCGCGCTTTCGTTGCGGGTCAGTGCCATCACGTTGCCCACTTCCTGCAGCGCCGGGAAAAGAACGTCGAAGCGCGGTTCGATCCGGCGGGTCCCGTGTCCGACCAAGCTTGCCACCAGCTCCGCTTCGCTCACGCCGAGACTGGCAGCCAGATCCCGCTCCCGCGTTTTCGGATTTTCAGCGCGCGCCTCGCGGATCGTGGCCGCGTCAGGCCGGTTTTCGTGAGAGATCTGATCGGCGTTCATGGGTCCTGCCTTCGTTGACTGTGGTCTGCATCATCGCGGCCGCCGCTCAGGAGCCGTCCATCTCCATTCGGATAACCTTATGGAAACGAAAGACAATCTGGAACAATTCCAAAGAGGAAGAATTCCACGGCAGCTGCGATCCGATACTTGACTCCTATACTCATGTTTCATATTGACTTCAATACCTGAGTCATCGACTCATGTTTAAAACCCTGCTCGGGAAGCAGCGGCAAAGGACGCGAACAACGCGCATTTTGGAGTAGTTTAATGGGGCTAACACGAACCGGACGCGCCGGTCTCATGAGCGGTGTCGCTCTTGGGGTAATGGTTATAAATGGCGGGGCAGCCGCACAGGACGAGGCAGCAACACCTCTTCAGCGGATCGTCGTGGGAACGGGCATCGACAAGGTGGCCATCGACACGCCGCAGGCAGTCACCGTGCTGGATCAGGAGGCGATTGACGCCCAGCAGGCACGCACCATCGGGGACGTCTTCAGCGAAGTCCCCGGCGTGACCCCGATCGGCAGCAACTCGGTGCTGGGGGAAAGCATCAACATCCGCGGCATCGGCGAAGCGCTTTCCGGCGACGAGAGCCGGATCATCATCCAGGTCGACGGCGTCAACAAGTTCTATGAACAGTACCGGATGGGATCCTTCTTTTCCGATCCGGAACTCTACAAGCAGGTGGAGGTCCTGCGCGGGCCGGCCTCGTCGACGCTTTACGGATCCGGCGCCATGGGCGGTGTCGTCACCTTCACCACCAAGGACGCAAGCGACTTCCTCGATCCCGGCGACAGGTTCGGCGGGCGCCTGAAGACCTCCTGGGATTCCAATGGCAACGGCTGGCTCGGCAGCGCGATCATCGCAGCGGAACCGGTCGAGAACCTCGAACTGCTCGGCAATCTCAACTACCGGCAGTCCCAGGACATCACGGACGGTCAGGGCAACAGGATCGACGACACCGATTTCAGCTCCGTCAACGGCCTGATCAAGGCCCGCTACACCTTCGGGGAAAACGACGATCAGTCGGTTTTCGCCAGTTACGAAAACTGGTCGAGCGACGAGGACGACCAGAATTACGACCAGATCAGCTGGGGACCGGACTTCGGTGACGTCGACCGTACGGTGACCGATCAGACCGCCATTATCGGCTATGAAAACGCATTCCATGACAATGACCTTCTGGACATGAAAGCCCAGGTCAGCTGGTCCGACACACGGGTGGAACAGAACAACCAGGACCAGATCTGCGTCCAGTACGCACCGGCGCCCGCACCTCCCACCTGTTATTACCCGTTCGGCCTGAATTCCGAATATTCCTACGAAACCTGGCAGGGCAAGGCGGACAACGTGGCGACGATCCAGCTGGGCGAGAGCTGGATGGCCTATCTGACGACCGGCATCGACGGACAGTATCAGGAGCGGCGCAATCCGCGGGATTTCGGCACCTATGTGCGCAGCGGATCCGGTTCCCATCCGGAAGGCGAAACCGTCAATGTCGGTGGCTACGCCCAGGCCGAGCTGGTCTGGAACGACCGGATCACGCTGATCCCGGGCATGCGCATCGATTACTCCAATGTCTCGGTCGGCAGCTATGTGGACGGCAATGGTGACACCGTCAACCTGAACGAGGACAAGAGCGAAGTCGGCTACTCGCCGAAGCTCGCCGCCATGATCAAGATGTCCGACTGGTTCGGAATCTTCGGGTCCGTCGCTCACACGGAACGCCTCCCGTCCCTGGACGAGGTCTTCTCCAACTACACGCTCAACGACATCGACAAGGAGCTGTCGAACAACTTCGAGGCCGGCTTTACCCTGTCCTTCGACGACCTGGCTCTGGAAGGCGACGCCTTCCGGCTGAAGGCAACCGCCTTCCGCAACAATGTCACGAACTTCTATGCAAGCTACTGGGACGGAACGGCGGTCGTGACCGAAGTCATTCCCAAGGCACGCTATGAAGGCCTGGAACTCGAGGCCTCCTACTGGACAGGCAGCATCTACGGAACCCTTGGCGCATCCCTGATCCGCGGCGAGAACGTCACCACCGGCGGCTACCTCAATGCCATTCCGGCCGACAACGCCTTCCTGAAGATCGGCTATGTCTATCGACCCTGGAACCTCGATTTCGGCTGGAAGGGCGATTTCTTCGCGTCCCAGGATCTGGTCGGCGACGACGAGGAAAAAACCGCCGGTTATGCCCTGCATAACCTTTACGCGGCCTGGAAGCCGACGGAGGGGCATTTCGCCGACAGCGAGTTCCGTTTCAACATCGACAACGTTTTCGACAAATCCTACCGGCATCACCTGAGCGACGACGAGGGTGCCGGCCGCAGCTTCAAGCTGAGCTTCGCCAGGAAGTTCTGATCACCAGGCCGCCGCCTGTCCCCGCGGGCGGCGGCCCTACCGGAGTTTTGCCCGAATGATGGCAATGCGTTTGTTCAAACCGGTCCTGACCGCCCTGTGCGCAGGGATCCTCGCACAGGGCCTTATCCACCAGCCCGTCCATGCCCAGGAGACCCGGGACCAGACTGACGGAGCGGCGATCACCCTCGAACTGAACAAGGCCGAGGACATTGGCGGGAACTGCCGGCTGTCCTTTGTCATGACCAACGGCACAGGCCAGGCCGTCGAGGCCGCCGCCTATGAACTGGTTCTCTTTTCGCCCGACGGTGTCATCAGCCAGATGTCCGTATTCGATTTCGGCGCGCTTCCGGCAGGCAAGACCGTGGTTCGGCAGTTTGAACTTCCCGGCCCGGAGTGCGCGCAGGCGGGAAGGCTCCTGATCAACGGTCCGGCCGGTTGCGCCCCGAAGGCAGCATCGGCTCATTGCAGCGCACCGCTGAAGCTGTCCAGCCGCATCGGCCTCACCCTCACCCAATAGGAACGCATCATGATGTCCGGCATTTTCGATCATATCGCCTCGCTCCTTCAGCTCGGCGGCCCGGTGGTCACGGTGATCGTGGGTCTCTCCGTGGTGGCCACCGCGCTTGTCCTGGTAAAGGTCTTCGAATTCCTGTCCTGCGGCATCGGTGACGGCGCCAGGGCGCAAAGAACCGTCCGCCAGTGGCAGGACGGAAAACTGACCGGTGCCCGGGCAAGCAGAAGCCTGCCGAAAAGCGCTGCCGGCAAGGCGCTCGCAACCGCGCTCACGCTCGTCGAAATGCGCAAGGACAAGGCCGAGATCGAGGAACGCGTCAGTGTGCAGGCCGCCGCGGATCTGCATCACTTTTCCAAAGGCGTCCGGGCGCTGGAAGCCATCGCCCAGGTGGCCCCGCTGATCGGCCTGTTCGGCACCGTCCTCGGCATGATCGAGGCCTTTCAGGCCTTGCAGTCAGCAGGCAGCAACGTGGACCCTTCGGCCCTTGCCGGCGGCATCTGGGTTGCGCTGATGACAACCGCCGCCGGCCTCGGCGTCGCCATGCCGGTCTCGCTGGCGGTCACCTGGCTGGAAGGCCGGCTGGAGTCCGAGCGCGTATCCATCGAAACGCTCACGTCTTCCGTGCTGCTGCAGCCCATGCCGCAAGCGCAGGACACGCCATCCTTCAGGGGACAGCAGCTTTCCTATGCGCGTTGATCGACCGGTCAGAAAGCAGAAATCCATATCGCTGACGCCGCTCGTCGACGTCATTTTCCTGCTCCTGCTGTTTTTCATGCTGTCCTCCACCTTCACCTCTTTCGGCCAGGTGGAGATCGGCGCCCCGGCGGGAGGTGGCGGCAGCGGCGCGCCGCCGAAGGCGTTGCTGGTCCTGCAGGACGACAGGCTCCTTCTCAACGGCAGTGAAATCGCCTCCGACGTTCTGGAGGAGGAGGCGCGAAACCTGGTGGCGCGCGACATCGGCAGTCTTCTCGTTCTGGTGCGCGGCGACACGACCACCCAGCAACTGGTTTCGGCGGTCAGCAGGCTGAGAACCGTTCCCGATCTTGATGTGACCGTTGCGGGCAACGAATGATCAGGGTTGAGCGAAAACAGGCGAAGCGGCCCCTGGAGTCGACCATATCGCTGATCAACATCGTCTTCCTGATGCTGATCTTCTTTCTCGTCGCCGGCCGTCTGGCGCCGCCTCAGGATCCGGAAGTCGTCCTGTCCCGGGCGGAAACGGCCGATCCGCTGCCGCCGCCCGATGCGCTTTATGCGCGGGTGGACGGCACGCTGCACTACCGGGAGCAGCCGGTGAGCGCGGAGGACTATCTGCTCCGCTTCGTGACCCGCGACGACACCTCGAAACCGGTGGTCAGACTTGCCGCCGACGAACGTCTGCAGGCCAGGGACCTCTTGCGCCACGTCGGCGCCCTGTACCGGGCAGGCGCCGGGCGCGTTGTCATCGTCACCAGGGCGTCGTCCGAATGAAGTTCCTGCGCAGACCTCTGCTGATTGCCCTGGCTGTCTCCGTCGCCATCCATATCCTGGCCGCGGCAATGACCCTGAAGACCCGTCCGGAGCTGGAAATCGAAGGGGCCGGCGCAGGGATTCACGCCGTGCTCGGCCAATCCCCCTTCAATACGATTGTCGCCGGAACGGTTGCAACGACAGTGACAGCCGAGCCCGTGGATGTCCGCGAGGTTCAGACACCGGTCGAACCGGAAACGGCGCGCGCGAAACCGGTGGCCGAAACGGCAACAGAGGTGGCGCCCGTTGAGCCCGCGGCATCTGCAAGTCTTCCGGTTTCACCAACCCCAACCGTTGCCCTGCCGGTCGCTCCGGAGCCGCAGCCGGACAGTCCGGCGGCCGTCCGGAAAGTCGAGGACATCGAAATCGCGGAAGCCAAGAGCATCGAGAACCGGCCATCGCCGGTTCAGCCGGCAAAGCCGGTCGTGGCGGAAGCGGCCCCAGTAAAGACGGCAATGCCCGAGCCCCCCTCACCGGTAAAAGCAACGGAAGTCCGCAGTGAGGACGTCCTGCACGCCGAAACCGATGCGCCGGCCCCCCGGTCGAAACCCGAGCCTCCCAGGCAGAAGATCGCCAGGGCTCAACCGGCCAGAACCAGGACACCCGAGACCAAAAAGCCGGTCAAGACCCAGCCTCAAGCGCAAAAGGCGACAAGAAGCGGTGCCGGCGGCCAGTCGAACCGGACCGCCCAGAAAGGCGGATCGCAGCGCAAGGGCAAGTCGGACACCGCCGGAAATTCGGACGTCACGAATTACCCTGCCAAGGTCCATCGCAAGCTTCTGAGAGCCGTTCGCGCGCCCAAAGGCGGCCGCCGCCCCAGGAAGGATGCGGTGATCCATTTCACGATCCGCCGGAACGGCTCGGTCACCTCCGTTCGCCTCGCCCGCTCGTCCGGCTCCAGGCCCTTCGACCAGGCGGCGATGAAGGCGGTCAGCCGCGCGGCGCCCTTTCCGCCGATACCGGCCTCCGCCGGACGCAAGAGCTGGACCTTCACCCTGCCTGTGGCGATGCGGTGACCGCTTCAGGCGCCAGAGCCGTGACAACAAGCAAACCGGCTCAGGGTCCCGGAAAGGTCGCCCGCCAGCGGCGCAGGAAAGTCTCGCGGGTCATGGCATCCAGAGCCACCATCAGGGCCGGAGACAGACCGATCGGGCGCAGGGCCGTCGAACTGAGCGCCTCCCCCTCGTTGCCGTCTTCCATCTCGAGCAGGGGGCTGATCAGCAGAGCGGTTCGCAGCGCAAGGGTCCCCTGCGGTGACAGCAGGAAATCCAGAAACGCTTCCGCCTGCGGTTTCAGCCGGGCCTGCTTCGGGATCATCAGCGCGCGGGAAAGAACCAGCGTGTAGTCGGAAGGCAGGACGATGCCGATGCGCGCATCCTGCTGCTGATAGCCATGCGCATAGGACCCCAGCACATTGTAGGCGATGAGGTATTGTCCCTCCGCAACGCCCTCGATGATGTCCACCGAGCAGCAGGTGGAAACCGCCCGTGTCCGTCCGAAGGATTCCTGCAGGGCACCGAAGGTCGAGGCTTCCCGGGCATCGGCGAAGGCGAAGAGATAGCCAAGGCCGGATTCCTCGATATCGTAGGTCGCCACCCGCCCCGCATAGGGGGTATCGGAAGGCCGCAGCAGATCGAGAAGATCGAACCGCGTCTGAGGAATGTCTCCAGCCGGAACGAGATCGCGGTTGTAGACGATCACCGCCGGTTCGCGGGTGATGCCCCACAGTTCGTCCCGCCACCTGAGCGCTTCCGGCAGCTGTTCGGTCAACCGCGACCGGTAGGCATGCGCGCAGGCTTCGTTGACGAGCTGGACCATCTGGTGCACGGCGGAACTGATGACGATATCCGCCCCTGCCTCGCCGCTGCGGCACTCCCGGCGCGACAGCCGGTAGAGCTCGTTGGACCCCCATTGTTCGTAGCGCAGCCGCATGTCCGGATGCGCCTGCAGGAAGGTATCCACGACAGGACCGAAGATCGCGATATCCGTGGTGGATCGCAGCACAAGGCTCTGTTCGGCCCCCTCAGGTCCGAAATCCGCCACCATTTCCTGCGCGATGCCCGGAGCGCATGTCAGCAGTACAAGAAGCCCGGCCAGACCAGCCCGCAAGGATGTGATTGCCGCCCTCATGTGTTCCTCCCCGTCACGGCGTCGAACAGCAGCGCCGCGCGAAACCGCTTCCGGGGCGTTTGCGCCAGAACCAGTTCTCCGCCGAAGGAGACGGCGACGGAATGGGCAATCGCCAGTCCGAGCCCCGAGCCCGCCTGGCGAACCAGCTCCCCCCTGTTGAACCTGGTGCCGAGGTCCTCCATCGTCTGCCGGTCCGGTCCCTCGCCCGCGTCTTCCACCCAGATCACCGCCTTGCCGTCTTCCAGCGACGCGCCAATGCGGACCGGAGGGCGACCGTACTTGAGGGCATTGCCCAGCAGGTTCTTCAGCGCTTCCTTGAGGGACGGCGCATCCGCCAGAACCTCGACCGGCTTCTCTCCGATTTCAAGCAGCACATCCGCCTCCGGGTTCAGCACCGCGTGGTCGCCCTCCTCGAACACGTCCAGCGCGATATCGCGCAGGTCGACCGTTTCCCGGCGGGCGCTGTCCCCGCGATGAATGACCAGCGCCTGGCTCAGCATCTGGTCGAGCAGACGGCCGAGGCTCGCCGAGCGGGCCTGGATCCGCTCGACGATCTTCTCCTTGCGGGAAAGGTCCGTTTCCTCCGAGAAAAGATCCGCCTGGGCGCGCAGCGCCGCCACCGGGGTCCGCAGCTGGTGCGCCGTGTCGGAAATCAGGTGACGCATCGAATTCATCTGCCGGTCGAGCCGCGCCATGAAGCCATTCAGGGCGTTGATCATGACGGCGGTCTCCCGGGGCACCGAGGTGTCCACGGGCGTCAGGTCATGGGGGTCGCGCCCGGACAGGCCGCCGGCGATCTTCTCCAGCGGTGTCAGGACCGAACGCACGACGACGACGGCCAGCAGGATCATTGCCAGACCCGAGGCGGCCAGCACATAGAGCGCCTTGCGGGTGATGTCATAGGCCATGGCGTTGCGAGCCTGCATCGTCTGGCCGACGATGACCCTGATGGTGCCGTTGAGCGTGCGTTCGGCAAACCGGCGGGAGACAATGGCAAAGCGCGCGGCTTCGCCGAAAAACGCTCCGTCGAAATAGCCGTCACGGAGGTCGCGGCGATTGGCCGGCAGCGCGATCTCCTCATAGCCGGTGAGCGTCTTGCCGTCCGGCCCGATGATGCGGTAGCCGATGCGGTCGTCCGGGGCGAAGGCCAGAAGCTCGAACGCGGAGACGGGCAGCTCGATCACCGGCCTGCCGTCCTGGACCGTGATCGCCGAGGCGATGTCGTGCGCGGCCCCCAGCAGCAGCCTGTCGTAGGCGCTGCGGGCCGCTTCCCGGCCATAGGCAAAGGCCGCGATGGACACGATCACTCCACCGATGATCAGCAGCACCGCCACGCCGAGCGCCACCCGGGCGGTCAGCGATGTCGTTTCCAGTCTGCGTATCAGGTCAGGCATCGGTTTCCAGCGTGTAGCCGAGCCCTCGGCGGGTCTCGATCCTGACGGAACAGCCGGCAAGCTTCTTGCGCAGCCGGGCGATATAGAGTTCCAGCGCATTCATGCCCACATCGGTGTCCTCGAAGCTGAAGACCCCTTCGAACAGCCGCTCCTTGCTCACCGTCCTGCCCCGGTTGCGGACAAGGATCTCCAGAAGCGAGAACTCGCGGCGGGTCAGGTTGATGGGGCTGTCCTCCTGCCGCACCACACGGGCGGAAGCGTTGAAGGTCAGATTGCCGAGCCTCAGCTCCTCGGCCTTGTCGCCCTGTTCCCGGCGGTAGAGCGCCCGGATACGCGCTTCCAGTTCCCTGTGGTCGAAGGGTTTGACCAGATAGTCGTCGGCGCCGGAGTTCAGGGACGAGACCCGGTCGTCGACGGAAAATTCCGCCGTCAGCATCAGCACGGGCGTACGGTCGCCGGCGGCGCGCATTTCCTTCAGCAGCTCCGTCCCGAGCCCGTCCGGCAGATTGATGTCCAGAACGATCACGTCATAGCGCTGGACTTCGACACAGGCCCTTGCCTGTTCCAGCGTCCTGGCCAGATCGCAGGCGATGCCCGATCTCTCCAGCCGGATCATGATCGCTTCCGCCATGTCGAATGTGTCTTCAACGAGCAAGAGACGCACGGATCAAATCCTCCCTCGCTCTGTCATGCCCCGGCTTTTCCTGCCATGCAAGCGATGCCGCCCGCGATGACAGGTTGATGACAGGGTTCGGCGCTAGGCTTGGCCTACATCCGCGGGGAGGACCCGCCTGAGCGGTCTCGCGGATATCAAGGGCAATCCAAAAGCCTGGTTCATGTGGAGGACACACATAATGACATTCAAATCGACCCGCCTTTTCCTGGCGGCCGCACTTCTTGGCGCGTCCGCGCTCGGCGTATCCGCTGCCGATTTCAAACCGGAAAATCCGGAATGTATTGCACCGGCCAACCCGGGCGGCGGCTGGGACTTCACCTGCCGTCAGGTCGGCAAGTCCCTGCAGGATCAGAAGCTGCTCGACACGACGATGCAGGTCGTCAACCTTGCCGGTGGCGGCGGTGGCGTGGCCTTTGCCGAAGTCGTCAACAAGCGCGATGAGGACAACGACCTGATCGTTGCGGCCTCTTCGGCAACCGCGACCCGCCTGGCCCAGGGCGCCTATCCGGGCAACACCATGGACCAGGTTCGCTGGGTCGCCTCCGTGGGCGCCGACTACGGCGTGATCGCCGTGGCCGCCGACAGCCCGATCAACACGCTGCCGGAGCTTCTCGACCAGATCAAGAAGGACCCGAGCTCCGTGTCCGTTGCAGGCGGTTCCGCCGTCGGCGGCTGGGACCACCTGAAGGTGCTGATCGCGGCCAATGCCTACGGCATCGACGACGTGCGCTCCGTCAAATACATCGCCTTCGACGGCGGCGGCGAAGCGGTCACCCAGCTTCTCGCCGGCTCCGTGCAGGCCTTCACCGGCGACATCTCCGAAGCCAAGGGCTTTGTCGACAGCGGCGACATCAAGGTGATCGCGGTCCTGGCTCCCGAGCGCCTTCCCGGCGAATTCGAGGTCTTCCCGACCGCGAAGGAACAGGGCGTCGACGCCATCGGTGCGAACTGGCGCGGGTTCTATGCTCCCGGACACATGTCCGACGATGCCTATAATGCCTGGGTCGGCATGATCGCCGATCTGTATGCCAGTGACGAGTGGAAAGGCGTGATGGCCGCCAACGGCATGGCGCCGCTCGATCTCCAGGGCGAGGAATTCGAGAAGTTCGTCGCCAACTCTGTTGCCCAGATCCAGAAGATCTCCAAAGAGATCGGCATCATCAAGTAACAGCGGCCCATCGGCCTCGACGGAGGGGGCGCATGCATGGTGCCCCCTCCCCTTCCCGGCAAGACCCGCCCACGGATGTCCCTTGAGCACGGGACGGCGTTCTCACTTGCCGGTCGCTTCAAGGGCACCGCGGAAGGGCCCGGACTTTTCAGATCCCGTTTCAGGCGGCCGCCGCACCCCGGCATGAGCCGCCAATAGGAAAACAACCATGAGCGACCGCATTTTCGGCGCGGTCGGGCTGATCCTCGCGCTGGGATATGCCTGGGCCGCACTCGTCATCGAAGAAAGCTTCCTGTCCGACGCCGTCGGCCCGAAGGCGTTCCCCCTGATCATCGCGGCGGTCCTTGGCCTGTCGTCAATCATGATTTTTCTCAAGCCCGACACGGCTCCCGAATGGCCGGCCCTGCCGCGCCTGCTGGAAGTGGGCGCCTCGGTCCTGGTGATGATCCTCTACGCGATCCTGCTGCCGGAAGTCGGATTCATCATCGCGACAGCCGTTGCCGCCAGCTACCTGACCTGGCGCCTTGGCACCGCTCCGGTGGCCTCGCTCGTGTCCGGTTGCCTGACCTCGCTGGGCATCTATGCGGTCTTTCATCTCGTCCTCGGCCTTTCGCTGGCCCGCGGCCCCCTCGGATTTTAACGGAGCGCTTCCATGGAAACCCTGTCTTCTCTGGCCGACGGCTTCGTGATCGCCCTCACCTGGCAGAACCTGCTGCTGGCGCTTCTGGGCTGCTTTCTCGGCACCATGATGGGCGCCCTGCCCGGTCTCGGCCCCTCCAACGGCGTTGCCATCCTGATCCCGCTGGCCTTCACCCTCGGGCTCGGCGCGACCCCGTCGCTGATCCTGCTGACCTCGGTCTACTACGGCGCCATGTATGGCGGCCGCATCTCCTCGATCCTGCTGAACATTCCCGGCGACGAACCGGCGATGATGACCTGCCTCGACGGCTATCCCATGGCGAAGAACGGCCGTGCGGGCGAAGCGCTGTCCCTGTCCGGCGTCGCCTCCTTCGTCGGCGCCTTCCTGGCGACCTGGGGGCTGATCCTGCTGGCCCCGCAGCTCGTCAAGATCGCCCTGCTGTTCGGCCCGGCGGAATATTTCGCCCTCTTCACGCTGGCCTTCGCCACCCTCGGCGGCGTCGCCTCCACCAACCAGGCCAAGACCGCCTTCGCCGCCGCCCTCGGCATCGGCCTGGCCACCGTCGGCGTCGACACCCAGACCGGCGTGCCGCGTTTCACCTTCGGCGAAGTCCATCTCTATGACGGCATCGACTTCCTGGTCGCGATCGTCGGTCTCTTCGCCCTGTCCGAGGTCTTCCTGTTCCTGGAACACCGCCACGGCAACGCCGACGCCAGCGGCCACAAGGTCACCGTCGGACGGCTGATGCCGAGCTGGTCGCTGCTCAAGTCCTGCACCCCGACCATGCTGCGCTCGAGCTTCCTCGGCTTCCTCGCCGGCGTGCTGCCGGGCGCGGGCGCCTCGCTCGGCTCGTTCATTGCCTATACGTTCGAGAAGAAGCTGGTCGACAAGGAAGGCACCTTCGGCACGGGCGATCCGCGCGGTGTCGCCGCCCCCGAGGCGGGCAACAACGCGGCCGCCGGCGGCGCCCTGGTCCCCATGCTCGCCCTCGGCGTGCCCGGCTCCGGCACCACCGCCGTCCTGCTGGCGGTTCTCCTGGCCCTCAACATCACCCCCGGACCGCTGCTCTTCACCCAGCAGCCGGATGTGGTCTGGGGCCTGATCGCGGCGCTGTTCATCGCCAACATCATGCTGCTGCTGATGAACATCCCGATGATCGGCCTGTTCACCCGGGTGCTGCTGATCCCGCCGCGCATCCTGATGCCCATCGTCGCCATGGTCAGCTTCGTCGGCATCTACGGCATTTCCGGCTCGTCCTTCGACCTGATGGTGATGGTCGGCTTCGGCGTCCTCGGCTGGGTCCTGCGCAAGCTCGACGTGCCCCTGGTGCCGATCATCCTGGGAACCCTGCTCGGCAACACCATGGAGAACAATCTCCGCCGGGCGATCACCATCGACAACGGCGACTGGTTCGCCCTGATCGACAGCCCCCTGTCCATCGGTCTGTGGACCCTCGCCGTCATCGGCTTCCTCCTGCCGATCATCTTCGGCAAGGTCGTCAAGGCCCGCATGCGCCACATGAAGCGGGACGAGGAAGGTTCCGTGATCGACTGAATGGTGACGCCACCAGTCGCTGAAACACCCTTTCCCCGTTCCGGGGGAAGGGTGTTTTGCCGAGAACGGGATATGGGTCGAGACTGACGATGATACGCCGGATAACTATCGTGCGGTTTCGCGCCCCGATCTGGACGTTCGTCCGTTTTCGTCCTACGCCTGAAAGCAGACATTCATCGCAGATGCAGTGAATTCACAGGTTGGGCGGTTGGACTAAGCCGCTCGCGCGGCAATGGTGCTCGTGGCGGGCGATTGGGATGATCTTCACGGCGTGTTTTGCGGATAGGCGGTTCTGTCTGACGATTGGGGTGTTCTCAATCATCAGACAGGAGGTTCC
>NZ_QCYM01000032.1 GCF_003075075.1 Labrenzia sp. 011 | reverse complement strand
CTCGATGTCCGTATTGCCGGACTGCTTGACCGCAAGCAGGAAACCGTCCCGCACGTCGATCCCCAGACCCGCGCCACCGCCCGAAAGCGTCGTGATCATCCCGACCTTCACCGGGTCCGCCTGGGCCCCCGTCAGTCCGAGAACCAGGGCGGCAGCCGCCGCCATCGTCATAACCTTCATCACAAACTCCTGTTGCTACTGGACCAGCTATTCCCACTCGTTTTGTCTGCCTTCCGGCGCTTGTTTCAAGTCTTTCCGGAAAGCATCGGGCAGTCGTGCGCTTCCCCTTCCCGCCTGCCCGCACGGAAAGGGATATTTCCTTGCCGTTTACTCCGGCGGCCGCAGACGGAACCTCTGGATCTTGCCGGTTTCCGTCTTCGGCAGCGTGTCGCAGAACACGATCGAGCGCGGATATTTATATGGCGCGATCGTTGCCTTGACATGATCCTGCAGCGCCTTGCGCAAGGCTTCGCCCGGCTCGGCGTCCCCGTGGACGACCACATGGGCCTGCACGATGGCACCGCGGCTTTCGTCCGCAACGCCGATCACCCCGCATTCCAGGACCGCCGGATGGGCCAGCAGGGCCGCCTCGACTTCCGGGCCTGCGATGTTGTAGCCGCCGGAGATGATCATGTCGTCGTTGCGGGCGGCGAAATGCAGATAACCGTCCTCGCTCATGGAAAAACTGTCGCCGGTGATGTTCCAGCCATCGACCACATACTGGCCCTGCCGCTCATCCGCCAGATAGCGGCAGCCGGTCGGCCCGCGCACCGCAAGCCGCCCGACCTCACCGGGGGGGACCGGCCGTCCGTCCGGGCCCACGACCCGGACCTCGTAGCCGGTCACCGGTTTGCCGGTGCAGGCGGGCCTGTGATCCGCGAAGCGGTTGGAAATGAAGATATGCAGCATTTCGGTCGCGCCGATGCCGTCCAGCATCGGCTTGCCTGTCTTGTCCATCCAGGCCTGATAAACCGGTGCGGGCAGCGTTTCGCCCGCCGAAACCGCCGCGCGCAGGGAAGACAGATCCGCGCCTTCCTCCATCGCCTGCAGCATCACCCGGTAGGCGGTCGGCGCTGTGAAGCAGACGGTCGCCTTGTATTTCTGGATGATCTCGATCATCTGCGGCGGCGAGGCATTTTCCAGAAGCGTGGCCGCCGCACCGAAGCGCAGCGGGAAGATCGCCAGACCGCCAAGGCCGAAGGTAAACGCCAGCGGCGGCGAGCCGACGAAAACGTCCTCCGGTTTCACGTCCAGCACTTCCCGGGCATAGCCGTCGGCAATGATCAGCAGGTCGCGGTGAAAATGCATCGTCGCCTTCGGAGAGCCGGTCGACCCGGAGGTAAACCCGAGCAGCGCGACATCATCGCAGCCCGTCTGCACCGCGTCATAATGCACGGATTTTTCCAGGGCCAGGCGATCCAGCTCGGCATCGTGGTTGGAGGTTCCGTCGAAGCCGACGACCGTCTTCAGATAGGAGGAGGTCTTCGCACAGGCGACCATTTCCTCCATCAGGCGGGTATCGCAGAGGGCGAATTCGACCTCCGCCTTGTCGACCACCTTGGACAGCTCGCCCGCCCGCAGCATCGGCATGGTGTTGACGACCACCGCGCCGGCTTTCGTGGCCGCAAGCCAGCAGGCCACCATGGCCGGATTGTTGGCGGAGCGGATCAGCACCCGGTTGCCGGGCCGCACGCCGAGATCCTCGCTCAGGACATGGGCCAGCCGGTTGCTCCAGTCGGCCAGTTCCTTGTAGGTTCGCCGGCGGCCGTTGCCGATCAGGGCGGTGCGGTCGCCGAACCCTTTCTCCACCATCCTGTCGGTCAGTTCCACCGCCGCGTTGAGGCGCTCCGGATAGGAATAGCCATCGAGCAGGAAGTCTGGCCAGGCATCTTCGGGCGGAAGATTGTCCCGCGTGAAGGTATCGGTATGCGCGGAAGGACCAAGCATGAATCAGACCTCCTGAAAGGCGCCGAGCGTCTGGCGCGCTATGATGATTTTCTGGACGTCCGACGCACCTTCATAGATGCGCAGGGCGCGGATTTCCCGGTAGAGCTTTTCGACCGCCGTGCCCGAGCGCACACCGTCGCCGCCGTGCAGCTGCACGGCCCTGTCGATCACCTGCTGCGCCTGATCCGTGGCAAACAGCTTGGCCATGGCCGCTTCGCGGGTCACGCGCGGCGCGCCGCTGTCCTTGGTCCAGGCCGCCCGGTAGACCAGCAGTGCGGCGGCATCGATGTCGAGCGCCATGTCGGCGATATGCCCCTGGACCAGCTGCAGATCGGCGAGCGGCGCTCCCTGGATCTCGCGCGTTGTCACCCGGCGCAGGCTCTCGTCCAGCGCCCTGCGGGCAAAGCCGAGCGCCGCCGCGGCGACCGTGGAGCGGAAGATATCCAGAACGGACATGGCAATTCTGAAGCCCGAACCCGGAGCTCCGATCAGATTGGCCCTGGGAACACGGCAGTCGGTAAACCGCAGGGACGCCAGCGGATGGGGGGCGATGGTCTCAAGACGTTCACTCACCTCGAACCCGGCAAGATCGGGCGTCACGATGAAGGCGGACAGCCCCTTCGCCCCGGGGGCCTCTCCCGTACGTGCAAACAGGGTATAGACGTCGGCGATGCCACCGTTGGAAATCCAGGTCTTCTCGCCGTTCAGCACATAGGCATCGCCATCGTCCGTGGCGGTCATGGTTGAATTGGCCACATCGGACCCAGACTGCGGCTCCGTGAGCGCGAATGCCGAAATCGCCTTGCCCGCACGCGTCAGGGGCAGCCACTGCGCTTTCTGCGCATCCGTGCCGAAAAGGGAAATCGCCCCGGTTCCCAGGCCCTGCATGGCGAAGGCGAAATCCGCGAGCCCGTCATGACGGGCCAGGGTCTCGCGAAGGATGCACAGGCTGCGCACATCCAGAACGCCCTCCGCGGATCCGGTATGTTCCAGAAACCCGGCATCGCCCAGATCCGTCACGAGTTTACGGCAGGCAGCGTCGGCATCGCCGTGGTCGCAATGCCCGAGACGGGAAGACGCCCAGCTTTCGAGCCCGGCGGCCAGCGCCCGGTGCCCGGCTTCGAAGAACGGCCAGTCGAGGAAGGACCTGTCTGCCATCAATCCCCCTCGAACACCGGTTTTTCTTTTCTGACGAACGCCTCGTAGGCGCGGCGGAAATCCTTGCCCTGCATGCAGATGGCCTGGGCCTGGGCTTCCGCCTCGATGGCCTGCTCCAGGCTCATCGACCATTCCTGGGCAAGCATCGTCTTGGTCATCGAATTCGCAAAGGTCGGCCCCGCCGCGATCCGGCCGGCCATGTCCATCGCTGCCCCTTCAAGGGCAGCCGCTTCGGTCACGGAGTTGAAGAAGCCCCAGGCATGGCCTTCGGCCGCACTCATCGACCGGCCGAGATACAGCAGCTCCGCCGCCCGGCCCTGGCCGATGATCCGTGGCAGGATCGCACATGCCCCCATGTCACAGCCGGCAAGGCCGACCCGGTTGAACAGGAAGGCCACCTTCGCGTCCGGCGTCGCGATGCGAAGATCGGACGCCATGGCCATGATCGCCCCGGCCCCCGCACAAATGCCGTCGACGGCGGCGACGATCGGCGTGCCGCAACCGAGCATGGCCTTCACCAGATCGCCGGTCATGCGGGTGAAGGCCAGAAGCTCCTTCATGGTCATGTCCGTCAGCGGACCGATGATCTCGTGTACATCGCCGCCGGAACTGAAATTGCCGCCATTGGGAAGGATAACCACCGCATGCACGTCATCCGCATAGGCCAGATCGCGGAACCAGTCGCGCAGCTCCGCGTAGCTTTCGAAGGTCAGCGGATTCTTCCGCTCCGGCCTGTTCAGGGCGATCCGCGCGATTCCGTCCTCGATCTCGCACCGGAAATGCCTCACGTCACTGCGCATCGCGTCCGTCCTCATCCATATGACGGTCCAGTATGATGTCCAGATGCGCCGAAAGCGCCTCCACATCCCGGGCCGTCAATCCATCAAGCAGGGTGTTGATCCAGTCTTCGTGATGTTGCGCCAGTTCCTCGAACGCCGCCCGGCCCTTCGCGGTCAGCCGCGCCATCTGGGCGCGCCGGTCTTCGGGAACCGCCACGCGCAGCGCAAGCCCCTCTTCGGTCAGCTTGTCGACAATGCCGGTGACATTGCCGTTGGACACCTTCAGATATGTCGAAAGATCACTCATCTTCAGACCGTCCGGAAAGCGCGCCAGAGCCGACATCACATCGAACCGCGGCAATGTGGTGCCGTGTCTGTCGCGCAGGTTGCGCCGGATCTCGGTTTCGATGCCGTTGACGGATTTCAGCAGCTTCAGCCACACCCGCAGCCGTGCCTTGGACAGGGTTTCGCCCTTCGGGGCCTGTGCCGGTGTCTTCACAATTCTCCTCCCGAAAGGCTCAACGCGTGGCCATTGACCGATTTCGCCCCCTCGGAGCACAGCCAGAGCGCTGAGGCGGCGACTTCACAGGGTTGAATGAAACGCCCCTGCGGGTTGTCCGCCTTCAGCGTGTCTTCTGCTGCCGCGCGGCTCAGACCCGTCTTCGCCGTGATCGTGTCGATGGAGCGCTCCAGCAGCGGCGTTTCCACGAAGCCCGGACAGATGGCGTTCACGGTGATGCCCGTTCTGGCCAGTTCGCGGCCCAGCGCCCTTGTCAGGCCGACCACCGCATGCTTGGCCGCGCAATAGGCGCTGACATAGGGATAGCCCCTGAGGCCGGCCGTCGAGGCAACGGCGATCATCCGTCCCCAGCCGTTCGCCTTCATATCCGGCAGGGCCGCCTGCCAGACGTTGGACACGCCCATCAGATTGACCGCCAGCATCGCCTGCAGGTCCGCCGGCGTCATCTTCGCAAAGGGAACGCTCGCTGCCGCCCCCGCATTGGCGATAACAACGTCGATCGGCCCGCTCTCGGCCCGCGCTGCCGCGAAAGCCGCAGCAACGGCTTCGATGCTGGTCACATCGCAGACCTGGTAAGGCAGGGACTGGGCGGCCAGCTTTTCCTCGGTCCGGCCGAGTATCGTCACTTTCGCCCCTTCGTCGGCCAGCAGCCTGGCGCAGGCGGCGCCGACGCCGCTGCCTCCTCCGGTCACGATGACATGACGTCCCGACACACTCATACCCTCAGGGTCTCCGCGTCCCGGTCCGAAAGCCGCCAGAGCTGGTCGCGACCGGCCAGATAGGGCAATGGCCAGTCGGTCGATGCCCGGTCGCCGATCCTTGCCGCCTCATGCAGGCTCCAGTAAGGGTCGGCCAGATGCGGCCGGCCGACAGCCACCAGATCCGCCCGACCCGCCATCAGGATCGAATTGGCGTGATCGGCCTCATAGATGTTTCCGACCGCCATGGTTGGCAGTCCGCCCTCGTTGCGGATCCGGTCGGAAAACGGCGTCTGGAACATGCGGCCATAGACCGGCCTGGCCGCAACCGATGTCTGTCCGGCGGAGACATCAACCAGGTCCACACCGGCTGCGCGGAACAGACGGGCGATCTCCACCGCTTCGTCGGGGGTAACTCCCTCGTCGCCGACCCAGTCATTGGCCGAGATGCGAACCGACATCGGCTTGTCCTCCGGCCAGACCGCGCGCATGGCCGTGAAGACCTCCAGCGGCCAGCGCATCCGGTTTTCCAGAAAGCCGCCATAGGCGTCCCGGCGGATATTGGAGATGGGGGAAATGAAGGACGACAGAAGATAGCCGTGCGCCGCATGCAGCTCGATCATGTCGAAGCCCGCGCGCTCGGCCATCTCGGCAGCCGCCACGAACTGGTCCCTGATCGCATCCATTTCGGTCCGCGTGATCTCCCTGGGCACCGCGTTGCCGTCCGACCAGGCAACGGCGGAAGCCGACACAAGCTCCCAGTTACCGTCCGGCAGCGGCTGATCCATCCCCTCCCAGCCGATCCGGGTGGAACCCTTGCGGCCCGAGTGGCCGATCTGGCAGCAGATCCGGGCGCCCGTCTCGCCATGCACGAAGTCCGTCACCCGCTTCCAGGCGGCCTCATGCTCCGGCGCATAGAGCCCCGGACACCCCGGCGTGATGCGGCCTTCCGCGCTGACGCAGGTCATTTCGGTAAAGACCAGTCCAGCACCGCCCTTGGCGCGTTCGCCATAATGCACCAGATGCCAGTCCGTCGGCGCACCATCGACGGCCTTGTACTGGGCCATCGGCGAGACGACGATGCGGTTCTTCAGCTCCATGCCCCGCAGCCTGAAGGGCGCGAACATCGGCGGGCGCACCGGTGCGTCGGCGTTCACGCCTTCCTGGTCCATGAACCAGCGCTCGGCGGACTCCAGCCACTGCGGATCGCGCAGCCGCAGGTTTTCGTGACTGATGCGCTGGGAGCGCGTCAGCATGGAATAATTGAACTGCACCGGATCCAGATGCAGGTAGCGCTCCACATGCTCGAACCATTCCAGCGAGTTGCGCGCCGCCGACTGCAGGCGCAGAACCTCCAGCCGCCGCTCCGCCTCGTAGCGCACGAAAGCGGACGTCATGTCCGCCTCCTCATGCAGAAGGTTTGCCAGGGACATCGCCGATTCCAGCGCCAGCTTGGTCCCCGACCCGATTGAGAAATGCGCAGTCGCCGCCGCATCGCCCAGGAGGACGACGTTCTCATGGCTCCATTTTTCGCACAGCACGCGCGGAAACCGGATCCAGGCCGAACCCCTTATGTGCTTCGCGTTGGTCATCAGGGAATGACCGCCCAGATGACCCTTGAAGATCTCCTCGCAGACCCGGATGCTGTCCTGCTGGCTCATTTCGCCGAAGCCGAAGGCGTCAAAGGTCTGCTGGGTGCATTCGACAATGAAGGTCGCCGTGTCCGCATCGAACTGATAGGCATGCGCCCAGACCCAGCCGTGCTGCGTTTCCTCGAAAATGAAGGTGAAGGCATCCGCGAAGGTCTGATGCGTGCCCAGCCAGACGAACTGGCACAGCCGCCGGTCGATATCCGGCCGGAAGGTATCTGCATAAAGCGTCCGGGTCTTCGAGTTCAGACCGTCGCTGGCAACCACGAGGTCATAGTCGCGGCGATAGTCTTCCGCGCTGCCGGCTTCCGTCTCGAACTTCAGATTGACGCCCAGGTCCCTCGCCCGCTCCTGCAGCAGCAGCAGCAGCTTCATGCGGCCGATGCCGCAAAAGCCATGCCCGGAGGAGACGAGCCGCTGGCCACGCAAATGCAGGGCGATGTCGTCCCAATAGGCGAAATTGTCACCGATGGCCTCGGCACTGACCGGATCGTTCGCCGCCAGGTTCTGCAGGGTTTCTTCCGAAAGAACCACTCCCCAGCCGAATGTGTCGTCGGCCCGGTTGCGTTCGATGACGTCAATCTCGTGGGACGGGTCGCGCAGTTTCATGGAGATGGCGAAATAGAGCCCGGCAGGCCCTCCGCCCAGACACGCGATCCGCATTCGATCCTCCATCCGCTGGCTTCAGTTCCTTCAGCGAAACACAGCACGAGATTTACTTCAACCCTAAAATTTCAAGCTTAAAACAATTTGACGGTCCAGCATCGCGCCGCATCATGCCGCCCCGGACAATCCGCACGGAACCCACCGGCCTTTTCCCGCAACCGGCATGGCCCGTCATTCGCGATGAAACCTTTCCTTAACTTGTGCGTTTACGGGGTGGAGGTATTGATGATGATTACAATACGCAAACGCATCCTGGCGGTCAGTACGCCGACCATTCTCGCGGCAGCGGTTCTTGCAAGCGCTCTGAGCGCTGCGGAACTCGCAGCCACCCCATCGGCCACCCCCGGCGCAAAGGCGCCGCTGGTTCAGACGGACATCGCCGCCACGTCGGGCAAGGGCGATCTGAAGATCGATCTGGCCGACACGCACGACCGGCCCATGCGTTGCGTCTCGCGCAACAGCACCACCACCTGCACCGGCTGGCCGATCGCCGGCGGCATGCTGGCCTTCAACGCTGAATAAGCCTGCCTGAAAGACATTTCCAATACCGGAAAAGCCGCTCCGAAACGGGCGGCTTTTCTGTTTTCGGACACACGGAGACCAACCACCCATGGCAATCTCCATGCCGAGGTCTGCTCACCTGTCCCAGGACTCGCCTTCGAAAATCGAATAGGCGACCAGAAGCAACGGCACGGCCACGAAGCCGCCCGCCGGCCCCCAGAGCCAGATCCAGAAGGCAATCGTCAGGAACACGACGAACGGATTGAGTGTCATCGTCCGGCCAAGCACCATCGGTGTCACGAATTGCGCCTCGATGAGATTGAGCACCAGATAGGCCGCCGGAGGCGTCAGGATGGCCAGCACGGTATGGCCCGTCGCCAGGCCCACACCGGTCAGCACCGCGACCATGACTGCCGGGCCGATATAGACGATGTAGTTCAGCAATCCGGCCAGCATCCCCCAAAGCAGGGGCGAGGGCACGCCGAGCGCCCACATCGTCAGGGAAACCGACACGCCCAGGCCCATATTGATGAAGGTTATATAGACCAGATAGGTCGACAGCCGCGTTTCGATCGCCTGAATGACCGTTGCCACATTCCTGCGCTGATCGTGATCGTCGCACATGCGCAGCAGCGACTGGCGGAAATGCGGCCGGGTAAGAATGAAGAAGTAGAGACTTGCCAGAAACAGGATGACCTGCGCGACGAAGGTCGGCGCGAAATAGAACACGCTTTCGACGGCGGAGGTGTCGTCCACGCTCACCTGCATGTTTCCGGACTGGCCCATGGCATTCTGCAACTCGTCCTGCAGACTGGACACCGAGGCGAAGAACCCCTGCCAGGAGGTGAGCTGCGACTGCAGCTGGGCCCAGATGAGCGGCAGCTTGTCCATCCAGTCGGACAAAGGAACCACAAAGGCTGCGCCCGTTGTCATGATCAGCCCCACGAACAGAAGCACCATCGCGATCGCCGACATCCAGGACGGCACACCCATGCGCGAAAGACGGTCGGCCGCAGGGCCGAAAAGCGTGCCGACCACCAGTGACAGGCACACGGGCGCAAGGATCACCTGGGCGAAATCCAGGGCCACCGTCACGGCCAGGCCGCACAGGATCAGCAGACAGATCCGCACGACCGGATCGGCATGCCAGGCAGGCGCCGGTGTCGCACCGGCACCCCCAGCTGCGCCTTCGTGAAGTTCCATCTGCCGTTTCATGTGGCGCTCCGCTACTGGTTACGCGCCTGCGGCAGTGCGCCGTGGCGGATCGAATTCAATCCTGATCGCCGCTCTGGCTCGCCAGGAACGCCAGTCCGCCAAGAGCGGCCACGACGAGAAGTCCCCTGGACTTGGTCAGACGCGGCAGAATGGAAACAGCCGCGGCCGCCGTCAGACGTTGCGCCGCACGACGCCGGCTGTTGCGACGGCGTTCACGGTACTTCAGAAAACTCAGAACCGCCAGCACGACACAGCCGATACCCGCCATGACACCGGCGATCATCGCCGCGGCCGGCGCCGGTCCCCAGACCGGCGCGAGAACGGCCCATACGGCTGCGATTCCGGTGACATAGGCCGTGCTGAAGCAGAGACCCGCGAATGCCGTCAGATACGCATTCCGCTTGGTACGGCGATACATCATCCGCACGTCACGCGTTACGGCACCCATGGCCAGCGGAAGCGCGCGCATGACCATCAGCGGCGAACCAGCGCCGCGACCAGAAAGCCGATACCCGCGGCGATGCCGAGAGACTGCAGCGGGTGACGGCGAATGCCGGTCACCAGCGTGCGCTCGTAGCTTTCCAGTTCGCTTGTCAGCGTGTTCAGCGCGTCCTGGGACATCTTCGTCAGGTCCTCGCCGGCAGCATTGGCCCTGGAGGCGTATTCTCCGGTCTTACCGGCACCGTATTTCTTCAGGGAGCCGGCAAGAGCGGCAATATCGGAACGAATGCGTTCGATATCCTGTTCGATTTCGCCGGCGCTGACCTGATCGTTGGCGGCATTGCCGGTAGACGCAGTTGCGGGTTTGGAAGTCGCCATCATTTCGCTCCGTTTTTGGCCCGGACGTCGCCGGGGCCTGAAAGAAGGCCTGTACAAGGCCGATGCCCGGAACCCGTCCGGGCCCCGGCCGCAGGCATTTCGCCCCACGGTTCATCCGGTAAACAGGAGACGGGCCGTTTGGTTCCGGATTTTCTGCAAGGGCAACGAAACCCGGACGGTTCGCCGCGAGGAGCGTGCCCGGCGACCCTTCATGACGGCAACGTCTCATGCACAGAGGAACCTCCTCAGATACCAATACAAAACCAGCCAACATTACTGAAAAAAGAAGCAGTAGATGCCTTGAAAACACGGGAATCAACATAACAACTCAGAAAAATCTCACAACAAAGTGATAAAATAAATAAAGATCCTAAACACACAAGTAAAAAGTTCTTTTTATACGAATTACAACCAAAATAATCATAAGCACCTCTCTCTCACCTCTAGGTAAAATCGAATTTTTTTCGAAACAATTCCGGAACCGATCCCGTTCCGAAGACTTTTCCTGATGAAGGCCCTCGAGCCGCGCACAAGAAACCAGTCCATCAGGAAAGGAACGATCATGTCGACGACGCAGATTCTGAAGGTTCAAACCCCGAAATCCGACGAGATGAAAACCGGCGTCTCGCCGGAAGTCCGCGAGCAGCTGGCCGGGCATCTGTCTGTCATTCTGGCGGAAACCTATATCCTCACGATCAAGTCGCACCTTTATCACTGGAACGTCGTCGGGCCGATGTTCAAGTCCATCCACGACCTGACGGAAGAGCATTACGAGAACCTCTTCGCGGCGACGGACGAACTCGCGGAGCGCATCCGGGCGCTCGGGCACAGGGCCCCGGTCAATGTCGAGGAAGGTGTCCTGAACCTGACCATTCACCTGCCCGCCGGCGGCATGCCGAACGCCCATGACATGATCGAGGACCTCGTGCGCAGTCACGAAGTGATCTCGGCGGAAATGCGCGACATGGTCGCTTACGCAGGCGATCACGGCGATCCGGTCACCGAAGACCTTCTCACCGGACGCATCGCGTTTCATGAGCAGGCCGCCTGGATGCTCAGGGCTCTGAAGACCACCTGACTGCCCAGACACAGTCGACTTGACTGCTGCGCCGTGCCTTCGGAGCGATCCGCTTTCAGGAACATCCCATGAAAGCGGGTTGCGCCGCACGGTGCGCAGCCTTTTCCCATGATCCAGGCGCCGCGTTGTCATGATTAGCATTCCGAAAAGATTTGCCGGTTTCAGTTCCGCGCAGGGCGTTCTGAACGATCCCTCGCTCTCGGCGGACCAGAAGAGAACCGCACTGCTGACCTGGCGCTCCGCCCTGAAGCAGGCCGCGCGCCTGTCGCCCGGAGGCCGGAATGACACCGATCAGATGATCCGGGAAATCGACGCGGCGCTCGCCTCCCTCAACCGTCAGCGGCGCCCGCACAGCGATCGGTGACGAGACCCGTTCCGCCGAAGCCTGCCGGGTGAAGATTTGCTCTCATTCGGGAGTTCACGCCCTAATTTGCGATATGCTTCGTCGGGATCTCGATGGCGCAGCTGACACCGTCCGGTGAGAACGAGATTTTCACCTCACCGTCCAGAGACGGGCCGACCAGCCGTTCCAGCAGCATCCGCCCGAAGCCGTTCCGCTTCGGAGCCGCCACCTCCGGCCCCTGGCTTTCCTTCCAGTTCAACAGGATCTTGTCGCCAACCTGCTCCCAGGTCACGGACAGCTTGCCGTCGACGACGGAAAGGGCGCCGTATTTGGTCGCGTTCGTCGTCAGCTCGTGAAGCGCCAGTCCCAGATTCTGGGCCGCGTCGGCAGTGATGGTACAGGAGACACCCTCCAGCCGGACCTGCGGACCGCTGGGGTCGATCGACTGGGACAATTGCGCCACGATGAGATCGCGCAGATCCGCTCCGTACCAGGACTGCGAGACCAGCAGATCGTGGCTCGCGGCCATTGCCTGAAGCCGGGCGGAAAAGCTTTCCACGAAATCGCTGGTGGTATCCGACCTGGCCGCCGTCTGACGGGCCATGGCCTGGATGACGGCAAGCAGATTCTTGGAGCGATGCGTCAGTTCACGCATGACGAGATGCATCTGCCGCTCGTTTTCCCGCTTGTGAGTCAGATCCACCGCCGTCCCGATAATGCCGGACACTTCGCCGTTGCGGTCAAGCGCAGGGTCAAGGCGCAGATTGTAGTTCCTCGTCTTGCCGTTCAAATCCACATCGAATTCGATCACCTCGGTCTCGCCGGTCTCCAGAACCTTTTTCTTGGCAGGCAGGATCTTGAGCTGGTCTTCCTCGGACACGAGGTCACTGTCGGTCATGCCGATGAAGTTGCCCGCTTCGTAGCCCGGGGGCGGGTTGACGACATGGACATATTTCAGCTCCAGATCCTGCTCGAACACCGTGATGAGCGACCCGTCCAGAGCCGACTCGAACCGCTTGTTGGCTTCCGCAAGCTGGCTGGCCATCGACGCCAGCCGGATTTCGTAGAGGTTCTTTTCCGTCATGTCGACGGCGGTACACAGAACACCATCGATCTCACCGGCCGCATTGCGGGTCGGATGCACGATCAGATCCAGGAAGATCGTGCCGGCTTCCTGATCCTCGATGGCGATGTAGGCTGACGCGGATTCCCCGGTCTTCATCACCGTGCGCTTCAGCGGCACGATTTCCTCGGTCGTTTCGGCCGGCAGGATCTGCGCGTCTGTCTTGCCCAGAACTTCCTTGCTGCCGAAGCCGAAGCGCGGATTGTGGATCCAGGTGTAGCGCAGATCCGAATCCTGCGAGAAAACGGAAATGTTCGATCCCGTCAGAGCCATTTCGAATTTGGAGTTGATGAGGTTCAGCTCCATCCGGCTTCTGCCGACCTCATCGTTGAGCTCGACGTTTTCCGCCTTCAGCAACTCGTTCGCCCGCTCCAGATCGTCCATGGAGGGAATGGCGAGAAGTTTCGGCAGCACCTGCCAGACGACCACGGCCGTCGCGATCGATACCAGTGCCGTTGCCAGTTTCAGGAGTCCCTGGGCGCCGAAGACCGGCCACCACAGGGTCATGAACGTCATGGTTTGCGTGACGCCACCGACAAGAATGAAGGTGATCAGCAGATAGCCCACACTGCGCGTCGTGCCGCGCATATCCGGTCGCTTCTGGAGAAACAGGAAGATCGCCATCGGGATGGCGAAATAGGAAAGCGCGATGAGCGCATCCGATATCGCATGCACCCAGATGAGGTCCTCGCGCCAGCGCATGTAGTAGTCGAGCGACCTCAGAGACGGGTCGCCAAAAAGATAGGACAGGATGTCGGAAAACATTATTCGGCACTCCCGCCGGGACGTTTGACGTGGCTCTGTGCGGCTGACCTCAGGTCAGTCCGGGCGAAGGGCGTGCGATGCCATTTGTTTGAATCTGCCAATTTTTTCCTGTCTGACGATGAAGGTTCCCGTGGAACCTTTACTCCCTGAAGCCGTTTTCCCGATGTAACGACAACAAGGAGACTTCGAGCAATGAACTGGGATCGGATTGAAGGAAACTGGCGCGAATTCAAAGGCAAGGCGCAGGTGCAGTGGGGCGAGCTGACCGACGACGAGCTCGACAAGGTCGAAGGCCGCCGCACGGAACTCGCTGGACTGATCCAGCAGAAATACGGCAAGAGCCGTGAGGAAGCCGAAAAGGAAATCGACGGCTGGCTCGGCAACCACTGACGGGCGCAGGCGGGACCTTCCCGCCTCCCCTTCGGGGGGTTGGCCTCAAAAGAGACGCAACCATCCCCCTCATGACCTGCATTCCCCCGAAGGTCGGCAGCTCCCGGAAGAACCGGAAAGCTACCGCGCCTTTCGGGGCATGCGCATGACGGGGTCAACATGACAGCCTGAGGCACATCCGGTCCCGGCCGCTCAGGCCGCGACCGCATCCGCCCCTTTGAAGAACAGGGCCTGACTGATGCCGGCCTTCACGGTATTCGGATTGAAGGGCTTGGTGATGAGGAAAGTCGGCTCCGGACGTTCCCCTGTGAGCAGACGCTCCGGGAACGAGGTGATGAAAATCACCGGCACGGTCAGCTCGGACAGGATGTCCTTGACTGCATCGATCCCGGACGAGCCGTCGGCAAGCTGGATATCGGCCAGGACGAGACCGGGCGTCTTGACTTTCACAGCGGCAACCGCATCGCTTGCGGTCCGCGCAACCGTCGTGACGTTATGGCCCAGGGACTCGACGATCTCGATCAGATCCATGGAAATCAGCGGTTCGTCCTCGATGATGAGAACATCGGTCTTGGTCTGACGATCGATTTCATCGATGGCCGCGGTGACCAGCAGGGACACCTCGTCCTCGGATCTGTCGATGATCCTCGCCGTTTCCCGCAACGAAAATCCTTCCAGCGTGGTCAGCAGAAGGGTCTGGCGGCTCTCCGGAGCCATCGAGCCCAGTCTCTGCTGGGCCGTGCGTTCGAAGATCGAGGCGCTGCCGTCGTCGCCGGCCGGCGGGATCACTGTGGCGTTCCACAAGACGTGAAACAGCCTGTAAAGACCGATTTTAACGCCTTCGGACGTATCAATGATCGAATGGTCGGCCACCAGCGCCTGCAGACAGGCCCGGACATAGGCATCGCCGCTTTTCTGCGTTCCGGCCAATGCTCTCGCATAGCGACGCAGGTAGGGCAACAGGGGTGCAATTTCTTGTGATAGGCTCACGGACATCAAGTTAATCCTTACTTTGCCGCCGCATGCTCGCGGTCAAATGCGGGAAGGTGACAAGCACCGCCTGTTGGTGGAAATGCGTAACTTGAAAAAAAGTTCCGAACATCGGGAACTTTTTTTTACGGTCGGCGTTATTTTACCAGATACGGGTTCCGGCCCCAACATGAACTAGGAACAAGCGATGGCAAGCAAGACACACCCGAAGCAGGCCGCTTCCGATTTCGGAACAATCACTCCGACGGCCGGGGCAACGAAAAAAGAAGACTGGATCGGCAGCCAGCTCAAGAAGGTTTATGACGAGGCCCTGTCGGAAACCATTCCGGACGACATGCTCGAGCTGCTTTCCTCGCTGGATGATCCGGAGTCCGAGGAAGAGACCTCCGACGAGGAGATCGCCGAATGAGCAACGCGAAATTCAAGGAAGACCTCGTTGCTTCCATTCCGCGCTTGCGGGCATTTGCCCGTTCGATCAGCGGCAACCGTGACCGGGCGGACGATCTGGTCCAGGAAACCCTGGCGAAGGCGATCGCCAACAGGGACAAGTTCACCGATGGCACCAATCTGACCGCCTGGCTGATCACCATCCTCAGGAACCAGTACTATACGGTCGGCAGGAAGCTGCAGCGCGAAGTGGCCGATCCCGACGGTGAACATGCCGCGTCTCTGGAATCCAAACCCCAGCAGAACGGCCACCTCGAAATGCGGGACTTTCTCAGCGCCCTCCAGGTCCTGCCCGACGACCAGCGCGAAGCGCTGATCCTCATCGGTGCCAGCGGCTTTTCCTACGAAGAGGCCGCCGAAATTCTTGGTGTGAAGATCGGAACCGTCAAGAGCCGTGTCTCCCGCGCCCGTCTGCGCCTGGAAGACCTGATGAACGGAACCGAACATTTCGAGCGCTCGGAACTGGCCATCGCCGAATCCACGAACATGATCAACGCTGCCTTGACCGTCTGACCCCGCGCGGTCCGAATTCCCGGACCGCATTCACCGCCGCGCGGAATGGATGCGCGGCCTTGCACGCAGGGACCGCAGTCATGGTTCTGGCCTACCGCGAAAATGCCCGTGAACAGGCCCTGATCAGACTGTTCAAGGGGTTCCTCTTCATTCCGGTCTGCATCGCGCTCCTCGGCGCCTTTTTCGCGCTCTTCGCCCTGCTTGTCGACGATCTGGCTCTCCTCAAAGGAGTCTTCGACGCAATCGGGTTCGAGGTGATCGGCGCGGCCGGTGCCCGCTCCGTGTTGTCGACCATCGCCGGCGCCATGATGTCGGTGATCAGTCTCGTCTATTCCCTGACGCTGGTTGTCTTTACCCTTGCTGCCGGAAATATATCGCCGAGGCTGCTGGAAACATTCGCCAGCAACCGCACCACGCAGGTGACCATCGGCCTGCTGGGCGCGACATTCCTCTACGCGCTTCTGGTGCTGTTCATGATCGACGGATCCCGCGACGTCCGGTTTTCGGTCACCGTATCGATCGCCCTTGCGGCCGTGAGCTTCTTCTGGCTGGTGTATTTCGTCAATGATGTCGCCAGCCGGATCCGGATCGACACCGAGATCGGCAGGATCCAGGCGTCGCTGCGCACGTCCATCGACACTCTTCTGTCGAGCGAACCCCGCGAAAAGCCAAATGACCGGGACGCGATCCCCTCCCTTCCCATCCACCCGGTTCCCGCGACCGGCAGTGGCTATGTCACCTTCATCGACAGCGCCAGACTGATTTCCCTTGCCGGGGACCTGGACGGTTTCGTGGAAGTGCTCGTCCCTCCCGGTGCGTTCGTCATAGAAGACATGCCGATTGCCGAAATCCGCACCAGCGCCGAGCAGCCGGACATCGAGAAATTCCGCCATGCCTTCCGGGTGGGAAAGGCCCGGGCGCCGGAGGGCGATATCCAGTTCTCGGTCCACCTGATGGTCGAGATCGCACTCCGGGCCCTGTCTCCCGGTGTCAACGATGCCTATACGGCCATCAGCGCGATCGACCACCTGTCGGCCTCGCTGGCGCGCATCCTGCAGCGCGGCGCGCCCAGTTCGCTGCTGCAGGACGACGCGGAAACGCCGAGGCTCTGGCTGAATCTGCTGCCCGTGAGGGATATTCTCAATGCCGCCATGCGGCCCCTGCGGCAGTCCTCGGCAACCAACATCCTGGTGCTGGATCACCTCATCACCGCGCTCGACAAGATGGCCCGCGTCTGCCGGTCCGAACACCTGCCGCTTCTGGAAACCCAGCTTCTGAACATTGCCTCGGACGCAAATCTTGCGATCCGCAGCCGGCCCGATCGCAAGCAGATCGCCGACTGTCTGAGATCGGCGCGCCGCACGATCAGCAAGAAGAAGTCCGCGTAACACCCCGGAACCGGTCCGCGAACCGCCATCCTTCCGGCAAAAGACATCAAAAAAGGGCGCCCGAAGCGCCCTTTTGCAATCCCTGGCGAACCGTCGTCAGGCCCTGCGTCCCCGCAAGGCATGCGCAACGACCGAGATCAGGAACAGGGCAATCGCGACGAAAAAGATCAGTTTCGCGATGGATACGGCGGTCCCGGCAATACCGCCGAAACCGAGAACGGCTGCAATCAGTGCAACCACCAGAAAAAACAACGCCCAGGAAAGCATGGCAACATCCTTCTATTGAGTTACCTGACCTCAACGCATCACTTGCGCAATTGTTCCCTGCCCATGCGGTTTCCGTCCCTGCCATCCAGCATCACCGATTTCTTTTCGGAACCTTTTGTCCTCCGCTCGCGTTTCAGAACCAGTCGCAAATATCAATTTGGTTCAATTCGGAGATTTGTCATGGAATATGGAATTTTGGGTCTGATCATTCTGGTCCTGGACATCTATGCAATCATCAAGGTTCTCGGGAGCGGCGCTTCGACAGTGGCCAAGCTCCTCTGGATTCTCGGGATCATCGTCTTCCCGGTTGTCGGCTTCATCGTCTGGCTTCTGGCCGGCCCCAAGGGCGCCACAGCAACTATATAAGAAAATAAAATTTAAGAAATACGCGCCTTATGGCGCGTATTTTTTTTGGGAACTCAAACGCCACTCGAAAGTTTACTGAGTGTCACATGAGATTTCAAACAGAAATCAGGAAGGACTAAATAATGTTTCGCAATTTGCTTGCATCGACCGCCGTCGCAGCTCTGATGACCACCGGAGCGCTTGCCCAGACCGCAACTCCGCCCCAGAAGGGCCATGACCGCGCCGTCGAAGACAACATCCGCGTTTACGAATTCGAATTCCAGACCCTCGCGACCGACGCGACGAATGGCATCCTGGCTTCCAACATGATCGGTAAATCCGTCATGTCCGGCGAGACCGATGACGCTGATGATATCGGCGACATCAACGACGTTGTCATCGGCCGTGACGGCAAGGTACACGCCGTGATCGTCGGTGTTGGCGGGTTCCTCGGCATCGCCGAAAAGGATGTCGCCGTCGAATTCGAACGTCTGTCCTTCGTTGCAAAGGATGACGGCGAGTTCGATATCGCGACCGACGCCACCAGGGAAGAGCTGGAAAACGCGGCCACTTACGAACGTCCGGACCACATTCCGAACTGGATGGAAACCTCGTCTCTCCGTGATGAAATGGACCAGGTTGCCGAAGGCACCGACGAGATGACGGACTCGGTTCGCACGGAAGCTGTCGACCCCGCCAGAAAGCGGATCGACGAGACGCGCGACAGCGCTTCTGCCGAAGACTCCGCTCTGGCCGACGACGAAGCCAACGACATGGCAGGCGCCATGACCCAGGTCGATGCCGCCACGATCTCGACGGCCGCGCTGATAGGCACAGAAGTGCAGGCCGGCAACGAATCCGACATCGGTGAGGTATCTCAGGTTCTGCTCGATGAGGACGGCCAGGCCAAGGCAGTCATCATCGACGTCGGCGGTTTCCTCGGCTTCGGCGAAAAGCCGGTTGCCGTGGCGTTCGACAGCCTGAAGCTGTACGAGACGGACAACGGCGACCTGATGATCACCGTACCGTTCACCAAATCGGACCTGGAAAATGCCGAAACCTTCGACCCGGCTGCTTTCAAGTCCAATCCGGACGGCGCGATGCTGCGTTAACGGATCAGGGCCTGTGCCCGGATCGTTGATTTGCCGACAAATAGCGGGCTGCGAAAGCAGCCCGCTATTTTTTCGATCCGGATTGTCTCCCCGGGATCCGGACGGCTACTGGAATGTCACGGTGTCGAAAGCCAGTGACGCACTGGTTTCGAATATGTCGTCCACTTTCCTGATCCGTCCCTGCCGCGGATGGCCGACGGCAATGCCGATAATACCGTTTCGGGTCTCCGGCCGCGCCAAAGCGACAAGCCGGACGATCAACCGGTCTCCCTCCTTGTTCACGAAACTCCCGACGATTTCGGCGGCAGGCAGATTGCCGATCAGCACTTCACGCCGGACGTTCAGCCGTGTGTCCTGATCTGCGCCCAGCTTCTTCAACAATTCGACAGCCAGATGATCCCCAACCTTTAGCCGCATGTCCGGATCATCGGTCTTCAAGGTGTAGGTGACGATCTGAAGAGAGGAAAAAATGTTCCTCTCGGCGTCGTCGGTCGTGAAATAGATTTTGATCGGGCCACCACCGGAAGGCTTGGCCTGAGCGCTGATCTTCTGACCTTGGCGGCGTGGGGCGGCCAGGCTGAAGGCCACGGGGACGTCCACCTGGTGTTTGTCGGCGAAGTCCGCATCCACCGAATAGATCGTCGACAGGCTGATGCCACGGGCCTCGAATGGTGTCAGATTGACCGATCCCTCGGCCCGGATCTGTTGGGCAGACACTTCAGCAGACACACCCGTGATGAAGGCCAGCGCAGTCGCCGCGATGGCAAGAGCGGCATCCCTCATGGTTCCCTCCCCTCCCCGTACAGGCAGATGTTCATCCAGTTCTGATTTTAGCAGATAGCATTCAAAATTGCGCCCCGGGAGCGCCGCCTGGTGCGGACAACAGGATGCGCGCCTCTATGGCCACGCCGCAGGCCATTGGGCCGCATCGTCCCTTGATCCTGCTTCAGTGCGCGGCAGATCAACCAGCGCGCATGCGTGGAAAACACTGCTACGCCACGAAATAGCCCAGCACGCCCAGGGCCACCGCCGAAAGCACCAGTCCGAAGAGCGTCACCACGCCATCCCTTGTCAGCAGGCCGAGCGACAGAAGGACGATGGCGCCGCCCGGCAGCGCGGGCAGTACGGGAATGAATGTCGCGGGATAGACAAGCACGGCCAGAAGCACGCACAGTCCGGCGACAAAGCGTGTCATCGAATTTCCGGTCAGAAATGTCAGCCGCCGTCCGAGAAACCTGTCGACCGTCTTTGCGTGCGGACGCAGCCTCTCGACAGCAGAGATCATCTTGTCCCTGGGCAATTCCCTTTTCCTGAGAAAGGATGGCAGCCAGATCTCGCTCGAACCGATGATCACCTGGACAGCGACGAGCACAATGACCGTGGACAAGCCGATATGAATGCCGGGGATGGCGCCGAGGGGCGAAACCATCGCGAAAGCGGGCAAAAACAGCAGCGGGCCCGCCGCCCGGCTGCCCGTGACCCGCAGTAGCGATCCCGCATTCGCTCCACCGTTGCGGACCTCCCGCTCCCAGGCATCAAGAAGACCTGAAATGGACTCGTCTTGTACGGGCATGTCAGTCCCTCCTGGTCGAAAGCGGCGAGAAGTCATCAGCCGGCAAAATAAAAGGGCCGGCAAAGCCGACCCTCTTCAGAAACAGTTGGCAGTCGATCGATCAACTGACCGACTTCAGCGACAGGTAGCTGACACCCAGGGTCAGGTTGGTTCCCGTCTGGCTCTCAACACTGACCGGATTGAGCGCGATCGACTTGTCGAAACCACCGATCAGGGCGTTGGCCTTCACCCCTGCACCGAGGCTTGCACCGGCGGTGACGCCACCGTATTCCCCTTCAAGGGCACCGGCTTCCATGTCCGCGCTCGGCGCCAGAACGCCCCAGACAAGGGTCGCATTGGTCGTCGTGCCGATATCCAGGCCGAACTCCCGCACGGTCCCGGTGTAATAGGCCGCCTGGCCGCCATTGGCCGGTTCAAAGGTGCAGTTGAGAGCTGCATTGGAGCCGACGATGAAATTCGTTTCACCTTCAACCGCGCAGGTCAGCGTTCCGATCTTGACGCCGGCACCTGTGTCCGCCGCGATGACAGGTGTTGCCAGCAGCGTTGCACCGGTCAATGCCAGAGCGATCTTGTTGAGCCGTTTCATGAATGTCTCCTGAGTGATCGGGAGAGTCGTCCGGTTTCGACCGCCGGCTCCCGTTTCCTGGAGCCGGCACCTGCCGACCCCCGATGACAGGAAAACGAAACGCCCCGGCAAGAGTTCCCGGAAAAAATTGATTGCGCCCTATCGGTGCCAGCCGGATGCGGATGGAGATGGTTTGCCGTCCCGGCCTTGAGCCGGGGCCTCGTCCGGGTGCCGGAAGGTCCCGGCTCAAGGTCGGGGCGGCGGAGCCGGCGATCCGTCCCGCAGATCCAGATCGAAGCCCGCCTGTCTGATTGAGATGTGGCACTGTTCTATGGGATGAAAACCCGTTTGGCATCATGGCCATTCGCGGCCTCCCGGGAAGGATCTCCCACGTTCCGCGCCGCGCTTCCGGTGATCGCACCGGGGGAAGTCCTGTCAGCGCGACCCACCCCGGCCTGCCGGGAAACGGGTTCCGGCAGGCTGACGAAGACGGCATCAACATACCGCCGGACGCTGTGCCGCCGACCGGTTCCGGATCGGGAAAGCGGGAAGACAGCAACAGAGCCCGGCCGAGCTTCAGGCGGAGACTTTCCGGCCGTCGTCACTGGTATTTGTACATGGCCTTTTCGGAGAACCACTTGCCCTGACGGGTCTCCTTTGTGGAGCGCTGGGCGTCGGCCGCCGCAAAGATCTTGTGCGCTTCCTTGCTTCTGCCGCTGTTGAAGAGCGCCCAGCCCCGCAGGAGCTGGCTCGTGCGGCTTTCCCGGCCGCGCAAGGCATTGCGTTCCAGCAGGGCGACCGCTTCCTTGTATTTCCCGGAGTTGAACGCCTCGCGGGCCGAAGACAAGGAGGAATTCGAATAACTTCCCCCGCCGCCCGACTTCTTTCGCGACGAGCTTGCAGAGGCCGTGCGCACGCTCTTGAGTGCCGCAACAGCAGGAAAGTCCCCCGACCAGTCGGCAATGAGCTGGTTATGGCGCTTTGTCTGCTTGTTGCGCTGGGCCACCAGAATGAGGCCGACAACGGCGGCTTCATTGGGATGAAACTTCATGGATTTGTCGAACCAGGTTTCTGCTTCCTCGAAATCGTAGAGCTCATAGAAATGCCAGCCCAGAACCTGCGCGCCGTTGGCGGATTCAGCTTCCTCGATGGCATTGGCAAATCTGGACAGGCGTTTGAAATCGAGCTCCCGCTCCAGATTGTCGAGGATCTGGATCGACATCACCTCCAGATAGGCCTTGAGAATGAGCGGATCCTTGCGCCGGTTGTCGTAAGCTAGGTTTTCCGCCTCTTCGAAATCGCCCGCCCCCTTCAGCGAGATGACGATCCCTTCCAGCGATTTTACCGAAGGTCTGAGTTTCAGGGAAGTCCGGAACCATTCCGCAGCCTGTTCGTAGTCCTGGCGGGAATAATAGTACCAGCCAAGGAGTTCGGCATCGCCGGGATTCTGCTGCAGCTTTGCCGAACGGGTGAGCGCTTCCAGATCGGCCCGGTCGACAAGCAGCAGCTCGTCGGCAGCCGCCTTTCCGACTTCGCCGCGTACGAAATCGAGAAAGATCTCGTTGAACTCCGATTGTCCGTCAAGACCGGCCCGGCCGAGCGCGATCAGTTTTTCAACCGCCTGACGCGGCAGAACTTCCACAGCCTTTTGAACCGTGGCGACACGTTCTTCGGAATTGGAGCAATTGGCCAGAATATACTGATAGGCGGCAAAGGCTTCCGTTTCGCGTCCGGTCTTGTACAGGGCTTCGGCCGTCCGCCAGATCATGTCCATTTCCTGGCAGACCAGCAGCGTCGGGTTCTTTGTAACCGTCTTGACGACTTCCGCGTAGTTTCCCATCTCGGATGCATTGACGACAGCTCTGCGGGCCTCGGCATTCATGACCTGACGCCGCAATTCACCCGAAGGTGCATAGCCCGGGTAGAGCTGGATGAACTCCCGGATCTTTGCGTAAAGTTCCTGCGTCTTGCCGGCGGAGAAGAGATCCCAGAGAGGCTGCTCGTTCACGACGGTCTTGTTGGAATCGAAAATGTCTTCCGGCGGCTCCCAGTCCGGGTAGAGGCTCTTCAACCGGTTGATCTCCGCCGAAACCCGGCCGATTTCCCCGTTGTGGGCGTAATATCGCAAGGCGGATTCATCCACCCGCGGACCGGCTGAAGCAGTCCCCGGCGCATCGGCCGCCGGTGCAGGATCGGGCAACCCCAGCGCGAAAGGTTCGGCACTGCGGACCGTCGGGGAAGTTTGCGCGCCGGCCGAAAGCGACAGGGCAAAAGGTGAATTGCTGGTCTGCGCCGGGGCGGTTTCCCAGGGCGCCGTCTGCGCCTGTGCGGCACTTCCTGCGAGCACCATGCCCAGGACGGTGATTATCCTTCTTGAGACAAACATTGCGGATACCTCTCGGCTAAAGCCAGAACAGTGAAAATCTGTAGGGTCGATGAATAATAGGGGTCTGCGCCGACGCGCAGCAGCCCGGGAGGAAAGGGCTCGGACGTGTCCATGCAGCGGGTCAGTGCGGCAATCGCCGCAAATCCCTTGCCGCCCATGACGCTTTTGATTTCCCCGGAAACGACATGCACCACATGGGGACCGCCTGGGGCGTCGAAGCCCTTCAGGGCCGCGAAATCCGCAACCTTTTTCTCCCGGTACGCATTTGCCGAGAGCGCCAGATAAAGCGGGATGCGAATTGCGTTGTAGCCGAACTCCGGCGGAAACTTTTCCGATGGGTCCAGCTTTATTCCCGACACATCGACCCAGTCAGGAGGCAGATAGCTGGGCGCGCGCTGCGAGAGATCGAGTACTTCCTCGCCCACGACGGCGATTTCCTCCCAGTTGGCGGATGTGTCGAAACGGGCCACCGCCTCCAGCGCGGGATAGACCCAATAGGAAGGATTGAGCGTGAATTCCTTCCCGTTGGCGGAACTGAAGCCGCTTTCGCCAGGCAGCAGGACGGGACCGAAGCCGGTGTCGCGAACGAGCTTTTCGGCAATATCCTTCAGCACCAGCCTGGCGGAGTTGAGATCCTCGTTGTCGCCCCAGCTCTTGTAGGCCTCGACGAGCCCCCAGGCGATCAGGAGATCGCCATCGGTTGCATTGTTGCTATCGGCGACATTCGGGCCCTTGTCCGTATGCTCCACTTTCCACGCGAACAGGTGATCCTTGCGCACCTGCAGGGTTTCGAACGTGTAGTCGCGAATACGCCCGAAAAGCGCACGGTCGTCGGCTGCAACCGCCAGGACCATGCCGTAGCCCTGACTTTCGCTGTGGCTGATGCCCTTGTTGCCATCGTCGATCACGGCACCTTCAGCCGTCACGAACCGCTGCACATATTCGCGCCATGCCGACTTCAGCCAGAGCGAGACAGCCTCGTTTTCCCGGGCGCTTTGACCGATCACCTCGCTGGCGCCGGCAGGGGAAATCCCGCCGGCGGATATCATGGAGACGAGCACTGCCACGCAAAGCAACTTCGCCATTTCACCGGCCCGAGTTCTTGAGGGCGACGAAATAGACGAAGCCGAGAGAAACGCAGAATGCCGCCATGAACAGTACGAAGGAGAGCATGTTGTGCGAGATCACACCGGCAACCACCAGCCTCGTGTTGCGCCAGTCGGAGGGATTGGCCACCGTGGCGAAATAGCCGGGCTCGGAGAAGCGCTCGGACACGACCTGGCCCGTGGACGCCTTGTAGAGCGAGGTATCGCCGCTCAGCCAGGACAGCCTGTTCTTTTCCAGAATAGCGCTCACGCCTGTCCTGATGTCTTCACTGCCCAAACCGGTGACGACCGTCCAGGCATCCTGCTTCACCGGCGCCCCCATGAAGGCCACCCAGCGCTCTTCCGCAGACAGGTCGGTTGTTCGTTGCGCGAACAGCACATCCCGGGGCTGCAGGTCGAATTCCTGGCCCGAATTCGCACCCGGGCTGAGCCGGAACCCCATACCCCGCCAGGCGGATCCGGCATACCGGCGCAGATCGGCCCAGAGACTGTCGTCCCCCTCGCTGATCGCGTCGAGACCGAGCAGCCCCGTGATGCCCCCGCTGCGTATCCGGCGGACATCGTTGATGGTTTCCAGATAGGCCTCCTTCGCGGCACCGGACAGTCTGTCGACCGGGGCAACGATCAGACCCGGCCGTGTCCCGACAAGCGCGGACGACACGACGAGGGACACCGGCCGGACTTCCTGATTGAGCGCGGCCGAGGCCACGACCAGCTGAGCGGCCGTCTCGAGACTGGCCGGATCATTCGCGGGAACCTGAACCAGGGCCGGCCTTGTGTCGGAAGACGCCGGAGCCAGCAGATTCTTGACCGCGACATTCGGAGACACCCTCATTTGCGCGAAGGTATCGAACTCGATGGCCGAATTCTCGGCACTCAGATATAGCCGGTCACCCGAAACCTGTTCCGCCACGTCACAGACAGCATCGCCATCGGTCAGCGCGGAAACCTCGATTCGGACTTCGTTGTAGCCCGGTGAAAATCCGCCCAGCGGAATATTGAGCGGATTGCGCGAGCTGATGCCCGAACGCGTCAGATCGGCCGAAGCAAGCGCCGCTCCATTGGCAAACACCTGCAGCTTGTTGGCGCCGGAGAGATTTCCGAGGGCGTCGATATTCAGACCCAGCGTCGCCTTGCCGTAATCCCCGACAAAGAAATCGTTCGGCAGGTTGAGCGAAAAATCCTGGTGCAGCAGACGTCCGCCGAAACGCTTGCTGGTAACGCCCAGCTGGGAAAGGGTGATGGCCTGTCCGGCCTCCACCTTCTTTCCGAACTTGTTCACGAATGCCGCCACGCCGGCTCTCGAACCGGTGACGGGAAGTCCGGCGAGCCGGGACGTGAGCGCTTCGATCGTCTGATCCAGAGCCAGACGGTTTTCGGCCGACACGATCAGGGCGATCCGTCCCGTTTCAGGAGTCCGCATCAGCGCGAGGCCCGGAATCTCCGACCGGGAACTGCCGATGACGTAACCGGCCTGGGAAAGCTCGGAGCTGGTTCCGACAATGATGTCGAGGCCCGCGCCTGCCCCGGGACGCTCCCGGATGCTGACTGCGGGGTTCTGATATTTGCCGAAGACCGCAATCGACTGCGCCACGGCCAGGGCGCGATCCATATTGCCGATGGCGGCGCTGCCGATCTGGACCAGCTGGATATGCGTCGCACCTTTTTCATTCGTCGGGATGGACCTCAGGATCGCCAGATCGCTCAGCACCTGCGGCTGGCTCCCCGGTCCCGGATCGAACACCAGGCCGGTATTGGCCGGATTCAGAGCCGTCCAGAGTTCATATGTGGCCGGGATCGTGCAATCGACCCTGTGCCGGTGCTCTGCCAGAAAGCGGATTTCGTTGAACCCTTCGACAAGCAGCCCGGGTGGCAGATCGAAGCTGTGCAGCGTGTTCTGCCCGCCCGCCTTCAATTCTATCGCCCCGACAGCCTGGCCATTCACATGGACCGTCAGATGGGAATTTTCCGGGGCGGCGGAAACTGCGGTCAGATAATCGATCTGCAGCTTCCTGTACTTGAGCACCTCGTCGCGCGGCGCGTAGATCGCCATGACCCTTTCGGCCACTTCGCCTTCCAGACGCAGTTGATCGGTGGTCGCGGACAGCCGGCGGATCGCCATCGGGCGAACCGTCTGCGGTTCGAGTATGGACAGATCCACATCCTGGGCCGCTGCCGGCAGCGCCGGAACCGTCATCGCGGTTGCCAGCAGGGCGGCCCTGACCAGGGGCATGGTTTTTACCGAAAACATGTGATGTTTCATGACAATTCTCACTCTGCAGGTGTCAGCAGGGTTTCAGGCAGCTCCTGTGCGCCCGCCGCGGGCTTGCGGCGCAGACCGGAACGCAGCAGGGACAGGACGGCAAGCATGGGGATACGGATCCCCGCACTCAGCGCCCAGCGCGCGATGCGCAGGCTCCCGGACAGGACCGACGACCCGGAAAGTTTCCGGTTGTGCAGGGCTTTCGGGATGGTCAGGTCGGAGTAGATCAGGTCACTCGAGGCCATCGCGCAATTCGCGACGCTGTCCACGTAACCGGCTCCGAGCATCATGCCGGCATTGCCTGCACGCTGCGAAGCGATGCGGACCCGCACCGTTTGCTCCTCCGGGGACATGACCTCCCGTCCGTCCTTGTCCGCCGCGCCCCGGCTCTTCCTGGAAGGCATGAACTTGAGCACGCCGGTATCGCCGAGAATATTGCCACCCTCGGGCATCTTCTCGAGCTGCATGAGCACACCGTTGGTATTGGCCTCCTTCAGGACAACCGGCAGGGTTTCGTTGTGAAGCTGCAGGACGGCGGCACGATTGGTCAGGATACGCGGCGCGGTGCGAACCTCCTTGCGCTCAAGGATCGCTCCGAGAGCCGCTCCCGAAATCAGCAGGTTGAACACCTGCCAGACACCGACCACGGTCAGCAGCACGCTCTGACCCGGGTCGTGTTCGATGCGCCAGAACAGCACGCCGGTGACGCACAACATGACGGCGAAGAGCACGATATAGGGCCAGGCGAGGACGGAAAGCTGCTCTTCCTCCAGGGTTTCCCCCTTGGATGTCACGTTGAATTTCGGCGCCCTCGGATTGAGGAGCACGGAAATGATCGCGGGAAACAGGAAGATGGATTGAATGTATTCGTAGAGTTCGGAAATCCACGGCCATCTCAACTTGCCGTAGAGACCCGACTGGATTGAAATGACCGCAAGGATATAGGTCATCGTGTAGGCGAGGAATTCCTGTGGCGAGGCAATATAGATCTTCATGTTGAACAGGATGAAGAGCATGGGAGCCAGTATGAAGACCAGCCGCGGGAAGGGAAACAGCCAGAACATGGCGCTCGACATATACGCGATCCGCTGCATGAAATTCAGACCCGGCTTGAAGAGCGGGCTCTTCAGCAGCAGAATCTGCATCATGCCGCGGCACCAGCGGGAGCGCTGGCCGATGAAGGAGGCGATCGTCTCCGGCTGAAGACCTGCGATCATCGGACGGTCGACATATGCGCTCTTCCAGCCACGGGAATGCAGCTCCAGAGCCGTTTCACAGTCCTCGGTAATGGAAACCCCCGAAAAACCGCCGACTTCGTTGAGAGCCGCACGGCGCAGGACCGCGCCCGAGCCGCAGAAGAAGGTCGCATCCCACTTGTCCAGCCCCTTCTGGATCATGCCGTAGAACATGTCATTCTCCGAAGGCATGACGTCGAAGGTGCGCAGATTGCGCTCGACCGGATCCGGATTGAGGAAAAAATGCGGCGTCTGGACAAGGAACATTTTGGGGTCCCTGAAATAGGCGACCGTTTCGCGCAGGAACTCGCGCGCGGGGGCGTGATCGGCGTCGAAGACGACGACCAGATCGCCGACGGACTTGGAAAGCCCGTAGTTCAGGTTGCCGGCCTTGGCATGTTCGTTGCGTTCGCGGGCCACATAGGTCGCGCCCAGATCCTCGCAGATGCGCTGCAGCGCCTCTCGCCGGGCATGCGCCGCCCGGGAGACCGCTCTGTCCGGCGAATTCAGCTTCTGGACGGTCGCCCCGTCGTCGAGAAGATACACCCGGAACTTGTGCTTTGGATAATCCATGTTCAGGGCCGAAGCGATCGTGCAGGCGACCAGACCAGGCTCCTCGTTGTAGCTCGGTATGAAGACATCCACGGTCGGGGCGTCCTCGTCCGTGTCCTGAACCTGGCGCGGTCGCTCGTATCTGTCCGAAACGATGAGCGCCGACAGGAAAAACATGAGAATGCAGAAGAGCTCCGCAGTCAGAAGCACCACACCGGGGACAAAATCATAGAAATTGTCGAAAGGGGGTATCGTCTGGGAAACACGCCAGAAGACATATCGACCGACCAGGATCCCGCCGAGGGACAGAAAGACCACCCGTCCGAGCGTGCCCGGAAAGGCCTTCGCCACATGCATGACCAGCAATACGGAAAGTCCGAGAAAAAGCTGCACTTCGACAGACAACGGAAGCGTGATGATGAAAAACATCACGATGGTCGCCATCGCAGCCAGCGCATACACAGTATACTTTATCATCGCCTGAGCTCCTGATATTTTCTTAATTCATCTCAAGATGAGGAGAGATTGAAATCGCACCCTGAACAATATTGACAAGCTCAACCTGGGAATTGACCCCCAGCCTCTGCTGAGCCATTGCAATATGATTTCTGGCAGTATTGTAACTGATACCAAGAAGCTCGGAGGCCTCTCGCAAAGTTCTTCCTGAAACTATATGTTTTATTATTCTTGCCTGCTGCAGGGTCACACCCGTCATCGACTTGATCAGCAGGGGATTCACGTCGACGGTCGGGATGGACGAGGCAATGACAATTCGTTTTCTGAAGTAGTCCCTGACAGGATCCGACTGCCCGCTCTCCCCTGAAAGGTCGGGGATGCTTTCCACGAAGTACTGGATACCTTCTTTGCTCCGCGAGACACCGGAATCGGAAAATCCGGGAAATCCATTGTCACAGGGCTCCAGGGAAACCGCAGAATCCGCGGACGGGCGAATACAGCTTCGCAACGTGTCCGGGCCGACAAGGCGTCCCTTCGAAACATGGAATTCCCCGGTATCCTGACGAAGCATCTGCGCCGCCGGATTGGAGGTGAGCACATGCCCGTTCCCGTAGATGACCAGCGCCGGATATTTGATGAACTTGATCCAGTAGCCGGTGCTCACCAGATCGATCTTGTTCCGCCCGTAAACCAGGTCCTCGCCGTAAGTCCGGAAACCGCCCCCCACATCCTCGAAATAGGCGACGACACCCTGAAACAGGGGCTCTGAAAATCCGCAGGGGACATGAGCCGCCAGATAGAGCCGCAGGCCGTTTCCAAGATCCACAGTCAGAACGGCGGCCCGGTCCGTTTCCAGGACCGACTTCGAACGCACCTCGGAGGGATGACCGCTAGTGCACCGCAGCACGGAAGGGTCGTAGTAGACGGGGGTACAGGCGTCGCCCTTGAAACTCGAGACGGCGGCGATCTCTTTCGCAAGAAGATCATCCGCTTCCCAACGGCGTCCGTTATTGTCGTAAGTAAAGGTGACCTCGACCTTTCCGGTTTCGACATCCAGTACAAAGACACTGAACACCAGGTAATCAAACCGTTGAGCCAGCGTGAACGGAAAGTCCCGACCACCGCGGGAACGACGCTCCTTGAGCGGTCTCCCAAGGTTTAAATCCTGAGAATAGCTACGAGCTCCGAAATACATATTGACGCCTTTCCATACATATACTCAGCGAATGACTTCACATTAAATTATTCAGAGAAACCCTTTAGTACGTAATCTCGAAAAGCCGAACCAAACACGAAACAAACAAGCGATTTAATAAATTGTTAGGAATTTTATATCTCAAGATCAGGAAATTTACTTTAGTGCGGCTGCACCAATTTTGAGTACAGCTGCAACTATGGTTAACTAGTTAAAAGTTCCTATTGTAGTTTTTCGAAACACATACTTTTTGGCGTAATTCATACC
>NZ_QCYM01000031.1 GCF_003075075.1 Labrenzia sp. 011 | reverse complement strand
ACGGCGAACAGATTCAAAGAAGTCTGTAAAAATGAACCAAAGCCATCAGCACAAATATGCTGATGGCTGATGAAATTCAGTTCATTGTTTTTTTAATGCCGGGCCTTTTTCTACAGTTTCTTTACTCATGGTCTTTTTCTGCAACCCACCTTCAACTTTAAAGCCTTTAGGCAGTGTAGCCATTGAACCCATATGACAACCAAACGACCCAGCCGCATGGACGCCAGGGCTACCGCCGCTGCTACTACACGCCGCCTTGTAATCATCCCACTTTGTCGCAAAAGATGTACCCGTAAACAGCAGCATGATAGCGCCTGCGCCCACGATGGCTTTTGAACTCAAAATTCTCATATTTATTTTCCTTTGTTTTGAATAACTTCACTATGTATTCCCTGACATGAACTGACGATGCACTAGCTGTTCATATTCAGTTCACCTGGGAGATGAAATCCGGGCCGGTATCCGAATTTCCTTGCTGTGCTCCCGGCTTACGCGGGCGCACTTCTTTCACTCGATATCTCCCCGGACAGGCCGCATCCGGCCTCGCCTTTGGCATCTGTGTCTCCACTCACCACCCCCTCCGAAGCGTGGCGCGATGTGTGATCCGTTTTCCATGATCTTGACTTCGCTGCGCTGAGAGATTGCCGTTTTTCGGGACTACGGGCATCACCATGCCTCTGCGTGTCCCATGAGCACAATCAGGATGATGGCGGATGACGATATCGGTTAGCCTTTGCCTTCAGACCTGCAATTGTTGCAAGCATCTGAGCCCATGGATCGCGGGGAACAGCCATTTCGGCTGATTGAACCGAAATCTCGACCACCTAATGGATTGATTTGCCAAAACAAACCAGAATCCATCAGACCTGTTATGTCAAGCCATATGGGATATGCGGACCAAGTCTCCCCGGTGACGTGAACCGTAACGAAAAGAGGACCATCCGACAGCATATAGGAGTCGGCTACCGCGCAGGCGTCGCCGACAGGCTCGCCTTGCCACTTCGCGACAATGCCGGCCATTTCAGGGGCTTGAAACAGACTTCAACTGTTCTGTACAGGCGATTCATGGGTCCGAAGCCGAGCGCAGCCCGGAAGAGCGGCAGGGCATGTGTTACGCCCCGACCAGGGTAAAGTCGAAATCGACCTTCGACCATGGTCCCTCGACCTTGCCCGAAAGCACAAAGCCATCCGGGAAGGTTCCGGCCGGCCGGGACTCGTAGTGCATGACCAGATCCTCCCGCACGCCGAAGACCGTATCCTCGTCCAGATAGGGATCGTCATCGGGAAAGACCTCGGTCACGAGGGGGCGAAAGCCTTCGGCCTTGATGATGAAATGCAGATGCGACGGGCGCCAGGGATGCCGTCCGGCGGCATTCAGGATCTGGCCGACAGGCCCGTCGGTGGGAACCGTGTAGCTGACCGGACGCACGGTGGTGAAGGCGTAGCGGCCGCTTTCGTCCGCGGTCATCAGGCCGTGGAAGGACATGATGTCCTGGTCCGGGTCCTGGCTGGAATACAGCCCGTTCGGCGCGGTCTGCCAGATGTCCAGTGTGGCACCCGGAACCGGTTTGCCGTCAAGATCGCGCACCTGGCCCTGGACCAGCAGCACCTCGCCTTCGAAATCACCCTTCAGGTCCGCGCCGATGGCGATGGGCGGCGGGTTGGACACATGGAAGGGTCCGAGCACGCTCGAGCTGGTCGCACCGGGATGGGAGTTGATCATGTCGACCAGCGAGGACAGGCCGAGCACGTCCGACAGCAGGACGAATTCATTGCGTTCCGGCGTGGTGATCCGGCCGGCCCATTCCAGCGCCTCGAGACCGGCGCGCCATTCGTCATGGGTCAGCTCCACCTCGCGGACAAATGCATGAAGATGCCGGGCAAAGGCGGTCATCACTTCGCGAAAGCGCGGATCGGTGTCTTTTCCGAAATAGCCGGCAAAGACCTCACTGATGTTTTCAGGCGTTACGTTTCTCATCGGGGCACCTATTACAGCAATACGAGAGTGAGAGAGGGAAAGGCGATCAGCACGATCAGGACGGCCAGCATGACGCCGGCAAAGGGCAAGGCCCCGAGGAAGACATCCTTCAGCGTGATACGGTCATCGTCGAGCGTCGCCTTGATGACGAAACACGATATGCCCAGCGGCGGGGTGAGAAGACCGATCTCCGCACCGATCACCGTGATGATCCCGAACCAGACGAGGTCCATGCCCATCGGCTCGATCAGGGGCAGGAACAGCGGCACCACGATCAGGATGATCGACGAGGTGTCGAGGATGGTGCCCAGGAACAGCATCAGGACCAGATAAAGCGCCATGACCGTGACAAAACCGAAATCGCCCGCGGTCAGAATGCGGTCCAGTTCGTGCGGCAGACCCGCGAGACCCAACATCCTGCTGTAGATCGACGCGGCGGTGATCAGGAACAGGATGGCGGCGGTGATATGTCCGGTCTCGATCAGCGTTTCCCACAGGCCGCGCCAGGACATGGACCTGCGGACAACAGCGATGACCAGCCCGAGCAATGCCCCGGCGGCGCCCGCTTCCACCGGTGTCATCCACCCCAGGTAGATACCGCCGATGACGGTCACGATCAGGATGACCATGGGCAGGGTCAGCCGGACGATCTCGGCCCAGCTCAAAGGTTGGTAGTCCTCGGCCGGCCGGCCGCCGACGAACCCGGGGGTGAACCGGCCCATGAGGAAGATGGCCGCAACATAGGCAACCGCGAGCATCAGGCCCGGAATGACACCGGCGATGAACATCTGGCCGACCGACTGTTCCGCGACGAAGGAATAGATGATCAGCATGGCCGACGGCGGAATGATCATGCCGAGCACCGACGATCCGGCCACCACTCCCACGGCAAAGCGCGGACTGTAGTCGTATTTCAGCATCTCGGGCACGGCGACACGGGCGAACACCGACGCGGAGGCGATCGAGCTGCCGGTCACGGCCGCGAAGGCTGCATTCGCGCCGACCGTCGCCATGCCGATCCCGCCGCGAACGGATCTGAACGCGGAACTCATCACCGCATAGATGTCGGTTCCCAGCCCCGCCTTCGACACCACCAGTCCCATGAAGGTGAACAGCGGCACGGTGGCAAAGGTGTATTCCATCGCGCTTTCGCCGATGGCGATCTTCAGGAGGTTCAGCGCGAGGGTGAAATTGTCCCGCATCAGCCAGATCGACACGAAGGAGACCGCTGTCAGGGCAATGGGAATATAGACGCCAAGATAGATCAGAACCACGATGGCTATGACCGATAGGGCGCCGATCTCGATGGGCGTCATGGGGCCTCTTTGTTTTTGGGCGCAAGCGTCTTGAGGGCGAAAATCACCGCGCACAGGATCGAGCTGGCCAGTACCGTGAGCTTGATCGGCCACCAGGGGGCCGTGAAGACACCCGGAATTCCGAAATAGTCCTGGCTTTCCCACATTTCGAAAAAGAGCGGGAAGGAGGCAATCGCGATCAGCGCCATGACGGCAAAGGACAGCAGATCCTCAAGCCGCCTCAGGAGCAGGGCGATCCGGGGCCGGGTCTGTTCCATGAGCAGGAGAAACCCGTCGGAGCGGGTGAGCTTGCCGGCGCGGATGACGTCCGGAAGCTGCATGAAGACGATCAGGACCATGGCGAACTGCACCAGTTCTATGGTGCCGTGGAGCGGCTTGTTGATGAGACTGCGCGCAAGCATGTCGTAGTTCACGACGAGCACCAGCAGGAAGACGACGAGCGTTCCCGCCGCATTCGCCCCGAGCGCGATCGTGTTTACGGTCCGCGTCATGACGCGGTGGAGGGAAGGGAGCCACCCGGACTCCCTCCCCCGCATCCGTTCAGTCTGTCGGTTCAATTGCCGAGCCCCGCGGTCCAGTCCCGCATCGACACGCTGCCGGCCTGCTCAAGCTTTGCAAGATAGGCGCGCAGCATCTCCGAACCCGGCTGCTCCTCCGCGTCCAGACCGGCGGCCCATTCGGCGGCGATATCCGGCATGGAGGCAACCCATGCCCGGCGCTCGTCCTCACTCAACTCGATGATCGTGCCACCGGCCGCCGTAAAGGCCTCATGGCTTGCGGCAGCCCGTTCCATCGCCAGATCGGCGAGATGGTCCCGGTAGGCGACGGCCGCTTCCGTGATCGCGGTGCGGACCTCTTCGGGAAGCTTTTCCCAATAGTCCTTGTTGACGGTCAGGGTCTTGGTGTTCACCGCACCAAGATCGACATCGAGCATGTAGGGCGCGACTTCGGCGATCTTGAACGTGGCGGCGGCCTCCGGCCACAGCATGGCGTGATCCACAAGGCCGGTCTGAAGCATGTTGTAGAAATCGGTGAGGCCGCCGCGGACACCCGCCGCCCCCTCGATGCCTTCCACATAACGCAGGTTCATGCCCGCGCCGGCGATCTTGGCGCCTTCCAGATCGGCCAGCTTTTCGACCTTCTCGCGCGAATAGAGCTGATAGGTATCGAGCACGACACCGGTGGTCAGATAGACCTGGTTCTGCGCATCGAATTCAGCCCGCATTGCCGGGTATTCCTGCGCGATTTCGTCCACGGCCCGGGCAACCGCCCTGGCGTCGGCCGACACGAAGGGCGTGACGGCCGAAATCGCCTGGCTGGGCAATTTGGAAGAGTGGAAGATCGTGGTGACAATGCCGATGTCGCCGAGACCCAGCTGGATCCCTTCAAGGACACCCTTCGGCTTGACGACGGTTCCGCCATAGCTTTCGTGCCAGTCGATCTTGTAGTTGCCGGTTTCGGCAAGACGCTTGTCGACTTCCGGAATGAAGAAATTCGTCAGTTCCTGCACCCACATCGCGCGCGCCGGATAGCCGTCAATGACATTGGCGACAATGACTTCCTGCGCCGAAGCCTGCCCGGCCGAACACAGGGCCATGACAATGCCTGCGGCGGCACATTTCAACAGCTGTTTCATGTCTTCCTCCCATTTGATTGCGCAATGCGCATCACCGCGCGCGGACACATGTGTCTGCATCGCGGAATTCTCCCGGGCGCCACTCCCACGGCACCCCCTTACAGAACGGTACACACCTCCTCGAAAGCGAAGCGCGGCAATTTCGGAAACAGCGCGCTTTCGTCAGCGTAGCCGATGTTACACAGAAAGTTCGACTTCCAGCCGGTATCCGCGAAAAATTCGGCATCCACGATCTCGTTGGAAAATCCGGACATGGCGCCCACGTCGAGCCCCAGGGCCCGCGCGGCGATCATGAAATAGGCTCCCTGCAGCGTGGAATTGCGAAACGCCGTGGTCTCGCAATGCTCCGGCTTGCCCTCGAAAAAGGGCCGCCGGTCCTCATGCGGAAAGAGAAACGGCAGATGCGTCCAGAACTGCGGGTCATAGGCGATGATCGCCGTGACCGGCGCCGACATCATCTTGTCGATGTTCTTGGCCTTCAGCGCCTTGGCCAGCCGCTTCTTGGCGTCGGCCCCGCGCACGAAGACGAACCGCGCAGGGCAGGTGTTCATGCTCGTGGGGCCGGCGATGGTGATCTCGTAGATCTTGCGCAGGAGCGCATCCGGCACCGGACGGTCGGTCCAGGCGTAGTGCGAACGCGCCTCGCGCAGGATCAGGTCGATCGACACATCGTCCAGCGACGCCCTGGCCGCGCGCAGGGCGCGCACCTCGGCCTGGGCAGCCGCAGGCCTGTCGTCCGTCCCGGTCATTGGGCCGCCTGCGCCTTCAGGTCGGCCTCATCGACGATGGGGCTCCTGCAGACACCGATCCCCTCGATCTCTACCTCCACGGTCTCTCCCGGGCGAAGCCAGCGCGGATCGGGTTTCCTGGCGTGACCGACGCCCGGCGGCGTGCCGAGCGCAATCAGGTCGCCGGGCTCCAGCGTCGTGAACTCGGACATGATGACGATGGTTTGCGCCACCGACCAGATCATGTTGCTGGTGTTCGAGCTCTGCAGCACTTCGGAGCCGACGCGGCACTCGATCTTCAGGTTCCGCGCCCCTTCGGGAAGGTCCTCCGGCGTGACAACCACCGGGCCGATGGCCCCGGTCCCGTCGAAGTTCTTTCCCGGCATCCACTGATGGGTCTTGCGCTGGAAATCCCGCACCGACCCGTCGTTGAAGACGGTGTAACCGAAGACATGGGACAGGGCGTCCTCTTCGCGGATATGACGGCCGCCCTTGCCGACGATCAGCATCAGCTCGGCTTCATAGTCCAGCTTTTCGGAGCAAATGGGGCGGATCATGGGTTCGCCCGCCGCCATGATCGACTGGCGCGTGCGCATGAACATGGCCGGATAGTCGGGAATTTCGTAACCGCCCTCGCGGATGTGTTCAATGTAGTTCAGGCCGAGACACAGGATCTTGCCGGGCGCGTCCAGGGGCAGTGCCGGAACGAGTTCCGAGGCCGGCACACCGGCGCCTTCCCCCGCAAAGGCTTCCGCCTTCCGCACAAGCTCTTCCGAGGCGACAAGAGCGGACAGGTCCGGCCCGACACCGGGAACGGCCTCCGTCAGGTTGAACGCGCGGTCTCCCACGATCTTGAAGACGGAACTTGAACCGTTCGAAGCAGCGACCAGAAATTTCATGTGCATCCCTTCCCAATTTTTCTCTTCTTTTGCCGATAAAATTATCGTATGTCAAATAATATCGATATTTTGGAGGGTGATATGGTGGACTGGGATACATACAGACGAGAAGCGAAATCCCGCGGTGCCCTCGCGCTCGAGCTTTTTGTCGTGCTGTCCCTGCCGGTGGAGGGTGGCACGAACCCGGAAGCGGTCCTGGCCGACCATCTTGCATACCAGCGCCGGCTGGAAGGCGAAGGCCGGCTCGTTCAGGCCGGGCCGCTGTCGGACGAGTCCGGGCAGCTCCTGTCCGGTGCCGGACTTATCGTCTACCGGGCAAGCTCCCTGGAAGAGGCGCGCGGTCTTGCCGAGGCCGACCCCATGCACAGCTCCGGCGCCCGGAGCTATTCCCTGCGCCGGTGGTTGTGGAACGAGGGGCGGCTGACGCTGGATGTCGGCCTGTCGACGCAATCGGTCACCGTGAGCTGACGTGATGGCTGGGCCGGCTCCCGCAGACCGGCCCGGACGACACTCAAAGGACATTCGGATGGCGAACCATCTTTTCGACCCGCTCTTTGGCCGGCACGCCAGCAACACGGCCGCCTTCCTGACGGCAGACGACGGCACCGCGCTCAGCTACCGCGCCTTTCTCGGCCTGTCCGCGCGCATGGCGAATCTCTTCACAACGCTGGGTGCGAAGAAAGGCGACCGGGTCGCCGTGCAGGTGTCCAAAAGCCCGGAGGCGCTGGCGGTCTATGCCGCCTGCCTGCGGTGCGGCCTTGTCCTTTTGCCTCTCAACACCGGCTACACCACGGCCGAACTGGAATATTTCCTGAGCGATGCCGAACCGTTCATCGTCATCTGCGACCCGGCGAAAGCCACCGAAATCGCGATGGTCGTCCCTGGCGGCAGCCGGGTCCTGACGCTGGATTCCAGGGGCAGAGGCAGCCTCACCGAGGATGCGGCCGAGGAAGAGGACATCCAGACGCCGGTAGTCTGCGGCCCCGACGACCTGGCGGCCATCCTGTATACCTCCGGAACGACCGGACGGTCCAAGGGCGCGATGCTCAGTCACGACAATCTGTTGTCGAATGCCCGCACGCTTGCCGACCTTTGGCGGTTTTCGGAGAACGACGTCCTGCTGCACGCCCTGCCGATCTTCCACACGCACGGGCTTTTCGTCGCCGTCAACGTCACGGCGATTTCGGGCGCAAGGATGCTTTTCCACCCCGGGTTCAAGCTGGAACGCATTTTGATGGACCTGCCCGGCGCAACGGTTCTGATGGGGGTGCCCACCTTCTACACCCGCCTGCTGGACGACCCCGGCTTCACACGCGAACGGGTGGCGCATATGCGGCTCTTCGTTTCGGGCAGCGCGCCGCTTCTGGCGGAAACCCACGAGCGGTTCGAAAGCCGGACCGGCCACCGCATCCTGGAACGCTATGGCATGACCGAAACGAACATGAACGCCTCCAACCCGTATGCCGGCGAACGGCGCGCGGGGACCATCGGCTTTCCCCTGCCCGGCGTCGATCTGCGCATCACCGACCCCGAAACGGGAAGGCCACTGCCCGACGGTGACGTCGGCATGATCGAGGTGCGCGGCCCGAATGTGTTCAAGGGTTACTGGCGCATGCCGGAAAAGACCGCGGAAGAACTGCGGGACTCCGGATTCTTCATCACCGGCGATCTCGGCCGCATCGACGCAGACGGCTACCTGTCCATCGTCGGCCGGCAGAAGGACCTCATCATTTCCGGCGGCTACAACATCTATCCGAAGGAAATCGAGGTGCTTCTGGATGCGCTGCCGGGCGTCGGCGAATCCGCGGTGGTCGGGATCCCGGACGCCGATTTCGGCGAGGCCGTGATCGCGGCCGTGGTGCCCGCCCCGGGAGCCCGGCCCGACCCGGCGGAGCTTCTGGAACGGATCCGGCCGAAGCTGGCCCGCTTCAAGCATCCCCGGGACATCCGCCTCGTGGAGGAACTGCCCCGCAACACGATGGGAAAAGTGCAGAAAAACGTCCTGCGCGATCAATTCTCGAACGCCCCGGCGGGCTGATCCGCCGAATTCGAAAACCTGGGAGGAGACCCTATGAAACAGACCCTGAAATCCCTGGCCGTCGCATCGTTGGCCACGATGGCAACATGCGGCGCCGCAATCGCTGCGAATGTCGACGGCCCTTCCGTTTTCTGGAAGATTTCCATGTACGGCAACTCGCGGGCACTGACATCCGGCATGGAGGCCCTGGCGGAAAAGGTCGCGGAGGAGACCGACGGCAAGTTCCAGATCCGGATTTTCTACGCCGAACAGCTCAGCCCGGCGCGCGAAAACCTCGACGGCCTCAAGCTCAATGCCTTCGAGGGCGCAGGCATCTGCAATTTCTATCACCCCGGCAAGAACCCGGCGTGGATGGTGTTTTCCCTGCCGTTCCTGCCGATCGGCGATCCGGAAGTGGGGCGTTATGCACGCATGCGCATGTTCGAACACCCCGCCATTGTTGCCGACATGGCAAAGTGGAACGCCATTCCCTACGTGTCGGGCCTGCTTCAGCAGTTCGAGCTGATGGGCAAGGGCACGCCTCCGGAGAAACTGGAGGACTGGCAGGGGCTGCAGGTACGCGCAGGCGGCGGACTGGGCGATGCCATGGAAGCACTGGGGGCGACCAAGCAGACCCTCTCGGCTTCCGAGACGCTTACCGCTTTCCAGAACGGAACGGTCGACGCCGCCGCCTTCCCCTTCACCTATGCCCACGTCGCCTTCAAGATCAACGAGGAGGCCGACTGGTATACCGCCAATCTGGCGCCCGGAACGTCGGAATGCGGCTGGGTCCTGAACAAGACGGCTTTCGAGGCACTGCCGGAGGCCTATCAGGCCCTTCTCATGGACAACCGGGACCTCGTGCTCGACACCCAGCAGGCCGCCTATGACGCGGAGGACGAAGTCAACCTGCAGCTCTTTGAAGAGACCCTGCAGAAGATCACCTACAGCGAGGAGGAACTGGCCCGCTTCCGGGAGATCGCCGGACGGCCGGTCTGGGAAAAATGGGTTGCCGACAATCAGGACAGCTTCGACGCCCAGGGGGTCCTGGATGACTTCCTGAGCTACGCCGAGGAAGCCCGCGCCCGGTAACGTCATGCCTTCAGGCGCCGCGGCCGGGCCGCGGCGCCGCTCTTGTCTTCAGGAATCCACCCATGTTCGATAAACTTCCGGCTGCTGACAGGCAGGGTACCGGTCCCGTTGCATGTGCCGACCGCCGGCTGTCGCCGGTGGAGGATGCGACGAATCTCATTGCCGCCCTGTTCATCTTTCTTCTCATGTGTCTGGGAATCGCCCAGATCGTCATGCGCACCGTCTTTCAGACGCCTCTGTCAGGCTATGTGGACCTGGTCGAACTCTCCATGGCCGGCATGGCTTTCCTGGGAGCCGCCTATACCCAGCGCATGGGATCTCATATCCGCATGGAGCTCCTGCTTTCCCATCTGCGCGGCCGCCCCCTGTGGGCGGCCGAGATCGCCGGTGCGCTTGTGGGCATGGGGATCATCGCGGTGCTGATCTGGTACAGCGGCGCCCATTTCTGGCGCTCGTATCAGCTCGGCGACACCACGATCGACGCCGAGTTCCCGGTCTGGCCCTCCAAGCTGATCGTCCCGGTGGCGTTCTCCCTGTGGTTCCTGCGCCTGACAATCCAGCTGGCCGGTTCGATACGCATGTTCATCGACCCGTCCCGGACCCCCGAGGGCGTGACGCTGATGAAGGACGCGGCGGCCATCGCCCACGAAGAAGCAGAAGAGGCGCTCGCGGCCTCCCAGGACGGGAAAGACTGACAGATGTTGATCGGACTTGGATTTGAACACCCGCTCCTCGTCGGGATGATAGGTATCGGGCTTCTGGTACTGCTTGTTGCCCTGGGAGTGCGCGTCGTCTTCGCGGCCTCGGCCATCGGTCTTCTCGGCCTGGTCGAACTCATCGGCTGGGGCCCCGCCGCCGGCATCGTTGGCATCGTGCCGCACGCGAAGTCGTCAATCTATGCCCTGAGCGTCCTGCCGATGTTCATCTTCATCGGCTTCGTGGCCTTCCATGCGGGCATGACCTCGCAACTGTTCAATGCCGCCAGCAAGTGGCTGGGATGGCTGCCCGGCGGCATGGCCGTCGCGACCGTGTTCGCGACCGCAGGTTTTGCCGCCGTGTCCGGCGCCTCGACCGCCACATCCGCCGTATTTGCCCGCGTCGCCATTCCGGAGATGCTGCGCTACGGCTACGACCGGCGGCTTGCCGCCGGCGTGGTTGCGGCGGGCGGCACGCTTGCAACGCTTATTCCCCCGTCCGCGATCCTCGTCATCTACGCCATCATCGTGGAAGAATCCGTCGGCCGCCTCCTGCTGGCCGGGTTCCTGCCCGGACTGGTTTCGGCCTTGGTCTATGCGGGGATCATCGTCGTGTGGGCCAAGGTGCGCCCGGAAGCCGCCCCACCGGTCGGCGGGGCCACCTGGGGCGAACGGTTCGCCGCCCTGCCGCCTCTCCTGCCGATCATGGCGGTGGTGTTGGTGATCATCTCCGCCATTTACCAGGGATGGGCAACGCCGACGGAAGCCGGTGCCCTGGGAGCCGGGATCGTCTTTGCAGTGGCCCTGTTCCGGGGTGCGGGCCTGCGGCCGATCGCGGCAAGCCTGATGGAGTCGGCCAAGCTCACCGTGATGATCTTCTCGCTCATCTGGGGGGTGACGATCTTCGTGCGCTTCCTGGGCTTTTCCGGCGTCGCCGAAGCCTTCACCGCCTGGGTTGTGGCGCTCGACGCACCGCCGATGATGATCATGATCTGCATCCTGCTGGCCTATGCAGTTCTCGGCATGTTCATGGATGCCATCGGCATGCTGCTGCTGACGCTGCCCGTCGTCTACCCGGCCGTGATGGCGCTCGGCTTCGATTCCATCTGGTTCGGCATCATTGTCGTCAAGATGGCGGAAATCTGTCTCGTTACACCGCCGATCGGTCTCAACTGCTTCGTCGTCAGCGCCGTGCGTCCGGACATCCCGCTGCCGGATGTCTTCCGCGGAATCATGCTGTTCTTCATCGCCGATGTCATTACGATCATCGTCCTTCTGATATTTCCCGAGATCGTGACCTGGCTTCCCGATCTGATGCGCAACTGAGGAATTCCAACCATGCGTCTGGCTTCAAGTCTTTCCCTGACCATCGCCGAGACCATCGTCGAGGCCGTCCTCGCCACGGGACGCCGGGAACAGATGAAACCGCTCACGGTGGCGGTTCTGGATTCCGGCGGCCGGCTGGTGGCGATGAAATCGGAAGACGGCAGCGGCCTCATGCGTTTCGACATCGCCTTCGGCAAGGCCTGGGGTTCACTGGGCATGGGCCTGCCATCCAGGACGATCAGGGACTACCTTTCGGCCCGGCCGGCCTTTCAGAATGCCCTTTCCGTCGCCTCGGAAGGACGTTTCATTCCGGTCCCCGGCGGCGTGCTGATCGAGGACGGCGAGGGCCGGACCATCGGCGCCGTCGGCGTCAGTGGCGACACCTCGGAAAAAGACGAATATTGCGCCATCCTTGCCATCCGGGATGCGGGTCTTGCCCCGCTCCCGGCCGACCATGACCCGGACTGGCAGGCGTCCTCCCTTTCGGACAGGCATTAGGACTGTGGTCCCGTGTGTTGACGGGCCCTCAAGGGGAGAGGCGTTCCTGACCGAAAACCGGGGCTGTCCCGGTTACGGTCAGGAACGGGTTGTCAGGACAGGCCTTCGGGAACCTTGAAGAAGGTCGCCGGCGTCAGGATGGTGTTCACCTGACTGACGAGATTTCCGGCCTCGGCACTCATTTTCAGATAGGCCTGCCATTCGGGGTCCGCGGCCAGCGCCGCCCGTTTGGCCGCCCTGTCGGCAGCATCCTTGTAGACCCAGACATGGACGTAGGAGTTGACGTCCCCGGTCTCGACGGCACCATACAGGATCGGCTGGCCCAGATGGCGGGATTGCGGGCCCCAGCCATGGTCTTCGTAGAGTTTCATGTGCTTTTTGATCGTGCCCGGACGGCAGGTGTAGGTGCGGTGATCGAAGATCATCAGGTAGTCTCCTTTGAATGAATGGGGCGGCACAAGAGCCTGGCCAGATCGGCCAGTGAATAGACAAGCATTACCGCCCCGGAAATCGGGATCGAGATGTAGAAAAGCCCTGTCGGCAGATCCAGAATGGGCGTCAGCGCCCTGGCCTTGCGCGTCAGGTCCACGCCGTATCGGGTCATGGCAATCAGGAAGCAGATGCCGAGGATACAGGTGACGATGCGAAGGATCCGCGAAGCCCGTGGCGGCAGCGCCTGCGGCAGCCAGTCGACCTTGAAATGGTCCTTCTCCCGCCAGAGCGCAGCCGTGCCGATGAAGACCATCCAGGCGAACAGACCCTGGACCACCTCATCGAACCAGGAAAACCCGGCGAGCTGAAACGTGCGGGCGATCACGTTGACGAACAACAACATGAAAAGCGCCGCGAAACAGAAGGTCGGCACGGCCCGCAATACCGCCCCGGCGAAACGGTCTATCCCCGCCAGCATCGTCAATTCCCCAGAACCAGATTTGGAAGCCACGTGGACACGGCGGGCAGGGCAACGACCGCCAGCAGAACCGCACACAGGCCTATGAGATAGGGCATCAGGGCTCTGGAAAGCCTGCCGACGCCCAGGTTGGAGATCGACGACACGGCGAAAAGGACCATGCCGACAGGCGGCGTGAGCAGACCGACCATCGAACACATGACCATGATGACCCCGAACTGTATCGGATCCACGCCGATTTCGGTCATTACCGGCGCGAATAGCGGCACGGTCAGCACGATGACGGCGATGCCCTCGAGAAACATGCCCAGGACAAGCAGTATGGCGACGACAATCGCCATGATGATTGCGGGATTGTCGGAGAAACCGACCAGCCCGCCGACGAGCTGGTTGGGAATCCGCTGATGGATCAGCAACCAGCCGAAGAAGCCGGCCGCCGCGATCACGAACATGACCCGAATGGTGTGCTGCAAGGTTTCCCAGAAAATGCGGGGCAGATCGCGAAAGGAGATCTCCCGGTAAACGACCATGGACAGGACCATCGCATAGACGCTGGCGGTGACACCGGCTTCCGTTGGTGTGAACAGCCCGCCGAAAATGCCGGCAATGATGATCACGGGCGTCAGCAGCGACAGGCCGGCATCCATGAAGCTGCGGCCGATCTCCCGCCAGTCGATATGCGGGCATCTCGGCATTTTGCTCCTGTGCGCAACCACCCAGACGGCCCCCATCAGGGCCAGCGCCATGAGAACACCGGGAATGACCCCGGCGAGAAACAGCTTCGCAACGGAAACACCGGTGATCGACGAATAGAGGACGAATGGAATGGACGGCGGAAACACCGGTCCGATCGTCGAGGAGGCCGCCGTGATCGCGGCTGAAAACTCCGGGTCGTATCCCTTGTCGTTCATGGCCTTGAGTTCAATCTGTCCAAGACCGGCCGCATCCGCGACCGCCGCACCGGACATGCCGGAAAAGAACAGGGACGCCAGAACATTGACCTGCCCGAGACCGCCGCGCAGGTGCCCCACGCAGGCGTCCGCGAAGCGGAAGATCCGTTCGGTGATTCCCCCGGTGTTCATCAGGTTCCCGGCGAGAATGAAAAAGGGAATGGCCAGCAGCGTGAAGCCCGTTGTTGCCGAAAACATCCGTTGCGGCAGCATGGCGAGAATGCGGAAATCGCCCTCAAGGACGTAGAATCCGACCGCCGTCAGGCCCAAAGCCACGGCAATCGGCAGGCCAAGCGCGATCAGCAGGACCAGCACGGCCAGTATCAGGAAAGTAATCATGGATGGCTCCAAGGTTCGCCGCCTGCACGAAGAGGCGGCGAACCAAAAGGATTAGTCGAGGAAGCTGAGGAACATCTGCATGTTCTCGGTTCCGCTGTACTCCGCAACGCGTTCGCGGGCCGGTCCCATTTTCGCAGCGAAGCCCGACAGGTCCGGGCGCGTTATTTTCATGCCCTTGGCCTCCAGTTCGGCAAGTTCCTTTTCTTCCTGGGCAATGACGGCCGCGCGCATCATCTCCCCGGCCGCCTTGCTCTCCTCCCGCAGGATCGTCTGCTGTTCGGGCGTAAGGCTGTCGAAAACATCCTTGTTGATGACATGGACCATGGAGTTGTACACGTGCCGCGTCAGGGCCAGATGTTCCTGAAAGTCATTCAGATTGTAGTGATAGATCACGCCGATCGGATTTTCCTGACCGTCGACAACGCCCTGGTTCAGAGCGTTGGGCAGCTCGGTGAAGGCGATCTGGGTCGTGGCAGCGCCCAGACCTTCGAGCGCGGCAACAATCTGAAGCTCCGGCGGGGTGCGCAACTTCAGTCCCACCAGGTCGTCCGGCGACTCGATCGGGCGAACGGAATTGGTGATGTTGCGGAAGCCGTACTCCCAGTTGGACAGCATGACCAATCCCTGGTCTTCCAGCTTGGGCGCCGCCCAGTCCGTGAAGGGACCGTCGAGGACTTCATGGGCGTTCTCATATGACGAAAACGCAAACGGCGTCATGACGGTACCGAACGCCTTCTCGTATTTGTCGAGTCCGCCCTGAGTCGGCAGGTTCATTTCGATCGCGCCGAGGACCGTCTGCTCAAGCTGCTCGGGCGGAGAGCCCAATTCGTTTGCCGGATAGAGTTCGACCGCGATGGCCCCCTCGGTCCGTTCGCCGACATTTTCGGCGAATTGAACGGCCGCCAGGTGGCCAGGATGGGATTCGGCGGCAAAATGCGCCAGGCGCAGTGTGACATCCTGCGCAAAAGCCGACGTTGCAAGCGAAACGCAGGCAACGGTAGCCAGTAGAGTGGTCTTGAGCATCGGTGGTTCCTCCCTTTTGATGCGAATTTGTCGACTGCTGGCAGCGTCTCCCGGCGCTGTGCCAGCCGACCTCAGGTCTCTTTTTCAGAGGGCAGTTTCGCTTCTACCCCCGAGAATTCCTCATATGGCTTGATCACGGCCGTGCAGCCTTCATCGGCATGACCCATGATGGCGGCCAGCGCGTAGGTCTGGTTTACGGACTGCGCCATGAAACCCGGCAATCCGGCGGATTCCAGCCATTCGGCGTAGTAGCGAACGTCTTTCTGGGCATTGGCCAGCGACATGTGCGGCGTGAAATCGCGGCGCAGGGTCATCTCGCCGTAGAGATCCATCATTCCGGACTTCCCGCCGGCGGCGGAAATGATTCCGATGACCTTTGTCATGTCGAGGCCTTCCTTGGCCGCGAGCGCGAAGCCCTCGCAGAAAGCCGCGACATTGGCGAAAGCGATATAGTTGTGAATCAGCTTCAACCGGATCGCATGGCCAGCGGGCCCGACGTGGAAAATGTTCTCCGCATAGGTGTCGAAGACCGGCCGCAGGCGCTCCAGAACGTCCTCGCTGCCGCCGAACAGGATGTTGACCTCTCCGCGGTCCGCATGGATCGGGGTGCGTGTCATCGGCGCTTCCGCGTAAAGAACACCGCAGGCCTCGCAGGCCTCGCGCATGATATCCACATGCTCGACCGACACCGTGGTGTGGTCCAGAAAGATGCTCCCGGGCTTCATCGCCGCCAGGGCCCCGTCGGGACCGAGCGCCAGATCCCGCACGGCCTCGGCGGTGGTGATGCAGACGGCGAGAATGTCGGCCTCGGCCGCCATCTGCGCCGGTGTTGTGCCCACCTTGGCGCCCTGCTCCCTGGCAACGGCAACAGCTGAGGCATTGAGATCGGCCACGGTTACATCGAGGCCGGACAGCAGCATGTTCTTGGCGAGCCCCCGCCCCATGCCACCCAAACCAATCAGTGCGATACGTTCTGCAGTCATGTTTTCGTCCCTTTGCTTCAAATACGAAAACATATTATCAGTTGTCTGACAACCTGTTTTCTGTTTAGATATCTTCATTGGCCTCCGCAACGAATTGTAATAAGAGAAACGGAGATCAGCTGGAGCAACATGATGAGTGACCGAGCCACCCTGTTTGACCGGATCGACCGCCCACGCAGATTGCCTGATGAAGTGGCTGTGTCGATCAGCGAAGCCATTGAATCCGGACAACTGCAACCGGGCGATCGCTTGCCGACCGAGGCTGAACTGTCGCAACGCTTCGGCGTTGCCCGCACGGTTGTCCGCGAGGCGATTTCCTTTCTGAGATACAACGGGGTCGTGGAATCCCGGCGTGGTGTCGGCGCCTTTATTGCAGACCCGAGCCAGCGATCCGCTTTCAGGATCAGCCCGGCCTGTTTCGAGAAACGCAAGCAGATCGTCCAGCTTCTGCAATTGCGGACCGGCGTGCAGGCGGGCGCTTCGGCGATCGCCGCCAACACGCGCAGCGACGAGCAGATGGCGGAAATCGAGAGCATCTATGCCCGCATGGCGGCGACGGACGCTCTCGGTCCGGAGGCTGCCCTGGAAGAGCGCGTCGATCTGGAACTTCTGCTCTATCGCACGATCACCCAGGCGTCCGGCAACCCCTACTACGCGGATGTGGTCGCAATGATCGAATCCAACATCCAGAACAATCTCAGGTCTGCGTTTCTCAAGAATGCGGCGGCCACGGAATTCGGTCCGGCCATCCTGAGCGAACACCGCGCGGTGCTGGACGCCCTTCAGGCAAAGGATTCCGAAGCCGCCCGTCTTGCCACCCGGACGCGCTTCGAAAGAGCCGCGGAACGGCTGGTCGCCCGCGAAGACTTTGTCTGAACAGAACCCGCCAGGAAACGAAACCATGACAGATTCGGCAACGCGCCATGGCGGCGCGCTTCTAACAGCCTGCCTTGTTGCCCAGGGCGTAAAGCGCGTTTTTTGCATTCCGGGAGAAAGCTTCCTGGCCGCTCTGGACGGGCTCCATGACTCGGCCATCGACGTTGTCGTGGCCCGGCAGGAGGGGGGCGCGGCCATGATGGCGGAGGCGACCGGAAAACTGACCGGAAAGCCGGGCGTCGCCTTCGTGACCCGGGGCCCCGGAGCCACCAATGCCAGCGCGGGCGTGCATATCGCGTTTCAGGATTCGACGCCGATGGTCCTGTTCGTGGGCCAGGTTGCCAGCGATCAGCGCGACCGGGAAGCCTTTCAGGAAGTCGATTACCGGGCCATGTTCGGTCCGCTGGCCAAATGGGTCGCGGAGATCGATCGGGCCGACCGGATTCCCGAATATGTGTCCCATGCGTTTCATGTGGCCCGGTCGGGCCGGCCCGGCCCCGTCGTCCTTGCCCTGCCCGAGGACATGCTCTCCGGTCCGGCCGCCGGAGAGGCTGTTCCGGAAGCGGTTCTGCCGTCCGGCAAGGCCGCGGACGACGACATCAGGGAAGTCCTCTCGCGATTGAATGGCGCTGAAAACCCGATGGTGATCGTCGGTGGCGGCGGCTGGTCCGCGGAAGCCTGTACAGCACTGGCGAGCTTCGCAAGCGCCCTGGATCTGCCTGTCGGTGCCTCGTTCCGCTGTCAGGACTATCTCGACAACCGTCATCCGAACTATGTCGGCGATGTCGGCATCGGGATCAATCCGGCCCTTGCGCAACGCGTCCGCGATGCCGACGTCATCCTGTCCCTGGGGGCCCGCCTCGGCGAAATGACAACATCCGGATATACGCTTCTGGATGTCCCCGTGCCGCGGCAAAGTCTCATTCATATTCACGCCGACCCTTCCGAGATCGGCAGGGTCTACCGTCCGGACTTCGCGGTCGTCGCCCAGCCCGGTCCGGCGTGTATCCAACTCGCGGCCGCGGCGACGCCCGCCCCGAGACGGCCGGCCCGGGCGAAGGCCCGCTCCGAATATGAAACCTGGCAGCAGCTGCAGGAAACGCCCGGCGCGCTGAAGATGGAGCGTGTCATCGGGCATCTGAACGACGTTTTGCCGGATGAGGCCATCCTGACGAATGGGGCCGGCAATTATTCGGCCTGGCTGCACCGCTATTACCGCTATCGCGGCTGGCGCACCCAGCTTGCGCCCACGTCCGGGTCCATGGGCTACGGCCTGCCCGCTGCGATCGCCGCAAAACTCCAGCACCCGGAGCGGGATGTCATCTGTCTTGCCGGCGACGGCTGTTTCCAGATGGTGAGCCAGGAATTCGGCACGGCGTGCGAACAAGGAGCGAATGTCGTCGTGATTGTCAGCGACAACGGCATGTACGGGACCATCCGAATGCACCAGCAGCGGCATTATCCGCTGCGCCCGTCGGGAACCAGCCTCAAGAATCCGGACTTTGCCGCTCTTGCGGAAAGTCACGGCGGTCTGGGCATTCCGGTTTCCTGCGATGCGGAGTTTCCCGCCGCGCTGGAGCGCGCCCGGTCGGCCGGCGTTCCGAGCATCATACATCTCAAGCTGGACCCGAAAGCGCTTTCACCGAAGATGCAGCTTGAAGAGGTTCCGGCTTAGACACCGGTATCCGGCGATCCGATCCGGACCGGAACCTGCGGATCGCTCGCGCGAAATGTCCATGCCGCGCCGCGCGCGCGAAAAAGCCTCGCCGGTGAAATGGCGGGGCTTTTGTCCAATCAGGTTGCCGGAGCCTGAACACCGCGGCCTTGTACTTTCCTGTCGGGAAAATCCGTCCCGGACGGAACTTCGGTTCCCGCAAGCCGCCCTCTCCGGTCCCCCGTCCTGCAGGGCGTGAAGCCTGCAGATTTCGCTTTGCCCACTCTTCCCCTTTCAAGCGGAACACCGACCCGCCTGCCGCTGCGTGGCGTGAATATTGCTTAGATTTCAATGATCTTTCCGGTCAACGGATCCTCGCAAGTATTTGGTGTAAGCAATGAACCTCCTCAGTCTCGACATCCGCATGCTTCGCTCCCTGCAGAGCGTTGCCGAAACGGGCAGTGTTACGGAGACGGCCAGGAGACTGGGGCGAACGCAGCCCGCGATATCCTTGCAACTGCAGCGACTTAACGAGACTTGCGGCTGCGACCTGTTCGTAAACGATGGCCGCAGGATGAAACTTACCCCTGACGGCACTCTCGTTCTGTCCTATGCGAAATCCATCCTCAGGTTGCATGACGAGTTGTTGTCGCGATTGTCCGCGCCGGATATCGAAGGCCAAGTCGTACTCGGAACGCCTGATCTTTATGCATCTTTCCTGCTGCCTTCGATCCTGGCCCTGTTCCGCAGATCCTTTCCGGGCGTGCGGGTGCAGCTCCAGTGTTCCCTGTCGACCCCCCTCGTACAGCTGGTCCATCGCGGCGAGGTTGATATCGCCCTCGTGACCAGAATGAACGACTTCAGCGGTGGCCAGGTCGTCCGCCAGGAGCAGCTCGTCTGGCTGACCGGGGAGAATTCCAATGCGCAAGGCGAGACACCGGTGCCGCTCGCCCTTCTGCCGCCGGGCAACATCTACAGGGATCACGCCATCGACTGCCTGGAAAGCGTACGCCACCCCTGGAGGATCGCCTGCGTCAGCGAGAGCGTCGCAGGTCTGCAGGCGGCCGTCTTTTCCGGAATGGCGGTGACTGTGCTTGGCCGCAGTGCCAAGGTGCCGGGAATGCGGGAAATCGGAACGGGGACGGATTTTCCCGCTCTGCCGAAAGTCGACCTCCTGCTCTACAAGGCGCCCGGTGCCAAGTCGGCGGCCGCGAACGCCCTGCACGACTATCTGGCCCACTATCTGAGCCTCGGGAACGCCCTCTCGCCGTCTGCGGAAATCGGGGCGAACCACCGGGATGACCCCGGCCAGAAGGCCGACAGGATCGCTGACGGCCTCTGAGTTCACACCCCGGGAGCTTCAGGTCTGCCGAAGTCCGCCGGCGTCAACGAAGGACCGGGCAGGACGCCTCCCAGGGAAGCAGCCGTTCCAATGCCCTGGCAACCTGGAAAATCCGGGCCTCCTGTCCCCAGCTTGCAATCACCTGGAGACCGACAGGCAATCCGTCGGGCGTGTATCCGCAGGGGACAGAGGCTGCCGGGAGTCCGACGAGGTTGATCGGCCAGGTGAAGGGGGACCAGCCGAGATGCCCGTCCACCGGCCTGCCGTCGATTTCCGAGACGCCGAGTGTCCCGGCCCGGAACGCGGGAACGGCAACAGTCGGCGTCAGCAGGATGTCGGCGGATTTGAAAAACTCGACGAATTGTCCGCGCAATTTGGACCGGCGATGCATGGCTGCCATGTAGTCAACGCCGCTGTATTGCCGGCCGGCCTCGATCACGTCGCGGAAGTCCTCATCGGAGTCCGTGAAATCGGCGTCGGTCCGATCTCCGATCGAGGCCGCCTGCTCGGTCAGTGCGATTGGCTTGAGAACCCTGGCAAGGATGTCCGGATCGAGTTCGAGGACGGTATCATCAGCCCGGAAGTCCGCTGCCAGCAATTTGTCGACGGCCGCCTTGAATGCTGCCGCGACGGCCGGATCAACGGCCGCATAGCCGAAATCGGGAGAAACAGCCACCCGCAGCGGACCGCTTCCGCCGGTCTCCCGCCCGGGGGCCCAGCAATCGAGGGAAGCCGCATCGCGGACGTCGTAGCCGGCAATGGTTTTCAGGGTCAGTTCCGCATCCGCGACCGTACGGGCGATGGGACCCGTGTGGGCCAGAGTTCCCCAGGACGGGGGAAAGAAGCCCGGGGCCCGGGAAACGAGGCCGTATGTCGGCTTCAACCCGAACACGCCGCAAAACGAGGACGGAACCCGTATGGAGCCCACGCCGTCGGTCCCGATGGCGACCGGGCCGGCACCGGCAGCAACTCCGGCCGCCGCTCCGCCGCTCGAGCCACCGCTCGTCCGCTCGGGATTCCACGGATTGCGGGTAATGCCGCTCACCGGACTGTCGGCGGTCAGCTTGTATCCGGACTCACAGGTGGTCGTCTTGCATGTCGGGATCGCCCCGGCATTCTTCAGTTTGCTGACCACATGGGCATCCACGCCCGCGACATGACCGGCCAGGGAGGGAGCGCCCCCCTTTGCAGGGGCCCCCGCGACAAAGACCAGATCCTTGATGCTGACAGGCACCCCTTCCATGGGACCTGCCTCGCCGGTCCGGTAGGCCCTGGCGGATTTCTCGGCTGCGGACCGGGCCGTGTCGAACAGGTCGGCAACCATGATGTTGCAACTGCTGTCGACGGCCTCCAAGGCCGAGATCGTGTCATCGATGACATCGACAGGATCGAATACCCCGCGTCGATACCCTTCAAGCATGTCGGTCGCGGACAGACGAGCGAGATCCCCCGGTGCGGAGCCTGCACCGGCCTTCGTAGAAACCGTTTTCATTTTATACCTTTGGAACTGTAGATCCGGGCTGGGAGCCGGAAATCAAATGTTCGGGGTGCAAAGGCGCCGACACCGGGCCGAAGCCCTGTCCCGCACGCCTGTCGCGGGGGTCATCAGATCAGGCATTGCCGTTGTCATTCCTCCCTATTCCGCCAGCGCAAGGGCGGTCTGAACGGCACGTTTCGCCATCACGATGGCAAGGTGGCCGCGGTAATCCTTGTCGGCGTGAATGTCGGACAGGAACTCCGACGGATCGATGGAAATACGGTCGAGCGCGCCCGGCTGGAAATCCCGGGCCAGTGCGTTTTCCACGTCGGTTGCGCGGAAGACGGACGAGGCGGCACCGGTGACGACGGCCCGCACGCTGTCGCCGGTCCTGGCCACGAAGACACCCGCCAAAGCATAGCGGGAGGCGGGGCTGGCGAATTTCGCATAGCCCGCCATGTCCGGAACAGGGAAACGGAACCGCAGGATGATTTCGCCGGGCTCCAGCGCGGTTTCAAACATGCCGATGAAAAACGCGTCCGCAGGGATCGTGCGGACATTGGTCACGATCTCCGCATTGAGCACCAGGACGGCAGCCGGATAGTCCGCCGCAGGGTCGTTGTTGGCGACGGAACCGCCGATCGTGCCGCGATTTCGGACCTGCTGGTCGCCGATCCTGGAGGCCAGGGCGGCGAGGCTCGGTATGGCCTTGCGCACGACATCCGAATTTGCCACTTCGGTGTGACGCGTCATGGCACCGATCACCAGGACATCTCCCTCAAGGGAGATCCCCCTGAGTTCGGGCACATCGCTCAGGTCCACGAGGGCGGCGCATTCGGACAGGCGTTGCTTCAGGGTCGGAATGAGGGTCATGCCTCCGGCAAGCGGCAGGACATCTTCCGCTGACCCCAGGGCCGCAACGGCATCCGCAACGGACGCGGGTTTCTGTAAGGAGAAGGCTTTCATCGGGAGGTCCTCACTCTGCCGCCGCGCGGGCGCCGGAATTGTTGATGATGTTCCAGATGCGATTCGGAGACGCCGGCATGTCGACATGACTCACGCCAAGCGGGCGCAGGGCATCGACCACCGCGTTGATCACGGCCGCCGGCGATCCGATGGTGCCGCATTCGCCGCATCCCTTGACCCCCATCGGCGTATGCGTGCAGGTCGTGGAATGGGGCTTGATGGTGAAGTCGGGAAAGTTGTCCGCCCGGGGCATGCAGTAGTCCATGAAGGATCCAGACAGGAGCTGTCCGGACTGTTCGTCGTAGACACCATGCTCGAAGAGCGCCTGGCCGACCCCCTGGACGATGCCGCCCTGCAGCTGGCCTTCGACAATCATCGGATTGATGATGGTGCCGACATCATCAACGGCGGTGTAGCGGTCAAGCCGCACGACACCGGTGTCGGGATCGATCTCGACCTCACAGATATGAGCGCCGCCCGGATAGGTGAAATTGACCGGATCGTAGAATGCCTGTTCCTCCAGTCCCGGCTCGAGGGTCTCCAGCGGAAAATCGAAGGGAACGTAGGCCGCACCCGCGATTTCCGGGAAGCTTTTCTTCTTGTCCGTGCCGGAGACCGAGAATTCTCCCTTCTCGAAGATGACATCCTCAAGGGCCGCCTCGAACTGGTGAGCGGCAATCTTGCGGCCCTTCAGAATGATCTTGTCGCTGGCCTTGTTGAGGGCCGAACCGCCGACCACCAGGGACCGGGATCCATAGGTTCCCATGCCGAACTGGACCTTGTCGGTGTCTCCGAAAACGATGTCGATGTTTTCGAAGGGCACGCCGAGACGTTCCGACACGATCTGGGCAAAGGTCGTCTCGTGACCCTGGCCGTGGTTGTGGGTCCCGATCAGCACGGTGACCGCGCCCGAGGGGTGGACCCGGACATTGGCGCTTTCATAAAGGCCGCCGCGCGCGCCGAGCTGACCGGCAAGACGGGACGGGGCAAGGCCGCAGGCTTCCACATAGGTCGAGACCCCCAGGCCCCGATACTTGCCGTTTGCCTCCGAAGCGCTGCGACGTTCCGCGAAACCGGCGACATCGGCCAGCTCCATCGACCGTTCGAGGCATCCCAGCGGATCGCCGCTGTCGTATTCGACCAGCACCGGGGTCTGGTAGGGATAGGATTCCGTCGGGATCATGTTGCGTTTGCGGATCTCGAACTTGTCGATCCCCATTTCGAGCGCCGCCGTGTCCACCAGGCGCTCGACCACGAACGTGGCCTCCGGACGGCCGGCACCGCGATAGGCATCGACCGGCACCGTATTGGTGAAGACCACCTTCACTTCGCAATAGATCGAAGGGATCACGTAAACCCCGGACAACAGGGGCGCGTAGAGATTCGTCGGAATGTTGGGACCGAAGGTGGACAGGTAGCCACCCATGTTGGCATATGTGCGGACCCGCATCGCCAGAAACTTGCCGTCGGTGTCGAGGGCCAGTTCCGCCTGGGTGACGTGATCGCGGCCGTGGGCATCGGAAATGAAGCCTTCCGACCGCTGGCACACCCATTTGACCGCACCGCCCAGTTTGGTGGCCGCCCAGGTCACCACGGCTTCCTCGGCATAGTGGAACTGCTTGACGCCGAAGCCTCCACCCACATCGGGCGCGACCACCCGCAACTTGTGCTGCGGAATGCCGAGAACCATCTCGCCCATGAGCAGACGGACCACATGCGGGAACTGGCTCGTTGTCCAGAGTGTGTGCTGGCCGTTGGCGGCATCGTATTCGCCAATGGCTGCGCGCGGTTCCATGGGATTGCCGACGAGACGCTGATTGACAAGATCAATGCTCGTCACATGGGTGGCGGTTTCGAAAGCCGCATCGACAGCCGCGCAGTCACCGAGATCCCAGTCACAGCACAGATTGCCGGGAACCTCGTCGTAGATCTGCGGCGCTCCGGGCTGCAGGGCTTCGACAGCGCCGACCACATGCGGCAAGGTCTCGTAGTCGACCTCGATCAGTTCGGCAGCGGCTTCGGCCTGTTCGACGGTCTCGGCAACAACAAAGGCGACTGCATCCCCCACGTAGCGGACCTTGCCCAGCGCGATCGGCGGATGCGGCGGTTCCTTCATCGGATTGCCGTCCTTGCCGGAAATCCCCCATCCCACCGGCAAGCCGCCGACGTTGTCCGCCTTCATGTCTTCCCCGGTGAAAACCGCCTTCACGCCCGGCTGTTCGAGCGCTTCGGACGTATCGATCGACCTGATAAGGGCATGGGCATGCGGGGAGCGGAGAAACACGCCGAACGACATGTTCGGCCGTTTGATGTCCGCGACATAGTTCCCGTGCCCGGTGACGAATCTCAGGTCTTCCTTGCGTTTCGGCGACGCGCCGACTCCAACGACTTCAGGCATGGTCATCTCCTCGGCTTGCGTCCCGCAGGGCCTGTGCGCCGGCGATCACGGACTTGACGATGTTCTGGTAACCGGTACAGCGGCAGATGTTTCCTTCCAGCCACTCGCGAACCTCCTCTTCGGTAGGGTCCGGGTTCCGGTTCACAAGATCGATGGAACTCATCAGCATTCCCGGGGTGCAGAAGCCGCACTGAAGACCGTGGTTGTCGCGGAAGGCGACCTGCATCGGGTGAAGGTCGTCCGTTCCCCCGGCAAGGCCTTCGACAGTGCGCAGCTCCTGACCGTCGACGGAGCCGGCGAGCAGCGTGCAGCTTTTCACCGATTCCCCGTTCAGATGGATGACGCAAGCGCCGCACTGGGAGGTGTCGCACCCCACATGGGTCCCCGTCAGCTCGAGCGTGTCGCGCAACAGTTCGGACACCAGGGTGGATGGTTCCACGTCGACGGTGACTGACCTATCGTTGAGGGTAAACGTTATTGTCATTGTCTCATCTCCAATCAGGCCATGACTTGGGTATGCGATATCTGCCAGACGGCGAGAACCTTCTCCCCGATCGCCAGATTTTCTTCGAAAAACTTGCGCTCCGGAACGAATGCGACGAATTCGTCCTCGCCGGCGGCCTGCAACATCACCTTGACGAAGTTGCCCTGGTACTCGATGCCGTTGACCGTGCCCTCGACGGACGCGCTGTCGGCAGGCAGCATGCCCTTTTGAGAAAGCGGCTTGAGTTCGATGTCATCACGGCGAATGGCGATGTCGAGTTCCTGGCCCGTTTCAAGGCGCTTTCCGGCGGGAAGCGGAATGGCGACTTCGCTGAAGAGCGCGCCATTCATGGTTGCCCGCACTCCGTTGATCTCGCCAATTCTGCCCGACAGGACATTCTGACCGCCGAGGAACTCCGCCACATAACGGTCCCTGGGAGCGGAATAGATCTCCCGGGCCGGGCCGGACTGGCGGATCGCCCCCTTGTCCATCACCACGACGATGTCGGCCAGGGCAATCGCTTCGAGCTGGGTGTGGGTCACATGGATGAAGGTGATGCCGAGATCCTGCTGCATGCTGCGCAATTCGGTCCGCATCCGAATGCGCAAATGCTCGTCAAGGGCAGACAGGGGTTCATCCAGCAGGAGCACACGCGGTTCGGTTATCGCCGCTCTCGCCAGGGCCACGCGCTGCTGCTGTCCGCCGGAAAGCTGGCCCGGAAGACGATCCCGCAGCTCGGTCAGCCGCACCTTTTCGATCATCGCGTCGGCCTTGCGATACCTGTCGGACCTGGACAGGCCGCGCACACGCAGGGCAAAGGCAATATTGTCGCGCACGCTGAGGTGCGGGAACAGCGCGTAGCTCTGGAACATCATTGCGGTGCGGCGCTCCACCGGAGCCAGACCGACCACATTCTCGCCGCCGATCACGATTTCTCCTGACGTGGGGTCCTCGTGACCGGCGATCATCCGCAAAATGGTGCTTTTGCCACAGCCGGACGGTCCGAGCAGGCAGCAATAGGCCCCGTCGGGTATTTTCAGATTGATGCCGTTCACCGCATAGGTTTGGCCGTCATCATAGCTTTTTACGATCCCGGCCAGTTCGATGTCGCCATTTCCGGTTTTCATTGTTTTTCTCCGATGTGCACGTCCAGGGCCGCCCGACGGGAAGACGTCCGATGCCTTTGGATCAGAACGATCGATCCGAGGCTGAGGCCAATGATGAAGAAGGAAACGACGGTCGATACCGTGCCGAGCGAGTAGAGCGATGGAGACGTGACATTGAGTGTCATGCTCCAGATCTCGAGCGGCAGCGTGTTCAAGGGGCCGGCGGTCTGCAGCGTGCGGGCAAACTCGTCGTAGGACAGGGTGAAGCCGAACAGGGCGACAGCCACGAGACCTGGCGCGAGAATAGGCAGAACGACCAGCCGAACACGCTGGGATGCATTTGCCCCAAGGTCCCGGGCGGCCTCTTCCCACTGATTGTTGAACCGCGACATGACCGCAAACATCACCAGAACTCCGAAGGGAAGTGTCCAGGAAAGCTGCGCGCCAAGGGCGGACGTGTACCAGCTGGCCTGAAGTCCCAGCAGAGTGAATGCAAGCCCGATGCCGATTCCCAGCACCAGCCCCGGAGCAACCAGGCTGCCGATCATCAGGTAGAATACGAAAGTGTCGCCCCGGAAGCGCTTGCGGAACGCCAGCCCCGCCATGAAGGAAAAGACCACCGTGATCACGGTCACCAGGACGGCAAGCCCGATCGAACGACGGAAGGAGCCGCTGAAGTCGCCGGTCCGGGTCTGATAGAAGAGTTCGTGGAACCAGTGCAGCGAGAACCCGCGCATGGGAAAGACGAGCCCGCCCTTCAGATCCTGGAAGGACAGAATGTAGATCGAGATCATCGGCCCGTAGAGCGCTATCAGATACAGGGTGAAGAAACCGGCGAGGACGTAGAAGGTCCAGGGGCGGCCGCTGGCGCGCGGACGGACCACGCGGGACGCCGGTTTCGCGCTATCGCCGGGAATGCGGGCGGTCATAGCGAGATCTCCTTGCGGATATCGACGACGCGCAGGATGGCGGCGACCATGAGCATGACGACGATGGTAAGAAGGATGGCGCTTGCGGCGGCGGAGGGATACTGAAGCACTCCGACGTCCTCGTAGAAGGCGCCGACCACCGAGGCGGTTCCGCCCCCGGACATGACCTTCACCACGAAAAAGTCGCCCATCACGATCGAAACGACAAAGATGGCACCGAGGGCGATCCCGCTCTTCGACATGGGCAGGATGACGAACCGCATCACGTCGAGCCGGCTTGCCCCCGCATCGAGAGCTGCTTCCACAACCCGCTTGTCGATGCGCGAGAGCGAATTGAACACCGGCACGATCATGAAGATCGTCAGCTGATGGACATAGGCCACGACCACGGCGAAAGGCGAGAACAGCAGGAATTCCAGGGGCTGGTCAATCGCGCCGGTGCCCTGGAGGCCCATGTTGATCAGGCCTTCCTTTCCCAGCAGCGGAATCCAGGAAATCATGCGGATGATGTTCGAAGTCCAGAAAGGAACCGTGCAGACCAGGAAAAGCCCCATCGCGAGGATTTTGCTGCGGACGTGAAAAACCAGAAAATAGGCGATCCAGAAACCGATAACGGCCGTGAAGATCAGCGTGAGAAAAGTGAACTTGAACGTTTCGTAGTAGAGATTGAACGTCAGGGACGATGTGAAGACGCCAGTGTAGTTTTCAAGGGTGAAGACCGGGAAGATCCCGCCGAAGCCGTCCGTTTCCATGAAGCTGACCGCGAGGATCACACAGATCGGCACGACAAAAAAGGGAATCAGGATCGCGAGCAGCGGCACGACATTCAGCCAGCCGACAGCATTGCGGCTCAGTTTCATTCTCATTCTCCAGCGATATGGATTATGGCCCGCCCGGCGCCGGACGATGAGCCTGGCGCCGGACCTCTATGAAGCCGTCAGGCGACCTTGAAGTCGTTCCAGCGCTTGTTCATGTAGGCGGCCTCGTCCATCAGCGTGTTCCAGCACGAGATGTTGGTCACACGGTCGATGAAGGATCCGCCATCGCGCACCGTGCCCGCCTTTTCCATCGGCACCCCGTAGGGGTCGTTGACGACTTCCGGTGCCGGCTTGCCCTCATACCAATAGGCAAATTCCGCCTCGCTCATGTATTTTTTGGCAGTGGACGGAACCGGGCTGTAATAGCCGTAGCGGCTGACGAAAGCGCCCTGCCAGCCGGACATGTACCAGTTGATATACTCATAGGCGGCCTCCAGCTTCTTGCCGGACAGGTGCTTCATGAGGCCCATGCCGTTGCACCAGCCACGATAGCCTTCCTTGCCGTTCTTGATGTTGACCGGCGCGTAGGTACACGGAATGTCCTTGACGCGGACGGCGGCGACGGCCGGCGACCACATGGACTGGATCACCACCTCGCCGGCGGCCATGAGCTGAACCGACTGGTCGAACGTGGTCCAGGTCGAGCGGAAATGTCCGGCCCGCTTCAGCTCGATGAGTTTGTCGATGGTCTTGTCGATTTCCTCACGGGTCATGTTGCCCTTGTTGCCGTATTCGACGATCCCGGCGCTTTCCATGCACAGCGCGGCATCCATGATGCCGATCGCCGGCACGTCGAGGATGCCGGCCTTGCCCTTGAACTTGGGATCGATCAGATCCTTCCATTCGGTGACTTCATGGCCGACGAGGTCCGGGCGGTAGCCCATCGAGTCCGCATTGTAGACCTGCGGAACATTGGTCATCCATTCGGACACTCCGTCCGCGAGTTCGGTGGAATCCTGCCCGGTCATGTAAAGGGCGGCATAGGGTGAGATGCCCTGATCCGAGACCTTCTTGCCCTCGAACTCTCCCTTCGTGAAGATGGGCAGGAAGTTGTCGTATTCCTTGATCCGCTTGGTCTCGATGCCCTGAATGACACCACGTTTGCAGGCAAGCTTGGCCTGCCAGCCTTCCAGATCGGCAATGTCGACCGTATTGGGCTGCGTGATGAAGCGGTTGATTGATGCGGACGTGTCAAGGTTCTGCATGGTGACCTTGAAACCGAGATCCTTGGAGGCCTGGTCGCCGATGGCCTTCACCACCGAGTAGGACACGCCGACATGGCGCAGCTCAATGTCCTTGATTTCCTGGGCCCAGATCGTGGGAAATCCGGTGATCGTTCCCGAACCGGCAGCGGCGCCGACAGCAGCGGCTCCGGTCTTCAGAAGTGATCGTCTGGAAATCGACTTGGAGTCATTCGCGTCTTTGGTCATCGTTCACGCTTCCCCTAACCGTTGGATGAAGCCAGCGTTGTGCCGGTACCCAAGCCAAGCGGATTTCGGGAGCAGGCGAAAATGATTAAATGAAATACATCTTATAAGAAAAACAAATTCGCCCAACAAACAGGCGATGGCATTACAAAAAACGCTCAATCAGTGAAAATAGTCACCAGATTACCCGGTCCACAGCCTTCTTTGTATGCACTCTGACAACGTTCTGACCGCATTAAAAAGTTCTTTCTCTCGCATTAATTCTTTTAATGATCATTTCTTCCGGTCTCTTTCTATTTTGATTCCGGTTACCTGGCGAGCAGCCCAGCAAAACGACATGAAATGGTGAATGCCGTTACGGCATCAGAGGGTGAGAACGGACCTGAAGAACTCCCCCAGCGGCTGAATTGTCCGGCAGATCCTTTCAGGCCGGCTGCCTAATCCTTGAATCCAATCCGATGGAGCTGAGACCTTGACCGACAACAAAGTGCCTCTTCCAGACAGTATCGAGGCAACGGTCTCCATGCTGGAATCCGAAGACTATCTCGCCGGCGAGGCACTGGCGACCGTGGTGTTTCTGGCATTGAAACTGAACCGGCCCCTGTTTCTCGAAGGGGACGCCGGTGTCGGCAAGACGGAGATCGCCAAGGTCCTGGCGCGAACGCTCGACCGCCCCCTGATCCGGCTGCAGTGTTATGAGGGCCTGGATATTTCCAGCGCGGTCTACGAATGGAACTATCCGGCCCAGATGATGGAGATCCGGCTTGCAGAGGCAACCGGAGAGAAGGACCGGACCGCCCTGGAGAGAGGCATCTTTTCCGACCGCTATCTGATCAGGCGCCCGGTCCTTCAGGCACTGGAGGTGCACGATGGTCGCGCGCCTGTGTTCCTGATCGACGAGCTCGACCGGGCCGATGAGGCCTTCGAGGCCTTTTTGCTTGAGGTGCTCTCCGACTTTCAGGTCACGATCCCGGAAATCGGGACTATCCGGGCAAGCGAACCTCCGATCGTCATCGTCACGACCAACCGCACGCGGGAAATTCACGATGCCCTGAAACGGCGATGCCTTTATCACTGGGTGGATTATCCCGATGCCGACCGGGAACTGGACATCCTGCGGCGCAAGGCACCGGGATGTCATGAGCGCTTGTCTGCACAGATCGTGACCTTTGTGCAGGGGCTCCGGACCATGGACCTGTTCAAGAATCCGGGAATTGCCGAAACCATCGACTGGGCCAACGCCCTCGTCGAGCTTGACCGCACCTCTCTCGATCCTCGAACCGTTTCCAACACTCTCGGCGCAATCCTGAAGTATCAGGACGACGTCGCCCGCATTCAGGGAGCCGACGGACAGGAGCTTCTCGCCTCGGTCACGGAGGACACCGCGACAGATCAGGGTGGCATGCGCTGAGACCGGGTGCACGGCCCCATCCGCCTGCACTTCCTGATGGCGTTGCGCCATTTCGTCTTTCCACCCGGGACCGGCCCCTGGGTACACAAGACGGCAAGGACCGATAATGAACATGCCAGCAGACACTCAGGAGACCGGGCATCTCGCCACGAACATCGCCCATTTCGCCCGCGCGTTGAGAACATGCGGGTTGAAAATCGGCCCCGCGACAATCCTCGACGCCATCGTCGCGGTCGAAGCCGCAGGCATCGGAACGCAATCCCAGTTTCGTGCCGTTCTGCGATCCGTCCTTGTCTCACGGAAAGAGGATCTCGCCGTCTTCGAAGACGCATTCCAGCTCTTCTGGCGCAGTCCGGACATGACACGGAAGATCCAGACGCTCATGTCTCCGCTCTCGCAGAGAAGTCCAGCGAAGGAAAAAAGCAAGCCGGGACGGACCCGCGTCAGCACTGCCCTGATGCCTCTTCAGCAGCGCAAACCACCGCAACAGCCAGGAGAAGAGACACACGTCGACGCCAGCCAGACCGCGTCCGCGTTCGAGGTCCTAAAGACCGTCGATTTCGCCCAGATGACACTATCGGAGCTTGATCGGGCAAAAGCCGCCATCGAAAAGCTCGCCCTGCCGGACGATCTGGTTAAAACGCGCCGTCTGGGGCCGTCGCACTCCGGAAGGATCGATCCGAGAGCATCGATGCGGGCCTCTCTCGCCCAGGGGGGCGACGTGATGATCCCGCGTTTCCGCCAGCGCCGGCAGAAGCCGCCGCCCCTGGTCTTTCTGGCCGACATCTCCGGTTCCATGAGCGACTACACCCGCATTCTCCTGCATTTCGTCCACATGCTGTCCGAAAGGCGCCCGCAGGTCTCGACCTTCCTGTTCGGAACAAGGCTCAGCAATGTAAGCCGGCAGTTGCGGTCGAAGGACCCGGACCAGGCAATGGACGAATGCGCCACCGCCGTCCGGGACTGGTCCGGCGGGACGCGCATCGGCCAGACACTGAAGGAATTCAACCGTCTTTGGGCACGCCGGGTCCTAGCTCAGGGGGCTGTCGTCCTCCTGATCACAGACGGGCTGGAACATCAGAACATCGATCTGCTGGAAAAGGAAATCAACCGGTTGCACCGGTCCTGCCGCCGGCTGATTTGGCTTAATCCGCTGTTGCGCTACGATATGTTCCAGCCCAACGCGCGCGGCATTCGCGCCATGCTGCCTCACGTGGACGAATTCCGGCCCGTGCATAATCTTGCGTCCCTGCAGGATCTGGTCAATGCGCTGAACAAGACGTAACGGTGCACGAATGCCGGTCCCTCGGCGCATCGCAGCAGATTTTCATGCCGCCACGGTGCGGCGGCCGGGAATGGATCGCACGGGAATTCCCGCACCTGCTTGCGGAAAGCGGCCCTGAAACGCTATCAGTCACACCAACGGCTCGTCCGGTGCGCATTCCGGAGTTCCGCCCCGCTGCCCGATCCGGTGTGCAGGTCTGTGCGGAGTCTGCGCATGCCCGGACGCGCCTGCAAATTCGGCCGCATACAACAACGGCGTTGGACCTAAATGATACAGACACCTTACTACCTGATCGACAAGGCCGGTCTGCTCCGCAATCTGGAGAAGATCGCCTATGTGCGAGAGCGGTCGGGCGCCAAGGCGCTTCTGGCCCTGAAATGTTTCGCGACATGGTGCGTGTTCGACTTCATGCGCGACTACATGGACGGAACCACCTCATCGTCACTGAACGAGGTCCGCCTCGGCCAGGAGCGCTTCGGCAAGGAGACCCACGCCTATTCGGTCGCCTATGCCGACTATGAGATCGATGAAGTCATTTCCCATGCGGACAAGATCATCTTCAATTCGATCAGCCAGCTGGAGCGGTTTGCCGACAGGTCGGCCGGCATCGTGCGCGGGCTGCGCCTGAACCCGCAGATCAGTTCGTCCGGTTTCGATCTTGCCGATCCCGCCCGCCCGTTCTCGCGCCTGGGCGAATGGGATGTCGAAAAGGTGGCCGGGGTCATGGACCGGGTCAGCGGTTTCATGATCCACAACAACTGCGAAAATGCCGATTTCGCGCTGTTCGACCGGATGCTCGGCGATATCGAGCAGAAGTTCGGCGCGCTGCTGCAGCGGGCCGAATGGGTCAGCCTTGGCGGCGGCATCCACTTTACCGGCGAGGACTATCCCCTCGACCGGTTTGCCGACCGCCTGAAGGCCTTTTCTCAGACCCATGGCGTCCAGGTCTATCTGGAGCCGGGAGAAGCCACCGTCACCCATTCGACAACCCTCGAAACCACCGTGCTCGACACGCTTTTCAACGGCAAGAACCTGGCTGTCGTCGACGCGTCCATCGAAGCGCATATGCTCGATCTCCTGATCTATCGCGAAAGCGCCAGGGTGCGACCGAATGAGGGGCCGCACCGTTACATGGTCTGCGGCAAGTCCTGCCTCGCCGGAGACATCTTCGGTGAATTCGACTTTCCCGAAGCGCTCAACATCGGCGACCGCGTCTCCATCCAGGACGCGGCCGGTTACACGATGGTCAAGAAAAACTGGTTTAACGGCGTGAAGATGCCGGCCATCGCGGTGAAGGAACTGGACGGCGCGATCACGCCCGTCCGCGAATTCACCTACCTGGATTACGAACAGAGTCTGTCCTGAGACCGGAAACTCGAACACCCTCTCAAGTTCCAAGGAAGGTTTACGACCCCATGAAAAAGAATGTTCTCATCATCGGTGCCGGAGGTGTCGCCCAGGTGGTGGCGCATAAATGCGCGCAGAACAACGATGTTCTTGGCGACATCCACATCGCCTCGCGCACCAAAGCCAAATGCGACCGGATCATCGCCACGGTGCACGAGAAGAACGCCCTGAAGCAGCCGGGCGTTCTGGAAGGCCACGAGCTTGATGCACTCGACATCGAGGCCACCGCGGCGCTGATCCGGGCGACCGGGTCCGGGATTGTCATCAATGTCGGCACGGCCTTCCTGAACATGTCCGTGCTCAGCGCGTGTCTCAAGACCGGCGCCGCCTATATCGACACGGCCATCCATGAGGAGCCGGGCAAGATCTGCGAGACCCCGCCGTGGTACGCCAACTACGAATGGAAACGCTCCGCAGACTGCGAGAAGGCCGGCGTGACCGCGATTCTGGGGGCCGGTTTCGACCCGGGCGTCGTCAACGCCTATGCCCGCCTTGCCAAGGACGATTATCTCGACAAGGTCACGGAGATCGATATCGTCGATATCAATGCCGGCAGCCACCAGCAGTATTTCGCCACCAATTTCGACCCGGAAATCAATTTCCGGGAGTTCACCGGTACGGTCTATTCCTGGCAGAAGGGCGCCTGGCAGGAAAACAGCATGTTCGAGATCGGCAAGGAATACGACCTGCCGGTGGTGGGCAAGAACATGGCCTATCTGTGTGGCCACGACGAGGTGCATTCGCTCGCGAAAAACATGGACGGCGCGGATGTCCGTTTCTGGATGGGCTTCGGTGACCACTACATCAACGTCTTCACCGTGCTGAAGAACATCGGCCTGCTGTCGGAGAAACCGGTCAGAACGGCGGAGGGGCAGGAAGTCGTGCCGCTCAAGGTGGTGAAGGCATGCCTGCCGGATCCCTCCTCGCTCGCACCTGAATATACGGGCAAGACCTGCATCGGCGACTTCGTGAAAGGCATCAAGGACGGCAAGGAACACGAGGTGTTCATCTATAACGTCGCCGATCACAGGGAAGCCTATGAGGAAGTCGGCAGCCAGGGCATTTCCTATACGGCCGGCGTTCCGCCGGTCGCCGCCGCCATGCTGATCGCCACCGGCGAGTGGGACGTGAAGAAGATGGTCAACGTGGAAGAACTGCCCCCCCACCCGTTCCTGGGTCTCCTGAACCGGATGGGCCTGCCGACCCGCATCAAGGACCCGGACGGCGACCGGGCCATCGCGTTCTAGAGCGTGTCGCGTTCAAGCGATTTCACGGCTTCAGGAAGCCGCCCGAGGCAGCGTTTGCATCGCAAATGCGTTCGGGCAATTTCCTGAAGTCAATTCAACGCGACAGGCATTGGGACATGAAAAGCATCACCTGCGCCTGCCGGGAGGTGGGGGCCGGTGTTGCCGGACGCTAAGTGACGGAACAGTCCACCATTATTTCTGGATTTCCGGCCATCTCGCTTTTGGATTTGTTTTCGGCGGCCCCTTTACGCCAGCGTCCAGGGAGGCGCAGACGCGCGAGCTCTGGGTCTATGACTACCGCACCAACATCCACAAGACACTGAAGACCAAGCAGCTGGTGCGCGCCGACCTCGATGATTTCGTCACGTGCTACAAGGAGCGCAAGGAGACCGAGCGCTTCAAACGCTTCGCTTACGACGAGCTGATCGCCCGCGACAAGCTCAACCTCGATCTCTTCTGGCTCAAGGACGACAGCCTGGAGGACATCGACAGCCTGCCCGAACCGGATGTCATCGCGGCTGAGATCGTCGAGAACCTGGAAGCCGCCCTGGAGCAGTTCCGGAGCGTGTCGGCGGATCTGGATCGGGAGCCAAGCGAATGATGGGGCGGTAACCCGTGCAGGATTTTCACGAGCTGCATAAGGGGCTGACAGTAGAGATGATCGCGACGCCACGCGATCAGTTCGTGTGCTGCACACCGGACGACAGCCTGCCGGAGATCGCAGAGCGGAACACCGAAAAATTCGATTTTCTGCCGGTCGTGGAAGGTGCCCCTTTGGACGTCTCTGCTCCGATCGTGGGCGTTGTGCGAATGTCTGACTATTTTCACGAACCAGCGCCGCCCCTCCCGGTGAGCAGCCAGTTGATGAGGCTGAACGAGCGGCTTCTGATCGGATTTGATGCTAGTATCCTGGCTTTCATCGTCAGCGCCGACAAGCGGCCGTTCCGGTTTCTCGTCGCCGCGGAGGGAATAGTTGGCCTTGTCAGCCTCACGGATCTGCACAAGCTGCCGGTAAGGGCCGCCCTGTTCGGCCTTGTGACCGGATTGGAAATCGCGATGAGCGACCTGATCCGCCAAGTGCATGATCGTCGCGAGGATTGGGAAACGTGCCTGTCTCAGGAACGCCGCAGAAGCCTCACGGATAGGATCGGGCGCGACAAGGCAAATGAGGGGATCGTTGATCCGCTTCTTTACACGCAATTTTGCGACAAGCGGGTGATTTTGGAGAAGTCGGTTTTTCAAGGTCGCCCGGAACGAAATGAGTTCCGGGAAGCTGTGAAGCGGATCGAGAATCTCAGAAACGATCGTGAGTGTCATCCTCACCGTCACCTGGCGTCCCTGGACCGGCAAATCTGCCAACTGACGGGTGCGCTGACCATGACGATGGCGGCTTCGGATACCGCAATCCGGGCAAATGCCAACTGGCTTCGCCTCAACTGACACAAGCCAATCTTCGTCATCTTGAAGAGTGATGCCCTGAACTTTGACCCCAGGGCCGGGGGACAATTTCGATTTCATATGCATGGTTGCTAGTCATACGACCCGAGCGTCCAGCAATCACACACTTTGAAGAAGAACCCATTTAACCGCCAAGCGACAGAAACAGCGAAACCGTGCCTTCCGACAGCAGAAAATGTGAGTCAAAACCTGGAATTGCTTCGGCTTTTCTGAGCAACTGCAGACTGTTCAGAAAAGAGCAGGCATTTGGGCTTATGCATGTCCAGCGAACCAAGGAGAACGCCATGAACGGAACGGAAAACTGCGAGATAACAGGACCTTCCCGATCGGGTGGCACCCGCCGGACAGCGCACGATCGCGGCGGATGGCTGAAGCCGCTTTCAACGTTCCGAGCTCTTGGTCTCGTCCTGCTCGCCGCGATGAGCGCCCTGAGTTCTGGTACTGCCGGTGCGCTTGCTGCCGATTATGCCGTTTACGAAGAGCACTCGCCGGAAACGAAGCCGATGCAGCCAGGGGCAAATCTCCGGGCGTTGAACCGGGTGATCACCCAGATGGGCGATGCGATCCATCTTGATACCGAAACCGGGATTGTCTCCCTGAAGGCGGGAACCTACCGGATCTCCGGTGTTTCAGTGCTGACCTATTTCGACGCGCAGGCGGATACGGATGGACGGGTGTCGGCCGAGGCCCGTCCCAACGCCAGCTATGCCATGCTGCTCCATCCAGGCGCGGCCAGCCGCGATGTTGAGCCTCTGGCGCTTGGGACAGTCTCGACGGCGAACATGGACCCGAGCTTGCTCGACGCGATTCTGACCTTCGACGCGGATACGCAGATCATGCTGATGCATCAGGCGGGACGCGACGTGGGGGGCATTTATCTTCAGGTCTATGTCGACGGCTCCGACAAGCACGTCATGGCCCGGCTGGTCATCCAGAAGCTGGATTAGCATTACAGTCGCGTTTTCTAACGACGTCTGAATCGTGTCCGCCCGGTGAAGGCGGTCTTCATGGCGGCGACGCGCTCTGTTACGCTGCTTTTGCAGCGTAACACCAAGGCATGAGTTCGTTGATGCGATTGATCTTGTGGTCGGCGATTTGTGCCAGAACCCAGGTCAGCCAGGCTTGCGGGTCGATGCCGTTGAGTTTGGCCGTTTCGATCAGGGTATAGGCGATAGCCGCGGATTTGCCGCCGCCTTCTGAACCCATGAAGAGGTAGTTTTTTCGTCCAAGGGCAATCGGTTTCATTGCCCGCTCCGCGCAATTGTTGTCCAGTTCCAGATGCCCGTTGTCGAGATACGGCCGGGCTTTCGGCAGGCGGCTGAGTGCATAGCGGATCGCTGCGGCCAGCGGTGATTTTCCCGATATCCGCGTCAACTGGCTGCCGAGCCAATCTTCCAGATCGTCGAAGATAGGTTTGGCGTATGCTTGCCGTAAGGCGGAGCGCTCCGGTGGCGGTTTTCCGCGTGCCCGCTTTTCGATTTCGTAGAGCTTGGCGATCCGCTGGATGGTCTCAGCGGCGATGGATGATCCCTGGGAGGCGTGCACATCGACGAACTTGCGCCGGATATGGGCCATACAGGCCATCTCCCGCGCCTTGTTCTCCCCGAACAGGCCGTTGAACCCGGCATACCCGTCCGCGTGAACCCAGCCCTTGTAGCCGGACAAGTGGCCCTGAGGATGTTCGCCCTTGCGGTCAACCGTGAACTGGTACCAGGCGAACGGCGGAGAAGAGCCTGCCCAGGGGCGTTCATCCCGCAAATAGGCCCAGATTCGGGCTGTTTTGGTTTTCTTTGTTCCCGGCGCCTGAAGCTTGACCGGAGTATCGTCGGCAAACAGCGCTTCGCCTTGCCGGACCAGCCGACCGATGGCATCCGCTATAGGTTCTAGCAAGGCAGTGGAACGTCCCACCCAATCGGCCAGGGTGGAGCGGTCCAGATCGATGCCTTCCCGACCAAAGATCTGAGATTGGCGGTAGAGCGGAAGGTGGTCCGCATATTTGGAAACCAAAACATGCGCCAAAAGTCCCGCTCCCGGCCGTCCGCGCTCAATTGGGCGCGATGGCAAGGGCAATTGGACAATCCTCTCGCAGCAAGAACAGGACAGGCGCGGCCTGACAATACGGTTCACGACAAACCGGCCGGGCACATATTCCAGCTCTTCGGTGACATCTTCACCCAGTGTCTTGAACTTGCCGCCGCAGCGACAACAGTCTTCACTCGGCATCAGGACGGTGTCCTTGCGCTCAAGATGGTCCGGCAGCGGCTTGCGGCTGTGCTGACGTTTGGCCTGTCCAGGAGGAGCATCCACCGAGGCTGGTTCCGGCATGTTTTGCGGGTCAGCAGCGACACCAATGGCCTCGTCCTCGGCAAGGCTCAAATTGAGCTGATCGAGGTTTTCTGATTTGGAGCCGAACCGGTTCCGGTTTGCCCCATGAAGCTGGTGCTGAAGCTGCTCGATCTTCAGGCTGAGTGCCTTGACTTCGTCGGCCAGAAGCCGGTTCACGGCTTTCAGTTCAGCCGGATCGTCAGGCGTGATGTCCAAGTCCTTCAGCATGGCTGTATTTATACCGGATGCAGCCGGAAGCAGAAAGGAAAAAGCGGTTTAAGTCTCTGTATTTATGACGCTATCCGATTTTCACCCAGTCGTCACCCTGTTGTCAGCGGTGTCCAGGTGCGGACAGGCATGCGCCAGTCAATCCCCTCAAGCAACATCGACAGCTGCGCCGCCGTGACGCGGACCTTGCCAGCCTTCGCGCCCGGCCAGACAAACCGGCCTTTCTCCAGGCGTTTGGAAAACAGGCAAGCCCCCTGACTGTCCCACCAGATGATCTTCAAAAGATCGCCCCGCCGACCGCGGAACACAAACAAGTGCCCGCAATATGGATCTTCGGCCAGTACCTGTTCGGCTTGTGCGGCCAAAGAGTTGAAGCCGCGCCGCATGTCCGTCACACCGGCCGCCAGCCAAACCCGGGTGTTCGATGGAACCGGGATCATTCCATCAAACCCTGAACCAGTCCCATCACCGCGGCCAGGGCCGTTGGGCCTTCGATCAACACCCTTCGGCCATCGGAAAGGGTCATATCAACCCGGCTTGCACAGACAGGTTCCGGGGGCGGGACAACGACCCCTGGCGGGGCAGGGCAAGCTGCCGGGGCCAGTTCCAACTCAACGAAAGACGCTTCCTCGACGTGGCCCGGATCAACTGGCATTCGCGCAAACCGGGGATCCTTCAGCCAATTGTGGATCATATTGGCATTCGCAGAATACCGGCGCGCCACCTGCGCAACCGATGCACCGGGAAGAACCGCTTGCGCGCAGATCTCCCGCTTCTCCTCATCAGACCAGCTCCGCCGCTTTCTTCGCTTACTCATTAAGGGCCCTTAAGTGTCCATTTAAATAAGCGGACACTTAACGCACCAAATCGAAAAGCGGCAGGTGGGGTTCAACGAACGCTTACCCCTTTACCGCTGGTGGTGTCGGGACCTTGAGGATTTTGTCAGTGTTTTTTGGAGAAGTATTTTTGGGATTTTGACAAAAAAAAGCCGTCCTTAGGGACGGCTTTGATTGATTTGGTTGCGGGAGCAGGATTTGAACCTGCGACCTTCAGGTTATGAGCCTGACGAGCTACCGGACTGCTCCAT
>NZ_QCYM01000030.1 GCF_003075075.1 Labrenzia sp. 011 | reverse complement strand
CGCTTCTTGTGAGTATTGCGAAAAGTCAGTCTGTTGAATTGCACGACAACATCGTCGCCTTTCACGAGGAAAGGGACTTTCACAGACTTGCATGCGAACTCTGCATCCTTATCAGAGCGTCTTGGCTCAACTGCAAGCATGTGTACATATAATTTGTCAAAATTATGCGCACCGTAGGATTTTGGATCAGCACCTCTTGACTTGGGCGGCGCTGCTTCAGCCGAACTGGGTCCTACGCTGTTCAGTAGCGAAGCTATCCTTAGATTGCGAGCTTTCACACGCCGTTCTGCAGGGCTGGAAAAGAGAAATTCTCGCCGGTTCCCGCTTTCCGCATCATCGGTTGCGACACATTTTCCATCAGCATTTTCCACCGAATCGTGAAACCGGTAGAGCACAGCATTGTCGTTCGCCTTGTCTTGCAGATGGTAGGCTTGGTATTCTTTCACGCGCACACTTGCACCATTTGCGAACATGCCACCTTCCCCACCAGACAAAGCGGTCAACAACCTGCCGACAAATCCGCGTCTCCGGTTTTCGCACGTCCCAGGCAAATCATTTTTCCGCAGTTCCACATTTCGCGCCGATCTGATCATTTCGGGCTGAACGCCCACCTTAAGCACGGACCGACCACTACGCTCGCGGTTAGCAATCATAGCGAGTATCAGACTATCGGCCTGAGGCAATACGATCTGGCCACGTTTGCCGATTTCCAGCCATTCCGGACCAGTTGATCGCATACGTCTGAAAAACAATTTAGGAACATCACTTACGCCTTTGATGTTCTGAAACGCTTCCTCACAAATTGAGTTCGCCCTGCCGGCATCTGGCACAACCATGTAAAACAGTACAGGAATAATAAATAATATTGAACTACGCATAACTGCTCTCCATTAAGATCAGCACCTCTACGTTACATAAAATTATCAGAAATTTCAATTGAGAATATATAAACCTGAGATTGATTTTTCTGACACAGGGGGCGTTTTTTAAAACCTTTGATTGTAGTACGGCTGAAATACCGCCTAATTCCAGCCACGTTTTTCTGCCCCTGAATCAGGCCGCCTCGATGGACGACAGGAAGCCGCCCGACTGGTGTTGCCAGAGCTGGGCATAAAGGCCGTTTTTCTCCAGCAATTCCTGATGAGTGCCCTCCTCGATGATCCGGCCCTTGTCCATGACGATCAGCCGGTCCATCGCCGCGATGGTTGACAGCCGGTGCGCGATGGCGATCACGGTCTTGCCCGTCATCAGGTCGAACAGGCTTTCCTGGATGGCCAGTTCCACTTCCGAATCGAGCGCGGAGGTCGCCTCGTCGAGAACCAGAATCGGCGCGTTCTTCAGCAGCACACGGGCGATTGCGATCCGCTGACGCTGCCCGCCGGAGAGCTTGACGCCCCGCTCGCCCACATGGGCGTCGAGCCCTGTGCGACCATCGTGATCCGACAGCTCGCGGACGAAATCCTGGGCATGCGCCTTCCTGAGGGCCGTTTCCACTTCGGCCCGGCTCACATCCGGCTTGCCATAGGCCACATTCTCGAAAATCGACCGGTGCAGCAAGGAGGTGTCCTGCGTCACCACGCCGACATTCGCCCGAATGTCATCCTGACGAACCCTGGAGATGTCCTGCCCGTCGATCAGGATCCGGCCGCTTTCCAGGTCGTAGAAACGCAGCAACAGGTTGACCAGCGTGGACTTGCCTGCACCGGAGCGGCCGATCAGGCCGATTTTTTCCCCGGGATGGATGGTCAGATCCAGGTTCTCGATCACGCCCGCCTGCTTTCCGTAATGGAAGCAGATCCCGTCGAAGCGGATTTCACCATCGGGAACCGCAAGCCCGACGGCATCCGGAACGTCGACCACATCCCGCTCCCGCGCGATGGTGTTGATGCCGTCCTGAACGGTACCGATATTCTCGAAAAGGCCCGACACTTCCCACAGAATCCATTGCGACATGCCCTGAAACCTGAGAACCAGGGCAACCGCCACGGCAATTTCACCGGTGGTGACCCGGCCGGCCTGCCACAGACCGATCGACATCGCTCCCACAAAGAACAGCAGCAGCATGTTGATGACCATCAGGGTGATGTTCATCCCCGTGACCAGCCGCATTTGCGAAAACACCGTCTTCAGGAACGCGGTCATCGACGTCCTGGCATATTCTTCCTCGCGCTCCGCGTGGGAGAACAGCTTGACCGTCGAGATGTTCGTGTAGGCATCGACCACATGCCCTGTCATGAGCGACCTTGAATCCGCCTGTGCCCGGGACACATTCTTCAGGCGCGGAATGAAGATCCGCATCGTCACCATGTAGCAAAGGAACCAGGCCGCGAAGGGGATCAGAAAGTAGAGACTCGCGTCCGCCACCACAAACAGCGCGGCAATGAAATAGACCGCGACATAGACCAGGATGTCGGCGATACGGGTAACGACCTCCCGGACCGAGAGCGCCGTCTGCATCAGCTTGTTGGCGATCCGCCCCGCGAAATCATTCTGATAGAAGGAAATGCTCTGCCTCAGCAGATAGCGGTGAACCCGCCAGCGCACCGACATGGGATATGTGCCCATCAGGCCCTGATGGAACAGGATTTCCCAGATGGCGGCACAAACCGGCAGCAGCACAAGCACCACCACCCCCATCCACAGCAGTTGCGGCCAGTTGTCCTGAAAGAACGTCTCCGCGTTTTCCGTGCCGAGCCAGGTGACCAGTTCGCCCAGAAACGTGAAGATCATCACTTCCAGAAACGCAATCAGCGCGCCGAGAACGGAAACCCCGGCCAGGATCGGCCAGACGGGTTTGGTATAGTACCAGCAGAAGGCCCAGAAGCCATTCGGCGGCACGTCGAGTTCCGTTTTCTCAAACGGATCGACAAGTTTTTCGAACCAGTCGAACATGGTTACCTCTCTGATCCGATCAACCGCATGACAGCCAGCAGATGCAGGGATCTGTCGGACCGGGACGATTGCCGAACCGGATGAACAATGCTGTCAGGCACGCACAGGCGCGAACCGGCGACCAGACATGTAAATGTCAGGGCGAGGATGAATGTCCCCGAAAACAGGGCGACGAGCTGCCTGGCGAACACCGCCGCCGGGATGAGCTCGGCCGCAATTTCCAGGCTCTCGACCCGGCCCAGATTGAAAATGAGAACCGGAATGAAGAACACCACGGCAATTGCAAGGGTCGCTCCCGCAAAGAGCCCGACAGCCACCGCGGCACGGCGGAGACGGCGGAAAAATCCCGGTTGAGGCTCTTTCGCGGGCGGCAGCTGGAAATCCGAACGCGCTGCCAGGGCAGCCACATGCGGAGCATATTGAATTGACATCGGATCGACTCCGAAACGGGATCGCGAAACTGGTGACGGCAGACACGGGTGCGACACGCGTGCAGCAGGGATGAATCGGCTTAAGCCGGCACCGCCAGGTCCTGGAGAATGAAGATGGGCTGCGACTTCCTAGTGGAAGCGGGCAGCAATCCCCGAACAACCCATGAGGGCGGCAGATGGGTGGATCATGCGATGATCAATCATGTAAGCCCTCCTGGTTGCGCAGCCGGGCGGCCGCTGGGTCTGAAGCCAACCACCAACAGTTGACCTGAAGGGGTGATAACTGCAATTGCGGGAACTGAAAAGCGAAAATGCGACAATGTGCTGCATGACAAGGCAACTGTTGCCGTCAGGACACAGCCTTCTTTCGCCGCGCCCTACTGCAGTCCGAACTGCGGCCTGAAGTCCCGAAGATGCAGCTCGGCGTCTGCAGGCGTCAGCGGCTTCGAGATCACGTTTCCCTGGATTACGCTACAGCCGGACCTTCTGAGAATGTCGGCTTCCTCTGCCCGGTCCACGCCCGCCGCGGATGTCTTCAGCCCGAGCGTTGCCGCAAGCCGGATGATCGCTTCCACAAGATGCTGCTGACCCGGGCTGTCCGCCAGGCCCGCAATCAGCAGCGGACTGATCTTCACCCTGTCCGCGTTCAGATGTATGAGCTGACCGGCACCGCCATGCCCGCTGCCGAACCTGTCCAGGGAAATCTGGCAGCCGAGGTCGGAAATCTTGCCGAGATAATCGGCCAGACCGTCGGCCTCGCCGAGCCGGATGATCTTCTCGTCCAGTTCGATGACGATGTCCTGCCGCGCGAACACGGCCTCTTCGCACAGCGTCTCCACGTTCCTCTTGAACTCCGCGTCCTTCAGACTGGCACCAGTCAGGTTGACGGACAGGAACAGGGACTGGGCCGACCTTTCGCGAAGCCGCTTGATCTCCGCGATTCCGCTGCGCAACGCGAAACGTTCGATTTTGGCGATATGTTTGGCATCTTCCTGCGGGGACAGCATGTCGACCGGATTGACCAGCTCCCGGGAAGGAGTCTGCCAGCAGGCGGTAGCCTCGTAGCCGATCACCCGCCTGTGTTCGAAGCTGTATTGCGGCTCCAGAAGCAGGGTCAGCTTTCCCGCTTCCAGATCCCGGTCCAGCAGCGCCATCGTCTGGCGCTTCTGGCGATGCGCCACGCCGAGAGTTTCCGTGTACCAGGCAATCTGGTTGCGCCCCGATTTCTTGGCCGCGTAGAGCGCCAGGTCGGCGCAGTTGATCAGGTCGGAAACGCTCGACCTTGTCCCCTCCGCAAGCACAAGTCCGACACTGACACTCACTCTCAGGCTCTGACTGTCCACCTTGAAAGGCACCCTCAGCCCATCGAGAAGCCTGTTTGCGAGGGACTGCATCTGCTCGCGGCTGCACGGTGCACAAACGACCGCAACGAACTCGTCGCCACCGGCACGGGCGGCGAGCCCCTTGTCTCCCAGTACGGTTTCCAGCACATGGGCGGCGTGCCGCAGAACCGCATCGCCCACACCGTGGCCATGGCTGTCGTTGATTTCCTTGAAATGATCCAGGTCGAAATGGATGATGCCGATCTGCCAGCCGGAGGCATTCGCCGCCGAGACGGCCTCCTGAAGAAAGGACGAGAGCTTCGCCCGGTTGGCGATACCGGTAAGGTCATCGTGCTCGGCCTGGTACTTGAGCCTGTTGCGCACTGCCTAAAGCTCCTGCAGGTGCTCCACCTGACTGGTCACGTCCCGGCAGATGACGATGATCTTGGACTCTTCGGGAGACTTGCCTTCCACAACCGCAAAGGTGATCTGGTTCCAGAACAGTTCCCCGTTCTTGCGCCTGTTGTGGATCAGCTCCTCGAAGCCGGAGTGATATTTCGTCAGATCGAACTTGAAGGTCTCGATTTCCTCGGGCGACACCTGACTTTCCCCCGCAAGAATGAACTCCTGCGGCCGCCGCCCCCGGATTTCTTCGGCGGTATATCCGGTAATGCGGGAATAGGCCGGATTGGTCCATTCGATGCGCCCGTAGATGTCCTGCATCACAAGCCCCTCGTGGGCATGTTCCACCACGAGCTTCAGGATGGCCGCATCGTTCCCGAACTCGGAAAGCCTCGTAGACTGTGCCGCATGACTGCTCCTGGCCCCACGGAAATAGCCGATGGAGAAGATAGCGATCGACAGGCACAGGCAGACGATCAGAAAGGCAACCGGCAATTCACCCAAGAATTCTGGCATACTTCCCCTTCATCTCAGGACGGCATCTGAATTTATCCTACCGGAAAATTTCTCAAATAATGACTAATCAGGAAAAAGATCGGTGAATATTGTCATTTATGTCAATCGATACTTGCAAGAAACCCTTGGCAAGCAGAAATATTTGCAGGAACTCCCGTATGGCGACTGAAAACCGGGCGCCATCCGATCCGATTGCATCACCATCCCACGCAATCACACCATCAGCGGCCGATCTGTTCGCAAGATCTCATCTTCTTTTGCGGAAACGTCCGGTGTGCCACCGTGCGCGGAACCGGGACAACGGGTCCTGCATGACCGTCAGGAAACCAGCCGGGTCATCGTGTAGCCGGCCCCGGCGGAAAAGGCCGACAGCACTGTCCCCCAGGCGATATCGACGATGACCACACTTATCGGCCAGTTTTTCAGGGTCGCGAAATTGGTGAAATCATAAGTCGCATAGGTGAAGAACCCGAACAGCGCGCCATAAAGGACGGCGGTCCCCAGACTCCCGCTCTTCAGCGCGGGAGCTACCGCGAAAATGATAATTCCCACGACAAAGACCACATAGAACGCCGCCGCGGCCGCCATGTTCGGCCTGTCCATCATCAGATGTCCCAGCCGGTCGAAATAGAACCGGGTGGCGATCTGCGACAGCCAGATGAAATCAACGGCCAGGAAGACCGAAACCGTGAAAAAATAGGCGATGACGAGCTGTGACATGAAAACCTCTTGCAGGATGCTGCCGGTTTACGGGCCGGGAGCGCCTGCGGATCAATCCGCACGGCCACCGCCCTTTGCTCAGGCGGGAACGGGATCCTCCTTCAGGAAGCCGCCGGACTGCCGCTGCCAGAGCTGCGCGTACAGGCCGGACTCTTCGGCCAGAAGGCTTTCGTGAGATCCCTGCTGGACGATCCTGCCACCGTCCATCACGATCAGCCGGTCCATCGCCGCGATGGTCGACAGACGGTGGGCAATGGCAATTACTGTCTTTCCGCTCATCAGCTCCTGCAGGTTTTCCTGGATTGCCGCCTCTATCTCGGAATCCAGCGCGGAGGTTGCCTCGTCGAGCACCAGGATCGGGGCATCCTTGAGGAGCACACGGGCGATCGCGATCCGCTGGCGCTGGCCGCCGGACAGCTTGACCCCGCGCTCGCCGCAAAAGGCATCGAACCCCGTACGGCCTTTCTTGTCCTCAAGACGTTGTATGAACTCCAGGGCGTGGGCCTTGCGGGCCGCCTCCACCAATTCCTCCTCGCTGGCAGAGGTCCGGCCGTAAAGAATGTTGTCCCGGATGGAGCGGTGCAGCAGCGACGGATCCTGCGTCACCATGCCGATAGAGCGGCGCAGGGACTCCTGCGACACTTCCCGGATATCCTGCCCATCGACCAGAATCCGTCCGGATTCCACGTCGAAGAACCGCAGCAGCAGACTGGCCAGGGTCGTCTTTCCCGCACCGGACGGCCCCACGATCCCTACCCGCTCACCGGGCCGGATAGACAGGTCGAGATGATCGATCACACCGCTTTTCTTGCCGTAGTGGAACCGGACATTCTCGAATTTCACGGCGCCTTCCGGCACGCTGAGGGCGCGGGCATGGGGCGCGTCCGCAAGGGTAATCGGCTTGACCACCGTCTCCATGCTGTCCTGAAGAGAGCCGAAATGGCGGAACAGGCCGTTGAGCTGATTGAACAGCCTGTTCAGAAGGATATTCAGCCGCAGCACCAGACTGAGCGCGAAGGCGACATGGCCATTGCTGATGACCCCGTCCTGCCAGGCCTTCAGCGCCATGGCCGTGATCGCGACGATCATCACACCGTTGAGGATATTCATGATCATCCGCACAGTCGTCAGCAGCCGGGTGAATGCCTGCAGCTTGCCGATAAAGGCCTCGACTGCGGTCTTGGCCCCCTGGCTCTCTTCCACCGATGACCCGAACAGCTTGACCGACTGGATGTTTGTGTAGGTATCCACAAGACGCCCCGTCACGCCGGAATAGGAATTGGCAACCCCCTTGGACGCACCGCGAACACGCGGCACGAAGATCCAGGCAACCACCCCGAAACCGGTCAGCCACAGCGCAACAATGGCACCGAGCCGCACATCCAGCTCCGTCACCAGGATGAGCGTGGTCACCGCGTAGACAACGATGAACCAGACAACCTGCAGCAGGTTGATCATGAAATCCCCGGCGGACATTCCCGACTGCATGACCTTCTGCGCCAGCCGCCCCGCCAGATCGTCCTGGAAGAAACCGAGCCCCTGTTTCATGACCCGGTCATGGCATTGCCAGCGGACCAGGTTGAAAAACCCGGGAACAATGGTCTGCTCTTCCACCAGCGCCATCAAAGTGAGCGTCGCCGTGCGCAGAACCAGGATCACCAGCACCATTCCCAGGAGGGTCCAGGCGTGATCGCTGAAAAAGGTCTCCCGGTTGCCGCTGTCCAGCAGGTCGACGATGTCGCCGAGGAAGTTGAAAATACCGACTTCGATAAAGGCCGCAGCCCCGCCCAGCACAAGCATTGCAATGAAGGGCCAGCGGACCTGCGTGATGAAATAGAGCAGGAACGCTATGCCGCTGTGCGGCATATCCTTGCTGGGAGATCCCCGGAAGGGATCAATCCAGGTTTCAAAAAGGCGAAAGATCGGGGACACGGGCGTCTCCATGAGGGCTGGAGCGATTCTTTCGCGCATCCTAATGCGCATCCCGATGATATAGAACCAAATGATGACATGGAGAACCGGGCGACCGTCCGTGCCGCTTGCCGGTGACAAACCGGGGCGCCGCTGCTATGCCACGCGCTGATACCGGTTTCCTAGCGTGTGACCTCATGCCCGACATAGCTCTCTATCAACCGGATATTCCGCAGAACACCGGCACGATCCTGCGACTTGCCGCCTGCCTCGGCGTCACCGTGCATCTGATCGAACCGGCGGGATTTCCGATCTCCGACAGCGCTCTCAAACGCGCCGGAATGGATTATCTGGAAAGGGCGGCAATGCTGCGCCACATCAGTTTTGCCGAATTCGACGCCTGGCGCCGCAACGGCGACCGGCGTCTCGTCCTGATGACAACCGGCTCCGACAGCGCCTATACGGACTTCATCTTCCGCCCGGACGACATCCTGCTCATGGGCCGCGAAAGCAGCGGGGTCCCGCAGGACATACACGCAGGCGCAGATGCCAGGCTGACAATACCCATGGCCGCGGACATGCGCTCCATCAACGTGGCGGTTTCCGCCGGCATGGTGCTTGGCGAAGCCTTGCGGCAAACGGGCTCATTTCCTAGGTTGTGAACCCATAAACGCCGGGATGATCCGGTTTCCCCCCTCACGAACCAGAACCTTCAAGGCCGATCACATGAATGCTGCCTCTCCTGAAAATCGCGGCGGTCCGATCCCGGACGGTATCGAGGACAAGAAAGCGTCGGCCCCGGCGTGGTTCCGCGACCTGAGGGACCGGATCTGCAAGGCCTTCGAGGATCTGGAGGACGACATAGGCTCCCTCGACGGGCCTCTTGCCGACCAGCCGGCCGGCCGGTTCGAGCGCACACCGTGGGAGCGGACCGACAGCACCGGCGCCAAGGGTGGTGGCGGCGTCATGTCCATGCTGCACGGCCGTGTGTTCGAGAAGGCCGGAGTGCATATTTCCACGGTTCATGGTGAATTCTCGCCGGAATTCCGCGGCCAGATTCCCGGAGCAAAGGAAGACCCGCGTTTCTGGGCCTCCGGCATCAGCCTGATCGCCCATCCGCACAACCCGCATGTTCCCGCCGTCCACATGAACACGAGAATGGTCGTGACCACCCGCCAGTGGTTCGGCGGCGGCGCCGACCTGACACCGGTTCTCGATGCCCGGCGCACCCAGGACGATCCGGACACGAAAACCTTCCACGCAGCCATGCAGGCGGCCTGCGAGGCCCATGGGGTCGCGGATTATCCGGCCTACAAGGCCTGGTGCGACGACTATTTTTACCTGAAACACCGCAACGAACCGCGTGGCGTCGGCGGCATCTTCTACGACTATCTCAACAGCGGCAGCTGGGAAGACGATTTCGCCTTCACCAGGGACGTCGGACTGGCTTTCCTGAACGTCTATCCGGAACTGGTGCGGCGGAATTTCGACAAGAGCTGGTCGCAGGCCGAGCGCGAGGAACAGCTCATCCGGCGCGGCAGATACGTGGAATACAACCTGCTTTATGATCGGGGCACGATTTTCGGTCTGAAGACGGGCGGAAATGTCGCTTCCATCCTGTCGTCCATGCCGCCTGTGGTGAAGTGGCCCTGAATGCGGACCTTGCTGACGGCACTTGCGTCAGGCGGCAGCACCACCGGAGGCCCGCACGGCCGGTCGTTTCATCACGCCGAAATCCGGCTTCAGCACCATGTTCACGAAACGGGACAGCATGTCCTGATCCAGTTTCGGTCCCATCTGCTGCATTATGCCGATCGCGACGCGGGCCGGAGCCCGTTCCTTGTAGGCCCGTACCTCGGTCAGCGCGGAAAAGATATCGCAGATGGTCATGAGGCGGACCTGCGGTGATATCCGGCTTGCGTCCAGCCCGTTCGGGTAACCGGAACCGTCCAGGAATTCGTGATGCTGGATCGCCATCTTCTTGATGGCGACCGAAATTTCCAGTCGCGGCTTGAGAATGTCGGCGCCGAACACCGGGTGCTTGTTGATGATCCTGCGCTCTTCCTCGGTCAGTTTTCCGGGCTTGTCGAGTATGGACAGGGGAATGCGCATCTTGCCGATGTCATGCACCAGACCACCGGCGATCACTTCCTGGCATTTCTCTTCCGGCCAGCCAAGATGCTGCGCGAACATGCCTGCAACACCGGCCACCATCAGGCTGTGACTGTAGGTGCCGCTGTGATGGGTTTGCACCGCCTCGAGCCAGGACGTCAGACCATCCAGCGAAAGGGCCTTCAGCAGGTCGTCGGCACTTTCTTCCAGGAGCTTGACCTGAATCGGCGCCTCTTCCACAGCCGTCAGACAGAGGCTTTGCAGGAGAGCATTGCTTTTCTTGTAGGCTTCAAGGGTCTGTACGGGCACGTCCCCGGGCAGGGCGGCACACAGGCGCTCGTTGACAAGATCGTTGATCCGTTTCAGCAGCAGGACGAGCGGCGCCCCGCGATCATATAATTCCGAACCGCCCAGCGCCGCGACCTGAGTGATCTCGCAGCGGGATTTCTTGTCGATCAGGCAGATGACCGGGACAACGGAAAGGGGTTTCCAGGAAGCCTTGAGGGCCTTCAGACCGGCCTCGGTGGCATCCTGCAACTCGATGACCACGACTTGGGCATCGGCAACCGTAGCCGGCGTCACGCTGACCATGTTGACCAGCCGTGCGGCGAAGAAAAACGGCAATTTCCGGGCGGGAGAATCGGCGGAAAGCGGTCCGTCCGAAATCAGAACTATTTTCATTTGCCCCCCGGATTTCGTGCCGATGCGCCTACCGCATCAAGTCCTCACTCCTGTCATACAAGTGGTGACGAACTTTTCTTTACGAAGTCCTAAGGCAATTAAACAGAACGGGATATAAGCTCATTTTTACTGAGAGAAAATCCGCTTTCGCGCCACTCACCTTCCAAATACTTGAGAAAATTACCTAACTCAGGTCCCGGCTGATGCCCTGCCGCGATCAGATCCGCCCCTTTGAGGGGAAACACCGGCACGGCCTGCGAGCGCAAGTCGGCCAGCCGGGCAGCGAACCGGTCATCATCGCGGATATTCTGCGCGCGCAGGCCGGCCCAGACCGCCAGCAGCCCGTCAATGGCCCCCTGTCGGCCGAATTCGTAGAGAAGCGAGGCAGCGGACGGCAGGGCGGCGGCAGGAGACAACCGCTTCATGGCGGCCCAGGCGGTTTGCATCCTCTTGCGCTCCGCATTGGACAGGCGGAACCGGTCGCAGATCCGCTCAAGATCCTCACGCACGAAACCGGCAAGAACGACAAGCCCGAGTTCCGGATGGGCCGTTTCCGGGGCAAGGTCATCCAGCCCCCGCAGGGCTTCGAAATCCTCGATGCGTGCCAGCCCGCCGGTTGCGATTTCCCAGAGACCGCAGTCGTTCATCAGGCGCAGCGCAGGCGCTGCCCGGCGCGCGCTCATGAGGCGGCGCATCTCGTGGCCGATCCGTTCGGCGGACAATTGCCGCAGGCCTTCGCGCTGCCGCAGGCAGGCCGCCAGTCCGTCCGCGTCCATTTCGCCCTCACCATAGGCGGCAAAGATCCGGAAGAAGCGCAGAATGCGGAGATAGTCTTCCTGCAGGCGCCTGTCCGGTTCACCGATGAAGCGGACGCGGCCGGCAAGACAGTCCTGCAGACCGCCAAGCGGGTCGTAGAGACGCCCGTGCCGATCCGCATACAGCGCGTTCATGGTAAAATCCCGGCGTTCGGCGTCCCTGACCCAGTTCCGGCCGAAAACAACCCGTGCCTGCCTGCCGAAGGTTTCAACGTCCTCGCGCAAGGTGGTGACTTCATAGGGGAACCCGTTGCTCACCACGGTGACCGTTCCGTGGTCGAGACCCGTGCCGATGGCTTTCAGTCCGGCAGTGCGCGCGCGTTCCATCACGTCCCCAGGCAGGGCGGTCGTGGCGATATCCACGTCCGGCACCGGATGCCCCAGCAGCGTGTTGCGTACCGCGCCTCCCACGATCCGGGCCTCGTCGCCCCCCTGTTCGATGGCGGAAAACACGGCCTGGACCGCGTCGTTTCGCAGCCACTGCGCCTGCGCGAGTATGTCGTCCACCGCCGATGTCATGGAACTATTCGTATCGTCCGGGAACAAAGACGCCATCCTGCATTGCGGAGGGTATGAAGTTGGCCCCTTCCGGGCTGCGCTCCAGCATCGCCATTCCGGCGAGGCCGGATATCACCAGCACGAGTCCGGCAAGCGTCAGCCATGCAATCGGTCCCTTGGACCAGCGGTCCGGGTGGCCGCTCCGTTTGCTCAGCCACAGCCACAGCGCGTAGCAGAAAAAGGGCAGCAGAAACAGAAACAGGTGCGTAAGAACGATTCGAAGCATCAGCGATATACCGTTTCGTAAAAGGAGCGGATGATACCGGCGGTAACACCCCAGATATACCGTTCACCGAAAGGCATGGCGTAAAAGTAGCGCCGGCGGCCTTTCCAGTCCCGGCTCAATTTCTGATGATTGGCCGGGTTCATGAGAAATGCGAGCGGTACTTCGAATATGTCGTCCACTTCCTCCGGATTGGGACGGAAGGAGGGGGACGCCGTGATGGCCCCCACGACCGGCACGACGCGATAGCCCGAACCAGTCAGATAGGGCGCAAGACTGCCGAGAAGTTCCACATGTCCGGGCTCGAGTCCGATCTCCTCTTGCGCTTCCCGCAGTGCCGCAGCGGTGGGCCCCGCGTCCTGCGGATCGATCTTGCCGCCGGGAAAGGCGACCTGCCCGGCATGGGAACTCAGATGCCCGGAACGCTGGGTCAGAACCACGTTCGGCCCCTCCTCGCTTTCCACCAGCCCGATCAGAACCGCCGCGTCCCGGGGCGGCCCCTCCCAAATCGCATAGGGGCCGAGATCCGGATTGAGTACATGATCGCCCGTCTCGCGCGCACGGTCCCGCAGGGTTGCGTCCGCGAGACGCTCCTGCAGATGCTGCGCCCAGCCGGATCCGGCTGGTAAGTTGTTCACAGGTGAAGCAGTCATGACATCAGCCGTCTGGTATCCGTTCAGGGAAAGGGCACTCATTGCGGTGCGGCGAGCAGATCGGGAGCCACGGTGAAAAACGCGCCTCCGCTCCAAAGCCCCAATGCCACACCATTCCCCTCTTCCCGTTCTTCCAGCAGATCGGCAAGCTCGTACATCAAGGCGCGCGTGAACAGCGCTTCGAGCCGGCCTCTGACAAGAACATAGGGCTTGAGGCCGCCGCTGTCCGTTTCTTTTTCAAACCGCAACGGATGGTCGGGGCCCACGGTCACCAGATCTCCGAGATTCGTCCGCACCATCACCGCCTGGTTTCGCTCTTTCCCCTCCACCGCCATCTCGACGGCGAGCAGCGGAGCATCCTCGACCGTGATGCCGATTTTTTCGACCGGGGTAACCAGATAGTGCCGGCCGTCCTCGTCCTTGCGCAGCACCGATGCGAACAGTTTCACGAGCGGCTCGCGGCCGATGGGCGAGCCGAGATAGAACCAGGTCCCGTCCCGTGCGATCCGGATATCCAGATCTCCGCAGAAGGGCGGATTCCATTTCTCCACCGGAGGCAGCCTGCGGTCGCCGGCATCCGCCCGGCTCATCAGGGCTTTCAGGCCTTCCGGCATCGTCTTGCCGAAATCGGTGGAACGGTCCGTCATGGATCTCTTCTTCTCCTGCCGGTTGCGAGGGCAACAGGGATAGCATCTCCGGCGCGGGTATCCTTGCCGAAAAGGAGCCGCGTGCAAGAAAGCCGCAGTCGGTTTCCCGCAAAACGGCTGCAGGCCCGGGCCAGATGATATGCCGGGCTTGCGCGCCGGCCCCGCGATTTTTGACAGTTCGGCAACTCTCGCAATTGTCATCCCTCCCTCGCAATCCCTGAAATGCGCGGGTTTTCCCCAAAGCAGGGAAAGATTCTTGGTCCTTTCCACTGTATGGCGCACAATTGCGCCTTATCTACCCTTTCATATGGTGTCAGAGTGTTAGAGTCGCAGCAGACCGGCACGGCTCCAGGGAGCCGGAAGATGAATTCAGGGAAAGGTGATTAATGAGCGTTGTTTCCCCCACCACACCGACCGAACAGGATCTCGCCGCCGTGGCCGAGAACGCCGAGCGCGCCGTCAACCGCATCACCGAAGCCAGGGCGGACATCGCGCGTATCATCTTCGGGCAGGAAACCGTGGTCGAGCAGACCCTCGTCACCATTCTCGCCGGCGGCCACGGGCTCCTTGTCGGCGTTCCCGGCCTCGCCAAGACCAAGCTTGTGGAAACACTCGGCACCGTGCTCGGGCTGGATGCCCGCCGGATCCAGTTCACCCCGGACCTGATGCCCTCCGACATTCTCGGGGCGGAAGTCATGGAGCAAAGCGCCGATGGCAGCCGGTCCTTCCGTTTCATTCCCGGTCCCGTGTTCTCCCAGCTTCTGATGGCCGACGAAATCAACCGCGCCAGCCCGCGCACCCAGTCCGCGCTGCTGCAGGCCATGCAGGAATATCACGTCACCGTGGCCGGAAATCCCCATAACCTGCCGCGTCCGTTCCATGTTCTGGCGACCCAGAACCCACTTGAGCAGGAAGGCACCTATCCGTTGCCCGAAGCCCAGCTTGACCGCTTCCTCATGCAGATCGACGTTCACTATCCGGACCTGGAAGCCGAACGGCGCATTCTTCTGGAGACCACCGGCGCCGAACAGGCCGAGGCCAGAACCGCCATGACGGCCGAGGAACTGATGGAATACCAGCAGCTCGTACGCCGCATGCCCGTCGGCGAAACCGTCGTGGAAGCGATCCTCAAGCTCGTACGCTCGGCCAGGCCCGCAGACGGAGCCTCCCCTTCGGATGTGACCAGCCTGATCGCCTGGGGTCCCGGCCCGCGCGCCAGTCAGGCCCTGATGCTCACCGTGCGGGCGCGGGCGCTCGTCGACGGTCGTCTGGCGCCGTCCATCGATGATGTCCTCGCACTCGCCGAACCGATCCTGCAGCACCGCATGGCCCTGACCTTCGCCGCGCGGGCGGACGGGCACACGGTTCGCGACGTCATCAGCCGGGTCAAGGAGCAGATCGCCTGATCCGGAATCCCATCACCAAGGAACCAGAGCGCATGGATCCCAGCAGCACGACGGCAGGCATCGACCAGGGCTCATGGCCGAATGTGATCGGCGAAGCCCGTACGGTCGCCGATGCGCTGCCGGATCTGCTGGTCGAGGCCAGCCATGTCTCCAGTTCGATCATCTCCGGCTGGCACGGCCGCCGACGGGCCGGGCCCGGGGAAAGCTTCTGGCAGTTCCGCCCTTTCAACATGGGCGAGCCGGCACGGCGCATCGACTGGCGCCGCTCCGCCCGCGACGACAACCTCTATGTCCGCGAGCGGGAATGGGAAGCCGCCCATACGGTCTGGCTGTGGGCCGATCTGTCCTCGTCCATGATCTTCCAGTCCCGCCTGGCGGGCGTAAGCAAGCGCGACCGGGCTATCGTGCTGATTCTGGCGCTGGCCGACATGCTGGCGGAAACCGGCGAGCGCATTGGCCTTCCCGGCCTGACACGCCCCTTTTCCGACCGGCGGGCCGCCGAACGGCTTGCCGACGCGCTGACCCATCTTTCCAGGCCGGTCGCCCTGCCGGACACCAACGCGGTGAAACGCTTCGCAGATGTGGTGCTGATTTCCGACTTTCTCGATCCCATCGAGGATATCGCCGCCTGGATCGCCAGACTTGCCGGAACCGGCGCACGTGGCCATCTGGTGCAGGTGCTGGACCCGATCGAGGAAACCTTCCCCTTTGACGGCCGTGTCGAGTTCACGGATCCGGAACGGGGCCTCCGCCTGACAGCCGGACGGGCTGAAAACTGGCGCGAGGATTACAAGAACAGACTGGAAGCTCACCGGGCGGAAATACGGGACATGGCCCGCAGGGCCGGTTGGACCTATGTTCTTCATCATACGGACCGGCCGGCATCCGAACCCTTGCTGGTCTTGCACAGCGCGCTTTCAGGCGCGCTGGATGTCATGCAGAGAGGAGGCGTCTGACCCGTGTTAGCTGGTCTGCCCCTGACGTTCACCGCGCCCTGGATTCTGGGTGCACTCGCCCTGCTGCCGGTCATCTGGTGGCTGTTGCGGATGACTCCGCCGCGCCCGCGCGAAATCGCCTTTCCGCCCACGCGCCTGCTGATCGGCATCGACCAGCACGAGGAAACGCCCCAGCGCAGCCCGTGGTGGCTGACCCTGCTGCGCCTGCTTCTGGCCGCCATCCTGATCGTGGCCCTCGCCGGCCCGATCTGGCGCTCGGCCGAACCGGTCGAAACCGGCCAGGGCGTGCTCTGGGTGCTCATCGACAACGGCTGGACATCCGCAAGAGGCTGGACCGCCCAGGTGAGCGCGGCCGAACAGATCCTCACCGCCGCCGAACAGGAGGGCCAGCCGGTGCTGTTTGCCGCGACGGCCGAGGGACCTGCCCAGAACTTCTTGCCGGAAGCGGCGGCAAGCGCCCTGGAAAAACTCCGTGCGCTCGAACCCCGCCCCTATCCGCCGCAGCGCGACGAGCTGAGCGCGGGCCTGCGCGAGGCCGCCCGCACGACGCCCCCCGGCGCCGTTGTCTGGCTGTCCGACAGCACACAAACCGACGACAGCTTTCTCGCCGACCTCGCACAGACGATCGGCCAGGTTCCCGTCACGGTTCTCACCGGACTGGAAACGCCCATGGGCCTGAAAGACCTGGCAAATGACGCAGATGCGCTGTCCCTCACCGTGGTCCGCCATCCGGACCGGCAGCTCGCCACAGCCACCCTGCGGGCCCTCGACCTCAAGGGCCTCGTGCTCGGCGAGGTCCAGGCCACGTTTGATGCCGGTCAGAGCGAAACCACTGCCCGGTTCGAGCTGCCGAGCGAGCTGCGCAATGACATCGCCCGGGTCGAAATCGCGGGAGAAGGAGCCGCCGGGGCCGTCCAGCTTGTCGACGACAGTTGGCGCCGCCGCACCGTGGGCCTGATTTCCGGCCAGTCCGGCGATCTCGATCAGCCGCTTCTGTCGCCGGTCTACTACCTTGAACGGGCACTGGCGCCCTTTTCGGACATCCGCCGCCCCCGGGACAGCGACATCGCCGTGGCCGTCCCCGCCCTGATCGACCAGGGCATTTCGGTCCTGGTTCTGGCCGATGTCGGCCGGCTGCCGGACACGACGGTACAGACCCTGGGCGAATGGGTGCGCAACGGCGGAACACTCGTGCGCTTCGCCGGTCCCAGGACCGCCGGAGGCAGCGATGATCTGATCCCGGTGCGCCTCCGGGCCGGCGACCGGTCGCTGGGAGGTTCCCTGTCCTGGAAACAGCCGCAGCATCTGGCGGCCTTCCCTGAAGGCTCGCCCTTCTCCGGACTGAATGTGCCTGCCGAAGTCACCGTGACCCGCCAGGTCCTGGCCGAACCCACCTCCGATCTGCCCGACCGCACCTGGGCGATGCTGGAGGACGGCACGCCGCTTGTAACCGCTGCGCCTCTCGGCGCGGGACGCGTGGTGCTCTTCCACGTCACCGCCGATTCCTCCTGGTCGAACCTGCCGCTGTCCGGTGTCTTTCTGAACATGCTGCGCCGGATCCTCTCCGTCGCCAATGTCGCCGCCGCTTCGGAAACCGCGGAAGACGGCACGCCCTCCCAGAGCGTCCTGCCGCCCCTGCGCCTGCTCGACGGCTATGGCCGTTTCGGGCCTCCGCCGGTCGAAGTCACGCCGGTTGGTGCCGCCGAATTCCGTGCGGCGGAAGCCAGCCGCAGAACGCCACCCGGCCTCTACGGCACGGAAGACGGCTTCCGTGCCCTGAACCTGATGCAAAAGGACGATGCACTTCTGCCCCTGGACCTTGCCGCCCTCGATGGCGACGTCACCGGTGCACCCTATCCGGCCTCCGACCCTCTGGACCTCAGGTCCGTGTTCTTCTCTCTGGCCTTCCTGCTGATGGTCGTCGATGCGATTGCCGTGTTCCTGCTGGCGGGCGGTCTGAGCCGCCTCGGCCTGCGCAACAGGGCGGCCGGCATGGCCCTTGCCCTCGCCCTTGGCGGATCCGCGTTTGTCGCCGTCACACCGGATACGGCCCACGCACAGTCCGGTTCGGCGGAATTGCAGGCTCTGGAATCGACCCTGCAGACCCGCCTCGCCTATGTGCTGACCGGCAATCCCGAGATCGACGACGCCAGCGCCGCCGGCCTTGCCGGCCTGACCCAGTTTCTCGGGGAACGCACGGCGCTGGAACCGGGACCGCCGATCGCCATCGACATCGCCCGTGACGAGCTGTCCTTCTACTCCCTGCTCTACTGGCCGATCGACCCGGCAGCGAACAAGCCCGACGACCAGACGATCGCGCGCATCGACACCTTCATGCGCAATGGCGGCACGATCCTCTTCGACACCCGCGATCATATCAATGCCTCGGCCAACGGGTTCTCCTCCACGCCGGCAACCCTGAAACTGCGTGAGATTCTCGAGGACCTGGACGTTCCGCCGCTGGAGCCGGTCCCGCCCGATCATGTGCTGACCAAGGCCTTCTATCTGCTCGATTCCTTTCCCGGCCGCTATGCCGGCAGCCCTCTATGGGTGGAAAGTCTCGAGGAAGTCACGGCCAGGGGTGACCGGCCGGTGCGGGCCGGCGACGGGGTGTCTCCCATCCTGATCACCGGCAATGACTTTGCCGCGGCCTGGGCGATTTCCCAGAGCGGCGAGTTCATGTATCCCACCGTGCCGAACAGTCCCTCGCAGCGCGACTACGCCTTCCGCTCCGGCGTCAACATCGTCATGTACAGCCTGACCGGAAACTACAAGGCCGACCAGGTGCACATCCCCGCCCTGCTCGAACGGCTCGGACAATAGGAACCCTGATGGTCTGGACCCTCTCCTTCGATCCCTTGCTGCCCCTGTGGGCGCTCTATGCCGGCATTGCCGTCGCGCTTGTTGTCGCAGCCGTGACGGGTTTCCTCAGGCTGCGCGGCTGGGTGTTGCGGGCCGGGACCATGGCCCTTCTGCTTCTGGCCCTGGCCAATCCGGCCGTTGAGCGCGAGGACCGCGCGCCCCTGACCAGCGTCGTCGCTCTGGTCGTCGACAAGAGCCAGAGCCAGCGCCTCGCCGACCGCGAGTCGACCACAGAGCAGGCCGCGCAAGTCCTGCAGGAACGCATCGAAGCGCTGGAGGGTTTCGAGACCCGCGTCGTTGAAGCCCGCAATTCCGGGTCCGGAGACGGGACGGAAATCTTCCGCACCCTGTCGAACGGCCTGGCGGACGTGCCTCCCGAGCGGGTCGGCGGCGTCATTGTCGTCACCGACGGCCAGATCCACGACATCCCGGAAAATGCCGGAGCACTCGGTTTCGACGCTCCCGTGCATGGCCTGATCACAGGCACATCCGATGAACGCGACCGGCGCATCGTCCTCGAGAAGGCGCCGAGGTTCGGTCTCGTGGGGTCGGAGCAGACGGTCAGTCTCACTGTGGTCGATCACGGCCAGGGAACCGGGCCGGGCGACGACGTGCGCGTCACCGTCAAGCGCGACGGCAATGTCGTCACCCGGCGCACCGCCCGCACAGGTGAGAAGATCGACATTCCCGTCGAGATCGCCCATGGCGGCGACAATATCTTCGAATTCGAAGCCGAGCCCCTGGACGACGAACTGACCACACTCAACAACCGCGCCGTGGTCACGATCGACGGCATTCGGGAAAACCTGCGTGTCCTGCTTGTGTCCGGGTCTCCCCATGCGGGGGAACGCACCTGGCGCAACCTGCTCAAGTCCGACGCCTCGGTTGACCTCGTCCATTTCACCATCCTGCGTCCACCCGAAAAGCAGGACGGCACGCCCATCAATCAGCTCTCGCTGATCGCCTTCCCGACCCGCGAGCTCTTCTCCGTCAAGATCGACGAATTCGACCTGATCATCTTCGACCGCTATGTGCGGCGCGGCGTCCTGCCGATGCTCTATTTCGACAATATCGCCAACTATGTGCGCAATGGCGGCGCCGTTCTGCTGGCCGGCGGCCCGGACTACGCCGAAGGCGGAAGTCTCTACAGAACCCCGCTCGCGCCCATCCTTCCGGCCCGGCCGACGGGCACGGTTCTGGAACAGCCCTTCCATGCCACGCTGGCCGATCTTGGAAAACGGCACCCCGTCACCCGGGGACTGCCCGGCGCGGAACAGGATCCGCCGGCCTGGAGCCGCTGGTTCCGGGCGGTCGATACCGAACTCGATGCCGGACAGGCCTTGATGTCCGGACCGGGCGACACGCCGCTGCTTGTCCTGAACCGGGAAGGGGAAGGCCGGGTGGCCATGCTGCTTTCGGATCATGTCTGGCTGTGGGCGCGCGGCTTCGAGGGTGGCGGGCCGCATGTGCCGCTGTTGCGCCGTCTGGCCCACTGGCTGATGCAGGAACCGGACCTGGAGGAAGAGGCGCTCAATGTGTCGCTTCGCGGAACCGAACTGGTTATCGAACGCCAGACCCTTGGGGAAACCGTCGGTGATGTCAGTGTCGTCTCGCCTTCCGGCGAGCAATGGGACATCGCCATGAGCGAACAGGAACCCGGCCTGTGGCGCGGCGCCCTGCCGGTCAGCGAAACGGGGCTTTTCTCCGTCACGGACGGGGAAATGAATGCGCTCATTCATGTCGGCCCCCAGAATCCGCGCGAATATACCGACGTCCTGTCCACGACCGACGTTCTGGCCCCGGTCAGCGAAGCCACCGGCGGCGCCTCCCGGCGCCTGCGGGATGTCGGCGGGGACCTCGACTTGCCGCGCATCGTCTCCATGCGCCCTTCTGCCAGCTATGCCGGCAACGGCTGGATCGGACTGAAGGCCACGGAGGCCAGCGTCCTCAATGGCGTCGACCGCTATCCCCTGATGATCGGCCTGCTGGGCCTTGCCCTTCTGCTCGGCGCCCTGTCACTGACCTGGTACCGCGAGGGACGGTAGCGCGGCTCGCTCCGAGCGTATCCACTGGCAGGAAAACTAGGGTGTGGCCTCACAGATGTTCAGGCCGCCATGCACCGCGCCTTCAGGCATCTCGCTGCCGTTCAGCAGGGCGATCAGCAGACGGGCCGGATCGACCGGACCGGGCAGCGTGATGCGACCGAAAGGCACTTGCTGAAAGCCGAAGGGGCTGTAATAGGGCGCATCTCCCACCAGCAGGACCGCCTTTTCGCCGGCGACAGAGGCCGCATCCATGGCCGTGCGCATCAGCGCCTTGCCGAGGCCGCGGTTCTTGAAATCGGGAGAGACGGTCAGAGGACCGAGAAGCAGCGCCCCGATGTCACCGATGGTGATCGGCGTCAACCGGATGGAGCCCGCCACCTGCGGCCCCATGACACCGACAAAGGACAGGTCCGGCCGATGCGGGATATTTTCCCTCAGACGGAAAGCGGTCCGGGCAAAGCGTCCCGGTCCGAAGGCTTCGGCCTGGAGGGTTTCGATTTCGGTGGCGTCGGATGCGTCTTCGGGCCGGATAACCCAGGCGTTCTGTTTCATGTGTCTGTACCCAGCAGGCAGTCTTCAGGAAAGGCGCGCCTGCCGATGGCCCAGATGAAACGTCTCAGGGGGTTCCGGGATCAGGTCAGCCGCGACGGTGCGGACGAGAAAATTCTCGTCGGCTGGTTCGTCGTCGGAGTGTCAGACCTGCGGTCATTTTTCCCAGTCTTCAATGATCGCGCGGGAACCTTTGAAAGACCCCCGGCATTTCCTTCGTATGAGGCCAAGCGGTTACCACGCAATCCCATATCAGGTCCAGCGCTTTTTGCGCTCCGGGACTGTTCACTGTTTGCGAACAAACCATTCAGCCGATTGAATTTCACGACACGCGCACGACGTAGTGCGGTATCGAAGGAAAACCTTTCGGCGGTCGAGCGACTTTCGAAAATTTCCGCAACTCGAAATCGACCGGACCGGTTTGAGGGGATCGCCCCTGACACCGGGCCGGTTCCGGGAGCACGATATGGGCTTATTGATTGACGGGGTCTGGAAGGACCAATGGTACGACACCAGTTCAACGGGCGGACGCTTTGTGCGCAAGGAGTCTTCCTTCCGGAACTGGATCACCGCCGACGGCAGTGCCGGTCCCAGCGGTTCCGCCGGCTTCAGGGCCGAGCCGGACCGGTATCACCTCTTTGTCTCCTACGCCTGCCCCTGGGCACATCGCACCATGATATTCCGCAGGCTGAAGGGCCTGGAAGATCTCGTCTCCATGTCGGCCGTTCAGCCGCTGATGCTGGAAAACGGCTGGGAGTTCGCAGAGCCCGACCCGCTCACCGGTGCGAATTATGCCTGGCACATCTATGTGAAGGCGGATCCGCACTATACCGGCCGCGCCACGGTCCCGATCCTCTGGGACAAGCGGGAAAACACGATCGTCAGCAACGAATCTTCCGAGATCATCCGGATGTTCAACACCGCTTTCGACGGCCTCACCGGCTCGACACTGGACTTCTACCCCGAGGAACTGCGCGAGGAGATCGATGCGATCAACGAACGTGTCTATCACACGGTCAACAACGGGGTGTACAAGTCAGGCTTCGCCACCACCCAGGAAGCCTACGAGGAAGCGGTGTTTGCCGTGTTCGAAACACTGGAGGCCCTGGAGGAACGGCTCTCCCGGCAGCGCTATCTTGCCGGCGGCCGCATCACGGAAGCCGACTGGCGCCTGTTCACGACGCTCGTGCGTTTCGACGCGGTCTATGCCACCCACTTCAAATGCAACATCCGCCGCATCGAGGACTATCCCGCCCTGTCGAACTATCTGCGCGAGCTCTACCAGGTACCCGGCATTGCCGAGACGGTGGATATGGCGACGATCAAGCAGCATTATTACGGCTCCCAGGAAAGCATCAATCCGTATCGCATCGTTCCGGCCGGACCGGTCCTCGATTTTCTGAGACCCCACGACAGGAACCGCCTGAAAGCGGCGGCCTGAACCCGGGCGTCACGCGGCGGCGGTCAGGATACGGGGCGGCGGCTCACCAGTTGCCGTCCGCCGGGTAGACACCGCTCCGGAATTCCTCCAGGCGGCGGGCGGTTGCCGGCGTGGTCCCTTCCGGCAGGTGCTCCGGTACGAAAAACCCCGCCTCCAGAATTTCGGCCCCCGGCTTCAGGAAGCTGTCGGTTTCCGTCCAGTCCGCGAGATGAAACAGACCGACATGATCGCGGCCCGTGGCGTCCTTGTTCAGATAGACGTTCAGCAGGAGCGGTCGCCCGGCGGCAGCGATGCCGGTTTCCTCGAGAACTTCCCGGCAGGCAGCGTTCTCCAGCGTTTCTCCCGGCTCGACGCCTCCCCCTGGCAGATACCATCCCGTGACATAACTGTGCCGGACCAGCAGGACCCGCTTGCGTTCGTCCTCGACGATCACCCTGACGCCCAGCGTATAGGGATTGCGGACGAGGCCGACACCCTGGATCAGCCGTGTCGTCCACCGCTTCGGCAGAAATGACAGGAGTCTCAACATCCGGAGAAAAGTACAGTGCCGAATGATGAAGTAAAACTTAATTAACCCATGCATTCCCTGCAGGGCAGACCCATAAGAATAACGCTCCTCATTTGATCAATGACTGCATATGTAATGTGCAACTTGATGAATTCGCGGGCACTCACAACGATGGCCTGCCCCTGAAGGAAAAACCCGATGTTCAACGCCCTGTTCGGCAAACGCCGCATCCGCCGCAGCCACTACCAGTGGAAACCGGCTATCGATCTCAGCAATCCGCGGATTGCCGCTGCCCTCGCAACCTTCCCGACCAACTACTAGGTTCGGTCGGAGCACCAACGGAGAGAAGAGATGTTCGGCTTCGTCAATGTTGTAGGCGCCACCTTGCGCGAGACCACCCGGACTGTTGCCGGGTCTGCTTCCGGAACGGGCAAGTCCGCGAAGCGTCGGGGCAAAGCGTCCAGAACCTCTGCCTGAGCGATAAGATAATTTCCCGAATATTCAGGGCGCCGCGTTATTTCCCTTGACGCGGCGCCCTTTGCTTTGAAGATGCGCCCCCATGTTCAAGCTCGCGCATCTTTCCGATCCCCATCTGGGGCCCCTGCCTGACCCGAAGCTTCTGCAGCTGTTTTCCAAACGGTTGCTCGGTTACCTGAACTGGCACCGCAACCGCTCGAAAATCATGGGTGGAAACTATCTCGACCAGCTTGTCGAGGACATGAAGGTCCAGGCGCCGGACCACATCGCCGTCACGGGCGATCTGGTGAATATCGCCCTTCCCCTGGAAATCTCCGGTGCGCGAACCTGGCTGGAGGACGTCGGCGAGCCTCAAGACGTGTCCGTCGTGCCGGGCAATCACGACGCCTATGTTCCCGGAGCCGTCCGCAAGGCGCGCAGCGCCTGGTGGCCCTATATGTCCGGCGACGGCGCCCGGGACACCCCGTCCGAAAGCGGCAGGCCCGAAGCCTCCTTCCCCTATGTGCGCAAGCGCGACGGCATCGCCCTCATCGGTGTCACCACGGGGCGCGCCAGCGCTCCCTGGTTCGCGACGGGCAGGGTCGGCAGCAGCCAGAGCAAGCGCCTCAGGAAAATACTGGCGGACCTTGGCGAAGAGAAGCTGTTCCGCGTGGTGATGCTGCACCACCCGCCGTTCAGGAACGCCACCCGCTGGCACAAGCGGCTGTCGGATGCCTCCCGGGTGCGGGCAGTCGTCAAGCAGGCCGGCGCCGAGCTGATCCTGCACGGTCACACCCATATCCCCAGCTTCGACAGTATCGACGGTCCCAACGGCCCGGTTGCGGTTGTCGGCGTCCCCTCGGCGACCAGCGCGCCCGGAGGTCGCAAACCGGCCGCCCGCTACAATCTGTTCAAGATCGAAAAGGCGGCTTCGGGCTGGACCTGCCGGATGGAAGAGCACGGTTTTTCCGAACCGGACAGGCCCGTCGCCCTGCTGGAGCAACGCACGGTCACCATTCCCGCAAGAACCTGATTTCATACATCAGGCGTCTGCACTCCCTCATGGCAGAAGAATAATCCGGACGTAAGCGGAGGCGGGCGACGTCAGCCCTGCGCGGCAGGACACAGGCGCCATGCCGCCTCACGACGGGGCGGCACGGCCTCACAGCGGGTTGGCGAACCAGGCAAAGGCGACAAGACCGACGACACCGGCGGCGATGCCGATGCCGAAAGCCCCGGCCACGGCCAGCCAGGGCGTGCGGCTTTCGCTGACCCGAACCACCTTCGAATCCAGCGCGACCTGGCGCAGCCGGTTGTTGAGCCAGTCGCCCTCCAGCGCCTTTTCCCGCTCCAGCACCCGTTCGGCGATATATTCGGTCAGGCAATCGGCCATGTCGTCGATATTCGCCGTTTCCAGAATGACGACGCGCCCGAGGCGCGTGTCCTTCAGAAACCGGTAGGTGCGCCGGTCACCGCCGACAGCCACATGGCTGGTGGCATCGATCCACAGGCGCGGCGTGGAGCCGGAAATGATCTGCAGCGAGAACTGGTCGTCGTCGTCAGGGATCTCCCTGAACACGTCCTTGAGCTCGTCGGCCAGCATATCCAGCCGAGCCCGTTCGGTTTCCTGCAGCTCCACCACCACGTCCGAGCGCTCGACTTCGCCGAGCTGAACCTTGCGGATCGCATCGCGCAAGGATCGCATGCGCGTATGGGGGACGACGTTATCCTGCATTTCAGACATGAGGCGCCTGACTCCGTTCTTTTTGCCGCTGGTGCCTAGAGTCCTAACCGACTCTCAAGGCGGGAAAACAGGCTTGCGGCCCTTCCCCTGCGGCTATCCACCGGCATTGATCCAAACATGGTTAATCGAGATTAGGAGATTTTTAACTCTGAGACCAGCGGCGCCGCGCTGGCCTGCGCCCTATTCATGGGTTATGCAGAGACAATTCGCAGAATTCCGGGAGTTTCGCCATGAACGTCGACGGAAAAAAATATCGCACCATCTGGCTCGCCCCGGACGGTGAATCTGTCGAAATTATCGACCAGACGAAATTTCCCTATGCATTCGAAATCGCGAAACTCCGCACGATGGAAGACGCGGCCCATGCGATTCGCGTTATGCAGGTGCGCGGCGCTCCCCTGATCGGGGCGACCGCCGCCTATGGTGTCGCCCTGGCCATGCGCGCCGACCCGTCCGACGCCGCGCTTCACGCCGCCTGTTCGGCCCTGCTGGAGACCCGCCCGACCGCCGTCAACCTGCATTGGGCGCTGGATCGTGCACGCAAGTCGCTCATTCGGGTTGCGCCGGAAAGCCGAGCGGAAGCCGCCTTCGCCCTCGCCGCCGGCATCTGCGACGAAGACATCGCCAACAACATGGCCATCGGCATGCACGGCATGGAGCTGATCGCCGACATCGCCCGGACCAAGCGCGAGGGCGAACCGGTCAACATTCTCACCCATTGCAACGCCGGCTGGCTGGCGGCCGTCGACTGGGGCACGGCAACGGCGCCGGTCTACATGTGTCACGAGGGCGGCATTCCGGTCCATGTGTGGGTCGACGAAACCCGCCCGCGCAACCAGGGCGCCTTCCTGACTGCCTGGGAACTCGGACATCACGGCGTGCCGCACACGGTGATCGCCGACAATGCCGGCGGACATCTCATGCAGCATGGCGAGGTGGACATCGTCATCGTCGGCACCGACCGTACGACGGCGACGGGCGATGTCTGCAACAAGATCGGAACCTATCTCAAGGCCCTGGCCGCCCGCGACTGCGACGTCCCCTTCTATGTCGCCCTCCCCTCGCCGACCATCGACTTTTCCCTGTCCGACGGCGTGCGGGACATTCCCATCGAGGAGCGCAGCGGCGCGGAAGTCAGCCGCATGACCGGACGAACCGACGCGGGCAGCATCGAGACGATCAGCGTCGTCGCGGAGGGATCGCCGGTCGGCAATCCCGCTTTCGACGTCACCCCCGCCCGTCTGGTAACCGGCCTGATCACGGAACGCGGCGTGCTAGCCGCCAACCGGCAGGCCATTGCCAAGGCCTTTCCCGAACGGGTGAAGGCCAGTGCCTGAAGCGGCTGCAGGTCTCAGCCGATGACCGGCACATGCGGTGCATTGCTTCTGGGATAAATCCCCATGAGGCGCGGGTCGTCGGCGATTTCGATCGACCTCTTGCAGGGCCTGAAACCGCAGGACATGTAGAACCCGAGTGCCTGGGGACTGTCGGCGGTGCAGGTATGCAGCCAGAGCCGCCGGGTCTGAGGACGCGCCCAGGCCATCTCGACGGCCCGGGCCATCAGCCAGCGGCCCGTTCCCGAGCCGATCGCCTCCGGTTTCAGACCGAAATAGGAAATCTCCGGCTCTTCCGGGATCGCGTAGTTGAGTTCCAGCGTCCCCACCGGCGCCCCCTCGCGCAGGGGGAGGAAATTCTCGCGCGCCGGTTCGGCAAGCTTCCTTTCCAGGGTGTCATCGTCGAGCACCAGCCGGCCGAACCAGATCCAGTCCGCCCCCACCTCCCGGAAAAGCCTGCGATAGGCCTCCACATCCGTGGATGCCCACCGTTCCAGCGTGAGATCGTCCCTTGCGGGCGCCAGCGGCGCATCGGGCGCCTTCAGCATTTCGAGATGCGTCACCACGACGGCGATCTTCCCGTCGGGAACATCCGTGAATCCATCCATGTTGAGTGTCTGTTCCGGCATCTTGTCTCCATCGGCACTGAGCGGTGTTTTCGCGCTTATACCAGCCGATATCACCGCAGCACAGTGAGGGAGGATTGCCAGTGTCAGCCGCCCGCGCGGACATGGAACCGGACGCGATTGCGTTTGTTTCCAGTGCTGCGCGCAGGTTTGCGTATTGCAAGCGGTTAACGCGTCATTAACGCTGTTGTGGGAGGGTCTTTGCGTATCCAGGAAAGATGCATTGATGGCAACAGTCGGAAATTATGTCCAGCGGGACTATCACAAGACCTACAGTTCGCAAAAAACCTCGACCTGGTCGGACTACAACAAGTCCTGGGGTTCGCGGCGCGCGGCTGCCGCCGAGAAAATGCAGCAGCTGCGAAGCATTGCAAGCACCTTCAGCACCATAGGCACCCAGGCCTCCCAGGCGAACACCGCCTTCCTGATTCAGAACATGGGCACCCAGAGTGGCTACGCCAGCCCGACCGCGGTCATGTCCCGCATCAATGTCGTGATCTGAACCGGCTTCTCCCGAACCAAACCGAACCGTCAGATGGACCCGATCGTCTTCAGCTTGATGCGCGGATGGACTTCCGCCTGACTCATGATGGTCGTATGGGCGCGGAAGCGTTCGACGATCGACCGCACGAACGGCCGAGTCAGCGGCGAGGTCAGCAGAACGGGAACCTCGCCCATCTGTGCCGCTTCCTCGAAAGCATCCCTTACCTTGCCAACGAATTCCTGCAGCTTGCTCGGCTGCATGGCAAGCTGACGGTCGTCGCCTTCGCCGACAATCGATTCAAGAAACGCCTGTTCCCACTGCGGTGACAGGGCGATCAAAGGCAGGTAACCGCCCGGCGCGAGATTGGCCGCGCAGATCTGCCGCCCGAGCCGCGAACGCACGTGTTCCGCGATGGTGTCGGTGTTGCGGCTCATGCCGGTTGCCTCCGACACCCCTTCCAGGATCGTGCCCAGGTCGCGAATGGAAATCCGTTCGTTGAGCAGCGCCTGCAGGACCCGCTGGACACCGGAGACGGTGATCTGCGAGGGAACAAGATCCTCGACCAGCTTGGCCTGCTCTCCGCGCAGTTCCTTCAGGAGCTTCTGGACGTCGCCATAAGTCAGGAGTTCACTGATGTTGGCCTTGATCGTTTCCGTCAGATGCGTGGACAGCACCGTCGCCGGATCGACCACCGTGTAGCCGCGCAGGGACGCATCCTCGCGGTACTGGGCTTCCACCCAGGTCGCGGGCAGGCCGAAGGTCGGTTCCGTCGTATGCGTGCCGGGCAGTTTCACCTGACCGCCGGCCGGATCCATCACCATATAATGGTTCGGATAGAGAATGCCGCGGCCAGCCTCCACTTCCTTGACCTTGATGACATAGTCGTTGGCGCCGAGCTGAATATTGTCGAGAATGCGCACGGGCGGCATGATGACCCCCATGTCACCGGCGATCTGGCGGCGCAGCGCCTTGATCTGCTCGGTCAATATGTCGGCTTCTCCCTGCGCCTTGCCATTGATCAGCGGCAGCAGCGCATATCCCAGTTCGATCCGCAGTTCGTCCATCTTGAGCGCGTCGGTAATCGGCGGCTCCGGCACCGGCTTGGGCGCATCGTCGACGGCCTTCTTCTGCGCGACCTTCGTCGCCTCGCGTTTTTTCTTTGCCCCGACCTGATAGGCCAGATACCCCGCCAGACCGGCGAGTCCGAGAAACGGGACCATCGGCATGCCCGGCAGCAAGGCCAGGATGACCATCACCATCGCCGACATGCCCAGCGCCTTGGGATAGCCCGTGAACTGGCTGGTCAGCGCCTTGTCGGCCGCGCCATGCACGCCGGCCTTGGACACGAGCAGGCCGGCGGCTGTGGAGACGATCAGTGCCGGAATCTGCGACACAAGACCGTCACCGATGGTCAGCAGTGTGTAGTTGTTGGCCGCCTCCGAGAAGGTCAGCTCCATCTGTGCGACACCGATGAAGATGCCGCCGAGAATGTTGATGAAGGTGATCAACAGGCCCGCGATGGCATCGCCGCGCACGAATTTCGAGGCACCGTCCATGGCGCCGAAGAAGGAACTTTCGTCTTCCAGCACCTTGCGGCGGGACTTGGCTTCCGTCTCGTCGATCAGTCCGGCGGACAGATCCGCGTCGATCGCCATCTGCTTGCCGGGCATCGCGTCGAGCGTGAAGCGCGCGGCCACTTCGGCGATACGGCCCGAACCCTTGGTGATGACGACGAAGTTCACGATCACCAGGATCGCGAACACGATGATCCCGATGACGAAATTCCCGCCCATGACAAGATTGCCGAAGGACTGGATGACGTTGCCCGCCGCCGCCGTCCCCTCGTGGCCGTTCGCCAGGATCAGGCGCGTGGAGGCGATGTTCAGTCCCAGCCGCAACATGGTGGCGATCAGCAGGACGGTCGGAAACGACGAGAATTCCAGCGGTCGCTGGATGAACAGGCCGGTCATCAGGACCATGACCGAGAAGATGATCGACACCGCCAGGAACATGTCCAGCATCACCGGCGGCATGGGCAGGATCAGAAGGGTGAGGATCACCAGAATGCCGGTGGCAAGCCCCACATCCCCGGTGCGCATGGTGTCGATCAGCTCACGGATGCTCGGCAGGCCGCCAGCGGCCGCAGCCGGCTGGACTGCCGCCTGCTGCTCTGCCGGAGGGCCGCTCGCCCCGCCCTGTTCGCCTGCTGCCGTGTCCGACATTCCCTGCTTCACTTCCTGGATCGGCCCGCGGTCCCTTCTGCGGGAAAGCGGAAAACCGATCGGTCCTAGACTGCCGGGGCATCGCCTGCGCGACTATGCGAAGACAGGATGCTCCCGGGTGTTCATGGTCAGTTCATGGCCGCGGCCAAATCCGTTGTCTTCCCTCAGGCCCGCGCTTCGCCGGGACCGGGAACCCTGATCCCTTCATCAGTATATTGATTCAGCTTGTTGCGCAGGGTCCGGATGGAAATACCCAGAATTTTTGCCGCATGGGTCCGGTTTCCCAGACAATGGTCGAGGGTGTCGAGGATGAGGTCGCGTTCCACATCCGCCACCGTCCGCCCGACAAAGGAGCGGCTGACGGCTTCCGCCGTCTGTGCCGCCCGTTCGGCTGGCCCCCGGGCGACCGACAGCGGAGAGCCGTCCGGCATGCGGATCGCCTCCACGCCGATTTCCTCGCCCGATGCCAGAAGCACCGCCCGATGCATCGTGTTTTCCAGTTCGCGCACGTTCCCGGGCCAGAGATTGGTCATCAGGGCGTGTCGGGCATCCGCCGCAAGCGAGCGCACCGGCACGCCGTTCGTCTCGGAATAGTGATTGATGAAGAATTGCGCCAGTTCCATGATATCCGCCGGGCGCTCGCGCAGGGGCGGCAGCTTCAGGTTCACCACATTCAGTCGGAACAGAAGGTCTTCGCGGAACAGGCCCTGACGCACGCTTTCCGCAAGGTCCCGGTTGGAGGTCGCCAGAATGCGGATATTGACCGGCACCGGCCGCGTTCCGCCCACCCGGTCGATCACCCGTTCCTGGATGGCACGCAGCAGCTTGGCCTGAAGGCGGACGTCCATTTCGGAAATTTCATCCAGCAGCAGCGTGCCGCCGTCGGCTTCCTCGAACTTGCCGATCCTGCGGGCAACCGCGCCGGTGAAGGCGCCCTTCTCATGGCCGAACAGCTCCGATTCCAGCAGATGCTCGGGGATCGCCGCGCAATTGATCGATATGAATGGCCGGGAGGCCCGGTTCGAACACTTGTGCACGTGACGCGCGATGACTTCCTTGCCGGTTCCCGATTCGCCGGTAATCAGAACGGAAGCCTCGGAGGGCGCCACCTGCTCGGCGAGCTTGACCACCGTTGCCATGGCCTCGTCCCGGTAGATCAGGTCGCCACGTTCCTGGGCGACCGCTGCCAGAACGGCGGCAATCATCTCCGGATCCGGGGGCAGGGGAATATATTCCTTTGCGCCGGCACGGATCGCCGAGACGGCCGCCTGGGCGTCCGTTTCAACGCCACAGGCCACCACCGGAACATGAACCCGTTCGTTCTGAAGCTTGGCGATCAGCCCGGCGATGTCCAGGTGAACCTCGACCAGCAGAAGATCCGCCCCGCGTCCGGAGCGAAGAACCTTCATGGCTCCTTCGATGTCATCTGCATGCGTTACCTGCGCACCGCCCTGCATCGCCATCTTGGACGCGGTCGTCAGCTGGCCTCCCAGGGTCCCGACAATTAACAGGCGCATCGGCTATCTTTCCTATCGATCCGTCTTGATGATTTCCGTCATGGTCACGCCGAGCTTGTCCTCGACAAGGACAACCTCTCCACGGGCAACCAGCCGGTCGTTCACATAAATATCAATGGCTTCACCGACTTTCCGGTCCAGTTCGAGAACCGTTCCGGAGGCCAGTTTCAGAAGCTCCGAGACATGCATTTTCGAATGTCCGAGAACCGCCGAGATGCGCACGGGAACATCGAAGACCGCTTCCAGATCGGCGGCAGACTGCGGCACCTGGATCTCGGCATCGGTGGCCTCGCGCTGGGGAACCTCGAGTTCGTCAAGCTGTATGTTGGTGTCTTGTTCGTCACTCATACGCCAGTATCCTTTTCCGCCGTCGGGCCGGAGGGCTGCCCCTGCTTGGCTGCGGCGCGTGCCCGCAGATAGGCCCGAATGCTCGTGTCGATCTCACCTTCAAGCGCTTTCCGGTCGCGCCGGATACCACCATCGGCCCATTCGATATGGCAGTCACCGCGGCTGATATCCGGTTCGCCGAGGATCACAAGCCGACCCTCGAATCCCTTTTCGTGAATGATCGGGTCCACCTGGGCCTTCAGAGCCTCGACATCCTTTTCCGCGATACGGATCACCAGATGCGGCGCCTTGCGCAGCGGCCCCAGGCATTCTGACACCAATGCCACGGTTTCCGCCAGCGGCTGACGGGCAATCAGGTGGGCGCAAAGGCGTCTAGCCACAAGAAATGCAAGGCTGACGGCTTCCTGCTCGCGGGCGGCCTGCTGATCGTCCAGGGACTGCAGCACCTCGCCCACGGCCCCCACCAGCTGCCCGACCTCCGCCGTCAGCAGCGTTTCCTGCTTCGTCTGAAGATCGGCAAGCGCCTTTACCCGCCCTTCCTCGAGCGCCTTGGCCCGCGCCTTGGCAAGCAGCTTCTCGTGCTCGGCGACCGTGATCATCGGAATCTCCGGTTCGGGCTGCACAACCACCTCCGGCTCCTCCGGTTCGGCGAAGTCGATGTTGAACAGGAATTTCGACGGGTTGGTCATGCTGCGCATTCTGTTTTCGCTACCTGCCGGATGACGCATCAGTAGATGATTTCATCGTCGCTCTTGGATTTGGAGATCATGATTTCGCCTTTCGCGGCGAGATCCTTCGCCTTGTTCACCATGCCTGTCTGCGCATCGTCCACGTCGCGCAGCCGGACCGGTCCGAGCGCCTCCATATCGTCCTGCAGGAGCTTCGCCGCGCGCGAGGACATGTTGCCGAAGAAGAATTCCCTGGCCGCATCGGTCGATCCCTTGAGCGCGATCGCCAGCTGATCCTTTTCCACGTGCCGCAACAGGGTCTGCGCGCTTGCCGCATCCAGCTTCATCAGGTCGTCGAAGGTGAACATCAGTGTCTTGATGCGGTCCGCCGCCTCGCGGTTGTCCTCTTCCAGGGCCGCCAGGAAGCGGGCTTCCGTCTGCCTGTCGAAATTGTTGAAGATCTCGGCCATCATCTCGTGACTGTCGCGGCGCGACGTGTTGGTCAGATTGGACATGAACTCCACACGCAGTGTCTGCTCGACCTTCTCCAGAACTTCCTTCTGGACCGCATCCATACGCAGCATGCGGCTGACAACTTCGAGCGCCAGTTCCTCCGGCAGGATCCCGAGCACCCTTGCCGCATGATCGGAATTGATCTTCGACAGCACCACCGCGACCGTTTGCGGGTATTCGTTCTTGAGGTAGTTGGCCAGAACGTTTTCCTGCACGTTCGAGAGCTTTTCCCACATGTTGCGTCCTGCAGGGCCGCGGATTTCCTCCATGATGACGGAAACCTTGTCTCCGGGCAGGAAACTGGCCAGAAGACGCTCGGTCGCATCGACATTACCGGTCAATGCGCCGGTGGAACTCACCCGGCGGACGAAATCCTTGAACAGGTTTTCAAGCATGTTCGGCGTCACCGGCCCGAGGTTCGCCATGGCGGCGGAAACCTGCCGCACCTCGATTTCATCGAGCTTTTCCCAGATCGGGGCTCCGTGGGCTTCGCCGAGCGCGAGCAACAGGACGGCAGCACGCTCGGCGCCCTTGAGTTCGCGCTCCTCTTCGTCCGCGCTGACCTGCAGCTGTTTTTGAAGTAGATCGTTCACCGTTTAAGCCGCCGCCTGTTGATCCAGCCAGCCGCGGACGATCGTCACCGCTTCCGTCGGATGGTCCTTGATCATTTCACCAACCTTGGTGATCGAGCTCGCCTGCATCGCACCTTCCTGCTTTGCCTGCTCAAGCCATTCGATCACGAATTCGTCTTCCGGATTCTCTTCCTTGGGAACTTCCGTTTCGATCACCAGGGTTCCGTCCGGCCCGATCATCAGCTCCTGGGGCTGCTTTTCCTCCGGCGTAACAATGCGGCGCAGCAGCGGACGGACAACGAAGAGCAGCAGCAGGATCGCGATCAGGGAAAGGACCCCGAGTTCCGCGAAGCGGACGATGTCGTCCCGCGTGAATTCGAACAGGCCGTCGCCCTCGGACAGCAGATCATCCTGCGGCGGCAGCGCGAATTGCAGGTTGACGACTTCCACCACATCTCCGCGCCCCTCGTTGAAGCCCACGGCAGAGCGCACCAGGACTGCAATCCTGTCGAGCGTTTCCTGGTCGCGCGGCGCATAGACCACATCGCCGTCCTCATTGGGCTCATAGGTCCCGTCGACCAGCACGGCCACGCTCAGGCGCTCCACCTGACCGGCCTCGATGATCTCCGTACGGGTGGAACGAGAGATCTCGTAATTGACGACCTCCTCGATCAGGTTGGTCGTATCCCTGTCGCCGCCCTGCTCGCCGCCCTGCTCGGCATTCGGCAACTGGTTGCCGACCGTTACCTGACCGTTCCGGCTGACGGCGGAGGATGCCTCTTCCTTGGACTGTGTCGAGCGCACCACCTGCCCGTCCGGATCGAATGTCTCCGTGGTTTCCGTGAGCCGGTTGTAGTCGATATCCGCATTCACCCGAACCCGGGCCCGGCCGGGGCCGACGACGGAATTCAGGATCTCCTCGATCTGGTTGCGCAGCCGGCTTTCCACGGCCACGGTCCGCTCCTGCAGCGATGCGGACACCAGACCATCCTCATCCGTGCCCGCGCCGGAGGCCAGCAGGCGGCCGCTTTCGTCGATGATCGAGACCCGGTCCGGCTCCAGCCCCTCGACGGCGGTGGCCACCAGATGCTGAACGGCGCGGATTTCACCCGGGCCGAGGGACCCGCGAACATTCAGGACAATGGAAGCGGAGGGTGGGCGACGATCCCGCTGGAACAGCTCGCGCTCCGGAATGACCAGATGGACCCGCGCCGAGCGGATACGATCCAGCGTCCCGATGGTGCGCGACAGTTCGCCTTCCATGGCGCGGAGATGATTGATGTTCTGAACGAAGCTCGTCGCGCCCAGGGTATCGGTCTTGTCGAAGATCTCGTAACCGATGGACCCGCCGGTCGGCAGACCTTCCGCAGCGAGCTGCATGCGCAGCCGGGCAACCTGTTCCCGGGGCACCAGAATGGTCGCTCCCTCGCGTTTCAACTCGAACTGGACCCCCTGGGATTCCAGCTGGGAGAGAACCGCCGCGGAATCCTCCAGCGTCAATTCGTTGTAGAGGGTCGTCATCTGCGGTGCGGTGACGCGCAGAATGATGAACGCGAACACCCCGATCAGGATCGCAGCGACAGCGCCCATCGCGGCAATACGTGCCGCGCCCAAAGTTTTGATGAATTCAACCAGTCCGTTCACGAATGCCCGCCCGCATCTGAAGCATGTTCTGCCGTTATTGTTGGAGTCGGTCAGACATGCCACACCTTCGATGGGCAAAATTTGCCGCCCGGGTGGTTAACAACTGGTTAACAAAACCTTACAGCCGGGGATGGATCGGCAGGTTTCCGCGCTTTCTCATACTGCAAAACGCAATTGAGGTGGGGAAAAACTGCCCACCTCATTAATGTTTGGATAAGTTTCCCGCGACGGGCGAAATAAAAAAGGCCGGCATGGCCGACCCTTTCCGGCGCATCCTGTGCGCCGTTCGTTTGTTCGCCGGGATCAGTTCCGGTATTGCTGAACCCGGGTCGCCCTCAAACCGGCCAGACCGTGCTTTTCGATCGAACTCTGCCAGGAGAGGAATTCCTCCACCGTCAGAGTGTATCTTTGGCAGGCCTCCTCAAGGGACAGAAGCCCCCCTCGAACGGCAGCGACCACCTCCGCCTTGCGACGGATGACCCATCGCTTGGTGGATGTTGGCGGCAAGTCTGCAATGGTAAGCGGACTGCCGTCAGGCCCGATAACATATTTAACACGCGAACGAATCTGTTCGGTCATTGTACTCTCACACTAACCATGACCAATGTAGACTTCAGACTACAGGTCGACGCTTAACAAACGCCTAAAGCAAAATTGTATTTTTATTAACTATAAAAGCTAAATTTAATGAATGATAATTAGGAATTGGCAAAGAAAATCATTCAATTGTTTAACACCAATATATGAATTCGTTAACCTTAAGTGCCCCACGTGCATTTTGCGACGCAATTCGAAGTACTTGCGCAGGAAGCGAGAGGCCGGATCCTCATTCTCGAGCGATTTGATGAACACCGGCACCCTGTCGCGAAGCGCATTTCGGCCCGCAAACACGGTGGAACGGCGGAAACCCCGCAGATAAAAATATATGAAAAAGAACGGAAAAAAGCTGCCGGACCGGCTTTCGGACGGCTGTTGAGCCGCCGCCGGGCCGATCCGCGCCTACAGCCGCCGACAGACCCTGCGTCTGCGGCCCCACAGCGACGTGACATCACACGGCCGATGCACGCTACGGCCTCCCGCACAGACGCCAGACCTCAAGCGCGGCCCGACGACACCATGGCCGGCCCTTGCGGGTCCGCAGGACAGAAGCCGCCGGCGGACCGTCTCGCACCGCTGCATATGGATATCGTGTGAAAAACGCCGGGGTATCCCGGGGCAGGCGTCATTGTCCGCCCGTTCCTGACCCCGGTCAGGCTCCTGCGCTGGCAACCAACCGGCACCGGGGCCGTCCCGGAACCGGTCATGCGCAGGAAGGAAGAGCCGTGACGGAACCGCGGCGGCATCGGGAGCACCAACGCCCAACAGGACATGCCGTCCCACCGGTCCCGGTGCGCGTATCCTGAAAGGAACCTAACTCGGCCTGGAAACCGAAGTCACCGAGCTTACGGGAATGTTGCTTCCGTTGACTTTCAGGATCGGTTCGCCGCTCGACCAGTCGACGCTGTCAACGACGCCCTTGATGGCGGTCGTCACGGGCTCCGCGCGGCTGGAGGCGTCCTGCATGCTGAAGGCGATGGAGTAGATGCCGTCGGCAGCATCCGTGCCGGCGTCGGTGCGCCCGTCCCAGATGAAGGTCCCCGACCCGGCATCAAGTTCAATATCGCCGCTGTAGACGACCGTCCCGGCGGTGTCATAGATGGCGAAAGTTCCTGTCGCATCTTCCTTGATGTCGTAGTTCCAGCTGGCCTCGCTGCCCGACAGCAGGGTGCTGGAGGCATCCGCGGACACTTCATTGCCGATATAGCTGACATAGCTCATGCTTTGATTGCTTTGCAGCGTGGCGATGATGCTCTCGAGGTTCTTGTTCTGCTGGATTCCCTGTTCCACGTTCGAATATTGCACCAGCTGACTGGTGTATTCGGCCGAATCCATCGGGTCGAGCGGGTCCTGGTTCTGGATCTGCGTCGTCAGGATGCTCAGGAACAGGTCGTAGCTGGCCATCAGCCCTTCCTGACTGGAGGCGCTTTGCGTCTGGGCGAGGGACGATGATGCCGAGGTAACCGTTGTCATGCTTCACTCCAAGGACGGATCTCCGTCCTGTTTCAGACCTTCATATCCAGTCCGCCGCGCTGCTGCGCGAGCGTCATCCGGACAATTTCTTCCAACATGGGGTCGACCTCCGCAGGTCCCCCTTCTGCCTGTTCCCGGCCGCTTCCCGCCCCCTGGTCCGGACGGCTGTCACCGGAGCCGAACTCGCGCCCGCCGTCCTGTTTCAGGGAAAACTGCAGATTGTCCGATCCCGGGTTGAGACCGGCGGCTTCCAGGGCCTTTTCGAGGCCGCGCTGATCGCGCAGGAACATGTCCAGCGTTTCGGGACGCTCGACGATCAGATGCGCATGCACGGCGCCGTCGGACGAGACCTTCATGTTGACCTCGACGCGGCCGAGCTCCGGCGGATCGAAGCGCATCTGGAAACGGGTCTGGCCGTTCTTGAGATTGCGGGCGATTTCCGCAGCCACCTGGGTGGCCACATGGGCGGACTGGCTCTGGTTCGGCGCCTGCAGGCTCTCCGTGCGCATCGCTCCGGTAAGCTCGCCGCCGCGCACGCTCGTCGCGCCCGCCTCTCCGGTCAGACTCAGGTCGGCGCCACTGCCGGCCAGATCCGCCTCATCGCCCGTCATCATGGCCGCGGCCGGAGCAGGTCCGGCAGCAGCCTGAGCCGCAGCGCCTCCCTCCGCCAGCCGCGCCTGGGGCCGCAGGGTATCCTCCGCTCCGGCAGGACCGGCAGTGGTGCGCTCGGCGCTCCTGTCAGTGATTGCCGGCGCATCCGGAGCCATCGGCTTCCCGTCGGCGTCAGCCGCATCCCCTGAAAGAGACTGACTCATACCAGCCCCGTCCGGACGGAGTGTCCTGGTGGTATCCGCCCCGGATTGGGCAGGCGACACCGCTCCGGCCCGAACCTGGGCATTTACGGGCTCCTCCGGCTCGGCAGCGGCCTCAGTGGTGCTACCGGCCTGCCGTCCCTGCGCGGCCACATCGGCGTTTCCGTCGGCCTGAGCGACATCAATGGCCGGCGTGCCTGTCTGCTGCGCGGCAACCGGCCCGTTCTGCGGACCGGATGGCTTTGCCTGCAGGTCTGTTTCCGCCTCACCCGCCGGAAGGGATGCCAGGGCATCCATGAGCCCACCGGCCGCACCCTGCGCCTGAGGAGAAACTGCGGAAGCCTGCGGCAGGGGCGCCGTCTGCGCCCTGAGTTCCCTGGGCAATTCGCTTTGCCATCTGCGTTCCGCCGGCCCGGCGGCCTGGCTACCCGAAGCGGTGACGTCCGGCATCTCCCCGGAAGTGCCCGTCATGCCCGCTCCTGTTGCCGGCACCTGCCCGGCACCGCCCGCCGTCCCGGCATCCCTCTTGGGAAGCCCTTCCGGCAGTCCGGAAACACCCTGCCCCGGCAGCGCGCCCCCGGGCATGCGCCCGCCGGCGCCTTCGCCGCCCTGAAGCGGCAAACGTCCGCCCCGGTCCGCCTCCCGGACACCGGCACCCGCACCGGCAAGCCCGTCCACAGACACTTGAGGTACCACTGCGGCAGGCACCGCCGGGGCAGGCTCCGCCACGGGCAGCACGAGCGCTGCGACCAGGCCGTCTTCGGAAAGGATATCTTCTGCCGGCTCGCCAGTGTCGTCGGCCGCAACGGGCTCGGCGCCCTCCCCGCCTTCCGGCAGTGGTGCGCCGCTCATCGCCGGACCGGCCGGACCTTGCGGCACATCGTCGACCAGCGGCGCATCGAGGCTGACCCTGATCCCTGCCGCGGCTCCGCGCACCGGCCCGTCGCTCCGGGCACCATCGCGCGGTGGAGTCCCGGAAGCATTCGCTCCCTGCCCGGCTTCGCTCGCGCCGAGCTCGACCGCGAAACCGGCACCGGCCGGTGCCTTGCCGTTGGGCCCCTGCTTCTGACCGGCGCCCTGCAAGGCACCGTTTCCGGCAGCCAGCGCCCCGGCGGAAACATCCGTAGTCAATCCAAATGGCAGCACCCGCGCCCCCGATCCTTTCGCCCGCCTCGCGGACACATCTCGTCTGCGAAAGGGAAAGCAAGCACCGGGCCAGTTTGGCCAGCCCATCCATCGATCTGTTTTCGTTGGGAAATTTTCGCCCTGCCGCGCGAAAGCGCCACGCACCGGGCGGCAAGCTTTGCCCATGCGGCAATGCGTGCCTGCCATGCGGACCATGGAATTGGCAGCGGCACGGCTTATCTGTATAGTGCCGCCAACCTGGAGATCGGACCACGCGCCGCATCTTGACGGCGCAAGGGCAGGAAACGCGGTTCATGCCGCCCTGCCGGTCAGGACACGAAACTTTCTGGAAGTGCAATTGATGCGAAACAGTCTGGACCTTCCCGGCCGCCCGGAAGACACGCGGGTCGTGGTCGCCATGTCCGGCGGCGTCGACAGTTCTGTCGTTGCCGCGCTGATGAAGGCGCAGGGATATGACGTCATCGGCGTCACGCTGCAGCTTTACGATCACGGCGCGGCCGTCAGCAAGGCGAAGTCCTGTTGCGCCGGCGTCGACATCCACGATGCGCGCCGCGCCGCGGAAACCATCGGCATCCCCCATTATGTGCTCGACTACGAAAGCCGCTTCAAGGAACAGGTGATGGACCGTTTCGCCGACAGCTATATCGCCGGCGAAACCCCGATCCCCTGTGTCTCCTGCAACCAGACGGTCAAGTTCACCGATCTCCTCAAGACCGCCCGGGATCTGGGCGCCGACGCCCTGGCCACCGGCCACTATGTCCGCTCCGCCCAGGCAGGCAACAGGCGCGCGCTGTACCGCCCCGCCGATCTCGACCGGGACCAGAGCTACTTCCTCTTCGCCACCACCCAGGAACAGCTGGATTTCGTCCGCTTCCCCCTTGGCGGCATGCCGAAGGCGAAGGTGCGCGAACTGGCCGCCGAATTCGGCCTTTCGGTGGCGAACAAGCCGGACAGCCAGGACATCTGCTTCGTGCCCGACGGCGACTACGCCGCCGTCATCCGCAAGCTGCGCCCCAATGCGGCCGAGCCCGGCGACATCGTCCATATGGACGGGCGGGTGCTGGGCGCCCATGAGGGCATCATCCATTTCACCATCGGTCAGCGCCGCGGCATCGGCGTCGCCACCGGCGAGCCGCTTTACGTGGTGCGCCTCGACCCGGAAACCCGCCGCGTGGTCGTCGGCCCGAGGGACGCCCTGGCGACCCGCACCATTCTCCTGCGCGAGCTCAACTGGATCGGCGACCAGCCGCTCGACGAGGGCGATGAGATCGAGATCTTCGCCAAGGTCCGCTCCACCCGCCCGCCCACACCGGCAACCCTGCGGATGCTGAACGGCAAGGCCTTTGTGGACCTGGCCAACGGCGAAACCGGCGTCGCTCCCGGCCAGGCCTGCGTCTTCTTCGACAATGACGACGAAACCGCCCGCGTCCTGGGCGGCGGCTGGATCCACAAGACCGAACGCACCGGCACCTGGGCGATCGATTTTCCACAGGCGGAAAGCCCGGTTTCCGCCGCCTGAAGGCAACGGCAAGACAAACCGGGCAGGCATCAATTCCCCGCTTGACGCCCGCCCGCAGCCTCACTATAAGCACCCCACATCGCGAGGGCCTTACGGCCCGCACCGCAGGATGGCGGAGTAGCTCAGCTGGTTAGAGCAGCGGAATCATAATCCGCGTGTCGGGGGTTCAAGTCCCTCCTCCGCTACCACCCACCTCAAAAGCCTTTGATTTACCTGCAAGATACTGTCTTGCAACACTTCTGTTTGGCAAAGTGGTACACATTCGTGGTACACTTGAGGCATGTCGGACATGTCTAAACCACGCTATTTGACCAAGGATACAAAGGGCCGGAAACTTCGCCGCCCTGTCCCGCAAGACATTCAAAAATACGTTGGAAAAACAGCTTGGGTCGAACGGTTGGGCTCTCTTAGTTGGAGCGATGCAGTCGAGCGAGCGCACCTCTTTGCAGTCGAGACAGATACAGAGATAAAGCGCTACCGAAAAGAAGCCCAACGAGCTCAAAGCCCAGCGCTACATATAGTCGATGAACCCGGGTGCAATTTTTCACTGATGGACCACGAAGTCGATCAACTGGCGCTTGTCTATTTCCACCGACGTGAACGCGATGCGGAAAGCGAAGGGGGATATTTGTTGGATGATAATGACCCACGCTTCAACGACCTGCTTAGCGATGCTCAGCACGATTTGGGAGACGCATTGAATGTTCAGAAAGGTGTCGACATAGGTCTTGTTGATGGGTCCCAAAAATCAAAACATTGGACCTGTCTAAATCTACTCGTGAAACATGGATATCTGGGGAAGGAAGCCATCCTTACGGAAAACGGGAAAAGATATCCGACAGAAGTGATTTCAAATCAGCGGTTTCAACGACTGTGCAAACTTATCGTTCGCGCCGATGTAGAGCGCGCGCGAAGGGTTGTTGAGGCCATGGAAAACGGCCAGCACCCCTCTCTATCCGACAGCTTCTTCGCAAGCGCCCTAAAGCCTGGTTTTGAGTTGGAGCAACCACTCAATCGAAGTAGAAAAACTATCGGCGATCTCGTTCGCAGTTATCGTGCACGCAGGGAAAAAGAAGTCGGCAGCTCCCGACTTTCACAACACAACATTGTTTTCCGCGTGTTGGAGGAAGAGCTGGGTAATGCGACTTTGCTAACAAACGTCGCGAGAGACCAATGCCAACAGTTAGCAGATCTATTTGTGCATATCCCCCCCCACGTTTCGCAACACTACAAAAGCAAGAAACTGCGACAAGCCGTAGAAGCGTACGAAGCTATAAATGGCAACAAGCCAAACCGTGTTTCTGAAGGTAGAAAAAACCTGGCAATTCTCCAGAAAGCGTTTGATCATGCCGTTCGCCAAGAGTGGATAGATCGCAATCCGGCCTCAAATGTCGAGATCGTCGGACCGAAGCGAGCAGCCAAATACTCCAATTCAAATGACGGCTACCAACCCTTCAGCACGGAAGAACTTCAACGAATTTTCTCCGCTCCGCTATACACTGGATGCCTAAACGACGAACATGGAGCAACCCGCTCCGGGCCCCACATCATCAAACGCCACCGCTACTGGGCACCATTGCTCGCGCTATGGACTGGCATGAGGATGAACGAGATCCTTCAGCTAGAGAAAGGTGATCTTCGGCAAGCTGACCGGATTTGGTACGTTTCTGTCAATGACACTGAAGAAATTGATTACGAACCGGACACTTTTGTGAAGAGGTTGAAAAACAAGAACTCAGAACGAGACATCCCGCTTCACCCGGAGCTTATTAGGTTTGGCTTCATCGACTGGGCAGACAAACAAGACAAGGGACGTTTGTTCCCTGAGGCTTCACAAGGGTTAGCCGACAAGCCATCAACAATGTTCTCGAAGAGGTTCAAAACCTTCCTTACGTCACTCGACATTTTGGTTCCGAGAAAAAAAGTCTTTCACAGCTTCAGAAGCAATTTCAACGATGCTCTTCGCGAAGCTGGTGTGCCTCAAGAATTCCGGGTAGCCATCAATGGATGGACTGAGCAAAATGCGATGGATGGACGATATGGCAAAGGGTATAAAGTCAGACAACTGTACGAGGAAATTCAAAAAGTCAAATATCCGAGTTTAGATTTAAGGAGCCTTTATCAAGCGGAACATTGATCCTTACCCAGCTCAATTAGAAAGTGACCAACACGCCATCTGTATAGATACTGACCGATCTGACTATCATTGATTTTTCTAGCCAATTCTCTGACAACGTTATTCGCATCAGCTCCTTGATTTCGGACTAAACTCCTAAGGACAATACTAGTT
>NZ_QCYM01000029.1 GCF_003075075.1 Labrenzia sp. 011 | reverse complement strand
GGGAGCCTGCCGGACGGTTCCATTCACTCATCCCCTTGGGATTGGGCCACGCGTCGCAAGATCAGAAGAAGCGGTTCTGCCCCTGACCTGAACCCACTCTCTGAGGTCATCCCGGGCCTGACCCGGGATCCATTCGTTCCCAGAGCGATGGAAAGGCGAGTGGGGACGGGCGGATCGGGAAGACCTTTCCGGAGGCGGTTCGCGGAGGACAGGCCAATGGATCCCGGCTCGGGGGCCGGGATGACCGAATGGAGGGGCTGTGCCCGAGCGGCGGGTATGAGCTGGCAGTTGGACAGGAACGGCGCACGGCGCGCGCTTGCTCGATGCTTCTACCCGCTCAGCACCTCGGGATGAGCCCACGCGTCGCAAGATCAGAAGAAGCGGGTTTGCTTCTGAACCGCCCCACCCTCTGAGGTCATCCCGGGCCTGACCCGGGATCCATTCGTTCCCAGAGCGATGGAAAGGCGAGTGGGGACGGGCGGATCGGGAAGACCTTTCCGGAGGCGGTTCGCGGAGGACAGGCTAATGGATCCCGGCTCGGGGGCCGGGATGACCGGATGGAGGGGTTGCGCCCGAGCGGCGGGTACGAGCAGGCCGTTGACTCAGATCTGGAGACGTGGAGGGAGCCTGCCGGAAGGTTCCATTCACTCATCCCCTTGGGATTGGGCCACGCGTCGCAAGATCAGAAGAAGCGGGTTTGCTTCTGAACCGCCCCACCCCCCGAGGTCATCCCGGGCCTGACCCGGGATCCATTCGTTCCCAGAGCGATGGAAAGGCGAGTGGAGACGGGCGGATCGGGAAGACCTTTCGGGACGCGGTTCGCGGAGGACAGGCCAATGGATCCCGGCTCGGGGGCCGGGATGACCGGGTGGAAGGGCTGTGCCCGAGCGGTGGGTATAATCAGGCCGTTGACTCAGATCTGGAGACGCGGAGGGAGCCTGCCGGACGGTTCCATTCACTCATCCCCTTGGGATTGGGCCACGCGTCGCAAGATCAGAAGAAGCGGTTCTGCCCCTGACCTGAACCCACTCTCTGAGGTCATCCCGGGCTTGACCCGGGATCCATTCGTTCCCAGAGCGATGGAAGGGCAGTGCTGGCAGGCGGTCCGGGAAGACCTTTCCGGAGGCGGTTCGCGGAGGACAGGTCAATGGACCCCGGCTCGGGGGCCGGGATGATTCTGGGGGGCGGCAGCCGGGTCGGACGAAGCGTCGCTGGTCGCTTCGGTGGGCAGGTTGAATCAGATTGTGAAGGGCTTCCGGTTGTTCCTTCCCTGCGCTATGGCCTCGGGCGTTCGGCATTCAAAAAGCAGAAGCGGTTGCTTTTTGCCGGCTGCGCCGAACATGCCTCACCCTTCGTTCAGCATTTCCAGCTCCAGCCACTGCTCTTCGGCAGCTTCCTTTTTCTGTGTCAGATCAGTGATTTGCTGCGAAAGTCTGGCAAACTTGTCAGGGTTCTTCGCATAGAGTTGCGGGTCGTTCATTTCCGCCTGAAGCGCTTCAAGCTTTGCTTCAAGTTTTTCGATCTCTTCAGGCAGGGTCTGAAGCAGGTGCCGCTGCGTGAAGGTCAGTCTGGATTTCTGCTGCGGCTTTTGCGCCGGAGGGGGCGGTGCGGCAGGCTTTTCCTTCCTGGACGGCGCGGCAGGCTTGCCGGCCTTGCGGGCGGTGACGCCTTCGCCGCGCTGGATCAGCATGTCGCTGTAGCCGCCGGCATATTCGCGCCACAGGCCGTTGTCCTCCGAAACGATCACGGAGGTCGCCACCCGGTCGAGAAAATCGCGGTCGTGCGAGACGATCAGGGCGGTGCCGGGATAATCGGCCAGCAGTTCCTGCAGCAGGTCGAGGGTTTCCAGGTCGAGGTCGTTGGTCGGTTCGTCGAGCACCATCAGGTTGGAGCTGTTGGCGAGCGCCCTGGCGAGCATGGCGCGGGCGCGCTCGCCGCCGGACAGTGCGCTGACCGGGGTGCGGGCCTGTTCCGGCGAAAACAGGAAGTCCTTCATGTAGGACATGACGTGTTTGGTTTCGTCGCCGATGACGACCGTGTCGCCGCGTCCACCGGTCAGGACGGCGGCCAGGGTGTCGTTGAGGTCGAGATTCTCGCGCTTCTGGTCGAGCGTGACCATTTCCAGGTTGGTGCCGAGCCGCACGGTGCCGGTGTCCGGCGCGAGTTCCCCGGTCAGCATTTTCAGAAGCGTGGTCTTGCCCGCGCCGTTCGGTCCGACGAAGCCTACCCGGTCGCCGCGCTGGATGCGGGTGGAGAAATCCTTCACGATGTCGCGCGTGCCATAGGATTTGGAAATCCCCTTGGCCTCGATCACCAGCTTGCCGGAGACCTCCGCTTCCGTGGCGCTGAGCTTGGCGGTGCCTTGCGGGCCGCGATGTTCGCGCTTCTGCTTGCGCAGGTCCGCCAGTTCACGCACCCGGCGCATGTTGCGCTTGCGGCGTGCGGTCACGCCGTAGGTCATCCAGTGTTCTTCGCGCTTGATCTTCTGGGCGAGCTTCTGCTGGTCGATTTCTTCCTGCTCGAAGACCTCGTCGCGCCAGGCCTCGAAATGGGAGAAACTCTTGTCCATGCGCCGGCACATGCCCCGGTCGATCCACACGGTTGCCCGCGACAGGTTTTCCAGGAAGCGCCGGTCGTGGGAAATCAGCACGAGTGCGGATTTCAGACTTCGCAGCTCACCCTCCAGCCATTCGATGGCCGGTAGATCCAGGTGGTTGGTCGGCTCGTCGAGCAGCAGGATATCCGGCTCCGGCGCGAGAGAGCGGGCCAGGGCCGCGCGGCGCGCCTCGCCGCCGGACAGGGAATTGGGGTCTTCCTGGCCGCTCAGGCCGAGCACGTCCAGCAGATAGGCCCCCCGATAGGGATCGTCGCCTTCCGTCAGCCCCTCGTTGACATAGTCGAGGGTGGTCGCATAGCCGGAAAGGTCCGGATCCTGCGGCAGATAGCGCATGGTGCGACCGGGCTGGACGAATCGCTCGCCGGAATCCATTTCCACCATGCCCGCGGCGATCTTCAGGAGCGTCGACTTGCCCGAGCCGTTGCGCCCGACCAGGCACAGGCGGTCGCCCTCGGAGACGGAAAGCTCCGCTCCGGTCAGAAGCGGCGTGCCGCCGAAAGTCAGGTGAATGTCGCGCAGGATGAGAAGGGGCGGGGCCATGAGTGCCTTGCTGGTGCCTGGGTCACGTATCGTCGGATCGGCGCCCGGTTTACTGGCCGGACCGGAACCGCGCAAGCGTGTTGGCGAAGGCAGCCCGCTTTTTTGATCGGCGGCTGCGAGATTTTCGCACGATTATCGGCTATGATCCGGTGACGTGGACAGGGGCCGAGCACCAGAGCGCAGACCGGGAAGGCCCCGGCTGTCAGGAGGAAGCACCATGCCTGATCAGATGACACTGCTGGAAAAGACCGAGAAAGACCTGCCGCGCCCCGTGGCGGCGCGCCTGTCCGGAGCCTTCAGGACGTTCACCGCTGCGGCACTGCTCTGCATGGCCATCGGCGGGGCCGCCACCCTGACCGCGCCAGGGCAGGCCCGGGCCGACGGCATCTACTTCAGCGGCAACGGCTTTGCCGTCGGTATCGGAACGCGCGGGTTTCGCGGTGCCTATTTCAACGGGCCGGTCGGTTTCTACGGCCCGCCCTACCGGCCCTATGGCGCTCCCTATTATTATCACCCCTATGACTCGCGCGCCTATCCCTACCGGTCCCGGGTCTATGTCAATCCGCCCCGCCGCCAAAGGGGACATCACGCGGGGCAGCCCAGGCGCGTGCCCTATACCAAGACCGGCCTGGCCCCGTTCACACCCGAATGGGTGGCCTATTGCGCACGCAAGTTCAAATCATTCAACCCCAATACCGGGACGTATCTGGCCTACAGTGGACAATACCGGTTTTGCCGCTAGGCCCGGAACAAAATCGCATGTCCGGGTACAAGGCGAGGGGTAAAGTATAAAAATCGGGAAAATTATTCCCGATAATTTAAGGGCGTAGCAAAAATATCGCCTTTTTACAGCTTTCGACGGAACGTGTCGTTGGGGAATGCTTGATTGCACGCAAAGAGCGTGGAATCTTGTGACGCATCGTTTCTGGATGCAAACAAAACCACGAGGGGAGAGCGATATGTTCAAGTCCGTGCGCGTCGGCGCGTTTGCGGCTGCTCTGATGGCTGCCACTACTCTTACCGCGACAGCGGAGATGGTCTATCACCGGGGCAACACCGCGGATCCGGAGACCCTGGACCAGCACAAGACCTCCACGGTCTATGAAGCGCATATCCTGCGGGACCTCTACGAGGGGCTAGTCGCCTATGGCGCCGACGGCAAGATCATTCCGGGCGTTGCCAGCGACTGGACCGTTTCCGAGGATGGCAAGGTCTATACGTTCACCTTGCGTGACAATGCCAGATGGTCCAACGGTGATCCGGTGGTCGCAGGCGACTTTGTCTATTCCCTGCGCCGCATCATGACACCGGAAACCGGCGCCAAATACGCCAGCGTGCTTTACCCGATCCTGAATGCCGAGGCCGTCAACAAGGGCGACATGCCGCCGGAGGATCTGGGCGTCAAGGCGCTCGATGATCACACACTGGAAATCTCGCTGGCCTCGCCGACGCCCTATTTCATCGACCTGCTCGGCCATCAGACCGGCCTGCCGGTGCATCCGGCCACCGTCGAGAAATTCGGCTCCGACTTCGTCAAGGCGGAAAACATCGTCACCAACGGGCCGTTCACCCTGGCGGAATTCGTGCCGAACGCCCATGTGAAGGCGGTCAAGAACCCGTATTTCCATGACGCCGACAACGTGAAGGTCGATGCCGTCTATTTCCATCCGACGGAAGACCGGGGCGCGGCGCTGCGCCGGTTCCAGGCGGGCGAGCTGCATACCAACAATGACGCGCCGACCGAACAGGTTGCCTTCATGCGCGAGAACCTGGGCGACCAGTTCCGCGTGGCGCCCTATCTGGGCACCTACTACTACGCGCTGAACCATGAAGACGAGGCGCTGAGCAACCCGGATGTCCGCCAGGCCCTGTCCATGGCCATCGACCGGGAGTTCCTGGCCGACGAAATCTGGGGCTCCACCATGGTCGCCGGCTATTCCTTCGTGCCGCCGGGCATCGGCAACTACGGCGAACCGGCCTATGCCGACTACAAGGACATGTCCCAGATCGACCGCGAGGACAGGGCGCTCGAACTGCTCGAGAAGGCCGGCTATGGTCCGGACAACCCCTTCGAGCTGACAATCAACTACAACACCTCCGAAAACCACAAGAACACGGCCGTTGCCATTGCCGACATGTGGAAACCTCTGGGGGTCGAAGTGTCCTTGATCAACACCGACACCAAGACCCACTATGCCATGCTGCGCGACCGTCAGGATTTCGATGTCGCGCGGGCCGGCTGGATCGGCGACTATTCCGACCCGCAGAACTTCCTGTTCATGGTCGAGAGCGACAACGACGGCTTCAACTACGCCCGCTACAACAATCCGGAATATGACGCGCTGATGGATGAGGCCGCCGTGACGGTGGATCTGGAAAAACGCGCCCAAATCCTGAAGAAGGCGGAAGAGCTTTTCATGCGGGATCTGCCCTTCATTCCGATGATGTACTACGGCTCGATGAATCTTGTCTCCGACAAGGTCTCCGGATTCGAGGACAACCTCCTCAACATCCACCCGAGCCGCTGGATAACCATCTCCGAATGAGCTGACACCACCGAACCGGCAGGGCAAACCTGCCGGTTCCGGCAAGGCGGCGACAAAAGACCGTCGTTGAACAACAGGGGCAAAGCCTATGCACCGCTATGTGCTCGGTCGATTGCTTGGCGCAATCCCGACCCTCTTTCTGATCGTGACCATCTCCTTCTTCCTGATCCGGATCGCCCCGGGCGGTCCGTTCGATCTGGAAAGGCCGCTCGAGGCCAAGGTGATGGAGAATCTGAACAAGATCTATCACCTGAACGAACCGCTCTGGAACCAGTATCTGCTCTATCTCAAGAGCGTCGCCCGGCTGGATTTCGGCCCGAGTTTCTATTTCCGTGATTTCACCATCAACGAACTCTTCGCCCAAAGCCTGCCGATCTCGATCCAGCTCGGCCTGTCGGCACTGTGTCTGGCGCTGGTCGTGGGCGGGACCATGGGGGTCTTTGCCGCGCTGCGCCAGAACAGGCCGGCCGACTATTCGGTGATGGCGGCCGCGACCCTCGGCGTGACGGTTCCCAATTTCGTCGTCGCGCCGATCCTGACCCTGATCCTCGGCGTCTGGCTCGGCTGGCTGCCGGTGGGCGGCTGGAACGGCGGTGCTTTCGTCAATGTCATCCTGCCCGTCGTCACGCTGGCGCTGCCGCAGGTGGCGGTGGTCGCGCGGCTGACACGCGGCTCGATGATCGAGGCCATGCGCTCCAATCATGTGCGCACGGCCAGGGCCTACGGCCTGACCGGCTTCATGGTCATCGTGGTGCATGCGCTCCGGGGCGCCATCCTGCCCGTGGTTTCCTATCTCGGCCCCGCGGCAGCGGCGCTTCTGACCGGCTCGGTGGTGATCGAGACCATCTTCGGCATTCCGGGGATCGGCCGCTACTTCGTGCAGGGGGCTCTCAACCGGGACTATACGCTGGTGATGGGCACCGTCGTGGTCGTCGCCTGTTTCGTCATCCTGTTCAACCTCGTGGTGGATCTGCTTTACGCGCTGCTCGATCCGCGCGTGCGCTACGATTGAGGAGGAGAGCCGCCATGACCCTCACCGTGACAAACACCGAAGCGCCGGTCAGGGGACGTTCCCTCTGGGACGATGCCCGGGACCGGCTGCTGGCGAACCGCGCCGCTGTCGCCAGCCTGATCGTGCTGGCTTTCATCGCCCTTGTTTCCGTCTTCGGGCCGATCCTGTCGCCGCATGACTTCGACACCGTCTATCGCGACTACGTCAAGGTGCCGGCCAGCCTCGAAGCCTATCCGCGCGCCGACCAGGTTGAGCCCGCCTTCCAGTCGGCCGCCCGCAGGGCCCGTCTCAGTGTCGACAGCTACGAGCGCCAGGGCAGCATGGTGATCGCAAAGGTCAGCTCCAGCCGCGAGATCGACCCGCGCTCCGTGCGCTATATCGACCGCAGCGATCTCTTCCGAGATGCAGACCTGAGCGGACTTTCCGCCGACGGAAAATCCGCAACCCTGTCCGCCGACATCAACTTCATGCATTTCTATTTCGGCACCGACGCCAACGGCCGGGACATGATGACCCGGACGTTCATCGCCGGCCGTGTTTCCCTGACCATCGGGCTTCTGGCGACCCTTGTCGCGATCTCGATCGGTGTGCTCTACGGGGCCACCTCCGGCTATCTCGGCGGCCGGACCGACCAGATGATGATGCGGGTCGTCGACATTCTCTACTCGCTGCCCTTCATCTTCTTCGTGATCATGCTGGTGGTGTTCTTCGGCCGCAATTTCATCCTGATGTTCATCGCCGTCGGAGCGGTGGAATGGCTCGACATGGCGCGTATCGTGCGGGGCCAGACGCTTTCCATCAAGCGCCAGGAATATGTCCAGGCGGCGGAAGCCATGGGCGTGTCCGACCGTGGCATCCTGCGCCGGCATATCATTCCCAACACCCTTGGCCCAGTGGTGGTCTACATGACCCTGCTTGTTCCCAAGGTCATCCTTCTGGAGAGTTTCCTGTCCTTTCTGGGGCTGGGCATTCAGGAGCCGATGACGAGCTGGGGCGTTCTGATTTCCGAGGGCGCGCGCAACCTTCAAGGGGCCGCCTGGATGCTGATCTTCCCGTCCATCTTCCTGACGTCGACCCTGTTCGCGCTGAATTTCATCGGCGACGGACTGCGCGATGCGCTGGACCCGAAAGACCGGTAAGGAGCGGAACATGACCAAGCGGAGCGAACAACCGGTCCTGGCCATCAGAAACCTGACCGTCGATTTCGAAATCGCATCGGGAACGGTCAGTGCGGTCAAGGGGATCGACATTCACGTGAACGCGGGTGAAACCGTCGCCATCGTCGGCGAGAGCGGATCCGGCAAGAGCCAGACCATGATGGCGGCGATGGGGCTTCTGGCCTCCAACGGGCGGGCGAGCGGCGAAGTCGTTTACGAAGACCGCAACATTCTCGGGCTGCCGGTCAGCAAGCTCAATGCGGTGCGCGGCAGGAAGATCACCATGATCTTCCAGGAGCCGATGACCTCTCTCGACCCGCTCTACACCATCGGCCGGCAGCTGGCAGAACCGCTGGTGGTGCATGGCGGCTTGTCGTGGAAAGCGGCCAGGGCAAAGGCGCTGGAGCTTCTGAAGCTCGTGAACATTCCCGAGCCGGAGCGCAAGATAAAGTCCTATCCGTATGAAATGTCGGGCGGCCAGCGCCAGCGCGTGATGATCGCCATGGCTCTTGCCAACGATCCGGATGTGCTGATCGCCGATGAGCCGACAACGGCGCTCGATGTGACCACGCAGGCCCAGATCCTCGATCTGCTTGCCGATCTTCAGAAGCGGCTCGGCATGTCCGTCATCTTCATCACCCATGACCTCGGCATTGTCCGGCGCATTGCCGACCGGGTCTATGTGATGAAAACCGGCGAAGTTGTCGAAAGCGGAGAAACCGCGGAGATCTTCACCCGGCCTGCACATCCCTATACGAAAATGCTGCTGGATGCCGAGCCGGCCGGCCACAAGCTCCCGGTTCCCGACAGCGCACCGGTCCTTCTGGAAGCACAGAAGATGCGGGTCGAGTTTTCCTTCGAAGCCGGATTTCTGGCACCCGGGCACATCCTGCGGGCGGTCGACGATATCAGCTTCTCTCTGCGCAAGGGGCAGACGCTCGGCGTCGTCGGCGAAAGCGGTTCCGGCAAGTCGACCCTGGGCAGGGCGGTTCTCAACCTGCTTCCGGCGCAGGGGCGCGTCGTTTTCAAGGGGCAGCAGATATCCGGCCTGGACCGGGCATCCATGCGGCCGCTGCGCAAGAACATGCAGCTTATCTTCCAGGACCCCTTCGGGTCCCTCAGCCCGCGCATGACGGTCGGGCAGATCATTTCGGAGGGACTGCTGGTTCACGAGCCGGCCCTGACCGCCAGGGACCGCGATGCGCGGGCCTGTCAGGCGCTGGAGGAGGTGTCGCTTGATCCGGCAATGCGCAACCGCTATCCGCACGAGTTTTCAGGCGGGCAGCGCCAGCGGATTGCCATTGCCCGCACCATGGTGCTCAAGCCGGAACTTGTGGTGCTGGACGAGCCGACCTCCGCTCTGGACCGCACGATCCAGAAACAGGTCGTTGAACTGCTGCGGGACCTGCAGGAGGCTCATGGCCTGACCTACCTGTTCATCAGCCACGACCTGGCGGTGGTGCGGGCCATTGCCGATACGGTGATGGTGATGCAGCGGGGCAAGGTCGTCGAAGCGGGCACGGTGGATGCGATCTTCGAAGCGCCGAAAAGCGATTACACAAGGGAATTGATCGGTGCGGCACTGCTGACCCAGAGGCAGGTGACAGAACCGGCCTGACCTCCGATGCCCGGGAAGCGCGAAGGAGACCGTATCCGCGGCAAGTGGTGCGCTCCGCTCCGTCCGTGACCGGGATCAGTGCCCGGTCAGTCCGGGCGTCCGGAGGAAGGCGTTGTCGTATTCATCCCTGAGGCGAACGAGATCCGTGCCGTAGTAATGCGGTGCAAGCATGATGGCGCTCGACAGGATGTGGGACTTCAGCGCATCAAGGGTCTGGTTCACGTCCCGCGCCTCCAGCGCATCGAATATCGAGCGATGACGGGTGACGGGAGGCTGGGCCCAGGTACAGTCCGGCCTGGGTGTCGGCAGCATGACCCGCTGCAGGATCATCGTGGTCCTGACGAGCATCGGTTCCAGGATGGGCATCCGGGCGATCCGGAACAGTTTCAGGTGCAGGGACCGGTCGAGTTCGGCGCAGCCGAAGACGTCGCGGCGAATCCGGCGCTCCTCGAACTGGCGGTCCAGATCGCGCAATTCGGCCAGATTGGCGGCCGTCGCGAGTTTGACTGCCTCGGCAATGCCCGTAGCTTCAATATCGATGCGCAGTTTCAGGAGCAGGCGCGCTTCCAGCGGGCTCGGGTCGGTGACGAATGTTCCCTGATACCCCCGGCGGATGACCAGGCCGAACTGCTGGAGCTGCATCAGGGCTTCCCGGATCGTGCTCTGGGAACAGCCGTAGTCCTGGGCGAGCGCCTGTTCGGTGATCGGGCTGTGGGAGGTCATTTCGCCGGTCAGGATCTTGCGCTTGAGATCCTGATAGACTGCATCCGACTTGCGTGCCCGCTTGGCGCCGGTGGTCAGACCGGTCTGCGAATTCTTGTTCGCAGAGAGATGTATATTCACGCCTTTGCCCCCGATAACGTCAATTTTGAGTGGCAAGACCCGACAGGACCGCTTCCGGAAGCGCATCCGGCTGCAATCCTGTTTTGCGTTGGCATCCGTCCTTCCGGTGGAGGAAAAGAGCGGTCATTGGGGCGTGCCATTCTAATCCAGCCACGTCCCCGGTCACAAGCTCCTGTCTGCGTCTTTTCCGGCCGGAAACGGCCAGCCAGTCATGTGCGCAGTTCAAAAACCAGGCCGGGTTCGGAATTTCCGGCGGCTGATGGAAATCACAATGAATGCATTGTTTCGTGGCCGGCAGCCAAAAGCAATTGTTTAATCAAGACTTTTAGTAACAACTTTGCGAGCGTACCGGTCGGTTTCAAAAAACAGCAGCGTCAAGAGGCGATTGCCACAGGTTGTTTCCAGGGAGCTTGTGATCCGGCGGAGCTGGATGAGGCGGATCGAACCGGCAGGAGCTGGTTCAGAGGGGAAATCCCGGCCAGCTCCCGCTCTCAGGGCGACGGTCAGGCCACCGTCTTTTCCAGCGCGTCCAGCCAGTTCCTGCAGGCGATTTTTTCCAGAACCTGTGAAGTGAACCCTCGGGCGTCCAGCGTTTCCATGAGCCGTGCCAGGCCCGTGACGTCACCCAGGTCCCCGGGCACCATGCATCCGTCGAAATCCGATCCGAGCGCCACGCAATCCTCTCCCATCCGGTCGATGAGATACGCCGCGTGATCGGCGATGACCTCCAGGGAGGTGTCGCGTGAGAAACCTCCGTCCGGACGCAGAAAGGCCACATGGAAATTGATGCCGACGAGGCCGCCGCTTTCCTTGATGGCATCCAGCTGCTTGTCCGTCAGATTGCGGCTGCTGGCGCAGATCGAATGGGCGTTGGAGTGGCTGGCGACAATCGGGCGCTCGGTGATGCGGGCAACATCCCAGAAGCCCTTTTCATTCAGATGGGAAACGTCAACCAGTATGCCCAGCCTGTTACAGGCCCGCACGAGATCCCGTCCGGCTTCGGTCAGGCCGGGGCCGATGTCCGGGGAGGCCGGATGGGCCATCGGGACGCCGTATCCGAAGGCGTTTTCCCGGCTCCATACGAGTCCGAGCGAGCGCAGGCCGCGCTTGTGGAAGTCTTCCAGCGCATAGAATTGCGTGTCGATTGCCTCTGCCCCTTCGATATGAAGGCTGACCGCTAGCTTCCCGCTGTCGATGGCCGACCTGTTCTCTTCCGGCGTACGGCAGATGACGACGGCGCCATCGGAATCGGTGGCGAGTTGCTCCGCGCGCTCCAGGAGTCTCATGGTGAAATCGAAGGCCGTCTTTTGTGGAACGGGTTGAAAGTTGACCGGATCCTTCGGATTGAAGGGCCGGCTGAAATCCTGGTCCGGTCCGGACGGGACGAACATGGCGAACAATCCCCCGGCAAATCCGGCTTCCTGGGCCCTGGGCAGATCCAGGTGTCCATTGTCCGTACGCTCGAAAAAGCTGCGTTCCGCGCCCCTGATCTGCTCGATCTCCAGCTTCAGCAGGGTGTCGTTATGGCCGTCGAAAACGGGATAGGGGGATCTGATCGTTTCGTTTTGCACGCATTTTCCTCGAAAGAACTACTTGTCGCCGGCCGTGGCCGTGACCGTTGGGATGCGACCTAATCTAGTTGTTCCTGCAAAGAATGTAAGGCACCTCGGCGGAATGTGACTTGCAACTCCTGAAAAGCTGTCCCAAGAAGGAGCCGAAAATTCCGGAGGTTTCATGAAGCGCAAATTTTCGCCGCACGAACAGGCGCCCGCTGGCGACGGCAGTCTCATCGCCCGCCGTTCCTTTCTCGCCGGAGGGCTGCTTCTGGCCGCCGCGCCCCTGGCCGCCTGCCAGACTTATCCGGGGCTGCCGGATCAGGCCGAACTGCCCGACGAGGAGTTCGATTACGCTGCGGCCTACGCGGCGTTGCCTGACGGCGACGTCACCTGGCCGGCGATCAACTACAAGAAATTCGACCGGAAATACTGGCGGCAGGTGGTCGAGTACAAGACCCGCGAGAAGCCGGGAACGATCATCGTCGATCCCTACAACAATTTCCTTTACTGGACGCTCGGCAACAAGAAGGCCCTGCGCTATGGCATCGGCGTCGGCAAGGCCGGTTTCGCATGGTCCGGAGACGCCCTGATCCGCGTCAAGCGCGAACATCCGATCTGGCGCCCTCCACGGGAAATGATCGCCCGCAAGCCCTCTTTGGAGCGCTATTGGGAAAAGGGGTACCCGGCAGGTCTGAAGAACCCGCTCGGCGCCCGCGCGATGGATCTGTGGCAGGGCTCGACCGATACGCTCTACCGCATCCATGGCACCAACCAGCCGTCCTCCATCGGCAAGAACGTCTCCTCCGGCTGCATTCGCATGTGGCAGCAGGATGTGATCGACCTGTTCAACCGGGTTCCCCTGCGGACCAAGGTGATCGTTCTTTCAAAGGACCCGGACGCCGACGCGTAAACCGCGCGCAGCGTTCGATTGCCGTCGATCGGTTGCTGAACCGGATTTTCCCGCCGACAGGCCGCGGGCTTCGGGAGACCCGCTGACGGCGGAGCGAGGATCATGAGCGCGGCTGAACGCATGGATGCGTTCAGCCGCGCTTTGTTTGTCTCTTCAGAGCGGCCGCGCCACGTCGTGAAACACGGCGCCGAAATGGCAGATCGCGGCGGCGAGCACGAAGGCGTGCCAGATCGCGTTCTGAAAGGGCAGGCGTTTCCAGGCGTAGAACATGGTGCCGACCGTGTAGAGAAGGCCGCCTGCCAGGATCATGTAGAATCCGAACGTCGAGGCACGTTCGATCAAGGGCTCGATGGCGAATACGACCACCCAGCCAAGTGCCAGATAGATTGGCACGGTGAGGCGATCGACGCCGGTCAGATTGGCCAGCCGCACGATTGCACCGGTCAGTGCGCCGGTCCACACGATGGCCAGAATGATTCCGCCGGTCCAGCCGCCGATGATGATGGCCGCGAGCGGTGTGTAGGTGCCGGCGATCATCAGGAAGATGGCGGCATGGTCGAGGCGCCTGAGGACGCCCGACTTGTCGTCTTTGGCCAGCATGTTGTAGAGCGCGGAGCAGACAAGCATCGTCATCAGGCATGCCGCATAGATCATGACGGTGATCTGGCGCGCCGGATCCCCCGTGTCCCGCAAGGTGAGGATCAGGACGAGCGTTGCGGTCAGGCCGAGACCGATCCCGATCACGTGAATCGCTCCATCGGCGATCAATTCGGCCACTGTCTGGGGTCTGGGCGTGGGCATTGATGTATCCTCAAAATCTCGGTGTCGCGCGCTTCGCGCGGTGATCAGGTCTTGACGATAAGGTTCAGGCCAAAGCCGTGGAAATTGAGGCGGGGCGCCGCTGAATTCGCGAAAACTCTCCCGCCGGCTTTGCCCGAACATGGACAGGATGCTTCATGTTCGGGGCCGGTATCAAGAGGAAAATCCGCGCCGGAGCGGCCGTGAAACCTTCAATCGTGAGATTGGGTTTCCCGGTCGCACAGATGTCCGGACTTCCTCCACACGCGGGTTCCCCGCGTCGTTCTGATGGTCTGTTCGCTTCCGGGCGGCAGACGCAGCCAGGTGCCTTGATCATAGCGCCCGTCCTGGTCCTCGAAACTGCCGTCGACGACAAAATACTCCACCCCGCCGGGAAAGGTCTGCGCATCAAGGGCGGTGCCCGGTTGCCAGTCCAGCATGACGACTTCTTCCTCCGGGCGAATGAAAAGCGGCAGGATCTGTTCCCCGGCACGCCCGGCCTGCCATCCGCCCGGGTCGAGGGTGTTGACCCGCACGAAACTATCGTCACCGGGATGCATCTGGCGCAGTTTCACCAGGATGACGGCGCCCGGTTCGCTTGATGGCACATGCCTGGACCCCGGCGGATTTCGCACATACATGCCCTTGGGAAAGTCGCCTGTTTCATCGGAGAAGATCCCGTCGAGGACGAGAAATTCCTCGCCCAGATCATGATTATGGGCGGAAAAGGAAGAGCCGGGCGCATAACGGACCAGACTGGTCGCGCGGGCGACCTCCTCACCGTCCCGTTCCAGCATGCGCCGCTCGACGCCGGCCATGGGGGAAGGCACCCAGTCGAGCTCGGTGCTGTCGACGACGGCGCGCTGTGTCAGATCCGCATGAATTTTCATTGTGTTTCTCTCCCCCTTGCAGAACATCTATAAGCCACCTCTGGAGCTCTGCTTTCAGAAATGGTGCTGCAGACCGGTAAATGAAGAGACAAGTTCCGGATTCTGCCCGAGAGAGCCGGTCGCCATGCGTGACAGGCGGTGGAATTCAGGGAAAACCCGGGATTGCGGTCCCCGCGGCTTTGCAACAGACGAGGAATCATGCTGACTACCGCACTGCATGAATTCACATGACGGAGTTTTCGCCGCACGGTCCACAGCCGTGCCTGAAGTGGTCGCATGACGGTACAGATTGACATTGGAGAATTGACAGGCGGCGCGCGGGCCGGGCTCGACCTGGAAGAGCTGCTGGCCACGCGGCTTCTGGTTCAGGGCAATTCGGGCTCGGGAAAATCACACCTTTTGCGGCGCCTTCTCGAGCAGTCCGCCAGCTGGGTGCAACAGGCGATCATCGACCCGGAGGGCGATTTCGTCTCGCTGGCCGACAAGTTCGGCCACGTGGTGGTGGATGCGGTCGGCACGGAAAAGGATCTGCAGATGATCGCCGGGCGGGTGCGCCAGCACCGGGTTTCGGTCGTGCTGAACCTGGAAGGCCTCGACGCCGACCGTCAGATGAAGGCGGCTGCCACATTTCTGGACGGGCTTTTCGATGCTGACCGGGATCTCTGGTATCCGATGATCGTCGTGGTGGACGAGGCACAGCTTTTCGCCCCCGCCGCCGCCGGAGAGGTGACCGAGGAAGCCCGGCGGCGTTCGCTCGGCGCCATGACCAACCTGATGTGCCGCGGCCGAAAACGCGGTCTGGCGGGCGTCATCGCCACCCAGCGTCTGGCGAAGCTCGCCAAGAATGTTGCCGCCGAAGCGTCGAACTTCCTGATGGGGCGCACCTTCCTTGATATCGACATGGCCCGCGCGGCGGATCTGCTCGGCATGGAGCGCCGCCAGGCGGAAAGCTTCCGCAATCTGGATCGCGGTCATTTCATCGCGCTCGGCCCGGCGCTTTCCCGGCGGCCGGTGCCGGTCAAGATCGGTCCCGTCGAGACAATGGGCCGGGGCGGCAGCCCGAAGCTGATGCCTCTGCCGGAACAGCCCAAACAGGATGCGATGGATCTGATCTTCACTCCGTCGGCGGACGAGGTGCAGCCGGCCCGTCAGCGCTTTGCCGAGCCGGTCGTGTCGACGGGAGACATCCTCGACCAGCTCTCCAGCGCCCAGCGGGCAGGGGAAGAGGCGGCGCCGCAGGCGGAAAGCCTTCTCGACTTCGGTGAGCGGGAAGAAAAGGTGGCCGGGATCATTTCGGAAATCCTCAGCGAGGAGGATGCGGCTTTCCAGCCGATCGCGACGCTCTATCAGGATTTTCAGGTCCGCTGCCGGATCGCCAAGCTTCCCGGTGGCGCGCCCGATCTGCAGACCTTCCGCGAAAAGCTCTCGGTCGCCCGGGCCGGTGTGGAAAAGGGCGAGATGGATGACGGCGACTGGGCCCAGGCGGAGCTGATTGCCGCCGAACTGCCCGAGGACATGCGCGGGGTCTATCTGCTTCTGGCCAAGGCGGCGATCGCCAAGGCGCCGTGTCCGGGAAACATCGAGATCGCCACGGCCTACGGAACACGCTCACCTGGCCGTGCCCGCTGGCTGCTCAGTCACATGGAAGAACGCGGCTTTCTCGTCTGCGCGACGGACCTGCGCGGCAACCGCATCGTGACCCTCACCGACCTCGGCTGGCAGACCGCGCCGGGCGACGAGGCCGCAGCCTGAAGCGGGTCGCGTTCAAGCGGTTTCCTGGCTTCGGGAAGACGCCCGAGGGCACATACGTTCGGGCAATTTTCTGAATTCAATTCAACGCGACATGCTCCAGGGCCGGCCTGTTTTCCGTGACTTGAATTGTCAGGGGCGCTCGTCGAAAGACGGAACGCTATCCAGGTCGTGATCCCAGTCCGCCCGGCTGGCCGAAAAGATATGCGCGTTGGGTCTCGTCGCGACGGGGCTGCTCAGGCTTCCGGCCGGAACGACCAGCCCCTTGCCGCCTGCGCTTTCCCTGGGAAGAGCGGACCCGCAGGTCGAACAGAAACTCTTGCCGAAGCGGGTGTCCGGAAGATGATAGACCTTGACGTTTTCCCGTCCGGAGACCCAGTCGATCGTGCCGTCGGGCGAGAAGAGGTTGGAGGCATGCGCCGATCCGCTGGACTGCCTGCACCGGGAGCAATGGCACAGGAAGAACGCCTGAAATGCGCCATTGATGCGAAACTCGACAGCGCCACAAAGGCAGGAACCGGAATGTGTGGTCATGGTCGTCAACTCTGTCTGTGGAAAGAGGCAACGATCTAGCACGGTGCCGTCACTTCGCCAATGGATCAGATTGCCGGCCGCATCCGACGCCCGTGTTTCACCACGGTCGCCGGCTTGCAGGTCAGCAGATAATCGAGCTGCGACAATTCCAGCGTCAGACTGTCGATCGTGCGGCTCAGGACATTTTCCAGATAGCTTCCTGCCGGAGACCGGTCGCGGATATCGATGGCGCGGTCCCGCGCCTTGCGCAGGTAGACAGACATGCTGCGCACGTCTTCCGGCGTGACGGTCGTCTCCCGTGCTTCCGGCGAGGCGGAGGATGAAGACAGCGCAACGGAAGACTTCTCGAAAGTGGGATTGGTCAGCCGCATCGGAAACCTCAATGTTCATGTTATGTTCTTTTTTTTCTAGCAGGTCGCTCCGCCTGTGGCAAGCCGGATTCTGCGTCGCCGCAAGGACCGGGGGGGGTGGTGGCGGGATGTTCTCGCCATGTGTTGCGCGCTGCGTCCTCAAACGCGAACGTCCGCAATGGGTTCGCTTCCGGATGGTGCCGGAGAACGGGCAAGGGCCGGAACCGCCTTGACGTTCAAAAGGCAAAAAGTTACATCTGTAACTAATTGCATCTCTGGACCGGGAGGACATCATGGATCAGAGAACGGACAGCCATCCGGGCCTTGCGAAAAGCGCCAGTGATGTGACAGATCTTGCGTATATGCCGGGATTCGGCAACGACTTCGAGACCGAGGCCCTGCCTGGTGCGCTTCCCCAGGGAAGGAACAGCCCGCAGAAATGCGCCTATGGTCTTTACGGTGAACAGCTTTCCGGAACGGCCTTTACCGCACCCAGCCATCAGAACGAGCGCACCTGGTGTTACCGCATCCGCCCGTCGGTCAAACATACCGGTCGCTTCAGGAAGATCGATCTGCCCTACTGGAAGTCAGCGCCGAACATCTGCGAAGACGTGGTTTCGCTCGGCCAGTATCGCTGGGACCCTGTTCCGCATCCGGACCGGGATCTGACCTGGCTCACCGGCATGCACACCATGACCACGGCGGGGGACGTGAACACCCAGGTCGGCATGGCCAGCCATGTCTATCTGGTCACGCGGTCCATGGAGGACGAATATTTCTTCTCCGCCGACAGCGAGCTTCTGGTCGTACCGCAGGAGGGCATCCTGCGGTTCTGCACCGAACTTGGCGTGATCGAGCTGGAGCCGAAGGAAATCGCCATCCTGCCGCGCGGCCTCGTCTACCGCGTCGAGGTGGTCGAAGGGCCGGCCCGGGGCTTCGTCTGCGAAAACTACGGCCAGAAATTCGAACTGCCGGGCAGGGGGCCGATCGGTGCCAACTGCATGGCCAACCGTCGCGACTTCAAGACCCCGGTCGCCCGTTTCGAGGATCGCGAGACGCCTTCCACGGTGACGGTGAAATGGTGTGGCGGGTTCCATGAGACGAAGATCGGGCATTCCCCCCTGGACGTGGTCGCCTGGCACGGCAATTACGCGCCCTGCAAATATGATCTCCGGACCTATTGCCCGGTGGGCGCGATCCTGTTCGATCATCCCGATCCGTCGATCTTCACGGTCCTGACCGCGCCGTCGGGTGTGCCGGGAACTGCCAATATCGATTTCGTGCTCTTCCGGGAGCGCTGGATGGTGGCGGAAGACACCTTTCGGCCCCCCTGGTATCACAAGAACATCATGTCGGAGCTGATGGGCAACATCTACGGGCAGTATGATGCCAAGCCGCAGGGCTTCGTGCCCGGCGGCATGAGCCTGCACAACATGATGCTGCCGCACGGCCCCGACAACGCCGCCTTCGAAGGGGCGTCCAACGCGGACTTGACGGCGGAAAAGCTCGACAACACCATGTCCTTCATGTTCGAGACCCGTTTCCCGCAGCAGCTGACCGAATTCGCCGCCAGGGAAGCGCCCCTGCAGGACGACTACATCGACTGCTGGGATTCGCTGGAGAAGAGATTCGACGGCACGCCTGAAGGGACATGGGACAGGGAATGAGCGGAGAGGACAAACCGGGAGGGGAGGACCGGCTGGTCATTCTCGGCTCGAAAGGCGGCCCGGCGATCCGGCCGGGGGGACCGTCGCCGACGAGTTCCCTGCTGGAGATCGCCGGACGGCGCTGCGTGGTGGACTGCGGACTGGGCGTGACCCGCGCCCTCGTGGATGCCGGCGTGGTGCTCAAGGAGCTCGACCTCGTTTTCATCACCCACATGCATTCCGACCATGTCCTGGAACTGGGGCCGCTCCTGCACACGGCCTGGACCACGGGTCTTGCGAAACCGGTGACGGTCTACGGCCCGGAGGGTCTGGAGGACTACTGGAGCGGATTCCTGGCCTCCATGCGCTACGATATCGACCTCAGGATCGCCGATGAGGGCCGCCCGGACCTGCGCGCCCTGGTGACGATCCACCCGCTTCGGGAGGGAGCAGTGCTGCTGGGCGAGGGCGCCGTGACGGTGTCGGTCCTGCGCGTCGATCATCCGCCGGTGACCGATTGTTTCGCCCTGCGCTTCGAAACGGCAGACTGGTCCGTCGTCTTTTCCGCCGATACAGCGTTTTTTCCGCCGCTTGCCGACTTCGCCCGGGATTGCGATCTGCTCGTTCATGAGGCCATGCTGGAGCGGGGCGTCGAGAAGATCGTTGAAATCACCGGCAACGGCGCGCGCCTGCGCGAACATCTTCTGGCAAGCCACACCATGGCACCCGATGCGGCGCGGATCGCAGAGACCGCCGGGGCGCGGACGCTGGTGCTCAATCACCTGATCCCCGCGGACCTGCCGGGCTTCGGGAAGGAAGAATGGCTGGAGGCGGCAGGCGCCTTTGGGGGAGAAACGATCGTCGGCCACGATGGATTGACGATAACAAGGACCGGATCGCGCTCATGAAACTGGCAACGCTCAAGGATGACAGCCGCGACGGCAGGCTGGTGGTGGTCAATGACCGGCTCACCTGGTGCACCGAGGCGGCCCATATCGCCCCCACCCTTCAGGCGGCCCTGGACGACTGGGACCAGGTGGTGCCGAAACTGAAGCTGCTGTCGGAAAGCCTCGCCCATGAAGCGGTGCCGGTGATCCGTTTTCACGAGCATGAGGCTCTCTCGCCGCTGCCGCGCGCCTATCAGTGGGCGGACGGCTCGGCCTATGTCAATCATGTGGAACTGGTGCGCAGGGCGCGCGGCGCCAAGATGCCCGAAAGCTTCTGGACCGATCCGCTGATGTACCAGGGCGGCTCCGACACGTTCCTGGCGCCGCGCGATCCGATCGCGATGGGCGACGAGGCCTGGGGCATCGACATGGAAGGCGAGATCGCCGTCATCACCGGGGATGTGCCGATGGGCACCGGCCCGGTGGAGGCCCGCGAGGCCATCCGGCTTGTCCTGCTGGTCAATGACGTCTCCCTGCGCGGACTGATCCCTTCCGAACTTGCCAAGGGGTTCGGCTTCTTCCAGTCCAAGCCGTCTTCCGCCTTTTCGCCCGTGGCGGTGACGCCGGACGAGCTTGGCGATGCCTGGAAGGGCGGCAAGCTGCATCTGCCGCTGCATGTGGACCTCAATGGAGCGCCCTTCGGCCGGGCGAACGCCGGGGTCGACATGACGTTCGATTTCGGCGAGCTCATCGCCCATGCCGCCCGGACGCGCAGCCTGTCCGCGGGCACGGTCATCGGTTCCGGCACGGTCTCCAACAAGCTTGATGACGGTCCCGGAAAACCGCTGGACCAGGGCGGGGCGGGCTATTCCTGCATTGCCGAACAGCGGGTGGTGGAAACGATTCTGGAGGGCGAGGCCAGAACCCCGTTCCTGAAATTCGGCGACACGGTGCGCATCGAGATGCTGGACGGTGACGGCCAGTCCATTTTTGGAGCGATCGAGCAGACGGTGGAGAGGGCCGGGGCTTGAAATCCTTCATTCCGGACAAGGGCAGCAGGGCTGCACGCAGTTCCGGAAATCTGCGGTTCATTCGCGCGTCAGCGCATGGATGGTTTTATGCGGGCGAGCCCGCGCCGATGTCCGCAGACCGGATCGGCTCCGGGCTGCGCCTCGCTTGTCCGTCAGGACGAGTGCGAGATGAAAGAGACTTGAGGAAAGAAACATGAGCAAGCAATTCGCGTCCGCCGGCGACATGGCCGACAAGGAAATCTCCTTCACGGAAATCGGCCGGGATCTCTGGGCCTTCACCGCCGAAGGCGATCCGAATTCCGGCGTCATCATCGGCGACGACAGCGTGATGATCATCGAGGCGCAGGCCACGCCGCGCCTGGCGAACAAGGTGATCGAGAAGGTACGGTCGATCACCGACAAGCCGATCACCCATCTGGCGCTGACCCATTATCATGCCGTGCGCGTGCTGGGGGCTTCCGCCTATGGCGCCCAGACCGTGATCATGAGCGAAAAGGCCCGCTCCATGGTCGCCGAACGCGGTCAGGAGGACTGGGACAGCGAGTTCGCGCGCTTTCCGCGCCTCTTCCAGGGTCATGAGAGCATTCCGGGCCTGACCTGGCCGACGACCACCTTCACCGACCGCATGACGGTCTATCTCGGCAAGCGGCGTGTCGACCTGATGTTCCTCGGTCGCGCCCATACCGCCGGCGACATGGTGGTCTATGTGCCCGACGCCAATGTGATGTTCACCGGCGACATCGTCGAATATCACTCGGCCTGCTATTGCGGCGACGGGCATTTTCACGACTGGCCGGGCACCCTGGAACGCATCCGCAATTTCAGTCTCGACGCCATCGCACCCGGTCGGGGCGACGCGCTCATCGGTCCGGACATGGTCAACGCGGCGCTTGATTCCACCCGGGATTTCGTCCGTTCGACCTATCTGCCGGTCGCCCGTGTCGCCCTGCGCGGCGGTTCCCTGAAAGAAGCCTGGGACGCTTGCCGGGCGGCCTGCGACCCGAAATTCTCCGACTACGCCATCTATGAGCACTGCCTGCCGTTCAATGTGGCCCGCGCTTACGACGAGGCGCTCGACATCGACACGCCGCGCATCTGGACGGCGGAGCGCGATGCGCAGATGTGGGCGGATCTGCAAGGATAAACGATAAGCGCGGCGGCGACCGCGCCTGCGAGGTTGCCTGCTCCGGGGAGGAGTCGGCAGGGTGGGGTGCACCCTGTCGCGGCCGGAGGGGGCCTTGCCTGAAACACGACCGCCACCCGGCGGTCGAATGTGTCACTCACACAGGAGCCGGGAGGAGAGCCTGTGACCAAATTGTTTGAAGCGCCGCTTTATCCCTACAAGCGCTGCGCCGACCAGGGCGCCGGCAAGCCGGTGCGTCATCCGGTGATCGTCATTGGCGCGGGGCCGGTGGGTCTGGCCATGGCCATCGATCTTGCCCAGGCCGATATTCCCGTCGTCGTGCTGGACGACAACGAAAAGGTCAGCACCGGTTCGCGCGCGATCTGCTTTTCCAAGCGGACGCTGGAAATTCTCGACCGGCTCGGCTGCGGTGACGAGATGGTCCGCAAGGGCGTCGTGTGGAATGCCGGCAGGGTGTTCTTCGGCGACCGGCAGGTCTACGATTTCAACCTGCTGCCCGAAGAGGGGCACAAACGTCCGGCCTTCATCAACCTGCAGCAGTATTATTGCGAGCTCTATCTGGTCGAGCGCATCCGGGCGCTGCAGGTGGCGGGCAAGCCGGTGGAGCTGAGGGGCGGCAACAAGGTTGTCGGTCTTGAACGCCGGGATGACCACACCGCCCTGACAGTGCGCACCATGGAAGGGGACTACGACCTGGAGGCCGACTGGCTGATTGCCTGCGACGGAGCAGGTTCGCCGGCCCGCAGGATGCTCGGCCTCGAGTTCCAGGGGCGCGTGTTCGAGGACAATTTCCTCATTGCCGATGTGATCATGAAGGCGGACTTCCCGACAGAGCGCTGGTTCTGGTTCGATCCGCCCTTCAACCGGGATCAGTCCGCCCTGCTGCACAAACAGCCCGACGGCGTCTGGCGGATCGACCTGCAGCTTGGCTGGCATATCGACAAGGAAGAGGAAAAGAAGCCCGAAAACGTCATTCCACGGCTGAAGCAGATGCTGGGAGAGGGCGTTGATTTCGATCTGGAATGGGTGTCGGTCTATTCCTTCCAGTGCTGCCGTATGGAAAAGTTCCGGCACGGCCGGGTGATTTTCGCCGGCGACAGCGCCCACCAGGTGTCGCCCTTCGGTGCCCGCGGTGCCAATTCCGGCTTTCAGGATGTCGACAATCTCGGCTGGAAGCTGAAGCTGATCCTGTCCGGCAAGGCGCCGGAAACCCTGATCGAGTCCTATGACTTCGAACGCGAAAGGGCGGCGGACGAGAATATTCTCCAGAGCACCCGGTCGACGGATTTCATCACGCCGAAATCCGAGATCAGCCGGATCTTCCGCGATGCGGTGCTGGATCTTTCCGAGCATCACGCCTTCGCCCGGCCCATGGTGAATTCGGGCCGCCTTTCGGTACCTGCCACCTATGACGGCTCGCCGCTGAACGGTCCGGACGCATCCGGACTGCCCGCGCGCACCCGGCCCGGCAGTCCGCCTGTCGATGCGCCGATCAACGGCACGTGGCTGCTCGACGCCATGGGGCATGATTTCATGCTTCTGGGACTGGGAATCGAGGTGCCGCCGCTCACGGAGCTTCTTGGTCTGCCAGTGAAGGGCATCACTCTTTCAGGCGAGGAGATCGGGCCCGATCTGAGGACGCGCTATCTGGGAGAGGCCGGGGAAGCGGTCTATCTGATCCGCCCGGACCAGCATGTGGCGGCCCGCTGGCGCAAACTTGACTGGACGGAGATTACGGGCGCGCTGTCGGTGGCGCTCGGCAGGGAAGGGGAGATCTGATGGCCGATATCGTGACCACGGCAAATCTGCAAGAGCCGGATGCCTTTTACGCGGACCTTGTTGCCGCGCACGACGGGCTCAGCAAGGACGAAAGCGACGCCTATAATGCCCGCCTGATCCTGCTGATGGCCAATCAGATAGGCGATCACGTGATTTTGAAAAAGCTCTTGCAGGAGGCTCAAAGGACATCCCGCAAGGCATGAATTGACATAAATGGTGACAGGGAGCCGGTTTACGCCGGCATCCGTAGAAATTGCGAGATAAATTCGATTGTTGGAACCGGCGACTTGGCGTAGAAAAAACTGTTCGGGAGATATGTAAATATACGCAGCATGACTCGCTGAAGCCGAGAGGATTTCTGGGTGCCGGTTTGGAAACAGTTTTTGCTGACCTTGCTCGTGATCGCAATCGCGGCAGTGGTCTGGGTCCGCTACTATCCGGGGGCCGGAGCGCAATTGTCCGCGCTTGGCATGGACTGGCTGTCCTTCGCCGTCGCGGAGGTCGCGCCGGACAGTGACGGCAAGCCGCGGCGCGGACGCGGTGCGCCGCAGGGAGCGGTTGTCACGACACCGGTGGTGGAAGTCACCATCAACGACCGTCTTTCCGCCATCGGCACCAGCACCGCCCTGCAGTCCGTTGCTCTCACACCCTATACCAGTGGCCGCATGACCGAGATTGTGGTGAAATCCGGCGCGACCGTGAAGCCGGGGGACGTGATTGCCCGGCTCGATTCCGATGCCGAACAGATCGCGGTCGAGCGCGCGGCCAATGCCCTCAAGGATGCCCAGGCGCGCCTGAAACGCATGCAGGTGCTGCTCAAGACCAATACCGCAACTGCCGTCCAGGTCACCGATGCGGAACTTGAGGTGGAGAACGCGCGGCTGCTGCTGCAGGAAGCCCAGCTGGCCCTCTCGCGGCGCTCGGTCGAAACGCCGATCGGCGGGGTTGTCGGCATTCTGCCCATCACCGCGGGAAACTACGTCTCCTCGCAGACAGTCATCGCCACCATCGACGACCGCAGCGAGATCCTGGTGGATTTCTGGGTGCCCGAACGCTTTGCCTCCGCAATTCTCGTCGGTTCGTCGCTGACCGCGACCTCCGTGGCCCGCCCGGGCGAAACCTTCGCCGGTGTGATCAGCGCCGTCGACAATCGTATCGACATCGACAGCAGAACGCTTCAGGTGCGGGCGCGCATTCCGAACAAGTCGGACAAGCTGAGGGCCGGCATGTCCTTCCAGGTATCGATGGAGTTTCCCGGCGAAAAGTTCCCGGCGGTTGATCCGCTTGCCGTGCAATGGGGATCGGACGGCGCCTTTGTCTGGGCCGTGCGCGAGGGCAAGGGCGCGCGCGTTCCGGTCAACATCATCCAGCGCAACACGGACAGCGTGCTGGTCGATGCGCCGCTCACGCCTGACGACGAGGTCGTGACCGAGGGCCTTCATCTCGTGCGCCAGGGCGCGGAGCTGGCCATTGCCGGCCGCAAGCAGGCCCCGGCCTCGGACCAGCCGCCAAAACCCGCCTCGACCGAAAGCGGCTCCTGAAGGACGTGAGAACACGATGAAAATGGATCGTCTCAAGGACCTCGGTTTTACCGGCCTGTTTGTCCGGCGGCCCGTTCTGGCCTTCGTGATCAACATGCTGATTGTCGTGGCCGGTGTTGCCGCGGTCTTCGGTGTCGAGGTGCGCGAGCTGCCCGACGTTGACCGTCCGGTCATCACCGTGAGAACCGAATATCCCGCCGCCGCAGCCGAGACCATCGACCGTGAGGTCACCGGTGTCATCGAGGGCGCCGTCGCGCGCGTCTCCGGCGTCAAGTCGATCTCCTCCTCCTCGACCTTCGGCCGCAGCAGCGTGACCGTCGAATTCTCGGACAATGTCGATCTGGACGTCGCTGCCTCCGACATGCGCGATGCGCTGGGCCGCATCGTCAACGACCTGCCGGAGGATGCCGAACCTTCCCGGATCATCAAGGCGGATGCCAATGCGCAGCCGGTGGTGCGGCTCGGTCTGATTTCCGACACCATGAGCGTCGAGGACATGACTGTCCTTGTCGAGGACGAGATCGCCGACACGCTCGCCTCGGTCCCCGGCGTTGCCGATGTTCAGGTCTATGGCGACCGCAGCAAGATCTTCCGCATCGATATCGACCAGGCCAAGATGGCCAGCCTCAACCTGACGATCGCCGATGTCGCCAACGCCCTGTCGTCCATGGCCTTCGATACGCCGGCCGGCTCCCTGACCAGCCGGAACCAGGACCTGATCGTGCGGGCCACCGCGGCGATCGACACGCCGGAAGCCTTCGAAAACATCATCGTCAACCGGCGCGCCCGGTTGCGGGACTTCGTCACGGTGACTCTCGGGCCGGATCTCGGCCAGACCCAGCTGCGCGCCAACGGCAAGTCGGGCATCGGCCTCGGTGTCATCCGCTCCGCCCAGTCGAACACGCTGGAAATATCCGAAGGCGTGCGCGCCATGGCCGCGCGCATCCAGGAAAACCTCCCGGAAGGCACCTCCATCGAGGTGACCAGTGACGACGCCACCTTCATCACCGGCGCCATTCACGAGGTCGAGATCGCTCTTGGCATCGCCGTCAGTATCGTCCTGCTGATCATCTATATCTTCCTGTGGGACTGGCGCGCGACCCTCATTCCCGGCGTTTCCCTGCCGGTGGCGCTGATCGGGACGCTGGCAGCGATCTATCTGGCGGGATTCTCCATCAACATCTTGACCTTGCTGGCTCTGGTTCTGGCCACCGGACTGGTGGTCGACGATGCGATCGTGGTGCTTGAAAATATCGTGCGCCGGCGCAACGAGGGCATGGGCCCGCGCGCAGCCGCCGTTCTGGGAACGGAAGAGGTGTTCTTCGCCGTCCTGGCGACCACCGCGACCCTGATCGCCGTCTTCGTGCCGCTGTCCTTCCTGCCGGGGCAGACCGGCGGCCTGTTCCGCGAATTCGGCTTCGTGCTCGCCATTGCCGTCTTCCTGTCGTCGATCGTTGCCCTCTCCCTGTGCCCGATGCTCGCCTCGCGCGTCCTGAAGGCTCACTCCGGGGAGGGGACGGCAGGTCACAGCGGCCCTGTCGGTGCCCTCGGCCGTTTCCTCGGCGGTTTTTACCGGCGTTGCCTGAAGGCCTGCCTCGACGCGCCGCTGGTGGTCCTGGCCGTATCCATACTGTTCGCCGCCTCGGCGGGTGTCCTCTTCGGCACCATCAAGTCGGAACTGACACCGTCCGAGGATCGCTCCATGGCCTTTCTGCGCATCTCCGCGCCGCAGGGGGTCAGCCTCGACTACCTGTCCCAGCAGATGCAGCAGATCGAATCCCTGTTGCAGCCCTATCGCGACAGCGGCGAGATCGTCAGCACGTTCTCCATCGCCGGCACCGGCGGTTCCAAGAACAGAGGCTTCATGGTGATGCGTCTGGCGCCCTGGGAGGAACGCTCCCGCTCGCAGCAGCAGATCCTGTCGGAAGTCAATGTGCTCGTGCGCGACGTTCCGGGCGTGCGCGCCTTCGCCTTCCAGCCCAACAGCCTCGGTATCCGCGGGGCGGGCTCGGGTCTTCAGTTCGCCATCGCCGGCAGCGACTACGCCCAGCTCGGCTCGGCTGCCGAGCGCATCATCGCGGCGATGGAACAGGACCCGCGGTTCCGCCAGGTGCGCCTGTCGACGGAAGCCACCCAGCCGCAGCTTTCGGTCTCCATCGACCGCGAACGCGCTTCCGATCTCGGCATCGACATCAACGGCCTGGGCTCTGCAATGCAGGCCATGCTGGACGGACGCAAGATAGGTCAGGTGTTCATCAACGATCAGGCCTTCGACGTGAAATTCGTCTCCACGACCAATCCGGTCAACGATCCGACGGACATGGAGAACATCTTCATCCGAACCGGCGACGGGCGCTTCGTCCCGGTCTCCACCATCGCCACCCTGACTGAAAAGGCGGTGCCGCCGTCCCTGGACCGCGAGCAGCAGCTGCGCGCCGTTGCCATCACCTCGGCGTTGGGGCCGGGCGTCGCGCTCGGCAATGCCTATGCGGCGGCGCAGGAGATCGCCGGACCGCTCCTGCCGCCCGGCGCGCGCATCATCCCGCTCGCAGAGGCGGCGACACTGGGCGAGCAATCGTCCAGCATGGCCCGGACCTTCGGGTTTGCCATCGTCATCATCCTGTTGGTGCTGGCCGCCCAGTTCGAAAGCTTCATCAGCGCCATCATCATCATGGCAACCGTGCCCCTGGGTCTTGCCTGCGCGGTGTTCGCCATGCTGCTCACCGGCACGACGCTGAATGTCTATTCGCAGATCGGTCTGGTGCTTCTCGTGGGCATCATGGCCAAGAACGGCATCCTGATCGTCGAATTCGCCAACCAGCTGCGCGACCGTGGCCAGGGGGTGCGCGAGGCGATCGAGAATGCCGCCAACATCCGCCTGCGGCCCGTCATGATGACCATGATCTGCACCATTGTCGGCGGCGTGCCGCTGATCATGGCCAGTGGCGCGGGCGCCGAGGCACGTATCGCTCTGGGCTATGTCATCGTCGGCGGTCTCGGTCTGGCGACCCTGTCCACCCTGTTCCTGACGCCGGTTGCCTATCTCCTTCTCGGCCGCTTCATCGTTCCTGCCGCCAGGGAGGAAGAACGCCTGCACAACGAGATCGATGCCGCAAGGTCGATCGGCCAGGTGCCGGGGGAGTAGGGCGTCTCCCTGCGTCCTTGCGGACACTCTCCTGAGAACGCATGGGAGAGGAAAACAACAGGACCTTGCCGCCTGCATCATGGTTCCCGCGTTCGCGAATATGCCGGTCTCACGGCAATCGCCTTGCCGGGCCCCTGCGGAGATCCTACGCGTGCAGCCCGTCGCGGCCGACGGCCGGCAGCGTGATGGCGATTTTTTCACCCAGAGAATTCGCCGAAGAGACAAGTTTTGCGGCGATCGCTGACAGCCGGTTCGTCATTTCATCGGTGGTGATGAAGGGGATCGTGATTGACGCCACGGTCTGCTGTGTCGTCCCATGGCGCACCGAGGCGGAAAGTTCGCTGATCGAATCCGTGGACCGGTTCGAGGCTATGGCATAGCCCTTCTTCCGGCAGTCCTGCGCGGTGTCGAACAGGCGCTGCAGGGAAAGCGGGTCCACCTTTTCGCCGGATGTATCCAGGGCGGATTTCAACTCGTCTCTGGTCTCGAAGTCGGACATGAAACAGGTGCCCGCCGAAGTATCCAGAAACGGCATCTTGTAACCCACCTGAACGCTCAATCCGTAGCTTTGCGTTGCCGTGAAGCTGGTGACGACAAGCAGCGAACTTCCCTTGAGGATGGAGAGGTGGTTGGACAGGCCGGTTTCGTCGGAAATATTCGCCAGATAGGGGGTCGCCAGTTCGGCCAGTTTGCTGGCAACGGACCGGTCGGCCCCCAGTGTGCTCAGCCGGTCGGTGAGACTGAAGAGATCGTCACCGTTGCGCCGTATATATCCTCGTTCTTCCAGCACGATCATCATGCGGAAGATCTCGTTCTTCGACCGGCCGATGCCGGCGGCGAGCTGGGAGAGAGACGGACGCGTATCGGTGAGAGACAGAAACTCGAGAATATCCAGGCCCTTCTCGAGCGCCGGGGCGGAGTACTTTTGCAGTTTTGTTCTTTGTTCGGACACAGTAGACCTTACCGCCAGTTTTCCTCATGATTGCGGGAGCGCGCACGCTCCCGCAAGTTGGCACGGCCGTGGAGGATAAGACAGCCAGCCCTGTTTACTTCAAGCCATTCCGCTTGAGAATTTCCTCGGCATTCTCCGGGGTGATGGCTTCGGTCCCCATGACAATCTTCTTCTCGACCTTCTCGCCGGCCAGATGTTTCAACGCCTGACGCAGACCTTCGGCACCGGGGGTCGGGTAAAGGAAGGTTGCAGCGAGCTCACCGTTGGCGACCCATGTCACGCCTTCTCCGGGGAGACCGTCAACTCCGAGGAAGATGATGTCCTTTTCGCGTCCGGCGTCCTTTGCGGCCAGATAGGCACCATAGGCCATCGGGTCATTGTGGGCGTAGACCATGTCGATGTCTTCGTAGTTGCGAAGCGCGGTCGCCATGATGTCGTAAGCCTGGTCCTGCTTCCAGTCGCCCGATTGCCGGTCGAGAAGGAAGGTGACGCCTTCTTCGCCTTCAAAGGCTGCGTGGAAGGGGTCGGAACGGTCGAACGTCGCCTGCACGCCGAGACCGCCATAGATCTCCACGATGTTGCCCTTGGCGTTGCCTTTGCCGCCCAGAAGATTCAGCGCGTAGGCGCCGGCAGCTTCGCCAATCAGAACATTGTCGCCGCCGACCCATTGGACGAATTTGTCCGTATCCACATTACGATCGAGGACAAAGGTGGGGATGCCGGCATCCGCCGCCTGTTCCACAACGCCGGTCAGCCCGGCCGATTCCTTCGGCGAGATCAGAATTGCATCGACTTCCTGGCGGATGAAGTTCTCGACATCGGCCACCTGCTTTTCGGTCCGGTCGTTGGCATCGGAGATAATCAGCTCGACATTGTCATGCAATTCGGCTTCCGCGCGCAGGTCCTTGTTGAACTGAACGCGCCATGGTTCGACAGTGGTGACCTGCGAAAATCCGATGACGTATTTTTCAGCGGCGATAACAGCGTTCGATGTGAGCGTTGTCGTGAGCGCAAGGGCGGCTACAATCAGCCCCGACCTCTTGCAAAAACTTCTTCTTTTCATAGTCTACTCCCTAGTCGGAATGCAGCCTGCAAGCTGCGTTTTGATAGCTCTAACCCCGTGATCCTCCACGATTGAGGGGTTAGAGCCCTTTTCGCCCGGCGAGCGAAACCTTGATGTAGGAGAAGATCTCCTCGAATCGGCCTTCCTGCAAAAGGACGGCAACCACGATGATCACCCCCTTGAGAATGAGCTGCGTGTTGCTGTCGATGTTGTTGAGCTGGAGAATGTTGCTGAGAAAGCCGAAAATCAGCACGCCCACAAATGTCCCCATGATCGCGCCCCGGCCGCCCATCAGGCTGGTTCCACCGATCACCACGGCGGCGATGGCATCCAGTTCAAGACCCAGCCCGGCATCGGGCTTGCCCTGGCGGAACTGGGCCACATAGAGCACGCCGGCGAGTGCCGAAAGGGCGCCGGCAATCGAATAGGTGACGATCTTTATCCGTCCCACGGAAATCCCGGACAGACGCGAGGCCTCTTCATTGCCCCCGATGGCGAGCAGGTAGCTGCCGAATGTCGTGAAACGGGTGATCAGGAAGAAGAGCAGCAGCACTCCGAGGAAAAACAGGCCGGGTGCGGGCAGGATGCCCCAGAGCAGCATGCGCAGGACTTCGAAATTTTCTGTCGCATTGCTCCCCGTGTAGACGGGATAGACCGCGGTATCCTGACCCGCGACCACGCGGGCCAGTCCCAGCGCTCCCACCATCATCGCAAGGGTGACGATAAAGGGCTGCAGGCGCCCGTAGACAATGATCGCTCCGTTCATCGCGCCCATCACGGCACCGATACAGGGAACGGCAATCAGTACAGCCAGGACGCCGAACTTTGTGTCCACCTGTCCGGCCTGCCAGGCCATGATGGCCACGGCCAGGCCGATGGCGATCAGCAGTGCGGGAAGCAGGCGGTTCGCAGTCCGTTTCTCAGGGCGTCCGACGGTCCCGAGCATGTTTGTCTGAACGAAATAGATCAGGGAAAACAGACAGACCGCAACAACCGCGCCGGTTGCCGGGACGCCGAACATGCTGGCTGCGGTCCAGCCCTCCTGGGTCAGGAGCATGGCGCAGATCACGGTGCCGAGGGCCATGATCGACCCCACCGACAGATCTATACCGGCAATGAAGATCACCAGCGTCATTCCGACGGCGACGATACCCGTCACCGACACCTGCCTCAGTACGTCAGTCAGGTTGCCGATCGAAAGGAAGATATTGTTTCCCTTCGAAGAAAGTGGTGAGGTCAGCGCCCCGATGAAAATAAGCGCCGCCAGTCCCCAATACAGCTTTGTGCGATTGAGAACAGAAAGAAAGGCTCTCTCGAATACAGGTTTTGAAATGCCTTTTTCCGGTACAGTCTCGTCTGCGCTCATGGTTTCCTACTTCTGCTTGTTGGCGCGTTCAGAACTGCATTGCCAGTTCTTTTATGGATTCGACGGTCATTTCCTGCTTGTTCAAGGTTCCGGTCACGCGCCCTTCGCACAGCACGATCATCCGATCGCAAACAGCAAGGAATTCGGAGATTTCGGAGCTGGCGAAAAGAACGGACAATCCCTTGTCGGCCAACTCGCCGATCAGGTTGTAAATCTCGTCCTTGGCACCGATGTCGATTCCGCGGGTGGGCTCGTCCAGCAGCAGAATTGACGGCTCGGTCGCCAGCCATTTGCCGAGAACGACTTTCTGCTGGTTTCCGCCGCTCAGCCGGCCGACGATATGTTCGGGACCGCGTGCCACGATGCGCAACCGTTCGATTGCCGTCATCGCCTCCCGTTCGCGCTGTTCGGACGACGTCAGTCCGAAACGGGATTTCAGTGGCAGCAGCGGCAGGATGACATTGTCCGCGATCGAACGATTGAGCAGCAGCCCGTTGCCTTTCCGGTCTTCGGTAATCAGGGCGAGGCCTGCCCGCACGCCATCTGCCGGAGTCGTGGGCCGCAGCGCCCGACCGTGTATTTCGATCCGGCCTTCGTGATTGTTGCCGCGTGCTCCGAATATCGTTTCCAGAAGTTCCGTTCGTCCCGAACCAAGCAAGCCGCCAATGCCCAGGACTTCGCCTTTCTTCAGGTCGAAGGAAATGTCCTGCAGAACCTGGCGTCCGCCGGCATGGGCGTTCAGATTCGAGACTTTCAGAACCGGCTCGCAGGAGGCGGGGACCTTTCGGGTGATCGGGTCGATCTCGACCGACCGGCCAACCATCATTCGGATCAGATCAGCCGAGGTGGTGTCGGCCACGAGCCTTGTGCCGATGAGGTTGCCGTCCCTCAAGACCGTCACGCGGTCCGAGATTTCAAACACTTCATCCATGCGATGCGAGATATAGACAATCGCCACCCCCTGCAGCGCAAGATCGCGGACGACTTCCATCAGTATGTCGGCCTCGGTTTGCGAGAGGGCGGACGTCGGCTCGTCCATGATCAGTAGGCGCGCATCCATCAGCAAGGCGCGTGCGATTTCCACGAGCTGCTGCTCGCCGACGCGCAGCTTCTTGACGGGGGTATCCACATCCAGCTTGAACCCGAAACGCGCCAGTGCGGCGCTGGCCTGGGCACGCAGGGACTTCCTGTCGATCACCAGGCCGCCGAATTTCGGCTCGTGGCCGAGCATCACGTTTTCGGCGACCGTCAGCTCAGGCACGAGGCTGAGCTCCTGGTGCATGATGGCGATGCCGGAATGCTCGGCTTCCTTGGGCGATGTGAAGGAAACGGGTCTGCCGTCAATCGAGATCTGGCCCGACGTCGGGGCCTGAACACCGCTTATGATTTTGACGAGGGTGCTTTTTCCGGCGCCGTTTTCACCCATCAAGGTGTGAATTTCACCGCCTGCGAAGCGCAGATCGACACCGCGAAGAACCGAAACGCCAGAATAGGACATTCCGATATTTTCCAGGGTCAAGTCGATCCGGCTCTCGGTCGAAATGGATTCGCCGGGCGCAATAATCTTGTTCATTGACGGCATCGTTCCTCCCAAAAGATACGCGTCGTAAATCCTTCTTGTTTCATATACGAAACGCCGATCATATGCAAACCGAAAATTCGATGGCTGGGAGGCGGAAAGCCGGTTCGACACCGTTGGCCGCGCAAATCTGACCAACACCTCCGAGGCGGCTGCCCTGAACGCGCAGATCTCGACCACCGTGTCCCTGCTTGAGCTCGACCTCACCCCGGTTCACTTCAAGGGCCTGCCGTTGAACGTCGTCTTCATGTTGATCCCGATGCTGTATGACCACCATCGCGAAGCCCATGGCGCCAATCTGGCGGAACTCGCCAGGATCGCCGACAGTGGCGCCTTTAAGCCGGTGCTCGATGATGTTGCCTTCGGATGTTCCGACGTTGATGCAGCCTGCGACCGGCTGACGGGCGGCAAGGCCATCGGCAAGGTCGTGATCGAGATCTGATCGGCCGGTCTAACCGGATGAACCGGAAAGGCGTGGGGGGGGCGACAGGGGGATGTCGCAGGCCCGCGCCTTTCGCCAGCCGCTTGTAAAGCGGGGAGACGATCCGGATCTCTTCATGAGGTCCGGTTCCAGCGACCGGTACGGAGCGATGACGCATCTTACCCGGGATGCCGTATGACGGGGCGCGGGAGCGGATTGTCGATGTCAGGAGGAGTGCCGCAAGGCCGTCATCACCATGCTCATGGGCGTGGTGGCCGAAGCCCTGAGTGATGCGATCTGAAGAAAATGGTCGGAGTGAGAGGATTCGAACCTCCGACCCCCTCGTCCCGAACGAGGTGCGCTACCAGGCTGCGCTACACTCCGACATGATATTGGGCCAGCTATTGTCAGGCCCACCGGGAACAGCGGGCAACGCCGCGCTGTGTGGAGGCTCATTTAGCAAAGCTGACCTCTTCCCGCAAGAGCTTTGCATCGGTGTCGGGCGTTTTTTTGAACACCGGGAAAACCCGCAGGGAAGACAGTCGGGCCGGTGCCGGGTATCAGGCCGCAAGGCCGGTCGCGCCGCGGGCCGGAAGCCGCCGCCGGTTCCACTCGACACGCTGTCCGGGAGCCGTGGCTGCCTGCAGCCCTAGGCCGTTTCCCGTCCTTCCGGGCAGTGCGAACGGGCCTGCCGGGCGCCCGCACAGACGGCCCTGCGATCCCGTCCTGACGAGGCCCGGCTGCATCGGGCTGCCGCATCCGAAAGCGGCGAAAATCCGTCTGGGGAAAACCGGGCCGGAGGGGAGGGGCAAGGGCTGCGGGAAGGCTTGCGCTGGTCAAGCGACATCGCTATACAGCGTTCCCACGGCCTTGGGGTGTAGCCAAGCGGTAAGGCACCGGTTTTTGGTACCGGCATGCGCAGGTTCGAATCCTGCCACCCCAGCCAGTTCTCCCTTTTGAAAAATCGATTTATCCGTTTCAACCGCGCGTAACGTGCAATATGCAACGCTCCGAAAAACATGTAGCGCGCAACTTCGTTTGGCATTTCGCGCAACTTCACTTGGCACCCAGTTTGAACCTAACGACAACCGCTAATCGGCCGTGTCTCTTCGTTGGGTAGACGATTGTCTAGCGACCCATGTCTTCTATTGAGATCAACTTCAATGAAGCTTGGAAAGCTGGCGTTCAGTTGGCCCGCAGGCTGTATTAAATTTCTCATTGCCCCACTTACGAGATCGTTTCATCTGTGGTGCTGGCCCGTCCCGGCTTGGTAGCCTTGTCCTTTTGGCTGCTTGCCCATGTGCACTTTGTGTATTCGCGAGCGACACGAACACGTGCTTCTTTCAGCGGAAGACTTTTGTAGCTCTCGAGAGTAGGGTTTCGCTCAAAGAAGCTGTCGACCTGTTCTTGCGACATATTAGCGTGTGCCTTCAGCATCCAGTCGTAGAGATCGAAAGGATCGTCATTACGGAGGATGTGTGAGGTATTGTCTTTGCCAAACACCGCATCCGTGTAGCGGCGCGCGGCCTGCGCCTCAGCCGCTGTCAACGGCATTGTCACAATCCATCGGCGATCATCAGCTCTGACCACAAGCATAGCCTTGTCCGTGCCAGATGAACTGATGTCTTCCACCGTCGCCTTCATGGTCTTGCCGTCCATGTCGGGCACCTCGATTACATCACCGATCTTGACCGTACGCTGAAGACCACCGTCACTGTTGAGCCATTCGGCGGGTGAACCGTCGAAGGTGGTCGGCACAGTGCTGGCTGTCTTCCACGCCTCCATGAGCCAGAAAATGTCGCGGTGTTTATCGTAGCCCTCAAGGGCGGCTTCGATCTCCAAGGGTTGCCCGGAGGGGAAGTCGTCAATCTTGATGGTTTGCAGGAAGCCGAAGCACGGATGGCCAGTTACGTTCTCGTTTGCGAGAAACGTGTGGTTGGAAATGACGACATAGGCAGGCGCTATTGGCTGGCCGTTTACCGTCATACTGTTTTCCGCATCCCGGATCGCAATTTCGACTGATTCGGCCACGGCGCGCCAGTCAAGTTGTGCCAATATGGTAGGGATACTCAGCTCAATCCAATAGATCGGGTTCGTAAGCTTCTTTTTCGACGCTTTGTGAATCTGGTTGCGCACGTAGCCTTGCAACTCGCGCTGAAATTCAGCGTTTGTCACATCGCCCGTAGGTGCTCTCCAGCCGTTCTTGCGCTTGGCTTCGACCTCGTAGACCTTTCCCGTTGCCTTGGATTTCGCCCTGAACTCCGGCGTTGGGGTTGATCCTGCCTCCGTCTCGGCGCAGGAAATCTCCATTCCAGAGACGGCCAAGGCTGCGCCTACTAGTGCCTCGTGATAGGCGGGCATGAAGCTGACGGGGTCGCGTAGACGTTTGAGCAGCGGCGTCGGCAACTCGTCGTGGTGAGCGATTAGATAGAGCGCATAGGCCAAGTGGAGCCAGCACGCAATGAAGCCCATCATCACTATGGTCTTCACCTTCGGCTCGCCGGGCTTATGGCTACTGTAAGCTTTTGTCTTTTGCAGCCAGCGAAATAGCGGATGACGACCCTTGCTACGTTCCTGCGCACCCCATTCGTACCCGAGTGACTTTTTCATAAAGTAGTCGAGAAAGTTGGGGAAGATAATCCAATCCTTTCCCCAATGGACCGTGAGTTTTACTGCGACGAAGCGGAAGCCATTCGTCTCATCCATCCATGAAACTATAGGATTGCCATGACCTTGCTGCTGTTGGCGCACACTCTCGGCAGCTTGATGCTTTCGCAGTATGGCTTTCGCCTGTGCCAAAGAGGTGGGATTAGGTTCAGACACGAGCGAGCGTTCCACATTCCGTTTCGTGGAGTTCAAGCAACATTTCTTGAATTTATTGCCGCTGCCGCACGGGCACAGCTCATTTCGTCCAGTCTTCATTCTTAATATTATCGCGGAATGCAGCCGTTAAGACAATGTATGAACTAAGTGTTTGTGAAGTTATCATATATGTAAAAATTTTTTTGACGCCGGAGCTGACTGGTCTGCTGCCGGCGCCATGTTATCTATTCAATTTTGACTATAGCTTTGAATAGCCCTTCGCCTTTAGCTCTCACACTTCCTCAGAAGTAAGCACCCCTGAGAGTTCGCCACGCATAAGCCGCGACCAGTGGGACAACCCCGTTACCGGCTGCCCTGGATCGCTCCACCCGATAGGCCAGCCCATCATCCAGTCCGAGAAATTCGGGTTGAAGGTCCAGTCTCCTGGACAGGTGCGTGTCCCAGGCTTCAAGGTCACATGGAGGGGGAGCGAAGATGGGTAAATCGGGTTTTGAACGGGCTTTAAACCCATCCGCTGTGTTGCCAACCAGAATGTCGTCCAGACCCTCGCCGCATTCCCCAGGGCGTGCTGGCTCCCCTTCTGGTCGATTGCTGTCCTGAACCGGAAGGCGCCGCCCTCGATCAGGATATCCGTCCGGCAGGCATAGATGCTTGTCGTTGGCGTGGGCCAGAATGAAGAGCCTTTTCCGGATGTGGGACGCGCCGACTTCAGCCGCCGAGAACAGGCCCGCTTTAACGCTATAACCCAGTCCCGATAAGTCCCCCGCGACTTCTTCAAATCCACGGTCCAGATGTCCCTCGACGTTTTCGCAGAACACCCACTCGGGTTCGCATTCACCGATGACCCGGGCAACGTCCGGCCAGAGGTGCCGGGGATCCTCGCGTCCGCGGCGCAATCCGCTGGACGAGAATGGCTGGCAGGGATATCCGGCAGTGAGGAGATGAAGTTTGCCACGCCACGGGCGGCCGTCGAAGGTTTTAACATCGGACCAGACAGGCGCGTGATCCAGGGCCTTGTCTTCCATCCGCGCCACGAGGGTGGCCGCTGCGCAGGCTTCTCGCTCAACATAACAAACAGTTCGGTATCCGGGTTCCGCGACATGGAGACCGAGCTCCAGTCCGCCAACGCCGGTGCACAGGGAAAGTCCATTAAGCCGTTGAGGCTCGTTTGGGGGATATACAGCCACAAGAGTTTTCTCCTTGGGTACATCGCTCGTGGCGATCGGAGAAGGGCTCGATTGGCCTCAGGTTGTTCAATGTGCCGCATCGCGTGCACTTGATTTCGACAGGACCGACTATCGCCCGGTCGGCGGATTTCATCAAGAGTTTGCGGCAGGAGCCGCAACGAATTTCATTCATGGGATTCGACAACCTTATGGCGACTCGTCCATATAATCCGGGCATCGCGCGATGCACCGGGCGCGGTGGTTGTCTACGGCTACCGGGCGGGCTGAAGATTGGCGTTGGAGGCCCGCCGTCCGGGATAACCCGGACCGTCCGTCAAGGATCGAAGCTGTAAGCATATCTGAGGTCGGCAATGGCGGATAACATCGATGACTTCAATACGATAACGGGCCTGATTTTCGCACAGCTGTACGCCAACTTTCCTGTAAAAGAAGACTTGGATGAAGCCGCAATAGCGAAGGCGCTCGGCATAGAAATCATTGATGTTTCGAGCAAAGACTGGCCGGATCCCAAAATATTTAATTTCGGAGAAATATCGCCTGGATTGCCTTTGAGAAGGGTTCTTTGGGCTGCTTGTATCTGGTTGCGAGACGAGGGGTTCATTCGCGCTGATGGTGAAAGTGCCAACATCGAAATGGTACTTACGACCAAGGCACTCTCGGCGATGAATGCCCATCCGAAAAGCCTCGAAGAGCCTCTCGGTAAGCGGTTGCAATCAGCCGCAAAAACAGCAGGCACCGAAGCCGGAAAAAAAGCGATCAGCGAAACCGCGAGCCTGATCATTGGGGCTGTCGCCAAGTCTTTTCTAGGCTAGGCATCCCTCGTCTCCACTTCCACCGTTGTCACCCAGCCACCGCCTTCCGGATCGATCGTGTGACTGACGCTGCCGGCGACCCACTGGACCGCCCCGATCGCTGCCCCGAATCCGGTGAGCGTGACCGGCGCACCGGCAACCGCCGCCGGGTTGCCGCGCATTTCGAATGAGCCCGTGCCGCTCCACCGGGTGAGGGCCGTCGCCATCGTCGCCGCTGTCTTCTTGGCTTCCGCCTGGCTAGGCGTCAGGTGAAGCGCGCTGAACGGCCCGCCTTTCTCACCAAACGACTGATTTTCTCGCCCCACCCGGCCTTTCTGCGGGTCGTACCAGCTGGTCTCGGTCTTCTCGTGCGCCGGCCGTTCCTCGATATCGACATCCCAGCCGTAGACCCGGCGCCGGTCGATCAGGATCGGCTGCAGATCCTTGCCGGATCCCGATTGCGCCTTGCCCCGCTCCAGGACGACGAGCTTGCCCGCCTGTGGCTTGACGACTGCACCGATCTCGTCGGCCAGCTCGGTGGCGAAATCCAGCAGGCTCTGGTTCAGCCGCAGCCGGTAGGGGATTTCGATCGACGCGATGGCCGGGCTGACAAGCGCGGACACCCCGGCCTCCGCCGCCAGGCTCTCGAAGATCTTGCCGGCGGTGCCGAAGCCGTTTTCCGGATCGTAGTGTTTCGAGCCGCTGGCCTTCATCTTGTCGATGAAGTCGGCCGCCCGGCAATGCACCTCCATCGTCTCGCCATCCTCGGCCGAGCCGCCGAAGGCCGTACGGCTGACGGTGAAGCTGCCGAAGTCCGCGGCAGGCCCTGGCAGAAATCCGGCCTTGATGGAATAGCGCGTTCCCTTGGGCGGAGGAGAAAAGGGCGGTGCCTTGAATGTCAGGACCGCTTCGTCGCTCTCGTACCCGGCCTGATCGGTGATGGACACACTGAGCAGATCGCTGCCCCAGAAGGGAACGAGGTTGGCGCTGGTGGGCCCGGAAACGATCACATAGGGGCGGGCGATCATTCCCAGGGCCTCACCGGGGTTTCATCGGCGGGCGCGGGGGCTGCTGGCACGCTGAGGATTGTTCCGAAGGCGACGTCGCCGGCCGGGTTTTTCTTGTCGCCGGAAAGACGCCGGTTGGCGGTGAGCAGGGTTTCAGCGGTACCGCCGCGCTCGCTGCCGTAAAGGTCGCGGGCGATGCGATCGATCCGCTCCGCATCTTCTGTGACCGTATAGGTGGAGACGGGTTGATCGCTCATGTTGCCTCACACGAAGACCAGGCCGATTTCGGCATTGAGGGACCGGCCGCGGCCGGTGAATGGGTGGAAGCGGTCCTCGTCCACGTAAAGCTCGCGGATGACCACGAGGCCCAAATTGTCGGCGGCCAGATTGGCCCCGAGACGCAGGTAAAGCACCGGCAATTGCGCGATGTGCTGCGCTTGCAGCCAGCCGAGGGCATCCATGCCTCCGAAGACGAAGGGAAGGGTGAGAACTTCCAGCCTGGAGGTTCGCTCGCCGATCCCGGTTAATTGATAATCCATTCCGGTGAAGGTCGCCCGGCCGGGTACGCGGGTCTCACTTGCCTGGCTCACATGCTGCGGATTGAGACCGATGACCTTGAGCTGGGCGGCGCCGATGGACACAAGCGACGTCATGCGAAATCTCCGGTGTCATGCAGGGCGCGCGCCCGGGCGGCGCGGATCGCCCGGTTCTGTAAACGCTGTGCTTCGCGGGCGGCCCGTTCCGGGTCACGGGCCTGGTTGAAGGTGTTCTGGATCTTCACGGCGGGAGCAGGCGCCGCCGGCGCCGATTTGAAGGTCCGCCTCTGACCGCGCTCCCTGTGTGAGATCGGGTCGGCACTGGAGAAACTGGGATTGATCTTGGGCGTAGCGGTGAAGGAAAATCGGGCCTTGAGCTGATCGGCGATCGCGGCCGCCTTGCCGGCTTCCTCGCTCAGGGCATTGGCAAACTCCGAACCGGCCTTGTCTCCAGCCTCCCGGAAGGACTGCGGGCCGGGAACCAGGCGCTCCAGGGGGGCCGTGCCGGGTTTGGCGCGCGGAACGGGGCCTCCGCCGGGCGCCGGAGATTGCGGCTGGCTTTCGCCCTGGAGCTTGCGCGCCTGTTGCAGCTGCCATTCCAGTTCCTTCAGCCTCAGTTCCAGCGGCAGGCGGGCGGTATCCGGCAGGCCGAAGCGGGATTCGGGCCGGTTCTCGATCCGGGATTTCAGCTCCTCGATCTCAAGCTGGAGGGCTTCGGTGTCGATCGACTTGAGCCTGCCGGTGTTGGCGATGCTTTGCTCCTGCCGGCGGAAGGCCGGATTGATCCAGCCAATGAACTCGTCGATGAGTGGATTGGTGATGCGGCCCCAAAGGGAACCGGCCGCGCGGCCACTCTTGCTCAGGGCAGCTTTCCGGCGATCCGATTGCGCCTTGGGTGTGTTCTCCAGAAAGCCCGCGTCGAGATCGACAATGCCGGCTGACCTGTTCCGGATCGCGTCAAAGGCCTGATTGTAGAAATCCCGGTTGTTCAGGAGTGGCCGCAGGGCGGATTTGGCCTGCATGTCGCCGAAGAGTTCGCCAATGGCGAATTCATCGCCGCCAGTCAGGCGTTGAACCTCATCGAGAATCGCCAGGATATAGGGCGTTCCCTGTTGCTGTGCATTCGACGCCACGGCTTTGAGATCGACACCCTTTTCCTGGAAGTTCTTCACGGTTTCCGGTGAAGCCATTTTCGACAGGAGGTTCTGCAGGTTGGTTGCCGCGCCTGCTTCCATGCCCGCGCCCTTGCGCACGACCTGGGCAAGGGCAACCAGCTCGGCCGAGGCGTCCAGTCCGGAGCGGCCGCTGGCGCTGTAAAGCGCGCCCAGCTCCGGGAAATATTTTGCCATCGCCTCGATTTCGAATTCGCCTTCCTTGCCACCCTTGACGATCTGGTCGAGGAAGGCCGGAACCTGATCTTCCTTGATCCCGAGGTTGTTGATCGCGGCAGTTACCGCGCGGGCGATAATCTCGGGCTCGGAACCGGAGGCGAAGGCGGTTTTTCCGACAGGCATGAGGAGGGCGTTCTGCCGGGCAACGGAGAAGTTTGCTGCCGCGAAGACGTTGCGGGCCGCGTTGACCGCTTCGGTGTCCTGGCCGAAGCGCATGGCGACACGGGTGTTTTCCGCCTTGATCGCCTTGACCACCTCCGGGTCGCGCATTTCTGCGGTCACGGCAACGCGGGCGGCCGCATCGTCCACGGCGTTAAAACCCTTTTCAAGCTGGTTTAAACCGCGCACGATATTATCGACCGCCGCAAAGGCTGCCAGGGCACCGAAAGCGCGGCCGGCAGTCGTTTCCAGCCCGCCCATCACACCCGTCAGGCGTTTTGCCGGAACGACGACCGCGCCATGGTCCGCGACCCGCCGGCCGAGCCCTTCCACTTTCCGGGTCGCGCGGTCCACTTCGCCATGCAGGGCGCGGAACTTGGTCCGGTCGATTGTTCTCAAGCGTTGGGCCGCCTGGGTCGCAGCATTGCCGAGCTGCTTGAGCTCCCGTTCCACCCGATCGGTTTTCTGGGCGTTGAGTGCGCGCACCTTGTTCGCTGGCAGTTCCAGGGCCGTGGCTGCCCGGCGGGCATTGTCGCTGATCTTGTCGAGATCCCGGCCGAGCTTGCGCGAACCGGTGCCGTCGAGCCGGTCAGCCGCCCGGTCGATCTCCTGAAGGTCTCTCTTGGCTCGCCGTGCGCCTCGGTCCTTGTAATCAAGGCGCAGCTTTAGCGAAACGTCCATTCAGGTCCCCACCTTTTCAGTCCCGGCTCATCAGGCCGAAGGTTTCGCCGTGGATGTCGTCGGCCTCTTTCCACCACAGCAGGCACTCGGTCCATTCCCAGCCGAGCACCTGGTGAAGTGGGGTGTGAAGGATGGCAGCCGTGCGCGCGGCAATGCGCCGCCAGTCTTCCGGTCGCGCACTCAGGCGTCGTCCGCCCGGAAGACGCGCGGAAAAAAATCCAGGCATCTTTCGCTCACCGCGTCGCCGTCATCGTCCATCAGGCCGCGCAGAACGGCGGCCGGAAGTCCTGTCTGGGCAGCGTAGATCTCATAGAGGTCCAGCTTGCCGTCGCGCATTCTGGAAGCGATCTGACCGACTTTCGCGACGGTCAGCCGGCGCACGGTGATGCTCTTCACGGTGCGCCCGCACCACTTGAACGGATGGCTGAGCGGTATCTCGGCAAGACGCGTTGCCGGGTCTGAGAGGAAATCGAGGTCCGCGATATCAACCGGCGCTTCGGGTGGCGGCGCCGGTTTCGTTTCCGGCGCGGCCGCCGCTGCTGCGTTGTCCAGCTCACTGGTCAGCGCTTCGGGCGGCATCGGGATCTCTTCAAGTGGCACTTCCAGACCGGTTTTTCTGCTGTCTTTCATGGATGCTGCCTCAGGCCGCGATGATCGCGTTGTGATCGGCGCTGTAGTCGGTGCCGTTGATGACGATCTTGTTGGAGAAGAAGTCGAAGGCGTGGATCCGCTTTCCGTCAACGATGTCCTCATAGGCGACGATCGAACCAACCTGATATTCGGTCTGTCCGCCACGCTTGCCGCTCACACGGGGCTGGCTGACCGCGCTCACCAGGCCTTTCAGGATCACCACCCGGCCGATGTTCTTGCCTGCCTGCAGGTCGCGCAGGCGTTCATAGTAGTAGAAGGTGGTCCAGTCGCCGGCCTCGCGGCCGAAGAGCGAGCGGACGTCGTCATGTGATCCGTGCAGGGAGAAGGGGGCCGAAAGGGGCTCGATCTCTCCAGGGTTCTCGAAAGCCATCCAGCTTCCGGCCAGTGTGATCGTGTCCTGGACACGGCTGAGGTTCGGCATCTGCACGGTGTCGAGGCGCAAGCGCTGGTTCAGCGTATCGACATACCAGTTCGCGCCATAGATCACGCTATCCATGTTGGGTTCCTTTAAGCTGTGCTGGCAACGCGGATGTTCTGGTCGCCGAGAGCCTCAAGGGCCTGGGCGATATTGTCGGCCAGAAGATCGAATGCTTCCGGCTGGGGTTCGGTGAAGATCTGCAGATCGACGAGATCTGGCGTTTCCTCAAACCGCAATTTGACCTTCAGGGCGCCGTCCCGCAGGGAGGTGTTGGGGTTCAGCGCCCGGTCCCAGATCACCTCGTAGTCGATGATCGCGCCGAAGGCCTGGCGCTCGGCGCAGGCTTCGGAAATCGTCCGGTAGATCAGAGTCGCCAGATGGGGCCCGAGATCCTGGGCATTGTACTTGCGCATTGCCCGGACGAATGCCTTTTCAATCGAACGACGGGTGCGGATGCGCTTGATCGAGCGGTAGTCCACGACGGTCGGATCGGTCGCCGTGGTGAACGGCGCCCACAGCAGCTTGTTTTCGATGATCGTGCCGACCCCGGACTGGCAGAGATAGTTGCTGTCGGAAGTCGGTGAGATCGGCGGTGCAAAATTCGACCACGGTAGCGGCGGGATAGTCCTGCTGCGGGCGGCGTAAAAGTCGTCCACCTATTTTCCTTCTGCGATGACGGCAGGAGGGTTCGGGGATCTATACCGTGGA
>NZ_QCYM01000028.1 GCF_003075075.1 Labrenzia sp. 011 | reverse complement strand
CTCGTCGATCCGGATCACGTTGCCAATCTCTTTGCCGTCCATATCGTCAGTCATGTCTTGCTCCCTTCCGTCACAATAAAGGGAACCGTCTCAATCGGAAAATGTGCGAAAGATTTTGTACGTTATCCATTCATGTCCACCAATGCCTGCGCGTGAGGCAATCCGGTCGATCTTGTCGGTCATCACCAATATCGGTGAAATCGCGGCATCCAGTGTCAGGGAAGCTTCTCAGCCGCTGATGTAACGCGACCGGCCACGTCGCTCCTCATCTGAGACGACTGTCTGAAAATCCGTCCTCACGGTTCCCCCCGTGAAGACGGAGCGGCTTCCAGCGACCGGAACCAGACCTGCATGGGCTTTTCCGTCTCATGGTGTTCGCCGACATCGGTCCAGGGAAAACGCACAAACACCCCCTCCAGCTTCTCGTAGCCGCGCTTGCGCCAGAACGGATCGAGCGGCCGGTAGTCCGCCGGACGCAGGGGGTGGTCATCGGGACGGACGACAGCGCAGAACATCGCGTGGGCGAACCCGAGCCGCCTGGCATGCGCCTCACGCTCCTCAAAGAAGCGGTGGCCGATGCCCCTGCCGCGATAGGCGGGGTCGAGCACGGATTCAGCCAGGTAGAATATCTGCTCGGGCACATGACCGCAGGCTTCCAGGGGCGTGCGGAATGCCGCCAGTTCGCCGCCGAGCGGTTCGCCGGTCGCCGCCCCCACCAGCCGCGGGCCGTCGAAGGCTCCGACGATCACGGCCCCCTCGCTGCGCGCGTAGCGCTCAAGATATCCCGCCTCGTAATCGAGTGATCCCTCATAGAGATACGGCCAGTCCCGGAAGACGGATATCCTCAACCGCGCCAGGCCTTCCAGGGCCGCTTTCAGGTCATCGCCTGTCAGACTTCTGATCTCGACCGGCATTGCGCCCCCTCCCTATCGGCGGAAAACTCGCTTCCACGGCGCGTGCCCCGTTGACCGTGCACGGCAAGCGGCAATTCTTGCAGAAAACGCCTGCAGTGGGAATGGCCGAAAGCCTCCTAGAACCCGACTGAAGAAGACCGGGCAAGAACTTGAATCCGTGACGTCGAATCCTGCTTCCTGACACATTGCATGAACCCGTGCGGCTGCCCTGCGGCTACCGGCGTGCTGCCGGCTACGTGGTGTTACCGAGTGACACATATTCACGTTAACACCCGGTGGAAACCTGTGGCAGAACAAACCGTCATCCCAAGCGGACCTGTTCAATCTCAGGAGGTCGAGCCAGCCATGTCAAAGACACAGCCAGCCGCATACAGTCCCGTTCATATCTTTCTTCACTGGGTCATTGCCGCCCTGATCGTCTTTCAGCTCGTCTTCGGCGAAAGCATCAAGGACCTCGGACGCGCCCTGCGCGACACCGGTGCCCCGGACACACTGACCACCGTCATGGGCAATGCGCATATCTGGGTCGGGGTCACTGTTCTGGTGCTGACCCTTCTGCGCCTGCTCATCCGGGCCAGGTTCGGTGTTCCGGCGCCGGTTCCCGCCTCCCGGATTCAGGAACTCGCCGCAAGGGTGGTCCATGGCCTGCTTTATCTGCTGATGATCGTCGTGCCGATCACGGGCCTGCTCGCCTGGTATGGCGGCATCCGCGAGGCCGGTGACTTGCATGAACTGGCCAAGCCGCTCTTCATCATCCTGATCCTGTTGCATGTTGCAGGCGCGCTTTACCATCATTTCGCCCTGAAGGATCGGACGATGAAGCGGATGATCACCAGCCGTATCTGAGAGGCGCCCGAGAGCGACTGACGGGACGAAGCCTCCCGCGGTGCCATGAATGCGAAAGCCCCCCGCCCGTCAGTCCCGCGCCTCCAGCCAGCGGCGGGTGCTGTCCATATCCCGGGCCATCAGCCCCTCCGCCAGTTTCTGTCCCACCACGGCGCCGAACTTGTAGCCGTGACCGGAACAGGCCGACACGACGGTCGCCTTGTCCGTCGTCGTTGCGAAAAAATGCTCGTCCGCCGTGAAGGTATAGGCGCAGGTCACCACGTCATCGACGCGATATTCGCCGATCCGGCCGAACGGCGGCGAGAAATAGTCGCGCAGGGTCTCGCCCTCCTCCGGTCCGGCTACCCGGTCCTGATCCGGCAGCGCCTTGTACTTGTGAATGCCCGCACCGAATTTCAGCCCCGTTCCTGGCACCGGCGGCAACACGTAGCCGTCAATCGGCCCGCCCGGGTCGAGGATGGCCGGACAGCGCGCCCAGGCCTCCCGCAGGTCCTCCGGCGGCGTCAGATAGACGACCGCCGTCCGGTATGTGGTCAGGCTGCCCGCCAGATCCGGAAACAGGCCCAGCGTCCAGGCACCGGCCGTGACAATGACATGATCCCCGCTCAGAACGGAGCCGTCGGCCAGCGTGAGGGAAGCGGCCGCCGGATCGACGGCGCTCACCTTGCAGTTCTCCCGGACGGTCGCGCCCTCCGCTCTCAACCAGTCCCGCAAGCCACCGGCGATCTTCCGGCACAGCAGAACGCCGCCTTCCTCGCTCACCGCGCCATAGCGGATGGTTGCCGGATCGACAAACGGATACCGCGCCGCCGTCTCCCCGGGAGACAGCGTCTCGAACGGGTAGCCGCCCTCGACAAGCCCGTCCCGATAGATGTCCGCCCCGTCGCCGGCCTGCTGGGACAGCAGCATGAAGCCGGTTTCCACCAGATGCTTTTCGCCAAGATCGGACCACATCTCGTCCCAGGCATCATAGGCGGCACCGATGCGGCGCTGGTATCCGCCCTGGCCGCCGTAGGCCCGGCGGATGATGCGGTGCAGGTCGCCGGAGGCCGACAGCGGATTGGGGATCGGGCCCTGCTCGACCAGCGTGACCGGCACGCCCCGCTTTGTCAGGGCCCAGGCCGTGGAAAGGCCGGATATTCCGGCGCCAACAACAAGTACCGTCATGTGAAAACCATCCTGCGCTGTGCTCCCGAAAATTGAAATACGGCCCCGTGCCCGGTGACTTCGTCTGCAGGACCGGGGCACGCAAACCGCTACATGCCGGTTATGCAGCTGCCGATGCCGGAAAAAAAGCAGCTTCCGGGAAACAGACGGATTATTTCAGGGGAAAATGTCTCGGGTCCGGGAGTACGGAACGTGCTGGAATCAGGCAAATTGACGGATGAACCGCTGGCACAGCGGCGCCTGTCGGATTATCCGGACTGGGGCTACCTGTTGCGGGAGTTCTACGAGGCCTACCGGTTTCTGTCCTCCGGCGGCAGCGAGAAGATCCGTGCCCATCAGCGCGCCGTGCGCGAAGCCGTCAACCGGGTCAGCAAATCCAATTCGGAAATCATTTTCGATGCCCCGGCACAAAAGCCGGTCACCGCCCATCTGAAGCGCGCCCTGGACGAAGGCCGCCTCGAGCGCACGGCCACGCTGATCCGCGCGGTGGAAAGCGTTCAGGATCACCTGATCTGGCAATACGGATACGAAAAGGTACCGCGCGGCCTCGACAAGACCTATGCCTACGCCGAAATCTGCGGGCCCAACGGTCCCGTCCTCACAGATGAAGTGATCCTCGGACTGGTCCTCTTCGCGCCCGGCTGCACCTATCCGGCCCATTCCCACACCGAGATCTCGGAAAGCTACATCTGCCTTTCCGGATCGGTCTCGGAAAACCATCAGGGCGTGTATGCGCCCGGGTCGATGATCTTCAACCCGCCCGAGCACACCCACCGCATCACCGTATCCAAACTGGAGCCGGCTCTCCTGGCCTATGCCTGGGTCGGCCCCAGTGACCGGCTCGCCAACCAGAAAATGGTCTTCAGCCGCAAACGCAGCTGACCGGAGCGTTCGGGAAAGCCGGAGACCTGTACCGTCCCGCCCCCTGAGCCGGGACCTTTTCCTCCGGTTCGTCCTACGCCGCCACCACGTTGTCGGCGCATTCCTTCCGGATCGTGATCTCCGCCTTCTCCAGCCGCCCGTCGGCACGCACCCAGGCCGGCTCGTTGATCAGCTTTTCGCAGACGATGCCAGGCCCGGGAAACGTCAGGCCCATGGAATGCGCCACCGCCACCCGGTCGCCGGGCCTGGGATTGAGACCGCAGCAGATGTCGCGGGTCCCCATCTTCAGGTGGTGGGCGATATCCCATTCTAGGACGACGCCCTTGTGGCGGGTCACCACCCAGCAGTGCCCGTCATCGCAGCACCCGTTCTTCTCGCGCGGAAAGAAGTAGCCGGTGAGATAGCCCGCCTCGTATCCGGCGGCACGCAGACTGGCGATCAGATAGGTGTTGATGTCCACGCAGGAACCTTCCGTCAATCCGCAGGAAAGGTAGGGAACCTCGTCGCAACCGTCGTTGAAACGCACATCCGGATGGGCGTAGCGGAATTTCTCGGCGGCGGCGTTGACCAGGGCCTGGATCGCAGCATGGCCGTCCGCCTGCGCTTCGGCAATGGCGATGGCATCGGACACCAGCTCCGCCGCCGCCTGCGTGAAGCGGTTCCGGTGCGGAACGAAGACCGCATCCGGATAGCCCGGTCCGCCGTCCAGATAACTGTAGCGCACCTCCAGAGGCACTCCGCCGGCCGGAGTGACCAGCGCCGCCATCTGCCCGGTCGTGCTTTCCCCGCTCAGGGAGACATGTCCTCCCCGGACCTCGAAGCCGACAGGCATCTGGTGCGGTGTCGGCAGGCCGGTCGGCACAAGCAGCCGGCGCGAGCGCTCCGCATGGGGGGCAACGTCAATGATGACATTGGTACGCATGTCAGGCTCCTCAAACAACAAGCTGAAAGATCAGGCCGGACAGGACCGCGCCTGCAAAGCCGAGACCGAGATAGGCGACAAACACCGGCGGCTTGACCAGCGACCAGACCGCCGCCATGGCCGGAATGGAACTGACCGCGCCCGCGATCATGAACGCCATGGCGGCGCCCGCCCCCATGCCCTGATCCATAAGGCCCGCAAGCAACGGTGGTGCGACATAGCTGTTGAGATAGGCCGGCATGCCGACCAGCGCCGAAGTCACGATGGAACCGAAACCGTCGCCGCCGACCACCCTTGCGATCACATCCGCCGGAACATAGGTCACCAGAGCGGCTTCCAGCACATAGGCCAGCGCCAGCCACTTGATCAGGAAAACCGCGTTGGCTTTCAGCTCGACGCCGAACTTGGCCGTCCGCTCGCTTTCCCGCCAGAACATCCAGACCGGACGACCGGTCCTGGGCGACGCGCCGCAACCGCAGCCGCTCGCCATGGAGCCGCTTCTGACCGGATCGGAAAACACACCTGCCCGCATGGCCAGCGCAACCGCCGCCCCGCCGAAGAGCCCCAGCGAGACCGCGAAGACCGCCTTGCCCATGGCAAAGGACCAGCCGAGCGCACCGGCGGTGATCAGCAGCGTCGGCGGATCGATCAAGGGCGAGGCCAGCCAGAAGGCCATGATGGCGGAAAGAGGCGCGCCGACCGCCAGAAGTCCGGCGATGAAGGGAATGACCTCGCAAGAGCAGAAGGGGGCCAGACCGCCGAAGAGCGCAGCAAGACAGATGGCAACCGTCTCCCGTCCCTCGAACGCCTTGCCCACGTAAGCCTCCGCGCCCGCAGCCTTGAGCCAGGCAATCAGCGCCACGGCAAAGGCGATATAGGGCAGCGTTCCCAGAAAGGCCTTTACCGCGAAGACAACGAAATCGACGAATTGCGGCTGGTCGAGGATCAGCACCAGCAGCGGCGCCCCCAGAACGATGGTCCAGGTCGAGAACAGGTACTTCCGCCCCGGAAGGGCTTTCCAGGACCATTTCGCGGCAGGCGCTGAACAACATGCCGTGTTGGGTGCGCAGCAGGTTGCCTCGCCCCCGCCCGACGATACTACGGTTGATTCCAGGATATCAGTCATTGGGGGTCTCCGTTTCCGCGTCGGCTGCAGCTCCGTTTTCTTCGGCACAGCATTCCTTGAGAAGGTATCCGGCGAGACTTTCCAGATGGTCGTAGGCCGCCCGGCTGATCACCGACCTGCCGTCCTTTTCCTGCAGGACGAGGCCCGCCGACGACAGGAAACGCAGATGATGGGCCAGGGTCGAGGCGGCCATCCCGGTCCGGGACTGGATATCCCCGACCGTCAGGCCTTTCCCCCCCGCCCGGACCAGCGCCAGCAGCACCTGCAACCGGGCTTCAGAGCCCAGTGCGGCAAACCCTTGAGCGGCTTCTTCCAGTTCCATTCTCGCCTCGCCTATAAATAACTATTTTTCTAGTTATATAGTTATTTATAGGCGAGTCAATGGCCGCATATCCCACTCCGCGGACGCGCAGGATAAGGCACAGGACGGGACAAGGAATTGAAAGGTGCCTTGCGACCGGCAGCCCCCTGCCTGGATCATGTGGCGTCGTGAATTCTGGACGTGGCCCGAGCCAGCACCCGCCTCGCAGATGCCTTGGGGACATGTCCTGAAAAATCAATCTGAGGCAACACGCTCTGACGGCGCCTGCGGGGCGGGGACCGGGACAGCCGGATCCTTCAGGCTTGCGCGGTCAGGCTCTCCGCCTCTTCACCCTGCACCTGATCGATCCAGGTCTGAAGATTGTAATAGGTGGTGATACGGGCAATCCTGCCGTCGCGGATCTCGAAGAAACTGCCTGCAGGAAGCTTGTAGGTCTGCCCCCTGGCTTCAGGCAGGCCCTCGTCGGTCTCGATATAACTGCCGTGAACGATGAATTCGGCCGCCGCCCGGCTGCCGTCGTCATTCACGAACAGCACGATATCGGAAAGCCGCTCCTTGTAGCAGCGGCTCATATGCACATTGAAGGACCAGAACTTGTCCTTGCCGATCCGCCGCTCCCCCTGATTGACGTCATGAATCAGATCGTCGGTGACCAGGCTCTCCATCTTCCGGGTATCGCCGGCATTGAATGCGGCGAAATAGGTGTCGATCAGAAACCGGGACTGCTTGTTCTGCATGGGATCTCGCTGAGACTGGAGGGCGATCTGAACAGGAGTTTGCCTGTTCGCAAAAGACCCCGCAAGGGGCAGTGGATGCGCTGGTTTACAGAGATTGACCGAATTTGCAGCAATGAATTTCAAACCCTTCCAACATCGCCGCCGCATGCTGCCGTCCCGGCCCGCAAGAACCGCCCGCGCACTGCGGCAGGCCGGAAACAGACGATCAGTCCGGCCTCCGTCCCCGCGTTTCGATCCGGAACATCCAGGTGACAACTGCCCCCAGGAGGGAGGTCACCACAAGCCCGCTCAGCAGGGCAACCGTGCCGATATCCGCCAGAAGGATGGGAAACAGGAAGGCGGTCGAAACGGCGCCCAGCTTTGCGAAGGACGCGGCGAACCCGGCCCCGGTCGCCCTGCAGCTCGCGGGGAACACTTCGCCCGCGATCAGATAGGTCTGCGCATTCGGCCCCAGGTTGGTCATCAGGTTGAACAGCATGAAACCGGCGAAGACCAGAACCACATCCCAGCCGCCCCCGGCAAAGCTGCTCGAGGCGGCGATCGCCAGACCGGCGGCACATCCGATGAAGCCGAACACCTGAAGCCGTACCCGTCCGATACGGTCGGTCAGGAGAACCGCCAGGAGGATTCCGACAAGCAGCAACATGTCGATTGCCGCCGACCCCTTGGCGGCCAGAAGATCGTTGTAGACGAGATCGGAAACCGAGACCGCATTCCTGCGCTCGCTCCCCAGCGTGCTTGCCAGAACAACCGGTGTGAAAATGCCGATGCCATAGGTGCCCAGATCCTGCAGGAACCAGGGTACGGAGGCAAAGATGGTCATCCGGCGCGTCGTCTTGTCGGTAAAGAGCTTCGTCCAGGAGACGCCCTCCCGTTCCCGAGCCGTCCCTTCCATCAATGTCTTCAGCACGACGCTGCTGGGATACTGGGGATCGCGGCGCAGAAGATGCAGCAACGCCTTTTCCGCCTCCTGCACCCTGCCCTTGACCATCAGCCAGACCGCGCTTTCAGGAACGGTAAAACGGCCGAGAAACACCAGCAGGGCCGGAATGACGGCGACCAGATACATCCACCGCCAGGCATTCAGTTCCGGAAACCAGATGAGGGTCAGCACGGCGATCCCGCATCCCGAGATGGCGCCGATTGCCTGAAAACTGAAGGCACCAAGCACCATGCGCCCGCGGGACCGGGCGGGAATGCTCTCGGAGATAACCATATGGGCTGTCGGGTAGTCGCACCCCAGAGCCGTTCCGATCCCGAACAACGCCAGCAGGGTAACGCTCAGATTGGGTGAAACCGCAAGCACCAGCAGAAACAGGATGAATAGTGCCATTTCGGCGATGAACATCGCCCGGCGGCCGTAGTGATCGGCCAGCCCGCCCAGGGCCGTCGCACCGATCAGAACCCCGAACAGCACAGCCGACGCTACCAGCCCGTGTTCGATCGCGGTGAGATTGAACTCCCGGCCGATCAGCGGCAGGGCAAGCCCTGTCATGAACACGACCATGCCCTCGAAAAACTTTCCGGCACTGGCCAGCCACCAGATCCGCCACTGCATGCCGGTCAGGACCGGTGTATCGAGGCTGGTGCCGTCCGGCCAGATAGGCGTTTCCTCGATATAGTCGTGAGGGTGCTCATAAGTCATACGGGAGAGGTCGTGATCTCTTCCCGGTGCATCATTCACAGTCATGTCTCACCCGCCTGTCTGTCCTTGTGCGGATATAACGGCCTGGATATGACATGCCTGTGATCCCTTATCGCGGTTGGTGGACTGTCCTCGCAAAAACCGGGATCCCGTCCGGCCGGCCTGACGGAATACCCGTGACAGCGGATCCGGGGACGGCGCAAACGGCTTTGCGGACCGAACCTCGGATTGTCATTTACAGGCATGGCAATCTCTCGATTTATTCCGGAAAAATCCCGATATGGATACGATCTGAAATGGCAAGACACTCCACTCACCGGGCTTTGACATCCGGAACTCTCTCTCGTTTACAAGGGATTGGACATACAACTGCCTCAACGCCGCGCTCGCGCTCCGGACATCCGCAAACGTGAAAAGTGTGATGTGACGGCATTGACTATCAAGGGTTTCCGGCTGAGAGTTTCCCTATTGTTTTGGCAAAAAAGCTGGATTTTTCATGGGATTTCCCGCCGCACGAATTACAGACATGCATACCTGCCCCATGTGCATGGGGGTGCCGGCACCGATCGCCTGGAAAGGCGCCTGGACCGTCCTGACGGGGAAGATGCCCCAGGCACGGGTGACCGACTTGTGTGTATGCGTCGGCCCGCCACCGCCTGTTGGCGGCGATCCGATCATCACCGGAGCCTGGAACGTTCTGGTCGAGGGCATGCCGGCCGCCCGCATGGCCGATCTGACGGGCAAGGGGGGCATGATAACCACCGGACTTCTGACCGTCCTGATCGGCACGGCGGGAAGTGGCGCCGCCAGTTCGCCCGCCAATCTCTCAAGCTTCACCCCGCAGGAACAATCGAATTCCTGCGTGATCGCCACGTCACGCAACATGATCCGCTACTATACCGGCGTGGACATACCGGAATCGGTTCTGCGGGACGAAATGCGCGATATCATGAACAGCCCGAACCACAATTTCGAAACCCAGCCCATCAACCCCGCCTTTGCCGAACAGCTTCTGGAGAACCACGGCGTCCCCTCGACCGTGCGTACCAACCAGTCGCTCAACGATATTCAAAACCTCACCGCCGGAGGCGATCCCGTCATGGTCGGCTTCACCAACCCCGGTCACAGGGTCGCGGTTTCGGGCGTCGAGACAGATGCCGCAGGAAACCGTACATTCGTTGTTATGGATCCGGCGGCCAGCTACAATGGTCAACCGCGCAGAATGAGCGAAAGCGACTTCAACAACCGGTACAATCCAAATGCCATTGTCATTGACCCCGACTGACCATGCACCCCGCCCGCTTCCTCCTTCTTTTCGCTCTTTTCATCGGATTGCCTGCAATGTCCCCCAATGAACTCCCGGCCGGTCTTGTTTCGGTGCTGAACGCCCACAACATCGTCTTCTCTCCGGACCTGTTCGTTCGCGACTGGACGGACCGGGTCGAAATCTACAAGCCCAAACGACTGTTCTGGATCGTCGACGATAAATCGATGGAATCCCGCGTTTTTGCCAGCCCGGACGGAACTGCCTGGCATTCCCTGAACCGGCCGGCCAATATTCCCGTCCTCAACCGCAACCTGGTCGCCCCGGACCTGAAGGATTCCGCAACGGCCGAAATCATCGCCCAGCGGCTGACCGCGCTCCTGCACGACCCCCGCGTTCTCCTGTGCGGCCCGCGGTTCGCCTCATGGCCGGACGCGATACTGCGAACCTATCTCGAGCCGGGCGGACAGCCGCTTGAGGTCCTGCGTTCCGCATGTCAGACCCCGCCGGCCCTCCAGCAAAGCGGTGACGACTGGAGCTTGCAGGCGCGGCTCATGGACGGCACCGGCGCACTTCTGGACGTGCACTACACCGGCAGCATCGTGCCGTTTCAGGTGAATTCGATGAACATCTCCGAGGCCATGAAGCCCGGATCCTTCCGGTTCGCCGACGAGTTCTGATCGGCTGCGTGACCCGGCACTGAGCGCGAGGCCGCGTTTGCATTGCACACGCATTCGGGCGTTTTCCCGGTTTCGGTCCGACACAACCTGCTTCAGAACCCCGTCAGCCCCCGCTCCAGCCACTGGCTCTGCGGAATCTCCGGGCCGATCTTGAAGGAAAAATTCTCGACCCGGGTCACGTCACTGTCCGTCTCACAACGGAATGCGACGTCGAACCACCTGCCGAGCCCCCGGAAGGCCGCGCGGCGTGGCTCCAGGACGGTGCCGGGCTGCGGACGGAAGGAGGGCAGCAATTCGGGAGGGGCCGGGCTCACGACGGTGAGCTGCGCGCGCAACTCGGTCATGCACAGAAGATTGAGCCGCTCCCCCTGTGACATGCCCTTCATGGCGGTCCGGGTGCGTGGATCGTCCAGAATATCACGGGAATAAAGTTCCCTGGCGGCAAGCAGGTCCCTGCGCGGCGCCGCGTTTCCGCCGCTGTTTCGACCGGTCTCCCTGCCGGCTGTCTCCCGGCGCGCCGCCGCCACCGGCCGTGCCGGCTTGGGTACCGGCGTAGCTTCGGTCACGATCGGCCCGACGATACCGAAGTCCTCGGCCGGAACCTCGCCGTCCTCGCCGGCATCCTGCGTGGCCTCCGTTCCGGTTTCATCGGCTTCGGCTTCAGTCTCGGCCTCGGTCTCGGTCTCGGTCTCGGTCTCGGTCTCGGTCTCGGTCTCGGTCTCGGTCTCGGTCTCGGTCTCGGTCTCGGTCTCGGTCTCGGTCTCGGTCTCGGTCTCGGTCTCGGTCTCGGTCTCGGTCTCGGAAGTCGGCTCTTCTTCCCCGGGCTCCCCGTCAAGTTCCGCGGCCTCGTCTTCAGTCGCCTCCTCAGTAGCGTCGGCTTCCGAAGCGGAGTCCTCGTCTTCCTGCTCACCCGGTTCCGTTTCACTCACCGCCGGATCCTCGACCTCGGTGTCATCCTCCTGCGGTCCCGTCGCCTCTTCGCCGAATTCCGTTACGGGCTGCACCACCGTTGGGGGCGGCGGTTCCTGAATGTCCGCCTGCTCCTGTTCTTCCGGCTGTTGCGGCGGTTCGGGAGGCTGAGGCGGCTCGGCGGGTTCCGCAGCCTCCGGCTGCTCTTCCTGCGGCACTTCCGGAACCGGCAGGTCCTCCGGGGCCACCAGTTCCACCTCGATCGGCTCGACCTCCGGTGCCGGCAACGGCAGCACCAGCCAGCCTGCGAGCGCCATGGCGATGAGAACATGAATCGCCAGCGAGATCGCAAAGCCCGCGCCCAGAAACCGCCGGTCGGAGACTTCCACGTCTTCCGCCGGGTCTTTCATGTCTGCGACTATTGCCAAAACGGCGCCTCATCGGAGAAACGGACTTCAGGAAACCGGGGTGGCGATCCGGGACATTCACCCGTCACGAACACCCCACTGTAAACGAAAAACCCGGCGTTTCCGCCGGGTCTTTTTAAGATCTTGTCCCTTCAGGCGGCCACTCAGCTGTCGAGGAACGAGCGCAGTTTCCGGCTCCGGCTCGGGTGTTTCAGCTTCCTGAGCGCCTTCGCCTCGATCTGGCGGATACGTTCGCGGGTTACCGAGAACTGCTGGCCGACTTCTTCCAGCGTGTGGTCGGTGTTCATGCCGATACCGAAGCGCATGCGCAACACACGTTCCTCGCGCGGCGTGAGCGAGGCCAGCACGCGGGTGGTGGTTTCGCGCAGGTTCGACTGGATGGCCGCGTCGATCGGCAGGACCGCGTTCTTGTCCTCGATGAAATCGCCGAGATGGGAATCTTCCTCGTCGCCGATCGGCGTCTCGAGGGAGATCGGCTCCTTGGCGATCTTCAGGACCTTGCGGACCTTTTCAAGCGGCATCTGCAGCTTTTCGGACAGCTCTTCCGGGGTCGGCTCGCGGCCGATCTCGTGCAGCATCTGGCGGGACGTTCTGACGATCTTGTTGATCGTCTCGATCATGTGCACCGGAATACGGATCGTCCGGGCCTGGTCGGCGATCGACCGGGTGATCGCCTGACGGATCCACCACGTCGCATAGGTGGAGAACTTGTAGCCGCGGCGGTATTCGAATTTGTCCACCGCCTTCATCAGACCGATGTTGCCCTCCTGGATCAGATCCAGGAACTGCAGGCCGCGGTTGGTGTATTTCTTGGCGATGGAAATCACCAGGCGCAGGTTCGCCTCGACCATTTCCTTCTTGGCGATGCGCGCCTCGCGCTCGCCCTTCTGCACCATCGCGACGATGCGGCGAAATTCGGTGATCTCGAGGCCCGTTTCGGTCGCCAGCGTCTGGATCTCCTGACGCAGCTCACGCACGGTTTCCTTTTCCTTGGCGATGAAATTCTTCCAGCCGCGCGTGGACAGATTGGCCACCTTGCGCAGCCAGTTCGGATCGAGCTCGGCGCCCTGATACTGTTTCAGGAAGTCGGTCCGGTCCACATTGTAGCTGTCGGCCAGACGCAGCAGCCGGCCTTCGTAGCCCATCAGGCGCTTGTTGATGTCATAGAGCTGGGCGACCAGGGCATCGATACGATTCTGGTTCAGCGACAGGCTCTTCACATCGACAATGATGTCTTCCTTGAGCTTCTTGTAGCGGCGCTCCTGGCTGGGAGACAGGGTTTTGTTCGCCAGCTTGTTTTCCACCAGCTGGTCCTGCAGGCGGCGCAGCTTCTTGTAGTTGTCGGCGATATTGTCGAAGGTTTCCAGGACACCCGGCTTGAGCTCGGCTTCCATCGCGGAAAGGGAAACGTTGGATTCGAACTCGTCGTCGTCGTCCTCTTCGTTCTCGCCTTCCTCGGAATTCTCGGTCGCTTCGGACGTCCCGGCTGCCGGGGTCTCGGCAGCGCCCTCGCCCGGTGCGACATCGTCATTGGCCACGGCCGGTCCCGCCTTGGCGTCCGGACCCGCATAGGTCGCTTCAAGGTCGATGATGTCGCGCAGCAGCACCTTGGCTTCATTGAGTTCGTCGCGCCAGATGATGATCGCCTGGAAGGTCAGCGGGCTCTCGCAAAGCCCCGCGATCATCGCTTCGCGGCCGGCCTCGATGCGCTTGGCGATCGCAATCTCGCCCTCGCGGGACAGCAGTTCGACCGATCCCATTTCGCGCAGATACATGCGGACCGGATCGTCCGTCCGGTCGGCCGGTTCCTTCGCCGTGGTGGTCTTGGCCACCGCGCTCGGGGCTGCGGTCACCAGTTCGCCGGCATCCACCTCTTCCGGACCGTCCTCGGCTTCGTCGGAATCGATCACATTGATGCCCATATCGGAGAGCATGGACATCGTGTCTTCGATTTTTTCGGACGATACCTGCTCGGAGGGCAGAACTTCGTTCAGCTCATCATAAGTGACATAGCCGCGCTTCTTGGCGGCCTTGATCATCTTTTTGACGGCCGCATCCGACAGGTCCAGCAGCGGACCGTCCGGACCTTCCGCGCTCGTTTCCTGTGTCTCGTCTGCTTGCGTCGCTTTGGCTACCATTTCGTGCTCCTGTTCGTGGCCGGAAGGGCCACGCAGCGCCCTTTGTTAAGCTTCAAACCAAATTCGCCCCAGCGCGCCAGCATCACCTGCGGCGGCGTCTGAAAGAATCACCCTTGAGTAGGTTTGTAAGCCGTGTCCCTTAAGTCCCTATTAACCGTACCCTTATCGACATTGCGAGAATTCATCATCGATGAAGCACACGGCCTTTTTCAAATTCGCATCCGTATCGCGGATACCGACGCGGTATTCAAACGGGTTTGCAGCTTCCTTGTTCAGACTTTCGACCGCAAGCAGGCTTGAAGGCTGCGGCGCACGCGAGCTGCAAAACTTCTATTTAGCTCGACGCCCGCGATTCGCAAGTGTGATTCGTCATCGGTCAATTGGAAAAAGCGCATTTTCGCCCTTCCGGCACGCAAAAAAACGAAATTTCGGGCAAGCCCTCCATCTTCAGACGCTTTCTCGCCGCAATTCCCCCGTGCACGAACCGCCCGTCTTTCCGATCGGAATTTGCTAGTTGGCAGCGGCGGTGACGACCACAGGTGGCGCGGATCTGATTTTTCGCGCCCGCTCCGCCAGGTCGGCCTCGTCACGGCTGCATTCCTCCCGCCGCCGGCTGAGATCCTGGGTGAGCGCCTGAATCCGTGCCCAGACCTGTTCGTCCAGATGCTCGTCCGCTCCGGCCAGTTCTGAGGCAAGTTCCGCTTCCAGTGCGTTGAGTTCCAGAACATCCAGAAAATGCACGAAGGCCGCCTCGACGAAATCCTCCGGCGGATTTGTTTTCAACAGCGGGAAACGGTGGTTCAGAGCGGAAAACTCCGCCTGCCTCTGCTCCTGGAACCCGATCGTTTCCAGCATCATCTCGGACATGATGTCCTTGAGCGGTTCCGCCACGCCATTCATCAGATCCGCAACGGGCCGCGTTTCCAGATCGTCGACGATCCGGCACAGGACGTCCCGCAACTGCGTGTGCAACTCATTGACGAAAGGCAGCCGGGAAAAGCGCTCGAAGTTGCGGTCGAGCAGATGCGGGTAGCGCAAGCCCAGACCGAGTATCACGCGCTCGGTGCCGAAATCGTCACTTGTCGCGACCCGCTCGCGCGCCAGACCCGGACTCCAGAGGCTGTCCGCGCCCTTCGTATCGTTCTTGCCGTTTTTGCCGCCCTTCCCGCCCGGCCGCGTCTGCCGCGCCTGCTCGAAAAACAGGTTGGACAGCTTGAACCGCAGGTCGAGCTGGTAGCGCCGCCGCACCCGTTCATCGCGAATGGAGCCGATCAGATCGTCGAAACGCTTCTCGAGCGCCGCCTTGCGCTCCGGCGTGTCCAGGCGGGAGACCGAAAGTTCTCGGTCCCACACGACGTTGAACAGCGACTGCGCCCTGTCCACCTCCGCATGAAAGCCGGCCAGTCCGCGCTGCTTGATCAGATCGTCCGGATCCATTCCGTCCGGCAGGAAGCAGAACTGAAAGGAAAAGCCGCTTTTGAGAACCGGAAAAATCCGGTCGATGGACCGGTGCGCCGCCGCCACACCCGCCGCGTCCCCGTCAAAGCAGATCACCGGTTCGGGTGCGAATTTCCACAGCCGCAGGATCTGGTCTTCCGTAAATGCCGTTCCCAGCGACGCGACCACATGCCGGATACCCGCCTGCCACAGGGCAATGGCATCGAGATATCCTTCAACGACAACAGCCTCCCCGGACTTGAAGGCCGGTTCCCGCGCCCTGTGGGCGTTGAATAGCATGACACCCTTGTGAAACAGCGGCGTCTCCGGCGAGTTCAGGTACTTCGGCTGGCCTTCCGGAGAAAGTGTACGTCCCCCGAAGGCGACCACCCGTCCCCGATCGTCCTGGATGGGGATCATCAGCCGCCCTCTGAAGCGGTCATAGGCGGGCCGTCCGGCCTCGGGCCGGATAAGCAGTCCGGCCTCGATCATGTCCGCTTCCGGCACGTCACGGGCGGCAAGATAGCTTTTCAGGGCATTCCTGCTTTCCGGAGCAAAGCCGAACCGGAATTCGGCGAGCGTTTCGGAGGTCAGCCCGCGCTTGTGCACATAGGTGCGCGCGACCTCTCCCCGCGGGCCGGCGAATTCGGACTGGAAGAAGCGGGCGGCCATCTCGCAGATTTCCGCGAGCCCGGCCCGTTTCTTCTCCCGGCGGGCCGCTTGCGGGTCCACCGCAGGCAAGCTGACGCCCGCCTGCTCCGCCAGCCTTTCGACCGCTTCCGGAAAACTCAGACCCTCGGTTTCACACAGAAAGGTAAAATGATCGCCGGAAGCCCCGCAACCGAAGCACTTGTAGCGGTTGCGCCGGTCGTCCACATGAAAACTCGGGCTTTTTTCCTGATGGAAGGGACAGCACGCCCAGTAGTCGCCCTTGCCCGGCTGCGTCTTGCGCCGGTCCCAGCTCACACGTCGGCCGACGACCTCCGACAGGGTCAGCCGGGCGCGGATTTCATCGAGAAGACGCGGTTCGAAACGCATGGAACGCGGATTGTCCATAATTCGCTGGATACGGGCGGCCCCTGACGGCGCCACAGGCACCGCAGGACAGACGGGGTAAAATAGAAGGTCAGGACCGGCGATGCCAGCCCTTCACGCGATCCGCGCGCATTCTCTGGATGACCTGTTGAAAGACGCTTCAGCGCTGCGGGCAGCAAATGGCCCCGGGCCTAGTCCTTGCCCGCGTCTTCCGGCCCCTTGCCGGACTGCCCGTTGCCGTCGATGCGCAGCATGTCCTTCATCAGGCAGGACGCCTGGACGAAATCCATCTTGCCGGGGTAGCGGGTTTTCAGCTCGCTCATGCAGCGGCCGATATCACGCAGACCGTGGGCCTCGATATCCTTGACGGTCTCCTCGCACAGGGTGCGCATTTCCTCTTCGCTGATCTGTGCCGGCAGGAACTCCCGGATAATGTCCTGCTCGATGCGTTCCTGCTCCGCCAGATCAAGCTGCCCGCTGCTTTCGAACTCCGCGGCAGACGCTTCCCGCTGCTGGACCATTTTATGAAGTATCTCAATAACTTCACTGTCATTTACGCCATCTTTCCCGTTTTCCCGGGCAGCGGCTTCACGGTCTTTCACCGCAGTCTGGACAAGGCGCAAGGTCGCACATCGGCGCTTGTCCCCTTCGTCCTGCGCCGCCTTCAAGGCAGCATTGATTCTGTCGCGCATGGCATCGCGCATGGTTTACCCTATCCTGCCGCACTGAAGCTTCAGGCGCTCGCACGCCCTGTGTGAATGCTCAGTCAAGCTATTGAATTTTAAAGATCTTTTTTCACCGGATCAATGTTGACGATCCCAGCCGCTTCCCATAGAGTCCCGCGCTTGATGCAGGCGGCCAGTTGCAGCCACTTTCGGACTGTCCCAGACGCCTTTCCTGCAGCGCATGATGTCACCAACAGACTCTGGAAACAAGACATGACGATTGCAGACGCATGGTCCGAGACCCCGGCGACCGCCCTGCTTGTGCTCTCCGACGGCAGCGTGATCGAGGGACAAGGCCTGGGAGCCACCGGACAAGCCGTTGGTGAGATTTGCTTTAATACGGCCATGACCGGATATGAGGAAATCCTCACGGATCCGTCCTACTCCGGTCAGATCATCACCTTCACTTTTCCCCATATCGGCAATGTCGGCGCCAATGACGAGGACATCGAGACGGTCAACATGGCCTCCGAAAGCGGCATCCGCGGCCTGGTCCTGGCAGCCTCCATCACCGATCCGGCCAGCTACAGGGCGACGAAACATCTCGATGCCTGGCTGAAAAGCCGCAATCTGATCGGCATCAGCGGCATCGATACCCGGGCATTGACCGCGCTGATCCGCGAAAAGGGCGTTCCCAACGGCGTCATCGCCCATTCTCCGGACGGAAAATTCGACCTGGAGAGCCTGAAGGTTGCCGCCGCCGGCTGGCCCGGTCTGGTCGGCATGGACTTGGCCAGGGACGTTTCCACGACCCAGTCGCATCCCTGGTCCCAGACCCCCTGGAAATGGGGAGAGGGCTACGGGGAATCGACAGGCGGGCGGTTCAAGGTCGTTGCGATCGATTACGGCATCAAGCGCAATATCCTGCGGCTTCTGACCGATGCCGGCTGCGAAGTGACCGTTCTTCCGGCCACGGCGACGGCACAGGAAGTTCTCGCGCACGAACCGGACGGTGTGTTCCTGTCCAACGGCCCCGGCGATCCGGCCGCCACGGGGACCTATTCCGTCCCGATGATCCGGGAAGTCGTCGAAAAGGGTGTGCCGACCTTCGGCATCTGTCTGGGCCACCAGATGCTCGCCCTGGCGCTGGGCGGCAAGACCCTGAAAATGCACCAGGGTCATCACGGTGCCAATCATCCCGTCTTCGACCACACCACCGGCAAGGTCGAGATCACTTCGATGAATCACGGATTTGCCGTCGACGCCGAAAGCCTGCCGGAAAATGTTACCCAGACTCATGTGTCGCTGTTCGACGGGTCCAACTGCGGTCTTGCCATGAAGGACAAGCCCGTCTTTTCCGTGCAGTACCACCCGGAGGCCTCACCGGGCCCGCGGGACAGCCACTATCTGTTCAAGCGCTTCACCGACCTTATGGAATCCGCCAGGGCCGCCTGAGCTCCTGGCGGTGCCGGGCGAGCACCGGCCGTCTGGTCCGGCAGAGGGAATACCGGTCAGTCCGATTTCGTGTCGACCAACATGAAGGAAGTCTGACCGGGGGACCGGCCACGGCCCTCGGCCCGTCCGATTCCGGAAAACCCCAGAATGCCGATGCAGCCTGGGGTCCCATGCGTTCGAATTCTGGCCGGATTATCCGACCAGCTGGTCAAATACGGCCAGGATTTCAGTCACCTCGGCAACCTGCTCGTCAAGCATCTGCTTCTGTTCGATCAGAATTTCGTGCTGGTTCCTGCAGATTTCCTGAATTTCCTTGTACTGGTCCTGGCGTTTGGCGTTGCTTTCAACCAGCTTGATCACTCTGCGGATCTCGGCAAGCGTCAGGCCGATCTTCTTGGCCTGGAGAATGATCCGCATCCTCGAAACGTCCCGTGCGCCGTAAAACCGGCGGGCACCTTTACGCACGGGATTGAGGAGACCTTTTTCCTCGTAGAAACGTAAAGTCCGGAGCGTCACTTCGAAACGTTCCGACATTTCCGATATCGCGAGAGCGCGATCATCCAACACGACATCCTGTCCCGGTCCAGCTATGTCCGGAACAGCAACCATCTTGGTAGCTACATTGTTCATTTTTAAGCCCGATCTTGTCTTTTTTTGTTTCAAGTCTGGCTGGGTCTTGCAACACCCCCGGCTTCCGGGTCCCACCACCCGGTCCTCAGGTCCCACTAGCACCGCAATAACAGCCCCCGCAGTTATAAGCGCATAGCTTACTGGCTCACATGCCCCCATACTTCAAACTCAACGGAGGCTAAGCATTAGTCTAATACACCGGATCAACAGTTAAAATCTACGTAAAAATTGGATTTATTGGACATTTTCCGCAGCAGCATCAGGTTAATCGGCACTAAAACACCGCCACCTCCAGCTAGTTCATACAACTATAAATAACTATTGAGTTTCAAAACCACACGACATAGTAAATAATATTAATTATCGATAATCTGAACCAAGCAAATATACTTGCCACAAATATGGCTGCCTGTTTCAGGTTTTCTTGACCTCACGCCACACTACCTGAGGAAAATACTTAATTTCCGACGTCGCGACACTGATAATTATTACAGTATCCCATAAAGCCAGGGCGCGTATGTAAGCGACTAGCAGTTGAACTACTTTTTCCGGCCATCACCTGATAGAAGAGAGCAGTTCGAAGAATACTCGCAATACGTGTGTTAACGACTGTCACCGAAAAGTCGTGAACCTGCGTTTCATCCCCCGAAATTCCCGGGCGACGGGTTTCGATCAGGCGAATATCGCGCCGAACCGGGTCCCTGTTTCCGTTTATCGAGGCCCTGCAGACGCGGTGCACAATGCGGTCAGGGCGAGAAACCAGCATGGTTCGTAAGGAATGGCCGACAAAAAAGAGCACATTGTGCACTTCACGATTGACAAGCGAACCTGCAGGTTATTTCTGTCAGGTTTGCTGGCGAGCAAACCGCCGATCGTGACCGCAAGGACCCAGGTTATTACGAAATATGGCCGAATCGAAATCAAAAAACCCTGTACGCGGCATGACCCCGCAACAATTCCGCCTCTGGCGACGGACGCTGGGCCTGAAGCAGAAGGACGCCGCCGACCGGCTCGGCTTGAAAAAACGCATGATCCAGTATTACGAGAAAGGCAATCGTGACGGTCGTCCCGTGGAAATTCCGAAATCCATCCGTCTGGCCTGCTACGCCCTTTCCGAGGGAATTGACGATTTTGACGGTCAATCCGCCGTTCCCCTGACAACGGAAGCGTCCGAAACGGACTGATCTTTTCTCTCCGGACCGGAAAACAGCGCCTTGATGGCCGGTCGGGGTTTCCTAGCGCTCCGCTTTTCCCTATAAGACGCGCTCAGCCAACATTGTCATTCACTTCAGACCCGAGCCAGACCGAATAGCGGCCCCGCTAATCCGGATTGGCCGCTGCGAGCCGCGAGCCGAGATGCCCAAACGCACAGATATCTCTTCCATCCTGATCATTGGTGCCGGACCGATTGTCATCGGCCAGGCCTGTGAATTCGATTATTCGGGCACTCAGGCCTGCAAGGCTCTGCGCGAAGAAGGTTACCGCATCATTCTGGTGAACTCGAATCCGGCAACGATCATGACCGATCCGGACCTCGCCGATGCGACCTACATCGAGCCCATCACGCCGGAACTGGTGGCAAAGATCATCGAGAAGGAGCGTCCCGACGCCCTTCTGCCGACCATGGGCGGCCAGACCGCCCTCAACTGTGCGCTCGATCTCGAGGAAATGGGCGTACTGGAGAAATTCGGTGTCGAGATGATCGGTGCCCGGGCGGATGTCATCGAAAAGGCGGAAGACCGGGAAAAGTTCCGCGCCGCCATGGACGTGATCGGCCTGGAGAACCCGCGCGCCGCCATCGCCTCCTCCCCGGCCATCCGCGACGAGAATGGCAAGATCACCGGCTATGACCGCAACGCCGGCTACCTGGAAGCCATGCGCGCGCTCGACGAGATCGGCCTGCCGGCCATTATCCGGCCCGCCTTCACCCTTGGCGGCACCGGCGGTGGCGTCGCCTACAACCGGGAAGAATACGAGACCATCGTCCGCTCCGGCATCGATGCCTCCCCGGTCGGACAGGTCCTGATCGACGAAAGCCTTCTGGGCTGGAAGGAATTCGAGATGGAAGTCGTCCGCGACAAGGCGGACAACTGCATCATCATCTGCTCGATTGAAAACGTCGATCCGATGGGTGTGCACACGGGCGATTCGATCACCGTCGCTCCGGCACTGACCCTGACGGACAAGGAATACCAGATCATGCGCGACGCATCGATTGCGGTGCTGCGCGAAATCGGTGTCGAAACGGGCGGCTCCAACGTCCAGTTCGCGGTCGATCCGGATACGGGACGTCTCGTGGTCATCGAGATGAACCCGCGCGTGTCGCGTTCCTCGGCCCTGGCCTCCAAGGCCACCGGCTTCCCCATTGCCAAGATCGCGGCCAAGCTTGCCGTGGGCTACACGCTGGATGAGCTGGAAAACGACATCACCGGAGGGGCGACACCGGCATCCTTCGAACCGACCATCGACTATGTGGTCACCAAGATCCCGCGGTTCGCCTTCGAGAAATTTCCCGGTTCCCAACCGACCCTGACCACGGCCATGAAGTCCGTCGGCGAAGTCATGGCCATCGGCCGTACCTTCAACGAAAGCTTGCAGAAAGCACTGCGCGGACTGGAAACCGGTCTCAACGGTCTCGACGAGACCGAAATCCCCGGTCTTGACCAGGGCGACGACAAGAATGCCCTGCGCGCCGCGGTCGCGACACCGACACCCAGCCGTCTGCTCAATGTCGCACAGGCCATGCGGCTTGGGATGAGCATCGAGGAAATTCATCAGGCCAGTGGCATCAACACCTGGTTCCTGGAACAGATCGCCGACCTTCTGGCCATGGAGAGCAAGGTCCGCAATATCGGCCTGCCGAAGGATGCCGTAAATCTGCGCAAGCTGAAGGCAATGGGTTTTTCCGACGCCCGCCTGGCAAGCCTTGCGGAACTGGACGCCCATGACGTGGTCAGTCTGCGCAATGAGCTGGACGTCCATCCGGTCTACAAGCGCATCGACACCTGTGCCGCGGAATTCGCTTCCCCGACCGCCTACATGTACTCCACCTATGAAGCTCCCTTCATGGGCAAGCCGGCCTGTGAGTCCAACCCGAGCGGGAAGAAGAAGGTCGTCATTCTGGGCGGCGGTCCGAACCGGATCGGCCAGGGCATCGAATTCGACTATTGCTGCTGCCACGCCGCCTTCGCTCTGGAAGACGCCGGCTACGAGACCATCATGGTCAACTGCAACCCGGAGACCGTTTCCACGGACTACGATACGTCGGACCGGCTCTACTTCGAACCGCTGACCGAGGAAGATGTCCTTGAGATCATCCGCAAGGAACAGGAAAATGGCACCCTTCACGGCGTGATCGTCCAGTTCGGCGGCCAGACCCCTCTGAAACTGGCCCAGGCGCTTGTCCGGGCCGATGTGCCCATTCTCGGTACCTCTCCGGACATGATCGATCTTGCCGAGGACAGGGACCGGTTCCAGAAGCTCCTGGTCAAGCTGGACCTGAAGCAACCTGAAAACGGCATCGCCTATTCGGTCGAACAGGGCCGGCTGATCGCCGGACGGCTCGGCCTGCCGCTGGTGGTCCGCCCCTCCTACGTTCTGGGCGGGCGCGCGATGCAGATCATTCGCGACGAGGAAGCCCTCAACTCCTACCTGCTCGGCACCCTGCCCGAGCTGGTTCCCGGAGAGGTCCGCGCCAAGTATCCGAATGACAAGACAGGCCAGATCAACACGGTTCTCGGCACCAACCCCCTGCTCTTCGACCGCTATCTGGACGGCGCCATCGAGGTGGACGTCGATGCCCTGTGCGACGGCAAGGACGTATTCGTCTGCGGCATCATGGAACATATCGAGGAAGCCGGCATTCACTCCGGTGACAGCGCCTGTTCCCTGCCGGCGTTCTCCCTCAAGGAGGACATGATCGAAGAGCTCAAGCGCCAGACCCGCGCCCTGGCGCTGGCGCTGGAGGTCGGCGGCCTGATGAACGTGCAATATGCGATCAGGGACGGCGAAATCTACGTTCTGGAAGTCAACCCGCGCGCCTCCCGCACGGTGCCCTTCGTCGCCAAGACCATCGGTGTGCCGGTTGCGAAGATCGCCAGCCGGATCATGGCCGGCGAAAGCCTTGCATCCTTCGGACTGAAGGAGAAGAAACTGGACCATATCGCAGTGAAGGAAGCCGTGTTCCCCTTTGCCCGCTTCCCCGGCGTCGACACGATCCTCGGCCCGGAAATGCGGTCCACCGGAGAAGTCATGGGTCTGGACACCGCTTTCGGCAAGGCATTCGCCAAATCCCAGCTCGGATGCGGAACCGGCGTGCCGGATCACGGCACGGTATTCGTCTCCATGCGCGATGAGGACAAGGCGGGGGTCCTCGAGGCGGTACGCAGCCTGGAGGCCATCGGCTTCACCATCATCGCCACCGGAGGCACGCAGGAATTTCTTGAAAGCAACGGAATTTCCGCGAAGAAAATCAACAAGGTGCTTGAAGGCCGTCCGCATATCGTCGATGCTATCAAGAACGGTGAAGTCCAGCTCGTCTTCAACACGACGGAAGGCGCTCAGGCCATCTCCGACAGCCGGTCGATGCGCCGGGCAGCTCTCCTGAACAAGGTGCCTTATTACACCACCCTCGCCGGATCTGTCGCCGCAGCCAAAGGCATCGCCGCCCACAAAGCGGGGAGCCTTGAAGTAAGACCTTTACAATCCTACTTCGGCTAAGTCTAATATGCCCGCGACCGGCCGGGAAAGCGCGCCTTTCCCGGCTTGGTTTGTTTTAGAAGCGTGGTCCTCAGGAAGGGGGACCCAATAAGCTGAAGGTCTGAGACCCATGGAAAAAGTTCCGATGACCTCCGCCGGGTACAAAATGCTTCAGGATGAACTGAGGCAACGTACAACGGAAGAGCGTCCGCGCATCGTTGATGCCATTTCTGAGGCACGTGCGCATGGCGACCTGTCGGAAAATGCCGAATACCATGCCGCAAAAGAAGCCCAGAGTCACAATGAGGGCCGCATTGCCGAGCTGGAGGACAAATTGTCCCGCGCAGAAGTCATTGACGTGACGAAACTGTCCGGAGACATCGTCAAGTTCGGTGCGACAGTTTTCCTGATCGACGAAGATACGGAAGAAAAGAAGCACTACATGATCGTCGGAGATGTCGAATCCGACGTGAAGCAGAACAAGGTTTCGATCTCATCGCCAATCGCCCGTGCCCTGATCGGCAAGACCATCGGCGACAGCGTTGAAGTGTCGGCACCCGGCGGGTCTCATTCCTACGAGATCGTCGAGGTGAAATACGGCTGACCTTAAACCCAGATCGGCCCTCCGATCAGCCTCCACGATATCAGGATGCGGCCCCTCAATCATATACGCATGCTTCCCAATTGACGCCTGCCGGTCGCCGGTTACGGTAGCACCGGCATGTGTCGGAGGGTAGTCTATGGTTTTCAATGCAATAGCGTTCTGGTTGCTGGTCGCGGCGGTTCCCTTGTGGATCTACCGCTGGTTTGCCTATTCCCGGCTGAGTGCGGCCGAAAAGCAGCTGTTCAAGCGGCTGGTGGCCCGCCGGCATGAGCGTTCCATCGGATTCGCGCTGCGCATTTTCGGGTTTCTGACAGCCTTCACCGCTGCCGTTTTCGTGGTCGTGTTCGGGCTGCGTTACCTGAAATACGGGACATTTCACATCCCCCTCTATCGGGACATGTTTCACACCCGCCTCTATTCCGACGTCGAGCCGGTCGACCAGGCCCTGGACACCTTGCAATATGATCAGGTTCTGCCGATCGCCATCCTGACCACCTGCCTGCTGTTGAGCATCGCCTTCACGCTGGTGGCGGCGGCCCTTCGGGACATCAACCTGATCCGCAGGCTGCACCGGAAATTCAGCCATTTGGGACATATGTCCGGAACGCCGGCAAGCTAAATCCAGGCCCTGGGCCGCATTCCGGACCGGTCCGGGGAACGGACGCGTACCGGCCGCGACGGGCGGACCGGAAGCCGCACGGCCCCGGATGCGTCACGGAAATCAGCAGATCAGTCGATCGGCACGACCGGTTCGTATTTGGTCCGGCGGATCGTCAGCGCCGTACGCACGCTATCCACATTCTGCGCGGCCGTCAGGTCGCGGATGACGAAATTCTGGAACGTCTGCAGGTCCGGAGCAACGCACTTGAGAAGAAAGTCCACCTCGCCGGACAGCATGTAGCTTTCCCGCACCAGCGGCCATTTCTGCACCGTTTCCTCGAAGGCGATCAGGTCTGCCTCGGTCTGGCTGTGCAGGCCGACCATGGCAAAGGCCGTGACATCATAGCCGAGCTGTTTTTCATCCAGCAGCGTCCGGTATCCGAGGATGAGTCCGGCTTCCTCCAGCGCCCTGACCCGGCGCAGGCAGGGCGGAGCGGAAATGCCGACGCGCCTTGCCAGTTCAACATTGGTCATCCGGCCGTCTTCTTGCAGTTCCTTCAGGATCTGCCAGTCAATGGCATCAAGCCGCGCTTTCAAACCTGTCTCCTTCGAACGTGGCCTGGACATGCAGGCCGAACTAGATGTGGGTAGTCGACACCGAACCGGCCCTGGCGTCTTGCGGGATAAGAGAATCCCGCTGTAACGTATCTCGCCGGTGCCGGATTATGATTTTTTGCGCGTTTGTGCAAGACTATAACAAAATCACGCACGATCTCGAAAGATTAGGTAGGGGAACCTCGCCAAAAATGACGAGACCGCTGGAGACGTCCCCTTCCTCTGTGTGGATCCTGACCGATGGCAAAGCCGGCGACCTGGCCCAGTGCACCGGCGTCGCGGAAGCGCTTAACTGTCCTTATGAAGCGCGGCAGGTCGCCCCGCGCGCGCCCTTCTCCTGGTGGCTTCCTTTCGGCCCGACAGACCCGAGGGAATGGGAGGGTCGGCCCGACAGTCCCCTGGCGCCCCCCTATCCCGATATCGCGATCGCCTCCGGCCGACGCGCTGCCGCCTATCTGCGCCGCATCAAACGGCGCTCCCGCGGACAAACCTTCACGGTGTTTCTCAAAGACCCGCGCACGGGCCCAAATGCCGCCGATCTGATCTGGGTTCCCGAACACGACAGACTGCGCGGCCGCAACGTTCTGGTGACCCCCACATCGCCGCACCGCTTCCCGGCCGCTGTACTGGCCTCCCTGCGCGCGCGGAAGGTCCCTGAAATCGACGCCCTCTCCCACCCGCGCATCGCGGTGCTCGTCGGCGGAGATAGCCGTCATCACACCTTTACCGAGGACGACCAGAACCGGTTGCTGAACGGACTGCGCCGGGTCGCACGGGACGACGGGGCTTCTTTCATGATCACCGCGTCCCGCCGCACCCCTCCCGGCCTTGCCTACGGTCTGGCCAGCCTGGCGAAATCCGGAGGGCACCTTTACTGGACTGGCGAGAGTCCCAATCCACTCGGCCTTTACCTGGCCAAAGCCGATGCCATCGTCGCGACGGCGGACTCCACCAACATGATCGGCGAGGCCGCCGGCACCGGAAAACCGGTTCACGTGTTTCATCCCGGCGGCGGTCACCGCAAGATTACCCGTTTTTTGGACAATTTGCAGCGTCTCGGCGTCACTCACCCCTTTCCAGGTCCGCTGAAAACCACTACCTACGAGCCGATTGACGCAACACCCGTGATCGCGAAACGCATTCTTGCCGATTTTGCCGCATTGCGGTTGCAGGACAAGAAGGCCTAGGCAGGGTGTGGCAGGCAACACCGGCCCCGGAACAGACGCATAGGAGAAGATGTCCTTCATGAGCACGGAACACAGCAAACTTCTGATCATCGGCTCCGGTCCGGCCGGCTACACGGCCGCGATCTACGCGGCCCGCGCCATGATCGAACCGACACTCGTTGCCGGTATCCAGCCCGGCGGCCAGTTGACCATTACCACCGACGTCGAGAACTACCCGGGCTTCGCCGACCCCATCATGGGGCCCTGGCTCATGGAGCAGATGCAGAAGCAGGCGGAAAACGTCGGCACCCGGATCGTTCAGGACACCATCGTCAACGCGGATCTCAGCCAGCGTCCCTTCCGCCTGGAAGCCGATAGCGGCACCGTCTTCACCGCGGACACGCTGGTGATTGCCACCGGGGCCCAGGCCCGCTGGCTCGGGCTGCCGTCCGAGGAGGCCTACATGGGCGCCGGCGTTTCCGCCTGCGCGACCTGCGACGGCTTTTTCTACCGCAACAAGGAAGTTGTGGTGGTCGGTGGCGGCAACACCGCCGTCGAGGAAGCGCTTTACCTGGCGAACCTTGCAAGCAAGGTGACGCTCGTGCATCGCCGCGACAGCCTGAGAGCCGAGAAAATTCTGCAGGACCGGCTGTTCCAGAATCCCAGGATCGAAGTGATCTGGGATCATCAGATCGACGAGATTCTCGGGGGCGGCGATCCCAAAGCGGTGACCGGTGTGCGCCTCAAGCATGCCACGACAGGCGCGTTCCGGGAGATTTCCACAGACGGTGTCTTCATCGCCATCGGCCATGCTCCATCCGTGGAACTCTTCAAGGATCAACTGACCCTGAAGCCGAACGGATATTTGCAAACCGAGCCGGATTCGACGAGAACGTCCATTCCCGGCGTCTTTGCCGCCGGCGATGTTACCGACGATATCTACCGCCAGGCGGTGACGGCTGCAGGCATGGGCTGCATGGCGGCACTTGAAGCGGAGAAGTTTCTGGCCGAACATGAAGCGGCATCCACACGGCAGGCGGCGGAATAAGCCTCCTGACTGTCCTCCGGAAGGGGCACGCATGGACTGGGACAAGTTACGTATCTTTCATGCGGCCGCTCAGGCGGGCAGCTTCACCCATGCCGGTGATGCCCTTAACATGAGCCAGTCGGCTGTCAGCCGGCAGGTCAGCGCCCTGGAACAGGATCTGGGAGTATCCCTCTTCCACCGCCATGCGCGCGGTCTGCTGCTGACCGAACAGGGTGAACTGCTCTACCGGACCGCCAGCGATGTCATGATGAAGCTGGAGGCGGTACAGTCAAGCCTCACCGACAGCAAGGAGAAACCCTCCGGCGCCCTGCGGGTGACGACCACGGTCGGCCTCGGCTCGACGTGGCTCACCTCCCGCATCAAGAATTTCATCGACCTGTATCCGGATGTGGATCTGCACCTGATCTTCGACGACGATGAGCTGGACCTGGGCATGCGTGAGGCCGACGTGGCCATCCGGCTGCGGCAGCCGACCCAGCCCGACCTGATCCAGCGCAAGCTGTTCACGGTGCATTTCCATGTCTATGCCGCACCGGAATATCTACAGCGCTTCGGCGCCCCAGGCTCCATCGACGATCTGGACAATCATCGCATCATCACATTCGGGGAACAGGCTCCCGCCTATCTCAAGTCCATGAACTGGCTGGAGACCGCCGGTCGTGTGGCAACCAATCCGCGCCGGTCGGTGCTCAAGGCCAATAATCTGGTCGCCATCAAGCGCGCGGTTCAGTCCGGTGTCGGCATCGCCATCCTGCCGGACTACATCATCGACCAGAACTCCCTGCTGGTTCCGCTGCTGACCGAGCAGGAAGACAAGGTGCCCATTTTCGACACCTATTTCGTCTATCCCTCGGAACTGAAGAACACGGCAAGAGTGACCGCATTCCGCGAGTTTCTGCTGACCAGTGCGGAAAAATGGGTCTACTGACACCATGTCCGGGACAGGCTGCCCCGAATACGGTCGCAGCCGTCATCCCGGTCTTCCGGAACCTGCCCGAATACCGGGCAGGTCCGAGGCAGCCTCAATTCGCGCCCTCAGGAATGCAGGCCGATCCGCTCAGCCCTTCCCGTCCTTTTTGCCGATGCGCTCCTTGAGCGCATTTTCGATCGGCAAAACGCTTTCTCTCACCTTGGCAAGGCCGAAGTGATAGGCCTGATCCACGGTGATTTCTGGCGGGACGATCAGCGCACCGGGGTCGACCGCCACATTGATGACCGTGGGCAGATTGTTGCTGAAAGCCTCCGCCAGCGCGGCCTGAAGCCCCTCATGGCTGTCGGCGCGCAGCCCCACGCCGCCGCAGGCCCTGGCGAAGGCAGCGAAATCCGGGTTCACCAGATCGATCGAATGTTCCGGCAATCCCTTGCCTTCCTGTTCCAGCGCGATGAAACCGAGCTTCCGGTTTTCCAGAACCACCACAGTGATCGGCAGTTCGTAACGCACCGCCGTGACGAAATCGGCCATCAGCATGGCAAACCCGCCGTCTCCGGCCAGGGCAACCACCGGCCGGTCGGGAAAGCTGAGCTGCGCGCCGAGCGCCCCGGACATGGCAAAGGCCATTGTTCCCAGACAGGCTGACAGAACGAACCGCTGGTCGTCGCGTATCGTCAGGTGACGGGCGGACCACGCGGTCACCGTCCCCGTGTCGCACAGGAAAATGGCATTGTCCGGCGCCAGCCGGCCGACCGAAGCCAGCACCGTCTGCGGCTTCAGTGGCGTGTCCTGGGAGGTTTCCTCCTTCACCCAGCCTTTGCGCTCCTTCTCGTGAATCGTCCTGATGCCCTGCTGGAACTCTGCGGAGGATTTTTCCGCAACCAGCGGAACCAGCGCCGACAGGGTCGATCCGACGTCGCCGTGAAGCGGCACATCGATCGTGGTGCGTTTGCCAAGTTGCCGGATATCCCGGTCAACCTGGATCGTCTTGGCCGTCTTCGGATAGAAATCGACATAGGGATAGTCCGTGCCGAGCATGATCAGGCAGTCGCATCCGTCCATCGCCTTGGAGCCGGCGCGGCCGCCGAGAAGCCCCAGTCCCCCGACACACTCCGGGTAATCCTCGTCGATCCAGTCCTTGGCGCGAAGCGTACGCACGATCGGAGCCTTCAGTCTGCGCGCCAGTTCCAGAATATCCGCCTTCGCCTCCGCACCGCCGATGCCGGCGAGAATCACGGGTTTCGCCGAGCTGTTGATCAGATCCGCCGCTTGCCGCAAGGCCGCATCTGCCGGCGTGATCCGCGATTGCGCCTTGGCCAGCTGCAGATTGCCGGGGATGAAGGGCACCTTGAGGCCGGCAATGTTGGTCGGCACGGAAATATGCGCCGGTCCCCTCTCGGACAGCGCCGCCTTGATGGCTTCCAGCAGGATACCGGGAAGCTGCCCCGGATCCATCACGGTCTTGGAATAGACGGCGACATCGGAGAACAGGCGTTCGGTATCGACTTCCTGATGGTAGCCCGTCCCGATGAAATCGGTTGCCACCTGGCCGGTGATGGCAATGACAGGCGCCTTGTCCATCCTGGCATCGTAAAGACCGTTCAGCAGATGGATGGCCCCGCCGCCGGCCGTTCCCATGCAGCAGGCAAGCTCTCCGGTCAGTTTGGCCTGGGCGGAAGCCGCAAATGCACCGGCCTCTTCGTGACGCACGAGAACGAACTCCATGTCGGAGCGATTCCGGAGCGCATAGGTAAAGTCATTGATCGCGTCTCCGGGGATGCCGAAAACCTGACGGACACCATGTTGATGAAGGGCTTCTAGGACAAGTTCGGCGACGCGCATGGTTTTCTCCAAAATTGATGGATGAGTCGGGGATCGGATTGCCCCGCTTCCCCGGAAGGAATCACTTAAAAGCAGGTCGGGCGATCTTAACGCGTTGAATCTTCCTGTCTGCGCCCTTCTAAATGTGAAGCCGCACAGCTTTCCGCAGCCGCCCACCATCATTTTCCGTGATATTCCGGTGGCTCGAACAAGGAATTGCGTCGTTTTTCACGAGCCGGGAGACCGCCCCTGCCGCCTGACATTTAGGCAAAAACCGGCATGCACACTGAAAATGCAGCTACGTTAACTATCTGGAATTATTACTTTTTCGTTTATTCACCAGACAGTCGCATCGCCTCGCCGGAGCAAGATGCGCCATAACTGACTGACAGGACTTGGCTTTCACAACAGGCAAGGAAGCCCCACCAGATATGTGAAAAATGCATAGCAGACCTGCGCACCCTGCCTCTTGTTTATGCAGCTTGTGCACTGCATATAAGCATCACTGTTGGTCAGACGGACGTCACGTCCTCCTCCCTGTGAGGTCCAGACCAGCTGTTCCCCTCTGGAAGGTGATTCCACTGTTTACAGTGAATCAATTCAGACTGCCGGGTCTTTTCAGACCCGGCTTTTTTTTGCCTTCATGTCAGCGACGCGGGCATCCAGGAACCAAATCATCCCGTTCGGTTGTTTTTCGTGCAATCCCTATTGGACCATGCTCAAAACCGGATTGAATTGGGCCAACTTATCCGGACTGAGCGAAAGCGCCAGCAACCCACGCAGGAGAAGCTTGCGGAACTATCCGGCGTTGGCGTGCGCTTTGTCAGGGAACTTGAGCCCGGCAAGGAGGGCTGCCATATCTGGCTTGCCTTTGCCGTGATGCAAAGGCTTGTCTGTCCGCGTGACAGGCCGTGGGAGTAGCGCATGAGCCGCGCCCGGGACGTTATATGTGCGGAAAGATGAGGTTGGCCTGCCTCAACAGGACGAAGGCGGCCGACCTCTCTCCGTAGGAGAAAGTGTCGGCAAGTCCTTCCAGGTCACCCGCACCGGCAAGACCGGAGAAGTACCATTCATTCTGATCGGACTATTTGCCGCCGGAACGCCGGCGAATCTCAACCCGACGGTTTTGTGTCCTGCCTGCGACAACGATCCTGGCGCCTTCCGTCGCTTTGGCGGAAACTGTCTGCGCTGCCGGTTTGACCTGCATCTGCGAATGAGTTGCAGCATTGACCGTAGAGGCCGCGGCAAATGCGGCAAAAAGCATAACCGAGGCAATCGTCGTGCGGAACATGGGGGTCACTCCTGATTGGGTTGATATTGGTTGCTCCACTCGTGAAGGTACTCGGTTTATCCGCCATGACATGTGATGGTCGGCACAGCCGATGAAAGTCAAATTTCCCCTCGAAGATCAGAGAACCGGGACGCCAATCGGCGTCCCGGTTCTCGACAGGATGACCTGCCTGGCTCGCCCGCGTTCGAGCGCAACTCATGAGGCCTGACTTTCGGAAAAGGAACGACCGCGTTCAGGCGAATGATTTGCACACCACTGACGCGGACATCCGCCCCTACATGAACAGACGCTCGCCCGTAATGTCCTTGTAGAGACCGGCAACCTGTTCCTCATAGCCGTTGTAGAGCAGCGTGTTGCGGCGCTCGTCGGTGCCCAGCACGGCCTCTGACGCCTGCGGCCAGCGCCGATGCGGCACTGACGGGTTCACATTGGCCCAGAAACCGTATTCCTGCGGCTGGATCTCTTCCCAGAAACTCACGGGACGTTCGTCGGTGAAGGAGATCTTCACCACGGACTTGATGCACTTGAAGCCGTATTTCCATGGCGTCACCAGCCGCACCGGAGCCCCGAACTGCTTGGGAAGAGGCTTGCCGTAAATGCCGGTCGCCATGAAGGCCAGCTCGTTGGTAGCCTCTTCAATGGTCAGGCCTTCCACATAGGGCCAAGGATACCACGACTGGTTCTGGCCATTGGCGACGGAGGGATCGAAGAAGGTCTCGAAACGGATATATTTCGCATCGCTCCGGGGACCGGCCAGCTTGACCAGCTCCGCCAGCGGAAAGCCGGACCAGGGAACCGCCATCGACCAGGCTTCGACGCAACGGTGCCTGTAGAGCCGTTCTTCCAGGGGCATTTTGGCGAGAAGGTCATCGATGTCGAGGGTCTGCGGATTGTCGATCATCCCGTCCAGCGTGACGGTCCAGGGCCGGATCTCCAGCTTCTGCGCCGCTGTCCAGGTCTGCTTGTGGGTTCCGAACTCGTAAAAGTTGTTGTACTTGGCCGCAATTTCCTCGGCGGTCAGATCCCGGTCCAGCGTGTAAGCCGCGTTCCGCTCGACCGGATAGAGCCCGGCGCTTGGATCCTCTTCGGCGAAGGCAGGCCGCAGGCCAAGGCCGCTGCCGAGCAGCGCACCGCCCCCGGCGAGACCGGCGAGAATCTGGCGGCGGTTCAGAAAGATATGCTCAGGCGTGGCTTCCCGCTCGGGAAGGTCCCAGCTGCGTTTTTTCAAAATGTTCATCTCAGGTCTCCCGTTTGTGCCTGAGAAAAGCGGAAACGCCCATCAATGGCAAATAACGCCCTGGTGACCGGCTTCACCAGGGCGCTGCTGGAGAGGCTCCGGCACACCGGCAGACAACACGGGAAGGGCACCGCCGCCCTCCCCCAGGTTGCCGGAAACAGGAAGGCCCGTTCACGCGGCCTGCTGTTTGCCGGAGCGCTGCAGGGCCAGATCCGCGGCCTTTCCCGAAAGCTCGGACAGATGATCGAATTCGGCCGTATAGCTCGCGACGCCCGCCGTCGCCGAGCGCAGCTCGACAATCAGGTCGCCGATTTCGGCTTCGGGCATCAGGGCCTGAACCTCGTCCCAGCCGGGCCAGCCCGGCCGGGCGTCGAAGCCGAGCAACTGCCCCCGCCGCGCCGAGACGATGGCGTTCACCCGGGCCGTCGCATCACTCGGACAGGCGATCACCACCTTGTGGACCGGTTCCAGAAGCACCGGCTTGCACTCCGGAAGCCCGTCCCGGATGGCGAGGATGCCCGCCATCCTGAACGCCTGGTCGGAGCTGTCGACGGAATGATACGACCCGTCCGTCAGGCAGACGGACACATCCACGACCGGAAAGCCGAGAGGTCCCCGGCCGAGCGCCTCCAGCACACCGTCCTTCACGGAGGGAATATACTGTTTGGGCACCACGCCGCCGGCAATCGTGTCGGTGAATTGCACCCCCTCGCCACGCGGCAGCGGCCCGATCTCCAGGGCAACATCCCCGAACTGCCCGTGTCCGCCGGACTGCTTCTTGTGCCGCCGGCGTATCTTTGTGCCCGAGCGGATGGTCTCCGCATAGGGCACATGCGGCGCATGGGCCGAGATGTCCAGTCCGTATTTGCCGGCAAGCCGTTCCTGGGCAACACGCAGATGCATTTCTCCCTGGCCCGCCAGCAGGGTCTCCGCCGTTGTCTGGTTCTGGCTTATGGTCAGGGAAGGGTCTTCCTCGGCAAGTTTCGTCAAGGCCGCCGAAAGGCGGACTTCATCCTTGCGCTGGAGGGCGGAAACGGCCGTCGCCAGCACCGGCGGACGTGCCTCGGCCAGGGCGGGACCCGAAACCGCACCCGCCTCGAAACACAGAAGATCGCCTGTTGCCACACCGTCCATCCGGCCCAGCGCGACCAGGTCCCCCTTGCCCGCCGTCGCGATCCTGGAGGCCTGCTGGCCGAAGACCGAGAACAGACCGGACACCTTGACCTCCCCCTTGCCGTTCCGGAACAGGGTATCGCCGTCTGAGACCTGCCCGTCGAGAACACGGGCGATGGACAGTTTGCCGCCATGCTGGGTATGCAGGGTCTTCACCACCTGCAGCGCAGCGCGCGTGCGTTTGCCGAGCACCCGGCTTGCAAGAAGGTCGACACCCGGCACCTCATGCCGCAACGCCTTCAGGAGACGGCTGACGCCGTTCCCGTGTTCGGCGGAGCCGAAAAAGACAGGACAGATCAACCCGTCCCGCATTTCGTCGACGAGATCGGCGAAGACCAGGTCCCGGTCCGGCGCGATGTCCTCCAGCAGGGCTTCCATGAGATCGTCGTCATGGTCGGCCAGGTGCTCCAGCATGGTGAAGCGGGCGTCGTGTTCGCGTGTCCGATCGGCGTCGGACATGTCGATCTCCGTACTCGTGTCCTTCTCGTGATAGACATGCGCCCGCTCCAGCGCCAGATCGATGAAACCCGTCGCCTGACCGTCTTCCCAGATCGGAATCTGCCTCAGAACCAGCGGCACCGCGGAGGCCGGCTGCAGCACGCTCAGGACGTCGCGCACGCGCCGGGTGCTCCTGTCGATCTTGTTCAAAAACAAAACCCGCGGGATGGCGCGGGCTTCCAGGGCTTTCAGGATGAGCTGCAGGGCAGGAACCTTGCGCTCGTCGTCCTCCGCGACAACAACGGCCAGATCCGCGCCGTTGAGCGCTCCGTCCATCTCGCTCAGGAACTCCACCGACCCCGGGCAGTCGACAAAGATAAAGCGGTCGCCGAGATAGATGGTGTCGGCGATATTGAGTTCCACACTCATGCCGTGCGCCCGCGCTTCCGGCGCGGCGTCCCCCACCGTGTTGCCGTCCGCCACGGTTCCCTGCCGGGCCACCTTGTCCGTTCGCGCCAGCAAGGCCTCCAGAAGACTGGTCTTGCCGCTGCCGAAGGGACCGACCAGAGCGATGCAGCGCGGAGCGCCCTCTGCTGCAGATGCCTTTTCGTTGGTAGTGATTGCCATCATTTGCCTCCCGTGTTCGAGGATATGTCCTCAACAACGCGGCACGGCCGGCGGCAAGAGCAAGATGACTTAAAGAGAAACCGTCCGGCTTCGCGGCGACGGTCCGCCGGCGCGGCGCCGGGCATTCCGTCCGTTGCCGTCAGCACCGCCTTGCGTCATGAAACAGTTCATCTTTCGCACGTCTCGCTCAAGGGACGCGGGCCCGCCGCGTCTCGCCCGAATGAAATCGAAGGCCGATGGCCGATACGCCGGAATTCGAAGAAAGGCGGACCTCTGACCGTCTTGCGGTCAGGGGCCGGCCATTGCCAAGTCCCGGGCACCTGGCCCCGATGAGTGCGGCGCATCGATCGGGGGCGGTCATTCATGGTCGCGCCGAACGCGACATCAACGCAAGGGAAACTTGCGCGGCAGCGCAGCAATTCTTTACGCCGCATCCTGTTCCCGGCACGGGTCATCCGATATCATCGCGCCTGCGTAACAGCTTGACGACCGGTGCCCCCGGAAAGGATCCGCGAATGCAGAAAACACATGGGAAGACAATGCGAGCCGTCGCCGGCGCGTCAACGACGCGGGGAATGATGGCTGCGGGTCTGGTGATCTTCTGGACGATCGCCGCCGGCGCCCAGTCCAACCAGCTTCGCGTCCTGCCCCAGTCGGGCTCTCCGCGCCTGCCGTCGGCCGAACAGCAGCTCAACCAGAACATGAACCGCCAGGAATCGGATTTTTCCACCCGCCAGCGCATGGACAGCACGAACCGGCTGAACCGGACGGAGGATATCAACCGTCAGAACACGCGTCCCGACATCAACTCCGCCCCCTGCCCCGGCGCCAATGCCACCTGCCGGGACAACCAGTAGCGGCGGCCGCGGTTCAGATCCCGAATTGACCCGGCACGCAAAACCGTTGTCTCCCCGGAACACATCCCGGGGAGACAACAATGTGCTGCTCTTACTTGATGAGTTCGAGCGTCATCTTGCTCACACCGAGCGTCAGATTGGTGCCGGTCTGGCTTTCCAGGCTGAACGGATTCAGCGCAATCGAACGGTCAAAGCCGCCGACAAGCGCATTTGCCTTGATCCCGGCTCCCAGGCTCGCACCGGCGGTCACACCACCATAATTGCCGGCCAGAAGACCCGGCTTGCGGTTGGCGGACGGCGCCAGAACGCCCCAGACCAGGGTCGCTTCCTTGGTCTTGCCGATATCGAGGCCATAGTCGCTGACCTTGCCGGTGTAGTTTTCGATCGCACCGCCATCGGCCGGGTTGAAGCTGCAGCCGAGCGTCGCGGTGGAGCCGACGATAAAGCTGTGCTCACCCTCCACGAGGCATTTCAGCGTGCCGATTTCAACAGTCGGGCTGTTTTCGTCGGCCAGAACCGGGCCTGTCATGAAAAGGGCAGTCGCAGCAACGGCAAATAGGGAAAAACGCATTCAGGAAGTCTCCTAACAAAGAGCGTAAACGCCCGCACGGCCTCAAGGGTCGCGGGCAGATCCCTCATATGCGCGCCCATCACGTCAAAATCGGGGCAGGTTGCACACCCGGAAAAATCAGGCCGCATTTTCCGCGCCACAGGAGCCGTATATCTCACCCGTCCCGTCCGGCGTCCCTGCTCTCACTCGGCAGGAACGCGAATGAAAAAGGTTGCAAACACCACCCCAGACTGCTGACAAACCGGTCAGGTCATAGCGAACCGGTGAGACGCACGCCAAGCACCGATCCGGAATCCAGACATGTTCTGTTCCGCTGGCGCGCCCTGAATTCAATAGTTTCAAGAGATTATGGGGGGCTGGCGCTCGTTTCCGCTCGCCTGTATGCGCCGGGTTCCGGATCTGCGCGCAGCGAGGCTGCCGTCTTCGGGAGGACAGGCTTGAGACCTTGTCATCAGTCTGAAAGGGCGGCCAATGCCGCCCTTTCCTGCTCCGGAAATACCGGAGGGCTTATTTCAGATTGCCGCAGAAGCGCTGGATGCGTGTGCAGGCCTCTTCGAGCGCCTCGGTGGCGGTCGCATAGGAGATGCGGAAGTTCGGGCCCAGGCCGAAGGCCGATCCCTGCACCACGGCCACCCCTTCCGTTTCCAGAAGCTCGGTGACGAAGTCCGCGTCGCTCTCGATCACTTTTCCGGACGGAGCGGTCTTGCCGATGGTTCCGGCGCAGGAGGGAAACACATAGAATGCCCCTTCCGGCACCGGACAGGTAAGGCCCTTCGTCTGGTTCAGCATGGAGACCACCAGATCCCGGCGCTCCTTGAAGACTTCATTGTTCTTCGGAATGAAATCCTGCGGGCCGTTCAACGCCTCGACCGCCGCCCACTGGGCGATGGAACACGGGTTGGACGTGGACTGCGACTGGACCTTGGCCATCGCCTTGATCAGTTCGGCCGGGCCACCCGCATAACCGATCCGCCAGCCGGTCATGGCATAGGCCTTGGACACCCCGTTGACCGTCAGCGTGCGCTCGTAAAGCGCCGGTTCCACCTGGGCCGGCGTGGTGAACCTGAAGTCGTCATAGACCAGATGCTCATACATGTCGTCGGTCAGCACCCAGACATGGGGATGTTTGATCAGGACATCGGTCAGCGCCTTCAGTTCGGCTTCCGTATAGGCGGCGCCGGACGGATTGGACGGGGAGTTGAAGATCATCCACTTGGTGCGGGCGGTGATCGCCGCATCCAGGGCTTCCGGCGTGATCTTGAAGGTGGCCTTGTCCGCTTCCACGATGACCGGCTCGCCGCCCGCCATCAGAACCATGTCCGGATAGCTCACCCAGTATGGGGTCGGGATGATGACCTCGTCGCCCGGATTCAGGGTCGCGACCAGCGCGTTGTAGAGAACCTGCTTGCCGCCGGTCCCGACGGTGATCTGGTTGATTTCGTAGGTCAGGCCGTTTTCCCGCTTGAACTTCTCGACAATCGCCGCCTTCAGCTCGGGAATGCCGTCAACGGCGGTATATTTGGTCTTGCCCTCGTTGATGGCCTTGATGGCCGCCGCCTTGACGTTGTCGGGCGTGTCGAAATCCGGCTCGCCGGCACCCAGTCCGATCACATCGCGGCCCGCAGCCTTGAGCTCGCGTGCCTTGTTGGTGACAGCTATGGTCGCGGAAGGTTGAACACGCGCCAATGCGTCAGCGAGAAAGCCCATAATGTCCTCCAGGGAAACGGGAATAACAGCGCGCGGACCCTAGATCCGTGCGCTGCGTAAGACAAGTGCGAAATCCGTGCATCAGCTGCGCGCACAGGCTCGTACTCCGGCAAAAGACCTCCGGCCGCGTTCAGCCGGAGATCTGAAGGATCATTCTGCGTACCGCTGACCGCGAAACGGATCAGCTCCGGGTCTCCAGGATCAGCTTCGGTTCTTTCTTGTCCGCGTCCATGATGCTGCACTTGAACCGCTTCTTCTTGGTCTGGCCGTTCAGCAGGTTCACCGGCACCGAAACCGGTACTTCCGAACCCTGCGTCGCCGCCTCCAGCAGCGCGGAATAGCTGTTGGCATGCAGCAGCATGTCCGTGATGGGCCGTTCTGCGAGAACGTCCGCCGTCAGGTGAAAGGCCTTCAACGCCGCACTGTTGGCGGCAACGATCATGCGCGACTTGCCGTTGACCACCAGCATCGGCGCACTGCAGATCTCGAACACTCTGGAGAAATCGATATCTCCGCTGACATGCCCCGCGGAAAACAGCACGCCGCCGACGGTACCGCTGATGCGGAAATACATGGCGTCGTAATTGAGTTCGAGACTGTCGTTGTTCGCAAGCAGGAACTTGCCCCGTCCCGTCGCGCTCGCCCGGCGGGTGAGGGCGGCCAGCGTCAGCGAAACGATGGTGCGTCCGACCCGGTTCTGAATATGGGCGACGTTGCGCCCCAGGATCATGCGGGCGTCCTCAATCTGGAAACACTTGAGAAAGCCTTCGCTGGCGAAGCGCACATACCCGAAATTGTCGATCAGCAGGACCACCCGATTCGAGGACGCGACGAAATGCTGAAGGATCGGCGCCAGTCCGAGCACCATGCGCCCCGGATTGTCGTCGTTCTCGCCGATCGAGGGAAAACAGATGGCGATGATGCGCCCGTCCGGGAGTTCATACCTGTGGGCCACAATCGGAATGCCCGGAATACGGTGGTCCGGACCGCCGCCGACGTCGAACGGTCCGGCCTGCCCCTCTCGGATCGCCCCCTGCACCAGACGCAGGATGGTCTTGCGGTCTTCCGGCGACAGATGCCGCAGCGCTTCGTTGGAGGGCGCTTCCTGGAGATCCTTGACCTCGCTGTTGAAGCTCTGCGACCCGATCTCGTGCCAGAGGATCGTCTTCCGGCTGATATCCGCGATAAAGAACTGCAGACCGGCCAGCGACAGCGCCGGACTTTCGCCCTCCTCTTTCAAAGGCGTCTCCGGAGAAATCACAGGCTCCTGAGGCTTTTCAGCCAAAGTGCTCCGCGCTGCCTTCAATGTCATCCCTGATCCGACCTGTATGTAGAGGTTCACCCTTGAGGCGAGCATCTTTCATAAAAGAAAACAAAGACTGAAACGGCTCGATAAAATCGAAGTTTTTCGAACACATTTTCAAGTTTAGCGGAGTCTAACTCGAGCATTTTGTCGATATGTCATCGTCATTTTTACCGCTGATTAATTGCCGGGCTCCGCAAGTCTTTGAAGGCGCGGTCGGCTTGCTTGCCTTTCGGCCCGATTCGGGAGTTTCGCCGATACGTTTCCGGACCTCCGCCTCCTCGTCGCATTCATTAAAATTTGCCTCAATATTGCCTCGAAAACACACATCTGCGGCCTGAATGGAGTCCGGGTGCCGGCGCAATTTCTTCGCAGAGTGGCAGCCTGAAAAATGAAGGAGGCTCCCATGCAGACGCCGGATAATGAAGACAGGTCCAATCGCACGTCCAGCGCAAGCTTCGCACCGGCTTTGCTTTATATGCTGGCGGCTGGTCCGTTGCTGTTGATGGCCTTCGCGTTGGAACCGACGTTGGCACCTCCGCTCGCTGCTTTCCTCGCAATGACCGCACTGACCTTCCGCATGGGCCAGCGCCTTTACGGTGAGCTTGTCCGGGCCGCGAGCCGCAGGAACTGAACGAACGCCGGCCGGAACCGGCCACAGACACGAAGACCACATGAGCAGACCATGTCACACCCTCGAACACCGAAACGCCGCAGGCCGGCCCATGAAAAAAGCGACCTGAACGAGGCCCGCCCGCTCCTGCAGGCCATCTTTCTCGGCATGCTGCTCGCCGCGGGCCTGATGACCGCGGCAGCGATAGCCAGTCCGGAAGAGCAGAAGTCTTCTCCCGCCCCGACGGAGACCGTCTCGCAATCCGCCGTCCAGAAGACGGCCCCCTTCCCCGATATGCATCAGCCCTACTGAGGACTGGCCGCAGCTTCGTTACGGCCGCGATGCCTGATCAAGGCCGCTGCGAACCGCTCTGGTTCACCGGCAGCACCTTCGTCTCCTCCGGTGTTGATCGATCCCCGGAACTGTTGATACGGCCGCCCGAACGACTCCCTCTCCGATGAGGCTTGGGCGCGGCGTTCGCTTGCGCGTCAACTGTAATACTGTCCACCGCCGCCCTGGCTGAAACCTCCTTTGTCGACCATCGCGGCCGGACAATCACCTTCGAGACGCCCCCAGAGCGAGTCGTGACGATCGTGCGCTCCGCACCGCTGATCTACCGCGCGATCGACGGCAAGAGCGCTTCAGGGATTGATGGAAGGCAGGCTGCCGTTCTGAAGGAGGCGCAGGGCCAGCTTGGGGCAGCGCTGGCGGCCCCGCAAAGGCGAGGCCCGGCTTCCTGCCTGTCTGGCATGAAAGCCGGGCCCCAAGTGCCCGGTCCGCCCCCGGTAAAGTGTCTTTCCGCGCTGGCCGAAGGCCCCGGCTTCCGGTCTGCGCGGAAATCTGTTCGTCAGGTAAGTAAAGCAACGGACCCGGCTGTCTGCAAGATCGTTCATGCCTGACGAAGCGGCAGAACCTGAAATTAACCCGATGCGCGTTTATCAGACGGGGATACCGGGGATAATCTCCGGACGCCCTTGAAAGGCCCGCACCGCCGCATCCTGTCCGACGGCTGTCTGTATCTGCAGACAATTTCCGCGCCCCCTTGCAACAGATTCATATCATCCCCATTGCCAAGGATGGAAAGTGAACCGATAAAGGACGGCAAGGTTCGTCGGAGGCAGACATGGACATCGACCTGAATTTATCCGCGGAGACCATCCGCCTGCTCGCACAAAAGGCCCGTGCGGTTTCCTCTTCGCTGGAGGACACCTTCGAGGACGGTCATGAGGGCGACGTGGAATTCGACGCCGACTCGCTGGAACAGAGCCACGGCCACGACGGTCTGGCGGAAGAGGAAAACGACGACCTCTCCGATGAGGAACTGCGCGAACTGATCGAAGACCTCAACGTCGACGAGGCCGCCGAACTGGTTGCCATCACCTGGGTCGGCCGCGGCGATTTCGACGCCGAAGATTTCGGGCAGGCCCTACAGGAGGCCCGCGAACGCGCCGAGGGCCCCACCGCGAAATATCTTCTCGGCATGCCCTTGCTGGCCGACCACCTCGAAGCCGGCCTCGACGCGCTGGATCTCTAGGCCAGGCCGACCCGGCACGGAAAATCTTACCGCACTGTCCACATGATGGCGGTTTTCTTGGGAAAACGGGTCAGGAACCGGTTTCCGGCCTTCCCGTGAGCCCCTGATTGCACCAATCTTGCCCGACTGTTTCGGGATCAGGGGATTGATGGACATGCTGCAGGATCAGGCAAACCGCGACGTGTTTACCGCCCACAGGCCGTCGCCATGGCCCTATGTCGCCGCGATGCTGGCCGCGACGGCCCTGATCACGACACTGGTTGTCACCTTCAGCAGTTAGCCTTACCTCTTTCGGGGAATGAACCGTTTCCCTGCCTTCCCGCGTCCGGCGGGCGCCGGTGCGGAACCCTGCGGAAAGCCGGAATATGTCCTCAACTCGTCTGGCAGTGCCCGACCTCGCCCGTGGTCTCGCCGTTGTCGCCATGGCGGTCTATCACCTGTCCTGGGACCTCTCCTGGTTCGGTGTCGTCGACTGGCCGGTGGCGCAGGGCCACGACTGGCGCATATTCGCCGCGCTGATTGCCGGCAGCTTTCTCTTTGTGGCGGGCATCAGTCTGGATCTGGCCCATCACAGGGGCATTCGCCTGCATGCCTTCCTGCGCCGTCTGGCGGTCATCGTCGCGGCGGCAGCGGCCGTTTCCCTGGCCACCTGGTTCACCTTCGGCGACAGTTTCGTGCGCTTCGGCATTCTGCACTGCATCGCCGCCTCCAGCGTCATCGCCCTGCCCTTCACACGCTGGCCGCTCTGGGCGGCGGCCTTGGCCGCCGCCGTCGTTCTGACCCTCCCGTTCTGGGCAAGTTCCGCCATCTTCAATGGACAGTTCTGGCTCTGGACGGGACTGGGAACACCGGACTATGGCAGCGTCGATTATGTACCGCTGGCCCCCTGGGCCGGCGCGACCCTCTCCGGTCTCACCGTTTCCAAGCTGTTCCGGCGGACCGGGATCTGGGAAAAACTGTCGGTCATCCGGGCCAGCGGTCCCGCAGGCCGGTTCACCCGGTTCATCGGCCGCCACTCCCTGCTGATCTATCTGCTGCACCAGCCGGTTCTCTACGGTCTTGTATGGACAGCGACCCTCGTCGCCGGCGATATCGACCGGGCCGGAACGGCCTTCGTCCGCAATTGTTCGGTGGCCTGCCAGGACACCTACGGCTCGCCGGACATCTGCGCACCGGCCTGCGGCTGCACCCTCGCCTTTCTCAAGGCCGACGGCATCTGGACAGACCTCAATGAGGATCCGGACAACCTGTCCCTGCGCAACCGGATGAACCGCAGGTATGCCCAATGTCTCGCCGATCCGGACCTGACGCCCGGCCTCGACAATTAAGCCAGTTCACGCAGCCGGGCCAGGGCCCGCTCTCTCCTGTTGCGGGCAAACGGCAGAAAAGTCCCGGCATCCCGTCCTCTTGCCACCTGCTCCAGCGCCCATAGGGCCGACACCGCATCGCATCTGACCTTCATCGCCTCGATCCGCGTCTCTCCGGGCACGACGCCTGCCGCCTGCCCCGTCCTGTAGGCGTGAAGAAAGGCCGTTTCCTGGGCTTGGGAAAATTCGTGTTCCAGGATCGCATAGGCCAGATCCCAGGCAGGATCCGCCAGCGCGGAATATTCCCAGTCGATCAGCCACAGCCGGTCTTCGGCCCACAGACAGTTTCCCGGCGAGAGATCGCCGTGCACCGGCACCAGCCGGACATCTTCGCCGCGCCCCGCCCTGTCTTCCAGCGCCTGCATGGCCCGGTCGAGTGCCGCGACCTCCGGCAGGAGCTCCACCTCCGAAGTCAGAAATTCCCGCTGGGTCCCGTAGACCTCCACCGGATCGAGCCGGCCGGCGAAGAGCGCGCCGGAGCTGTGCAGACGGCCCAGCGCCGCGCCGAGCCGGGCGGGAAGGTCCGCCGGCACGCGCTCGGCCACCTCCAGGGCTGCGGTCAGGAGAATGCCGTCGCCGGGGTGAACATAAAGCGGCGGCAACGCAAGCCCGAGCCCGGCCGCCAGTGCGAGGTTGCACGCTTCCGCCTGCCTGTCGACAAGCCCCTCGTTTCCGGCTGTCGGCAGGCGCAGGAAAAAGACGCCACGTTCGGCCTCCAGCCGGTAGACCCGATTGGTGAGACCGGCCTGCGGCACGGCCTTTTCAGGCACCCCGCAAACCGTGGCCAGATCCGGGTGCGCCTCAAAGGCGCCGAGGAGATCGGCGCTCAGGTCCTCTGGCATGTCGGCGGGAAATTGTGGCACAAGCGGACGAGATCACCTGTTCTGAAAAGGAGGACGCGCGCCATGGCGGACGTTCCGGCTCCCCATATCATCATCACCTACTGCCGCCAATGCAACTGGCTGCTGCGCTCCGCCTGGATGGCCCAGGAAATTCTCTCCACATTCTCCGAGGAAACCGGCGCCGTGACCCTTGTTCCGGCAACCGGAGGCACGTTCATCATCACCTGCGACGGCAAACCGGTCTGGGACCGCAAGCAGGACGGCGGTTTCCCGGAAGCCAAGGTCCTGAAGCAGCGGCTGCGCGACCTGCTCTGGCCGGAGAAGGATCTCGGCCATTCCGACCGGCCCGGTTCAGACGGCTGAGAGCGGCGCCATTCCGGACAGGCGCGGCGGAAGCCGCGCGCTGGCCCGGAATGGGCGTTGCAAGAGCGATACCAGCCTCTCAGGTGCTCATCAGAGCTGCGGATGGTTGAGGACTCTGCCGTCAGGCAGGCGCGTTCCGGGTGTCGAAAACCTCCTGTGCCGCATTCAGCCCGTTGATGGCCGCCGGCAGTCCGCCATAGACCGCCATCTGCCAGATCGCCTCGACGATTTCCTCGCGCGACGCACCGGCGGCCAGCGTATGCTCGATGTTGACCTTCAGTTGCGGCCCGGTCTGGCCGCCCAGCACGGTCAGCGCCGCGATGGTGCACAGCTGCCGGGTCTTGAGATCCAGCCCCGGCCGGGCGTAATGGCGGCCATAGGCCCATTCGATCAGGCTTTCGGCAAAACCGGGAACCAGACCGTCGTAGCGGTCGCCAAGAACGGTTTCCAGGTCCGGATTAAGCTTCGTTATCAGCGCGCGGCCGCGCTCCAGTGCGTCTGTCATGGGGGGACTTTTCCCGGTTTGGCGGCGCCGCGTGTTCGGTCCGGGCGCAGCTTTCGAAGGCAGGATCGACGGTCTCGCCCGCTTCCATCCTTCTGTAGAGATCAACCTTGTCGTCCAGGACATGCAGGGTTTCGGTCAGGCGGACGATGTCCTCGGCCACCTTGTCGCGGTGCGTTTCCAGCATGCTGCGGCGGTCGGCAAGGGAGGAACTGCCCAGGGTCCGGAGTTCCGCATAGCGCAGCCGGTCCCGGATCCCCATGCCGGTCGCCTTCAGCCGGTCGAGAAACTCGATCCAGCGCAGGATGGTCCGGTCATAGACCCGCCGGCCTCCCGCATCCCTGAGCGGGCGCGGAATGAGACCGATCTTCTCGTAGTAACGCAATGTGTCGGTCGAAAGCCCCGACTTGTCAGCAAGATCACCGATACGCATGTCTGTCTCCGAACGGGACGATTTTCCTGACTTACGGGCTGGAGTGCACTCCAGGTCAAGCGGTATTTTCCGTTTCTGGACTCATCGCCCTCCGGCCCGGGCACGCGCGGCAAAGCCGGATGCCGGTCCGGAAGTCCGGCACCATCGCACACGGCAAACCGCCCCGGACGCCCCGCCTCTGCCGCACTGGCGGGCGGATATGTCGATTTTGATTGATCAATCAATCAAAAAAACCGCATCATCTTCCAGGTCACCGGGACCGCATTTCTGAAGACGGAGGAAGAACGCCAGGCCATGACCCGCAAGAACATCCTGATCCTGATGGTCGACCAGTTGAACGGAACCCTGTTTCCCGACGGTCCGGCGGCGTTTCTTCATGCGCCCAACCTGAAGAAACTGGCGGAGCGTTCGGTGCGGTTCGAAAACACCTATACCGCCTCGCCCCTCTGCGCGCCCGGAAGGGCGAGTTTCATGTCCGGCCAGTTGCCACACCGCACCGGCGTCTACGACAATGCGGCCGAATTCGCCTCGGACATCCCCACCTATGCCCATCACCTGCGCCGCGCCGGCTACACCACCTGCCTGTCCGGCAAGATGCATTTCGTTGGCCCGGACCAGATGCACGGTCTGGAGGAACGCCTGACCACCGACATCTATCCGGCCGATTTCGGCTGGACGCCCGACTACCGCAAGCCGGGCGAGCGCATCGACTGGTGGTACCACAACATGGGTTCGGTCACCGGCGCGGGCGTTGCCGAGATTTCCAACCAGATGGAATATGACGACGATGTCGCCTTCCAGGCGGTGCGCAAGATCCACGATTACGGGCGCGGCAAATACGACCGTCCCTTCTGCCTGACCGTCAGCTTCACCCACCCGCACGACCCCTATGTGGCGCGCAGGAAGTATTGGGACCTCTACGAGGACTGCGCCCATCTTCAGCCGGAAATTCCGGCGATGGACTATGAGGACCACGATCCCCATTCCAGGCGCATCTTCGACGCCAACGACTGGCGCAGTTTCACAATCACGCAGGAGAACATCGCCAGATCCCGCCGCGCCTATTTCGCCAATATCTCCTATCTCGACGACAAGATCGGCGAGATCCTCCATGCGCTCGACGCCATGCATCTGGCCGAGGACACCACGATCCTGTTCGTCTCCGACCACGGCGACATGCTGGGCGAGCGCGGTCTGTGGTTCAAGATGAGCTTCTTCGAGGGATCGGCCCGCGTACCGCTGATGATCGCCGACGCGGATCTGGCCCCGGCCCGCATCCGCACACCGGTCAGCACCCTGGATGTCCTGCCGACCCTGTGCGACATCGCCGGCATCGACATGAGCGAGATCATGCCCTGGACCGACGGCAAGAGCCTGGTGCCGCTGGCACAGGGATCGCCGCGCAGCGAACCCGCCCTGATGGAATACGCCGCCGAGGCCTCCTATGCGCCCCTGGTCGCCATCCGCGACGGCGACTGGAAATACATCCACTGCGACCTCGACCCGCCCCAGCTTTTCAATCTGGCAAACGACCCGTCCGAACGCGTCAATCTCGCCACCGACCCCGCCCATGCCGGCACCACCGCCCGTTTCGCCGCAGCCGTGCAGGCGCAATGGGACATGGAAGCCTATGACGCCGAGGTCCGCCAGTCCCAGGCCCGCCGCTGGATCGTCTACGAGGCCCTGCGCAACGGCGCCTATTTCCCCTGGGACTACCAGCCTCTCCAGAAGGCCTCCGAACGCTACATGCGCAATCACATGGATCTGAACGAGGTGGAGGAGAAGCAGCGGTTTCCCAGGGGGGAGTAAGGTTCAGGCTTGCCAGGAATGACGGAAGCAGGGAGCCTCCTGAAAAGATGGAGCAGCCTGCAGAGCTCTTCCCGATGGGTTTCCACCAAGCCGGGCGATCGCACCCGTGATCACGCCCTCGAAATCGAGTGCAAGTCCGATTGCCTTTTGCCCGGTCCGGCAGGGTCAAATTCTACCAAAATAAATCTCAAGCATCTCCACCCCTAAAAGTTTGACAAAGCATCAACCACACGCTTGGATAGATGATTGTCTCTGCGGGAGGGGCGGGAG
>NZ_QCYM01000027.1 GCF_003075075.1 Labrenzia sp. 011 | reverse complement strand
TGCCTCTTTCCCCATAGACCCCCCGCCAAGGCCCCGCGGCTTCCTCCTTCCGAGGTTTGTCAACGCGGACCGATGCCTGCTCCGCGGCAACCGCCACACAGCGGCCCGCATCGAAAAACCTTCAGGGGAGCGGTAGTTCGTTGCACCTCGAACCAACGGCGGCTTTGCGCCTAGAGTGATCATGTCACGACCAGAAATTCAGCAGCGGGCATCGTGACCGCAAAACTCCATGCTTCGGTGGCTAGGCATCACGAATTGACCTATAGATCGTCCTTTTCATCGTGACGTCGGTAAACACATCACCGACCGGAGCCGCCTCCTGTGACCAGGCACTGGCTGTCATTCCTGTCGAAACGAGCAGTGCAGTCATCAGTGTCTTGCGCATAGTTTTCTCCGTGCCGGCTATTTCGGAAATTGAAAATTGATGCCGCCGAAAACGCCCCATTCGGATTGGCCAGCCCCTCGTGAAGCCACCGAAATTTGAGGTTCGACAAACATGTTGATGATGGCCTTCTTTCCCTTGATGACCCTGCCGAGCCCCAATCCCAGAGGAATGTTGTAATTGTCGCTTTCGAAATCGTAGGTCCAGATTGCCGTCGAGCGGGCGTACCAGCCGTCGCCCAATTGTCCGATCAACAAGGGCTGAAAAGCACCCGCGTTGACGTCCTTGCGATCGTTGTCGCCGGCGACACTAGCCTGCCAGGTCAGCAGGTAGCCCCACTGAAACTTGGGGTTACTGTAATTGAAAAGGACATTGGCAAGGCCAAGGGACAACTTGTCCGATCCAAGTGTCCGATCCGTCGCTGTCGGGGCAGTGATCTGTGGCCCGATGCCGAAACTGAGGTCGGGGATCCCGGTATCGATCAGATAAGCTGCGAAGACGTTGAAATCTCCGATGCCGGTGGTGTGTCCTCCGGTCAGCGACGTGGGAACCGTATTGATCGGCAGCGTCGCGCGGACCAGCCAATCGCCCCCGAAGACACTGACCGGCAAAGCTCCCCGCAAGTAGAACGCGTTTGAGTTGGTATCCAGATTGCTCAGGTTGCCGTTGTATTGGTTCTGCAAATTGAACGTGTTGAATGCGGCCAACGGGTTGTTGGCCTGGGACAGATCAGGAGCGTTTTGGGCCCATGCATTTGGTCCGGTACCCACATAAAGGGCCAAAAGAACCGCCACGAGCCAACGCGTTTTCCACGTGTGCATTTTTTCCATCATTGGATCTCCTCGATGCAGCATCTGAGGGTTGGTCTGGGCGACACCGGTAACTGTGTCGCCCAAAGCTGAGGGGTTATTCGACCTGCACGACTTCACCTGGCTGCCAGGCCTTGTCGAACCATGGCTGGGTCGGGCTGTAGATCCGCCACAGGATGTTCCAGCCTTTGCCGGGAATGGTCTGCAGCCAGTTGACGTCACCCTCGGGTTTTTCGGGGCTGAACGTGATGTCATAGGAGCCATCTGCGTTCTTGACGATGGCTTCGTCGATGCTCGAGACACCCGGATAATTCTGATCGGTCTGCATCAGGGATCGCGTCTGGTTGTCATACAGCGTCACGTCCCAGAAATTCGCCGCAGGCACATCAGGGGGGACATGCATGGTATAGGTCTGGGCGCCATCAAACGGGCTGCCTTCGGAATCGTGCGCGCCGATCATGTACTGTGAGCCTCTGCCGACGCCGGGGTTCACCATCGCAGGCGTAATACCGGTCGCATAGAAATGGAACCGGGCGCGGTAGTCACTCAGGCTCGCATCGTTGCGCAGGAACTCATGACTGCCACCTGCAAACCCAACTTCCCATGTTTTGCTGTTTGGATAGGGCCGGACCGTTTCATCGCGGTTGTTGAACACGATGCTTCGCATTGCTGCGGTCCCAACTGCGGCAGCTTCCTTAAGGATTTTTTGCATCCGGGCATCCGGTGCAAAAGGTTTGCCTTTTTCAATCCCGATTGCAGCAAGCATACCAATGCTTTCGTTGTCATACGAGAAATACGGCTCTTCCTGCACGATCTCATTCACTTCTTCAAAGAACGTCTCATCTTGGGCGTGCAGTGTGTTGAACGCCTTGCCCGACACGTTGACCCAGTTCACGTCTTTGGGCTCTGAGCCCAACGGGTAAAGCTTGAAGTGTTCTTTCATGTTGGTAACAACCGGATCGGCGTCAAAGTTCTTCATGAAGCCGCGCATCGCCAGCCAATGACCATAGGTTTTGGATTTTTTGACAATGTAACCGTCAGGAATGTCACCTTCGTAATCAGGTCCAACCAGAAGGTATTTGCCGCCCTCGCCCTTGTCGTCACCGGCGTTGCCGAAATCTGTCAGATAGCGGAACCACGCATCATCCACGATGCCCAGTACGTTGGGCGGGGTTTCCATCACCATCGGGCCGTCTTTCAGGTCGATCCACATGAAGCTGTAGACCACCGTGGTGTTGCCAGTCAGCAGCAACGCACGTGGATCCAGGCGGCCTTCAAAGATGATCATGGTCTCGTTGTCTGGCCCAAATTCACGAAGGCCCTTGCGAAAGCCAACCAGAGAGGCCGTGGGCACATGGGTGATCATCGCTTCGACGGCCCGGCTGAAATCCAGATGATCCCAGACCTTCTGTGCGGTCTCATCCGTGGGAATGCCGTCGAAATACTCGAGCGTTCCCAAGCGCGTCTCCGCCTTGTCAGGTGTGATGGTATTGGCGGGAACGTCCGTGGTCATCTTGTACGCGGGGCTCTCCGCGCGGGCAGGAGCGATTGCCAGGGCGAGTGCGGCCAATGACAGAACTAGAAGCGATTTTGTCACCATGTCAGTCTCCAGATTGAAAGACGTCGGCTGGTTCTTTGGCGAACCGACCGTTAGCTGCCTAAATCTCGCATGGCTGGCCCCTGGATTTTGGTCAGATCGCGCCAATTCCTTTCGATGACCCATAAACGTGGCGCGATATGACCAAATCAGGGAATCACAACCTCCTAGAATCATGATCGAAGTACGCGCACAAACGCTGCGGGAGGCGCCCCGTACTTAGGGGTTTGGAGACTGGTGATGAATATCAAGAAAATGATGGAAGAACTTGAGCAGGCACGCGATGAACTGCGCCTGCAATTGCACCTCGCGTCAAAGGACGCCGAAGACGAATGGCAGGAAGTGACCCGTGAATGGGACCAGTTCCTGTCGACCGCGCAGTTTGAAAAGAGTGCCGAAGAAGTTGGCGAGGCGGCAAAAGAGCTCGGTCTGAAAATGAAGGCGAGCTACGATCGCTTCAAAAAAGGCCTGTCCCAGTAAGAACGCGCCGCATTCCCATCGCCCGAACAAAGGTTTTACGGGAGCCGATTGCAGGCGACGAATGCCTTCTGGCCATTGTTGGGGCCCAGGCCCTGATCATAGTTGAACTGGAACGGTACGTTGATCAGAGAGGCGATCGGATTGGCAAGTTGTCTGGCCAATTCGGCATTGTCAGCAGCCTGCCCCCTGCAGCGACAGATCGGCCAGAGAAAGACCGAGTATGGCGGCACTTGCGACAGAGTATTTTTTAAAAATCGCATATATAACTCCATCTCAATTAAACAAATCTGTCAGAAAATCTTCTCAGACAAGAAATAACTCCCGGAAACTCTGCGTGCGCATCAGTGATACTGGCTGTTCCAGCTCTTCCGTAATCGTCCAGGTTTTCCAGCAGTCAACACTGCCTTCGATTGGAAAGCCCCAACAGGGCGCCGCCGCGGCTCAGATCCGCGGCGGCGCTTTTCATTACTTCACCAATTCGATTTCACCCGGACGCCAGCTCTGGTCGATCCACGGCTGTTCAGGACCATAAAGGCGCAGCGCCAACCACCAGCTCTTGCCTGGGATAGTCTGGAGCCAGTTGCCTTCTTTGCCCTTGGGCGGCTTGGGTGCGAAGTAGATGTCGTAGGAGCCGTCGGCGTTTGTGTCGATCCCTTCGGTCTGGCTGCCAAGTGTCGGGAATTGCTGATCGGTCTGAAGCTGCGAACGCGTCTGCGTATCGTACATCGTCAACGCCCAGAAATCCTTGGCAGGCACGTTGGGCGGCATTGTCAGCTTGTAGGTCTTGGAGCCATCCAACGCCTTTTTCTTGGAATCCGCAGCAATCAGAGCATAGTCCGACCCCTTGCCGGCTACCGTCACCGCCATGGCGGGTGAGACGACGATATAACCGAAGTGGAACAACGCCCGGGCTTCGAGGTTATAGGCGCCATCCTTCAGGAAGGCGGTGTCCTTGTTGGCATAGGCCATGATCCACGCGCTTTCCTTGCCGTAGATCTGATTGCCCGGGTCACGCGGGAAATAACTGATGGCGCGGACGGCGGTGTTTCCGATCGCAGCTGCGTCGGTCAGGATTTTTTTCATCCGCTCATCGGGCGCAAAGGGCTGCCCTTTGACGATGCCGATGGCAGCCATCATGCCCTTGGCTTCGGGCCCGAGGTAATCGTCCGGTTCACCCTGGATTAGTTGATGCAACTTTTCGAAGAAGCTGTAATCGTTGGGTACAATCGTGTTCATGACCTTGCCGGACACATTGATGAATTCGGTCGCGGGCGGGTTATCCTGGGACGCCAGAGGATAGACCCTCATATTGTCGCGGATATTCTTGGATGCGGCGGGGATCGCCTTGTCCAGCGGCAGGCTCTTGTCCAGATAACCGCGGGTGAAGACCCAGACACCGTTGGTCTTTGACGGCACCACGAAATACCCGTCTGGTACTTCGCCCTTGAAGTCCGGCGGCAGCACCAGGAACTTGCCACCCTTGCCCTTGTCCGGTCCGGCAACGCCCAGATCCGTCATGTAGCGGAAGGCCATGTCATCGAGCACGCCGAGCATGCCGGGCGGCAGGTCGATCACCGTCGGACCGTCCTTGGCCAGATCCAGAAATCCAACCGCGTACATGGTCGATGTATTGCCGGTCAGCAGCAGAGTTTTCGAATCCATCAGGTTGTCCCAGATGGCAATCTTGTTGCTGGCGTCGGCCCCGATGCTCGCCTGTCCCTCACGCAACATATAAGCGGACATCATCGGGATAGAATTGATGAAGACATTGACGGCGCGGGAGCGGTCAAGAAAATCATAGCTCGCCGCGACGCTGGCCCCATCAGGCACCCCGTCAAAAAACTTCATTGTTCCGATGGATGTCTCAACACTGTCCGGCGCGGTGAGACCTGCCGGAATGTCCGTTGTCATTTTCATCTTCGGTGCGTCCACCGCTGCCGCTGTCGTGGCCCCCGAGACAAGGAGCGTTGTGCCTAATATCAAGGAGAGATGGAGAGATTTCATAATCGATTTCCTCTTGAACCTGGAAGGTGCGGGGCATGGACATCCCACACAGTCATTGGCGTCATTTCAAACCTTCAACCTCAGTCGATGACCTTCTTTATCGGTGTCATCGGGAAGGACTGATCGAAATAGGCCTGTTCAGGACCGTAAAGCCTCAGGTAGACAAAGAAGGATTCGCCTTCTTTGGTCTGCACCCAATTGATTTCCTTGCCTTGCGGCGCCTTCGGACCGAAGTACAGATCAACGGACCCGTCGTGATTTGTAAGAAGACCTTCTGTGCGCGATGAACGGTCGGATCGCTTGCTCTCATTGCGGATTATCAGGCGGTTCTCGATGTCGTAGACCGTCACCGACCAGAAGTTGGCCGCCGGCGGCTTCGGCCCGATGTGCAGCGTATAGGTATTGCCGCCCATCAAAGCGTCGCCATCAGCATCGTAGTAAGATCCCAGATAGGCCGAGCCTTTTCCTGCAACGCGGGACACCATGCCAGCTGAGGTGGTGGTTGCCTCGAACCCATAGGAGGCCCGCTCGTTGAACATCGAGTAGGTCGGCAGATCGATTTTCGGATCCATGCCGGCCATTGCATCCTCGAACCCGGAGTTGTCGCCGTATAGCGACGTCGGAAACATATCGCGGGTCTTGTTGAAGGAAATCGCCTGCGACATGGCCATTCCCACATCCAAAGCCCCCAGCAGGATCTCTTTCTGTTCGGCTGTCGGGGCGAACGGCTTGCCCTTCTCGATACCCAGATCTTTCAGCCACGCATAGAAGAACCGGTCACGGTCCGCCACGGGTTCGCGCTGAACATAGGTGTTCACCAGCTCCCAGTACCGCATGTCGCGCGGCTGGGTGTTGAGTGCGATCTTGTCGCCGTCCTTGGGCGTGTATTTGATGAATTTTGTTTGCGGCGGGTTGTCAGCCTCTGACAGTTTGTAGGCTTTTACCGCCGTGCGCAGCGCCTTGGCCTCTTCGCCAACACCCAGGGCCCGGTAGAAGTAAAGCACACGGAAAGTGTCCGACTGAATGATCTCTCCGTCAAAGTCCCTGGGGTATTCCTGCCCGGGCCCGACCAGCAGCAATTTGCCGGCCTGGCCTTCAATCTCGTGGATGGGTTGCATCCAGGCGTTATCAACCACGCCGTAAATTGCGCCTGGTGGCAAGTCCAGCACCACCGGCCCGGTTTGCGACAGATCCGAATGAGCAATCGTGTAGGGGGTGGTCACATTGGCGGTCATGAACGGGTAAACACCGTCATATCCGTCATAGAGCCCGAAGAAGATGTCATCAGCGGCAATGTCCAGGCCGTTGGACGCCTTCAGATTGCTCAACAGCGCCGGATACAGAGTTTCGAAATTCATCATCGGCATTGCCCAGGTGACCAACTGGGTCGCGCGCTGCTCCAGAAGCCGGCGATGAAGGAACTCCGCAGACTTCTTGGTTATGGACTGCCCCTGGAACTCGATCTCGCCCACGTAAGTCTTCTGTGTCGTCAGGCCGGTCCCTTGAGCAACGGCCTGCTGAGCAAGCGCGGCCATCGCGACACCGGTCAACAATCCGAACAAAGACGTCGCTTTCTTGAAAGGCATGAGCTTCTCCCTGAATATATCTCGCTTGGGCGCCAAGTCTTGTTCAACCAAGGATCCAAAAGCCCAAACATCCGCAGGATGATGAACCGGCTTTTGCCAGGAACGATTTGGATCCAGTTGCCTTCTTTCCCCTCAGGGGTCACGGCCGTCTCCAGACAGCGGTCACTGGCTTCTTTAGAAAAATATGCGCCTTGACGCTTCGAGAAGGCGGTATTGCCACTGGCAGACTAGTCGTGGGGGAGGCAAGTTTTGGTCATGTCACGCCAAATCAGGCGGCATGGCCCTAATTAAGCATCTGGCGGCGATACTTGCCCGGGCTCATCCCTGCAATGCGCCGAAAACTGCGTCCGAAATTGGACTGGTTTTCATAGCCAAGCGTCATCGCGACATCGATCAGTTGAATATTGGTATCCCTCATCATCTCGGTCGCCATTTCGAAACGGGTGGTTTCGATCAACTCTGAATAGCTGATCCCGGCTTGCCCGAGATTGCGCTGTAGCGTCCTTTGGCTCGTTCCGGCAATTTCGGCAAGCACCTTGATTTTGGGTGCCGCTCCGAGCAGGTAGGGCCGCAGCAATCGCTTGAGATTGCCGGTGGCGTCATGATCGGCACAAATGTCCTGTGCCGGCAATGATGCCGTCACGCAGATCGGGGTACTGGTCGCAAGAACCGACGAAGGGACGACGATCGAAGTGTGTTTCGACTTCTTGATGAAGCGCGTATTCGGGTTTGCCGCGCGCGCCTCGTTACAAACACTGAAATCGGATTTGAACCTGATCTCGTCCGGAGACCAGCTTTTGCCAGCGATACTGCGCACCATCCCGATCAAGACCATGACTTGGGTCCATTCCGAGATCGCCACCCCGCCCAGTCCTTGCGGCGGCGAGCCGTCACAATAGATCTCGGCGGTCCCATCGTCATCGACAACCCCGACACGGGTATCGGAATCTTCAAGCTGGATCAGGCTGGCCAGGCGCTCAAGTCGCGCTCTGACCGTGGGCAAAGACCGTGTCGCTGCCAGCAGGTCGGCGCTGAAGGTCGATGATGAAAACTGCCGCGCCCAGAGCCAACCAAGATCGGCGATGCCTTCGCGGCGCTCACACCTGGCGAGGAACTCCAAGGCAAGGATGTTGCTGACGAAATCTTCGGGCGTTTCCTCGACAAGAACCGGCAATCTTGCCCGCACCAACTCTCGTTCGAGAGGCACCCCGATATCGCGAAGAATCTCGATAAACGGAATCAGATATGCTGCTCTACAGGTTGAAATCCGCTTCATTTACCGCACCTCCCCATATTACCAATCAAAGCGTTTCCTCCCAGAGACGCCGACCCGGATATACCGTTTCAAGCCAGATTGGTTTTGATCATTGTAAGCCAAAATGATCACGATGCGACAAATGCAACCCAAGTCTGAGTTGGCGTATTCTGACTAACTTAGCCCTATGCTGGCGCATATTCTCAAAACAACCATATGGCATTCAGCAGGTTCAAACTTTGACCCAGAGCAAGGTAGACTTCGAAATCGAGGCGATCGAGCGTGCGATACACTGCGCACTTCCATGCTCCAGGCCCTGGTTGAAGGATATCGCCCGGTCGCTGAGCATCAGTTCAAGATCACTCCAACGTCATCTAATGGAAAAAGGAACCAACTTTTCGAGAATTGTCGAACGGGCACGAGAGCAAATGGCCTGTGAGCTTCTCGAACGGGACGGAACGAATGTGACAGAAGTGGCGGAAATGCTTGGATACCGCGACACCACTCGCGACATTCGAGCGAATAATCATACGCTGATCCCAGCGCCATCGTCATCTGCAACTCCGAGCTCGGTCCGGTCATTCGCTGCGTCTTGCATCAACGGCATCTCCGGTTCATCCTTCGACCTCATGGTGATGGTCGGCTTCGGCGTCCTCGGCTGGGTGCTGCGCAAGCTCGACGTGCCCCTGGTGCCGATCATCCTGGGAACCCTGCTCGGCAACACCATGGAGAACAATCTCCGCCGGGCGATCACCATCGACAACGGCGACTGGTTCGCCCTGATCGACAGCCCCCTGTCCATCGGCCTGTGGACCCTCGCCGTCATCGGCTTCCTCCTGCCGATCATCTTCGGCAAGGTCGTCAAGGCCCGCATGCGCCACATGAAGCGGGACGAGGAAGGTTCCGTGATCGACTGAATGGTGACGCCACCGGTCGCTGAAACACCCTTTCCCCGTTCCGGGGGAAGGGTGTTTTGCCGAGAGCGGGATACGGCCTGAGGCGGATGATGATATGCCGGCTAACTATCGTCCGGTTTCGCGTCGTGATGAGGGGGGCCTCCGTTTTCGTCCTACGCCTGAAAGCAGACATTCATCGCAGATGCAGTGAATTCGCAGGTTGGGCGGGGGGAGGACTTTCACTGCAGCCGCTATGGCATGTCTAGCCAATAGTGGAAACGGAGGTTCGCGCGGAGAATCTGTCAGAATACAGAATGATCAAAAACTTACTTTCGCGCCAAGGTTTCGGCCAACTTCGAATTTTTCAACCGCACTGCCCGGCCTCTCTCGCTTAAATTAGTGCCAATATTTCATCGATGGTTTCACGATTTCTGCGCAAAACTTGCGAAAAGTCAGTACGTTGTCGTGCCCCTCATACTCGGTTTCTTTCGTCTCCATCAGGCTTTCCGGGATAACCAGTTTCACACCGATTGAGGCCATATCCTTGATTGCGTTACCCGCGATGTTTTCGTCAACCGTGGTAAGATACAGGTTCCGGCTGCCCTTCTCCCGCTCTACCTGTTTCCAGCGCTCACGCAGCGTGGTCTTTGCGCTCAGGATCAGGCCCGAAGAAGCTTCCGGTTTTCCGCTATCCACGAAGATCTGTGAGGGTAAAATGAAATCCGGGCGTTTGCGGGCTTCGATGACGACCTGCTTCTCGAATGGGATATTTCCGCCTATCAGCATCGCCTCGATGTGATGCTCGTAGGAATAGCCCGCCCGCGATTTGCGCTGCTGGGCAGCAGACAGCATCAGCGCGTCGATGGCCGGAAGCTCGTCAACCAGCTTGCGGATCACATCCGGGGGCTCAATGGAGCCAGGCTCATCGCCCAATACAATCCGTACCAGCTCGACGGAACGCTCGCGGCGCTGGAATTCACGGAACAGGTCCCATTCGATGCTGCGGCTGATTTCGCGCAAAGCGTTGCCGGGACATTCCATCTCGAAAGGATTGAGCTGCTCCATACTATTTTGCTTGAGGAAAGCTTCTCGGGCCATACGTGCCAGCGCCTCAGTTGGCGGCATGACCGCATGCTCGCGGGCAAAGGAGCTGATGGTTCCCGCCATCCATGCCCCGATTAGTTGCTCGACAAAATCGAGCACTCGCTCATGCTCCTTGGCTTTCAGTGCGGAGGGCTCAAATTCTCCGACTAGAAAGTCGGGGCCAATTTCGAATAGATCGGCAAGAAAATCCGCTTCTTCGGCTGCCGAGTTGACCGTCAGGCACTCATAGACTGGTTCTCCGTCACCTTTCAGACGTCCCATTACCATAAATGAGGCAGGGGAGAGCCACGCAAAAGGATCCTTGGGCAGGCGCGTCACGTGCGTCTCCGGCCCCTTGCTTGTATAGTGCACGATACGGGAGCGCTTTTCTCGGTCGCCGACTTTAGCCTGCGGCCAAAGTGTGGAGAACCAAGCTTCGCGAATATCAGCGCCCCTTGGGTCGTCGCGCTCTTTGACAGCGAGCGGCGGAAAAAAGCCGCCGTCGCGCTGTTCGGCAGAGATGTAGACCCCGCCTTGGTGCTTGTTGGTGCATTTTGCCCAGTCGCGGTCGTTATTGGAAAGCTTCTTGACCAAGATGCGCTCCGCCCGATTCATCAATCCGGTCAGAAGTTCAGCGGTACGGCTGTCACCCTGCTCAAAATCAAACTCATTCTGCTCGCTCATACGCTGCCTGCAATTTCTTTCCGGACGGAGTTGCCCGTAATCCATACCGACACACGCTGCACCAGCTCGTCACAGGCAAGCCGGGTTTTGCCTTTCATCGCGCATTCCCACACGGTCAGTACACGCCAAGAAGCTGCCTGCAGTTCCAGAAGCGTGCGGCTGTCACGTTGCCGGTTGCCCTCGATCTTGTCGCGCCAGAATTCCGTGCGCGTAGCCGGAAGCCTGAATAGATGACAGTCGTGCCCGTGCCAGAAACATCCGTGCACAAAAATCGCGGCGCGATACTTCGGCAGGACGATATCCGGCGAACCAGGCAGGGAGCTTACATGTAGCCGGTAACGAAAACCTCTGGCAAATAGGGCCTTGCGCAACTGCACTTCCGGTTTGGTATCCTTGCCCCGTATGCCGCGCATCATGCGGCTGCGTGTAGCGCTATCTACAATGTCCACCATTCAGATCAGGCGCTTTCTGCTATCGCAGAATGCGCCTGATCTTGGAGACACACGGCCAGCCAAGGCTGCATGTGACGTGCAACCGCTTCGACTACCTGCACGACCACGGCATTGCCAAATTGGCGATAGGCTTGGGTATCAGACACCGGAATGGCGAAATGGCGCTCCTCCGTTTCGAAGCCCATCAACCGGGCACATTCCCTCGGCGTCAGGCGGCGCGGGCGATTGCCATCCTGGCGCACCAGGATTTCGGAACCGTCCTTGAAATAGCGCGCGGACAGAGTGCGTGCGGTGTCTTCCGGCCCGACAAGGCCGAACCCGAAACCGTTGCCCTTTGCCTTGTGCTTGGCCGCATAGTCTTGGAGATACTGCCAGAGCTTCGGCGTCAGGGTGTATTTCTCGGATACGGTACCTATATTGCCGCCGGTGTAGGGCGGCTCCGGCGCTTCCTGACCGTCTTCAGGATGCAAAATAGCTTCGAGCTTTGGCCCCCTGACAGGATCGGGAACGACCATATCCTCGAAGCTGAAGCCGCAGTCCTCGCGGAACCCCGCGATAAAAATCCTCTCACGGTGCTGAGGCACCCACGATTTTGCATCGATCACACGCCAGTCGATGTGATAGCCTAGCTCTTCTTCCAGCACCTCGCGAATGACATGGAAGGTCTTTCCCTTGTCGTGGCTGACCAGGTTTTTGACATTCTCCAGAAGAAACGCCTTGGGCCGGTGATGGCGGATGATCTCAGCCAGCCGGAAAAACAACGTCCCCTGCGCATCGCAAGCAAAGCCATGCTTTCGGCCCAAGGCGTTTTTCTTTGACACACCGGCAATCGAAAAAGGCTGACAAGGAAAGCCTGCCAGTAACACATCATGCTGCGGAATCTCGCCCAGCTCCACATCATTGATATCGCCCGTAATGTCGTGATCATCACCGGGGAAATTCGCCTTGTAGGTCTGCTGGCTGTATTTGTCACGCTCGCAGGTAAACACGCATTGGCCGCCAATCGCCTCGAACCCAAGGCGCAGGCCGCCGATTCCGGCGAATAGGTCGATGAAGGTAAACTGCGCCGGGCCGGACGACCGTGTTTTTACCAAATGCTGAAGCGTGTCTATGACTGCCTTGCGGGGCTCAGCATCGCCGGTTTCCCATCGATAGGCAGTGCGCTCGCTGAAGCCTGTATGCAGCGCGGCTTCCGCTACACTAAGTCCTGCTTTTTGCCGCAGTTCGGAAAAGGATGTCATGCCTGTCAGACCTCTTGTGCGGGAATATTTTTGCCAATATGGCAGCATGAATCACGGCGAGCAAGAGGAATGAACATTTCATGAACAAAATTCTGAAGCAGTAACAATCGATGATACCCACCAATCAAACCACAGCATGTAGAGGTTTCATGGAAGGGTTTGTCATAGTTTTAAAAGCCGGCCCGGAAATGCGACACAAAATGGACCGTGACTGACGCCTCCGTCGGCAGGGGGTGAAACACCACTCTGTGATCGCGGCGCTGCGACGAATGGCAGGTTTGACGAACTAAGCGCAGTATTTGAATGGCGCATTGGGTGTCCGCAAAGTACCGGCACCTCCCAGCGCCCCCATCGACGTGAATGTCCGTTTCTCTGGTTCATGATCGAAACCGGCCATCCCCACCTTCCCCTCAGATCTCCGTACGCATCCGGTACCCCGGCGCGAAGATCAGCCGGACATGGGTGATCGGCAGGTCGGCGGACCAGGTGATGCGTTCCATGGCAAAGAGCGCCGTCCCTTCCGCCGCGTCCAGTTGCCGGGACAGGTTGTCGCCGGCGTTCACGGCGAAGAAGGAAAGGTCGCCGTGCGTATAGGGCGCATTGTGGACCAGCCACTCGTTGGCGCTGATCCGGTCGAAGGCCAGGTCCCTCGCCTCCGGCGCCGCTTCCAGGTTGATGTAGCGTTCCTCATAGGCATAGGGCCGGTCGTCGGCGAAATGCAGGGTCTTGAGGAACAGCACATCGGCGCCGAGCGTGACCTGAAAGGCGCCATGCAGCACCGGCGGCAGCGGCCTCAGATCCCGTTCCAGCAGGCTGTGCCGGTAGGTGTGCCCAAGCGCCTCGATCTCTTCGCGGATGATCGGAATGGTCAGCGTCGCCCGCTGCGGCGGGTTGAGCGCGACGCGGGTTCCGGCCCGGCGCTTGCGCACCACAAGGCCGCTCTGGGCCAGATCCCTCAGCGCCCGGTTGACCGTGGTGCGCGCGCAGCCGAATTCCTCCGCCAGATCCGCCTCATGGGGAATCTGTTCGCCCGGCTGCCAGATCCGGTCATGGATCCGCCGCAGAAGCTCGGTGCGGATGCCCTTCCAGGAATTTGTGTCGGATAAACTCAAGTCGCTGCCAGCCCCCCTCAAAGGCCCATGCCGACCGGCTGCTAGAGCCGGTCCCGCAACGAGGCCATGGTGGCCCGGTAGCGCGCACGGATAGCATCGCCTTTTACATGTTTTCCGCCGCGAACAACATGCCGCCCCGCCGACCACACGTCGCGGACCATCCGGTCGTCCCCGGCGAAGATCCAGGCATCCAGCAGTTCGTCTCCCGCACGCCCCTCCAGATCGATGGCGGTGCTGTCGAGGGCCAGAAGATCCGCGAAGCGGCCTTCGCAAATCCCGCCGGACTCGCGTCCGAGGGCCCGGGCCCCGCCGGAAACCGCGCCGTCGAAAAGCACCCGGCCGGTGGATCGTTCCGGCGTGGCGACCGAGGCCCGGCATCTGTCGCGCAGCCGCTGCGAATATTCCAGCGTCCGCAGTTCCTCGGACAGGGCGATGCGGATATTGGAATCCGACCCCACGCCGAAGCGCCCGCCGTTTTCCAGATAGCGCACGCCATCGAAGATGCCGTCGCCCAGGCTCGACTCGGTGATCGGGCACAGCCCGGCGACGGCGCCCGTCCCGGCCAGCGCCAGCGTTTCCCCGGCGGTCATCTGCGTGCAGTGGATCAGACACCAGGTCTCACCGACCGCATGGTTGGCGAGCAGCCACTCCACCGGACGCTGCCCCCTTGCCGCCAGGACCTCCTCGACCTCCGCCACCTGCTCGGCCAGATGCATGTGCAACGGCCGGTGGCCGGCAAGCGCCACCGCGTTCTTCAAGCCGTCCTCGTCGACCGCCCTCAGGGAATGCGGCGCAACGCCGATCACGGCATCCTCCGGCAGCGCCTTCAGGGCGCGGGACGCCAGATCGTGGAGACTGGCGAAACTGTCGACATCATTGCCGAAGCGGATCTGGCCCGGCGCCAGCGGCCGCCTGTCGCAGCCGCCATACTGATAGAGGACCGGCAAAAGCGTCAGGCCGATGCCGGTCTCGCCTGCCGCGGCGACGATCCGCCCGGCCAGCTCGGCCGGATCGTCATAAGGCGCGCCGCCCGGCTGGTGATGGAGGTAATGGAATTCGCCGACCGCCGCGTAACCGGCCTCCAGCATTTCCATCTGCACGAAGGCGGCAATCGCCTCGACGTCCTCCGGGCCGAGCGCGTCCAGAAAGCGGAACATGATCTGCCGCCAGGTCCAGAAACTGTCGCGCGCCTCGCCGCCGCGCCGCTCGCTCATGCCGGCCATGGCCCGCTGGAACGCATGGCTGTGCAGGTTCACCGGCGCGGGCAGCAGAATGCCGACACTCTCGCCTGCGGGAAGCGCGTTCCGCTCGACCCGGGCAATCCTGCCGTCCGCATCGACGGTTACCGCCACATCCTCGGCCCAGCCGTCCGCAAGCAGCGCCTTTTCGGCGAAAACCGTCATCCCGGAAACCGTCGCCATGCCGCTCATTCCTCCGTTGACACGTTAATATGTGCATGCATATTATCTTATATCGCAATCTAATCAAGCCGGAGCCGGGTCTTGTCAAAGCGCCTTTTCACCAACGCCAGCCTTGCGACGCTCGTGGAAACGGGCACGCCATACGGCCTGATCGCGGACGGCGCGCTGGTGATCGACGGCGACCGGATCGCCTGGGCCGGCAGCGCGAAGGACCTGCCCGCCGACTGGGCGTCCCTCGACGGGGAAGACCTGGGCGGCCGGCTGGTCACCCCCGGTCTGATCGACTGTCACACCCATGTGGTTTTCGGCGGCAACCGGGCGCGGGAATTCGAAATGCGCCTTGAGGGCGCCAGCTACGAAGAGGTGGCCCGTGCGGGCGGCGGCATCGTCTCCACGGTCGGGGCGACCCGCGCCGCCAGCGAGGATGCCTTGCTTGCAGCCGCCCTGCCGCGCATCGACGCGCTGATCGCCGAAGGCGTCACCACCATCGAGATCAAGTCCGGCTACGGCCTGGACCGGGAGACCGAACTGCGCATGCTGCGGACCGCCCGCAGGATCGCCGATCAGCGCCCGATCCGCGTCAGGACCAGCTTTCTCGGCGCCCACGCCATCCCGCCCGAATACAAGGGCCGGCCGGACGCCTATCTGGACGAGGTCTGCCTGCCGGCGCTGGAGGCGGCCCACGCGGAAGGCCTCGTGGATGCCGTCGACGGCTTTTGCGAGGGTATCGCCTTTTCCCCCGAACAGATCGCCCGCGTCTTCGACAAGGCCCGTGAACTCGCACTGCCGGTCAAGCTCCATGCCGAGCAGCTGTCCAATCTGGGCGGCGCGGCCCTGGCGGCCTCCTATGGCGCGCTTTCCGCCGACCACCTGGAATTTCTGGACGAAGCCGGCGTGAAGGCGATGGCCGCAAGCGGCTCCGTCGCCGTTCTGCTGCCCGGCGCGTTCTACACCTTGCGCGAAACGCAATATCCGCCGCTGGAGCTTCTGCGCCGGCACAAGGTGCCCGTCGCCCTGGCCAGCGACTGCAATCCGGGCTCCTCTCCCCTCGCCTCGCTGCTCATCACCATGAACATGGGCTGCACCCTGTTCCGCATGACGCCGGAAGAAGCGCTTGCCGGGGTCACCCGCGAAGCCGCCAGGGCCCTGGGTCTGACCGACCAAGGCACGCTGGAAGCCGGAAAACGCGCCGATCTTGCCATCTGGAACGTGAACCACCCGGCGGAGCTTTCCTACCGGATCGGCTTCAATTCCCTGGAAAAACGCATTTTCGGAGGCTCTCGATGAGCGCTCTTACCCTCATACCGGGCACCGTAACCCTGGCCGATCTGGAACGGATCTGCCGACAGGAACTTCCCGTGCGCATCGACCGGTCGGCGCAAGCGGCGATCGATCTCGCCGCCGAACGCGTCGCCATCGCCGCACGCGGCGACGAAGCGGTCTATGGGGTCAACACGGGCTTCGGCAAGCTGGCCAGCGTCAAGATCGCCGCGCAGGACACGGCCACCCTGCAGCGCAACCTGATCCTGTCCCATTGCTGCGGTGTCGGCGAGGCCCTCGACAGCAGCACCACGCGGCTGATGATGGCCCTCAAGCTGCTCTCCGTCGGCCGGGGCGCCTCCGGTGTGCGTTTCGAGGTTCTGGAACTGATCGAGGCCTGCCTCGAGAAGGGCGTCACGCCGGTCATTCCCTCGCAGGGCTCGGTCGGCGCCTCGGGCGACCTGGCCCCGCTTGCCCATATGACCGCCGTGCTGATCGGCGAAGGCGAGGCCGAATTCGCCGGTGAGCGCATGCCGGGCGGCACGGCGCTGGCAAAGGCCGGATTGAACCCCGTCGTCTTCGGACCGAAAGAGGGTCTCGGGCTGATCAACGGCACGCAGTTTTCCACCGCCTGCGCGCTCACCGCCCTGTTCGATGCCTGGCGGCTTGCGGAGGCAACCCTGCTGACCGCCAGCCTGTCCACCGACGCGATCATGGGCTCGACCGCGCCGCTGCTGCCGGAAATCCACGAGCTGCGCGGCCATCGCGGCCAGATAGAGGTTGCCCGGGCCATGCGAGCCATCATGGAAGGCTCCGAAATCCGCGAGAGCCACCGCGAGGGCGACAGCCGGGTTCAGGATCCCTATTGCATCCGCTGCCAGCCCCAGGTCGCAGGCGCCTGCATCGATCTCCTGCGCATGGCGGCAAGCACGCTCGAAATCGAGGCCAATGCGGCCACCGACAATCCGCTGGTGCTGATCGACGCGGACCGCATCGTCTCCGGCGGCAACTTCCACGCCGAACCGGTCGCCTTCGCCGCCGACCAGATCGCCCTTGCCGTCGCCGAACTCGGCGCCATCGCCCAGCGCCGTGTCGCGCTGATGGTCGACCCGACACTGTCCTTCGACCTGCCGCCGTTCCTGGCCCGGGATCCGGGGCTGAACTCCGGCATGATGATCGCCGAGGTCACCACCGCCGCGCTGATGAGCGAGAACAAGCATCTCGCCAATCCCTGCTCGACGGACTCCACCCCGACCAGCGCCAACCAGGAAGACCATGTCTCCATGGCCGCCCATGGCGCCCGCCGTCTCGGCCGCATGAACCGCAATCTGTCGCATATTCTCGGCGTGGAACTTCTGTGCGCCATCGAGGGCATCGAGCATCGGGCGCCCCTGCGCACCAGCCCGTCGCTGCAGGCGGTCATCGCCCGGCTGCGGGAGACTGTGCCCGCGCTCGACAAGGACCGCTACTTGGCCCCCGACCTGGAAAAGGCCGCCGACCTCGTGCGCAGCCGGGCCCTTGTGTCCGTCCTGTCGCCGGAGCATCTGATCACGCTGGGAGGAAACCATGCAGCCGGTTGACGTCACCCGGGGAGACGGACCTCTCGTTCTGGGCGTTCCCCATGCGGGCACCTTCGTGCCGCAGGAGATTCTGGCCCGTCTGAACGAGACCGGCCGCAAGCTTGCCGACACGGACTGGCATGTCGACCGGCTCTACTCCGGCCTGCTGCCCGGCGTGACGATGGTCCGCGCCAATTTCCATCGCTACGTGATCGACGCCAACCGCGATCCGGAAGGCGTGTCGCTCTATCCCGGCCAGAACACCACGACCCTCTGCCCGACCACCGATTTCGACGGACGCCCCCTCTATCACGCCGGCGAGGAGCCGGATGCGGCCGAGATCGAGGCGCGCCGGCAGGCCTGGCATGCGCCTTACCATGCCGCGCTCGCCGCCGAGCTGGAGCGGGTAAAGGCAAGGCACGGGGTCGCCATCCTCTACGACTGCCATTCGATCCGCTCCGTCGTGCCCTTCCTGTTCGAGGGCACCCTGCCGGATTTCAACACCGGCACCAACAACGGGACCACCTGCGCCGCACCGGTGGAGGAAGCCGTCGTCGGCCGGACGCAGGCGGCCGAAGGCTACAGCGCCGTCCTCAACGGCCGTTTCAAGGGCGGCTGGACGACCCGTCACTACGGGCGCCCGGCAGACGGTGTCCACGCCATCCAGATGGAACTGGCGCAAAAGACCCATCTTGCCACCGAAGACACGCCCTTTGCCTATGACGAGGCCAGGGCCGAACGTCTTCGCGCCCATCTCGGGGACATTCTCGGCGCGCTGGAAGGCCTTGCCCCGTCCCTTGCCCGAAACCTTCAGGATACTCAGGGAGCGAACCATGGTTGACCGCCGCCACAATGCCCGCGACGTGTTCCCGCCGACAGGCACCGAACTCAATGCCAAGTCCTGGCTGACCGAAGCGCCGCTGCGCATGCTGATGAACAATCTGCATCCGGATGTGGCGGAAAATCCGCATGAACTGGTGGTCTATGGCGGCATCGGCCGCGCCGCGCGCACCTGGGACGATTTCGACCGCATCGTCGCCAGTCTCAAGCAACTTGAGGACGACGAGACCCTGCTCGTCCAGTCCGGCAAGCCGGTGGGCGTGTTCAGGACCCACAAGGACGCGCCGCGCGTGCTGATCGCCAATTCCAACCTGGTGCCGCACTGGGCCAACTGGGATCACTTTCACGAACTCGACAAGAAGGGACTGGCCATGTACGGCCAGATGACCGCCGGATCGTGGATCTATATCGGCACCCAGGGCATCGTGCAGGGCACCTATGAAACCTTCATGGAAGCCGGCCGCCAGCATTATGACGGCAACCTGAAGGGCCGCTGGATCCTGACCGGCGGCCTCGGCGGCATGGGCGGCGCCCAGCCGTTGGCCGCCGTCATGGCCGGCGCCTGCTGCCTGGCGGTCGAATGCGACGAGAAAAGCGCCGACTTCCGCCTGCGCACCCGCTATGTCGACGAAAAGACCCATTCCCTCGACGAGGCGCTTGAGATGATCGAGCGCTGGACCAAGGCCGGCGAAGCCAAATCCGTCGCCCTGATCGGCAATGCCGCCGACGTCTTTCCCGAGCTGGTCAGACGCGGCGTGAAGCCGGACATGGTCACCGACCAGACCTCCGCCCACGACCCGGTCAACGGCTACCTGCCCCAGGGCTGGACTGTCGCCGAATGGCGGGCCAGGGCCGAGAGCGATCCCAAGGCGGTGGAAAAGGCCGCCCGCGCCTCGATGAAGGTCCATGTGGCCGCGATGGTCGATTTCTGGAACGCCGGGGTGCCGACCCTCGACTACGGCAACAACATCCGCCAGATGGCGCTGGAGGAAGGGCTGGAAAACGCCTTCGCCTTCCCCGGCTTCGTCCCGGCCTATATCCGTCCGCTCTTCTGCCGCGGCATCGGCCCGTTCCGCTGGTGCGCCCTGTCCGGCGATCCGGAGGACATCTACCGGACCGACGCCAAGGTGAAGGAACTCATCCCGGACGATCCGCACCTGCACAACTGGCTCGACATGGCGCGCGAGCGCATTTCCTTCCAGGGCCTTCCGGCGCGGATCTGCTGGGTCGGCCTCGGCCAGCGCCATCGCCTCGGCCTCGCCTTCAACGAAATGGTGCGCACCGGGGAACTGAAGGCGCCGGTCGTCATCGGCCGCGACCATCTGGATTCGGGCTCCGTGGCCTCGCCGAACCGGGAAACCGAATCCATGAAGGACGGCTCCGATGCCGTCTCCGACTGGCCGCTCCTGAATGCGCTGCTCAACACCGCTTCCGGCGCCACCTGGGTGTCGCTGCACCATGGCGGCGGTGTCGGCATGGGCTTTTCCCAGCATTCGGGCATGGTCATCTGCTGCGACGGTACGCAGGACGCGGACCGTCGCATCGAACGGGTGCTGTGGAACGACCCGGCCACCGGCGTGATGCGTCACGCCGATGCCGGATATGAAATCGCGATCGACTGCGCGAAAGAACAGGGGCTCAACCTGCCGGGAATTCTGGGAGACTAAAAACCACGGCAGGACGCTCCGGGCATAAATCTGTGAACGAGGGGTAATACCATGAAAAGACGTGATTTTCTCAAAGCCGGTGCCACAGGCACCGTCGCTGCCGCCGCCACCACTCTGGCGGCTCCGGCAATCGCTCAGGACGTGCGCCAGTGGCGCATGGTCACCGCCTGGCCGAAGAACCTTCCCGGTCCCGGCGTGGCTGCGCAAATGCTGGCGGACCGCATCACCGCGCTGTCCGGCGGCCGCATCGAGGTCAAGCTCTTTGCCGCCGGCGAAATCGTCCCGGGCAACGGTGTCTTCGACGCCGTCGGCCAGGGCACGGCCGAGCTGTATCATGCGGTTCCCGCCTATTGGGGCTCCAAGTCCAAGGGCATCCTGCTGTTCGGCTCCCAGCCCTTCGGCCTGACCGCCCCCGAACAGGCCGGCTGGCTGATCCATGGCGGCGGTCAGGCGCTGTATGACGAGATCTATGCCAACTTCAACCTGAAGCCGTTCCTGTGCGGCAATTCCGGACCGCAGTGGGCCGGCTGGTTCCGCAACGAGATCAACAGCGCCGACGATCTCAAGGGCCTGAAGTTCCGCTCCACCGGCCTCGCCTCGGAAATGTGCTCCAAGCTCGGCATGGCCGTTCAGGCCATGAGCGGTCCGGCCATGTTCCAGGCGTTGCAGTCCGGCGCCCTGGATGCGGGCGAGTTCATCGGCCCGTGGAGCGACAGTGCGCTCGGCTACTACCAGATCGCCAAGAACTACTACTGGCCCGGCGTCGGCGAGCCGTCTTCGGCCGAGGAATGCGCCGTCAATCTGGAAGCCTACAACGATCTTCCCGAAGATCTTCAGGCAGCCGTGCGCCATGCCTGCGCCAGCCTCTACAACGACGTGCTGACCGAGTACAACACCAAGCACGCCCAGGCCCTGACCCAGCTGGTCAACGATCACGGCGTGATGGTGCGCAAGCTCCCGGATGAAGTGATCATCGCCATGGGCAATGCCGCCGGCGAAGTGATCGCGGATCTGAGGGCCAGCGATGATGAACTGGTCAAACGCATCACCGAAAGCTTCCTCGCCTACCGCAAGCTGATGCGTGAATACATGCCCTATGCGGACAACGGCCAGATGAACGCCCGCGTCATGGACTACAACTACGACTGACCGGACGGCACCTGCGCGCGGGGGAGAGGAACCTCTCCCCCGAACCGATGCCGTTCGACCACGGCAGATCTCATCCTGCGACGGGCTTGACGGTCCGTCTCGGGACGAGAGTGCGTTGAGAATACGCTTCTCGGCTGGAAAGCCGGAACCGGCGTGGCCTCTCCGCAATCGCTGCCCGGAACAGCGGTCACCGGTTCCCCGCCTGCGCGGGGATGACAAGTGGCAGGTCTTCTGATCCTAATTCGCGACGGGCAAATCCGGTCCTGGCCGGATCGAACAGCAGGATACATCAGATGGAAAAACTTGCGGGCGCGCTGGAGCGCGTCAATTCGGTGATCGGCAACACGATGTGCTGGGCGGCGCTCGCCATGCTGATGCTGCAGTTCGTGATCGTGCTCCTGCGCTACGTCTTCGGCTACAGCTACATTTTTCTCGATGAAGGCGTGCTCTATTTCCACGCTTCCCTGTTCATGCTCGGGGCCGGCTACACCTTCCTGGTCAATGCCCATGTGCGGGTCGACATCTTCTATGCCAAATGTTCGGAACGCGCCCAGGCCTGGATCGACCTCTTCGGGCATGTTTTCCTGCTGACGCCCGCACTTCTGCTGCTGCTCTGGTTTTCCTGGCCGACCGTGCGCGGCAGCTGGTCGATTCTCGAGGGGCCGATTTCCGTCGGCGGCATTCCGGCTTCCTTCCTGCTGAAATCCCTCATACCCGCCTATTGCATCCTTCTTCTGGTCCAGGGACTTGCCGCCCTGATCCGTGACATTCTCCGGCTGAAAGGCGCCGCAGCATGAGCCTGCCCCTCGATCTGATCATGTTCGGCGCGCTGATCGCCTTCATCCTGCTCGGCTATCCCGTCGCCTTCACCATCGCCGGCGTCGCGACGGGCTTCGCGCTGCTTGGATGGATGCTCGGCGACTTCAACATCCAGCTGATGGGCGCCATGGGCCAGCGCTTCTTCGGCGTGCTCACCAATCCGGTCCTGACGGCCATTCCCCTCTTCGTGCTCATGGGCATCATCCTGGAAAAGAGCCGCATCGCGGAAGATCTGCTCGAAACCATGGGCCGTCTGTTCGGCCGGATGAACGGCGGTCTCGGCATCTCGGTCATGCTGGTCGGCGCGCTGCTGGCCGCCTCCACCGGCATTGTCGGTGCGACAGTGGTGGCCATGGGGCTGATTGCCCTGCCGACCATGCTGCGCAACGGCTACGATCCGAAGCTCGCCTCCGGCATGGTCTGCACCGCCGGAACCCTCGGACAGATCATTCCCCCCTCCACGCTGCTGATCATCCTGGCCGACGTCATGTCCAACGCCTTCCAGCAGGCCCAGTATGCGCAGGGAAAATTCACCATCGAGACCATTTCCGTCGGCCAGACCTTCGCTGCGGCGATGGTGCCCGGCCTGCTGCTGGTGCTGGTCTATTGCGCCTATATCGCCGGCCGCGCGTTCCTCTTTCCCGCGGACGCGCCCGCCATGAAGGAACATGTCGACAAGCCGTCCGCAGGCGAGATCGCCGGCGCCATCGTCCCGCCGGTCCTGCTGATCTTCGCCGTGCTCGGCTCGATCCTCGGCGGCATCGCGTCGCCCAACGAGGCGGCCTCCGTCGGTGCCGTCGGCGCGATCCTGCTGGCAGGCCGGCGCCTCGGCGTCTCCACCCGCCTGATCGTGCTGGCCACCCTTGCCCTGCTTGTCCTTGCAGTGGCGGCCACCCTTCTCCCGGTCCGCCTGCAACGCTCCGACATATCGGCCGGTGGCTATGTGCTGGCCGCACTCTATGCCGGACTGGCGGTCTTTGCCCTTCTTGTCATCCTGCGCATCCTGAAGGCCGCCTTTTCCGACGGGCTCCTGAAGGCTTCCCTGCTGTCGACCCTGACCGTCACCTCGATGATCTTCGCGACCATCCTGATGGCGAGTTTCTTCTCCCTGGTCTTCGTCGGTCTTGGCGGCGAGGACCGGGTGCATCAGATCCTCGAGGAAATGCCCGGCGGCGCCACCGGCGCGCTGATCTTCGCCATGCTGTTCGTCTTCGTGCTCGGCTTTTTTCTCGATTTCGTCGAGATCTCGGTGATCCTGCTGCCCGTGCTCATTCCGCCGCTCATCCTCATGGGCATCGATCCGGTCTGGCTGACCGTGCTGATCGCCGTCAACCTGCAGACCTCCTTCCTGACCCCGCCCTTCGGATTCTCGCTGTTCTACCTGCGCGGCGCGGCGCCGAAGGAGATCACCACCGGCCAGATCTATCGCGGCGTCGTCCCCTTCATTCTGCTGCAGGTCGTGGCGGTGGCGATCCTGTGGCTGTTCCCCGCCCTGGCCACCGGATTGCCCCGCTGGCTTTACTAGGGTGTGACCTCATAAATGAAGACGAGATGGCAAAAGCCCGTCAGGAAGCATGCATGGAGCGGGATTGCCCGCCCGGGAGGTGTCACAGGCAATCAACCGTCTGGCCGGCGAGAATGTTTGCCGCTATGTGAACGGCATGCGCGTACAGGAGCTGCGCCGACTGCTGATGCAGCAGCAGGACAAGACCATAACCACCGCCATGCATGAGGCCGGTTTCGTCAACAGGTCAAACTTCAGCAGGGAGTTTCAGGGCATCACCGGACAGACTCCGGTCGCATGGCGGAATACCGGCGGCAACGGATAGGACGTTGGTCGATCACCCCGAATTCGAATGAAGACGGGGTGATCGTATATTGGGAAACGGCGTGCCTCAGGGCACAGTGCCGTCAGACCGTGCCGAGCTGCGCCTTGTCGAAGATCTCCAGGGCGCCGTCCTTTGTCAGCGGCACCGGGTTGCCGCCCGCGGTCGGATCGACAATGGCCATTTCGGCAATCAGATCGCGCTTGCTGTCATCGACCTTCAGGCCCGCGAGCGTATGCGGCACGCCGAGGTCCTCGCGCAGTTTCAGGACGGTTTCCAGAACGCCCTGATAGCCGCCCGCGATGCCGAGGAACCCGGCCAGACGTTCGAATTTTCCCTCGATGGCCGGTCTGTTGAACTGCATCACATAGGGCATGAACACCGCGTTGGTCATGCCGTGGTGGGTGTCGTAGAGCGCGCCGACCGGATGGGACAGCGAATGGATGGCGCCAAGGCCCTTCTGGAAGGCAACCGCCCCCATGGCCGCAGCGCTCATCAGATGGCCGCGCGCTTCCAGGTCGGTGCCGTCGGCGGCAACCTTCGGCAGGTTCTCCAGAACCAGCCGCATGCCTTCCAGGGCGATGCCCTCGGACATCGGATGATACATCGGCGCCGAATAGGCTTCCAGGCAATGGGCCAGCGCGTCCATGCCGGTGCCCACGGTGATGAAGCGCGGCATGCCAACCGTCAGTTCCGGATCGCAGATCACGATGGCCGGCAGCATCTTCGGATGGAAGATGACCTTCTTGGTATGGGTCGCCTCGTTGGTCACCACGCCCGCGCGGCCGACTTCCGACCCCGTGCCCGCCGTGGTCGGCACCGCGATGATCGGCGCGATCCCGGCCGGATCGGCCCGGGTCCACCAGTCACCGATATCCTCGAAATCCCAGATCGGACGGCTCTGACCGGACATGAAGGCGATCAGCTTGCCCGCATCAAGACCCGAGCCGCCACCGAAGGCGATCACCCCGTCATGCCCGCCGGCCTTGAAGGCGTCGACGCCCGCCGAAACGTTGCTGTCCACGGGGTTCGGCTTGACGTCCGCAAAGACGGCAGCGCTGAGACCCGCGGCCTTCAGGCTTTCAATCGCCTCGGCAACCATCGGCAGGGCGGCAAGCCCCGGATCGGTGACCAGCAGCGGATTGGTCATGCCGGTGGCCTTGACCGCCTCCGGCAGTTCCCGGATACGCCCGGCGCCGAAGCGGATGGAAGTGGGGTAGGACCAGTTGACGGAAGGAAGTGCGCTCATGTGTGTCTCGTGGGTTGAACGTTGGTAACCAGAACTGGGCCTTTCCCAGTCAATTTCGTCAGACATCGGCACCGCGTTTCAGCGTGCCGACAGAGATGGAAGCGCGCCGCACCCGCCCGGCCGGCAGGCAACGGATTGCGGGGCGGCGCACTCGATCCTTTGGTCCCTTAATGCTCCACGCGGAAGTGGAAGGATTTCGGTCTTGTCAGGTTGTGGAAGCCTATCTCCGACAGGGCCGCGCCCTTGCCGGTATCCTTGACGCCGGTCCACACAAGAGCCGGATCGAGATAGTCGCAGCGGTTCATGAACACCGTGCCGGTCTCGACCTTGTCTCCGATCCGGGCGGCGGCATCCACATCTTCCGTCCAGATCGATGCGGTCAGGCCATAGGGGCTGTCATTCATGAACTGCAGCGCTTCCTCATCGTCCCGGACCTTCATGATGCCGACGACGGGACCGAAGCTTTCCTCGCGCATGACGGACATCTGGTGGTTCACGTCGGTCAGCACCTGCGGAGCAAGATAGGGCGTGCCGTCCTTGTCCTGGGGAAATTTCGACGGGTCGATATGAGCCCTGGCGCCCTTGCGCAGTGCCTCCTGGGTCTGTTCGCGCACCCAGGCAGCGAAGCGGGCCTGGGCCATCGGGCCGAGCGTGGTCGCCTCGTCCAGCGGGTTGCCGAGCTTGTACTGGCTGGTCAGATCGACGAAACCGTCGACGAAGCGGTCGAACAGACTTTCATGCACATAGATCCGCTCGATACCGCAGCAGCACTGGCCGGAATTGAAGAAAGCCCCGTCCACCAGATTGCCGACCGCATAGTCCAGGTCGGCATCCGAACGGACATAGGCCGGATCCTTGCCGCCGAGCTCCAGGCCGAGCGTGGCGAAAGTCCCGGCCAGCGCCTTTTCGATGGCACGACCGCCGCCGACGGACCCCGTGAAATTGACATGATCGATCGCCCCGGAGCCGAGCAGCTTTTCGGTGCCTGCATGGGTCAGGACAATATTCTGGAACACCCCTTTGGGCAGACCGGCGATCTCGAACGCCCTGGCAAGACGCTCGCCGACCAGAAGGGTCTGCGCGGCATGTTTCAGGAGGACCACATTGCCCGCCATCAACGCCGGCATGATGGTGTTGATCGCCGTCATGAACGGATAGTTCCACGGCGCGATCACCATGACGATGCCCAGAGGCACACGCTTCACATAACGCTTGAAACCGGGCTTGTCGGTGCGCTCGATATCCGCGAGCGCTTCCGCGGCTGTCTTTGCGCAATATTCCGTCCGCTCGATCGTGCCCCCCAGTTCGCCGCCATAGCGCACCGGCCGGCCCATCTGCCAGGCCAGCTCCGTGACCACCTCGTCATTCATCCCCTTGAGAGCTTCCAGGGCCTTTTCGCAATAGGCCACCCGCTCGGATACCGGCAGGGCCGCCCAGCCGGGCTGCGCGGAGCGGGCAAGCGAAACGGTTTTCTCGACGGCGGGTTCATCCAGGGCCGGACGTTCGGCATAGACAGAACCGTCGATGGGGGAGATAAGTCTGATCACATCTGACATTCCGGAACCTCTCAGAGCAGCGTCTTTTCGCGCGGCTTTGTTGAAAGTGGTTGGCTCTAACTTCAATTCCCTGCCGTACCGGTATCCCGACGAGACGCGAAACGCTGTCAGGCAAGACCGGCGGCAAACTCCTGAACGTGGGCCCCATTCCCGGGGATGGGCCGTCCGGCCCTCCGCGGGATGCGGGCAGGCCTGCTATGCCCGTTCGAAGCCGCGGGCGATTTCATAATCCGTGACCGCCCGGTCGAATTCCTCGATTTCCCACTCCGCCGCACGGGCGTAGTGATCGATCACGCCATCCGAGAAAGCCTCGCGCAGGAACTTCGACTTGCGCATGGTTTCGCGGGCATCCCGCAGGCTCTGCGGGATTTCCCTTGCCCGTTTGGCTTCATAGACATCACCGGCGGCCGGCGGGTCGAGCGGCAGCTTTTCTTCGATGCCCTTCAGGCCGGCGGCGATCTGAACGGCAAGCGCAAGATAGGGATTGAGATCGGATCCGCCAATGCGGCATTCCACCCTGAGCGCCTTGGTCCCCTCGCCGCACAGGCGGAAGCCGGCCGTGCGGTTGTCGATCGACCAGACGGTCTTCGTCGGTGCGAAGGTGCCCTTCTGGAACCGCTTGTAGCTGTTGATGTAGGGCGCCAGGAAATAGGTGTAGTCGGGTGCGTATTTGATCAGCCCGGCAACATAGTGGTGCATCGTCTCCGACATGCCGTATTCGCCCTTGGCGTCGCAAAAGACATTGTTGCCGTCCCTGTCGAACAGCGACTGATGCACATGCGAGGAAGAGCCGACCTTGTCATGCCGCCATTTCGCCAGGAAGGACGCCGAGCGCCCTTTCGCCCAGGCGATCTCCTTGACCGCGTGCTTGGCGATGGTGTGATATTCGGCCGTATCCAGTGCCGGGGCGTATTTGATGTTGAGCTCTTCCTGGCCCGCCTCCGCCTCGCCCTTGGTATTCTCCACCGGAATGCCCGCCTCGAAGAGGCAATTGCGCACCGGGCGCATGACGTCCTCTTCCTTGGTGGTCTGCAGGATATGATAATCTTCGTTGTAACCGGAGATCGGCTCCAGATCGCGGAAGCCCCCCTTGCGCATGTCCTCGTAGCTCTTCTCGAACAGGAAGAATTCCAGTTCGGTCGCCATGACCGGCGTGAGGCCAAGCGCGTCCATACGGGCAACCTGCGCCTTCAGCATGGCCCGCGGGGAATGCGGCACGTCCTCGTGGGTATGATGATCCTGCACGTCGCAGATCACCATCGCCGTCCCCTCCAGCCACGGCACCAGCCGCAAGGTGGCCAGATCCGGCTTCATGACGTAGTCGCCATAGCCGCCCGACCAGCTTGTCGCCGCATACCCCTCGACCGTGTACATCTCGAGATCGGTCGCCAGCAGATAGTTGCAGCAGTGGGTTTCGTTGTAGGCGCTGTCGACGAAATGCCGGGCATGAAACCGTTTGCCCATCAGCCGCCCCTGCATATCGACGATGCAGGTGAGCACCGTATCGATTTCGCCCGAGGAAACGAGTGTTTTCAGCGCATCGAAGGTCAGGTTGCCTGGCATTTCTTGAGTCCGTGTTGGGCGGGTCTTGGGTCTTTGAAATCCGAAAGCCGGTCCGGGGCCTTGAGCTCCGGACCGGTAAGTGCGGTCATGCCGGCCAATGAGACACGGCATGACCTGGGCAACATCAGGAGTAACGGTAGGGCCGGCCGGCCTTCTGCATGTCCTGATTGTACTTCTTGAAGATCTCGACGACCTTCGCCTTGACCGGAGACTCTGCGGCGATCTCGTCCCAGAAGGCCATCGCGGCCTCTTCGACCGTGGCCCATTCGGCGTCCGGAATGGTGGTCAGCTCCATCTTGGTGCCGTTGACACGCAGATTGGCTTCACCGCCCCAGTACCACCACTGGCGATAGTAGTGCGAGGCGTCCATGGCGAGCTGCAGCAGGGTCTTCAGGTGATCCGGCAGTTCGTCCCAGCGCTCCTGATTGGCGAAGAAGGACCCCGCCCAGGCACCCGAGATGTTGTTGGTCAGGAAGTAGTTGGTCACATCGGCCCAGCCGACCGTGTAGTCTTCCGTAATACCCGACCAGGCGATGCCGTCGAGTTCGCCGGTCTGGACGGCAACCTCGATGTCTTCCCACGGCAGGGTGACCGGAACGACGCCGAACTGGCTCATGAAACGCCCGGCGGTCGGGAAGGTGAAGATACGCTTGCCTTCCAGATCCTTCAGCGAGCGGATCGGGTCCTTGGTGGCGAAATGGCACGGGTCCCACGAACCGGCGGAAATGTGCTTGACGCCAACCTTGGCATATTCCTCTTCCCAGATTTCCTTCAGGCCATACTGGTTGAACAGCACCGGCACATCGAGGGAATAGCGGGATCCGAACGGGAAATAGCCACCGAAGACGGTGACTTCCGTCGGAGAGGCCATGCTGTCGTCATCGGACTGGACGGCATCGATGGTGCCCTGCTGCATGGCGCGGAACAGTTCCCCGGTCGGAACGAGCTGATCCGCCGTATAAAGCTCGATTACCATCTCGCCGTTCGCCGCCTTGTTGAAGGCATCGATATGCGGCTTGATCACATGTTCGGCCAGGGCCGGACCCGCGTAGGTCTGCAGGCGCCACTTGATCGGCGACTGGCCATGAACGGCGGGAGCCGCGAGAGTGGCGGCGCCTGCGGCGGCAACGGTGCCGACACCGGCCTTTTTGAGAAAATCACGTCTGTTGGTCATATTGAGTTCCCCTTGCTTCATTCAAGAATCCTGACAGTCCGGCCGGTTCCCGGCTCTGATCCGACTGCCCTTTCAACTCCGTTTTCTCCGGATGTTGTTTTTATTGTTCCCCATGTCTCACCTATTTGCCGTAGATCAGGTCCGGCAGCCAGAGCGCGATCTGCGGGAAAGTCATCACCAGCACCAGCGCCAGGATCATCACCAGCACGAACGGCGTGATCGAACCGTAGATATCGCGCATGGAAATGCTCGGAGGTGCCATCGCCCGCATCAGGAAAAGATTGTAACCGAATGGCGGCGTCATATAGGCGATCTGGGTGGTAATCGTGTAGAGCACCCCGTACCAGATCAGCACATCGCCCGCGGGCATGCCCAGATCCAGCCGCGCCACCAGCGGCACATAGAGCGGCGCGACGATCACCAGCATGGCCGTATCATCGAGAAAGGTTCCCATCACCAGAAAGGACAGCTGCATCAGGATGAGGATCATCCATGGCGACAGGCCGAGCTGTTCGGTAAACAGGTTCTCGATGGCCTTGACCGCGCCCAGCCCGTCGAACACGGCGCCGAAGCCCAGTGCCGCCAGAATGATCCACATGAACATGCAGGAAATGCCCAGCGTGTTCTTCATGCACAGGATCAGGATATCCAGGGTCATGCGCCGCTTGACAACGGCGGCCAGCAGGGCGGTCAGCGCGCCGATGGCGGAACTTTCCACCAGGCTCGTCCAGCCGTTGACGAAGGGCACCATCATGGTCGCGAAGATCGCCAGCGGCAGGATGCCCGCCAGAAGGAGATGGTATTTCTCGCCGCTGGAGGACTGACGCTCGTCCTCGGTCAGCGCCGGCCCCAGTTCGGGGTTCATCCGGCAACGCACGGCGATATAGACGATGAACATGGCCGCCATCATCAGGCCGGGCACCACACCGGCAAGCCAGAGCTGGCCGACGGGCGCGCGGGCGATCATCGCATAAAGCACCAGCACCACGGAGGGGGGCACGAGAATGCCCAGGGACGACCCGGCCTGGATCACCCCCGTGACCATGCGCTTGTCGTATTTTCGCTTCAACAGCTCAGGCAGGGCGATCGTGGCCCCGATGGCCATACCGGCCACGGACAGGCCGTTCATGGCCGAGATCAGCACCATCAGGAGGATGGTGCCGATGGCGAGACCGCCGTTTACCGGCCCCATCCAGACATGAAACATCTTGTAGAGGTCGTCCGCGATCTTCGTTTCCGACAGGACATAGCCCATGAAGATGAACATCGGCAGGGTCAGCAGCGGATACCATTTCATCAGCTTCATCGCGGCCGAAAACGGAATATCTCCGCCCCCGGTGCCCCAGAGGGCCAGGGCCGCGATGGCGGCAATGCCGCCGATCGCGCCGAAGACGCGCTGCCCCGTCAGAAGCATCAGCATCATCGACGAGAACATGAGGATGGCGATCATCTCATAGGACATCAGACCGTCTCTCCCCGCAGCACGACGATATCCTTGAGGAACTCCGAGACCGCCTGCAGCAGCATCAGGAAGAATCCGAGAACCATCACGAATTTGACTGGCCACAGATACGGCCGCCAGGCCGTGGGACTGCGTTCGATATACCCGAGTTTCTCACCGGCGGCTTCAGGGCCCCCGGTCACGAATGCGGTGATGAGGTCCCAGTAGAACGCGAAGGGCTCCTTGCCGAAATAGCCCAGCGAATAGGCGGTCGAATTCAACGCGCCGTAAAGCAGGACCCCGAGATAGAACATCAGCAACAGCACCGTGAAAGCATCGAACCAGGCCTTTTTCCGCCGGCTCCAGTCGGCATAGAAAAGATCCATGCGGACGTTGGAACCCAGCTGGACCGAATAGGGACCGCCGAGAACGTAATAGGCGACCATGGCGAACTGGGCGACTTCCAGGGTCCAGAGCGACGGATTGAAGAATGTCTTCGACACGGACGACCACAGCAGGATGCCGGCCATCACGAAGATGCCCCACATGATGATCTTGCCGAGGCCCCGGTTGAAGCCGTCGACCGCGTGAATGTAGCAGCGCGCAGCCTTAAGCATGGGCACTCCCCTTCGCGCTGCCGAGCGTCGCCCCGGCCGCATGTGCAAGCATCGGCGCCAGCATCTCCGACCAGCGGCTTTCTTCCTCCGCGGTCTTCACTTCGTCGTTGCGGATCTCGATCATCAGGCACGGCAGCTGCCGGTCTTCGCCATGGCGGCGGATGGTGTAATAGACGCCGTCCGAGGGCGCATAAGGCTCATTGTCGCCGACTGTCAGGTCGCCTCTCCGGCGAAGCTCGGAAAGCACCGGATCGGCGAGTCTGCGGTCCCTGTCGGAGATCAGGCCGATCTCCCAGGGTCTGGCATCGCCCTTGTAGACGGGCGTGAAGGAATGGATCGACACCACGGCAGTCGGCAATCCCCGGTCCAGCCGCTGGTTGATGACCTTGTCGATCGCCTCGTGAAACGGCCGGTGCGCCAGGTCCAGACGAAACGCGATCTCCGATGCGGAGAGATTCCGGTTTCCGGCGATCGGGGTGGTTTCGCTGAGGCTGGGGATCAGATCCGCACGATCCTCTTCCCGATTGCAGTCGATGACCAGACGGGAGACCCCACTGTGGACCAGCGGTGAATCGAGACGTTGCGACAGACCGAGGGCGACGCCGAGCGCGCCGGGATCCCAGGCGATATGAGCGGTCTTGTCGGTCTGGGTAATCCCGAGCGAGCGATCATAGGGCGGCGGAAGGAAATTGGATGCGTGGTCGCACACAAACACGAAGGGACCGGTGCCCTCCGCATTTTCGACCGCAACGGTCCGGGACATGCCATCCGCCTGGAGGCTCGCGCCCATGCCAAACTCCCTGAAAAATCAATGCCGGCAGGTCTGTAACTTTTATTACAGTATTGCCGATGGGACCAAGTTCTGTAATATTTGATACGTAGATTGCTGCCGCTGTCAAATGAAATTCAACGCAGCAGAACATCAGGTCCGCCATCATGGAACGCCCGCTTCTGGAAGAAATCCGCGACCGACTGGACGAATTCACCGCGACGGAAAAGAGAGCGGCGCATGCGCTTCTGGGCAATTATCCCATGCAGGGCCTGGGCACGGTTGCCCAGTTCGCCGAGGCCGCGGGGGTCAGTTCACCGACCATCCTGCGCTTCATCGGCAGGCTGGGATATCCGGGCTTCGCCGAGTTCCAGAGAAAGCTGCGCGGCGAGCTGGAAAACCAGCTCAATTCACCGCTGGCACGAAGCGCCCATATGGCCGATGACGCCAACGGCGACCCCCATGTCGGCCAGCTTGTGGAAAACGTCCGCGAGACCTTTGCCCATCTGCCCGGAGGCGAACTGGCCGGCCTTATCCGGCTGCTGTCGGACGAACGCAAGGCCATCCATCTGATCGGCGGCCGGTTTACCGACGGCCTGGCCCGATACATGGCCGCCCATCTGAGGATCGTGCGCCCGAATGTGACCCATGTGGCCGGACAGCACGGCAACTGGCTGGACCAGCTCATCGGAATGGGCCCCAAGGACGTGGTCGTTGTGTTCGACATCCGCCGATACCAGGCCGAAATCATCCAGTTCGCCGAAGCCGCCGCCAAACAGGGCGCGACGGTGGCACTTGTCACCGACAGCTGGATGTCCCCGGTCGGCCGGTTCGCAAGCTTCGTCCTGCCTGCCCGCGTGGCCGTGCCCTCCCCCTGGGATTCATCCCTTGCGCTGATGGCGATTGCCGAAGTGCTGATTGCCGGCGTCACCCGTGAGAACCAGGAGCGCGCCCAGGAACGCATGCGCGCCCTGGAAGAACTGCGCAACGAAATCGACCCTTCCACCGAAGGCACGCGGGCCGGGCCGGACATATGAACGGCAGGCGATCGCCCCGGCTGACGTCCCTGCTTTCGTGAGCCCGTGACGGCCGGGTCTTCAGCTCAGCCCCGGCACAAGGCCCGAACGGTACCGTGCGGGGGGCCGGCAAACCGGACGACAGGGCCTCCCGGCACTCGATGGGCAGGCGAATGTTTGGCCGGACATCGGCGACTCGCCTATACTTGAGGACCATCCCGACCATTCGGGGTGCCTTTTTGGCCGCGCGGTCCCGGAAAGGGAGTCCAGAGCAATTCCGACAAACACCCGTCCCTCTCCCGGGTTTCGCCCCCTCATCCGCTCGACCCCGCGCGCCTTCATCCGCCGAGGAGATTGCCTGCTGGTCCAGGAAAAGCACCACCCGGTAAAAGGCCTTTATTTCACGCTCCCCGGCGGCAAACAGGACCCGGGAGAAAGCCTCACCGACTGTCTGAAGCGCGAATGCCTGGAAGAGATCGGCGCGGAAGTGACGGTTGGCCCCCTGCTGCATGTCGCCGAAGTCTACCGGCTGAAATCCGGCGAACAGGAACGGCAGCATCAGCTCGATTTCGTCTTCGAATGCAGTGTTGCGGAAGACTACACGCCCGTTCTCGGCTGCCACCCGGACCCTCACCAGACCGCAACCTGCTGGCTTACGGCCGAAAACGCTCAACAGCTTCGGCCGGACTATGTCACAAAACTGTTTTCACCAGGCTGTACGCGGGGGACCGAAGTCTATCTCGGACCCCATAATGACTAATTTGCCAAAAGCCATCCGGGAAAATCTCCATTTTCTGTGCGTGGAGATCGATGGACAGCTGGTTCAGCTGGAAACCTTCTTTGAGGACCCCACGGCCGCGACCGCCCGCCGGATCATGGACCGGGCCGGTTATGCCCATAATCTCAAGACCCGCATTCACGCGGCCTGTGTCCGGCAGATGGCCGGAACCCGCAAGAACAACCGCGCGCATCTCACCTTGCGCAGTCTGGAATTCATCGCCACCGACCTGCAGCGCATCGCCGGACTGGCGCGCCAGTCCCTGCGTCACGTCGAGCGGATCGAGACCTTCGAGACACTGGTTCCGGCACGCTATCCGGCGATCGTCAAGCGGGTCCGGCAGGGCGTTGCCAGGGTCGAGGAAGCCTTTTTCAGGAATGACAGCGAACGGGCCATCGGCATCGGCCAGCTTCAGGACAAGATCGAATCCGACTACCGCAAACTCTTCAAGATCTACACCAGGGAAATGCGCAATCCGGACGCCCTTCCGGCGGACATCGCCAACAGTCTGCTGGTCGCCAGCGAGTTTCAGCGCATGGGCGACTCCCTGAAAGCCATCAGCGAAGCCGTAATTTCGGCGAATATCGGCCAGGCGGTCAATCTGGAACGTTATTTCGCCCTTCAGGGGCTGATCTCGGACCTGGACGGCAACGGCGGAGACATGAGCATCGAAACCATCGCCGAAACCCGCTCCGGCAGCTCCATATCGGCCATCAGGGACAACAGGACGGAAACCGTGGCGGCCGTCTTCAAGGACGGAGAAAAGAGCAAGGTCAAGGAGGAGCGCCAGGGTGTGAAAAGCTGGCACGCGATCTATCCCGGCCTTGCACCGAAGATCCTCTCCTATCAGAAACGCGATCAGTCGGCCGCACTCCTGATCGAACACCTGCCGGGAATGACCTTCGAGCACATCGTGCTCAATGAATCCGCTGCGCTGTGCGAGACCGCACTTGCCTGTCTGTCGGCAACCCTGAAGGACATCTGGAGACAGACCAGGACCAGCGAGGCAGCCGAGCTCGGCAGCATGCAGCAGCTTGCCCGCAGGCTGGAAGAGGTGCGCCGGGTGCATCCGGAATTCAGGGATACCGCAATCCGCTTCTCGGGCGAGCGTTTCCCCTCCTTCGACGCCCTCATTGCCGAGGCCGCCGCCCGCGAGGCAAAGGTGCCCGCCCCCTTTTCCGTCTATATCCACGGCGACTTCAACGTCGACAACATCATTTTCGACCCGGGCGAAAAGCGGATCCATTTCATCGATCTGCACCGGTCCCGATACATGGATTATGTGCAGGACGTATCGGTCTTCATGGTGTCGAACTACCGTCTCCAGGTACTCGATCTGGAGACCAGACGCAGGATCATGAATATCACCCAGTCCTTCTACAAGTCCGCCCGCGCCTTTGCGCGCAAGCAGGGCGACGCGACATTCGAATACCGGCTGGCCCTCGGTCTTGCCCGCTCCTTCGCCAGTTCCACCCGGTTCATTTTCGACAAGTCCCACGCCCGGCGCATGTGGCTGCGCGCGCGCTACCTGATCGAACAGGCCACCGCCTGCCCGCCCGGCGGAGAAGCCAGATTCCGGCTTCAGATGAAGGAGATCTTCGTTGACTGATCTGAAAATCGGCGTCGTCGGCATTCCCGGCAAATGGTCGACCGAGGTCCTCGCGGACGCGCTTGAAGAACGTACCGGTTTCCGCTGCGTGATCGACATGGCCCATGTCCTGCTGGATCTCGAGGCGCGCACCCTGGTGGCGGATGGCACTGACCTGTGCAGGCTCGATGGCCTGGTGATCAAGAAGATCAGCCAGGAATACAGTCCGGCCACCCTCGACCGCCTGGAGATGCTGCGCGTGGCGGAGGCTGCCGGCGTAAAGGTCTTTTCCGGCACCCGGTCCATTCTCGGCCTGGTCAACCGGTTGAGCTGCACCGTCACCCTCGCCAATGCCGGCATTCCCATGCCGGCGACCTGCGTGACCGAAAGCATCGACCAGGCCTGCGCCGCCGTGCAGCGCTTCGGCGGTGCCGTCTTCAAGCCGCTGTTTTCGACCAAGGCACGCGGCATGACCCTGATGAATGCGGACGAGGGAGATGCCGTTCTCAGGAAGAAAATTACCGATTTCAAGGCGGAAAACCCGGTCATGTACCTACAGAAAAAGGTCGATCTGTCCGGGCGGGATCTGGGCATGGTGTTCCTGGGAGGGAAATACCTGGGCACCTACGCGCGGGTTGCGCAGACCGACAGCTGGAACACCACCATCCTGCACGGCGGCAAATACGAACCCTACTCGCCGGACGGGGATCTCATCGAACTGGCCCGCCGCGCCCAGGCACCCTTCGACCTGGACTTCACGACCGTGGACGTGGGAATGACCAATGACGGCCCGATCATTTTCGAGGTGTCGGCCTTCGGAGGGTTCAGGGGCGCGCTCGAAGGCGCGTCCATCGATGCCGCCACACTTTACGCCGACCATGTGATCGCAGAGGTTTCGTCATGAACAGGACCGGCGTTCAGGACGTCGTCGACGCGCTTGCCCCGGCAGGGCAAACCCGGATCTGCGACCCGGTCTGCCTGACCGTCGGCGGCCTGGTCGTTGAAATCCGCTGCGTGTCGGACACGCTGCTGGCCGAACTGCTGCGCTATTTCCAGCACGTGATTACCGCGCCGGCAGAACCGGACCTGACCGTACATGTGCTCGGCGACGCGGACCTCCCGTTCGCGGTCGACTATCGCGACTGGGCCAGGGAGCCCGGCAAGACTGGCCGCAAGGATGCCATCTGCGACCTGCCCGGCGGCCGCATGATCCTCAAGGTGCGCACCGGCATCCAGTTCCTGCAATCGCCCGACTGGGCCGTGGCCTTCGGGCCGACCGAAGATCATCCGAACCAGGTGATCAATTTCGTCAACACCCAGATCCTCAATCACTTCCAGAGGCAAGGCTGGGTTGCCTGCCACGCGGCGGCGGTGAAGACCGCCTCCAGGGGGCTCGGCATTTCCGGTCTTTCCGGCGGTGGCAAATCAACCACCATGCTGCGGCTGATGGAGATCCCCGGCACCTGCTACGTCACCAACGACCGCCTGCTGGTGCGCGCGCGCGACGGCCATGCCGATGCACTCGGCATTCCCAAACTGCCGCGCATCAATCCCGGCACGATCGTCTCCAATGCCAGGCTAGCCGGCATCCTCGACGAGGAGCGCGAGGAAGAACTGCGCAACATGGAACCGGATGAACTCTGGCACGTTGAAGAAAAATACGACCTCTTCATCGAGGACATCTACGGCCCGGGCCGTATCGCCCATGAAGCCGGGCTGACCGATTTCTGGGTGCTGAACTGGTCGCGTGACAGCGACGAACCGACGAAAGTGAAAAAGACCGATCTGAGGGAACGTCCCGACCTGCTTTCGGCCATCATGAAAAGCCCGGGACCGTTTTACCAGTTGCCGGACGGAACCTTCTGGAGCGACCGGGCGCCGATGGACACCAGGGCCTATCTTGATGCGCTTTCGGACATTCAGGTCTGGGAAGTCACCGGGCAGATCGATTTCGACGCTTTGTTCGACGAGGGAACGCGCCTGCTGGGAGGCACTTCATGAGCGAGCGTTATGCCATTCTGCTCCGCCATGGCGACTATCGACAGAAGGCGAAAACGCCGAGCGCGCTGCAACCCTACGGTCTGACGGAAGCCGGCAAGGAGCAGGCCCTCGACGCCGGCCGCGAACTGGCACTGATGGCCAGCGACCAGGGCTGGCGGCTTGCCCCGGAGGTCTTTTCCTCACGGCAGCAGCGGGCCTGGCAGACGGCCAGCCTGGTCTGCCATTCCCTTTCCGAAGCCTCGGGGCTGACGTTCCGAACGACGGAAGACGAAGCCCTTGCGGAGCGCAGTGTCGGCGCTCTGGCGAATCTGACCCTGGCGGAGATCGAGCAGATTCTGGAAGACGACCCGCGCCATGCACCGCCGCCTGCGGACTGGAAATCGGACAGTCATTACACGTTGCCGGTTCAGGGAGCGGAAAGTCTGATGGAAGCCGGAGACCGGGTCGCCGCCTTTCTGAAGCGGAGGTTTGGCGACCTTGAAGACCGCCATCCCGGCGCGACTGCGCAGATCTTCGTCGGTCATGGCGCCGCCCTGCGTCATGCCGCCCATCAGCTGGGTGTACTGGCCTTCGGAGAGATCCGCCAGCTGAGCATGCATCATGCAAGGCCCGTCGTGCTCAAGGCCGGTGCGGACGGCACCTGGTCACATCACTGCGGCGACTGGAAACAGCGCCACAGCCTGGAAACCGCAATGGACTGAATGGGACAGCACAGCACGATGATGACCGACATGCCCCTGACCCCTCTTCTTCCACCGATGGCACAGGAAGACGTTGCCGACCTCGGCCTGCCGCAAAGCTGCATCCCCTGGCCGCTGGACGGGAGGACCGATGCCGGGAGCCTTGATGCGTCCGCTCCGGACCTGATCTCCAGCCTGGCCAGGGCGACCGAGGGCGGCCCCTGGGAGTGGCCGCAAAAGCCGGTGATCTTCATTTCCGATCCCCATGCCGATGCCGAGAGCCTGCTGCGCTCGCTCGTGGCCGCGCGCGCCATCGTCCGCGAGGGTGGCGGTCTCGGGGATTTCACCCTCACGCCCTTCGGCCGCAGCTGCCAGATCATCATCGGCGGTGACTGCCTCGACAAGGGACCGAGCAATCTCGACCTGCTGGACAGCCTGGCCCTTCTGGTGAAATCCGGCGCGGATGTCGTGCTGCTCGCCGGCAATCACGACCTGCGGCTCTATCTGGGTTTGGAGGCCCTGACGGTAAGGCGCGGGTCGCTCAATGCCCATATGTTCGTGCGGATGGGCAAGAAGGTCATGCCGCTCCTGAAGGAAGTCTTCGACCGCTATCCGGAGGCCAATGCCGCGACGGCCGACCTGCCCGACGAGCAGACCTGCCTGGAACTCATGGTGCCGGGGCGGAAATGGACCAGGCAGTTTCCGAAGGCTGCAGCCCGTTACATGAACGCGGCGGCCATCGCGAAGGAAATGCAGCGACTGAAGAAAAAGACGGAAAAATTCGCCGTTCATGCCGCCGAGTCCGGCCTCACCATCCGCCAGCTTTACGCGGCGGCGCTGAAATGCCGGGAGCTGTTCATCGACCCGTCCGGTCGCTACGCCTGGTTCTTCCGCAGCATGAAAGCCGTTCACCAGAGCGGTTCCTTCCTGTTCGTCCATGCCGGCATCGATGACCAGATGGCGGCGCAGATTTCCTCAAAGGGCGTGGCCCATGTCAACCGGCGCTTCCGGAAGGAGAGCCGCAAGGACCCTTTCGTGTTCTATTCGGGAACCGTCGCGAACCTCATGCGCACCAAATACCGGGACGTCGACCACCCGCTGACGGAAACCGGCGTGGACGACCTGCATCTCGCCGGCATCCGGCTGCTGGTGCAGGGGCATGTCAACCAGCATGACGGCCAGCAGCTGAAGTCCAAGCACGGCCTGCTGCATCTGGAAGCCGATGTCACTCTTGACCGTCACTCCAGAAGGTCGGAAGGTCTGGAAGGCATAGGGACGGGAGCCACGATCATCTATCCGCACGGCAGCATCCTCGGCATCAGCCGGGACTATCCCCACGCCAAGCTTTTCACCCCGGAACGCATCCTTCAGCAACACGGACTGGCGCAATGATGGAACGAAAAGGCCGGTTCCGGCACCAGTCCCTGCAGGACAGGAAGTCCATCCAGAAACTGCTCGACGCCGTCAAACGCGGCATCGCCAAGGGCGAACTGCAGTTCGGCGACGATACCGGCGAAATCACCCTGGAACCGAAGGGCCTGATGAACCTGCGCGTCACCGCCACCGCCGAGGACGACCAGTCCCGCCTCGACCTGCGCATCACCTGGACCAATGAAACCCCGGACAAGCCGGACAGCGGCAAATTGAAGATCAAGGGCGGATAGGATCGTGAGCCCTACGGGCGCTGTCCGAACGTGTTGATGATCTGCAGGCGCTCCAGATTGACGATCGCCGACAGCATGAGCCGGTCCTGGCTCCAGTCCGCCGGTTTCTGGATCGCCAGGGCCGTCAGGAAAATGACGCTCACCATCGCCAGCCCCGCCAGCGCCAGAATGCCCCGGTGCGGCTGCAGCCGGTCCGGTTCCATCAGGGCTTCCACCCGGCGCCGGAGCTTCTGAGCCGGAGACCGGCGCAGCAGCCTGTCATGAACCTCGAGCAGGGCGACGGAAGCGACACCGCCCGACCGGTCCTGCGTTCTTTGTTCCTGGCGTTTCTTCAGACCCGCCTGAGCGGCCCTGAGCAGGCACATGCAATAGGACCTCGGATCCACGCGCGCGTCCTCGGCCACCTTCTGGTCGCAGGCCAGCTCGCGAAGCTGTTCGACCTCCGATTTCCACACATAGTAGAACGGATTCCAGAACAGCAGCGGCCGCAGACATTCCAGCGCGATCTCCCAGGTCACATCGCCCTGGCGCAGATGCTGGAACTCATGCCTCAGAACCAGGGCAAGATCCTCCGGCGCGGCCAGAAGGTCCGAGGGGATCACCACGTAGTGATGACAAGGCCCGCGCGCCGAAAAGGGCACAGGGGCCAGATCCGACAGCAGCAACCGCACACGCCCGTTGCGCCGCCACAGGTGGCAACCGGCCAGCATGCGATGGAGACGCACGAAATTCACGGTCAGCCGCAGGCCGAAACAAGCGAATCCGGCAATCAGGAACAATGCGACTCCCTTGCCGAACCCCGGTTCCATGGCGAGAATGCTCTCGCTTACGCGGCTGCGCAATCCGAGAAGGGACTGGAAGTCCTCCGCCGGAATTGCGATGCCGCCGCGCAGATAATGCGCGACCGCGTAATCCGCCAGATTGACCGGAAGCCGGACGGGCAGCACGTCCGCCGCAAGCATGGTGTGATAGGCCGCCACGATGGCCGGCGACAGGACAATGATGGCAAACAGGCCGTTGAGCAGGCCTAGCTGGAGCGTGAAGGTCAGCCTCTTTCCAAATCGGGCCAGAACCAGTTTCGCGGTCAGCCACACAAGGGCCGTAACGGCCAGGATGATGTTCAGATCGATGTAAACATCGAACATCCGGTTAAGTAGCGTCATCTGTCCTCCTCCTGTCCAGCAACGCTCTGATCTCCTCCAGGTCCTGCTCCGAAAGGTCGTATTCGTCGACAAGCCGCGCCACCAGCGACGCGGGCGTGCCGTCGAACAGTTTATCCGACAGGTTTCGAAGGAAACGGGACTGATAGGCGTCTTTGGTCAGCCGGGGGGAATAGATGAATGTCTTGCCTTCTTTCCGGCTGTCCACGAAGTTCTTTTCGTCCAGGATCCGCATGATGGTGGCACAGGAGGTGTAGGCGAGTTTTCTCTCCGGCGGCAGACATGCCAGGATGTCCCGCACGGAGCCTTCGCCGAGCTTCCAGAGTTCGGTCATGAACTCCAGTTCGACTTCGGTCAGAAACTCGTTGCTCTTGCGTTTTCTCATTATTTTCCTGCGCCATTTGCGGATTGGATGGGGCCACGGCGCTCATTCTTGCATCAATGCCAGGGAAAATACTATTCCTTTAGTCGAACACCCGCGTCGCCGTCATACTTTCCGGAAACAGAAGATCCCCCAGCCCAGGCTGATCGCCAGGGGCCACCACAGCGGCGGGCCCATCAGTCCCAGCCAGGCGAAGAAGATGAAGGCACTGCCGAGCAGGGAGATGAACAGGCGGTCGCCGCGCGTGGTTGTCAGTCCGAGCACGCCCCTGCGGGCCTGTCCGCCCGGATAGCGCAGTTCCAGCAGGACCAGAACGCCAATTGCGGTGAAGATCCCGACGAACAGCAGCGCCGTCGGCCAGGTCCAGGCCATCCAGCCGAGCATCAGACCCTCCCCAGGGCAAAGCCCTTGGCGATGTAGTTGCGGACAAAATAGATGACGATGGCACCGGGAATGATGGTCAGGGTCCCGGCCGCCGCCAGCAGCCCGAGTTCGTAGCCTGCCGAGGAAGCGGTCCGGGTCATCACCGCGGCGATGGGTTTGGCCTCGACGGCCGTCAACGTCTTGGCGAGCAGCAGTTCCACCCAGGAGAACATGAAACAGAAGAAGGCGGCGACGCCGACCCCCGCCGTGATCGAGGGCAGGAAGATGGTGACGAAGAACCTCGGGAAGGAATAGCCGTCCACATAGGCCGTCTCATCCAGCTCCTTCGGCACGCCGCTCATGAAGCCTTCCAGGATCCAGACTGCCAGCGGCACGTTGAACAGGCAATGGGCGAGCGCGACCGCAATATGGGTGTCGAACAGGCCGACCGCCGAATAGAGCTGGAAGAAGGGCAGCGCGAAGACCGCCGCCGGCGCCATCCGGTTGGTCAAAAGCCAGAAGAACAGGTGCTTGTCGCCCACGAAGGTATAGCGGGAAAAGGCATAGGCCGCCGGCAGGGCCACCAGCACCGAGATCACCGTGTTCAGCGTCACATAGATGATCGAGTTGATGTACCCCCAGTACCAGGTCGGATCGGTGAGGATCTCGATATAATTCGCCAGCGTCCAGGTCTGCGGGAACAGGGAGAACCCGGCCAGGATCTCGTTGGTGGTCTTGAAGCTCATCGCCACCAGCCAGTAGATCGGCAGCATCAGGAACAGGATGTAAAGCGCGGGAACCAGGCTTTTCAGGCGCATTTCGGTTCTCCTCAGGACTTGTTGTCGTTCATCGTCATCAGCGTGTAGAACAGCCAGGAGGCCAGCAGCGTGATGGCGAAATAGATAAGGGACATGGCGGCCGCCGGTCCGAGATCGAACTGGCCGAGGGCGATCTTCACCAGATCGATGGACAGCAGCGTGGTGGAATTGCCCGGCCCGCCGCCGGTCAGCACGAAAGGCTCCGTATAGATGTTGAAGCTGTCCATGAAGCGCAGCAGAATGGCGATGGTCAGTACCGTTTTCATCTTCGGAAGCTGGATGAAGCGGAACACAGCCCACCCGGACGCCCCGTCGATTTCCGCCGCCTGATAATAGGCGTTCGGGATCGACACCAGACCGGCATAGGCCAGCAGAACCACCAGCGACGTCCAGTGCCAGACATCCATGATGATGATCGTCACCCAGGCGGCGAACGGATTCTGGGTCATGTCATAGGGAATGCCCAGGGTGTGGTTCATGAAATAGCCGAGCAGGCCGATATCCGGCAGCGTGAAGATGTTCCACATGGCCCCGACCACATTCCACGGGATCAGCATGGGCAGCGCCATGGTGACCAGGCAGAACGGCACCCAGAACCCCTGCCTGGGCATGGCAAGCGCGATGGCGACGCCAAGCGGCACCTCGATGATCAGGATCAGGAATGTGAACAGGAACTGGCGGCCGAGCGCCCTGTGAAAACGGTCCGATGTCAGCACCTGCTCGAACCAGTCGATCCCCTGCCAGAAGAACAGATTGTCGCCGAAAGTCTCCTGGACGGAATAGTTCACCACGGTCATCATCGGAATGAGCGCGTTGAACGCCACCAGCAGCAGCACCGGCGTGACGAACAGCCAGGCCCGTTGATTTTGCTTCTTCATCGCACAGCTCCCTCGGGCCGGCTCGCCAGCCAGCCGTCCTTGTAAAGCCGGGTCTGGGAGCGTTTGAAGTCGAGCATCACCGCCTCGCCCGGGTTCGGCGCCTCGCCCTCGAGGATCGCGTGGATGCGGCTGTCGTGGGCGACGGCCTCGACCACCTTGTGACGGCCGATATCCGCCACCTTGCGCACATGGGCGGCAATGCCGGAGCCGGATGCGGACACGGAGACGAATTCCGGCCGGATACCGACCTCGGCCCGGCCGCCGCCGGCACTGTCCGCCGGGCCTTCCAGCGCAACGTTGTCTCCGCCGAAGAAAGCGGCCCCGTCCCGGACCTCGCAGGGCAGCACATTCATGCCCGGCGAGCCGATGAAATGCCCGACAAAGGTATGCGCAGGACGTTCGAACAACTCCACCGGCGTGCCGATCTGCACGACCTCGCCATCCTGCATGACCACCACCTGGTCGGCGAAGGTCAGTGCCTCGGTCTGGTCGTGGGTCACATAGATCATCGTCGCCCGCACCCGCTGGTGCAGTTCCTTGAGCTTGGAGCGCAGCTTCCACTTCAGATGCGGATCGATCACCGTCAGCGGTTCGTCGAACATGACCACATTGACGTCCTCGCGCACCAGGCCGCGGCCCATGGAGATCTTCTGCTTGTTGTCCGGCGAAAGGTTCGATGCCCGCGTCGACAGCATGCCGGCAACCTCCAGCATCTCCGCGATGGCCGTCACCCGCTGTTTGACGATGGCCTCGTCCCGGCCGCGGTTGCGCAGGGGAAAGGCCAGATTGTCATAGACCGTCATCGTGTCGTAGATGACCGGGAACTGGAACACCTGCGCAATGTTGCGCCTGGCCGGCGGCAGGGCGGTCACATCCGTGTCGTCGAACAGGATGCTGCCTTCCGAGGGAACCAGAAGTCCCGAAATGATGTTCAGAAGCGTGGACTTGCCGCAGCCGGACGGTCCCAGAAGCGCATAGGCGCCGCCGTCTTCCCAGGTGAGATCGATTTTCTTCAGCGCATAGTCGTCATCTGCCGCCGGATCTGGGCGATAGCTGTGGCGCAGATTGGAGAGCTTGATTTGTGCCATGAGGTCCTCTCCCTAGGCCGCCAGATCGCCGTTGGGCGCAAAGAAGAAACAATGGTCCGGGTCCAGATGGAACGTGTGGACCTCTCCGACCTGATAGGGATGTACCCCCGCCGCCAGGGACACCCAGGGCTGGCCGTCCATCTCGAAATGGGCGCTGCTTTCCGAGCCGCTGAGCTCGGTCACCAGAACGCGGCCCGAGAGCGTCACCGAATGGGCCGGCGTTTCCACCGGCATCACATGGTTCGGCCGGATCGCCAGCGTATAGGGTCCGTCGGCAAGATCCGCAGCCGCGCCCGACAGGGTCCAGCTCGTGGCCTCGCTCAGGACGGCCCGGTTTCCCTGCTTGGTCACCCGGGCGATGTTGATCGGTGGATTGGAGAACACCTTCGCCGCATCCAGATCCCTGGGCTTGCGGTAGATGTCCGCGGTCGGACCGAACTGGACCACCTTGCCGCCGGTCATCAGCGCGGTCTTGCCTCCCAGCAGCAGCGCTTCCTCCGGTTCGGAAGTCGCATAGACGACCACCGCCCCGCGGCCGGCGAAAAGTTCGGGAAGCTGGTCGCGCAGTTCCTCGCGCAGCTTGTAGTCCAGGTTCGCCAGGGGTTCATCGAGGAAAACCGCGTCGCTTTCCTTGACGATGGCCCGCGCCAGCGCGGTCCGCTGCTGCTGGCCGCCGGACAATTCATGCGGCCTGCGCTTCAGGAAGGGCTTGAGCTTCAGGAGCCCCGCCGCCTCGTCCACCCGGCCTTCGATTTCCGACCTGGCCAGGCCGGCAACTTTCAACGGCGAGGCGATGTTGTCGAAAACCGACATATGCGGATAGTTGACGAAAAACTGGTGCACCAGGCTGATATTGCGCTTTTGCGCCGACAGGCCGGAGACATCCCTGCCGTTGAGGATGATTTGCCCGGAGGCAAGACCGTCGAGGCCGGCCATCAGCTTGATCAGCGACGTCTTGCCCGAGCCGGTTTCCCCGAGAAGCACGTTGAAATGGCCGGACTCAAGGGTCAGGCTCGTTTCCTTGACATGGGTGATGCCTGCTACACGTTTGCTGACGTTTTTAAGTTCCAGGGACATATATCTTCGCCCGCGTCCGGACAGGCACCGGGGGCGGAACTTCCTCCCCCGGGCCGTCGCATTCGCATCGGTGACGGACCGGGGAAAACCCCGGTCCTGGTGTTGGGATCAAGTGACGGTCCGGCTCAGTTTTCCGCCCAGCGGGCGACCAGCTCGTCATAGTTGACGGTCTGGCCCTGAGGCTTCTCGTTTTCGAGTTTGGCCTTCGGAGCCCCCGGCTGGGCAAGCCAGTATTCCGGGTCCCTTTCCTCGTTCAGGCGCGGCCCGCAGCCGCCGTAGACATTGGCCCGTTCATCGGCCTGCTGCATGCGCGCCATGACGATGTCCATTTCCTCCGCCAGACGGTTCATGGCCTCCTGCGGCGTGAAGGCGCCGGAGTTCACGTCACCGATCTGCTGCCACCAGATCTGGGCCAGCTTCGGATAGTCAGGGACATTGACGCCGGTCGGCGACCAGGCCACCCGGTCCGGAGAGCGGTAGAATTCGACCATCCCGCCGAGTTTCGGCGCGCGCTCCGAGAAGGACTCGTGACGCACGGTGCTGTCGCGGATGAAGGTCAGACCCACATGGCTCTTCTTCACGTCCACCGTCTTGGACACGACGAACTGCGCATAGAGCCAGGCGGCCTTGGCGCGGTCTTCGGGGGTCGAGTTCAGGATGGTCCAGGAGCCCACGTCCTGATAGCCGACCTTCTGGCCTTCTTCCCAGTAGGGGCCGTGCGGGCTCGGAGCCATGCGCCACAGCGGCGTGCCTTCGTCATCCACCGTGTTGTTGCCTTCGGACTTCGGCTTCACCATGTCCGCGGTGAAGGCGGTGTACCAGAAGATCTGCTGGGCGACGTTGCCCTGGCTGAGCGCCGGCAGGGACTGGTAGAAGTCGAAACTGGCGGCTCCCGGAGGAGCGAAGTTGCGCAGCCACTCGTCCCACTTGCGGATCGCATAGACGGCCGCGGGACCGTTGGCGGCACCGCCCCGGGAAACCGACGCACCGACCGGGTTGCAGGTCCCCTTTTCCATGCGGATGCCCCATTCGTCGACCGGCACGCCGTTCGGCTCGCCCTTGTCGCCGGCACCGGCCATGGACAGCCAGGCATCGGTCATGCGCCAGCCGAGATCCGGTGCGCGCTTGCCGTAGTCCATGTGTCCGAAGATCCGCACACCATCGATTTCCTTCACGTCGTTGGTGAAGAACTCGGCGATATCCTCATAGGCGGACCAGTTGACCGGTACACCCAGATCGTAACCGTATTTGTCCTTGAAGGCCTTCTTCAGGTCTTCCCGGTCGAACCAGTCCTTGCGGAACCAGTAGAGGTTGGCGAACTGCTGATCGGGCAGCTGATAGAGATCGCCGTCCGGACCGGTGGTGAACTGCGTCCCCATGAAGTCGTCCAGGTCGAGCCCCGGATTGGTGACATCCTTCGCGGGGCCTTCCATCCAGTCGGTCAGATTGTAGGCAAGCTGGAGACGGGAATGGGTGCCGATAAGGTCGCTGTCGTTGACATAGGCATCATAGAGGTTGCGGCCGGTCTGCATCTGCGTCTGGACAGCCTGAACGACTTCGCCCTCGCCGAGAATCTGGTGATTGACCTTGATGCCGGTGATTTCCTCAAACGCCTTGGTCAGGACTTCCGATTCATAGGAATGGGTCGGAATACCCTCGGACAGAACGTTGATCTCCATCCCGCTGAACGGCTCCGCCGCCTTGATGAACCACTGCATCTCCGCAAGCTGTTCGTCCTTCGACAGGACCGATGGCTGGAACTCCTGATCGATCCACTTCTGTGCCGCCGCTTCGTCGGCAAAAGCGGTCCCTGACCCCGCAATCACAGCGCAAGCTGCAACCGCGGAGAGTAGATACTTACGCATCTGCATCTCCTCCCAATGAGATAAATAGCGCCGTGTTTACCCGGCTCCCGATACTTGGACACATGGTCGCCATGTTGTCAAACTAATTTTTTAGTAGATTTATTTCGGGACAGAAAACAAATTAATACACTGAAACAATTAGATTTTTTTGCTTTCCCCAGACACCCCTCCGGCGGTCTTCTCGCGCCTTTGCTCCTCACGCAGTGCAGCAAGTGTGGCACAATTCCGGCAGCGGAAGCAGCGCGAAAACGAATTTCGGGACTTTCACATAGGCGCACGGAATACGTCTTCTGGCCTTCGTATTGAAAATGAAACGAAAAAATCCGGCGACCGAATCGCCTTCGAAAACCGCCGGGGAGGCTGCCAGGCGGGATCGAAAGGCTTCTTCTCCCCTTCCATTTCCCGTTATGGATGTAGCCGGACACCCTCGGGGAAGCTGCCATGCCCCTCTTGCGCGCTTCTCGTGTTGCAAAGGCAACCGCAGCACACGAAGTATGGAGCCAGCGCAACAAAGTCGGAGCGGCTTCAGTGACCAAAACACTTCCCGACGGTCTCAGGGTGCTGGTAACCGGTGCCTCGGGCTATGTGGCCGGATGGCTGGTGAAGGAGCTTCTGGACGCCGGCGTCACCGTCAACGCCGCGGTCCGCGACCCGCACGACGAGACCAGGGTGGGGCACCTGAAAGAGATCGCGACAAAATCCCCCGGCAGGATCGCCTTCTTCAAGGCAGACCTCCTGCAACCGGGGTCCTACGCCGCCGCCATGGACGGCTGTTCCGTCGTCTTCCACACGGCCTCCCCCTTCAGGACCCGCGTCAGGGACCCGCAGAAGGATCTGATCGACCCGGCCGTGAAGGGCACGCGCAATGTGCTTGAAACCGCAGCGGCGACACCGGGCATCGAACGGGTCGTCGTCACCAGTTCCTGCGCGGCGATCTACACCGACGCCATCGACTGCCGAAAGGCTCCCGGCGGGATCCTGCGCGAAGACATCTGGAACACCACCGCCTCGCTGTCCTACCAGCCCTACTCCTATTCCAAGACACTGGCGGAACGGGAAGCCTGGAAGATCGCGGACACGCAGAACCGGTTCCAGCTGGTCACGGTAAACCCCTCCCTGGTGATCGGCCCGGCGCTGAATCCGGCCCCCACCTCGGAAAGCTTCAACATTGTCCGGCAGATGGGCGACGGCACCATGAGACTGGGGGCTCCGAAGCTCGGGATCGGTGCCGTGGACGTGCGGGATCTCGCCAGGGCACATGTGGCGGCCGGCTTCACCCCCGCAGCGCAGGGCCGTTACATCGTCTCGGGCCATGACACCAATATTCTCGAACTGGGCAAGGCGCTCGTCGAAAAATATGGCAACACCTATCCGGTGCCGCGCAAATCCGTGCCCAAATCCCTGGTCTGGCTGCTCGGCCCGCTCATGAGCGGCATTTCCCGCAGGTTCGTCAGCAACAATGTCGACGTGAAATGGCGCGCGGACAACACCCGCAGCAAACGCGATCTCGCGATGACCTACCGCCCGCTCAAGCTGTCCATGGAAGACATGTTCCAGCAGATGATCGATGCGGGGACTTTCGGAAAATGACCCCGCCGGGACCGGTGCCCCACCACGATCCGGTTCAGGGCGCGCGGGCGCGGCTTTCCCGATTAGATCAACCGCAGTTGACAGGACGACCGTGGCCGCTCACGGGCCGCGGTCGTCCTGCCTGTCATCCGCTCACATGTTGCATTCGGACCAGTAGGCATCCGCATGGCTGGTCAGTGCGGTGCCGATGATCTTGTTGGTGTAGACATCCCCTTCCTTGATCACCTCACGCACATGAATGTCCTGGATCGGGTGATGGTTCGGGCCGAACCTGAAGTCGC
>NZ_QCYM01000026.1 GCF_003075075.1 Labrenzia sp. 011 | reverse complement strand
CCTTCATTGTCCAGCACAAGGCGTACCGCTCGTTCGCGTACTTCAGGGGAAAACTTGTTCGTCGTTTTGCTCATCGTGCTCCATCCTACTCAGGAGTTGGAGCCTCCGGCAAACCCGGCGCGGTTCAAAACTGTAAGATTGGTTCAGCAAAACACACCATCAAGAGGGCGCTTCGGCGTCTCTTTTTCTTTTTGCCGCCGGGAGTTATTCGACCCATCGCCAGGACGCGCACCCTGCGGGTGTTCATACTCTCCAGCAATACGTAGATGCAGGAGAAGCCAATGCCGGTTTCCGTTCGACCACTGATGAACCTTTTCGCTTTCAAACAGCGCTTGGCTGAGCGGCGATATGCGAAGGAGATGAAAGAGAGGGCCAACGATTGGTACTCGCTTGTCGTCCCGCTGCAAAACGGTCCCAACAAATTTGCAAAGTCACTCGATATTGCTGGCGTGTCGTTGGTCGCCGGGCAAGAAAATGTTCAACACTCCATTTTGGTGCCATTGTGCAATAACCATGAAGATGGGGTAATTGCACTAGAATATATAACAAAGCCGATACAGCACCTCTCAGAAGGAAGTTTGTTCTGCAAGGCCCGATCCGATGGCAATGGAGCCGGTCATCAAAATCCGGGCCCCGGATTCATGGATGACAACCTGACGATTCCGGCTGCCGCGGATCAAAGAACTTCCGGCACCATCTCGCGCACGATCTTGCGCAGCAACGGGCGCACCGCCGCACTGGCGGGCGATGCGGTGCGTTCTCGGCCCGACACGATGCTGACCTGCCGCGTGATATCGGGTGCCGTCAGCGGACGGGCCGCGATACGTCGGCCATTCAGGGCTGCAAAGGCATAGGTCGGCAGCACGGCAACGCCGGCCCCGTTTTCCGCCAGTGACAGAGCGGTATGGATCTGGTGAACATCCAGATGGGGACGCAAGGGCAGGCCCACGCTTTCGAACCCAATTTCGGTCAGCACACGAATGTTGCTCTCGCGGCTCAAGGCTATGATCCTGTGGTCTCCGAGAAGCTTCCAGGGAACCTCCTCATGCACCTGTAGCGGGTGCCCTTCCTCCATGAAGACCATCATCCGGTCCGCCAGGATATCCTGCTTTTCCAGACCGTCCTCATCGCCGGTAAAGGTCCCCACCCCCAGATCGCACAGGCCATTGCGAACCCGCGGCACGATGAGATCCGTTCCCACGTCTTCGATCCGGATCTTCAGATCCGGATAGACCTTCGCGACCTCCTGCAGCAGACGCGGGAGCACGGTCGCGCCCAGCAGGGGCGGAGCGGCAATGCGCACCAGCCCCAGGCGCAGCTGGCTCAGGTCGCGAACCGCCTCCACGGCTCTTTCGATTTCCTCCAGTCCGGGAAGCGCATTGTCCGCGAAAATACGCCCTGCTTCCGTCAGTTCGACACGGCGCGTCGTCCGGTCGAAAAGACGCACGCCAAGCAATTCCTCCAGATCCCGGATGGCATGGGACACCCCCGCCTGACTGGTCCGCAACCGCTCGGCCGCCCTGGAAAAATTGCTGAGCTCGACCACAGCCTGAAAACACTTGATCTGACGAAGATTCCACATACGTGCTTATCCATACTGATTTCAGTATGAATATATTCATAATCGACAGGTTCTTGAATAAAAAAATCTCCTGCTTAATGGAACGGACAAAACAGGACTTTGGCCGGCCAGAGCGGCCGGAACAGCCTGATAGAAAAGCAATATTCGGTCACGGCCGGCGACGGCCGCGATCCCATCGGAAGACAGGCCGGAATCCGCAACGGGCCTTTCTGTCCGGCGGCGGACCAGGAGCAGCAATGAAATACGACCGCAAAGACGCCAAGTCTTATTCCAGGGCGACCATGCGCGGCATCTGGGCCGCTGCAAACACCCCGTTCACGCCCGCCGGCGCCATCGATGAAGACGGCTTCCGAAAGAATGTGGACCATTGGGTCAACGACCTGGGCATCGAAGGCCTGTTCATCGCCGGCAAGCAGGGCGAGTTCTTCTCCATGTCGGTGGAAGAACGCAAACGCATGATGAGCCTTTCGGTCGAGGCCACCCAGGGCAAGGCCCAGACCATCATGTCCTGTTCGGACCAGAACATGGATGTGGTGATCGATCTGGCCAGACACGCCCAGGATTGCGGCGCCGACTATATTGTCGTTCACGCTCCCGTCCTGCACTTCCTGAAGGCCCAGGACGAAACCCTCATCCGCTATTACGAGACCATCGCATCCAAGGTCGACATCGGCATGGCGCTCTGGTCCCATCCGGACAGCGGCTATCTGATGAGCCCGGAACTGTGCAATCGGCTGGCCGATATCGAGACCGTCGTTGCGATCAAATATTCCGTGCCACGTCCGATGTACCAGAAGCTGACCGAGCTGGCCGCAGACCGCATCCTCGTGTCGACCGCGTCGGAAAAGGAATGGCTCGACAACATTCTGGAGCTGAACTGGCAGCTTTATCTCTGCTCGTCTCCTCCCTACACCCTGCAGACGGCCAGGGACCGGCGCATGGACGAGTACACCCGTCTTGCCTTTGCCGGAAAGGTGGCGGAAGCCAGGGCCGTCAGTGCGTCACTGGACAAGGTCCGCGACGCGTTCCAGTCCACCAAACCGGCTGAAAAACCGACAGCCCACCAGAAATACTGGCAGGAACTGCTTGGACAGGTCGGTGGACCTGTTCGCGCGCCCATGCTGGAGCTGACCGGGGAAGAAAAAATAAAAATCCGGGAAGCCTTCGAAACCTGCGGACTTAACCTATCCTGAGCATCAAAATTCCTTCCCAGAGGACACAGAGAATGGCCAAGCTGAGCGCTTTCAATTTTCAGAAGTGGATCGACGAGCACAAGCACCTGCTGCAGCCACCCGTGGGCAACCAGCAGATCTGGAAAGATGCGGACCTGATGGTCACCGTTGTCGGTGGACCGAACCGCCGCACCGATTATCACGATGATCCGGTGGAAGAATTTTTCTACCAGTTGAAGGGCGACATGCTCCTGAAACTCTATGACGGCAAGGAATTCTACGACGTGCCGATCCGGGAAGGGGAAATCTTCCTCCTGCCTCCGCATGTGCGCCATTCGCCGCAGCGCCCCCAGGAAGGCTCCATCGGTCTCGTCATTGAGCCGGCACGGCCGGAAGGCGAGCTGGATGCCATCGAATGGTATTGCTTTGAATGCGAGGCACTGGTGCACCGGGACGAAGTGGACCTGGAGTCCATCGTCGATGACCTGCCGCCCATCTACCAGAAGTTCTACGCTGACGAGAACCTGAGAACCTGCCCGCAATGCGGCACGCTCCACCCGGGCAAAACAGCGCCCGAAGGGTGGGTAAAGCTCTAGAAGCGTCTCTCCGCCCCTTCCGGGGCAGGAAACAGAAAGTCGCAGAGAGCCTCCTTAAACGACCAGACATATCGGGGAACATCATGACCATTCATAAATATGCGTTGGCTTTGGCGCTGACGCTGGGCACGACACTTGCGTCCCACGCCCAGGATCCCGTCGAGATCGGCATGATCACGACACTGTCCGGACCTGCCGGCTATCTTGGCCAGGACATCCGCGACGGCCTCCAGCTCGCCATCGATGCGGAAGGCGGAAAACTGGGCGGCGTGGATGTCGAACTCGTCGTCGAAGACGATGCCCGCAAGCCGGCGAACGCCCGCCAGATCGCCGAACGCTTCGTATTCGACGATGACATCAAGCTGGTGACCGGCATCATCTTCTCCAATATCGCCGGCGCCGTGGTGCCCGATGTTGTCGACAGCGATGCCATCTACATCAGCCCGAACGCGGCCCCGTCCACCTTCGCGGGCGAGAATTGCAACGCCAACTACTTCGTCACCTCCTGGCAGAACGACTCCCTGCACGAGGCATCGGGCATCGCGGCCAAGGAACTCGGATACAAGAACGCCTTCGTTCTTGCGCCGAACTACCAGGCGGGCAAGGACGCGGTCACCGGCTTCAAACGGATGTTCGGCGGTGAAATCGTCGGCGAGATCTATACCCAGCTGGATCAGACCGACTATTCCGCCGAGATGGCACAGATCCGCGCGGCCAAGCCGGATGTGGTGTTCCAGTTCCACCCGGGCGGCCTCGGCATTGCCTTCCTGCGCCAGTACCAGCAGGCGGGCCTGCTTGCGGAAATCCCGATGGTTCTGTCCGAGCCTTCAAGCGATGCGGTCATTCTGAACGCCCTGGGCGATGCGGCCATCGGCCTCAAGACCACCGCCCACTGGAGCCCGGATTTCGACAATGCAGCCAGCAAGGAAATGATGGCTGCCTGGAAGAAAGCCTATCCGGATCGCCCGCTGACCTATTACGCCACCCAGGGCTATGACACCGGCCTCGCGATTGCCTCCGCCCTCAAGCAGACCGGCGGCATCGACGATCTGGACGCCTTCAAGGACGCCCTTCGCAAGGCCGACTTCCAGTCGGTGCGCGGCAACTTCAGCTTCGGTCAGAACCAGCACCCGGTTCAGGACTGGTACCTGCTTGATGTTGTTGCCGGTGAAGACGGCAAGCCGACGACCAAGACCGTGCGCAAGCTGGTCGAGAACTACGGCGACGTCTACGCCAAGGACTGCAAGCTCTGATCTGCGGGTTCCTGAAAAGGGGCGGTTGAGACCGCCCCTTTTCTTCTCCTGTTCCACCTTCAGCCGATCGGAACATCTCAGGTACGCGCAATGACCCTCATTTTCGAACAACTGCTCAACGGCCTGCTGTACGGCGTCATGCTCTTCCTCATGGCGGCCGGTCTGACCCTGATCTTCGGCATCATGGGCGTCATCAATCTGGCGCATGGGTCTCTCTACATGGTGGGCGCGCTTGCCGGCGCCTGGGTCGCCAATGCCACCGGGAATTTCTGGCTGGGACTGCCGGCGGCCATGGCGGCCTCCCTCCTGGTCGGCCTGATCATCGAGATGACCGTGATCCAGCGGCTGTATGACCGGCCTCACCTCGACCAGGTGCTGGCCACTTTCTCGCTTATTCTGATCCTGAACGAACTTGCCGTGTTGCTCATCGGTCGCCAGCCGATCTTCCTGCAGTTGCCGGAAGCCCTCACAGATCCGATCGAATTGCTGCCCGGCCTGCCCTATCCGCCTTTCCGGCTCCTCATCATCCTGGCCGGACTGCTCGTCGCTCTCGGACTGTACGTACTGATCAACCGGACCCGCATCGGCATGCTGGTCCGCGCGGGCTCCACCCATCGCGACATGGTTCGTGCGCTCGGCGTCAACATCAAGGGGCTTTACACGGCCGTCTTCGGCCTCGGCGCCCTGCTTGCCGGACTTGCCGGTTTCATGATGGCTCCCATCGGAGCCGTTCAGATCGGCATGGGCGAACAAATCCTGCTGACCACATTCGTCGTCGTGGTGATCGGCGGCGTGGGCTCTGTAAAGGGCGCTTTCGTTGCCGGGATCGCCCTTGGCGTGATCGACACGTCCCTGCGCGCCTTTCTCCCCGGATTTCTGCGTCAGATCATGGATGGACCGGATGCCGACGCGCTGGGTCTCGGCATTGCCTCCATGGGGATCTATCTGCTGATGGCGCTCGTTCTTCTCATCCGGCCCAAGGGCCTGTTTCCGATGAAAGGGTAAGTCATGCCGCGAAAGCTACTCCCCCTTCTCCTGATCGTTGCCCTGGCCTGCCTGCCTTTCGTTGCCGACTGGCTCGACCAGCGTGCCCTGCAAAGCCTCGTTGCGCGTATCATGATCTATGCGATCGCCGCGGCGAGCCTGAACCTTATCCTCGGGTTTGGCGGCATGGTGTCCTTCGGCCACGCAGCCTTTTTCGGCCTGGGAAACTATGCCGTCGGCATCCTCTATTTCCATTTTGCCGACTCGACATCACTCTTCGGCTTCATTCCCGGAACCGATAATTTCCTGATCACCTTTCCGGCCGCCATCCTGGTCGCCGGCCTTTTCGCCCTGCTGATCGGGCTGCTGGCACTGCGCACCGAGGGCGTCCAGTTCATCATGATCACCCTGGCGTTCGCGCAGATGATCTTCGCCTTTTTCGTATCCCTCAACGGCTATGGCGGGGACGACGGCCTGATCATCCGGAAAGCCAACACGCTTTTCGGAATGAGCCTCCGAAACAAGACGACGATCTACTACGTGATCCTGGCCGTCGCCGTCGGCTACTTCTTCTGGCTCCACCGGGTCAAGGGATCATCCTTCGGAAACATCCTTGCAGGCATCCGCCAGAACGAGAAGCGGATGGTGGCGCTCGGCATCAATCCCTTCCGCTACAAGCTCTTCGCCTTTGTCCTGGCCGGAATGGGCGCCGGCGCGGCCGGAGCGCTGATGGCTGTCTTCCTGCGTTTCGCCAGCCCCGACACCCTCGCCTGGACCAAGTCCGGTGAATTCATGATCATGGTGATCCTCGGCGGGGTCGGCAGCTTCGTCGGTCCCATCTGGGGGGCGGCCACCTTCCTTGTCCTGCATGACTACCTCGCCAGCTGGACCGAGCATTGGCAGCTCTTCATGGGTCTTCTGCTTCTCTTCGTCGTGCTTCGCACCAAGGGTGGCATTGCGGGTGCCATCGAGTCCTTTCGTGCGAGGTTCAAATGACCGCCGCCCTTGAAATCAGGAATCTCTTCAAGCACTTCGCCGGCCTGACGGCCACGGACAATGTCTCCCTGACGCTCAAGACCGGTCAGATCCATGCCCTGATCGGCCCCAATGGCGCAGGCAAGTCCACCCTGATCAACCAGCTCGCGGGCACCTTGCCGCCCGACAGCGGCCAGATCTTTCTGGAAGGGCAGGACATCACCCTGCGCCACCCGGCAGAACGGGTCCTGCTGGGGCTGGGGCGCACCTTTCAGGTAACCAATCTGCTTGGAGAGTTCACGGTCCGCGAGAATCTGGGCATTGCCGTTCAGGCAAGATGCGGCCGCACACTGCGGATCCTCGACCGGATCTCCGGGGTCAGGACCATCTGGGACGAAACGGACGCGACCCTCGCCGGGACAGCTCTGGAAGCGCGCGCCGGCACGGTGGTCGATGACCTTTCGCACGGAGAACGCAAGCAACTGGAACTGCTTGTCGCGCTGGTGGGCAAGCCCAAGGTGCTGCTTCTGGACGAACCCATGGCCGGACTCGGGCATGCGGAAAGCCAGGACATGATCCAGGCGCTGGAAAAGCTGCGCGGCCAGGTCACCATCCTGCTCGTCGAACACGACATGGAAGCTGTCTTCGCCCTGGCCGATGAAATATCGGTGCTGGTCTATGGCAGCCTGTTGATGACCGGTACAGCAGACGAGGTCTCCAGCAGCAAAGAGGTCCGAGAGGCCTATCTTGGAAGCGAGGATTCCCCATGCTGAACGTCGAGGGACTGCAGGCCGGTTACGGTCACAGCCAGGTGCTGTTCGACATCAACCTGAAGGTCGCCAGGGGGGAGCTTGTTACCCTCATGGGGCGCAACGGGATGGGCAAGACCACGACCATTCGCACGATCATGGGACTGCTGTCGCCCAAAAGCGGCACCGTTACCATCGGCACGAAGAACACCACCGCCCTCGCTCCGGAGAAGATCGCCCGGACCGGACTCGGCCTCGTGCCGGAGGGCCGCATGGTCTTTCCCTCGCTGACCGTTCGGGAAAACCTGGTCGCAACGGCGGCCAACCGGCAGAAGCGCTCCGATCCCTGGACGCTGGAGCGTGTCTTCAAACTGTTTCCGCGCATGCAGGAGCGCCAGCAGCAGGCCGCAGGCACCTTGTCCGGCGGCGAGCAGCAGATGCTTGCCATTGGCCGCGCCTTGATGACCAACCCGTGGCTGCTGATCCTGGACGAAGCCACCGAAGGCCTTGCTCCGGTAATCCGCGCCGAAATCTGGGATGTGATCCGGCACCTGCGCCGGGAAGGCCAGTCCATTCTTCTGGTCGACAAGAATATCGCGGTGCTGCGCCGTCTGGCGGACCATCATTTCGTCATCGAGAAAGGACGGACGGTCTGGTCCGGCTCGAACACGGATCTCGAGCGTGATTACGAACAGGTGCAGGGCTATGTCGGCATCTGAGAAAATCTGCATCATCGGCTGGGGCGCCATCGGCAAACGGGTAGCGGATCTGCTCCGGGAGCGGAAGTCGCCGACAGAGATCGTTGCAGTCGCCGTGCGCGATCTTGCCTGCCCACGACCGGACCTGCCCGAAGGGGCGAAGGTGATCGCAGCACCGGACTCCCTTGCCACATGCGGAGCGACCCTGGCCGTCGAAGTCGCCGGGCGCGGCAGTGTGCTGCCCTACGGGCGGGCCGCGCTCTCCGCCGGAATGGACTTTGCGGTCAGTTCCACCTCCGCATTCGTGGAAGAAGCGGCCTTGTCCGAGCTTGTCCGCCTGGCGGAGCGAAACAGCTGTCAGATTCTGGTGCCTCCCGGAGCCCTGGGCGGGATCGACGCACTGGCGGCCGCATCCCGGTTGGGACTGACAAAGGTCGAGCATCGCATCGTGAAGCCGGCACGGGCCTGGGCCGGCACAAAGGCCGAAGACCTCTGCGATCTGCACAATCTGACGCAAGCCTGCCCCTTCTTTGTCGGCAGCCCTCGGGAAGCAGCTGACGGCTTTCCCAAGAATGCCAATGTTGCCGTCATTTCCTCGCTTGCGGGCATTGGAATGGACAAGACACGGATTGCGCTCGTCGCAGATCCCCAGGCCAGCATGAACCGTCATGAAATCCATGCGGAAGGAGAATTCGGCCTGCTGGACATCACCATTCAGAACCGGCCGCTGGCTTCCAATCCGAAGTCTTCCGAGATGACCGCGCTCAATCTCGTGCGGCTGATCGAGAGCCGCCGCGCACCCCTGGTTCTCTGACGTCTCATTTCGAGGGAAATTCCATGTGCCAAGATGCCCGCAAGCTCATCCAGGAGGGCGGATGGACCCGCGACCTGCTCGACAGGGATTACGACGCACGGGCGACCGTGGGAGAGGGTTTTTCCGATGAAATGAAGGCCTATCTGAGCCATTCGGATGCGGCACGCGCCGGGTTCCAGGCCCATGAAGATGTCGTCTATGACCCCGTGAGCGGTCAGAAACTCGACATTTTCAAGCCGGACGAACCGGGTGGGCCTTTCCCGGTCTTCGTCTTCATCCATGGCGGATACTGGCGCGCCCTGTCCAAACGCGAGTCTGCCATGATGGCGGGCACGCTGGCAAAGGCCGGTTACGCGACGGTCGCGATCGATTACGCGCTTGCACCCGACACCCGGCTGACCGAGATCCTGCGCCAGGTTCGCCAGTCTCTGGCTTTTCTCTGGAACGAGGGGAAGGCTTTCAATCTCGATGCAGGCAAGATCCATGTCGGCGGCAGCTCTGCCGGGGCCCATCTGGCCGCCATGACCCTGACGACGGACTGGCAGAGCCGGTTCCAGGTGCCATCGGATCTGGTCAAGTCCGTCCTTCTCCTGAGCGGGCTCTATGAACTCGCTCCGATTGCCGCCAGCTTTGCACAGGACTGGCTTGCGCTTTCCGCTGCCGATGTGGCCGATCTCAGCCCCTTGCGTCACCTGCCGGCCCGGTCAGGGCCCGTGCTGGTCGCCTGGGCCGAGGGAGACGCCCCCGGGTTCAAAAGACAGTCCCTGGGTTTCCACGAAGCATGGAAAACGGCAGGCCTCCCCGGCCGAGCTCTGGAAATAGAAAACTGCAACCATTTCAATATCCTGCTGGAGTTGAGCAGGGACGACAGCCGGCTGACGAATGCCCTTGTGCACATGATGCAGACCGCCTAGCGCGGCCAGCGGCAGTCATTGCGGCCAGACACGAAAAAGGGCGGTGTTTTCACCCGCCCTGTCCGTGTGCTCTGCGTTTGACGTCTCAGTCGATCTGATGGGAGATGTTTTTCACCTGAACATAGTGGTGCAAACCTTCCGCGCCGCCTTCCCGTCCCAGTCCGCTTTCCTTGACGCCACCGAAAGGCGTTTCCGCGCGGGAGGCTTCAAGCGTGTTGATGGAGACATTGCCTGCTTCCAGGCCACGGCACAGCTTGTCCACATTGGCAGAGGATTTGCTGAAACCATAGGCAGCCAGGCCGAAGGGAAGGGTGTTGGCCCTTTCGATACCGTCCTCGACGGAGACGATCGGATTTATGATGGCCAGCGGGCCGAAAGGCTCTTCTGCAAGCACGCGGGCACCGTCCGGAACACGTCCCAGGGCCGTCGGTGCGAAGAAATACCCCGGACGTTCATACCGATGGCCCCCGCAAAGCAGCTGCGCTCCCTTTGCGACCGCGTCATCCACCAGTTCCTGCAGAGCGGCAATACGTCGGTCGTTTGCCACCGGTCCCATATCCGTGTCCGGCTCCATTCCATGGCCAACGGTCAAGGACCTGACTTTGCCAAGAAACGCCTCGACGAATGGCTCGTAGATGCTCTCGTGTACGAAGAAGCGGGTTGGCGAGGTGCACACCTGTCCGGAATTCCGGTATTTCCGCGTGGCGCAGGCAACCCCGGCAGCAACAGGATCCGCATCTTCGCAGACAATCACCGGGGCATGACCGCCAAGTTCCATGAGAGCCGGCTTCATGTGGCGGGCGGCGATCTCCGTGAGATGCTTGCCCACGGCCGTTGAGCCGGTAAAGGCAACCATCCTGACCTCCGGGTTCGGAATCAGGGTTTCCGAAATCTCCGACGGAATGCCGAAAACCAGGTTCAGCACGCCGGCCGGCAATCCCGCATCCTCAAACGCCCTGGCAATATGAACCACGCCGGTCGGCGTTTCTTCCGAGGCCTTGATGATGATGGAACAGCCACTGGCAAGGGCCCCGGCAATCTTGCGCGCCGGCTGGCTCATGGGAAAGTTCCAGGGGGTGAAGGCAGCAACGACCCCGATCGGCTCGTGAACGACCATATAGCGAATGCCCTGGGCGCTCGGGATGACCCGGCCGTACAGACGAAGGGCCTCGCCGGCATCCCACTCGAAAAACTCCGCGCCCCGGATCACTTCCAGTCGCGCTTCCTGCAGGGACTTGCCGTTTTCCAGCGTGATCGAGCGGGCAATCTCCTCCTGCCGTTCACGCATCAGGGCAGCGGCCCTCATGATGACATTGGCACGATGTTCGGGAGAGGTTCTGCTCCAGATTCTGAAGCCTTCACGGGCTGCTTCGACAGCCTCCTGCAAATCGGAGACACTTGCAACCGCCACCTGCCCCAGCACTTCCTCATTGGCCGGATTGATGATCGGTTGCGTGCGCTCGGTTTTCCGCCAGCGTCCACCGACATAGAGATGGACATCCTTCGTATCTGTCATTGTGAAAGCCCCTTGGACGGATGGAAAGCACTGAGGGTCCGACGCATCGGTCCTCCCTGCCTTCATCCATGCCCCCCGGGCTCTCATATAACAATCCACATAGATCGAATGAATTCATGTCAATTTCAGATTAATACCTCCCTCCCCTCACACACCCCGAACAGCCCCGGATGTGAGCGCCCTCTTCCCTCCCCCTGAGACAGGCAAACTGCCGTCGCGGCCACAAGCTGGTCCGAGCGGCCGGCCGAAGGGGCGGCGCCATACGACGCCACCCGCGAGCAACCGGCCGTGGCCGCTTGCCTGAAGCAGATCGGCCACCGGCAAATGCGGTGCGGACCGTACCTTCATCAAACTGACATGCAACCGATACACAACTGTCGCAAACTCGAACTAAAAGGTGGTCGATTTTGCATAACCCCATGACCGGCAAAGATGTTTAATGATCACCAAGCCGCCTGCCGCCTCAGGCAACCCTGCCTTGTCCCTGCACTCCATTTCCATGAGTCTTGGCGGCAACCGCGTGCTCGACCGGATCAATGTGGATCTGGCCGAGGGGGAAGTCCTCGGACTGCTCGGCCCTTCCGGCTGCGGAAAGACCACCCTTCTGCGCCTGATCTCCGGTCTGCTCCTGCCCGATGAAGGGGAAATCCGGATTGCCGGCTCCACGGTGGCCGCACCGCAGACGGGGATCGCCCTGCCGCCGGAACGGCGTGGACTGGGCATGGTCTTTCAGGACTATGCCCTGTGGCCGCATATGTCCGTCGCAAAGAATGTCGCCTTCCCGCTGGAAATGCAGGGCGTGCGCGCCGGCACCTGCAAGGACCGCGTGGTCCGGGCCCTCGACCGGGTCGGGCTGGGGGCCATGGCCGAACGCCGTCCCTCGGATCTTTCCGGCGGACAGCAGCAACGGGTGGCGATAGCCCGGGCGATCGTTGCCGAGCCGCCGCTGGTGCTCTTCGACGAGCCCCTGTCCAATCTCGATCGCGAATTGCGCGAAACCATGGTGGACGAGATCGCCGACCTGGTCGCCGAGCTCAGGCTCAGCGCGGTCTATGTGACCCATGATCACGGTGAAGCCCTGACGCTCGCCAACCATGTCGCGGTGATGCGCGAGGGCGGGATCGAACAGCTGGCCAGTCCCGATGAACTGGTCAACCACCCGAAGACCGCCGCGGTCGCCGATTTCCTGCGTCTCGGCTGCCTTTTACAGGCCACGCGTGGTGCCGACGGCTGGACCATAAACGGCACGGATCTGAGCTTCCCGGCGGAAACGATTGCCGGCTCGCAGGCACAGGTACTGCTGCCGGAAAAGGCGCTGCGCCTGGATGCTTCCGGCCCGATGACGCTCAGGACGCAAGTCGTGCGGTCCCAGGCGCGCAGCACCGGCCATGCCCTGATCCTTCGCCTGGCCGGAACGGATCACGTGATCCGGCTTCTTTCACCCAGACGCGCGCGCACCGGCGATGGTGTCGACCTTTCCTTTGCCCCCGAAGACCTGCGCTGGTTCCCGGTTGGGGAACCAGTCCATTAAATGGAGACTTTCATGAAACGCTTCTCACTTGCCCTCGTGCTCGGCCTTCTGGCCTCCACGGCTGCCCATGCCGATGTGACCGTTTATTCCGCCGGTCCCGGCGGACTGATCAAGAACCTGGCTGCCGGCTTCACCGAAAAAACCGGCATCAAGACCAATGTCTTCCAGGCCACGACCGGCAAGGTCATGGCCCGCCTGGAAGCAGAAGCCTCCAATCCGGTTGCCGACGTGGTCATCTCCGCCTCCTGGGGCACGGCAACCGACTTCGCGGACAAGGGTCTGCTGCTGTCCTATGACAGCCCGAATGCGAAAACGGTTCCCGACTTCCTGAAGATGGAAGGCGCCGTTGCCCAGGGCGTGGCCGGCCTGATCATTGCATGGAACACCCAGTCCGGCACCCCGAAGCCCGCCGACTGGTCCGACCTTGCCAAGCCCGAATACAAGGACCTGGTCACCCTGCCGGATCCGGCCGCTTCCGGCGGCACCTACACCCTGGTCGAAGCCTTCATGGCCAATGACATGGAAGACGTCCTGCAGGGTCTCAAGGACAACGGCGCCATCGTGGCAGGCGCCAACAAGGCCGCTCTGAACCCGGTCCTGCAGGGTGCCAAGGCTGCCGTTTTCGCCGGCGTGGACTATATCACCATGACGGCCGCGGACGGCGGCGAAACCATCGAGGCAATCTTTCCGGCCAGCGGCACCGTCGTCGCGCCGCGCCCGATGATGATCCTGAAGTCCTCACAGAACCAGGACGAGGCGAAACAGTTCTTCGACTACGTTCTTTCCGAGGAAGGCCAGCAGGCCGTGGCCAAGGTCAACCTGATGCCGTCGCGTACCGACATCAAGGTCGATCGCCCGCTGATCGGTGATCTGAAGCTTCTGTCCACCGAAGGCGCACCTGCACGGGACGACGTTCTGGCCGGCTTCAAGAAGATCTTCAACTGATGGCCAGGGGAGCCGTGGCGCCAGGTGCCGAAGGGAGTGCCGGTCTCAAGTGGACGGCCACCATCGGCCTGCTCGTCATCGTCGCGGTTCCCTGCCTCTTCATTGTCATTCAGGCAATATTTCCGGACTTCGGGAGCGGCTCCCTTGCCGCTCCCTTTTCCATGTTCTTCAAGACACTGGCGGACCCGGACCTGTTCGGCTTGGCGGGCAACACCTTGCTCCTGGGCGTCGGCACGGTCCTCTGCGCCGCGGTGCTGGCTGTCCCGATCGCCGCACTCAGGGCGCTCTTTCGGATCCCCTTCGCCCTGATCTGGGATGCCCTGCTGCTCATTCCGTTCATGATCCCCCCCTATATCGCCGCACTCGGCTGGATCATGACGCTGCAGCCACGCGGATATCTGGAACAGATCACCGGGTTCAACATGGCGTCCCTGCTGTTCTCCGTGACCGGGATCATGCTGATCATGGGGCTCAACACCTTCTCCGTGGTCTATTTCGTTCTGTCGCGGACCTTCGAAACCATCGGCGCCCGATATTCCGATGTCGGCCGCGTCTTCGGCGCCGGGCAGTGGCGCTCCTTCTGGCGTATCACCCTCCCTCTTGCCATGCCGGGCCTGGCGGCCAGCCTGCTGCTGGTCTTTGCCATGTCCATCGAGGAATACGGCACGCCGGCAGCCCTGGGGCGCCGGATCGGGTTCGAGGTTCTGGTCACCGGGATCGAGAACCGGATTTCCGAATGGCCCATCGACCTGCCCGGATCCGCGACCCTTTCGCTGGTGCTGGTTTCCATGGCGCTCATTGCCTTCATGCTGCAGAGATGGCTGCTCACCCGCCGGGATTACCGGATTGTCGGCGGCAAGCCCCAGGCTCATGACAAGCGGAACCTGGGTGTATGGACCGTGCCTGCCACCCTTCTGTTCGCCCTCGTCGCCTTCCTCGCGACCGGGCTGCCGATCCTCGCCATTCTTGCGACCGCCCTGTCGCGGACCATCTCCGGCGGACTGGCCCTGTCAAACCTTGGCCTGGACAACTTTCGACAGCTCTTGGGAACGGGAAGCGACGGCCTGGCGGCACTCGGCAATTCCCTGATGCTCGGCACGACGACGGCGCTGCTGGCCAGTCTGCTCGGAGCGATCACCGCCTATTCCGTCGTCAAGGGCCGCGGACGGTTCCGCATCGTGCTCGACGCCCTGTCGATAACGCCGAATTCGCTGCCCGGCGTGGTGGTTGCGGTCGGCATCATCCTCGCCTGGAACCAGCCCTGGCTGCCGGTAACACCCTACAACACGCCCTTCATCCTGCTGCTGGCCTATATCTGCATCCTGCTGCCGCAGCCGGTGCGCTATGCGACCGCCTCCCTGCATCAGCTGGGCGACAATCTGGAAGCGGCGGGACGGGTCAGCGGAGCCGGCCCGTTGAAGGCCTTCGTGCGGATCGTCCTGCCGCTGATCCTGCCCAGCATGGTGACCGCGATGATCCTGGTGTTTGCCGTTGCCTCCCGGGAGCTGGTTGCCTCGCTGCTCGTCGCCCCGGTCGGCTTCACGACCATCGCGGTTTTCATCTGGCAGCAGTTCGATCAGGGCTCGGCAGGGCTTGGCATGGCCATGGCATTCTGCGCGGTCCTGATCACCACGCTCATCCCTCTCCTTCTGATCTCGCTCCTGCGCTGGTTTTCCAGGGGATCTGTCGCCGGATTGAACTAGGGTGATGAACTCGCCGTGTTGACGGCCTCATCATGAGCCCGGAAAGCGCGAGCGGACGGGCAGTTAGCGAACATATGTCGCCATCCAGTCCTCGACATGATCGGGCACCTCCGGACGCGGCAGAACATTGTCGAGGTGATAGACAAAAGCCTTGGCACAAAACAGTTTTTCCTGCGCCGAAAGATAGTCGAAACGCTCGTCCTCAAGCGCTTCCGGTGGCGTTTTCAGGCCTTCTACGACCAGCTCGAAAAAAGCTGCAATATCCTTCTTGTGGATATAGGCGAATATCGATGGATGAAACACCTTCCCCGCATCCGGATATAAGAAATCCCGTTCCGAAACAATATTCAGACCCGGACATACATCTACTGGACTCCGCATTCCTGAACCTCCTGCATGATCGCCCGGTCAGGAAAGCACGGAGCCGAATCCGGCCTCAAGGAATCCAGGCGTGCAGTGAGGCCAAAATTGAATCTCCTGGTTCGTTGCAAGCGCCAAGCCGCTCATCAGGCTAGATATTTTCCGGTCATTTTTTTGGCGCAAAGCCGCCGGAAAAAGCCTGCAAGCTCGTCGCGCAGCTGGTGGTACGCAACAGCCAGGAAGCTTCGCGGCAGCCTTTGACGATGGCTTGATCCGGAAGGAGAAGGCCGCCGGGACCCGTGGCTTTCTCTTCCACACGGTCACGATGACCGCAGCTGCGGGCTCGCCTGAAACGACCTGTCGAATGCCCTACGTCGCGGCGGTGTCGACGGTCCCGGCGCCGCGGAACAGAAGCTCGATGTAGCGGTAGAGATGATCGATGCTGTCCTTTGCCTGCTGCGGATCGCCGCTGGCCTTGGCCAGGATGAACGCCCCCTGGAGGACGGCCTGCGTGTGCAGCGCCAGGGATTGCGCGGTCCAGGACCCGTCGCTGCCGTAAGTGTCCATGGCCGCCTGGATATCGGCCACGAGCGTATCGGCATGCCCAGCGATGCCCTGCCAGCAGGCGGACTGGATCGCCGGGCTCGTGCCGAAAACCTCCTGCGTCATCGTGCCGAGAAGGCAGCTGAACTCGGCAAGCTCGCCCGCAACGAGATCCTTCCTGAAAGCCACATAGGCCAGCACCCGCTGCAGCGGATCGGCCGGCTGGTGATAGGGAGCCTCCGCGAAGAGCCCCGCGGTCGTCTCCGACCAATGGTTGGCAGCCGCCACCGCCCAGTCTTCCTTGCTCTTGAAATGGTGAAAGAAGCCGCCCTTGGTCACCCCTGCTTCCGCACAGATCTCGTCCACATTCGTCGCCGAATACCCCTTGGCCCGCACGATCTTGAGCGCCGCGTCCAGCAGCTTGTCCCGCGCCGATACCCGGCTTCCCGCTTGCGTCATGGCTGTCTCCTTTACCTTTAAATACCAACCGGTCGGTATTTACGTCAAGAAGATACGCCCCCTGCCGAGCCTATGGACCGGCTTTCATGGATGCCAGCCCCGAACAGGATATGGACAAAGCAACAGCCTTCTTCCCCGTGCTCAAAGCGGCCGGGTGCGCGTGACATAGGTTTCGAAGAAATCCGAGAATTTCGCCACGCGCATCGGCAGGCGCTCATAAGGCGGATAGTAAAGTGTCAGCCACAGTTCCGGCGGGTCCCAATCGGCGAGAACCTGAACCAGACGGCCATTCGAGATCGCCTCCTCGACAATGAAATGCGGCAGCAGCGCGATCCCCTCGCCGTTTTCCGCCAACCGGGAGATCAGGTCACCATTGTTGCCCGCAAGCCTCCGGCCGGCCCTGACCCGGCGCGTCCTGCCCTGGCAGCGCAATTCCCAGGTCTCCTCCTGCGAGCGCGCGTCATAGGCAAGACAGCTGTGGTTGCCCAGATCCTCCGGCGATTCCGGCGCCCCGAAGGACGCCAGATATCCCGGCGAGGCAACCAGGATACGCCGGACCGGGCAGAGCTTGCGCCAGATCGTCGATTTGTCCTTCGGCGGTTCGGAAATGCGGATTGCCAGATCGAAATCGTCGGCGACGATGTCGATGAAACTGTCGGTGAGAGTGAGCGACAGGACCGCCCCCGGATACTCGACCCGGAACGCCGACGCGACATCGGGCAGGATCTGCAGGCCGAGGGACATGGGCGCGTTGATGCGGATCAGTCCGGCAACATCGCCATGCTGTTCCTGCAACTCTTCGGTCGCCTGACGGAAGTCGTCCAGCAGCGGACGGATACGGGCCGCGAAGACGGCCCCCGCAGACGTCAGCGAAACATGCCGCGTTGTCCTGAGCAGAAGCTGAATCCCGAGCTCCTCCTCAAGACCGCTGACGGCACGCGTGACGGTGGGTGCCGTCATGGCGAGCTGACGCGCAGCCCCCGCAAAGCTCCGCAATTCGGCAACTGTTAGGAATATGCGAACCTGTCCGAGATCGATCATGGCGCCACTATTTCATAAAATGAAATAATATCATTAATTTTATTGCTATTCCGAACAGGCTCCTGCCGCCCCATTTTCACGTCAACGACGCATACGAACATCGTTTTCAAAAGAGGACCAGCGGTCATGCTCAAGCAAATCAGGGGCCTGCATCACGTCACATCAATGGCGGCCGACGCACAGCAGAACAGCGATTTCTTCACCAAGACGCTCGGCCTGCGCCGGGTCAAGAAAACCGTCAATTTCGACGATCCGGAGGTCTATCACCTCTATTACGGCGACGAGGTGGGAACCCCGGGATCGGTGATGACCTATTTTCCCTTCCCGCACATCGCCAAAGGCCACCAGGGCACCGGCGAAGTCGGGGAAACCTATTTCACGGTTCCAGCAGGTTCCCTCGGCTACTGGAAGGAACGTCTTTCCCAACGCAAGGTGAGCGGACTTGGCGAAGTCGACGTCTTCGGAGAAAAGCGTCTGCGCTTCGACGGCCCCGACGGCGACCGCTTCGCGCTGATCGAGGCAGGCGATGACGCCCGCGAGGGCTGGACCGCCGGCCACATCGGCTCCGCCGAAGCGATCCGGGGCTTCCATGGAGCGAGCCTCCGTCTCCAGGACGCGGGCGCCACGGCCGAACTGCTGAAGTTCATGAACTACAGCGAGATCGACCGCAAGGACAACCGGATCCGCTTTGCGGTCGAAGGCGGCAATGGCGCCGACTTCATCGACATCGAAACGCTCCCCTCCGGCAATCGTGCTCACCCGGGCGCCGGATCGGTCCACCACATCGCCTTCGCGGTGGAAGATCGCGCCGCGCAATTGGAGGTCCGCAAGGCGCTTCTCGACACGGGTTATCAGGTCACACCGGTCATCGACCGGGACTATTTCTGGGCGATCTACTTCCGCACACCTGGCGGCATCCTGTTCGAGGTAGCCACCAACGAGCCCGGGTTCGACCGTGACGAAGACGCCGCCCATCTCGGCGAGGCCCTGAAGCTTCCGGGCCGCTACGAGGCGTTCCGGACGCAGATCGAACAGAACCTCGGCCCGATTGCCGATTAACCGCTTTCCGGCGCGCGGAGCTGGCGCTCCGCGCCCGCAAGCACATGAAAAGAGAAACGTCATGTCCCTGTCCCTCTATCACGCCCTGACGAAAAGACCGGCTCCGGGTGCGCCTCTGGTTTTTGCCTTTCACGGCACTGGCGGTGACGAACACCAGTTCTCGCAGTTTGTCGGCGAAATCCTGCCCGAGGCCGGTCTTGTTTCGCCGCGTGGCGATGTTTCGGAACACGGCGCATTGCGATTCTTCCGCCGCACCGGTGAAGGCGTCTACGACATGGACGACCTTGCACGCAGAACGGAAAGGATGACCGCGTTCATCGAAGCGCACACAAAGGCCAATCCGGACCACCCGGTCTACGCTTTCGGCTATTCCAACGGCGCCAACATCCTCGCCTCCGTGGCCTTCGTCCGCCCGGATCTCTTCGACCGGGTCGCCCTGCTCCACCCGCTCGTTCCGTGGACACCGGAGGGCAACCCAGGTCTTGCCGGAAAGGACATACTGATCACGGCAGGACGCCGCGATCCCATCTGCCCGCGTCAGCAGACCGCCGCCCTGATTTCCTGGCTGGAAGGCCAGAATGCCAAGGTGAGTTTCGACCTGCACGACGGCGGACACGAGATCCGGCAACAGGAGGTTGCCGCCCTGCAAGCCTTCCTGACCAGCAAGATGGAGGACCGTTCCTCATGACCCTGATCCACGAAAACATGAGCCGCGGCCACACGACCACGGGCTGGCTCGACAGTTTCCACACGTTCTCCTTCGGCAATTTCCGCGATCCCTCCCGGATGGGTTACGCAGCCTTGCGGGTCATCAACGAGGACCGGATCATTCCGGGCGCAGGTTTTGCCGAGCACGGGCATGAGGACATGGATATTCTCACCCTGGTTCTGTCCGGCAGCCTGCGTCACACGGACACGATCGGCAACGAGATAATCCTCGCCCCCGGAGAGGTCCAGCTGATGTCGGCCGGCAGCGGGATCCGGCACGCGGAAATGAACGCCTCGGACACGCAGCCCGCGCATTTTCTGCAGATCTGGCTGATACCGGACGCGCGTGGCGGGACGCCAGCCTACCAGCAGGCAACTCTTCCCCTTGGTGGAGATGCGGATAGCTGGGCGCTGCTGGCAAGCGGAGCCCCGGAGCAAGCCCCCCTGCGGCTCCTGTCCGACACGCGGATTTACATCGCGGCCCCGCAGGCCGGTTCCACAATGATGGTGCCGGTTTCGAGCGGACGCCGGACATTCATCCACGTGGTGCAAGGTCTCGCCACCCTCGCGAGCGAGCGAATTTCCTCCGGCGACGGTCTTCAGATCGGCAGCGAGGAGATGTCCGGACTGACCTGGTTGACCGACGGGCAGGTGCTGTTGTTCGACATGGCATGATCCTTTCCCGGACCCGCAACGGTCCGCTTCGGAAGCCTTTTGCGGTGTTTTCACGCCCCGCCATCCGCCGGACACCCGGCGGATGGCGGGCGTTCGAAGGCCCTCATGTTCACTTTTTTGTGAATAGCCATGGCAATTGCTGCAGTGCAGCATATCTGTAATCAGGGATACCCCCGGTGGAAGGCCGGGTAAAACGGGCAGGCGCCGGTTACGGCGTGAAACGGTGCGCGGCAACGCGCTGACAGCAAGGGAGGAACAGATTCAGGGCCGCTTGTCATCGCTTTCTGGCGGGTGAACCGGTCCGTTGAAAAAGGAAGTTGGCAGTGAGACAGCAAGTTTCGACCGGTCACGAGGTTCCCCTCAATCTCGCGCTTCAGGGCGGAGGTGCGCATGGCGCATTCACCTGGGGCGTTCTTGACCGTCTCCTCGACGAAAAGTCTTTCAGAATCAACGCAATTTCCGGAACCTCCGCGGGGGCCATGAATGGCGCCGCACTGCTTTCCGGCCTTGCCGAGGGCGGCAGAACGGGGGCGCAGCGAGCCCTGGAAAGCTTCTGGCGGGACGTATCCAGCCGGGGTCGTTTAGGCCGTTACAACACGGCCACGGCGCAGGCGGTGCTGGGCGGACTGGGCATCGACATCGCCATGATGCGGCCGCTGCTGGAAACCGGCATGCAGATGTTCTCGCCCTATGAGTTCAACCCGGTCGGGCTCAATCCCCTGCGCAATGTCATCAGGAACTCCATCGACATTTCCGCCGTGGCGCGTTCGCCGATCGCGTTTTTTGTCACCGCCACCCATGTGACCACCGGTGAAGCCCGCATCTTTTCCAATGACGAGATGAGCAGCGAGGTTCTCCTCGCCTCCGCCTGCCTGCCGACGCTTTTCCACGCGATCGAGATTGACGGCGAATTCTACTGGGACGGCGGATACAGCGGCAACCCAAGCCTGATGCCGCTGGTGCACACGCCGGGCGCCTCTGACCTGCTGCTGGTGCAGACCAGCCCGACGCAACGCTCGACCCTTCCGCAGAACGCCCGAGAAATCGCCATGCGCGAGAAGGAAATCTCGTTCAACACCCCTTTGATCAACGAGCTCCGGCTGATTGCCGAACTGCAGCACCATGCCCGAAGCCGAACGCTCCCCCGCCGGAGCGGCGTCATGCCCCGCCTGTCCGTCCTCGGCGCTTCCGGCAGGCAAGGCGATCCGGCGGCCCCCGCCGACCCCATTGCCGACCTCAGACTGCACCGGATTATCAGCGAGGAAATGAACGCCCGCAGCGGTCATACGAAGATGAACTCCGCCTGGCAGTTCCTGACGGACCTGCGCGAGGAAGGCCGGCAGGCCGCCGACAACTTCCTGAAGGACCACGGCGCCGATCTGGGACAGCGCTCCACCCTCGACCTGTCGAACTGGCTGCAATGTGCCGGCCATACAGGCGTGAGAACCGCGCGCGCCTCCTGACTTGCAGGGCGCCCGGCTCTCGCCGGCAACAGGCGCCGGCCTCCGCCGCATCTTTCCAATAAGGCTGGAATTACTCCGCCTTGAGGCGCCCGATGAGATCCGCCGCACTCACGGCTGCCTCCGCCGCTTCCCGGCCCTTCTTCACGAAATGATCACCGAAGAACCCTTCATGGGCTTCCGTCGGCTGAAAGTGATGCGGCGTCAGCGAGACAGAAAGCACGGGAACCCCGGATTTGAGACCCGCATCCATCAATCCGGACACAACGGCCTGGGCCACGAAATCGTGGCGATAGATCCCACCGTCGACAACAAGCGCCGCGGCCACGACGGCATCGTATTTTCCGGTCTCGGCCAGTTTCAGGGCCACAAGCGGCATCTCGAAAGCTCCCGGAACGTCGAAGCATTCCACGACGCTGTCCGCCTCCAGTTCCGACAGTCTCTGGGTAAAGCCTTCGCAGGCCCTGTCGACAATGTCGGCATGCCAGCGTGCCTTGATGAAGGCAAATGTCCTGTTTCTGCTCAAGAATCCGTTCCTTATACGGTTTTTGCGAGAATGAAGACCGATGATGCTGCGCGTATCGGACAGAGCATCCTCGACCGCATCTGTTTCGACCGCGCACAATCGATTTGCAACGGCAGAGTATCGATGGACCTGCGAGCGCGCCGATAAAAGCCGCAGTCCGCAGGAGCGGACATGCGGCTTCACGCGTCGTCATCGTCAGGCGGCGGAAGCCTTCATGCGTTCCGCCACCATGGCGATCAAGGTCTTGTGGTCCTTGTCGAAGTTCCGGATGCCCTCGGCAAGCTTTTCGGTTGCCATGGCATCCGCGTTCATCTGCCAGCGGAAAGTCGGCTCGCTCATCTCCACCGGAGCGACGCCCGTGGCGTTTTCCGGTGACAGGACCCGTTTCAACTCGGCAGTATCGTTGTCCAGTTCGGTCAGCAGCTTCGGCGCGATGGTCAGGTTGTCGCAACCGGCCAGGGCCTTGATCTGCCCGGTGTTGCGGAAGGACGCGCCCATCACGATGGTGGAGATGCCGTTGGACTTGTAATAGTCGTAGATCGCACGGACCGACTTGACGCCCGGATCCTCGTCCGGCTCATAGCTGTCACGCCCTTCCGCCTTCTTGTACCAGTCGGTGATGCGGCCGACGAAGGGCGAGATCAGGAAGGCGCCGGCATCGGCGCAGGCAACTGCCTGGGCCATGGAGAACAGCAGCGTCAGATTGCAGTCGATGCCTTCGCCCTGCAGGATCTCGGCGGCGCGAATGCCTTCCCAGGTCGAAGCGAGCTTGATGAGGATCCGTTCCTTGCCGACGCCGCGCCGGTCGTATTCGGCGATGATCGCGCGTGCGCGCTTGACCGAAGCCTCCGTATCGAAAGACAGACAGGCATCCACTTCCGTCGAGACCCGGCCCGGGACCAGCGTGGTCAGTTCGGCACCGATGGCGACCGTCAGCACATCGGTCACCTGTTCCGGCGACAGGCCGTTCTTGCGTCCGGCTTCGATTTCCCGCTCGATCAGGGCTTCCGATGCCGGGTCCTTGAGCGCGCCCAGCACCAGCGACGGGTTCGTCGTGCAATCCACCGGCGCAAAGGCCTTTACGGCCGCAACATCGCCGGTGTCCGCGACAACGACTGTCATGTTTCTGAGTTGTTCAAGCACACTCGCCATTTCTAGCCTCCAAATTGAGCGTCATTTTTCTCGAACGCGTGCGCCGAAGCACCATCCGCGTCATTTTCCTTCAAACGCCATCACAGGGGCGCCGTTGTCAATTCTTTCCTGATCTTTGCAATGGGATGAAGGAAGGCGGCACCGGGTCACGCCCTTATAGAGCCTGTCCCCCACCAGGGAAACCGGCTTCTGCGACCTTCGTTGCAAGCGGCATCGCCATGCCAGGCATCCGGGCCGGTTGCGCCCCGAAGACCTTCTGAGCACGCACGCCCCTTTTCCCCGGCGTCTTTTCGCTCTCACATCGCGCCAACTTCGAAGGCAAGACATCGTCTGGTCAGGCCCGGAAGCACAGCGACGCCACGCAAAGCCGCGGGACGTGTTGCTGTCGGGACCCGCGTTTCTCCCAACCACATGTGCGCGCATCCGACGGGTATCTCGCGGGAGATACCGGCTCGGCCGGGGCGGCCTGGTTGCTTCGCGAACCCTTTCAAGACTTGGCTTTTGCAGTGCAACACGCTATGAGACCTGGATCACACGGACCCGGGTGAGATTCCCGGGTGGCTCTTCCGGCCGCCGATCCGCCGGACAACCCGAAACTTCATCTTGAACCACCGTGGCCGGAAACGCCGCTCCGGACGACAGGACTTTGGGCTGTTTATGATTTCCTTCTCTCAATACAAAAACCAATGGACGGGCAACGTCCGGGCAGACCTGCTGTCGGGTCTTGTCGTCGCGCTCGCCCTGATCCCGGAGGCCATTGCCTTCTCCATCATCGCGGGCGTCGATCCGAAGGTCGGCCTGTACGCTTCCTTCTCGATCGCGGTGCTCGTCGCAATAACCGGGGGCCGTCCGGGCATGATCTCGGCCGCGACCGCCGCGACAGCAGTGCTCATGGTGACGCTGGTCAAGGACTACGGCCTGCAATATCTGCTCGCCGCAACGGTGCTTGCCGGCCTGCTGCAGATCGTTGCCGGATTGCTGAAGCTCGGCTACGTGATGCGGTTCGTGTCCCGCTCTGTCATGACCGGATTCGTCAATGCGCTTGCGATCCTGATCTTTGCCGCGCAGCTGCCGGAACTGGATCCCTCCCGGGTCCCGCTGCTGACCTTCGCCCTCGTGGCAGCCGGTCTGGCGATCATCTATCTGTTTCCGCGCGTGACAAGGGTCATCCCCTCACCGCTGGTGACCATCATCGTGCTGACGGTGCTGTCGATCATCTTCGGCTGGGACGTGCGTACGGTCGGTGACATGGGCGAGCTTCCGGACACGCTGCCCATCTTCCTGATCCCGGACATCCCGCTCACCTTCGAGACCCTGCAGATCATCTTCCCCTATTCGCTTGCCGTCGCTGTCGTCGGCCTGCTGGAAAGCCTGATGACCCAGCAGATCGTCGACGACCTCACCGACACGCCGTCCGACCGCAACCAGGAATGCATCGGCCAGGGCATTGCCAACACGGCCACCGGCTTCATCGGAGGCATGGCCGGCTGCGCGATGATCGGCCAGTCGATGATCAACGTGAAATCCGGCGGACGCGGACGCCTGTCCTGCTTCGCCGCCGGGGTCTTTCTCCTGTTCATGGTGGTGGTTCTGGGCGATCTGGTCGGCCAGATCCCCATGGCGGCCCTGGTGTCGATCATGATCATGGTGTCGATCGGCACGTTCTCCTGGAGTTCGATCAAGAACCTGAAGGAACATCCCCGCTCGTCTTCCATCGTCATGCTGGCGACGGTGTTCTTCGTGGTCTACACCCACAACCTCGCCATCGGCGTTCTCGTCGGCGTGCTTCTCTCCGGCCTGTTCTTCGCCTGGAAGATCTCGCAGATCTTCCGCGTGACGTCGACGATCAGTCCGGACGGCCGGCACAGGACCTACCAGATCAAGGGACAGCTGTTCTTCGCCTCCTCGGAAGATTTCATGAAGGGACTCGACTTCAAGGAAGCCCCCGAGAAGGTGACGATCGACGTCAGCCGTGCTCATATCTGGGACATCTCGTCCGTCGCCGCGCTCGACATGGCGGTCCTGAAATTCCGCCGCGAAGGCGCGGAAGTGGATATTGTCGGAATGAACGAGGCATCGGAAACCATCGTCGACAGCCTCGCGATCCACGACAAGCCGGGCGCCATGGAAAAACTGCTGGGGCATTAGGGAGGCTCACATGAAAACAGGCACATTGATTGCCCTGGTCGACGGTTCGAAATACTCGCAAAGCGTCTGCCACTATGCAGCGTGGATCGCGAAGCGCATCGACGCCACGGTCAAGATCTATCACGTCCTCGGCCGGCGCGACGGTGTCGACCACCAGGATCTCAGCGGAGCGATCGAGCTCGGCGCCCGCTCCCACATCCTGGAAGAGCTGAGCGAGCTCGACACGAGGCGCGCCAAGCTCGCCCACGCCCAGGGCCGGGCGATCCTCGAAGATGCCCAGGCGATCATCGAGGCCGAAGGGGTAACCGTGGAAACACGGCTGCGGCAGGGAGATCTTGTCGAAACCCTCCTCGCCAAGGAAGACACCGGTGACATGATCGTCATCGGCAAACGCGGCGAAGCGGCGGATTTCGCCAAGCTCCACCTCGGGTCGAACCTGGAACGGGTGGTGCGTTCGAGCAGCAAGCCGGTCTTTGTCGCCAACCGGGAATTCAGTCCGGTCACCAACGTCCTGATCGCCTTCGACGGCGGCCAGTCCGCGCTGAAGGCGGTTGACTATCTGGCGCGCAACAGGCTGCTTGCGGACCTGCCGGTCACGCTGGCCTTCTCCGGGGCGGAAACACCCGACATTCGCAAGGCCCTCGAAAATGCCCGCTCGATCCTCGCAGCCGGCGGCTTCGACGCCGAAATCCTCGTCGAGAGCGGCAAGGCGGAAAGCACGCTCGGCAAGCTGGTCGAGGAAAAGGGGTTCGATCTGGTCGTCATGGGGGCCTACGGACACTCCCGGATCCGCAACCTGATCATCGGCTCGACCACATCCGAAATGATACGCACCTGCAAGGTTCCGATCCTGCTCATGCGCTGAGCGGAAACAACCGCTCAAGCGACACGGTGCCTGGCGGGCGGACTGCGGTTCTTGCCGCGCTCCGCCCTCCCCGTTCATTGTCGCGCAAAGCCCTTGATCGCGATGGCCCGCACAGCTTCGCTGCCGCTTATCTGCCGGCCAAGCGCAAGCCCCGGGAGAACGACCACGCCGCGCACCATGGCGTGCATGGGGTGCATGGGGTGCATGGCGCACCTATGCCTCTCCGGCACCCGCCGCAATAGGCTGCAGCCTCACTGCTCCAGCAGCTTCCTGAGAGACAGGATGGCCGCCGAGGTGCGGTTCTCCACCCCCAGCTTGCCGAAGATCCGGTCCAGATGCTTGTTGACCGTTCTCGGGCTCATCTCCAAGATCGCGGCGATTTCCTTGTTCGACTTGCCGTTCGCGATCCAGCTCAGCACCTCTGCCTCGCGCTCGGTCAGCTTGAAGGCCGCCCTGAGCACCTCCGACGGCTCGCCTCCGGCCACCTCCACGACCCTCAACAGGTGTTCCGTGGTGCTGATCACCCCGGCATAGCTGAACCGCAACTCGCGCCCGGCCATGCAGGCGACGGTATCGCGCCCCATCTGCGGCGCCTTGCCCGAATCGAGCAGCAGCTGTCGCAGCCACTCGACCGTGGACGCGGGAAGCTTGCCGCCGGAGACGGTTTCTCCATCCGCACGCCCCTCGATCAGCTCGAGAGCCTGGGGCGTTGCCCAGCAGATGTTCCCGGACAGATCCACCGACAGAAGGAATCTGCCGGACGCATCCAGCGCCACATGGGCGCTGTGCGAATTGCGGGCATTCGCAATGTGGACGCGCAGGCGGGCGATCAGTTCTTCCGGATCCACGGGCTTGGTGATGTAGTCGACACCGCCGGCCTCCAGACCACGCACGATATGTTCGGTCTCGCTCAGTCCGGTCATGAACAGGACCGGCACATCCCGAAGGGCTTCGAAGGCCTTCAGCCGCTTGCTGGTCTCGAAACCGTCCATGTCCGGCATGACGGCATCCATCAGGATCGCACTCGGGGTCACCCGTCCGACGATGTCGAGCGCCTTCCTTCCGTCCTGTGCCACCAGCACCGTGTAACCGGCCTCTTCCAGTGCATCTGTCAGCATCCCCAGTGATGACGGCGTATCGTCAACAACCAGCACGGTCTCGCTAGGAGCGTTCATGATCATGTCCGAGCCTCTCCAGTAGCTTGTCATATCGGGTCAGGTCGAATTCGCGAATCAGCTCCCGCATGTGGGCGACAAAGTCTGCCGCATGCGGTTCATGGGCCTCGATGTCATCCAGCTTGGCCCGGATGCCGCGCACATAGCCGATGCTGCTGAGCTGTTTCAGCATGCCGAGACTTTCCTCCGACGGCAGCGCGGAGCGGCTGAAAACCGGTGCCCCGGCGATCGTCGCCTCCTGCAGCCCCGGCCGGTTCTGCGGTTCATCCGTCCGCCATGCCAGTTTCAGACCATCGTGCAGTTTTTCCAGAAGCTTGTTCAGCCGCATGGGCTTGACCAGGTAATCGTCGTGATAGATCCGGTGCAGCGGGTCGCGGCCGCTGTCGTCCGCATTCGCCGAAATCATGATGATCACCGCATCGCCATGCCCGCTCTCGCGCAACTTCCGCGCCAGCCTCCAGCCGCTCATTCCCGGCATGCTGATATCCAGCAGAAAGGCATCCGGGCTTTCCTCGGCGACCATGTCCAGACAGGTCTGCCCGCCCGGAGCCGTCAGAACCTTGAAGCCGAGCGGCGTCAGAAAGTCCCGGATCAGGGCCCGCTGGGTGGCATCATCGTCCACCACCATGATCGTCTGAACCGGACCGTGATATCCGGCGATCGGCTTTTCGCTCTTGAGATTCCGCACCGGCGCCTCGGCCGCACTCAGAAGCATGCGCACCTTGAAGCAGCTGCCCCTGCCCGGCTCGCTCTCCACCCGGATATCCCCGCCCATCACTTCGCTGAGCAGCTTGGTGATGGTCAACCCGAGTCCGGTGCCAGGCACGGGAACCTGGCCCTCCGCCTCGATCCGCTCGAAGGGATTGAAGATCCGCTCCAGGTTTTCCGGGGCGATACCGATGCCGGTGTCGGTCACCGAGAACTCGGCCACCTGGCTGTGATAGGTCACCTTCAGACTGACACTCCCGCTGTCCGTCCATTTGATCGCATTGGACAGGAGATTGATCAGGACCTGCCGCAGCCGCTTTTCGTCACCGAACACATGGACCGGCAGGTTGTCCGCGGGCAGAAAACTGAACTGCAGCGCCTTGGCATCGGCCTGAAGCCGGAACATGCCGACGATCTGCTGCAGGTATTCATGCAGGTTGAAGCGTTCCCTGTAGATCGTCAGATGCCCTGCCTCGATCTTGGAAATATCCAGTAGCCCCTCGATCAGTCCGGCGAGATGACCGGCCGAATTCTGGATCACCTTGACCGCATCGCGCCGGTGCACCGGGATTGCCGGATCCTTGCCCATCAGCTGTGCGTAGCCGGCAATGGCGTTGAGAGGAGAGCGCAGCTCGTGGCTGATGCCCACCACGTAGCGGCTCTTCGCCTCATTGGCCGATTCCGCCGCTTCCTTGGCCTTCTGGAGCTTCGCATCCGTGCGCTTGTGCGCCCGGATCTCGCGCATCAGCAGACTGGTCTGGCGGCGCGTTTCCTCATTGGCGAACTTGCGGCTTTCGTGAACCAGTACGAACAGCCAGGCCATCACGCCCGAGATCACCAGCAGGATGAAGAACACCTGGGTCAAGGCCCCGCCGATGCCCTCGCGGCTGGCATCCGAGCCCAGCGTGTTCGCCTCGACATAGACCAGCGACAGGATCGCCCCGAGCGACACGGTGACGACCGTCATCACGGACAGATAGATGCCGAGACGCGAGCTGATCCAGCCGACCACATCCGTCGGCAGCAACGCATGCAACAGCGCCTTCACCTGATCTCCGATGCGCGCGTTTTCCTTGCAGTCGTCCTCGCAGCGCGCATCCAGGGAACAGCACAGCGAACAGATCGGACCGGAATAGACCGGACAATGCGCCATGTCCTCGTGCTCGAAGGAATGCTCGCAGATGCAGCAGCGCAGGGACAGTTTCCGGGCCTCCGCGCCCTGTGCCGCAGGTTCGGGCTGCCGGGCGATATAGTAACGCCCCTTGGTCGCATAGGCGATCACCGGCGCCAGAACGATGGCCACGATCAGGGCGATATAGCTGGCAAGCGCATGAGCCGTCTGGCCGAACACTCCGGAATAGGCGACCAGCGCGGTCACGCTGGCAACGGTCATCGACCCCAGTCCGACCGGATTGATGTCGTAGAGATGGGCCCGCTTGAACTCGATATGAGGCGGGCTCAGGCCGAGCGGCTTGTTGATCACCAGATCGGCGAAGAGCGCCCCGATCCAGGCGACCGCCACCACGGAATAGAGACCCAGCGTGCGCTCGAGCGCCTTGTAGACCCCCAGCTCCATCAGCGCGAGGGCGATCACCACATTGAACACCAGCCAGACCACCCGGCCCGGGTGACTGTGTGTCAGACGCGAGAAGAAATTCGACCAGGCGATCGAGCCCGCGTAGGAATTGGTGACGTTGATCTTGATCTGGCAGACGATCACGAAGAGCCCCGTCAGGGCGACAGCCACTTCCGGCGTCGTCGCCCTGGTAAAGGCGACCAGATACATATGCGTCGGCTCCACGGCCTTGTCGGGACTGAGACCGCTCTGCAGCGCCACCACCACCAGGAAGGATCCGAACAGCAGCTTGACGGTTCCGACCACGATCCAGCCAGGCCCCGCCGCCAGCATCGCCAGCCACCATTTGAGTTTCTGCCCGCTTCGCTTTCTCGGCAGGAACCGGAGGAAATCCACCTGTTCGCCGATCTGGGCGATCAGGGAGAACAGGACGGCACTGGCGGCTCCGAACAGCAGCAGATCGAAACGCCCTCCCTCGTCCCCGAAGCGTCCCGAAAAACTCCGCCACTCCTCCAGCGGCGCCAGACCCTGCCAGGCCAGAAACGCAAACGGCAGAAGCTGCAGCACGATCCAGATCGGCTGGGTGTAAATCTGAAGGCGGCTGATCAGGGTGATCCCGTAAATCACCAGCGGGATGATCACCAGTGTGCAGACCAGATAGCCGATGTTGAGCGGCACATTGAAGAACAGCTCCAGCGCGGTGGCCATGATGGCCGCTTCCAGCGCGAAGAAGATGAAGGTGAAACTGGCATAGATCAGCGAGGTCACCGTCGAGCCGATATAGCCGAAGCCCGCGCCGCGGGTCAGCAGGTCGATATCGACGCCGTATTTCACCGCATAGAACGCAATCGGCAGCCCGGTAATGAAGATGATCAGGCCCACCACCAGAATCGACGAAACCGCATTGGTGAAGCCGTAATTGTAGGTGATGGACGCCCCGATGGCCTCGAGGGCAAGAAAGGATATGGCGCCAAGCGCCGTATTGGCGACCCAGACCGGCGACCAGCGGCGCGCCGCTTTCGCGGTGAAGCGCAGCGCGAAGTCTTCCAGGGTCTGGTTGGCCACCCATTGATTGTAGGTACGACGCAGGCGGACGACCCGCTGATGACTTGCCATTCACCCCCACTGGAATCTCGAATTCGATGTTGCGAAGCCTACCGATTGTGCATCGCAACCATAACTCATGCGGAAACAGCTCATTCTCCCGCCAGAAGCGGCAGAATTATTCAGGCTTCACGCAACATCGGGAATTATAGCAATATTCATGCCTGTTTACCCCGCACCCTCAGGAAAATTCCATTATTCCTTGAACAACCTCAGAAATAACCAGAATTCCTGAAGGAACACTGCAGAGAAAATTTAAACAAATCAAGTATTACCCGCAAAAGAATACCAACAATACGAAACGCAAACCTTGAATTATTTCATACATCAGCATCCTGCGAAATAAGTCAATTAACCCACAGCAACTGACGCATTGCGGCAGTGCACAAATTCGGACGAGCCTTGAGCCATGCGGAGATGCCATCCGGCACTCTGCTTCAACCTCAAACACGGAGGGGTCCAAGAATGCGACGTCTGAAAGACTTGATTGAAAACCGGCTCTCGCGCCGGTCTGTCCTGTCGGGGACAGCCGCCGCGGCGATGCTGGTTACCGCCGGCGCCATTGCGCCTGTGCACGCCGATGACGTGAACACGACCGGTCTTGCGGTCACCGAAGACACGGTGAAGGTGGGCATCCTGCATTCCGTCACCGGCACCATGGCGATTTCCGAAACCGGATCGGTACAGGCGGAAAAGCTCGCGATCGAGCAGATCAATGCCATGGGCGGTGTCCTCGGGCGCAAGATCGAATACATTCAGGAAGACGGCGGCTCGGACTGGCCCACCTTTGCTGAAAAAGCCAAGAAGCTCCTGGTGAGCGACAAGGTTGCCGCGGTCTTCGGCTGCTGGACCTCCGCCTCGCGCAAGGCCGTCCTGCCGGTCTTCGAGCAGTACAACGGCATGCTCTACTATCCCACCTTCTACGAAGGCCTGGAGCAGTCACCCAACGTGATCTACACCGGCCAGGAAGCCACCCAGCAGATCCTCGCCGGCATCGACTGGGTCGCCAAGGAAAAGGGCGCCAAGAGCTTCTACCTGCTCGGCTCCGACTACATCTGGCCGCGCACCTCCAACAAGATTGCCCGCAAGCACATCGAGAAGCTGGGCATGAAGGTCGTCGGTGAAGAGTATTATCCGCTCGGCCATACCCAGTTCAACTCGGTGATCAACAAGATCAAGCTGAAGAAGCCGGACGTGATCTACGCGATCGTCGTGGGCGGCTCGAATGTTGCCTTCTACAAGCAGCTCAAGGCGGCCGGCATCGACATGACCAAGGAAAAGCCGGTTCTGCTCACCATCTCCGTCACGGAAGATGAAATCCGCGGCATCGGCGGGGAAAACATCGAGGGCGCCTATGCCGCGATGAAATACTTCCAGTCCCTCGACAATGAGAACAACAAGGATTTCGTCAGCGCCTTCAAGGAAAGGTGGGGCGACGACATCGTCATCGGCGATGTGACCCAGGCCGCCTATCTCGGCCCCTGGCTCTGGAAGGCGGCGGTCGAGAAGGCCGGAAGCTTCGACATCGACAAGGTGCGTCTTGCATCTCCGGGCATCGAACTGACGACAGCGCCGGAAGGCTATGTCCGCGTCCACGAGAACCATCATCTGTGGTCCAAGACCCGCATCGGCCTCGCCAAGCCCGACGGTCAGTATGAGCTGGTCTATGAGACCGCCGACCTGATGGAGCCGGATCCCTTCCCAGAAGGTTACCAGTAAGCCCTGGCTGACTGACCTCTCCCCGAGAGACGGGGAAGAACCGTCCGCTTTCCTCGCGGACGGGCACCCGAAGAGGCGCTGCGCGGATGCAGCCTGCGCAGCGCCCCACACCGACACTTTCCAGATTTCTTCCCGATGAAGGGGCGCGCTTGCGACCGCCGCCCCGCAGCATGGAGACGTGCACATGTTCGCCGATTATTCATGGACAGAACTCGGGTCCATTTTCGCCATGCAGGGCTTTGCCGGACTGATCCTGTTTTCCGTCTTCGTTCTGATGGCTCTCGGTCTGGCAATCATCTTCGGTCAGATGGGCGTTATCAACATGGCGCATGGCGAGTTCATGATCCTCGGCGCCTATGTCACCTATCTGTGCTCCAACTTCGTCGAAACGTTCATTCCCGCATTGTTCGGCGTCTATTTCTTCTTCGCCATGATCCTGGCCTTTGTCGTCGCCGGCGCGCTCGGAGCGCTGGTGGAATGGTCCCTGATCCGCCATCTCTACCGCAGGCCGCTCGATACGCTGCTGGCCACCTGGGGCCTGAGCCTCATCCTGCAGCAGGCCTACCGCTCGATCTTCGGCGCCCGCGAGGTCGGCGTGACCCTGCCCAACTGGCTGCTCGGCTCCGTACCGCTCACCGACATCATCGAGATCCCGATCAACGGCATCTTCGTGATGGTGCTGACGCTGGTGATCGCGGTCAGCGTCTATTTCCTGATGTTCCGCTCCCGCACGGGCATGCAGTCCCGGGCCGTGGTGCAGAACCGGGTGATGGCCGGCGCGGTCGGCATAAACACGGAAAAGGTGGATCGGATGACCTTCGCTCTCGGCTGCGGCATCGCCGGCGTGGCGGGCAGCGCCTTCACCATGATCGGCTCCACCGGGCCGACTGCGGGCCAGCTCTACATCGTCGACACCTTCCTGATCGTCGTCTTCGGCGGTGCGGCCAGCCTGCTCGGCACCATCGCCTCTTCCTTCGCCATCAGCCAGGCACAGTCGACCATGGAGTTCTTCCTGTCCGGCTCCATGGCCAAGGTCCTCACGCTCCTGACCGTGGTCGGCATCCTGATGCTGCGCCCGGAAGGTCTTTTCTCCGCCAAGATCCGTCGCTGAGGAGGTTCCAATGATCAACCTGAAATCCTTCATGGCGCGGCAGGACATCCTCGCCCTTCTCATTCTGGCCGCGGTGATCTTTGTCGCCATGCCCCTGTCCATGGATATTTTCCGGCTCAACCTGTTCGGCAAATATCTGACCTATGCCTTCGTCGCCATCGGCCTTGTGCTGTGCTGGGGCAAGGGCGGCATCCTCAGTCTCGGCCAGGGCGTCTTCTTCGGCCTCGGCGGCTACTGCATGGCCATGTACCTGAAGCTGGAATCCTCCACCCCGGAGGCAACCGCCATCCAGTCGACCCCCGGCATCCCGGACTTCATGGACTGGAACCAGATCACGGCACTGCCCTGGTTCTGGGAACCCTTCAACAGCCTGACCTTCACGCTGATCGCCATCTTCGTCGTCCCGGCCCTGTTTGCCTTCATCATCGGCGCCGCAATGTTCAAGCGCCGGGTGGGCGGTGTCTATTTCGCCATCATCACCCAGGCGATCGCGGCAATTCTCACCATCCTGATCATCGGCCAGCAGGGCTACACCGGCGGCGTCAACGGCATCACCGATCTCAGGACCCTAAAAGGCTGGGACATCCGCTCCGACGAGGCCAAATACATCCTCTATTACGTCAATGGCGCGCTGCTGATCGGCGTTCTGATCCTTTGCCAGTTCGTGCTGCAGAGCAAGCTCGGCCGGCTTCTCGTGGCCCTGCGCGACAAGGAGGACCGGGTCCGCTTTTCCGGTTACGACGTGGCAAACTTCAAGATCTTCGTCTTCTGCTTCGCCGCCGTCCTGTCCGCCATCGGCGGCGCCATGTTCACCCTGCAGGTCGGCTTCATGTCGCCCTCCTTCGTCGGCATCGTGCCCTCCATCGAGATGGTGATCTTCTGCGCGGTCGGCGGCCGCCTGTCGATCTTCGGAGCGGTCTACGGAACGCTCCTGGTCAATTGGGCCAAGACGACCTTTTCCGAGACCTTCCCGGAACTCTGGCTCTTCGGTCTCGGAGCTCTCTTCATTGCCGTGGTGCTGGTTTTCCCGAACGGCCTGTCCGGTCTCTACCGCAGCTATCTGGCGCCGCATGTGGATCGCTGGATCTTCCGCAAGCCGCCGGAGGAGCCCTCCACCGGCCCGGAACCGCTCGGCACCCCGGCATATGACCCCGAAGCCGTCACCAGACCCGCTGAGTAGGAGCGCACCTCGATGAAAACCGTTACCAGCAACACGGACTTCCTGCTCGCCATCGAGAACCTGACGGTCTCCTTCGACGGCTTCAAGGCGGTCAACGATCTCAACCTCTATGTCGACGAGAACGAGATCCACGTCATCATCGGCCCCAACGGCGCCGGCAAGACCACGGTCCTCGACCTGATCTGCGGGCGTACCCGGGCAACGGACGGCTCCATCAAGTTCCACAACCGGGAACTGACCGAAATGCGCGAGCATGAGATCGTCCGCGAAGGGGTCGGCCGAAAATTCCAGAACCCGTCGATCTACGAAGACCTCTCGGTCTTCGAAAACCTGGAGATCTCCTTCCCGCGCGGCCGCAGCGTCTTCGGTGCCCTCGCCTTCAAGCGTGATGCAGAGGTCATCGACCGTGTCCATGAAATCGCGGACATGGTGTTCCTGAAGGAGCTCCTGGACACCCAGGCCGCCTTCCTCAGCCACGGACAGAAGCAGTGGCTGGAAATCGGCATGCTGCTCATCCAGGACCCGGAACTTCTCATGCTGGACGAACCGGTGGCCGGCATGAGCGTGTCCGAACGCAAGCAGACGGCGAAACTCCTCAACGAAATCACCAAGGGCCGTTCGGTGATGGTGGTTGAGCACGACATGAAATTCGTCGAGGACATCGCCCACCGGGTCACCGTCCTGCACCAGGGCAAGATCCTGTCCGAAGGCTCCATGGCCAAGGTGCAGGCCGACCCGAAAGTCATCGACGTCTATCTGGGACATTAGGAGACAGCCATGCTGAATGTTGCGCATTACCACGTCGCCTACGGCCAGAGCGAAGTGCTGCACGGCCTCGACTTCACCGTTTCCCCCGGCGAGATCATCGCCATCATGGGCCGCAACGGCATGGGCAAGACCACGCTGATGAAGTCGCTGATGGGCATCGTCCCGACCCGGAACGGCAACGCCGCCGTCGACGGCATCGACATCACCGCGCTCAAGAGCTACGAGCGCGTCGCCAGGGGAATTGCCTATGTACCCCAGGGCCGGATGATCTTCCCGACCATGACGGTGGAAGAGAACATCGAGACCGGCCTCACCATCAGCGGGCGTAGCAAGGTGCCCGGAGATATCTACGAGCTCTTCCCCGTGCTGCTCGACATGAAGGGCCGGCGTGGCGGTAATCTCTCCGGCGGCCAGCAACAGCAGCTCGCCATTGCCCGGGCACTGGCCACCAACCCCAAGGTTCTGCTCCTGGACGAGCCGACCGAAGGCATCCAGCCGTCGATCATCCGCGAGATGGCTCGCGTGCTCAAACGCATCCGCGACGAGCGCGGACTGTCCATCGTCGTGTCCGAACAGGTGCTGTCCTTCGCCCTCGATGTCGCCGACCGCGTCCTCGTCCTGGAGAACGGCAGGCTCGTTCATGACGAGCCCCGAGCCGACGTGGACGAAGCCAAGGTCTCGGCCTTCCTGTCCGTGTAACCGCACTTTTCACAGTTCAACCGCGCCAGGCATTCCGGCGCATATTCAAGAGGAGAACCCCATGGCTGAAACGCTCATTTCGGTGGATCTGTCAGAATCCCCGCACACCAACGAGAAGGTGCACAACCGCTGGCATCCGGACATTCCCATGGCGGTCTGGGTGGAACCGGGCGACGACTTCAGGATCGAGACCTATGACTGGACGGGCGGCCAGATCAAGAATGACGACGATGCCGCCGATGTGCGCGACGTCGAACTGGAACAGGTGCACTACCTGTCCGGTCCGATCGGCGTGAAAGGGGCCGAGCCCGGCGATCTTCTGGTCGTCGACATTCTCGACATCGGCGCCAAGGAAGAAATGCTCTGGGGCTTCAACGGTTTCTTTTCCAAGCAGAACGGGGGCGGTTTCCTGACCGAGCATTTCCCGGAAGCGCAGAAGTCGATCTGGGACTTCGAGGGCATGTTCACCCGTTCGCGTCACGTGCCGGGCGTCAACTATGCCGGACTTATCCACCCCGGTCTGATCGGCTGCCTGCCGGACCGCAAGATGCTCGACACCTGGAACGAGCGGGAAACCTCCCTCTTCAATACCGATCCGAACCGCATTCCGCAGCTTGCCGCCCTGCCCAACACCCAGTCCGCGCATATGGGCCAGATGAAGGGTGAGGAACGGGACAAGGCGGCCACGGAAGGAGCCCGCACCGTTCCCCCGCGCGAACATGGCGGCAATTGCGACATCAAGGATCTGTCCCGCGGCTCCAAGATCTATTTCCCCGTCTATGTGGACGGTGCCGGACTTTCCATGGGCGATCTGCACTTCAGCCAGGGTGACGGCGAGATCACCTTCTGCGGCGCGATCGAAATGGCGGGATGGCTGCATATCCGCGTGACCCTGATCAAGGACGGGATCGCCAAATACGGTGTCAGGAACCCGATCTTCAAGCCCTCGCCGATCACGCCGAAATACGACGATTACCTGATCTTCGAGGGCATTTCGGTTGATGAGGCCGGCACCCAGCATTACCTGGACGTGCATATCGCCTATCGCATGGCCTGTCTCAACGCCATCGAGTACATGAAGAAATTCGGCTATACCGGCGCCCAGGCCTACGCCATTCTCGGCACCGCGCCGGTGCAGGGACATATCTCCGGCGTGGTCGATATCCCCAATGCCTGTGCCACCTTGTGGCTGCCGACCGACATCTTCGAGTTCGACATGATGCCGGGATCGGACGGGCCGCTGAAGCATCTCGACGGATCCATCGACGTGCCGCTGGCACCGGACCTTTAAGGAGGCCCCCATGCCGGTCTATGACTATCTTTGCGCATCCTGCGGACCGATCACCGCACAGCGGCCGATGTCCGCCCATGCCGATCCGATCAAATGTCCGGCGTGCAGTCAGGAGGCCCCCAGGGCCCTCCTGCGGGCACCGAACATGCCGGGCCTGTCAACGGAACTGCGCACGGCCCACGAGCGCAACGAGACCGCCCGCCACAACCCGGCGTTCTCGACGAAATCCGGACGGGAGGACCGGGCGAAGGAAGCCCGCAAGCGCCATCCGTCCGGATGTTCCTGCTGCTCCGGCAGCAAGGGAAATTTCCGCTCAAGCGCGGTCTACAAGGCCGACGGCAGCAAGACCTTCCCGTCGAAACGACCGTGGATGATCAGCCACTGAAACAGCTTCCGGCCGCCGTCCTGCCCGTTTTCAAATTACGGTTTCCTGGACGGCGGCCAGGCGGGCGTCGGGTTCATGGCTTCCACCTCGACCCGGTACAACTTCTTTCCCAGGCCTCCCGGAAACATCAGCGCATCGTCGTAGGGATTATGCGCTTTAGGCTGCACCACGTCGGCGTTGTGGATGTAAAGCTGCTGTATCAGAAGATGGCCGATTTCGTGGGACAGCGTGCGTGCAAGCGACTTGATGCGGGTCATCTTGCCATAGGAGCGGTCATCAAGCAGGCACATCCCTGTCTCTAAACTCATCAGGCCGTTCACCTTCTCCGGCCGTTCGCCCTGTTCCTTGGCACTGACAATTTCCCGCACGATGAAGACGTTCACGGTCTTGACATGGTCCGCTCCTGCAGGTTGTGGAAACATACGATCCTTCGCAAAGGGCTTGAGGTATTTGAATTCGTCCTTTTTCTCCTTGAACACATCAGCCCGGACGACAAAGCCGAGATGGCGGCCGATCTCCTTGTGCGACAGCAACTCGTCGCCGAGCAGCCGAAGTTCCACGTTGCACTGGGGTATCAGGATTTCGCTGTTCGCGATTTTCAGTACGGTCCGCAGTTCACCGCTCGAAACCCGGCATTTCAGGCCTGGTCCGTGTTCCACATAAAAAGCAAAGATCGGAACGATCCTGCGCGGTTTCACGGACACATAGACCCGCAGATGTCTGCCGTTCTGAAAAATGTCCAGCTTGCAGTCTCTGCAGGAATTGAGTCCCTTGATCACCAGACACCGGTTCTTGATAACCGCGCGCAGCAGACGTTGCTCGGTGCCCGAACGGGCAATTCCCTCGTCATCGACCCCTTTGCCTGCGATCCGGACCGGACTGTCGGGGTCGATTCCAATCCGGAGCGAGCGTTCGCTCCCTTCCGGCACCATGATCCAGGTGCCGTCACGTTCCGGAGGGAATTTCACCTGTAACGGACCCAGCACCTGCGGCGGCGCGGGAAAACTGTCGAAACCCAGGTTTCCGTCTGTCGGGCCGAAGACGGGGATCTTTGGCATGCCGCTCGGATCAACGGGGTTGTCCGGTTTCGGATTGTCCTTCGGCTGCACCGGTTTTGGAGTGACAGGCGCGCCCTTCCATTTTGCCGCCGACGCCGCGTCGTTCAGCGCCGAAACCGTCGGCCCAACCGGATCGACGCGCTGGTCCGGGTTCATGAAACCCAGCACCTTGCTCTGGAAATCACCGATCATTCCCTTGGTCAGCGGGCCGTGGAAGCCGTCCTCTTCCAGAGGCGTGCGGGACGGATCCAGCAGAAGATTAAGCCGTTCCTGAACGGCGCGGACGTCTGCAATGTTGTTCTGGGCCCGATAACCGACGGGCCTGGCAATACTGATTTTGGGTAAAGTGGCCATCAATTCACCTCGGCTCACTGGTTTTCGGGACTACACGTGAAAAGTGTTTGCGCATAAAAGACGGCTCCGACCGTAACCGGCCAATGAGGCGGAAAGGTCGCCCTCCGGTCATTTGGCTCAACAAAAGCCGGCGTATTGAAGACAGAAGTGATTTAGAGCACAGCGCAACCTGTGAATGTGATCGGCAACACATCTTGCCGCTATCGGCGCGCGGGCAGACAATTCCGCACAGCGACGAGACCGGCTCGACACCGGGTTCAATCGTCCTGGATGAAGCGGCTGACACGAGTTGATGCCAGTTGACGCGGGAATAAGGCGTCGTCACAAGGAAATGCGCGGCGCCGTTTCAAGAGCCCCCGACGACTACCGGGTTTCCGCCCTTCTCCGGTGCGGACCGGGCGGTCTTCGTCCGGACGAGCGTGTTGCGTCCCGTTTCCAGCCTCAACCGGCTTATGGCGAAGGCTTCAGAGCACCTGGGTTGAACGCACCGCCAAAGGGTGACGGATTGGCCGTGGCCGGGGCTTCAGCCGGGGTTCCGGAGGAGGCCGGTGCATTCTGGCCCGGCGTCAGTCCGTTGGGGCTGAAGGCGCCACCGAACGGTGACGGGTTGGCCTTCGCCGGCCCTTCGGACGGAGAGACCACCGGCGCGACGGTCTTCTGCTGCTCCTGCATTTTCCGGCGCTGCTCTTCCAACAACTCATGCTGGCGGGCGCGCTTGTCGTCCAGGATCTGCTGCTTGCAGACCGAGGCGTCATGACGCGTGCCCTCATAGGCCGCGAACGCCGCGACACCGGCAAGGATCAGGAAAACCGTCAGCGGGTGAACCAGGGTTTTCAGAACCGGATTGCTGTAGATCCGCGACCGTCTGGCGATGCCCGAGCGCAGCACTTCCTTGCGGCGCGTATAGGCTTCGTGAACGATGGCCCCGATCAGGGTGAGGCCGATGATGATCACCGCCAGCGCCGACAGGGAGGGATCGGTGCCGTGCCGCACCTTCGAGGCCAGCGCCGTCGTGAAGGTGTTGCCGGACAGGATCGTGAACACGGTGGTGTTGTAGTTCTCGAAGGAGGCGAGGAACGTCAGGAAGGCCGCCGAGGCAATGGCTGGCGCGAGGAACGGCAGAAGGATCTTGCGAAAGGCCTGTCCGGGCGTCGCTCCCAGATCCAGCGCCGCCTCGGTGAGGATCGGATCGAATCTCTGCAGCCGTGCCAGAAACACCAGCATGGCATAGGCGGATACGAATGTGACCTGACCGGCCAGGGTCAGGAACATGCCGCTGAAGAAGAACGAACCGTATTCCGCCCCGACGCTGCGTCCCAATGCGCCCCAGAAGACGATGGTCGAAATCCCCAGAACCACCCCGGGGATCAGGATCGGCGTGATCAGCACCGTATAGAGCACCGCGCGCAGCCGGGAACTGAGCTCCGACAGGGCCAGCGCGCCGGCAAGACCGACCGGCACCGCAATGGCCACGACGCTGACGGCGATCACCAGGCTGTTCAGCAGCCCGCTCATCAGCCGGTCGTTGGCGAACAGGACGCCGAACCATTCCGTGGTGAAACATTCCCAGGGCGTGATCCGCGGGAAGGACGAGGAGTTGAAGGCCGTGATCACCATGATGATCAGCGGGCCGAACAGGAAAGAGAAGAAAAGCAGCGAAAATCCTGCCGCGACGGCGCCGCCGCCCGTGCCCCGGTTCATCGGCCGATCTCCCCGATGGACACCTTGAAGACCCGCATCAGCATCATCACGAAGGAGATGCAGACGATGAGCAGAATGACCGCATAGGCCGAACCGCGCTGCCAGTTGGCGCTTTCGTTGAACCACTGGTAGATGAGCTGGGTGAACCAGAGACTGGACGGTCCGCCGAGGATCTGTGGGGCGGCCAGGGCACCCGCTGTCAGCATGAAGACCATGGTCGCGCCGGATGCGATGCCCGGTTTGGCCACCGGCAGCACCACCCGCCAGTGAACCCGCCACCAGCTCGCCCCCATGTCCCGCGCCGCTTCGATCTGGTTGCGGTCCAGCGCCTCCACGGCGTTGAAGATCGGAAACACCATCAGCAGGATATAGGCATAGGTCAGCCCGGAATAGAGCGCCACATCCGCCCGGATGAAGTCGACAGGCTGGTCCCACAGTCCCATCGACATGCCGACGCCGTTGATCAGGCCGGTGGCCCCGAAGAGCACCCGGAAGGCGAATGCGCGCAGGATTTCGTTGACCCAGAACGGCACGATCAGGCCGATAACCATCATCCGCGCGGCAACGCCGGTGGCCGAATGCGCCAGGATGAAGGCGATCGGATAGCACAGCAGGATATCGATGCAGGTAACGAACACCGCCGCGACCAGGGTCCTGACCAGAATACCGATATCGAGCGTGTTCACGGTGCCGTCATTGCCCTGGAAGAAATAGGCATAGTTTTCCAGCGTATAGACGTCCTGGGGGCCGCCGACATCGGAGGCGGGCAGATTGAAGCGGAACGAATAGTCGAGCATCGCGATCTGCGGCAGGGCGATCAGGATGATCACCCAGATCATGACGGTGATGCCGACGAAGGTGGCAGCGCCGAGACCGTGCTTGCCGGCGATTTCCTTCAGGGCGGACTTGAGAGCCTGCATCCCTATGCCCCCGCCAGAACGCCGTGCGGCAACACGATGGCCTGCTCCGGTTCGAAACCGACCTGGACGGCCCCGCCAGATATGCTGTCCGCAGGACCGCCGAGATTGACCCGGGACAGGCGCAGCGGAATACCGTTCGCTTCCAGGAACAGTTGCCGCGCGTTGCCCTCGAATTCCTCCTTGACCTGGTTGGCGGTCAGCGAATTCGAATGGCCGCCGCCGACACTCAGCTGCTCCGGGCGGATGAACAGGATGCAGTCGTCACCGGCCCTGTACTGGCGTCCGCCTGCCGCCCGCCCCTGCAGGCGGCCGAGCGGCGTATCCACGGACACCAGCACCTCCGACTGGGAGGCCACCTTGCCCTCGATCGCATTGGATTCGCCCACGAAGGACGCCACGAAGGAGGTCTTCGGGCGGTTGTAGATCGACTCGGGCGGATCGACCTGTTCGATGACGCCGGCATTCATCACCGCGACCCGGTCGGACATGGTCAGCGCTTCGCCCTGGTCGTGGGTGATATAGATGAAGGTGAGCCCGACCTGCTGCTGGATGGTGCGCAGCTCCGTACGCATGTGGTGTCGCAGCTTCAGATCGAGGGCGGACAGGGGTTCGTCGAGCAGCAGGATATCTGGCTCCACCGCCAGCGCGCGGGCAATCGCGACACGCTGGCGCTGCCCGCCGGACAATTCGTGGACCTTCTTGTCGCCGACGCCCGGCAGCGCGATCATCTCCAGCAGTTCTTCCGCCCGCTTGCGGCGGTCCTTGCGGCCCACGCCGCGCACTTCGAGCGGAAAGGCGATGTTGTCGGCAACGCTCATCAGCGGAAACAGGGCCAGATTCTGGAAGATCAGCGCCGTGGGGCGTTTGTTGGGGCCGATGCCCTTCATGTCCTGTCCGCCGATCAGGACGCGGCCCTCGGTCGGATCGCTGAAGCCCGAAATGCAGCGCAGCAACGTTGTCTTGCCGCATCCGGACGGTCCGAGAAAGGAAAAGAACTCCCCGCCCTTGATGACCAGATGCGCGTTGTCGACCGCCGTATAGGCACCGAAGCGGATGGAAACGTGATCCAGAACAATATCTCTAGTGGCCATGGCGCTCTCGGAAAGACGGCTGAACGGACCCGGATAAACAGGCAGGCGCATGCCGGACAGGACGGCGTCCGGCATTCACCCGCCCGTTTATCCGAGGGTTTAGGCGGACAGGAACTTGTTGGTGAATTCGGTCCGCTTTTCCGAGTACCAGGGTGCTTCTGCAGGCCAGGCGTTGAGATTGCCCAGCGCATCCCCCGGATAGGCATCGGCGAAGTTCTTCGCATAGATTTCGCCGCCGAAGTCCGCCGCACCGACCACCGGCGAATTGTAGCCGTGGGTCTTAATGGCCTCTCCGGCAAGCTTGGCGTCATAGGCCGCCTCGATGAAGGCGTAGATCTGATCGATGTTCTTGGCACCGGTCGGCATGGCCAGACCGTCGACCCAGGCCATCGCCCCTTCCTTCGGCGCCCGGTACATGACCGGTTCACCCGCCGTCTTGAGCGCAAGCGGCGGACCGTCCCAGGTCTGGCCGACGATGACGCCCTCGTTCAGCAGGCCGTTCTTCTGCGTGTCGGCATCATTCCAGATCAGCTTGATGTTCGGCTTCTTGGCGATGGCGACCTCAACAAGCTTGGTCCAGACCTCGTCCATCTTTTCCGGGTTTTCATAGGCGGCCCACATGGAACCGGGATCCATTTCGCCGCGTCCTTCCAGACCGAGGCCGAGACCGAGCAGCATGGAATGACCGCGCCCCATGGTCTTGCCCGCGTTCGCTTCGTCCCAGACATCGTAGTAGCTCGGGAATTCGCCCCCCGGCACGAAAGCGTCCGTGCGCCACGCGATGCCTTCCGTCCCCCAGATATGCGGCAGCCAGAAAACGCCCTTGCCGTCGAAGTTCCAGTGGGTTTCGCCAAGCGCCATGGAAGGATTGACCTTGTCGATGTCGACCTTCGACATGTCGAACGGCTGCAGCAGACCCAGTTCGGCCCACAGCAGGTTGCGGTTCACGGTCGGCGACACGATGTCGAAACCTTCACCGTTGGTCGCCTTCAGCTTGTTGATGATCTCTTCGTTGGAGCCGATGCCGGTAAAATTGATCTTGATCCCGGTCTTGTCGGTGAAGCCGTTGACGAAGCTCTCCGGCAGATAATCCGACCACATCATGATGTTGATTTCGCCCGAGGAGGCCAACACGCTGGAACTGACAATCGCGGGCATGGACAGCCCTGCACCGGCCGCGGCCGCGTTCTTCAGAAAATCGCGCCGCGTGGTGCTTGCACCCTTTTTGAAATTCATAGAGACATCCCCTGTCTGCTGATCTTGCCGAACTGTTCATCACTCTGGCGCGGTACAGGCCGTTTGCTTTTCTGGTCGGGTCGCTATGCCCTGGACGATCCTGCGCCGCGTTGACCCGAAGACTATTGCGGTGCAACATCCAGCCTTAGAGCCAGAGGATGAAAACTATGGTGCCAGCCCATGCAGGAGGGCTTGCCCCGCGCGCCATTAATGCCAAGACTGTCATCGAGAATTCAGCCGGGAGCGGCCTGCCCCCTGTTCGCCATTGCGGAAAACCAGATGCTTGCGACCTATTTCGACACACCTTTCGACCCGGACAGGCGTCTGCAGCACCAGATCCAGGAGCGGCTGATCGAGGTCATTCTCGACGGAGTCTGGCCCCTGCACGAGCCCCTGCCGGCAACACGGGTCTTTTCCAAACAGATCGGCGTGTCCCGCAACACCGTCGCCATCGTCTACGAACGGCTGGTGGAAGACGGCTATCTGAAATCGGTCAGCCGGCGCGGATATTTCATCAATGAGCGCCATATCCGCGAACAGCTCAATATCCGAATCGACGATCACGCCAAGGAGATCCTTCCCCGGTCCGAACACCCCTTCGACCCGGACGCTCTCCTGACCCGCCGCTATTCCGATCAGGAGAACATTCTCAAACCCGCCGACTGGCAGGCGTTCGAATACCCCTTCATCTTCGGCCAGCTCTCTCCCGACAAGATCTCCGTCGCCCGGTGGCGCGATTGCGTCCGTCTGGCCGGAACCGCCCAGCACGCTCCGACCTGGATCGGCGATCTCGTGGACCGGGACGATCCGATGCTGGTCGACCAGATCATCCGCCGCATGCTGCCGCAGCGCGGCTTCCGGGCAGATCCTGACGAGATCCTGATCACCGTGGGTGCGCAGAACGCCCTGTTCCTGGCGTCCCAGCTGTTCTGCCGGCCCGGCATGCGGGTCGACATAGAGGAACCCGGCTACGTGGACGCCCGCAATATATTCCTGGCGCTCGGCGCGCAGCTCAGGCCCCACCGGGTGGATTCCAACGGCATGCGCGTCGGCAACGACCTGAAAGGCGCCCGGCTGGTCTATGTCACGCCGGGCCACCAGTCACCGACCAATGTCACCATGTCCATGGAACGGCGTCTGAGGCTGCTGGCCCAGTCGGAAACCCAGGACTTCATCATCCTGGAAGACGACTATGAGCATGAGCTGAATTTCGTCGGCGCGCAGAAACCCTCCCTGCGCAGTTTCGACCGGACCGGCCGGGTCATCCATGTCGCCAGCCTGTCGAAGGCGCTGTTTCCCGGCCTGCGTCTCGGCTTCATCGCGGCGGACCGGCGCATTGTCCGGGAGCTGCGGGCCTTGCGGCGGCTCATGTACCGCCACCCCTCCGCCCTCGACCAGCGCGCGATGGCGATCTTTCTCTCCGAGGGCCATTACGATTCCCACATCCGCCGCCAGAGGAAAATCCTGTCGCAGAAGTGGAAGACGACCTTCAGGCTGATCGAAACCCGCCTGCCCGACTGCGAGGCAACCGTTACCACCGGCGGCTCCGGCGTCTGGATCAGGCTTCCCGAAGGCAGCCGCGCCATGGAGCTGCAGGCCCTGGCCGCCCGGCACGGCATCCTGATCGAAGCCGGCGACATCCACTATCTGTCCCCGCAAAAGCCCCGCGACCGCATCCGCCTCGGCTTCGGCGCCATCGCAGAGGAAAAGATGGACCCCGGCATCCGCCTGCTCGGCGAACTTCTCGCGAAAAGCGCGGGTTAACACCCCAGTGCCGTCCCGGACGCAGCACAGCGGAGATCCGGGACCTCGCCCGACGGTCAAGCCTACGTCGTGGGCAAGAAGGTCCCGGCTCCGGGCCGGGACGGCATTGGAGGCAGCGGCGGTGGTTGCGTCTAAAGCTCCGCCCGTCCCAGGACGTTCTGGAGAATATCGACCATCTTCGACAGGTCTTCTTCCGGCGTCGTCAGGGCCGGAGCGAAGATCAGCGCGTCACCCGTGGCCTTGACGTGCAGGCCCTCATCGAACAACCGCCGCTGCACGACCGACCCTTTCGCACCGGGCGCCGCGCCCGGGGTCAGCTGGATGCCGGCCATCATCCCGTAGCCGCGCAGGTCGCTCACATGCGGAAGGTTGCGCAGGCTGAAGACGCTGTCGAGGAAGGTTGCCGACAAGGTGGCCGCGCGCTCGAACAGGCCTTCGGACTTGTAGATCCCGAGGGTCGCCAGCGCTGCGGCACAGGCAACAGGGTGGGCCGAGTAGGTATAGCCGTGCATCAGTTCCGGCCTGTCGGCCGAAATGGACTCGATCACCGCTTGCTGGATTTCGGATTTCACGGCGACGGCACTCATGGGAATGGCACCGTTGGTCAGAGCCTTTGCCATGGTCATGACATCCGGTGTCACGTCGAACTCCTGCGCAGCAAAGGCGGAGCCCGTGCGGCCGAATCCGGTGATCACCTCGTCGAACACCAGGAGAATGCCGTATTTGTCTGCGATTTCCCGCAGGCGCTGAAGGTAGCCGATGGGCGGAACGATGGTGCCGATGGAGCCGGCGATCGGTTCGACGAAGACGGCCGCGATGGTCTCGCTGCCGTAGGTCTTGCAGATCTCTTCCAGATCATCGGCCAGATGGGCTCCGTCTTCCGGCTGGCCCCGGGTGAACCGCTGTTCCTCGTTCCAGGTATGGCGCATGTGAACCACGTCGCAGGTCACCCCGGAAAAGTCGCGCCGGTTGCCGACCATGCCCGCCAGGGACGTGCCGCCGAGATTGACCCCGTGATACGCCCAGGAGCGCGAGACGAACCGGGTGCGCTGGGGCTCCCCCTTGGCCTTGTGATAGGCAAGGCAGATCTTGATGGCGCTGTCGACGGCCTCCGAGCCGGAGGAGGCGAAAAAGACCCGGTCCAGACCTGCCGGCAGAATGTCGCTCAGGGCTTCGGCGAGCTTGAAGGAGATCGGCGCCGCCCTCTGGAAGTGGGGCGTATAGTCCAGCTCCTGCAGCTGTTTGTAGACAGCCTCGGCGATTTCCCTGCGTCCGTGACCGGCCGCACAGGTGAACAGGCCCGAAGACCCGTCCAGCACTTCCCGGCCCTCCGGCGTCCAGTAGCGCACGCCCTCCGCCCGCGCGAACATCTGCGGTTGTTCATGAAACAGCCGGTTGTTGGTGAACGGCATCCAGTGATGGTCCATGTTGAGCGGCATCTGGGTCATGGCACGGGCTCCTCGAGATCGAAACGGTCCGATCACTCCTAGGACCAGACGTTCCCCGACCGTAGAGCCAGCGCTTTCATTCGTACGGGCCAGAGGCGCTTGCCGCCGGTTTTGCCATTGTGTTGACGGGTCCTGTTCGTATGGTCCCGTCAAATCGGATGCAGAACAGGATCACAGGAAGGGCAGCCCCATGACCGGCACACTCCTCATCACCGGAACCACATCGGGATTCGGCCGGGCCATGGCCCGGCTGTTCACGGAAAACGGCTGGAAGGTCGTGGGCACGGGCCGGCGGGCGGACCGGCTGGCGCAGTTGCACGAAGAGCTGGGGGCCGCCTTCTGCCCGGTGGCCTTCGACATCATGGACGAGGCCGCCACCAGGGACGCCCTTGCCTGCCTGCCCGAAGACTTTCAGGACATCGACATCCTGGTGAACAACGCCGGCCTTGCCCTCGGCACCGCGTCGGCGCCGGACACGAAACTGTCCGACTGGAAGACCATGATCGATACCAACATCACCGGTCTGGTCACCATTACCGACCTGCTCCTGCCGAAACTCATCGAACGCAAGGGCATGATCGTCAACATTTCCTCCATCGCCGCCAGCTGGCCCTATCCGGGCGGCAATGTCTATGGGGGCACGAAGGCCTTCCTGCGCCAGTTCTCCCTCGGGCTGCGCTCGGACCTTCACGGCAAGGGCGTCCGGGTGACCTCGATCGAACCGGGTCTGTGCGAAAGCGAGTTCACGCTGGTGCGCACCGGCGGCGACAGGGAAAGCTATGACGCCCTCTACGGCGGCGCCAACGCCATCCAGCCGGAGGACATCGCCAGCACCGTCTACTGGATCGCCACCCAGCCGCCGCACCTCAACATCAACTCCCTGGAAATCATGCCCGTCAGCCAGTCCTGGGGCGGCTGGCAGATCGCCCGGGAAGGTTGAAACCCCCTGGACCGGATGATCCCGGAGAAGCATTCCCCTGGCAGGACTGGAGATGCGGGAGGGGTGCCGCCCGGCGTGAAAGGTCTCTGAAAACACCGCTTATTTCAGGGTGGATGCCTTCAGTCGGGAGGAATTGGCCTCGGTCAGACCGGGCGGCATTCGGAGAGCTCACACCGCCGGGTAACCGTCGATGACATTCCGGTAGAAGGCCGCAATGTCTTTCGAAGCCTCCAGCTCGGGATGCATCTCGTCGGTCCAGCGGCCGCGAACGGTGTTGCGGATGTCGACAACCGTCACATTGGCATGCTTTTCGGAAATCTCTTCCAGCACCTCATAGAACCGGTCGATGATATGGGCCAGGATGTCCGCGATCAGCTCCCTGTCCGCCCCCATGTCGAAACTCCGCCGCACGAAGGGCCTGCCAAGCCAGGGGCCGTCGGCACGGGCCACGGGATAGTCATAGCCGTGGACGAGCATCTGCGTTCCCGGCGATGTGTTTTGCACATATTGCGCAATGTCCAGATATCCGTCCTTGAGCTTGCTCAGGATGGCATCGAGTCGGTCGGGCATCAGATAGTCTTCAGGCTTGCGGGAACCGTTGCCGGCGCCCCGGTCCTTCAGAAGTTTCTGCAGGACGCCACAGCCGAGAATTTCGTTGCCACCGCCGGAAAAGACGAAATAGTCGAAACGTCCGCTATCGACATGCAGCCTGAAGGGCTTCCGCTTGACCACCTCGTCGAACGTGATGCTAGGCCAGGCCGTGCTTGCGGTTTCGTAGTAGCCCTCCAGTACATCGAAGAAGGTCTTGTTGTATCCGAGGAACCGGGACACTTCGATCAGGACATTGACCCACGCGTCACCGCCGGCGCAAATACTGACCGGCGACCGGCATGACCCGTACGGAAGCGCGTCGTCGCCCTTGCCGATTGCGGACCATTCCACCGCCACTTGTTCCGGCGTCAGCGGAGTCCTGTTGTCATCCAGAATGTGATAAACGAGGCATTTGTTCGGATCTTTTTCAAATCTCGTGTTGTTCAGTACCGTTGCTTCCAGAACTTCAGCGTACATGTCTACCTCCTAAGCCGGGCAGATTGCAGTAGCCAGCCCGCGCAGGGACTGCGGGATCCGCGATCAGTATTGCGCGGTCCTGCAGCCGATGGGGCACGTCACCCTTGAACATGGTTTCAGGCGGCTCTTCCGCGGACGAGCGGATGCGGCGCGAAACCGAAACATTTCGGGAGCCCTGCGATTGAACTGACATCTTTCCATTCCTGCCAACAAAGTGGCCTGCTCCCTAAGGCATGACGGTCCCTTGAGCCGCCTGAACCCAAGCGGCACCTGGAAACGATTTGTCGTCATGCTAAGGAGAGGTCGTTCAAAGCGAAATCATCTGATCTCGAGACAACTCTCTAATACCGGAGCCACATACCTGCGCCTTCCGACATCAGTAATAATAAGCATTTCAGATATGAATGCTCGTGAGAAAAACGTGAACGAAACGTTCGAAAAACAAATGACCCGGCGAATACCGGACAAAAACCAATTCATAAATTATTTTATATTATAAGAAAATCGCCGAGCCTGGCCCGAGATTCCTTGTCATCTTGCGGTAAGCGAATTTTCGTCAGTAACGGAAGATAGTTTTCCTTCTGCGCCTTATCGGCCTCTTCCTTTGAACAGGTCGCGAAAGCTTCTGAAAGCCGCCTCGCCACCAGAGGCGCCGCGACACTCGTCCCCTGCACAACGGCATAGGAGCCGCTGCGGGTTCCCGCTCCGATCCTCCCCGGCAGAACGCTCGACCGGTCCGCTTGCGCGGTACAGTCGACGGTTCCCACCTGATTGTCCGCGGAGAGATTGCCAGCGGAGCTGTAATGCGACGGGATGGGCTGCGTCGGATCCCAAGCATTTTCGGCGGAAGGCATACATCCAGACACGATCAGCGTCGTCTCACCGGTCGCCATGCCATTGAGGCTGCCAAATCGCCGAACATGGCTTCCGGTCTCGTCGGTTTGGGATTGCTCGCCGCGATCATTATAGGAACGGTAGCCGGGGTCCTTCAGATAGCTCTGCCGGCTGCCTTTCTGAAAAGCTTCCAGGTCGAGATCACGCTGGACCCAGAGATTGATCGGCGGGTGGTCAACAGGCGCGCCCCTTCCACGCCTCAATGTGACCTGCCAGTCACCGGCCGGAGCTGCCGGAAGATCCGGATCGTCCGGTTCACTCGGAGCCAGAGCGATCATGACACGCCAGCGCCCCGATGAACGATGGTTGTCGAGACTCATCTGACCGACATGCGGAGCCGGATGCCGGCTTCCCAGGCGTATGACCTCGAAATTCCGCGGATCCCCATCTTCGAAATCAGCGTTCGGCCTGAGTTTCAGCACGGCACGCGCTTTGCGGAATGGCCCCTCAAGCTCGACCGTGAATGCTTCCGGGTTGAAACCGGCCGGGAACCAGATCTCCAGATAGTTGGACGTCCGGTCCGTCGGCTGGACAGCCCAGGTGAATTCAAATGCACCCGACTTGAGATCTTCCGCGGTGATTTCACCATGCAGACGCTGCAGATGGGTGTTGCCCGAAGGGATGACGACTGCCGTTGGTCTGCCGAGCGCACGGCGCTTTGCCACGACTTCGTTGATTGCCGCTTCCAGCTCGCTCGCCCCGTCATGCCGGCCCGCGGAAAACCCGTAGCTGAAATTGATGGCAACGCGAATATCCTCAACACCATATCCGGCGGCAATCCTTTCGGCGCGCTCCAGGATGTAGTGAACCGCCGACAACATGTACATGTCCTTGCCGAAGCTCGACGTATCCCACGCAAGGGTATTGGGAAGCTGCACCGCGATGAGGCGGGTTTCCTCTGGAGGATCCGCGAACCTGCTCGGGTCGTGGCCAGCCGCCACGTCCATGACGTGCGCCCCGTGCGTGGCAAGCCGGTTGATTGCCGCCGGAGATCCGAACTGTTCGGAAGACGCGCCCGCAGCCGCGTAAAGTGCATCCTCGTCGTCATGGTCACGAATGAAACCTTCGATCACATCACGAGTGTATTCCCTGCCGAAGAGAACGGCCGGTGTCCCCGCATCAGGGTCCTTGCCGGCAGACTGAACCCAGCAGAACTCCAGCCGGGTCCTCAGACCGTCGGCCGCCCTGAAATTGCGATGGGCAAAGGGAATCCCGTCGTCGATGACCGCCAGCACATTGATGATCTTGCCCTGACTGTTTTTCCGGACCTCGGGATCCGGTGACCAGTCCGGATCCGCAAGATCGCCGCCCGCGTCCTCATGCATGCTGACGGGAGCGACCGGGAACGCCATCCTGTAGCGGGGCTCTGCAATCCCCGGGGACTGCACCGCCTGCTGAAGATCCCCCTTCAAATTCTTCAGGCCAATCTCGCCCTCCCCCTTGTTTTCAACAACGAGAGGCCAGAACCGCAAGGGAATGTTTTCGCTTCTGCCCCAGACCGTCGGCAACCATACGCGTCGGCCGGTCCCCGGCGCGGCCTCTGCGGGAAGCTCGGGCCTCCTCGGTGACGGATGCTCGGCAAGTGCCGTCAGGAACTGGCTGTCGTTCTTGCGGAAGACGGGAAAGGCATAAGGCCTGCCGATCCCGAAATTCCAGGCCTCATAAGGGCCCAGATAGCCCGCAAGTGCAGCAACGGCGTTTCCGTCACTGCCTGCAATGCCTCTATCGCTCATGTCCCGGCTCCCGCTTAAAGGTCGAACTCGCCAACGGCTCTTTCCCAGAGCCATTCAAACAGGGAACTCTTGTCGACCTTGCAGTTCTGCAGTTCACTCACCCCATGGTCTTTCCAGGCAGGGTCCCTGTACTGGGAGAGCATGAAATCGGAGTCTGCCCTGGCTTCATACTTCAGACCGGTCATGAGCTGCGAAACGCCGCATTTGTTCAGGACGATCTCACCAACCATTTTCCCGAGCAACGCCCCCGCCCAGCTGTCGACCGGATAGTGAACACCGGCGACCGTCCTGCTGACAGCAACGCGTTCCGCCTGCTTGCGAACAAGTTTCTTGCGCTTGTCCGCATCCGGATAGTGCGCTGCTGTCGCATCGATCAGACCTTCCAGCACACGGGCAACAGAAAAGGCTTCCGTTGCGTGGGCGCTGGGGAAACTGCCGTGCCCCGGGGTGGTGAGCATTGGCAGAACCATCGCGTCTATCCGGTCCGGCCGGCGGATCGCCAGATGATGCTTCACGATCATTGCAACATGGGAGGCCAGAACCTGCGTGATCGAGATCAGCTCCATCGTGTTGTGGTTCCGTGCCGGATAAAGCCCCAGGATCATGGCGAAATAGGGCGTCGGAAAACCAAGCTGACTGAGGATTTCGGGAGTTCGTTCGGGGCGCTGGTCCATGTAGGAGCGGACGATCTTCGCCTGTTCTTCAAACACGGAAATCTCCGGCCTGACCAGTTCGAAGAAGGGCTGAGCATGTCCGCCACGCGCACGGTGAGACAAGACAACTGCCCCTCCCGGATCCGCCTTGATATCCCAATGCAGCTCACTCAGAAAATCGCTGAGATAAAGCGATGCTCTGACCCAGTCCGCCCAATGGTTGAGATTATCGGCAGACGAGAACTGGAGCTCGCTCGGCGTATGCGCCGCCGCATTTCCGGCGGCATGAGCAATCGCCTGTGCACTTGTCTGCAGCCCCTGAACCGTGAGCGGATCGAGAGCCGGACCTGCTCCTGCACCAAGAAAGCTCCCGATACCAGTCAGATTCAAATTTCCGACGCCGCCTACTCCACCAACGCCGCCGACACCTCCGACACCGCCAACTCCTCCGACGCCGCCAACCCCGCCGACACCACCAACTCCACCGAAATAGGCCATACCGCCCTCCACTAAAAACAAACTAATGTTAAAATCCAACAGCACTCAAAGCGCGCGCAACATTTTGCCCGAGATTATAATCCGCAGCCGGATGCGCGCGCATATAATCCTTCACTGAGAAACCCGGCTGCCGACGACGAAGCTCAGCAGCAACCTCTTTTGCTTCTTCCGTCCTGTCCAGAAAATGAAGCGCGGTAATCTTGGCCCGCAGCGTGGACAAATGACGCTGATTTCGCTCAAGCGACATATCCGCGAACTTCAGGGCCTGCCCGTAGTCTCCTGCTGACAGATAGGCTGTGGCGCAAAGGGAATCGAAAAAATATTTGAACGGGTCGATGGGAGATAGTTGACGTGCTTTTTCCGCGGCATGAACTGCCTGCTGTCCCGAATCCTGAAACGCGAACAAGGTGCCGCGCAACAGCCAGGACAGCGCTTCATTCGGATTCTCCTCAAGCGCCATTCCGTAACGGTCGGATGCAACATCCAGTCTTCTGAGCAGGTTGTTGTGTGCAAATCCGTCAATTGTCAGGCAGAAGGCATTCTCAGGATCGATGTCGAGTGCTTTCGCCGTGCTGCCGACTGCGTTTTTGGTGTCCTGGGCCGGATCGGAACTCCAGCCGTTGACGACACTCAGGACGTGCCATTTGCCACGCCAGGCAAGCACTTCCGCCGATCTGGGAGATCGTCTGACTGCCTCGTCAAGCAGCTCGCGGGACTTCGCGAAATCCCGCAGGGTTGTCCTGTGCATCAGACTGACACCGGCCAAAAGCAGTCTGTGGTCGGAAATCTCGTTGATGGGACGTCCGCGAACGTAGTTCAGGGTATCGGACGCAATGGCGCTGCCGACGGCCTGAACAATGTTCGCGAGCCCCTGCCCCGCGTCACTGATGAAATCCCGGAACTTTCCGCTGAAGCGGCGGGTCCACAGGATACGGCCCGATCTGGCATCCAGGAAATCGACGTCCGTGATCACCTGGTCGTCCAGCCTGTGAATGTTTCCGCTCACGCAATAGTCGACACCGAGCTTATCGCGAATGACTTCAATATCGATGCGCTTTCCCGCGAAGGACCGGCTTGAAAGGTGGGAAATCACCGACAGAAGATTGGTGCGGGAAAGGGACCGGCAGATCTCTTCGGCGAACCAGTCTCCGAGAACGGTCAGTTCCGGATTGTTCTCTATGCTGAGCAGCGGAAGCACCGTGACGGTGGGCACAGGCGGATGCGGTAGGGAAGACGATGCCGGACGGAACAGGGAATAGATCTGGTCCGGCTTGGCCCTGATGCCGTTGCACCAGTCGACGAAATCCGGCGACGGAACGTCCAGCCCCTCCAGGAATGTTCCCTGCCCGGGTCTGCCTGCAAAAGCGACTTTCCCCAGATCGAGCGTAACCTCGGAATTGTTGGTGGTGATGAGTTGGCCGTAGTAAGGGCCCATGGCCGCCTTGATATCGGAGAGAGCCCGACGCAGGCTCTGGCGGCCCGTGTCGTAACACGCAATCCCCCAAAGCGTTTCCTGCAGGAAAGTCCGGCTTCTGCACCCGTGCGGCGCCGTCGCCAGCAAGGCGAAGATCGCGCGATGCTTCTTTCCGGTTATTTCAAACGCACCCGGTTCCATGGAGCGAACGAAACAGGACCCGAACAGGTTTATTTCCAATATCTTGGCACACATGCGCATTGCCTCGACAAAAATGCGGAGCTTCATAAAACAGCAGTTCCGCGGCGGAACCAATAGGTTCACACTTTTTTCACGCTCACAATGGGCAACATGCCCCTAAACTCTCCCCATCATGAACTGTAAGAGTGAGCAGGTGAATTGTCAGCCGAGAGCACCAACATTGATGATGTCGCGGATATCGTCGATTTCTTCCTTGCATGGAATTACCATCGGCAAACCGTGATTCAAATTTGTGAAACTGGTCAGTTAAATGAGGCGCAGAAGAAAACACTGTCGTGGCTGGTGAAAATGGCTGATCGGGTCAGTCTCTCGGATCTTGAAAAACAGGACCACGACTAGGGTGTGAATCGCGTGTGAAGAGAACGGCGCTGTTTCAGCGCTGTCCACTCTCGCGCGAAACAACGCTGCGAAATCAGAGACTTACGAAACTATAAAAACAACAACACTTGACAACCTGGATTTTTTTAAGTAATATTGACCTACGCTTGAGATATAAGGAAGCGTATCATGTTTTTCAAATAGATGTTTTTTAGGAAGTATTGAGTGGCGGAGAATTTCTCCGCCACATTTTCTTTGTCATTAATTATTTTATCTTGATAAATTTTTGAACACCTATTTCAAAAACAGGAACGAATTGGAATAGGTATAAAGACCGTCGCCAAGCACCTGACTTGAAATCCGGCCCATCAGCCAATCTGGGCGGTGGCCTCGATTTCGATCAGGGCCTCGTCCTCGATCAGTCCGGCGACCACGACAACCGACATGGCCGGGAAATGCCGGCCGAAGACTCGGCGGTAGGCTTCGCCGACCTCCTTCTGACGCGCCAGATATTCGCGCTTGTCGATGATGAACCAGGTCAGGCGCACGATGTCGGTCACGGCGCCCCCCGCCTCTTCGACAATGGCGGCGATATTGGCGAGCGTCTGTTCCATCTGGCCGACGAAGTCCCGGGTCTCGAAGACCTGGTTTCCGGTCCAGCCGATCTGGCCGCCGATATGCAGCGTCCGCCCTTCGGTCAAGACCCCGTTCGCATAGCCCCTGGCAGGTATCCAGCCCTGCGGATGAACGATTTCGGACGGCATCAGTCGTCTCCCTGCGCGGGATACGGACCAGCCGGCCGGCCACGGCGGACATGCGTTTCGCGTCGCCCGGCAACGCCGGCAAAGGACGCAGCCTGCGCGAAAGTCGGAAGGGTGTTTGTCATGTTTCTGTTTTCTCCCTTGATTATCCGGCCTTGACCCGGCCGGCTGCGTCAGACGCCGATATGGCGATGGGTAATGTCGTCGGTGAGGTCGGCGACGGCGCCCGTCCAGACGGATGTGCCCCGGGCCAGAATCACCGCCCGGTCCGCGATTTCCCGCAACTCCCGGATCGACTTGTCGATCACCAGGATGGAAAGCCCGGTTTCCTTCTTGAGGTGACGAATGACCGACCAGATCTCCTGGCGGATGATCGGAGCAAGCCCCTCCGTGGCTTCGTCGAGGATCAGCAGCTTCGGGTTGGTCATCAGCGCCCGGCCGATGGCCAGCATCTGCTGTTCGCCGCCCGACAGGGACGCCGCGCGCTGGCCGCGCCGTTCACCCAGACGCGGAAACAGCCCGATGACGCGCTCGAAGGTCCAGGCGCCCCACCGGGCGGCGGCTGTGAGATTTTCCTGAACCGTCAGGTCGCCGAAACAGCGGCGCCCCTCGGGCACCAGTCCCAGCCCCAGCCGCGCCGCCCGGTGGCTGGCCAGAAGCGACAGGTCCCGGCCGTCGAATGTCAGACGGCCCGCGGCAGGCAGCATCCGGCAGATGCATTTCACCGTCGTGCTCTTGCCCATGCCGTTGCGGCCAAGCAGGGCCAGCACCTCGCCCTCGCCAATCTCCAGATCCACCCCGAAGAGAGCCTGGCTGGCGCCATAGGACGCAGTGACATTTTCAAGTGTCAGCAGGCTCATGCCTCGTCCCCCAGATAGGCTTCGCGCACCGCCGCATTGGCACGGATCTCGTCGACGGATCCGGTGGCGATGACCTCGCCATAGACCAGCACGCTGATCCTGTCGGCCAGCGAGAAGACCGCGTCCATGTCATGCTCCACGAGCAGGATCGGCGCCTCCTGGCGCAATTGATCCAGAAAACCGGTCAGCAGCCTGGATCCTTCCGCACCCATGCCGGCCATCGGCTCGTCCATCACCAGTGCCTTGGGGCGCAAGGTCAGCGCCACGGCGACTTCGAGCTGGCGGCGCTGGCCGTGGCTGAGTTCCGCCGTCCGGTGGCGGGCGCTGTCCTGCAGGCCGACCCGCACCAGCGCCTCCTCGGCCGTTTCCACAAGCCGCCGGTCGCGCAGCGCATCTCCCCAGAAACGCCAGGACCTGCCACTGGCCCCCAGAGCGCCGAGCACCGCGTTCTGCAACACGGTGTCCTCCATCGCCAGTGACGAGATCTGGAACGTGCGGCCCAGTCCCGCCCGGGCGCGCAGGCGCGCGGCCTGGTGGGTGACGTCCTGCCCCAGGAGATGAACCGACCCGGCATCCGGTTTCAGCGTGCCGCAGATCTGTCCGATCAGCGTCGACTTGCCCGCCCCGTTCGGACCGATGATCGCATGGATCTCTCCCGGCCTCAGGTCCAGGGAGATGTCCCGGCTGGCGCGCAGGGCCTCGAAACTCTTGCACAGGCCCCGGGTTTCCAGAACGGGCGTTTCAGCCGTGCGGGCCGCCGTCTCGGATTTCTCAGTCATGGACCGCCTCCCGTCCGCAGACCATTCCGATCAGCCCGCCCCGTCCGAACAGAACGATCAGCAGCAGCAACAGCCCGAGATAGATGTGCCAGAAGTCGCTGAGACCGCCGAGCCAGTGTTCCAGGGCGACGAAGACCAGCGCCCCCACCACCGGCCCGAACAGCCGCCCGACACCGCCCAGGATCACGAAAACCATGATCTCGCCGCTTGTCTGCCAGCTGAACATCACCGGACTGACAAACCGGTTGAGATCGGCGAACAGGGCGCCGGCCAGACCCGCAATGGCGCCGGACAGCACAAAGGCGACCAGACGCAGGCGGGTCGGGTCGAGGCCGACGGTCTCCACCCGTACCGGAGCCTGCCGCGCCGCGTTCAGGGCCAGCCCGAAGGGAGATTTCGCCAGCCGCCAGGCGAAGACCAGCACCAGACACAGAAGCGCCAGACACAGTCCGTAGAACTGGATCGGATCCAGGGTGTTCAGTCCCGGAAACCCGTTGCGCACATAGATCGACAGTCCATCCTCGCCGCCATATTCCGACCAGGAGATGGCGAAGAAGAAGAACATCTGCCCGAAAGCCAGCGTGATCATGATGAAATAGACCCCGGCCGTGCGCAGCGACAGGATGCCGATCACCAGCGCCGCCAGCGACGAGACCGCAATGGCGGTCAGCCAGATGACCGGCATGGACTTCGTCCCCTCGATCAGGACAGGCCATTCGCTCAGGGCCGTGTAGGTCTGGGCGTGATGGGCCAGAATGCCCATCGCATATCCGCCCAGACCGAAGAACACCGCGTGCCCGAGACTGACCAGACCGCCAAGACCGAGCGCGATGTTCAGCCCGACGGCCGCGATGGCAAAGACCGCCGCCCGCGTCATCAGGGTGATGGTGAAGGGCTCGTCCGCGATGACCGCCCACAGCGGGATCGCCACGAGCAGGGCGAGGGTCAGCGCGTTGACATGGGTTTCCCTGATCATGCCCGCGCTCCGAACAGCCCGGCGGGCCGCAGGATCAGCACCGCGGCCATCAGGACATAGATCGCCATGGAGGCGAGCGACGAGCCGATCGCCGTCGCCGTCGCCGGATCGAGGAACAGTTTCATCGCCTCCGGCAGGTAGATGCCGCCGAGCGTATCGGTCAGCCCGACAAGCAGCGCGCCGATCAGCGCTCCCTTGATGGAACCGATCCCGCCGATCACGATGACGACGAAGGCCAGGATCAGCACCGGTTCGCCCATGCCCACCTGCACCGACTGAATCGCCCCCACCAGCGCCCCGGCAAAGCCCGCCAGCGCGGCGCCGAGCGCAAAGACGATGGTGTAGAGACGCGCAATGTCGATCCCCAGCGCCGCGATCATCTCCCGGTCGTTTTCTCCGGCGCGGATCTGCACGCCCAGCCGGGTTTTCGAAATCAGCAGATACAGCCCGAGGCCGACCACGAGCCCGACGACGATGAGCGCCAGCCGGTAAAGCGGATACTGGATTCCTCCCGGCAGGGTGACGGGGCCGGACAGATAGTCCGGCACATTCAGGAACAGCGGAAACGACCCGAAGATCCAGCGGGTGCCTTCCGAGAAGATCAGGATCAGAGCGAAGGTCGCCAGCACCTGGTCCAGGTGGTCCTTCCGGTAAAGCCGCCGTATGACGACGATCTCCACGAGCGCGCCGGCAATGGCGGCACCCGCCAGCGCGGCGATCAGGCCGAGCAGAAACGAGCCCGTGGCGCCGGCAACCGCCGCCGCACAGAAGGCGCCGATCATGTAGAGCGAGCCATGGGCGAGATTGATCAGCCCCATGACACCGAAGATCAGCGTCAGACCGGCGGCCATCAGGAACAGCATGATGCCGAACTGCAGACCGTTGAGAACCTGCTCTATGAGCAATATCAGTGACATGAACCCCCGCCCCTGGAGTAACTTGAAATCGATCGGCTTTTCGCTTTCACGACCGCCCCGTTTAAATTCGCACAGACATCACAGGCAGCTCAAGGTGCTCTGTCCTGCAAAGTCTCCTGCCGTCCAGTTCCCTCGCGCCGCTCCCCTCGCTCCCCTTGCGGAGGAGAGGCGGCCCCCGACCGTCTGATGACCAACGTCACCAGACGCCTCTTATGCATCCGGGCGCGAATGACCGGACAGGGCATCGCTTTCTCACCGCTGCAGACTGCGACCCGCTTCCGGGCCGCAGTCTGCGTGTTTTACATGTCGCATTCGGACCAATAGGCATCCGCATGGCTGGTCAGTGCGGTGCCGATGATCTTGTTGGTGTAGACATCCCCTTCCTTGATCACCTCACGCACATGAATGTCCTGGATCGGGTGATGGTTCGGGCCGAACCTGAAGTCGC
>NZ_QCYM01000025.1 GCF_003075075.1 Labrenzia sp. 011 | reverse complement strand
GATGAATAGAAAAAAGATCAAAGCTGAGATCTCGAAGAACAGAAACTCATTCTTTTATAATATCGCAGGATTTATCTTATCTATTTCCACAAATCTTGCATCATCCCACGTGTACAATATTTTTGTTTCGTAACAAATAAATAAAACGCGAAAAATTTCGTTAACAAAGATTAAAAATACATATTGGAACACCCATATAAAACGGTAGAAATAGGCATCAAAAAAGATACACTTTTTCGGCTACATCGAGACTCACTTGAAATAAGATTACTATCGTGAAGATTTCCGAGACCGACATTCTGCTGATCCCCGGCTACGGCAGGATGCTGCCCGGCCACTGGATGCTGCGCTGGCGCGACAAGATGCCGACCGCGCGCGTCGTCAAGCAGGCGGAGCTGCAAAAGCCCGTCAGGAAGATCTGGCTGGACACCCTGACCGCCGAGGTGGAGGCTTGCGAAAGGCCCGTGGTGCTCGTCGCCCATTCCCTCGGCTGCATTCTCGTCGCCCATGGTGCCCATGCCCTGAAAGACAGGATCAGGGGCGCCTATCTGGTCGCGCCTTCGGACTGGGACCGGGAGGGACTGGTGAAGGAGTTCGACGGTGGCGATTTCCGTCCGGTACCGTGCGTGCCCCTGCCCTTCCAGTCCCATCTGGTTGCCAGCCGAGACGACCCCTATTGCGACTATGACCGGGCACAGGAATTCGCCAGGGCCTGGGGCGCCACGGTCCAGGATGCCGGTCAGGCCGGTCACATCAACTTGGAAAGCGGCCACGGTCCCTGGCCCGAAGGCATGATGTCCTTCGCCCATTTCATGAAGCGGCTCGGCTGACCGGTCCCTGCTCAGCTCCGCCGGGCCGGGATGATCTCGTCCACCTCGCGCCGGGCCCTGTCGATGGAATCGCCGACGAAGGAACGGTCGATGCCGTGCGATATCAGGCAAAAGCCCTGCTGCACGGCTTCCCGCACCTTGTCGGCGTTTAGACAGAAGATACCGGCCAGCTTGCCGGCCTTCACCGCCTTCTCCGCGATCGCGGCGCAGACCTTAGCTGTCGCCGCGCCGTCGGGATCGAGCTGTGCACCGTCCGACAGTGAAATCGACAGATCGCTCGGTCCCACGAACACCCCGTCCAGCTCGGGAACCGAAAGGATATCCTCCAGCGCGTCGATGGCTTCGCGGGTTTCGATCATCGCCAGGGAGAGCGTCTGGGAATTGGCTCCCTTTCGATACTGTTCGATGCTCTGGCCGCTGAGCATCGCCGCGCGGAACGGCGACCAGCTACGGTCCCCTTCCGGCGGATACTTGACGGCTCTGGCAAAGGCTGAAGCGTCTTCCCGCGAATTGATCATCGGCGCGATCAGACATTCCGCCCCCATGTCGGCCAGACGGCCGGCCAGTGCATTGTCGCCGATGGGAATACGGGCGATGCGGTGCGCGCCGCCAAGGGCGATGCCGGCCAGGGCATCGCAGGCCGAGGCAAAGTCGTACATGCCATGCTGCATGTCTATCGTCACCGCCTCATAGCCGCCACGCGCCATCATTTCGGCAATCATCGGGACGCACAGCACGGACCAGCCGGTAACCACCGGCGTTCCGGACCGCAGTCTGTCGGCAAGAAAGGATTGTTCGTTCACGGGCTGCCTCCTCAGTCAGATCCGTCATCAAACGGGTGATAGACCCTGGCTGCAAGCCCTGTTGCCGTGAAGCGGTACGCGCCCGGCGGCGGCAAGCAAAAAACGCCTGCCGCAAGCGACAGGCGTTCAGCATTTCTCGTCAGATGCGGTATGACCCGATCAGCCCTTTTCCTGAACCTGGGCAATGGCCGTATGCATCAGTTCGTCCATGGTGCGGCGAATCTGGTGATCGGACTGATCGACATTCTTGGCGTCGAAATCCGCGCGGATCTTGCGGAACACGTCCTCGTCGCCCGGTTCCTCGAAGTCGGCCCGAACGACCTCCTTCGCATAATCCTCGGCCTTTTCGCCTTCATGACCCAGAAGTTCCGCCGCCCACAGTCCCAGCAGCTTGTTGCGCCGTGCTGTCGCCTTGAACCGCAGCTCCTCGTCATGCGCGAATTTGTTTTCGAACCCCTGTTCGCGCTTGTCGAATGTGCTCATAACTCATCGTCTCCTGAACTGCGCTGATGCACTTCTCCCCATATGGGGCCGATTTGGTCTCTTGCATATCCCCGCATGCGCCGCAAATCAACGCAGATACTGCCTCCTTGCGTCGAAAGCACAATCTCTTTCGTGAAATGACGAAAAACATAAGATTGTACTTTGCTCCCGCTTCGGGTAAGTTCCGCGCCGCAAAATAGGGATTGCCGCCAGAAGGCGCCTGCCGGTGTGACAACGACGTCCCGGCATAAATCAGACCAGGTGCGCAAGGACCCTTCCGAAGGATTCTCTTTTAAAAGATACGGTATAGCCAATGAACCGCCGCCGCCGCATTTATGAAGGTAAGGGCAAGATTCTCTATGAAGGTCCGGAACCGGGAACACTGGTCCAGCACTTCAAGGACGACGCCACAGCCTTCAATAACAAGAAACATGAGATTGTTGACGGCAAAGGTGTGCTCAACAACCGCATTTCCGAATTCATCTTCAACCAGCTGAATGCCATCGGCATCCCGACCCACTTCATCCGTCGCATGAACATGCGCGAACAGCTGATCCGCGAAGTCGAGATCATTCCGCTGGAAGTGGTCGTGCGCAACGTCGCCGCCGGATCCATTTCCAAGCGCCTTGGCCTGGAAGAAGGCACGCAGCTGCCGCGCTCCATCATCGAGTTCTACTACAAGAACGACGAACTCGACGATCCCATGGTGGCCGAAGAACATATCACCGCCTTCGGCTGGGCCACTCCGCAGGAGCTGGACGACATCATGGCGCTGGCGATCCGCGTCAATGATTTCCTCTCCGGCCTGTTCCTCGGCGTCGGCATCCGCCTCGTCGATTTCAAGATCGAATGCGGCCGCCTCTTCGAGGGCGACATGATGCGCATCGTCGTGGCGGATGAAATTTCTCCCGACAGCTGCCGCCTGTGGGATATCGAGACCAACGACAAGATGGACAAGGACCGCTTCCGCCGCGACCTGGGCGGAATGCTGGAGGCCTATCAGGAGGTCGCCAAGCGCTTGGGCATCATGAACACCAGCGAACGTCCGGCAGGGTCCGGTCCGACACTGGTGCAGTAGCAAACAGCCCCCGCCGGACGAAAGTTTGGCGGGGGTTTTCGCTTTCGCGCCTCTTCTTCCCTTCCAGAACCAATCATGGTGGTGTATGGAGCCAGCAATGGCCCTGCAGGATGTTGATGGAGACAAGACCTCATGAAAGCACGTGTGATCGTCACCTTGAAAAACGGTGTGCTGGATCCCCAGGGAAAGGCCATTGAAGGCGCCCTTGGCGGCCTTGGCTTCGCCGGTGTCGGTTCCGTGCGGCAGGGCAAGGTCTTCGATATCGAGCTGACCGGATCCGACAAGGATGCGGCCAGGGCCGAACTGACGAAGATGTGCGAAAAGCTGCTCGCCAACACCGTCATCGAGAATTACGCTATCGAGATCGATTGAATCCCGGTGGTTCACCATGGATGAAGACACACGCAGGGCCGTCATCTTCCTGGCCGCCAAGGCGGCAGTCTTCATCCTCGTTCCCGCCCTCGCGGCGCTGATCGCCGTTCTAGTGTTGCTCTGAATTCAGGGGATTGCCCAATGAAATCCGCCGTCATCGTTTTCCCCGGCTCCAATCGCGACCGCGACATGTTCCAGGCCCTGGAACTGATCACCGGCACCCGCCCGCAAAGCGTCTGGCATACCGAGAGCACCCTGCCGGACGTCGACCTTGTCGTGGTGCCTGGCGGTTTCTCCTATGGCGACTACCTGCGCGCCGGCGCCATTGCCGCCCGCTCACCGATCCTCAAGGACCTGGTTGCCAAGGCGGAAAGCGGTGTTTCCGTTTTCGGCGTGTGCAACGGCTTCCAGATCCTGGCGGAAGCCGGCCTTCTGCCCGGCGCCCTGATGCGCAATGCCGGCCTGATCTATGTCTGCAAGGAAGTCAGGATCGAGACGGTCAACAACGCGACCCGGTTCTCCTCCGAATTTCGCAAGGGTCAGGTCTGGCGCTGCCCGGTCTCGCATCACGACGGCAACTATTTCGCCGACACGGAGACGCTCAAACGGGTCGAGGGCAACGGTCAGGTGGTCTTCCGCTATGCGGAGGGTACCAATCCGAACGGCTCGATCAACGATATTGCCGGCGTCACCAATGCAAGGGGCAACGTCCTCGGCATGATGCCGCATCCGGAAAACCTGGTCGAACCGCTCCATGGCGGCCTGGACGGCAGAACCCTGTTTGAAAGCCTGTTGAAGGCAGCCTGATCCGGCGCGAGCGAAGGACGGACGGCCATGAGCGAGCTGAAACTCGAAACGGACGCGCGGTCCCGCCTCGCCTCACAGATCCAGCGTTTTCTGGACGATGAGCTGGACGTGGAAATCGGCAATATGGATGCCGACCGGCTGATCGACTTCCTGACGACCTCACTCGGTACGCGCTTCTACAATCTCGGCCTGAAGGATGCCCAGGCACTCTTCGCCCGCAAGGCGGACGACATCAACGACGAGATCTACGCGCTGGAGCAGATGGTCGACGACCGGGGATAACGGCCGCTGGCGGACCGGTGCGTCCCCGCGTCAGGCCGCCTGGCTGCGTCTTTGCTTGGGCGGATAGCCGAAGCGGCGGGAAAAGGCCCGCGAAAACGCCGCCGGACTTGTGAAACCGCACAGCGCCGCGACGGACTTGACCTGAAGTCCGGCCTCAAGTTCGGCCCGGGCAATATCCAGCCGCCAGTTGGAAAGATACACCATGGGCGTCGTTCCCACGCGCTCCTTGAAGGTGACGGCGAATTGGGTGCGGGACATCCCGGCCGTCTCCGCCAGCTTTTCAAGCGTCCAGGTATCGCCCGGCGCCTCGTGTATTGCGACAAGCGCGGCAGCGATGCGCGGATGTGACAGGCCGCTCAAAAGCCCCGTGTCGGTCTTGCCGGACTCCATCGCGTGGCGCAGCAGCCGGATGACCACCACCTCGCACAACCGCTGAAACGCCGCCTGGCCGCCGCATCTGGGCAGGGTAACTTCCTCGATCAGGGGCATGACCACCGCGGTCAGATAGGGGTCGTCGGCCAGCGGCACCGAGATGCAATCCGGCAGCGCATTCACCAGCTGCCCGCCGACACCGGAAATCGTGATACGCGCGGCAACCAGGGCCGTTTCCTGCGCCGTTGCCGCGCTGTCCGGGTGCTCCGCAGCCTCGCCGTTCTTCAGCGGACTGTAGACCAGCCGAAGCGCCTGGCCTTCAGTCACGTAAATCCTGAAATTGGCGGCCTCCTCTTCCGGGCCGTCGGTCCGGGTATTGGAAACATGCACCCTGAGACGGTCGATGAGAGACGACAGCCGATCCAGTTTTCCGTTGAAGGATGTCCGATAAGGGACCAGCATTTCCGTACTCCAGATCATCTTTTCAGGATGTTTCATCGGCATTAGTTCGCTATCTTAAGCCTACCCACAGGGTAATGTGAAGCCCTGCTCTCAAGCAGAATGAGGAAACAGATGCTTGTTCCACGCCAGCCGGTTCCCGGCCTGACGCTCGACACCCTTTCCGGTGCTCCCTTCGACCTGTCCAAGGACGGTCCCGATTTCGCGACGCTCGTCGTCTTCTATCGCGGTCTGCACTGCCCGATCTGCGCCACCTATCTGAAGGAACTGGGTCGCCTGACCCCGGATTTCGCCGAGAAGGGCGTCAAGACGATCGCAATTTCGTCCGACGACAAGGACCGCGCCCAGCAGATGGCCGACAAGGTCGGTTATCCCGATCTGCGTTTCGGTTACGGTTTGCCGCTCACAGTTGCCAAGGACTGGGGTCTGTTCATCTCCACCAGCCGCGGCACCACATCCATCGGCATCGAGGAGCCGGCGCTCTTTTCCGAGCCCGGCGTCTTCCTGGTCAAGGCGGACGGGACCCTGTATTTCTCCGCTATCCAGACCATGCCTTTCGTACGCCCGCATTTCCAGGAAATGGTTGGCGCACTCGATTTCGTGCAGAAGAACGACTACCCGGCACGCGGCGAATACACCGGCGCGGTCTGAGTCTCTTCCTGCGAGAAACGCGACGACTTCAAGAAAAATGCCGGGCACGGGTTCCAACGTGTCCGGCATCTTGCTGCGTGTCCGGGCAAATGGCAGCCCCGGTTCCGATGCACCTCGCCCTTCGGGCGCGCGCATTCCCTATCGGCCCCCTGACCAGCGTCCACCATGACTGTCCCAGAAAGGCCTTGCGGCTTCCCGGCGCGCGGCTTCAGCGGTCAGGCCCAGATCCTCCAGCGCCGCATCGGACAGATCCCGCAGTTGCCTGCGCGTGCGGGCCGCCTGCATCCAGGACGATGTCCTCTTCCGCAAAAAAACCAGCAGTGGCCGGACGACGGGAACCCGGGAGATCCTCCGCCCTCCGATTGTGTCAATTGAACTCATTTCAGCACCTCACAAGGGTTACAATCAGAACAATAACGGGTATTGTATCGTTGCAATCTTATGAATTGACTCCTTTTAGGATGCAATATACAAAATTGTCACCATGACAAATTGGCTCCCAGAGATTCCCGAAGGCCGTGGCCCGCTGTACATCCGTCTGGCGGACCGGATCGCCGAAGACATTGCCAGCGGCGCACTGGCTGCGGGCACCAAACTCCCGCCGCAGCGCGATCTCGCCTATGACCTGGGCGTCACAGTCGGCACCATCGGCAGGGCCTACGCCATGATCCGGCAACAGGGGCTCGTCAGTGGCGAAGTCGGACGCGGCACATTCGTTCTCGGAAGCACGGATGCCGCCCCTCTTCGGGAATACGGCAAACCCGATCTCGGCCAGGACGTCCAGACGGCAGGAAACGGCCGCGCCCCGGAAAGCGAAGCGCCCTCCTGGGTGCGCGAGGCCAGAAGCATTCCGAAGGATGCCGCGTTCGCCGGCACGCGGATTTCCGTTCCCGCCCCCGGCGCCATCCGCTTCGACAGCACCTCGGCACCCGAAATCGGTCAGTCGGAGATCATCGGCCGCATTACGTCGGACATCACCCGCGACCATCCGCACGAAATCGCCAGCTACACACGCGATGTGCCGGAAAGCTGGCGCAGGGCGGGCCGCAAATGGCTGACGCGCAGCGGCTGGGAGCCGGAGGAAGGCAGCATCGTGCCGGCAACCGGCGCCCAGGCGGCGATCATGGCGATCCTCGCGGCAACCACCGCCCCCGGCGACCAGATCGCCTTCGAGGACCTCACCTACAGTTCGATCTCCCGCGGCGGCGCCCTGACGGGCCGGCGACCGGTCGAGGTCGCGCGGGATGACGAGGGGCCGATTCCCGAGGATCTGGCCCGCGTCTGCGCGCAGAAGCATCCCAAGGTGCTCTTCGTGATGCCGACCATGCACAATCCGACACTGGGGCTGATGGGCGAAGCCCGGCGCAGGGATATCGTGGCAATCGCTCGGCAGAACAATCTCTGGATCATCGAGGACGAGGTCTATGGCTCCCTGCGCCAGACAACCCTGCCCCCGCTGGCCGCTCTGGCGCCGGAGCGGACCTTTCATGTCGGCTCCCTGTCCAAATCGGTGACCGCCGGTGTGCGCGGCGGCTGGGTCTCCAGTCCCCGCTCCCATGCGCAGCGGATCTACACCGCCCACAAGATGCTGACCGGCGGCATATCCTTCCTGCTGTCGGAACTGTCCGCCCGCCTGGTCCTGTCCGGAGCCGCCGACACCTTCCGCGAAAGGATCCTGACGGAGATCGCCGCCCGCCATGCCCTCGTCCGGCAGCATCTCGGCAGCTTCGAGCTTGAGACCGCCCCCGATGCCCCCTTCCTGTGGCTGAAGGTGCCCGAACCCTGGCTCTCCGGCACCTTCAAGGCCGCCGCCGCGAGCGCCAATGTGCTGGTCGATGACGAGGACGAGTTCAAGACCGGCCGCTCGGGCAAGGTCTACCACCGGGTCCGGATCGGCATCACCAACCCGCTCACCCGCGAGGAGACTTCAGAGGGCCTGCGGATTGTCCGCAACATCATGGAAGACAGCAGCGCGTGTTACGACAGTTTCGAATGACAAGCCGCCACATCGTCCGCCGGGACATTTCGTCCGGGAAACCGGACAATCGAATGTGAATAGCCTCTCCCATTCCGCGATTCGATCTGCTAAACCGGCGGCAAACAGGCACAGGCGCCCGCGCCGCAGATTCCCGGACCGACATGATCCCGAACGATATCAAGATCACGCCCGAGCTCATCGCTTCCCACGGCCTCAAGCCGGACGAATATGAGCGCATTCTGGAACTGATCGGCCGGGAGCCGACCTTCACCGAGCTCGGCATCTTCTCAGCCATGTGGAACGAGCACTGTTCCTACAAATCCTCCAAGAAATGGCTGAAGACCCTGCCGACCGAAGGTCCGCGGGTGCTGCAGGGTCCGGGCGAGAACGCCGGCGTGGTCGACATCGGCGACGGACAGGCGGTAGTCTTCAAGATGGAGAGCCACAACCACCCCTCCTATATCGAGCCCTATCAGGGCGCCGCGACCGGCGTCGGCGGCATTCTGCGCGACGTCTTCACCATGGGCGCGCGTCCGGTTGCCGCCATGAACGCACTGCGCTTCGGCGCACCCGAGCATCCGCGCACGAAACATCTCGTCTCCGGTGTCGTCGCCGGTGTCGGCGGCTACGGCAATTGCTTCGGCGTGCCGACCGTCGGCGGCGAAGTCGAATTCCATCCCCGTTACAACGGCAACTGCCTGGTCAACGCCTTTGCCGCCGGTCTGGCCCGCTCGGATGCCATCTTCCTGGCCAAGGCGGAAGGCGTCGGCCTGCCGGTCGTCTATCTGGGCGCCAAGACCGGCCGTGACGGCGTGGGCGGTGCGACCATGGCCTCCGCCGAATTCGACGATACCATCGAGGAAAAGCGCCCCACGGTTCAGGTCGGCGATCCCTTCACCGAGAAATGCCTGCTGGAAGCCTGTCTGGAACTGATGGAATCCGGCGCGGTCATCGCCATCCAGGACATGGGCGCCGCAGGTCTCACCTGTTCGGCCGTCGAGATGGGCGCCAGCGGCGGTCTCGGCATCGAGCTCGATCTTGACAAGGTTCCCGTGCGCGAGGAGCGCATGAGCGCCTATGAAATGATGCTGTCGGAAAGCCAGGAGCGCATGCTCATGGTTCTCAGACCCGAGAAGGAAAAGGAAGCCGAGGCCATTTTCCGCAAATGGGGCCTCGACTTCGCGATTGTCGGCGTCACCACCGACACGCTGCGTTTCATTGTCCGCCACCAGGGCGATGTCGTCGCCGACCTGCCGATCAGGGAACTGGGCGACGAAGCGCCGGAATACGACCGCCCGTGGATCGAACCGAAGAAACTGCCCGTGCTTTCCGCCGCAGATGTCCCCGAGCCGGACGACTATGCGGCCGCTCTGACGGCCCTTGTCGGCAGCGCCAACGGGTCTTCCCGCCGCTGGGTCTACGAACAGTATGACACGCTGATCCAGGGCAACACCGCGGCCACACCCGGCGGCGATGCCGGTGTCATCCGCGTGGAGGGCTCGCGCAAGGGCCTGGCCTTTTCCGTCGACGTGACCCCGCGCTATTGCGAGGCCGACCCTTTCGAGGGCGGCAAGCAGGCGGTCGCCGAAGTCTGGCGCAATCTCACCGCCGTCGGCTCCGAACCGCTGGCCGCCACGGACAACCTCAATTTCGGCAACCCGGAAAAGCCGGAGATCATGGGGCAGTTCGTCTACTGCATCAAAGGCATTGGCGAAGCCTGCCGCGAACTCGATTTCCCGATCGTTTCCGGCAATGTGTCGCTCTACAACGAAACCCATGGCGAAGGCATCCTGCCGACTCCGGCCATCGGCGGCGTTGGCCTGCTGCCCGATGTCGGTGTGCGTGCCGGTGCCGCCTTCACACAGGAAGGTGACGCCATTCTCGTCATCGGCGGCTACGGAACCCATTTGGGCGCCTCGCAATATCTGTCTGAGCTGTTCGGTCGCGAGGAAGGCGCTCCTCCCCCGGTGGATCTTGCTGCAGAAAAGCGCCGCGGCACGCTGGTGCGCCAGCTGATCGGCGCCGCACGCCTGACCGGCGTTCACGACATCTCCTCCGGCGGTCTCGGCGTCGCCCTGGCGGAAATGGCCATGGCCGGCGGCATCGGCGCCACGGTCAAGGTGGAAGGCCCGGCCCATGCGGCCCTCTTCGGCGAGGACCAGGGTCGATACGTCATCACCGCCGCGCCGGACAAGGTGGAAGCGGTGCTGGAAGACATCATCGATGCCGGCATCGACGTACGGCAGATCGGCACCACAGGCGGCGCGGATTTGACTGTTGAGGGCATCCTCACCATATCCGTTGCAAACTTGAAAAAAGCACATGAAGATTGGTTCCCGAACTTCATGGCGACAGCCTGAACGGCCAGACCCTTCAGGAAATTCTTAAAAAGGACGGACGCACGATGCCGATGAACGCGAATGAGATCGAAACCCTGATCAAGACGGCCCTGCCCGATGCTCAGGTCGAGATCCGTGATCTGGCTGGAGACGGCGACCACTATGCGGCCAATGTTGTTTCCGAGGCTTTCCGGGGCAAGAGCCGCGTCCAGCAGCATCAGCTGGTCTATGAGGCCCTGCAAGGCAACATGGGTGGCGCCTTGCACGCACTCGCCCTTCAGACAAAAGCCCCCGACTGATCCACACGGGAACCGGACATGACCGGGCTCGCCGCGACACTTGCGCCCTTGTGGCCATGGAATGTCGCATAGGGGGAGCCGCCCGGATCTGCTATATTACGCCGGACGCAGGATCGTTGCGGCGGCGAAACACAAGGACATACGCTCATGAGCATTCAGGACTGGATCAAGAACGAAGTCGACAGCAACGACGTCGTGCTCTTCATGAAGGGCACCCCGAATTTTCCGCAGTGCGGATTTTCCGGTCAGGTCGTGCAGATCCTCGACTATGTCGGCAGCCCGTACAAGGGCATCAACGTGCTTGAGGACGATGCTCTGCGCCAGGGCATCAAGGAATTCTCCAACTGGCCGACCATTCCGCAGCTCTATATTAAGGGCGAATTCGTCGGCGGTTGCGACATCATCCGCGAAATGTTCCAGAATCAGGAACTCCAGGGCCTGTTCACCGAAAAGGGTGTCGAGACCAGCGAGAAGACCGCCTGAGGCGTTTTGCTTTTCGACTTCCGGCGACAAGGGACGGTATGCCGTCGCCTGCCGCCGGGTCGCTAGCAGCCCGGATCAACGGAACCGTGTTGCGAATCTGCCCAATGGCTTCCTCCGGGACGCCATTGCGGACCGATGACGCGGAACCTGAGGTGATGCGGCCCGACGATCCGTTTCTCCCTGCAACCGTGACAGGTTGACCGGGGCCTCCTCAACGTCCCCCCCGATCCGCCGGTTCCCGGCTGCTTGCGCGGCTCAGGTCTGCCCTTGATCCTGCGTAGCCGGAATCGAATCCGGCGGAATTTGGGCATTCTCTCGGCAAATTCGGCCGAATCATCTAAACTGAACGCAAGGTGAATGCGGATTTCAGGGTGAGTACAGGGGCGTTCCGCCATTCTCTGTCCATATCGCAAGGCCCTTCAGACACTAACGGGCCGGGGAATGGGACCGGGGACGATGAACAAGAAAACGATTGCAGCCACCTCCACCTTCGCACTGATCCTTGCCGGGGTCGGATTTTCCGTATCCGGAAGCTTTGAGGCCGAACGGGAGCTGCGGCGCGTCGACTGCCGCACCATCACCATGTTCACACCGGCCCATAACAAGCCTGCCGAGGACCTGTGCGCCAATTACGGCGGCGTCGCCCAGAAGGACGCCGAACCCAGCAACGAAGCCCTTGTCATCCTCGTGCGCAACCAGCCGATGGGCGGTTTCGAAGGGGACAAGGCGCTTCACTGACGTCCTGCTCACCTCACCCGGTGATTGCCTTCAGCTCCAGGAAATCCCCCAGACCGAATTCGCCGTATTCGCGGCCGTTGCCGGACTGCTTGTAGCCGCCGAAAGGAACGTCCCAGTCGGGGCTGGCACCGTTGATATAGACGCTGCCGGCGCGCAGTTTGCGTGAGACACGCTTCGCCCGCTCCGGATCGCCGGTCTGAAGATAGGCAGCCAGGCCGTAGGGCGTGTCATTGGCAATCCGGATGGCCTCCTCCTCCGTGTCGAAGGGGATCATCACCAGAACCGGCCCGAAGATCTCGTTGCGGGCAATCGCCATGTCGTTGCGCACATCGGCAAAGACCGTCGGTTTCACGTAATAACCGGTTTCGAAGCCCTCCGGCTTGCCCGGTCCTCCGGCAATCAGCCGGGCCCCTTCGGCGATGCCGATCTCGATATGACCCTGGATCTTCGAGAACTGCAGGTCGCTGATCACCGGACCGAGATGATCGCCCTCGACCGCCGGATCGCCGACCCTGACGCCTTCCGCGATCTTTGCCGCAAGATCGACCGCCTCGGCATAGACAGAGCGTTCCACGAGCAGCCGGGTCGGCGCATCGCAGGACTGGCCGCTGTTGGAAAAACAGCTCTCGAGGGAAAACCGCACCGCCGTCTCAAGATCCGCATCGGCAAACAGCAGGTTCGGCGACTTGCCGCCCAGTTCCAGTGCCACGCGCTTGACGCTCAGGGCCGCGTTCTGCGTCACCGAAATGCCTGCCTGCGTCGAACCGGTAAACGACATCATGTCGATCCCCGGATGAGCGGACATGGCCGTGCCCACGCCGGCGCCATTGCCGTTGACGAGATTGAACACCCCCGCCGGACAGCCCGCTTCCTCAAGGATTTCTGCGAACAGAAGTGCCGACAGGGGTGCGATTTCGCTCGGTTTCAGGATCATGGTGCAGCCGGCGGCCAGCGCCGGTGCAACCTTGGCGGCGATCTGGTTGATGGGCCAGTTCCATGGCGTGATCAGCCCGCAGACACCGATCGGCTCGTGCCGGAGCAGACTGCCTCCGCGCGGACTCGGCCACTCGAACCTGTGCTCCCGCAAGGCCTCGAGGGTTGCCTGCACATGACCGGTCCCGGCCGGCGTCTGCTGTTCGCGGACAAATTTTATCGGCGCGCCCATCTCGAGCCGGATCGCCTCGTCCATCTCGGCGGACCGGCGCTCGTAAATGGCGATGATCCGTTCCAGCAAGGCGGCACGCGTCTCGACGCTGGTCTCGCCCCAGGTTTCGAAGGCGGACCGGGCCGCTGCCACCGCCCGGTCGACATCCGCCGCTGTTCCCAGCGAAATGACCGCTACAGCCTGTTCCGTTGCCGGGTTGATGACCTTCAGATCGTTCGGCTCGACCGGTTCGACCCAGTCGCCGCCGATATAGAATTGCCGTTTCTCCAACATCAGCCCACCGCTTTTCCAGTTTCGCCAAACGCCCTCTCGCCGCCTTTCGGCACCACTTCATATCCGGCTTCTTCAGGCTCGTCGTCAACCATTTCCGCCGGAAATCCGGGTGCCAGCACCTCAAGACCCGTCGCCTCTTCCAGCCGCTTTATGATGTTGGGCGAGAGTTCACGCGGTCCGAAGCGCTCTATCGCGTCGGCAAAGATATTGTTGAGCAGCGGCGAAAGTTCCAGAGGTACCTCATGAGCCTCGGCAATTTTCTGAAACAGGCCGATGTCCTTGGCGACCAGATCCATGGTGAAGGAAATATCCCGTGAACCGTTGAGAATCACCTGGCTTTCCGTTTCGTGGACGAAGGAATTGCCCGAAGAGATCCGGATCGCCTCATAGGCGGTGCCCATATCCATGCCCGCCGCCTTGCAGGTCACCAGGGCTTCGGCTACGGAGACCAGATTGGCGGTCGCCAGATAGTTGGTCACCACCTTCAGCACGGAAGCCGAGCCGATCTCGCCCGTGTGCAGCACGCGGCGGCCCAGAACGGTCAGGAACGGCAGGGCCTTTTCGAAGGTTTCCCGCGTGCAGCCGGCGAAAATTGCGATATTGCCGGTAGCCGCCCGGTGGCAGCCGCCCGATACCGGGCATTCGATAGCCTCCGCGCCTGTCGCGATGACCTGCTCCGCGAGCCGCTTGATCTCGCCGGCATCCGTGGTCGACATCTCCGCCCAGATCCGGCCTGGCCCGATTCCTTCCAGAATCCCCTCAGGCCCCTCGACAACGGCGGCACAGGCAGCCGGGCTCGGCAGGCAGGTGATGATCACGTCGCAGGTTTCGGCGAGCTGCTTCGGGCTTTCCCCGCGCGCGGCGCCTCTGGCAACAAACGTTTCGACAAGTTCCGGATCGAGATCGTGAACACTGAGCTCGAAACCGTTGCGCAGGATACTCCCGGCCAGTTTTCCGCCGACATTTCCAAGACCGATAAACCCGACACGCATGGACAGCGCCTTTCCTGAATGAAGATAAGAGAGCATCAGTCTGGCCCTCGCCACAGGCAAAGAGAAACGATATAATCACGGGTGATTACGGGGTATTTTTTATGAATGGATCGCGATGAGGTCGCTTCCCAATCTTCTCTGGCTGCGGAGCTTCGAAGCGGCAAGCCGGCTGGGCAGTTTCACGGCGGCGGGCGGTGAACTCGGGCTCACCCAGGCCGCCGTCAGCACGCACATCAGCGCTCTTGAAACCCAGCTCGGTCATCAGCTTCTCGAACGCACGACCCGCAAGGTCGGACTGACGGCCGCCGGCAGTGCCTATCTGCCGTCCGTGCGCAAGGCCCTTCAGGATCTGGCGCTGTCGACGGAGGGGCTGTTCGGCAAGCGCACGGCGGGAACGGTGACGATCCGCGCGCCGATCTCCGAAGCGGCTCTGATCATCGCCCCCGCCCTGGCGGCGTTTCAGCAGGAGCACCCGGAACTGCGCATCCGCCTGCTCTCGGCCATATGGGCGGATACGATCCTGGAAAGCGGCATCGACATCGAAATCCGGCTGGGCACCGGCTCCTGGCCCGGTACCCATGCGGAACCGCTGGGCACGGAAGTCATCGTCCCGGTCTGTGCCCCGGACCTGGCGGCAACGATCCGCCACCCGCGACAGCTTCTCGATCATCCGCGCATTCACGTGCTCGGCTTCGACGATCACTGGCCGCGGTTCCTGGAAACAATCGGCCAGCCACCCGAGACCAGACAGCCCGGGGTCACGGTCGATACCTCTCTGGCCGCGGTCGAACTCGCCGCCGCTCGCGGCGGCACCACGCTCCTGCTCGGCAAGATCGCCTCAAGACTGACGGAAAACGGTCGGCTCGCCATTCCCTACGATCTCGAGATCCCCTCCCTGCAGACACATTTTCTCCTCACGCGGGACAATGCCGCCGCGCCGAAGGCGGCAACCGGAATGGTGGAGGCCTGGCTCAGGGAGCTGTTTGCGTGAGTGGCCTGCGTTGCGGAGGTCACATGAGAATTGCGTTATCGCCGTCCCGGCCTTGAACCGGGCCCCGCATGCAATCCCCAAAAAGGTCCCGGCTCAAGGCCGGGACGACGCGGCGTGTGGAAAAAGGATTACTCCGCCGCAAACAGCTTTGCGGTCATGGCAAGGCTTGCTCCGCAGGGCTCTTCCGCTTCCCCGCTGCCGGGAGCCTCTTCCCCGGCCGCCGGGCGCAGGTTGACGAAGTCGTAGAGCGACCGGTCGAGCAGATGGGACGGACGTGAGTTGCCCAGCGCACGGGCCATGATGCCGAGGCGTCCCGGCGTTTCCTTTTCCCAGGACTGCAGCAGACGTTTGACTTCCTCACGCTGCAGCCCGTCCTGGGAGCCGCACAGATTGCAGGGAATGATCGGAAACCGCATGCCGGCGGCGAAGCGGGCGATGTCACTTTCCGCCGCATAGGCAAGCGGCCGCAGCACCAGAAGGTCCCCCTCGTCATTGACCAGCTTCGGCGGCATGGAGGCAAGGCGCCCGCCATGAAAGAGATTCATGAAGAAGGTTTCCAGAATATCTTCCCGGTGATGGCCGAGCACGATGGCCTCGCAGCCCTGTTCCCGCGCCACCCTGTAGAGGATGCCCCGGCGCAGGCGCGAGCACAGCGAGCAATAGGTCCGGTTGGCCGGGATCTTGTCGGTGACGATCGAGTAGGTATCCTGACGCACGATAACGTGCCGGATGCCGTTTGCCTCGAAGAACTCCGGCAGGACATGGGCAGGGAAGCCCGGCTGCGCCTGATCCAGATTGCACGCGATCAGCTCCACCGGCAGCAGCCCGCGCCATTGCAGCTCGATCAGCACCGCCAGCAGCGTGTAGCTGTCCTTGCCGCCGGACAGGCAGACCAGCCATTTCGGCCGGGTCGCCGGAACGGCCCCCTCCGCCAGCATGCCGAAATCGCCGATCGCTTCGCGCACCTGCCGCAAAAGCCGCTTGCGCAGCTTCTTGAACTCCACGCTGGTCGGCGCGTTTTTCAGAAGTGCAGGGACTTCGACGTCCGGACTGTCGGCGGCAATATCGTTCATGGACCGGGCCTTGGGGCTTGCGGGGGACTAGGGTGTGAACTCGTAAATGAAGACGAACTGGCATAGCCGATCTCCCCGGCAAGGCCAAGGGAAAAGCCTGTGTTTCAGCCGCGCTCTGTCTCCCGGGCACGGCGGATTTCGCCATTTCTCTGCACGCTGCGCCAGCGACGTCCGGAAGTTGCTTCGGCTTGTTTCCCGCTCCGGAAAATTGCGATATTATCTCCCCACCTGGAGGGCACCAGACACATATTTTTCAGCTCGAAAGGATTTTGTTTTGACCATTACACTCGACATTCAGCAACCGCAGCCGTTCGACCTTGTCGGCTCCCGCATATTGATCGCCGGAAATGCCACCGCCTTCGAAGGCACGCTCAGCATCCGTGTTTCGGAAGGACATGACGAATATGCCGCCTTTGCCAGCGTAGGCGCGCTGGGGCTCAGGCAGTTCCAGGCCGCCATCGACATTCCGGCCTCCAACAGTTTCCAGCTCGACCGCCTGTTCCTGACCCTCGCCGACGACAGCGGCAACGAAAACGGCCCCTCCGTCGTCATCCCGATTCTGTTCGGCCCGAAAATCCTGCCCGGTTACGGCGGCTGGCAACCCTATACGGTGAAAGCCGGCGATACGCTCACCAGAATCGCGCAGGAGCAATATGGCAGCTCGAATTTTCAGCCGATCTTCCAGGCCAATCAGCACATACTCAACGACCCGAACCTGATATTCCCGGGCCAGGTGCTCCGGATCCCCAGGAACGATATCTGAGCCGGACACCTGCAAAGCCGCGCCGGATTGTGGAGAAAGCAGGAATGCCGCCGGAAAACTCAACATAGTCGCATCGGCCGAGGCTCAGATCACGCAGGTTTTCGATCCGCATTTCGTCGGCGCGGTGAACGGATCCCATGTGAACGTGGCAAAATTCGGCGATGTTTTCGACTGGCATGCCCATCAGGAGGAAGACGATTTCATGGTCGTTCACGAATTGAAACGTCTCAGGCCCGTATGAGCGAAAACAAAAAAGGCCCGCCGGTTTGGCGGGCCTTCTCGTGATCCGTATTCGGCGGCTGATTACCGCGAATAGAATTCGACCACCAGATTCGGTTCCATCTGCACCGGATACGGCACATCGGAGAAGCCCGGAATACGAGTGTAGGTCGCGGTCATCTTCGCATGGTCCACATCGATGTAGTCGGGAACATCGCGTTCGGCCGACTGGACGGCTTCCAGAACCAGAGCAAGCTGGCGGGACTTTTCGCGAACTTCGATGAGATCACCCGGACGCACCTGGTAACTCGCGATGTTGACGCGCTTGCCGTTGACCTTGATGTGGCCGTGGTTGATGAACTGACGGGCAGCAAACACGGTCGGAACGAACTTGGCGCGATAAACGATCGCATCCAGACGGCGCTCCAGCAGGCCGATCAGGTTTTCGGACGTATCGCCCTTCTGACGGGACGCTTCGGCGTAAACCTTGCGGAACTGCTTTTCGGAAATGTTGCCGTAGTAGCCCTTGAGCTTCTGCTTGGCACGAAGCTGGACACCGAAGTCGGACAGTTTGCCCTTGCGGCGCTGGCCGTGCTGACCCGGACCGTATTCACGCTTGTTGGCCGGGCTCTTCGGACGACCCCAGATGTTTTCGCCCATCCGGCGGTCGATTTTGTACTTAACGCTGTGGCGCTTTGACATCGCGGTTTCCTTTGAATTCGCGTTGTTGTTCTATCAAGGAAACGCGCCCTCCTTTATCCTGCGGCCCGTGTTGAACGGATCGGAAGGATCGACAGGGACCCGGCTAGACGGCGCCGGCCGGATACCCACGGGTGCGTAGATCCGGCAAGACAAAAGCCTGCCGGACCGCGCGGAGATACAAGCCACTCCCTCAAATGTCAATGCAGGGGGTGGCTGCCGCGCCGGAAAAACCGGCCTTTTGGATCGGATTTCCCGATATTTGCGCGCCAGATGGCCGCCGGAAGCCTGTACGGCAAAAAACAATGCATAAATTTAGATTTTTTTAATTGCGGTTTTTCACTATGCAATCGACGTTACAACTATAGCTAATTATAACAATTTAACTGCCTGCTCAAAATGCCCATTGCCCGACGGAAGTCTCAACCTGCAGACCTTCTTGATTAAGGATCGATATGTCAGCTCATCGGACTACAGCCCCGGAGACTGGTCTCTTCAGCCCGGCGTCTCCGGGTGTTTCAATGAGCACCATGCTGGAGAAGCTGGAATACGCGCTGCAGCCTGTCGCCGACATCGGAACGGGCGTGGTCTACGGATATGAAGCCCGGATCCGCAACTGCGAACAGTTCGGTGCCGCCTGTCCCGGGGAGCTCTTCGATCATGCCAATGCGGAAGGGTTCCTGCCGCAATTGGAGTTCTCGCTTCTGCGCAAGGCACTGGAACAGTTCAGCGACCTGAACATCGCTCATGATTCCAAGCTCTACTTCAAACTGGATTCGCGCAAGCTCGGCGAGGAGAACGATCCACGCATGCAACTGGCCGCCATGGTCCGTGATGCCGGCCTCGATCCGAACCACATCTGCCTGGAATTTTCAGAGCGCCACCGGCAGACCTTCAGCGATGTCACCCATCATGCCATCAGCGCCCTCAGGCAACTCGGCTTTCTGATCGTGCTTGACGATTTCGGACGCGGATCGTCCGAGCTGCGGCTCCTGCATGACCTCTCGCCCGACTTCGTCAAGATCGACCGCTTTTTCCTGAACGGCATCGACAGCGACCCGCAACGGAAACTGTTCGTCACCACCGTCACGAACCTCGCACGGGTCCTGGGAGCACGGGTGATTGCCGAAGGCGTGGAAACCGAACGCGAATTCAAGGCCTGCCGGGACGCGGGCTGCGATCTCATCCAGGGCGAGTTCGTTGCCGATCCCTTCCAGGATCCTGCCCGGGCCCGGCTCTTTTACGACCATATCCGGCCGGCCGGCGCGGACCACGAGCGGCAGGAGGATCAGGAGCGCATCCGCGCCGAACTCCTGCCCCTGCCGACCATCCGGTACGATGCCTCCATGAACGAGCTTCTCGACATGGCCGTGCACAACCAGGACGCCAGTGTCATTCCGGTGCTCGATCCCAACAGGGAGCCCCGCGGCCTTATCCACGAGCGGGATCTGAAGGCCTATCTTTATGCGGGCGCTCCCGGGGACGAGGATAGCCGCGCGGCACTGGATTTCCCGCTTCGCTCCTTTGTCCGGGCATGCCCGGTTGCCGATATCGATTCCAATGCGGACATGCTTCTGGTGACATTTGCCTCCTCGATCAATTCGGACGGCATCATCATCACCGAGAACTTTCGCTACAGCGGCTTTCTGTCCGCAACCTCCCTGCTGAAAATCATCCACGAAAAGCGCCTGCAGGAGGCCCAGGACCAGAATCCCCTCACCCGTCTGCCGGGAAACGGCGCCATCATGCGCTTCATCTCCCGGACGGCGGGAAAGGGCACCAAGGTCCGGCACCTGTGCTATCTGGATTTCGACAATTTCAAGCCTTTCAACGATACCTACGGCTACCGACAGGGCGACAGGGCCATCATCCTGTTCAGCGAGTTGCTGCAGCGTCATATTTCCGGCAGCGGCACCTTCGTGGGGCATCTTGGCGGTGACGACTTTTTCGTCGGCTTCCACAACACGGATCTGACGGATGTCGCCTCGAAGCTTCTGAGCCTCCAGCGCGCCTTCCGCGTGGACGTGGAAAGCTTCTATGAGCCGGAGCACCGGGCCCAGGGCTACATCGAGGCCCAGGACCGGTTCGGCACCACCCGGCAGTTCCCGCTGCTCCAGTGCTCCATCTCGATATTGACCCTGCCGAGAAACACGACCCTGCACCCGGACCGGCTCAACGACGAGATCTGGGAACTGAAACGGGCCGCCAAGCGGTCCGATGACGGCCTGGCGGTCAAGTCTCTTGCGGCCTGACGCCATGTTCATTGGCCAGAACCAGCCCGAAACCGGCCAGAAGCCGGCGCAGCGCCGGGTCCTGCGGGCCTGAGGTGAAGATGGCGCAGTCCGGCGTCTGCGCCGGTATCTCCGCCGCGTTGGGGCCAAGAACCCGCACCAGTTGCCGCGCGATGGCTTCCGCCGGATCCAGCCAGTCGACCGGCCAGGGCGCGATCCTGCGGAAACGGTTGGCCAGCAGCGGATAATGGGTGCAGGCCAGCACGACGATGTCGGTGCGCTGCCCGTCCCGCTCCACAAAGCAGTCCGAGATTTCCGCCAGAAGCACCTCGTCCGCAACGCCTCCGCCGCGCATGTGCCGTTCCGCCAGCTCCGCCAGCGTGTCGGATCCCACCAGACGCACATGGCACCGGCCGGCGAAACTGTCGATCAGGCCCCTCGTATAGGCCCTGCGCACCGTGCCCGGCGTCGCCAGCACCGAGATCAGACCGGAAGAGGTGCGCTCCGCCGCCGGCTTGATTGCCGGAACCGTGCCGACAAAGGGGACCCTGGGATGCGCCTCGCGCAAGGCCTCACCGGCAAGGGTGAACGCCGTGTTGCAGGCAATGACCACCGCTTTCGGGCGATGCGTGGCGATCAGCTCCGCGAAAAGCGCCAGAATTCGCGCCTTGAGATCGGCTTCTGGCCAGCGCCCGATCGGAAACGCAGCATCGTCGGCCACATAAATCAGGTGTTCATAGGGCAGCAGATAGCGTGCTTCGCGCAGCACCGTCAGCCCGCCGATTCCGGAATCGAAGAAGAGAACCGGTCCGGGCCGGGTCACGGGGAGGCCTCATTGCTCACCGCTGTTGCCGCCGCGTTTCTTGCGAGGCCGCGTTTCCCGCTTTTCCAGCGCGGCGATCACACCGCGCAACGAACGAACCTCCTGATCGGTCAGTTCCGCCTTCTGGAAGATGTTGCGCAGGGTGCGGACCATATGCGGACGGCGTTCGGGCGGCCGGAAGAATGTCGCCGCGTCCAACGCCCCTTCCAGATGTTCGAAGAAGCGCACGATATCGTCCTTCTTCGCCGGCGGGTGCACCTCTTCCGACAACAGGAAGGGCAACGCGCCGGTCGTGGCGGTGCGGCGCCATTCATAGGCACACACCAGCACCGCCTGGGCAATGTTCAGGGAGGCGAAATCCGGATCCACGGGCAAGGTGACGATTTCATCGGTCAGCGCGATTTCCTCATTGTTGAGGCCCCAGCGTTCCCGGCCGAACAGATAGCCGGTCGCGCTGCCTTTCTCGCCGAGTTCGACGGATTTGGCCGCGGCCTCGTCCGGCCCGCGAACGGGTTTGGACACCTCCCGCGAGCGGGCCGTCGTCGCGAACACGAATTGCAGGTCGGCGACAGCCGCCTCGACACTGTCGAAGACCTGCACCCTGTCGATGACATGATCCGCACCGCTGGCGGCAGCACGGGCCTTTTCGCTCGGCCAGCCGTCCCGCGGGTTGACGATTCTCAAGTCCGACAGCCCGAAATTCGCCATCGCCCGCGCCGCCGTGCCGATGTTCTCGCCAAGCTGCGGTTCGCACAAAATCACTGCCGGCGGCCTGGCCGTCACCGCACGTGCCTCTTCCCTGATATTCGCGTTCTTGCTCATGAGGCCCGGATTTAGCCGGTTCTTGAAAAAATGGGAAGCTGCTTCGACCGGATTTTCCCGTGCGTCCAACGCGCTCGCCGCCACGACCACGCCCGGACACAACAACCGAAGGACAACCCCAAATTGTTGATTCTTTTGAGAAAAATCATGACGCCGTCGCATGATGCGGGTAATAATAGGTAGAAATAACGATGGGAATCACGCATCTGCCATGCCCATGCCGCAAACCTATTTCCACGCGTCCCTGGATTTCGACGCCTTTCTTCTGGATGTCCGCGATATCTGCATGCTGCAGTCTCATCATCAGGCCTATCACACCTTGCGCGCCGTCCTTCACACCTTCCGTTCCCACCTGACCGTGCAACAGGCCCTCGAATTTTCAAACGTCCTGCCCGCCGTGACCCGCGCGATCTTCGTCGAGGACTGGGCCGAGGACTTGCAGCCAGGAGAGCTGCCCCCTCCCTTTCCGGACCGGGCCGCACTGAGCCGGCAGGTCCAATCCCTGCGGCGGGACCACAACACCGCTCCGGACACCGCAATCGAGGATGTGGCCACGGCCCTGCGGCGGTCTTCCATCGATGAACGGCAACTGGACCGGATTCTGGCAAAAATGCCGGAATCCGCGGCTGATTTCTGGAAGCCCCGCAGCTGACCAGGCGTGCTCCCTGGCCCCAGCTTGCGATTGCCTTTTCGTGAGCCTTTGCTAGGGTGTGACCTCATGATTAAAGATGAAATGGTTTGAAGCGGCCAGGCCTTCATCAGGGAGCGAAAGCGCAGGAAATGTGGTTCATTTTCAAGCCCTTCGCGACGCAGAGGAGGACCAGTTCGGTCAAATCCGAAGGACATGGAAATGGCATCACTGCGTGTCGTCAACCGTGCTTGACCGGGCGGGAAGCCCGCTCCGCGCACGCTTCCTGACGGGACTCGCCATTTCCCACGCCATTTCGTCTTCAGTTATGAGGTCACGCCCTGGAACTTTCCGGGACGGGCCGCCTCCGACTTCCGGAGGGCTGGCAATTGATTGCGTACAATTGTATACGCATCTCGAAATGCCATCCGGAGCGTCCGATAACCGCTCCACAGAACAATGCATCCAACGCGAGGAAATGGGAGAGTCATGGCCGACATCATCTACACCAGGGTCGACGAGGCACCGGAACTGGCAAGCGCCTCGTTCCTGCCGATCATCCGTTCCTTCACCAAGGCAGCCGGCCTGACCATCGGCACGAAGGATATTTCCCTTGCCGGCCGCATCCTGGCGAATTTCCCCGAGTATCTGACCCCCGAGCAGAAACAGGCGGACGATCTGGCCGAACTCGGTGCGCTGGTCAAGAAGCCCGAGGCGAATGTCATCAAGCTGCCGAACATTTCCGCATCCCAGCCGCAGCTGAACGCGGCGATCAAGGAACTGCAGGCCCAGGGCTACAAGCTGCCGGACTACCCTTCCGAGCCGCAAACGGACGAGGAAAAGACCGTCAAGGCGAAATACGACGCCATCAAGGGATCCGCCGTGAACCCGGTTCTGCGGGAAGGCAATTCCGACCGTCGCGCACCGAAAGCCGTCAAGGAATACGCCCGCAAGAACCCGCACCGCATGGGCGCGTGGCTGCCGACCTCCAAGACACATGTCGCCACCATGGAAGCGGACGATTTCCGCGCCAACGAGAAATCCGTCACCGTTCCGGCCGCTTCCGCCGGAACCGCCCGGATCGAATTTGTTGCCGCCGGCACGGATCCGGTCATCCTGAAGAAGGATTTCGAGCTTGAGGAAGGCGACGTCGTCGACGGAACCTTCATGAGCGCGAAAGCCGTTTCCGCTTTCCTGGAAAAGGAAATCCGTGACGCCAGGGATCAGGGCGTGCTGTTTTCCCTGCATCTGAAGGCCACCATGATGAAGGTGTCCGACCCGATTATCTTCGGCCTTTGCGTCAGGGTGTTCCTGAAGGACGTCTTCGACAAATATGCGGACAAATTCGCCGAACTCGGCGTCAATCCGGATCTCGGCATCGGCGATCTGGAAGCCAAGGTCGCGACCCTTCCCGACGCAGAGGCGAAGCCCATCCTGGCCGACATCAAGGCGGCTCTCGACAACGGCCCGGCCCTCTACATGGTGAACTCCGACAAGGGGCTTACCAATCTGCACGTCTCCTCCGACGTCATCATCGACGCCTCCATGCCCGCCCTGATCCGCGCCGGCGGCAAGGGCTGGGGTCCGGACGGCAAGGAAGCCGACGCGAAATGCGTCATCCCGGACAGCTCCTACGCGGGCGTTTATGCCGCCGTGATCGATTTCTGCCGCGAAAACGGCGCCCTCGACCCGGCCAAGATGGGCACCGTGCCGAATGTCGGCCTGATGGCCCAGAAGGCCGAGGAATACGGATCCCATCCGCAGACCTTCAAGGCACCGGCGGACGGCACCATCCGCATCGTCGATCAGGCCGGCAACACCCTGATCGAACACACGGTCGAGGAAGGCGATATCTGGCGCGCCTGCCGCACCAAGGACGCCCCGGTCCGCGACTGGGTCAAGCTCGGCGTCACTCGTGCGCGCCTTTCGGGCATGCCGGGTATTTTCTGGCTGGACAAGAACCGCGCCCACGACGCGGAACTGATCAAGAAGGTCGAAGCCTATCTGCCCGAACATGACACGAGCGGTCTCGACCTGAAGATCATGGCACCGGAAGACGCCGCCCGGTTCACCACCGAGCGGATCGCCCGCGGCGAGGACACGATTTCCATCACCGGTAACGTGCTGCGCGACTACCTGACGGATCTCTATCCGATCCTGGAAGTCGGCACCTCCGCAAAGATGCTCTCCATCGTTCCGCTGATGAACGGCGGCGGCCTGTTCGAAACCGGGGCCGGCGGCTCCGCTCCCAAGCACGTCCAGCAGCTCATCGAGGAAAACTATCTGCGCTGGGACTCCCTTGGCGAATTCTGCGCCCTCGGAGCCTCCCTGGAACATCTCGCCAACACCCGGGGCAACACCAAGGCGGCAATCCTGGCCGAAACCCTGGACGGGGCGGTTGAAAAGCTGCTCGACAACGACAAGTCCCCGTCCCGCAAGGTCGGAGGCCTCGACAACCGCGGCAGCCATTTCTACGTCGCTCTCTACTGGGCCGAGGCCCTGGCCGCCCAGGACAAGGACGCGGAGCTGAAAGCCTATTTCGCTCCGATCGCCGAGGCGCTTCGCAGCAACGAGCAGACCATCGTCGGCGAACTGAACAGCGTTCAGGGATCACCCGCCGATCTCGGGGGCTATTACCACGCTCCGCAGCAAAAGGTCGCCGCCGCCATGCGTCCGAGTGCGACGCTGAACGGCATCATCGGCTGATCCGTCAGAAAAGCCAAAACGGCAAAAGGGCGGCTCCGGGCCGCCCTTTTTTGTTTTCACCAGAAGGCCTCAGCCCCGGATGAAGGCCAGAACGTCTTTGTTGAACTCTTCCGCCTGAAGCTGCGCCAGGCCGTGGCTGCCATCCGGATAGATCTTCAGGGTCGCGTCGGAGACGATCTCGGCCGCCCGGTGGGCGGAGGCCTTGATAGGAACGATCTGATCGTCCCCCCCGTGGACGATCAGAGTCGGCCGGGCAATCGCCTTGAGGTCGGCCGTATAGTCCACTTCGGAGAATTCGTGGATCGAGTCGTACTGACCCTTGATCCCGCCCGCCATGCCCTGCAGCCAGAAGCTCTCGCGCAGCCCCTCGTTGGTTTCCACGCCCTCGCGGTTGAAGCCATAGAAGGGGATTGTCAGATCCTTGAAGAACTGCGAACGGTTATAGGCCGTCCCCTGGCGAATGCCATTGAAGACCTCCAGCGGCGTTCCATCCGGATTGTCCGCTGTCTTCAGCATCAGGGGAGGAACTGCCCCAACCAGAACAACCTTCGCCACCCGGTCATTGCCATGTCGCCCCACATAGTGGGCAACCTCACCGCCACCGGTCGAATGGCCGATCAGGATGACGTCGCGCAGGTCGAGACGCTCGATCAGTTCGGCCAGGTCATCGGCATAACGGTCCATGTTGTTGTTGTCCCAGGGCTGGCTGGAGCGGCCGTGTCCGCGCCGGTCATGAGCGACGACCCGGAAGCCGTTCTGTCCGAAAAACAGCATCTGCGCGTCCCAGGCGTCGGCCGAGAGCGGCCAGCCGTGCGAGAAGACGATCGGCTGTCCCTGGCCCCAGTCCTTGTAGAAGATCTCTGTGCCGTCCGAAGTCGTGAAGGTCGTCATTTTCAAGTTCTCCTGTTTTGAAAGATCCGTCGACACCCCGAAAGCCGGGGTCATCATCATTCCGAGCCCGAGAGCGCCACCACCGAGCAACGCCTGGCGGCGGCTGACATCCGGCCATTCTGTCTTGTTTCCCATCAGGCCATTCCTTTTTACCTCGCGAACGATTAACTCGTGCACGATTGATATGCGCGCATGCACCCCGGTTGTCAATGCTTGCCCCGAGAAAAAAATCTGCTTAGGAACGGAACATGTCTGATCAGCAAAACCCGCGCGAAGCCGCCGGAGCGGCAAATGCCGCCACACAACAAGGCCCGGATACGGAGCTGGACGACTTCATCTGTTTTGCGGTCTACGAGTCCAACCTGGCCTTCAACAATCTTTATCGATCATTGCTGGGGGATATCGGGCTGACCTATCCGCAATATTTGGTCATGACCCTGCTGTGGCGGCGCGACGGGCGCACCGTCAGGGAGATCGGCGACGCCCTCAGTCTGGAATACAACACGCTGACCCCGATGCTTAAACGTCTGGAGACCCTGGGCCTGGTGTCGCGCGTGCGGGACGAGCAGGATCAGCGCGTTGTCAACGTCACATTGACGGCGGAAGGAACAGCTCTCCAGAAGAAGGCCCAGGCGATACCGCAATGCATTGCCGAGGCCACCGGGCTTTCCCTAACGGAACTGAAGGACCTGAAAGCCAGACTCGACACATTGCGCGCGAATTTGCGCAATGGCGGCCAGGAATAGTTCCGCCTCAGCCGACCGCCTGCTGATATCGCCGGAGCGCCGGATCAAACAAGCAGACACAAAAAGGGCGGCCCGATGGCCGCCCCTTCCGGTTTCGAATAAAGCCGTGGAACCTAGACGGCGGCCTCGTGCAGCCGGGCGTTGAAGGCCATGTTTCTGGTGAAGGGCGCCAGGGTCTTGGCGGCAGCCAGAACGGCGAGATCCGCCAGCGGCTCACCAATGACCACAAGCATATAGGCCGCGCCGAAGGCTCCGACCGAGACCATGTTCTCCGCACCGAAGCCCTGGCCGTAGAAGGCCCAGAAAGCGACCCAGGCAACGACACCGCCCTGATAGGTGGTCGAAAGGGCCAGAGCCTGGGCATAGGACACGTCCACATAGGCTGTCTTCTGCGGGATGAGCTTCGTGGCCACGGCGCCAACGGCCCACAGCGGCACGATCAGCGTGGTGACGTTGATGCCGTATTGCGGCAGGTCGAACGGCGCGAACAGCAGGCCCTGCAACAGCAGGCCTGCGGCCAGACCGATGGCCGCCGGCCCGGCCCCGAACATCAGGAACAGCGTCGAGCCGAGGATGAAGTGGACTTCCGAAACGCCGACCGGATAATGCGGCAGCAGTTCGAAGAAGGAAAACACCAGAAGCGTGGTGATCACCGAGCGCACGGCAAGGCTCGCCACGCCGCTCTTGCGGATGGTATCGAGCGCCATTTTGCCCAGAAGGCCGAAGGACGCCACGGCCGTGCCGTAGCTGAGAAGGGTCTTGGCACCGTCAACGACACCGGGTTCGATATGCATGTCTGTCTCCTTTGCGCACCCTCCGTGCGCGAACAGGGTTTCTGATTGGCTTTTCGCGAAAAGCCTTCGGATGGCAGGTCTCCTGGCTCGCGGGTCTCCGCTCTGCCCGCCTTCCCAGCCAAAAGGCCAGTGGCTGAAGGGCATCGCTCACCGCTTACAGTTGCGGGGGCAGCCACGGTATTGGTCCCTGTTGGGTACGCCGCACCGTGTTCCCATTTGATCCGCCGTCACGCTTGTTCAGGCAGAACCATCTCACAGACTAGATTTGCAGCGATTGCCGCGGGACTGCAAGCGAATTCTCGCCAATTTCTGTCGTGAATTCGCAGCCGCCGCGCCTGCCTGCGAACGGACCTGCCCTTTCAGGGAAAAGACGCCACTTGCGACGGGGCTCGATGGAGGGTCCCGACACTCAGTCCGCCGCCTCGCCATCCCCTCGCCTTTTCGCGCAACCTCGGGTACAGATCCGGCGTTTCCCTATCAGGGTCAGGGTATCATCGACCCTGGCGCACAGCGGAAGACCGGAATGGCAAACGCGGAGACAGGAAATTGCGCACCGACAGCCGTCTGCTGCCCGTGCTTCATGTGCTTTTGCTCCTGGCGCGGGCGGAAGAACCGGTAACGTCAGAGCAGATCGGCAGGATGCTCAATACCAATCCGTCCCTGGTCCGCCGCACCATGGCGGGTCTGCGCGAGGCGGGCTTCGTCGGCTCCGCCCGGGGGCATGGCGGCGGCTGGGTTCTGGAAAAGCCGCTCACCGAAATCCCCCTCGCCGACGTCTATGCCGCCCTCGACTCAGTGGAACTTCTCTCTCTCGGCCGCTCCGAAGACACACCCGCCTGCCTGCTGGAACGCGCCGCCTACGCAACCACCGGCAGGGCCCTTGAGGCGGCGCGGGCAATGTTCCAGGCCGAACGGGAACGGGTGAAACCCCATGCTCATGAGATCGGGGACCATAGGGGAAAAAGTAGCGGCAAGGCCCCGATTGTCAGCGGACAACAGAATTCCGCCCCTTGCCTGAGAAACCTTCATTGTATACAAGCGCACACAATAATATTCTGCTAAAGCATCTCTCCAGAGAGTTGCAACTGCTGCACATCCCCATCCATTCAATCAATGAACACGAGGCCAAACTCCCATGGCAAAGATCAAAGTCGATAATCCGGTTGTCGAACTCGATGGCGACGAGATGACCCGGATCATCTGGCAGCTTATCAAGGACAAGCTGATCCATCCCTATCTCGACGTCGACCTGCTGTACTACGACCTGTCGATCGAGAAGCGCGACGAGACCGATGACCAGATCACCGTCGATGCGGCCAATGCGATCAAGGAACACGGCGTCGGCATCAAATGCGCCACCATCACGCCGGACGAGGCCCGGGTCGAGGAATTCGGCCTGAAACGCATGTACCGCTCCCCCAACGGCACGATCCGCAACATTCTCGGCGGCGTCATCTTCCGCGAACCGATCATCATGCAGAACGTGCCGCGCCTGGTGCCCGGCTGGACCCAGCCGATCATCGTCGGCCGCCATGCCTTCGGCGACCAGTACCGCGCCACGGATTTCCGCTTTCCGGGCAAGGGCAAGCTGACCATCACCTTTACCGGCGAGGATGGTGAAGTGATCGAGCGCGAGGTCTATGACGCGCCCTCCGCCGGCGTCGCGATGGCCATGTACAACCTCGACGATTCGATCCGCGACTTCGCCCGCGCGTCGCTCAACTATGCCCTGCAGCGTGCGGTGCCCTGTTACCTGTCCACGAAGAACACCATCCTGAAAGCCTATGACGGCCGCTTCAAGGATATCTTCGAGGAAATCTACGAGGCCGAGTTCAAGGACAAATACGCAGAAGCCGGCATCTGGTACGAGCACCGCCTGATCGACGACATGGTCGCCTCCTCCCTGAAATGGTCCGGCGGCTACGTCTGGGCCTGCAAGAACTATGACGGCGACGTCCAGTCCGACACAGTTGCCCAGGGCTTCGGCTCCCTTGGCCTGATGACCTCGGTTCTGATGAGCCCGGATGGCCAGACCGTCGAGGCGGAAGCCGCGCATGGTACCGTCACCCGCCACTATCGCCAGCACCAGAAGGGCGAGAGCACATCCACCAACTCCATTGCCTCGATCTTCGCCTGGACGCGGGGCCTCGCCCACCGGGCCAAACTCGACGGCAACGACAAGCTGGCCAGTTTCGCCAAGACCCTGGAAAGCGTCTGCATCAAGACCGTGGAATCCGGCTATATGACCAAGGATCTGGCCCTGCTCGTCGGCCCGGACCAGTCCTGGCTGACCACCACCGGCTTCCTCGACAAGATCGAGGAAAATCTGGCCAAGGCCATGAACGAAAAATAAGGACGGCGGATGCAGGCGCCAGGGACCATCTCCCGGTCCCGGCGTCTGCTGATCTTCAGGCGCCCTTGCGCAATACCCAGCCAAGTGCTGCGCCGAGGTTCACTCGCAGCCAGCGATGCCCACCATCACAGGCGTTTGCGGAGCAGCCCCCCGGCCCCTCCTCCGGACCTCCCCGGCCAAGCGGAGCGCAGAACCGGGGTCCACGCGTTTCCGGAGCAGGTTGATGCTCCCCTGCCCCTTCTGACGAAAGCGGTACCGCGAGTAGCCCCAGGGCGAGGACGCGCTTCCGGAGCATGACCGGAACCGGCGGAGCTTCCCCGGAGACGAGCGGCTGGTTCGCGGGGATGCCGGACTTGCATGTTTGCGCAATCATGGCCTTTCCGCATGGAAATGATTCCAACCGCAAGCAAGTTGCTCTACGCTCCCGGTTGTCCGGGAACCGAGCAGAAGCCGGGTGCCGACAATCGGAAAGCTGAGGACGCCGCGGGCCGGACCGGTCGATCTTCCCCCCGGGAAGGGCTGGCGCCTCACCGAGGCAAACCACAGGCTTCGTCTCTTCAGGCTGGACGCACGATGATTGATCTTTATGGAGCGGATTATTCGGTTTACGTGCGCGCCGTCCGGCTGGCACTTGCGCAAAAGGGTGTCCCCTGCCGGCTGCACCCGATTGACGTCTTCGCGCCGCAAGGACCACCCGACGACTATCTCGACCTGCACCCGTTCGGCAGGATTCCGGCTTTGAGGCACGGCGACTTTGCCCTCCATGAAACCACCGCCATCCTGCGCTATGTGGACGAGGCCTTTGACGGCCCATCCCTGCAGCCCGACACGCCCCGGGACCGCGCCCGCATGACGCAGATCCAGTCGATCCTCGATTCCTACGCCTATCGTACCCTTGTCTGGGACATCTATGTGGAACGGGTGGTCAAACCCCGCGATGGCGGGGTGTCCGACGAGGTCGGGATCTCCTGCGCCCTTGGCCCGGCGCGAAAGGTCGTCGCAGCGCTCGAAACCCTGGCCGGGCCGGGGCCGTTCCTGTCCGGCGCCCAGCCGACCCTCGCCGATTGCCATGCCGCGCCGATGCTCGCGCTGTTTCACAAGGCGGAGGAAGGCGCGCTGCTGCTCAGGGCCGCCCCCCGGCTCACCGCCTGGCTGGACGTCGTCAAGTCATGGGCGGCATTTCAGGCAACGGAACCGGCGACGCGGACCTAACCCTGGCTGGCCTGCGCACCAAGCGCGAAATCAAGCGCCGCCTTCGCATGCAGCTCTGTGGTATCAAAGGCCGGTATCGCGAAATCCTCGGCCGAGGCCAGCAGACCGATTTCCGTGCAGCCGAAAATGACCCCGTCCGCGCCCGCAGCTGCTTCCTTCGCGACCACCTCCAGAAAAGTCGCCTTGGAATCGGCCCAGATTTCGCCGCGACAGAGTTCCTCATAGATGATCCGGTGGATCTCCTCCCGGTCGTCCGGCCCCGGCACCCGGACCTCGACACCATGCGCCGCCTTCAGGTGTCCCTTGTAGAAATCCTGCTCCATCGTGTAGGCGGTTGCGAGCAGAAGCGGTGCCTTGCAGCCTGCCTCCAGGATAGCCGGCGCGGTGGCATCGGCAATATGAATCAGCGGAATGGAAACCGCCGCCTGCACCTCCCCGGCCATCTTGTGCATCGTATTGGTGCAGATCACCAGGCACTGCGCGCCGCCGCGCTCCAGGTTGCGGGCCGCTTCGACCATCATGTCCGTTGCCTTGCCCCAGTCCCCTGCTGCCTGGGCAGCCTCGATCTCGGCAAAATCGAACGACCACAGCAGACATTTGACCGAATGCAGCCCGCCGAGCCGTTCACGCGCCATGCGGTTGAGCATCTGGTAGTAGACGGCGGTGCTCTCCCAGCTCATGCCGCCCAGCAGTCCGATGATTTTCATGTTACGTTTTCCTGACCATGGTCGAACACGCTTCGCTTCAACGGACCGACAGCCGGAATCGATTGAAGGCCGTGAAGCCGGTCGACTATAAGGAACCGGACATCCAGGCTGCGTTCAATCGGACGCGGAAAACACCAACGGGCCGACAATGATTGAATCATTTTCTCAAGAGAGACGCTTTTTTCTTTATTCGCAATACCTTGCAGCATTTTTCTTGAGCGCGCTCCTGCTGGTCGCCGCCCCTGTGGTCGCACGCGCCCAGGGCGTGCACGAACCGGCGCGCGGCACCGCTGAACGCAGCGAACTGCTCAATGCGGTGCGCCCCATGGTGGAGGCCCGCCTCGGTCCGCCGGTCGAATTCGTTGTCAACTGGATGCGTTCCGGCCATGGCTGGGCCTTTGTCCAGCTCAGCCCCCAGCGGCCGGGCGGCGGCGCCATAGACATCGCGCGCACCACATTTGCCAATGACGCTGAATATATGGGCGGGCTGGTGACCTACGCGCTGCTCCGGCATCAGTACGGCCGCTGGAATCTGGTGGATTTCGTCATCGGGCCGACGGATGTCTTCTGGCAGGGGGATCCGCTCTACGCCCAGTTGCCCCCCGGTCTCACCCCCCATTAGGAGCCGGCATCACCGGACGGATCCTTGTCCGGTTTCCCGGTCTCCTTCTCTTCATTGTCGGTGAAGAGTTCCGGCTCCTCGCGCGCCTTGTCCATCGACGCATACACACCGGCCTGCTGCAGTTCTTCCTCGGCAAGCTCGCCAAGAATCTTCTTGCCTGCGCGGGCCCGGGTCTTTGCCTCGTCCATGATCTTCTTGGCAAGCCCCTCGTCCAGATCCATGAGGCGTTGCAGGGCGCCTGCCTCCAGCACCAGCAGCTGGCTGTCCTGGCAGGCGACAATGGTCGCGGTTCGCCGGGTCTGGTTGATCAGCGCCAGCTCGCCGAAGAAGCTTCCCTCGCCGAGATAGACCGTTTCATGCGGCAGCCTGATCTCCACCTCGCCGTCGAAAATGAAGAACATCCGGTCGGCAACCGCCCCTTTCTCGGCAATCGTTTCGCCCTTGCGCACATTGTGCGCCTGCAGGAGCTTGGAGACCTCGGCGATTTCCGTCGCCTTCAGGTCCTCGAACAGGGGAACCCGAGCGACCATCGACCAGGTGACGACGAAATCCCGGCTGTGAATTTCCCGGGCAAAGGCTGAGGCAATGATGCCCACCGGCAGCGCGATGAGGCCATATCCCAGCATCATGACCAGACTGGCGACCATCTTTCCCAGGTTGCTCACAGGCACGACGTCGCCATAACCGACAGTGGTGACGGTGGTGATCGCCCAATACATTCCATGCAGGATGCTGCGGAATTTTTCCGGCTGATGTTCGTGTTCGATCAGATACATGACCGTCGCCGAGAGCAGAACCACCCCTAAGATGATCATGGTCGAACCGAGCAACGCCTTCCTCTCCCCGACCACGGCCGAAATGAGCGAGCGCAGGGCCGGCGAATAGCGCGCGAGTTTCAGAAAACGCAGCAGTCGCAGGATGACGACGACGGTGATTGCCTGGTTCGGCAGAAACAGCACGAAGAGCAGCGGCAGCGCACCCAGCAGGTCGACGATCGCATCCGGATGCAGGGCATATCGCACGCGGGACCAGAGGGGACCGAACCGGCGCAACGGCGGATGCAGGTCGGCGACATAGATGCGCAGGATATATTCGATCAGGAATATGACGCCGCAACCGAGCTGTATGAACCTGAGACGCGAGGCAAGGGGTTCGCGGACCTCCGGCACCGTTTCCAGAACGGCCAGCACGATATTGCCGATGATCAGGGCGACAAGGGTCTTGCGCAGAATACGCGCGGCCACCTTCCGCGAGCCCGTATCCTCCAGCACTTCGAAAAGCACCTGCTTGACGTCCTGGACCTGCACTGCGCGTCTCCGCCCTTCATGAGTCATTGCATGAATAGCCGAAGAAAGGCAAAGGACAAAATCGCCAGCCGGGCGGCAGCCCGGTGTCACGACCTCGATCCATCCGCTTTCCCGGGCCTTCATGCGGATACGGGCAGGCCGGCCGACTTGAAGGAGCCGGGGCCACGCGACCGCGATGCTGTCCTACAGACCGGCCAGATGCGCCTCGATGGCGGAAATCGCGACATCGGCCCTGGCGCCATCGGGACCGCCGGCCTGGGCCATGTCAGGCCGACCGCCGCCGCCGCGTCCACCAAGAGCTTCAGATCCGATGCGCACGAGATCCACCGCGCTGACCGCTTCGGTCAGATCCTTGGTAACGGCGGTCACGATTGCCGCCTTGCCATCATCGGCCACACTGATCAGCACGACCACACCGGAACCGAGCTGGGTCTTGGCCTCGTCGGCCATGCCCTTCAGATCCTTGGGGTTGATGCCCTCGACTGTGCGGGCCATCAGCTTGAACCGGCCAGCGTCCTTTACCGGCGCGCCCTCGCCGCTGCCACCGCCCATGGCCAGTTTCTTTCTGGCATCCGCCAGTTCCTTTTCCAACCGCCGGCGCTCTTCCACCAGTTGCGCGACACGGGCGGGAGCCTCGTGCGCACTGCTCTTCAGGATGCCCGCGATTTCACGCACGCGCTTGTCTTGCGCATCGAGATAGGCGCGGGCCTCGGCTCCGGTGAGAGCCTCGATCCGGCGGACACCGGCAGCGACAGCGCTTTCCGATACCAAGGTCACGAGACCGATATCCCCGGTGCGCTTCACATGTGTGCCACCGCACAGTTCCAGCGAATAGGGCTTGCCGGCCTTGTCGCCATGAAGTGCCGTGCCCATGGAGACAACACGGACCTCGTCACCGTATTTCTCGCCGAAAAGCGCCATGGCCCCGGCCTCGATGGCATCGTCCACCGCCATCAGGCGGGTTTCCACCGGCGCGTTCTGCAGGACGATCTCGTTGGCGATGGTCTCGACCCTGGCCAGTTCCTCGTCGCTCACCGGCTTGGGATGGGAGAAATCGAAGCGCAGCCGCTCCGGCGAAACCAGGGAGCCTTTCTGCGCCACATGGGTGCCAAGCACCTCGCGCAGGGCCTCATGCACCAGGTGGGTGGCGGAATGGTTGGAGCGCACGGCGCCGCGCCGGGCGTGATCCACCTTCAACTCCAGTGCAAGGCCGGGAACCAGTTCACCCTCTTCCACGGTAACGCAATGCACGAACAGGCCGTCGGCCTTCTTCTGGGTGTTGGTGACGCTGACCGTCACGCCGGCGCCCAGCATCTGCCCGGTGTCGCCCACCTGACCGCCGCTTTCGCCATAAAAGGGTGTCTGGTTGAGAATGACGAAACCGCTCTCGCCCGCCGACAATTTGTCGATTTCCCTGTCGTCGGCGGCAAGCGCCGCGACAACGCCCTCGGCGGTTTCGGTCTCATAACCGAGAAAATCCGTCGCCCCGTGCTTTTCCTTCAGCGCGAACCACACCGCTTCCGTCGCCGCACTGCCCGAACCGGACCAGGCCGCACGGGCCTCGGCCTTCTGCCGCTCCATGGCCGCGTCGAAGCCTTCCGTGTCGACGGTGATGTCGCGGGCACGCAAAGCGTCCTGGGTCAGATCGAGCGGAAAGCCGAAGGTGTCGTAAAGTTTGAAGGCGGTTTCCCCGTCGAGCCGGCCACCGGCGGACAGGTCCTCGGTCGCACTGTCGAGCAGGCCCAGTCCGCGCTCCAGGGTCTTGCGGAAACGGGTTTCCTCCAGCTTCAGCGTCTCGGTGATCAGCGCCTCTGCGCGGACCAGCTCCGGATAGGCGCGGCCCATTTCCCGCACCAGCGCCGGCACCAGCCGGTGCATCAGCGGTTCGGCGGCCCCCAGCAGGTGAGCATGGCGCATGCCGCGGCGCATGATCCGGCGCAGCACGTAACCGCGCCCTTCATTGGAGGGCAGCACGCCGTCGGCGATCAGGAAACTGGTGGAGCGCAGGTGATCGGCAATCACCCTGTGGCTGGCCAGCGCGCTGCCGCTGGCGTCCACGCCGGTCTCGTGTTCGGAGGCGGAAATCAGTGCCCTGAACAGATCGATATCATAATTGTTGTGCACGCCCTGCAGCACGGTCGCCAGCCGCTCTATGCCCATGCCGGTGTCGATGGACGGCCGTGGCAGATCGAGGCGCGCTTCCGGCGTCTGCTCGTATTGCATGAAGACCAGGTTCCAGATCTCGATGAACCGGTCACCGTCTTCGTCCGCCGATCCCGGAGGGCCGCCCCAGATGTGCTCGCCATGGTCATAGAAGATCTCCGAACACGGACCGCAGGGCCCCGTGTCGCCCATCGACCAGAAATTGTCCGATGTCGGAATGCGGATGATCCGGTCGTCGCTCAGACCGGCGATCTTCTTCCAGTAGTCCGCCGCCTCGGTGTCTTCCGAATAGACCGTGACCAGCAGCCGGTCGGCCGGCAGGCCGAATTCCCGGGTAATCAGGTTCCAGGCCAGCTCGATAGCCCGGTCCTTGAAATAGTCGCCGAAGGAGAAGTTGCCGAGCATTTCGAAGAACGTATGGTGGCGGGCGGTGTACCCAACATTGTCCAGATCATTGTGCTTGCCGCCTGCGCGGACCACCTTCTGCGCGGTGGTCGCCCGGGAATAGGGCCGTTTTTCCAGACCGGTGAAAACATTCTTGAACTGGTTCATGCCCGCGTTCGCGAACATCAGCGTCGGGTCGTTGCGCGGGACCAGCGGTCCGGACTCGACCACCTCGTGATCGTTTTTCTTGAAATAGTCCAGAAAGGTCGATCGGATTTCATTTACGCCGGTCATTCGGGTCTCGCATCGGTCCGGCACCGCTCCGCGGGCCTGTTAACAGTCTTGTGCGGCTGGATAACCTGAACTGGATCCGCGCCGGAACAGCCTTTTAACTTTGACCTCCAACCCTGTCCAGCGGTTGCGCGCCCCTATGCGTGCCGAAACCGCTGGCAAGACCGGTACATCGTCATCCATCCGCGATGGAGCCTGAAAAGCAAAAGCCCCCTTCCGGCAGACGGAAGAGGGCCCTTGAAGGCGCTGTCATGGTGATGCTAAGCGCGGCGCGGAACATGTGCTGCCATCTGCCCGGCCTGAACAGGACGGACCCGCACCATCGAAAGACCGTCTGAAACCGGGGATCTCCCCTTATTCAGCGATACCCTCCGCATCATTTTCCGCGACAGCATCGGGATCGATGATCGCTTCTGCGATCAGCCCGGCATTCTGCCGAACGGCAAGTTCGATCTCATCGGCGATCTCGGGGTTGTCCTTCAGGAACTGTTTGGCATTTTCACGCCCCTGCCCCAGTCGCTGGCTGTTGTAGGAGAACCAGGCTCCGGATTTTTCAACGATATTGCCCTTGACGCCCAGGTCGATCAGCTCGCCGGTCTTGGAAATGCCCTCGCCGTAGATGATGTCGAATTCCACCTGACGGAAAGGCGGCGCCAGCTTGTTCTTGACCACCTTCACGCGGGTCTGGTTGCCGACCACCTCGTCCTTGTCCTTGATCGCGCCGATGCGGCGGATGTCGAGACGGACGGAGGCATAGAACTTCAGCGCATTGCCGCCGGTCGTGGTTTCCGGCGAGCCGAACATCACGCCGATCTTCATGCGGATCTGGTTGATGAAGATCACCATGCATTTCGACTTGGAAATCGACGCGGTGAGCTTGCGCAGCGCCTGGCTCATCAGCCGTGCCTGCATGCCCGGCAGGCTGTCGCCCATTTCCCCTTCCAGCTCCGCCTTGGGGGTCAGGGCCGCAACGGAGTCGACGACCAGAACGTCGATCGCGCCCGACCGCACGAGCGTGTCGGCGATCTCGAGCGCCTGCTCTCCGGTGTCGGGCTGCGAAATCAGGAGGTTGTCGATATCAACACCGAGCTTGCGTGCATAGATCGGATCCAGCGCATGTTCGGCATCGATGAACGCGCAGATGCCACCGGGCTTCTGGGCCTCGGCGACCACATGCAGCGACAGCGTGGTTTTACCGGAAGATTCCGGACCATAAATCTCCACGACACGACCGCGCGGCAACCCGCCGATCCCCAGCGCGATATCCAGGCCCAGCGACCCGGTCGACACCGACTGGACCTCAACGACCTGCCCCTGGCCCATCTTCATGATGGACCCCTTGCCGAAGGCTCTGTCAATCTGGCTGAGCGCTGCTTCGAGCGCCTTGTTCTTATCCATCTGGCTGCTTTCTACGAGACGAAGTGTACTTTGCGACATGGCTCACGCTCCTTATTCCACGATGGACGCGGCGTTTCAATGAAAGCCTTTGTACACTTTTTGTTCTCATTTGACAATACGATCAAACCGATTGGTATCAAAATAGAAATGATCTTTTGTTTCCAATATGTTCTCATTTCTCAACCCAAAATTGACGCTACGTAAGAAGAGAAGGGGAACATCCGCCTGTTCCTCCCCCGCAGGAGAATCACCTTCTCGCCACGCGAGCGGTTGCCGCCTGCCCATCGATCTGCTAGCTCGCTTCGCAGACCACGGAGCAGGTGCCAAGCGGTGCCCCCCGTCAATGCCCCGGGCTTCCGTGGTGCGAAACGCCAGCCGCGGAACGCTTCCGCCAGGAAATGCCAGACGATGTCTTCCTCTTCAGCCCGGCCGGTGATCTCGATCGGCGCGATCCATCTCGACACGATCGCCCATGCCACCCGCACCGTTCGCCGCGAAACCTCGACGCCGGCGGCATTCAGCTCAAACCCCGGGGGCGTGGCCGCCAATATTGCCCGCGCCCTGTGCCGGCTCGGCATCGACACCAGCCTCGTGGGTGCCCTGGGCGACGACAGCGCCGCCCGGATGCTCACCGGCCGGCTGACCGGCGAAGGACTCACGCTGGCCTGCGTCACGCGGCCCGCAATGGCGACCGGCCAGTATCTGGCGCTGCACGATCCCGACGGGTCCCTGGCTGCCGCCTGTGTCGACGACCGGATACTCTCCGAAGCGCCCGCGGACCTTTTCGACCAGATCCTCGAGGAGCTGATGGCCCGCGCGCCGCGCGAGACACTGTGGTTTCTGGATGCCAACCTGCCGGAACGGATGCTGGTAAGGGTGGCCGCAATGCTGGACGGGCGGCGGATGATCGCCAACGCGGTGTCCGAGGCCAAGGCCTCCCGGCTGACACCCGTTCTCGCAAGCCTTGATTGCCTTCTTCTCAACCGCGGCGAAGCGGCGGCCCTCACCGGTCTTTCCGGGGACGCGCCGCAGGAAACGCTTGCCGATGCCCTTTCCGGCACCGGACTTCACAGCTGGGTCCTGACGGGCGGAAGGGACGACATTCTGGTCGCCCGGGCCGGGAGCCTGACCCGCTTTACCCCGCCCGCGGTCGATATCGTCGATGTGACCGGCGCCGGCGATGCCCTCGCCGCCGGAACCCTTGCGGCTCTGGCGCGCGGATACGCCCTTGCCGAAGCCGTCCCCTTCGGCCTTGCGGCCGCATCGCTGACCTTGCGCGCGACGGGAGCCCTTGCCGCGAATCTTTCCTGGGATGCCCTCAACGATATTTGACCTAATGGACAAATCCACCGCTTGGCGCCGCCTCCCGGGGCGCCTATAAGACCGGCACCCTGCTGAAACGCTGCCGTGTCCCGACAGAAAGGCCCGTTCCCGTGACCCATTCCGACACCGCCACCCTCGAGGACCTGATTGTCTGCAACGGCGAGGTGCGATCCGCCCTGGCGGCCGGCAAACCGGTCGTCGCCCTGGAATCGACCATCATCACCCATGGCATGCCCTTTCCCAGAAATGTGGAAACCGCCAGGCTCGTGGAAGCCGACATCCGGGCCGAAGGCGCCGTTCCGGCCACCATCGCCGTGATGGACGGCAGGATCATGGTCGGTCTGGACGACGCGGATCTCGATCGCCTTGCCCGGGCGGAAGACGTGATGAAATGTTCGCGGGCGGACCTGACCTTCGCCCTTGCCACGGGGATCTACGGCGCCACCACGGTCGCGGCAACCATGATGGCCGCCCATGCGGCCGGGCTGAAGGTCTTCGCCACCGGCGGCATCGGCGGCGTGCACAGGGGAGCGGAGGAGAGCTTCGATATTTCCGCCGACCTCGACGAACTTGCCCGCACCCCCGTCTGTGTCGTCTCCGCCGGTGCCAAGGCACTGCTGGACATCCCCAAGACCCTGGAAGTGCTCGAAACCAGGGGGGTGCCGGTGGTTGCCTATGGCACAGAGGAACTGCCCGCCTTCTGGTCCCGCGCCAGCGGCCTTGCGGCCCCCTACTCCCTGAATTCGGCCGAAGAGATCGCCACCCTCCTGAAGACCCGCGCGCTCTTTCCCGGTCACGGTGGCGTTCTGATCGCCAATCCCGTGCCGGAAGCCGATGAAATCCCGCAGGACGAGATGAGCGGCTACATCGATGCTGCGATCCGCAAGGCAACGGCGCAGAACATCCGGGGCAAGGACGTCACGCCCTTCGTGCTCGGCGCCATTCTCGAACTGACCGATGGCCGCAGCCTGGAGACCAACATCGCGCTGGTGCGCAACAATGCCCGGCTTGCCGCCCGCATCGCGGCGGCACTGGTGTAGACGCGCCGCTGCGGAGAGCGTTCAGGTCGAACGCTCTCCATCGCCGCGCCGTTCAATGGCCTCGACGAGACGGTCGATGTCCCTCAGGTGAAGGTCGCGCTGCGGAAACGGTATTTCGATGCCGGCCTTGCCGAGCTCGTTGTAAATGGTGAAATACAGATCCGAGCGGACCGTGAGAATGTTCTCGACATCCTTCAGGTAGCATCTGAGTTCGAAATCGAGCGAACTGTCGCCAAGCCCGGAGAACAGCACGGACGGCATCGGGTAAAGCGCGATGCTGGAGTGCGCCCTGGCGGCCCCCAGCAGGATGGACTTCACCTTTTCCAGATCGCTGCCATAGGCCACTCCGACCGGCAATATCAGACGCCCGGTCTTGCTCGACAGCGTCATGTTCTTCACCGTGCCGGCGATCAGGTCCGAATTCGGGATGATGACATCATGCCGGTCGAAGGTCTCGATCCGGGTGGATCGGACGGAAATCTTGCGCACATATCCGGACTGGCCGGACACCTCGATCCAGTCCCCTTCCTTGATCGGACGCTCGATGAGAAGAATGATCCCGGAAACGAAGTTTGACACGATGGTCTGCAGACCGAAGCCGATGCCGACCGAAAGCGCACCGGCCACCACCGCCAGACTGGAAAGGTTCAGGCCCGCCGTCGAGACGCTGATCAGCATGGCCAGCGTCAGCCCGGCATATCCGACCCCCGTCAACACCGCGTTTCTGGCACCCGAATCCATCCGGGTTTGCGGCAGTACGGATGTCTTGAGAATATTCTGGAGCCATCTGGTGACGACCACACCCAGCCCGAACACCACGAAGAGAATGATCAGGGAGTCCAGGGACAGCCGGATATCGCCGAACTCGACGCCATTGTAGAGGATCCGCCCGACTTCGATGATATCCGTGGCCCGCGCTCCCCAGGTCAGGGCAATCAGCGGTGCGAAGACGAGAGTGAGCAGACAGACGAGGCCGATCGACAGAAAGACCGGGACCCGCTCCGTGTCTTCCTTGTTCGTGACGGCGAAGTAGACCTGCCGCGCGAGATGATAGAGCAGATACCCGAAGCCCAGCTCCGCCACTGTGACGATCATCGGAATGCTGGCCACCCGGGCAAGCTGGATATATCCGGCAAGGACGACGACCACCGCCAGGACGGCGGCGCCCCGCATAAGCAGCGCCAGAAACAGCAGGAACCCCGAATCCTTGGTCTGATCCGCGGTCTCGTCGGTCACATCTTCCCCGGACGTTCCGGGCAGGATCGATACAGCTTCGTTTCTCTTGAGCATTCCCGCCAGAAGCCACAGCAGGGCCGCCGCCAGGAAAATCAGCGGCGCCGACAGGATGGAAATCGCGGCCGGGCCGAACGCCTGATCGATCTCCAGCGCCTCCAGCAGCAGCTCGAGCACCAGGAACACCCCCAATGCCTGACACAGCCGCAAGCCGTGCCGCGCCTCCGCGTCCGACAGATCCAGCAACCGCCAGCGATGCTGCCCGGGCGCAAAGAGCGTATGGCCCAGCCAATGGGCGATGATCATCACGACCGCCATGGCCGGCAGGGCGATCACTGCGGTACGGACCGCATTCGGGCGGATGTCCAGGATCGGAAGAATCGCGACAAGGGCGGCCGCCCCGATCGCCGGCAGCAGCAGGAAGGTGAAATTGCTCGCGATGGCGAGCAACAGCCCCTTGCCCCCACCGCGCCGACGCTCTGCGTAACCCACCACGAACCGCGAAATGGGGATCTGCAAAAAGACCAGAAAACCGACGCCGAAAAGCGCAAGCCCCAGCGCGATGGGACCCGTGCGGTTCAACTGCTTGGAAACACTCGGCCGATCCAGCTCGCGTTCTATGTCCCGCCACAGACGCTGCCGGAACAGCCCGATCTCCTCAATGCCGTCTTGCCATGTGGAAATCGCCAGGGGGGACGGGTATCGCTCGAGAACGTCCTGCAGTTTCCGCAGACGCAGCTGCTTGTCCAGCTCGCGAATGAGAACTTCCACATGACGCAAGCTCTCCCGCGCCTCGCGGATCGGCGCTTCCGCTTCCGCAAGCGCGTTCCGGAGCTCGGCGCGGCGTCTGGCGACGCCTTCGGGCTCTTCCTCTCCCTCCGGTGGCGGCGACCCCAGGCTGTCGAGCTGTGCGGAGAGCAGGTCCGAGGCCAGGTTTCCGTCCTTGATGATAGCCGCATTTTCTTCGCGCACATCCACAAGCTGCTCACGCAGCAGTTCAAGGGTCTGCACCCGAACGGTCTGCTCCTCGATGGCGGTTACCGCGCGCTCGAAAAGCGACTGTGCGGCCGTTTGCGGTTCAGGCACTGTATCGGCCCGGCTGTCCTGACCGTATGCCGTACCGGCAGCCAGCCCCAGGAGGAACAGGGCCGAAATCAGAACCGGCCGAAGGGCGCTCTTGATCTGCGTGAAAATGCTCAAACCCTGCCGGTATTGATCAGCCTGTGCTGTCACGATCGTTCTCTCTTCCAACGAAAGCCATGTCTGACCCGTGTTTCCCGAAGGGCGTGTCCTCCCGAAGGCATGAGCCTGTCGATAGCGGAAGGATAATCGCTTCCGCAGGCAATTCCAAAGACCAGCCCACGCATGCGGCCAAAGGTCTTTTGCCGAGTGGCCCGCCGACATTGACAGGCTTCTCCCCGACCGCATTTTCAGCCCGGTCCCGCAGTTGCATATACATATGTCGCATAATTCGTCCATGGATGATCGCAACGGCGCGTTTCCCGTCCCCGGGGCAGCCGGCTTTTGTGGTCCAAACCGTTGACACGGCGGCGTAAGCCTGCCCTTACTTGCGGCATGAATTCGTTAACAGGACGGTCCGGCACAGGCGCGCGCAAGCCCCGGAAATTCGCCGCCGTCCGTTCAGGAGGTCGGATATGACAGACGCGGCAGCATCGCAAACCCCGGAGACGACAGCAGCGCCCGCCGGCGGCTTTTCTCCCCTCCAGTATCTTGATCGCGCGCTCACCACGCTGCGCGACGTCGGCATCACGCCGCAGACGGAGACGGACGCGCCGATCAACGCGCTTCTGGAGCAGATTTCCGATCTTTCCCCGGACAAGGTGCTCGTCATCACCCGCACCCTGGGACAGGCGTCCAACTTCAACGAAGTGGTCCGCTCCCAGGTGCAGCAGATGGATATCGGCGAGCGCTACGAGGAAATCACCAAGGCATTCGATTCCATACGGGACGACGCCAAGGCCCTGGTCGACCAGCTTGCCGACGGCAAGATCTCCTTTACGGAAAACCTGTCCAACAAATGGCGCGACATGCGCCGGGGCACGATTTCCGACCGGTTCACGGACATTCGCGACACCTACAAGGAAGTCGCCCGCGCCACCAAGGACCAGATCGAACGCGAACAGACCATCCTGAATGCCTATCGCGACTTCCGCGGCGCCCTGAAACAGGCCGAAGTCACGGCTCTGGAACTGCTCAACATGGCCGCGCAAAAGCTTGAGGCCGCCAAACAGGCGCTCGAAGCCGCCTCGGCAGACGTCGCCGGCTATTCGGGCGGAGATGCCGCCCAGAAAGCCCGGCTCGAACTTGCCCGCGACGAAAGGTTGCGCGAGATGCAGGACGAGGAAAAGCGCTACCAGATCGCCAAGGACCTCTCCGACAATCTGACCATCGGCTACAACACCTCCGAAGTGATCATGGCGCGGCTGGTGCAGACCACCAATGCCAAGGAACGGGTCTATGCGCAGTCGGTGAGTTTCTTCTCCACCAACGAATCCGTCCTGACCGCTCTCAATGCGTCCTTCACCGGCCTGCAGGGCCTGCACGAGTCCACCGAAACGCTGAACGCCATGAAGGAAGGCATCAACAAGAGCCTGGAAACCCTGGCGGATATCGGCGACGCGGTCCAGATGGAGGCGCTGAAGGCCGGCTACGGCCCGACGGTCGCCGCCGCCTCCGTCAAGAAGCTGGTCGATTCCGTCGTCAATTTCCAGGTCCAGTCCCGGGAAATCATTTCCGAGATGCGCGAGATGTCGACGAAGAATTCCGAAGAGATTCGCACCGCGGTCGAGGACGGCAAGCGGCGGCTCGCCAAATTGACCGCGGAAGGCAAGGCTCTCTAGGGTGTGGACATCCCTTGATGCAGGGATGTTAACTGTTGGAATAGTACGCCTTTAACGAGACTCTGGACTGCCGGGAATTACGGGCCGGATCTCCTCCGGCCCGCCCGATTTGAGAAGACCGCATTTATGGCTAGCAAAACCGACGCCCCACTCGACGATCTGATGATGGCGATGGACGTGGTGGACACGCTGCGCCACGAAGAGGGGCAGGTCGCCCGGGAACTGAAGGCGGACGACCGCGACGCGGCTATGATCGAGCGGCTGCGGCAGGTCTATGCCGCCCAGGGGATCGAGGTTCCTGATCACATTCTCAAGGCGGGCGTGGAGGATCTCAAACGCGACCGTTTCGTCTACACCCCGCCATCCACCGGCTTCCAGCGCACGCTTGCGATGATCTATATCTCGCGCGCGATCTGGTCGAAATGGCTTGCCGCCGCCGCTGCCGTCCTCGTTGTCGCCATTGCCGCCTGGTATTTCCTGGTAACCCTTCCCGCGCAGCGGGCGGAAGCCGATTTCCTGGCGCGGCTGCAGGCCCTGCCGGACACCTATAGCGAACTCGTTGGCCGGATCGACACGCTGACAGACAATACGGAGGTCGAGGGCGAAGCCATGCGCCTTGCCGACGACGGGCGCCTGGCGCTTGCCGACGGCCGGACGGACGCCGCCTTCAAGGCGGAAGCCGATCTGCGCCAGCTCGCGGCGCGGCTTCAGGAAGCCTTCGAGGTCCGTATCATCTCGCGCGAAGGCGTCCCGACCGGCATCACCCGAATTCCGGAAGCCAATCCGGACACCGAAAATTACTATATCGTGGTGGAAGCCGTCGATCCGGACGGCAACATACTCGAACGCAGTATCACCTCGGAGGAAAGCAGCGCCGCGGAAACGGTCGACAAATGGGGCCAGCGGGTATCCGAGCCCATCTACAACGCGGTCCGCCGTGACAAGATGGAAGACGGCATCGTGCAAAAGGGCGTTCTTGGCCAGAAACGGCGCGGAGAAATGGATATCAAGTGGCGCAGCGGTGTCCAGGACGGAGCCATCACGAAATGGTAACGGCGCGCGCCCCACGCTTCGCTTGCAGGAAAGATAACCCATGCTGACCGGACGCGAGACCCTTGGCACCATCGAACAGTCCCTCCAGGACCTGCGCCGCGAGGAGGCCGAACTCAGCAAGCGCATCGAACGTTCGACGCGGGCGCTGACCGACCTGCAGGAACGCCAGAGCGAAGCCTATCGGGACCTTGCCCGTTTCCGGCTGGATTCCGACGCCGCCGGTGCACTGAACACCCGCCTGGACAGTGCCGCGCGCGAAGCCCGGCGCCTTCTGGACAAGCGCAACGCCGACTACAAGGTGCTGACCGAGCAGCTCCGCCAGTGCGAAAGCGAGCGCAATCAGCTGCAGAAGACACGATCCGAACTGGACAGCGCACGCGACGCGGCCGAAACCCAGATGGACGAGCTGATGGAGGCGGTCGACAGCCGCCTTGAAAACGACAGCGCCTATCAGGCCCAGAACCGCGCCACCGAAGCGGCGCTTGCAACAGCCGAAGCCGCCGCCGCCAAGGCCAGGACATCCGAACGGGACCGCGCGGAAAAAGGCAAGGCCTACGAAGCCGATCCCCTGTTCATCTATCTCTGGCAACGCGGTTTCGGCACACCGGACTACCGTCACCGGGGCCTCGTTCGCTCCCTCGACGGTTGGGTCGCCGGCCTGATCCGATTTCACGACGCACGGGCGAACTACGCCATGCTCACCAGCATTCCCGAGCGCATGGCCCGGCATGCGGAACGCTGCGCGCAGATAGCCCACCACGAACAGGAAAAGCTCGCAGAATTCAGCCGCAACGCCATGACCGACGCGGCCGGGACCGATCTTGTCGGCGCGATTGAAAATCACAGCGAAAAAATCGACAGCATCGACGAAGACCTGGACAAGCTGGACCGCCGCATCGAAACCCTCTCCACCGCTCTGGCGGAATTTTCCGGTGGTGAAGACGCGGATTTCCTCAAGGCGGAGGAACATCTGTCCGTCTCGCTGCAGGCCGACGACCTCAACGACCTGTGGCGCACGGCTCTGGAAACCCCCTCTCCCGAAGACGAAAAGATCGTACAGAGGATCGAGGATCTGAAGGAACGCATCGAGCAGGTTGCCCGGGAAATTCGCCAGGACAGGGAACTGCAGCGCGATATCGGCCGCCGCCGCGCGGAACTCGCAGACGTCATCAAGCGGTTCCGCTCCAGCGGGTACGGAAGCTGGGAATCCACCTTTTCCGACAACAGGCTCACCACCGTCCTTCTGGGCGAACTTGTAAAAGGGGCGATCACCGGTGCGGATTACTGGGCCCGGGCCGAGCGCGCCCACAAAAGACGCAAGCCGCGCGGACGTCAGGTCGCCTTTCCCGAAGGCACCGGCCTGCCGAAATCCATGGGCGGCATCGGCGGCTTCGGCGGACCCGGCGGCAAATTTCCGGGGGGCGGCGACAGTTTTGGCGGCGGCGGCTTCAAGAGTGGCACCGGCTTTGGCGGTGGCGGGTTCAAGACAGGCGATCACTTCTAGCCCGTTTTACAGAAACACACCCGCGCATGAGTCCCGCCGCTCTGCCGCCACAAGGCTTCGTTAGGAGAGTTGTGGCAGGCTGCATTCTGACATGCCGGAAGAAGCAGTTTTCAAAATCCGGCGCCGGATCGGATGCAGTCTTATGGAACCATCCGATTGCAGAACGGTTGATAGACTTTAAAGTGACAGAGCATCTTGTCCGCCTTGACCTGAGTGCGGATAATTTGCTCCAGAATGCGGAAAGCGGTTTATGGCCTTTTTAAATTCGGGAAAGCAGATGCGGCACATTCTCATGATCAGCCTTTGCGCCCTCTCTCTTGCCGCCTGTCAGGGCGGTTCGGGCCGACGGGCCTCCCTCCCCGATCAGCCCCGGCTCGATGTTCCGGCAGGTGCCCAGAGCATCAATATCGCCGCCGCGCCGACGGATGTGCGCGCCGCTCTCGTCTCCAGCGCGCAGGAACGCGGTACAGTGGTCCTGCAGGACCAGGCCAACATGGTTGTCCTTGAAAGACCGATGCTTGGTGCGAACCCGGCACTCGACAGCGAATTCGGTCCCTCGGACAACGGTCAGCGGGTCATCCGCATCCGCGTCCGCTTTACCGGATCGCCCTGCCAGACGCTGGCGGTCCAGGATCTCGCGGTGGTCAACAATGTGCGCACCGCCCTGGAACAGAGCTTCGTGCTGCCGGGCAATCAGAACACCATGCAGAGCCTTCAGGGCCTGAAATCGCGCGCCGAACAAAGCAGCAGCTGCCCGCCACTATCTTCCTGACGGCAAAACAGCTCCGCCGGCCGCCGCAGCGGCCGGCCGGCCGGCTCAAGCCTCTGTCAGCGTCAGCAGGATATCCGCATACCAGGCGCAATTCAGGCCCAGCGCCTCGTCGAGCACCATGTCGCGCGTGCCCACGTCAAGCCGTGCGGAATGAACGCCGAGCAGTTTCCATGGCAGATCGCCTTCCATGCCTTCAAGTTCGGGCGCCCGCATCACCACCGGGGCGCCGCTGATGCCGCGATGGGTCCGGCCATCGGTCAGGAAATAGCCCATTCCCCCGAAGCGGAATCCGAAGGACGAGGCAATGACCGCCTGCCGCACCACGGGCATGTGATGCAGTGTGTCGTGGAAACCCAGCGGAAAGCCGACAACCAGGATCGACGATCCGACCTCGACCTGCTCGTCCGGATCGACCAGATGCTCGGGTCCGAAGACCCGATAGAGCTGGTCTGCCGGCAGGGCGCTCCTGTCGAGCTCGATCACCGCCACGTCGATCTCGCCGGCTGTATCCGTTCCCTGACGCCACAGGCTGCTCCCGTCCCGGAACAGGGGAATCGACAGCCCGATCGACTCGGCGAGATTGTCAGGATTGTTATGAAGCTCGATCTCGATCCGCGACGGATGGTGATCGCTGTCCTCGTCGATCATCACGTGGCGGCTGGTCACCAGGAAAAGCCGGTCGTCCCGCCGGAAGAAAAAGCCGCTCGCATTGGTCAGATGCCGGTCTCCGTCGAATGTGGAGACACGCGGGGTTGTGAGCAGGATGGGATCGATCATCGGAAAAGCCGCTCCGCGAACCAGAATATCTTGAATGTATCAGTTACCTGATAGAATACCGTCACTTTTGTCTCCTGTCGAAAGGCCGCACGCCCGGTCAGATGCCATATTCACCGGGACATTTCGGAAATTATGCATGTCGCAATAGCGGGGAAACCCCGCAGCGGCGCATTCGTTCCCTCACGATAGCATGCGCACGGGCGCTGCGGACCAACGACAGAGCAATTGAAGCCCGCTCCCCGGAAAGCGCACGCTATTTCCGCTCCAGCGCCAGGCAGTGATTGAACTTGTAAAACCCGGCCAGGTGCCAATTCAGCGGTTTGTTCTTGGGACCCTCGTTGATCATCTTCAGCGTATAGGTCTTCGTGTTGAGCCCGCCAAGACTGAAAGAGGACTGGGTGATGGAGACCTGGGCGGACGTTGCTTCCGGAGAGATCACACCGGACACGGAATTGACCATGGCCACGTGACGCGTTCCGCCGCCGCCTTCCCGGCTGAGGATATCGCCCGGCTTGATTTCGGCGATAGTCGCTCGCTTCTTCAGCTTGCCGTCCAGATAGTTGATATGATCGCCTCCGTTTATGCCGAGCGAGGGATACTGGCTTTCCAGGAAGGCTCCCGTGAACCCGTTGCAGTCGAGGCCGAGATAGTATTTGGCGTATTCCTCCAGACTCATCACATAATTCCAGTGAACTCTGCTCAGATCAATTTCGGCGGTCTTGAGGTAGAAATCGATCACCTGCAGGATCCGCCGCATGCGTTCGGGCGTGCCCTTGCCGTAAAAGCCGAGCTGCAGTTCCTTCCAGGTGATATTGACCCAGAGCCAGGGCTTGAAATAGCCCGGTCCGACCAGACCGAAGGCGGTCAGGCCGGACTTGTCGTCCCAGCTGTGCCTGTCCGCCCCGTTCTGGCCGTCCTTGTACCTGTCTTTTTTGCTCAGGAACCGGCGCAGATCCGCCAGGGCGGCAGCGTTGAACTGCTTCTTGCGCGGTTCGCCGGAGAGATAGGACTGAACGTTGACGAATGCGGTCCCGTCCAGCGTATGGACGGTGATCGGTCTGTATTGTTTTTCGAATATCGACGGCTGCATGACCATTGTAAAATGCCTTTTCGGAAATAAAGCCCCCCAACGCCGGTCGCAATGTACCCTGGCGGTTTGACGACCAGATAGCCGCGACATCACATTCATGACGTTTCGGGCAGCGTCCCACGGCATTGCCCGACCGGTATGGGTCACAATCAACGCTTTATGCTATGACGCACACAGCCATTTTCACGATAGTGTTTTGCAACTTTTCCGGATTCCCAGATGCCAACCATCTACCAGCTCAAATCCCGCTTCCAGGATCTGCTCCGCCCGATCTGCCGCAAACTGGCTGCCGGTGGCGTCACCGCAAACCAGGTCACGCTCGCGGCTCTGACGCTTTCCATTCTGGAAGGATTTGCCCTCTGGCTGTTTCCCGGGGCCTTTCTACCGCTGCTGCTGCTGCCGCTCGTCCTTTTCATCCGCATGGGCCTGAACGCCATCGACGGCATGCTGGCGCGCGAACATGACCAGAAGTCGGATCTCGGCGCGGTCCTGAACGAACTCGGTGATGTTGTCTCGGACGCCGCGCTCTACCTGCCCTTCGCACTCCTGCCCTTCGTTTCCGGCACGCTGATCGTCGGGCTTGTGGTTCTGGCGCTCATCGGCGAGATGACCGGCGTCATCGGCGTCCAGATCGGCGCCAACCGCCGCTATGACGGCCCCTTCGGCAAGAGCGACCGGGCAGCGCTGTTCGGCCTGTGCGGCCTGCTGATCGCCTTCGGACTGACAGCCCCCCTCACCTACCATATCCTCTTCGGCGCCGGTCTCGTGCTCTCCGCGCTCACCATCTTGAACCGTGCCCGTGCAGCCATCAGGGAGAAACGAACCGCATGACCTTCCAGCTCCAGACACTCCACTGGGCCCTGATCGGCATCTGGGGCCTCCTGGCCGTGGCGAGCATGATCGTCTACGCGATCTCCAGACGCTCGCCGGAAACCATGAGCGAACTCGTCGCGCGCACCCGCAGCTGGTGGGTCATGGTGGCGATCTTCACCATCTCGTTCCTGGTCAGCAACACGCTTTCCATCGTCGTCTTCGCCCTCGTCAGCTTCCTGGCGCTGAAGGAATATTTTTCCATGATCCCCACCCGCCGTGCCGACAGGCGGGTGCTGTTCTGGGCCTATCTGGCCATCCCGGTCCAGTACTTCTGGGTCTATGACGGCTATTACGGCATGTTCGCCGTGTTCATCCCGGTCTACATGTTCCTGTTCCTGCCCTTCGCCAGCCTGCTGACCCAGCAGACGGAAGGGTTTCTGAAGGCCGTCGGCACGCTCAACTGGGGCCTGATGCTCTGCGTCTTTTCCGTCAGCCACGCAGCCTTCCTGCTGATCCTGCCGCCAACCGACGCCAACAGCGCGGGCGGCGCCGGTCTGCTGCTCTTCCTGATTTTCCTGACCCAGTTCAACGATGTCGCCCAATACACCTGGGGCAAGCTGCTCGGCCGCCACAAGATCGTCCCCGGAGTCAGTCCGAACAAGACCTGGGAAGGTTTTCTCGGCGGCGTTGCCACCACCTTCGTTCTTGCCCTGGTGACCGCACCGCTGGTGACGCCCTTCGACATGGCCCATGCAGCAATGGCCGGCCTGCTCATTCCCGTTGCCGGTTTCATCGGCGACGTCACCGTCTCCGCCCTGAAACGCGACCTCGGAGTCAAGGACACCGGCAGCCTGATCCCGGGTCACGGCGGCATTCTTGACCGCATCGACAGCCTGACCTATACCGCCCCGCTGTTCTTCCACTTCACCCGGTATTTCTATTACTAGGGGCGATTGAGATGAGAATGAACACCTCAGGAGCCGCATCGACTGTAAGCCCACAGTGCGGTCCCGCACGTGATCCGGGACCTGAGGCGACGGATCCGGGACAATGGCACCAGCTCACCTCCGGAGCAGCGGCTGAGACCGCGGCAGCGGGATGGTTGGTCGGAATTATCCATCAGTTCCGTGCCACGATGAAGGGGGCCGCCTGATGCTCCAGAAGGCCTTCTACGTCCTGGTCAGGATCGTGGTCCTGTTCCTCCTCGGCCTGAATGTCCGCCGCAAGGAGCTGCTGCCGACGCGGGGCCCGGCGATCATCGTCGCCAATCACAACAGCCATCTCGACACCATGGTGCTGATGGCACTGATGCCCCTGTCGCGGCTGAAGGACATCAAGCCGGTCGCGGCGGCCGACTATTTCTTCTCTTCACCCGTCAAGGCCTGGGTGTCGGAGCATGTGCTCGGCATCATCCCGGTGGAACGCGGCGGCACCAGGGGGGCGAAGGATCCGCTGCAGGGCTGTTATGACGCCCTGGACGAGGGCAAGGTCCTGATCCTCTTCCCCGAGGGCTCCCGCGGCGAGCCCGAGCAGATGACCGATCTGAAGAAGGGCGTCTCCTATCTGGCCGAACGCTGTCCGCAGGCTCCGGCGGTTCCTGTCTTCACCCACGGACTGGGCAAGGCCCTGCCAAGGGGATCCTTCCTGCTGGTGCCGTTCTTCTGCGATATTTTCGTCGGAAAACCAATAACCTGGGAGGGCAACCGGACTCAGTTCATGAACACGCTCAGGGACCGCTTCGCCGCCCTTTCCACGGAAAAGACCTTTGCGCCCTGGGAGTAGGACGCTTGCGGCGCTGTGGGGATTTTCCGAGGCGACGCTGTTTTTCATCGTCCCCGATGTACTGCTGACCGGCCTGGCGCTGACGTCCCTCAAGCGGGCGCTCCGGGCGGCCCTGACCGCCGCGCTCGCGGCGACCCTCGGCGGTGCCCTCGTCTGGATCTGCGCAAACCACGATCCGCAGGCCACCCGTGCCGTGCTGCTCCATGTACCGGGCATCTCGGCCAGCAGCTTCGTGAATGCGCAACGGCTTTTACAAGACGGTCTCTTCGAAGGCATGCTGCGCGGCGCCTTTACCGGCCTGCCCTACAAGGTCTTCGCGGCCGAAGCCGGAACGAACGGCACCAGCCCCTGGCTCTTCGCCCTCGCCTCCCCCATCGTCCGGCTGCCGAGATTTGTGGTGATGGTTCTGGCGGCCCGGGGCCTGTCATGCCTGGTGGGCACACGCCTGTCCGACGGCGCCAAACGGGCGCTCGCCCTGGGGATCTGGGCAGGATTTTACGTCTTCTATTTCAGCGTGGCGGGCCGGTGAGAACCGGCCGCCCCGGTGTCGCCCGGGCCGAAGAAGGCTCCTATCCGTTCAGCACGTCCTTCACGGTCGTCGCCAGCTGTCTCAGCGTGAAGGGCTTGGCCAGGAAGAAGAACTTTTCACCCGGCGGCAGATTTTCCTCGAAGGCATCCTCCGCATAGCCGGAGACGAAGATGATCTTCAGGTCAGGCTGGGTCTTGCGCAGCTCGACGAGCAGGGTCGGACCGTCCATTTCCGGCATCACCACGTCGGAGACGACCAGGTCGATCTTACCGCCCGTTTCCTCCATCACTTCCAGCGCCTCGTTTCCGGATGCGGCCTCGTAGACGGTATAGCCGCGCGAGGCGAGCGCACGGGCGCCGAAGGCGCGCACGGCTTCCTCGTCCTCCACCAGAAGGATGGAAGCGGACCCGGTGAGGTCGGCGACCTTTTCCGGCTCCTTTTCCTTCGGTTCCGGCTTCTCTTCCTCCACGAACTCCGGAATGTGACGCGGCAGGAACAGGCGGAAGGTGGTTCCCACATCCACATCCGAGGTGCAGAAGACGAAACCGCCGGTCTGTTTGACGATGCCGTAGACGGTCGACAGGCCCAGACCCGTGCCCTTGCCGACTTCCTTGGTGGAGAAGAACGGGTCGAAGATCTTCTCCATGACGTCCGGCGGCATGCCGTGGCCGGTGTCCTCGACCTCCACCAGCGTATATTCGCCCGGAGGCATGCCGCGAATGTTCTCGAACTGGGTGCTCTCGGCTTCCGACACATTGCGGGTGCGGATGGTCAGCCGGCCTCCATCGGCCATGGCGTCCCCCGCATTCACCGCCAGATTGACGATCACCTGTTCCAGCTGGTTGAGATCCGCCATGACCGGCCACAGATCCCGGCCGTGGATCACCTTCAACTCCACCTTCTCGCCCAGAAGACGGTCGAGCAGGATGGACAGATCCGCCAGCACGTCATTGAGTTCGAGCTGCTGCGGCCGCAGGGTCTGACGGCGGGAGAAGGCCAGCAGCTGCCGGACGAGACCGGCGGCGCGGTTGGCATTCTGCTTGATGTTCATGATGTCCTGGAAGGACGGGTCGGTCGGCCGGTGGCTGGCCAGCAGCAGGTCGGAAAAGCCGATGATGGCAGTCAGGACGTTGTTGAAGTCATGGGCGACACCGCCGGCGAGCTGGCCGATGGCCTGCATCTTCTGGCTTTGGGCAAACTGGGCTTCGAGCGCGCGCTGCTGGGTGGTTTCAAGCGCGTAGACGATTGCCGCTTCCCCGTCGCCCTCGCCTTCCTGCACCGCTGAAACATAGAAAGTGGCCGAACGCGGATCGTTGCCTTCGACCAGCGGAATATCGATCGGTGCGATCTCTCCAATTCCGTTGGCGGCCGCCGACAGCGCCTTCGCGAGGTTTTCCCGACCGCTCTCGGCCACATAGGCTTCCAGCTTGGGCGCTTCGTCCCCCGTATCGACCGCGCCGAACAGCTTCAGGAACGGCGCATTGGTCCTGAGCACCCGGCCTTCCTTGTCCAGCGAGGCAATCGCGATCGGCGTATTGTTGAAGAAGCGCGCGAAACGGACTTCCGCTGCCCGGAGGGCTTCTGAAACCTCCTCCCCGCGCGAACGGTTGAGCACCAGCGTGCGGCTGTCGCCCGGCTGGCCGTTTTCCCCGAAAGGCACCCGGTGCAGCAGGCGCACGGGCAGTCCGCGCCCGTTGCGGGTGACGAAATCGAGATCGAAGGTCTCGCTCTTGACCTCTCCGGCCTGTCCCTTGAGCGACCGGATGAGTTCCGTCCCGTCACCGCGCACGATACTGGACAGGTCCAGGTCGCCGGCGTCGAACTGCGCAAGGTCATAGCCGAGCCAGTCGGCAAGCGTCGCGTTCAGATAGACCAGGCGGCCTTCTCCGTCGCAGGAAAAGAAGCCGGCGGGCGCGTGGTCGAGGAAGTTGATGACACGCTGCAGTTCCTGAAAGGAGTTTTCCTGCTCGGCCCGGTCGCGGGTGATATCCGACAGCTGCCAGACGGCCATCGGCTTGCCGCCGCCGCGCTCCTTGGGCACCTGCAGCGGACGCACCGACACCCGGTACCAGCGGGCCGCGCCTTCCGCGCGCCCGAGCGGCACCGGCATGCGGATCTCCTCCTGCGCCCTGCGGCTGTCGCGCATGGCCTGGGACAGACGGAAGATCGCGTCCGCCGCATCGGGGTCGGAGGAAAAGACACGCTCGACAACGCGGATATCGGCAGCCGACTCCGCGCCGGTCAGATCCGCATAGGCCTTGTTGGCATAGACAAGCCGGCCGTCGAGGTCGGTGATCAGGGCACCGTCCTCCAGCGTATCGACAAAGGCGGAGGCAAGCGGATTGGCTTCACCCGGACGGGCGGACAGGCGCAGGAAACCGATCGCGCCGGCAAAAAGGCAAAACACGCCGACCACGGCCAGGATGCCGAGCAGCGCAAGGATAAACGGTTGCGCAACCTCCCGGTCCATCACCGCGAAGGCGGCTGCCGCACCGACAAGCAATAGCGCCAGACCTATCAGGAGGCCTATGTTTCCGGAACGCTCCGGCCGGCTGATCATCGGCCCGCTCGGCGTTCCGTCCATGTCACTCATCCGTCCTGTCTCCCCGGCCCGATTCGGTTTTCGAACGGGCCGTTTCCAAGCATTCTGTGCTTGGGTGCCAATTTCAACTTATATGAAGGCAAGACCTGTTGAAATTCACCCGTTTGATCCGGAAATCAGACCGGTAATCTTCCCCCGGGAACTATTTCCCCCGCCAGGCTGCCCGCCGGCGCATGCGGAAGACGAAGCCGATGACTTCCGCAACCGCCTTGTAGTGTTCCTCCGGCACGTCCTGATCGATGTCAACAGTCGCGTAAAGAGCTCGTGCCAGCGGCGGATTTTCGATCACCGGAACCTCGTTCTCCTTCGCCACCGCCCGGATTCTGAGCGCCACCTCGTCCGTTCCCTTGGCAAGGCACATCGGTGCGCCCATGCCGTCTTCATATTTCAGCGCCACAGCATAGTGGGTCGGGTTGGTGACGACCACGGTCGCCTGCGGAACCGCCGCCATCATGCGCTTGCGCGAGCGCTCCATGCGCAGCTGCCGGATCTTGCCCTTGACCTGCGGATCGCCTTCCGCCTGCTTGTATTCGTCCTTGACCTCACGCAGCGACATCTTCTGCTTGTTGAACCATTTGTTGCGCTGGTAAACGAAATCGGCGCCCGCGACAACGGTCATCACGGCGAGAATGGCGGCCAGAAGCTGCAGGATCAGCGTCCGGGCTTCCGGCAGGATCACCGACGGATCGGCGAATATCATCACATCCGCCTCGTCGCGATGCGGCCACACGACCGCGACCATGACCGTGCCGACAATCGAGATTTTCGCCATGCCCTTGGCAAAATTCACCAGACTGTCGGCCGAAAACAGCCGTTTGAAGCCGGAAGCTGGTGAAATCTTCGACAGTTTGGGCTTGATCGTTTCCGCGGTGAACAACGGCTGGTGCTGAATGAGGTTCCCGGCAACCGCCATCAGCACGAGGATGATCAGCGGCACGCCGACGATCGCGGCAACCGATTCCCCGGTGTCGCGCCATAGCGCCCTCAGAGCATAGCCGTCGACGGACATCTGGTAGGAATGCTCGATGTATCCCTTCATCAGGTCGCCGAGCGAGGCTGCCGCCGACGGTGCGAATATGGCAATCATCAGGGTCGCCCCGGCCAGGGTGAACCAGGTGCTGACCTCCTGCGATTTCGGTACGTCCCCCTTGTCATGCGCCTCTTTCAGGCGCTTTTGTGAGGGGTCCTCTGTTTTTTCCGAGTCGTCGCTACCGTCCGCCATTGCGCAGCGCTATCCCAATATGAACTTGCCGATCGACTGCTGAAAATGCTCCAGATAGAACATCATCATCGAGGTGAGCAGCACCATGAACATCAACAGCCCGATCGCGATATTCACGGGCATGGCGATAAAGAAGATCTGCATCTGCGGCATCAGCTTGTTGAGCAGACCAAGGCCGAAATAGAAGACGAGACCGACAACCAGAAACGGCGCACTCACGCGCGCCGCGATCGAGAACACATGCGCGACCATCTCGGTCGCATTCCTGGAGAAATCGCCGACCGGCGGCACAAGTCCCGGCGGAAAGATCTCGAAGCTGTCGTAAAGCGCGGCGATCACCAGATAGTGGCTGTCCGTAACGAAGACCAGCGTAACGCCGAGGATCGACAGGAAGTTGCCGTACAGCGCACCCTGCTGACCTTCATTGGCGATATCCGCTCCAAGCGCGAAGGCCATGCCGGACTGGTTCGCCACGATGACGCCCGCAATCTGCAGGACGGATGTGATCAACTTGGCGCACAGACCGATTCCGAAACCGATGGCCAGCTCTCCCCCGAGCAGCAGCAGCAGGCGCATGGGCTCTTCGGTAAGTCCGGCCGGATACTGCGGCCCGGCAACGGGATAGAGCACCAGGGTCAGCGCAAGAGCGATGGTCAGGCGGAACCGCATCGGAATGGCGCTCTCCCCGAGCGCCGGCAGCAGCATGACCATCGTGCCGAGGCGGGCGAACATCAGCATGAAGGCCGCGACAACATCCGGCAGGAAATCGAGCTGAACCGTCATAGTCTCTCCGGAATCCCCTTTCCTGCCGTCCTGCCCATCAGGTGCCTCTAGCTGGTAATGAGGATCATCTCGGTCACCCGCGCCATGAAGGCCTGCAGCAGCTGGCTCATGAACGGCAGGGTGATGAGAAGCGTGACGAAAATCGCAAGGATCTTGGGAACGAAGACGAGTGTCATCTCCTGGATCTGCGTCAGCGCCTGGAACAGGGCGATGACGACGCCGACAAGCAGACCAACGGCCATGATCGGCCCCGCCACCAGGATCATCGTCCAGACCGCTTCGCGGGCAAGATCGAGAACTTCACCGCCTGTCATCGTTTGCCCCTTTGAAACATCCTGCATTCACCCGAACGCGGACAAGATGCTCCCACACTCCAATTGCGCTCCAGTTCCCGCTCCCGACCGTGACCGGTCAGGCGGCTGAAAGCTGATACGGGCCGGATCAGATCGGCATCCGCATGATTTCCTCATAGGCGGAAATGACACGGTCCCTGACCGCCACCATCGTTTCCAGCGCGATTTCGGTCTCGGCAATCGCCGTGACCACATCGACGACATCCGCCTTGCCTTCGATCATCCCGACGGCCTTGTCGTCAGCCTGCTGCCCCTTGTCGACAATCGTCTCGACCGCCTGGCTCACCATCTTGCCGAAATCGGCCGTTTCCGCCTTGGGGGCGGCGTCTTCCACGCCAGGCATCTGCTGCTGCAGGCGGGCGGCCATCTGATAGGCATTGTTTGCAATTGACGCGGTGGACATGTTTTCCACTCCCTTTGCGGATCAGGTTCGCGGGATTACGCCCGCAGGATGTCGATGGTTCGCTGCAGCATCCGCCGCGTCGACTCGATGACGTTCAGATTCGCCTCGTAGGACCGCTGCGCCTCCCGCATGTCGGTGGTCTCGATCAGCGTGTTGACGTTGGGCTGCAGCACATATCCGTTCTCGTCAGCCGCCGGGTGGCCGGGCATGTGCACCGATTCGAATTCGCTCTTGTCCTCGGCAATCGGGCCCAGCTCCACCTTCTCCGCCCCCAGCTCCCTGTCGAACTGGGTCTTGAAGGTGGGGATCTTTCGCCGGTAGGGCTCTTCTTCCGGCGTCTTGGCGGTCGAACTCGCGTTGGCGATATTCTCCGCGATGATCCGCATGCGGCCGTTCTGCGCCTTCAGACCACTTGCCGAAATGAACAGCGATTTGATCAGGTCCATGTTGTCGGTCCTTTTGTCTCGTTCTCAGGCAGGGTGCCCACCGGCACGCCGCATTCGGTTCAATGCGAAACCGCCGGCCTATGCGCTTTTCGACAACGCCGTCCGGATCAGGCCAAGGCCCTTGGTGTAAAGGGTCGACGCGGCCTGGAAATCCATCTGGTTCTCCGTGACCTTCATCATCTGCTCTTCAAGATTGACGCTGTTGCCGCTTGGGGTGATCTCGAAGGTATCCACCTCCTCGATCTTCGCGTCGCTGGTGCCCGACATCTGTCCGGCGATATGACCGGACCGGGTCGTGTCCGTCGTCAACGCCAGCGATTCCCGTCCCAGATAGTCCTTGAAACTGTAGGCCTTGACTTCACGGGCCCCGTATCCCGGCGTATCCGCGTTGGCGATATTCTCCGCAAGCACGCCCTGGCGGGTCTGGTGCCATCGCATCTTCGATTTCAGCGCCTGGAACAGCGGCAGGTCCGTCACGGTCATTCAGTTCACCATTTGTTAACCAACCAGGCAATGATTGCCGGGCAAATGGTTAATGAAAGGTTAACGCAAACTTTGCACCTATGGGCATTCCCCTTCAAAAACCCGTGGAAGAGGGCAACATTCCTTTGCATTTCGCAATTTGAACCCTGCCCCCGGCGGGCAAATCTTGCCTGCTTCTGTTAACGTCAAGACCTAGTGAGATTCGAAGCGGATCAGCAAGCGGGACAAACAGCCTTCCAGACGGCGCCAATGCATGTGCGGCTATGAAAAGCGAAAAAACAAAGAGGTTTGAGGCATTGGGACGATGCCGGTGAAAATTCCGGATTTACTGGGGATAAGCGGGACTCTCCCCAATTGAGGCAAGAAATCGGGATAACCGGCATTCGCGACAGTTCCGCAAGCAGGGGCGGCATGAGGATAAGATGAGTAATTGGATTCAAACCACCTTCAATGTGAGCGGAAGCGTAACCCAGGCGATCGCGGTGATACTGGCGCTTGCCGTCGTGCTGCTGCTGTTCGGTCTGTTCATTCTGATTCTGAAGCGACTCACGGGAGCCGGCATCCCCCAGAACAGGAACAGGCAGCCCCGCATCGCCGTCATGGACAGTGCCCCGGTCGATACGAAACGCCGTCTCGTTCTGATCCGGCGGGACAATATCGAGCACCTGATCCTTGTCGGCGGCCCGAGCGACGTGGTTGTCGAACAGAACATCATCCGCAACGCCCCCCTGACCTCCCCGCGGCAGAGCCCGGGCCCGAGCTCCTATACAGGCGCAGGCCTTGCCGGCTCCGGTCCGATCAAGTCACCGATGGCGCCGGGTCCCGATATTCCCGTCAAGCCGGACGACCATATGCTGGACAGCGAACCGGAAACCCTGGCGGCGCTCGCCGCTCCGGTCAGGACTCCGGTCATCGCCACCGAGCCCGAGCCTGAGCCCGAGGTCAGCCCTGTCCCGCCTGCCGCACCCGGAACTCCCGCCGCCGCAACGGCCCCTGTCGTCCCCGAAAGACCGCGGACGCCCCCGGCTCCGCCCCGGCCGTCGGTCCAGACCAGACCCGCGCCTGCCACTCCCCCGCGCGCCGTCAGGACAGAGCGGAAAAGTGACACCATCGACACAGGAAACGAAACAGGCCGCGCCGCCGACCTTCTGCGCGCCGCCACCCAGAACGGCTTCAACAGGGCATTCGCGCGCACGCCGGCTCCGGCTCCCGCCCCCGATACCAGTGCCGGGGCACACAGAGCGCCTGAAGTGAAGTCCGGGCAGGCAACCTCCGCTGACCACGCGGCGGCATCCACCGACAAACCGTCTTCCGAAGCTCCCTCTTATCCTCCTCCCACTCCCA
>NZ_QCYM01000024.1 GCF_003075075.1 Labrenzia sp. 011 | reverse complement strand
AAGAGACGCTCCATGTACCGTGCAGATCCATTCCGGCCATTGTTGCCGGTGAAACTGCTGTTTGTGGGCGCCGGTCTCCAGAGCGAGTCCGGTCTGGTGGCGTTTTGAGGGGCATGCGTTGTCGTGACCGTGTGAATCCGCTCCTCACATCTCAGAGCCTTGCGTTTTGTGACAGGGGCGGTTTCCCGGCCACGCAGCAGGGCGTGGCCGAACAGTCCGCACTGGAGTTTCCCTCCTGTCGGGCAAAATCCGGCACGAGATTACCGGCACTGGTGAGAAAGAGCCGGTTTTCATCTTCAACTATGAGTTCACACCCTAGCGAAGATCTTCATCGTGGTCAGTCTTATGTAGGAGAAACACCGTTGCCCAGCCTGTGACACCCGGCACAGTGGAAACGGTCCGGTGAACGATCCCGGAACTGTCGCGCAGTTCGTTCGCTCTGGCTGGCTGAACATTGTGTTGCGGCCTGAGATCGAATCCGGAGCGTTCACAACGCTCGCGACAGTTCGGGTCGGTTTTTAGTTTGGTCGTTTGACCCCAGATCCGGTGACGCTTTTATTCGGCGGCCGGTTCCGGTACGGGGACGTCGATCTCGGGTTTGAGATCCTGATCGGCGTCTGCGGTCGGCTGGCGGGTGAAGCCCTTGAGGTCCGAGAATTCACGGGCGTCACGCTGGATCTCGACCGGGCTGATCGCGTAACCGGTGGCGAGTTCCGCAAGGGACCGCAAGGCATGCATGTGGATGCGCTCGTAGCCGTGGCTGGCGTCCACGCCGAAGGTGATCAGGGCGGTGCGCACATCGGCGCCGGCCTCGATCGCGGTGGCGGCATCGGAGCGGTAATAGCGGAAGACATCCTTCTGGTGCTTGATGTCGTTGTCGCGGCACAGCTGGACCATTTTCCGCGTCAGATGGTAGTCGAAGGGACCTGTCTGGTCGGCCATGGCAATGGTGACACCGAATTCGTCGGAATTCTGGCCGGGGGCCGTGGTGCCGTTGTCGATGGCAACCAGGGAGGCGATGTCCGGGGTCAGGATCGATTGTGCGCCATGGCCGGTTTCCTCGGCAATGGTGAACAGCCAGAACACGTCGACAGTCGGCTTGATATCCGATTCCACAAGCGCCTTTATGGCCGCCAGCATGACCGCGACCCCGGCCTTGTTGTCCAGATGCCGGGACACGATAAAGCCGTTGTCGAGAAATTCCGGCAGCGGATCGATGGCGACGAAATCGCCGACATCGAACCCGAGCCGGTACAGGTCGGCACCCGACTTGGAATAGGCATCGACCCGGAGTTCGACATAGTCCCAGCCGATGGGCATTTCATCGATGCCCTTGTTGAAGGTATGGCCCGACGCCTTCAGCGGCAGGATCGTGCCGGTATAGGCGCCGCTTTCCGAAAAGACCGTCGCCCGGGCGCCTTCGGCAAAGCGCGCGGACCAGTGGCCGATGGGCACGAGTTCCAGACGTCCGTTGTCCTTCAGGGACTTGACCTGCGCCCCGAGGGTGTCGAGATGCGAAACAAAGGCCCGGGCGGGCTTGTGCTTCTTGCCCGGAATCATGGCGCGCATGCCGCCCCGGCGGGTGATCTCGTAGAAGACCCCGAGGGACTGGAGTTCCTTCGACACATGCCGGACGATTTCGTCGGTGTACCCGGTCGGGCTCGGAATTTTCAGCAGGTCCTGCAGTTTTTTCGCCAGATAGGAAATGTCGATATTCAGAAGTGTCATGTCCCGGCCCGGTTCATGGTGGTCCTGACCGGCTGCGGCACGGACAGGGGAAACAGAAAATCAACGAAACGCTCGGCGGTCGGCTGCGGCTCGTGATTGGCAAGTCCGGGCCGCTCGTTGGCTTCGATGAATCGATAGTCCGGTTGTCGCGGGTCCGAGACCATCAAGTCAATGCCCGTAACCGGAATTTCAATGGCGCGGGCGGCCTTGACCGCTGCGTCGACGAGCGTGTGATGGGTTTCGCCGGTCACATCGTGAATGGTGCCGCCGGTATGCAGGTTGGCCGTGCGCCTGACGGCAAGTCTGTTTCCTTCCGGCAGAACGTCTTCCAGATCGTAACCCTTCGCTTTGAGGCAGCGTTCGACTTCGTCGTCGATGAGGATCCTGGATTCGCCGCCTGTCGCGTTGGATCTCCGGCGGGACTGGATGGCGATCAGCTCCCGGATGGTTGCCCGTCCGTTGCCGGTCACTTCCGCCGGCTTGCGCAATGCGGCCGCGACCACCTTGTAGTCGATGACCACGAGGCGCAGGTCCAGGCCGGAGACGAATTCCTCGATCAGGACGTCATTGGAAAATGTCTTGGCGACATCGATCGCGGCCATGACGTCTTCGGGGCTGGTGAGGCCGATGGCGATTCCCTTGCCCTGCTCTCCGCGGGCAGGCTTGACCACGACGGAGCCGTGCTCCTGCAGAAAGGCCGCGTTTTCGTCGGCGGACCCCGCCAGAACCTGGGCGGGCACCTCTACTCCCGCCCGCTTGACGATGCGGCGTGTCGTGGCCTTGTCGTCGCACAGCGACATGGCGACCGCGCTGGTGAATTCGCTCAGGGATTCCCGGCAGGCCACGGATCGCCCGCCGTAGGAAAGACGGAAGAAGCCCCCGGCGGCGTCGATGATCTCTGTCTGGATGCCGCGCCGCCTGGCCTCGTTGATGATGATCGTGGCATAGGGATTGAGCTTGTCTTCAAGCGCGGGGCCGGCGAAGAGGGCCTCGTTTATGGTGTTCTTGCGCTTGACGGTGAAGAACGGAACCCGCTCGAAACCGAGCTTTTCGTACAGGCCGATGGCCAGGTCGTTGTCATGCAGCACGGACAGGTCGAGATGTGGCGTTCCTCTGCCCTTGAAGACTTCCGCAATACGCCGGACGAGCGCTTCGCCGACGCCGGGAAATCTGGCCTGCGGGGATACGGCAAGGCACCAGAGCGAACAGCCCTGTATCGCGTCGTCGGTTGCCCTGCCATGATCGACCCCCATGGCGGTTCCGACGATCATGCCGGTTTCATCCTCTTCGGCAACCAGCACGGTGATGGTTCTGGGGTCGAGGTCCGACCAGAAGAATTCCGGCGGAACGGGAACCATGCCCCTGCTGATGTAAAGCTCGTTTATGGCTTCCGCGTCACTGCGCGAGGACAGGCGCCGGACGGTAAAGCCCTTGCGCCGGTTGCGGGCAGGGCGGTAGGTCGCCAGATCCAGGCGGAATGTGTGGGAGGGATCGAGAAACAGTTCCTGCGGAGCGCTTCCCACCAGCACATGCGGATCGCGCACGTAAAAGGCGATGTCGCGCCGGTCGGGCCGCTCGTTGCGCAGCACCTCCACGAGCTTGTCCGTCTCATGATAGGTGTTGGCGAAGACAAGGCGGCCCCAGCCGCAATTGATATAGCGGTCTTTCTGGACCTCGGTTTCCTCCAGACGGAACTCCGGCTTCAACCCGTGTTCGCGCATGCGCTTCAGGCGGTGGTCGAATGCGCCCTTCGGCCGCGAGGGTTCATGTTCTGCCACTGATCAGACCTCCTGTGTCTGCAGCCACATTTCCAGCAGGGCAACTTGCCAGAGCTCCGAGCCGCGCAGCGGCGTGATGTATTTCGTCGGATCGGCGTAGAGCTTCTCCAGGTAATCGTTGTTGAAAAGGCCGCGTTCCCTGGCCGCCTGACTGGAGAGGGTATCACGCACCATGTCCAGATAGTCCCCCTGAATATACTTGAGGGCTGGCACCGGGAAATAGCCCTTCGGCCGATCAATCACCGCACTGGGAACCACCTGGCGGGCGGCGTCCTTCAGGACACCCTTGCCGTCCTGGGCCAGCTTGAAGCGGGCCGGGATCCGGCCGGCGAGCTCGACCAGTTCATGGTCGAGGAAGGGCACACGTGCTTCAAGCCCCCAGGCCATGGAGTGGCTGTCGACGCGTTTCACCGGATCGTCGACAAGCATCACGTTGGTGTCGAGGCGCAGGGCCTTGTCGACGGGGTCTTCGGCGCCGGGGCGGGCGAAATGCGCTTCGACGAAGGCGAGGCTTTCGTCCCTGTCGCACTGATAATCGGGAGAGACGGCCTCGCGCATCTGCGCCTGCGTGCGGTCGAAGAAGGCGCTAGCGTAGTCCTGTACGGGATGGTTCGACCCGGTCAGTTTCGGATACCAGTGGTAGCCGGCAAAGACCTCGTCCGCTCCCTGACCGGACTGGACCACCTTGATATGCCGGGAGACCTCCCGCGACAGCAGGTAGAAGCCGATATTGTCATAGGACACCATCGGTTCCGCCATGGCGCTGATCGCACCCGGAAGATTTTTCTGAAGTTCCGAGGACGGAATGAAGATCTGGTGGTGGTTGGTGCCGTAGTGTTCGGCGATCAGATCGGAATACTGGAATTCGTCGCCTTTCTCGCCATGAGCTTCCTCGAAGCCGATGGAGAAGGTGGCAAGGTCCTTCTGGCCTTCCTCGGCCAGAAGGCCGACGATCAGGCTGGAGTCCACGCCGCCGGACAGCAGGACGCCGACGGGAACGTCGGCAACCATGCGGCGGCGGACGGCCTTGCGCAGGCCTTCCAGAACCATGTCACGCCACTCCTCGGCGCTACGGGCCAGGTCTTCGGCCGATTTTTCAAACCCCGGTTCCCAGTAGGTCAGGTCCCGGGTGCTGCCGTCCGCTTCAATGGTGCGCAGCGTGGCGGCGGGCAATTTGCGCACGCCGTTGAGAATCGTCCGGGGGGCGGGAACCACCGCGTGCCAGCTCATGTAGTGGTGCAGGGCGACACGGTCGATGGACTTGTCGATGCTGCCGCCGGCCAGAAGGGCAGGCAGGGAAGAGGCAAAGGCGAGCTTGCCGTCGGATTCGCTGTAATAAAGCGGCTTGATGCCGAACCGGTCCCGGGCGAGGTGGACACGGCCGCTGTCATGTTCGTGAATGGCCACCGCAAACATGCCGTGGAAACGGGAAAAACAGTCTTCGCCCCATTCCTTCCAGGCCTTCAGGATGACCTCGGTGTCGCTTGTGGAGAAGAAGACATGGCCCTTCGCGCTCAGCTCGGCGCGCAGTTCCTGGTAGTTGTAGATGCAGCCGTTGAAGACGAGCGACAGGCCGAGAGCCGGGTCTGTCATGGGCTGGGCGCCGCGGTCGCTCAGATCGATGATTTTCAGGCGCCGGTGTCCGAAGGCGACCCGGCCACGCTGGGTCACCCCCATTCCGTCGGGGCCGCGCGCCTCCATTGCATCCGCCATCCGGCGAACCCGACTGACGTCGGCCTGATCGTTCCTGAAAACCACTTCGCCGCAAATGCCGCACATATTGACAAGTCTCTCCGTTCCTGAAAACACGGGCACTATATAGAGCTCTAATTATTAGAGTTCAAATTAATAGAGGTGTAACGATGCAGCCGGTGCAATCGTCGCAAGTGATCAAGGCCATCCGCAGGATCGTGCGCGCCATCGATTTGCGGTCGCGGGAAGTGTCCCGGACGACCGGGCTCACCATCCCGCAAATCATTGTTTTGCAAGGCGTTCGGGATCTGGGGGAAGTGACGACAAAGGCCCTTTCCGAAAACGCCGACCTGAGCTCCGCGACGGTCGTGACCATATTGGACAAGCTGGAGGAAAAGGGGCTGGTCGAACGCTACAGGTCGGTTTCCGACCGGCGAATCGTGCACGCGAAACTGACCGCGAAAGGCAGGGAAACCGCCTCCGGTCTCCCCGGCCTGCTCCATGAGGAATTCGAGAAGAAGTTCGCCGGTCTGGAAAACGACGAGCGGCGGCAGCTGGTCGATGCGATCGAACAGATCGCCGAGATGATGAATGCACACAAGCTGGACGCGGCTCCCATTCTGATGACAGGCAAGTTGCGCGATTGAGGACGGCCGGGAGCCGGAGCCTCTCGGTTTGCGATGTGCCAGGGAACAACGCCTCCATTATCCTCAGGACCTTGCACCGGGCCCGATCCGTGTGGTCAGGCCCGTTTCTTTTCCATCGTGGCAGACCGCGCCGGTCTGGACTTCCGGAAGGCATCAATACACTCTCGGACGTCCTGGGCGGCCACGGCGGGTGAGCAGAAAAACCCCTGCATGCCGTCGCAGCCATGGGCGGCCGTCAGTGCATATTCGCCGGGCGTTTCCGCACCTTCCGCGATCACGCGCAGCCCAAGGCTGCGCCCCAGACCCACAATGGCCTGAAACAGCTGTTCCTTCTGCGGGTCCCTGTCGGCGCCGGCGAGGAAGGCGCGGTCGATCTTCAGCTCCTGGAACGGCAGCCGGTGCAGATAGATGAGCGAGGAATATCCGGAACCGAAATCGTCCAGCGAAAGCTGCACGCCGATCTGCTGAAGTTCGGAAAGGATATCGAGAACCATCTGCTCGCCCGTATCGACGAAGACGTTTTCGGTCAGTTCGAGACACAGCATCTGGGCGGGCAGCCGGTGGGCGGCGAGCATCTGCCTGACAGTCGCCGCAAAACTGGGCTGACGGAATTGCAGGGGAGAGACATTCACGGAAACCTGACCGAACTCGAAGCCGGCCTGTTGCCATTCGGCGGCCTGTTTGCAGGCGCGTTCGAGGACATATTGTCCGAGTTCCAGAATGAGCCCCGTCTTTTCCGCAATGGGTATGAATTCCGCCGGCGGGATATGACCGCGTTTTTCATTCGGCCAGCGGATCAGGGCTTCCAGCCCGACGAGGCGGTCGTCTGCAGGGCAGATCTGCGGCTGGTAGTGAAGCTCGAGCTGTCCGGTCTTGAGCGCGGTCCGCAGCAGCGTTTCCAGCAACATGTCCGTCTGGACGCGTTCGTTGAGCGGGGCTGAGAAGAAAATATGCCTTGCGCTTTTGCTCTCCTTGGCGGCCCGGAGCGCGAGCCCTGCGACCCGATGAGCGGTTTCCGCGTCATGGGCGTCCTGAGGCAGCAGGGCGATGCCGATGCTCGGCTCCACGCGAATTTCCCCTTCTTCCATATGGAAGGGAACGGACAGCAATTCGATTGCCTGGATTGCATAGTCTTCGGCAATGGCGCCCTGGGCGTCGAAAGGCAGGAGAATGCAGAAATCGTCTGCCGAAATACGGGCAATCTGCGCGCTGGGGCCGAAGATCTTGGCAAGACGGGCATAGGCCTGCAGTAGAACACGGTTGCCGACCTGTTGACCGAAGGTGTCGTTGATCTTGGCAAAGCCGTTGAAGTCGAGATGAATCAGGGAAGCACGAAACGTCCCGTCCTTTGCCCGTTTCAGGGCCTTGTTGAGATCCGAGAAGTAGCGGGCTCGGTTGCCGGCGGTCGTGACCGGGTCTGTATAGGCGAGCTTCTGCAACTTGTCCTGCAGGTCGGTGACCCGCTCAAGGCCATGCGCAAGATCGCCGATTTCATCCTGCCTGTCCGTGAAAGGGATCTCCCGGGGCTGTGTTCCCGCTGCAAGTTCGTCCGCTGTTCTGGCAAGACGGCGCAAAGGACGCAGCTCGAAGCGCAGGAAGATGCCGCCCATCAGGATGACGCCCATCAGAATCACGATTGCGGCTGACGCGATTCTGGTCTTGAGGCGGGTTTCGGCGGTCGACAGATCGTCCACCCAGCCGACATCGACCGCAAGGGCGCCCGCAACCTTGCCGTTTTCCGTCAGGATCGGCGTCAGATAGGCCAACCTGAAGCGGCCCATCAGCGGCACTTCACCAATGAAGGGTTGTCCCGCGGCGAGGCTGGTATAGGCGGGATGGCCTTCCCGGATTGAAAATGCCGCCGGAGGACTTCCGTCGGGGGGCTTGAAGGTCGTGACGAACCGGTCGAAGGAGGCAGTCTGCGGAGCCCATGCGAACAGATTGGCCGCACCCTGATTGGTCCGGCCGATGGCGTCCACAAGCTGTTCGAGCTTTGCGTTCTTCACCAGCGGCGAGCCGTCGATGGCGGTCATGCGCAGAGAGACGGGATTGTCCGTGTCGTCGAACTCGGGTTCAAAAAACCTGTCCGTGCCGAAACACAGGATCGCCACGGCTGCCCTGGCGGCGCGATCGATGCGGATGGATGCGTTGTCTTCGGTGGTCCTTGAAAGCTCAAAGTAGCTCAGGCCGGAAATCAGACCGATGCTGCAAAGCACCATGACAACCAGGATGACGCTAATCCGATAAACAAGCGAATGTGGGCCGAGCCTCTTTATCTCACTGCTTCCTTGCCAATTTCTCGTATTAAGAGCTTATCTGAATGCGGGCACGTTAAAGTAAAATTCATTCGCTACGAAACTCTGAAGAATGACTCTGAAAATGAATCAAAGTGTCCAAAACCGAAGGAATGGGCTTTCGTGCGGTGAAAATTACGCTGTTCAGTGAAAATAATCGTGAAAACAGATACATGTGTGATGCGGCTTTCGGCGTGGCTCGGCGAATTTCCCGCTTCCGGGAGCGCGCGGACGCTTCTTTGGGGGTAGGCTTCACCCGCCCCATTGGAAAATTATCCGAAAGAGGCTAGGACGGGGAGCCATTGCGTCCTCGTTCGCGGAACCGTTCGGGCTCGGGATTCGGGTTTCCGCGGAACCGGGGCATGGATCAACGGCATTGTGCGGGACGTTTTGGACCAGAGGCTTCGGTCACAGGTTTTCGGGAAGAACATTACTTGATTTCTCTCAGACCAGTTTTGAACGTTCTCGGCTTCCTGTATGTCGGCCTTGCCACCGCCATGCTCATTCCGGCCATTGTCGACGTGGCCCAGAAGAATGCCGACTGGCAGGCCTTCGTGTTTTCCGCGCTGCTGACCGGGATGGTCGGCATGCTGCTGTCGCTGGCGGTTGGCGGCTCGTTGCTGGAAGGGCTGGATACCCGCCAGACCTTCATCCTGACGACGCTGGCCTGGGCCACGCTTCCGGCGTTCGGGGCGCTGCCGTTCCTCTGGCTTGGCATCGATTACGCGGACGCGGTTTTTGAAGCGGTGTCCGGCTTCACCACCACGGGGGCGACCGTGCTGACCGGACTGGACGGCCTGCCACCGGGCCTCCTGGTCTGGCGTTCGATCATGCAATGGATGGGCGGGGTGGGGATCATCGTCATGGCGATCGTGCTGCTTCCATTTCTCAGAATCGGCGGAATGCAACTGTTCCAGAGCGAGAATTCCGACCGGTCTGAGAAGATCGTCAGCCGCTCCGTCGAACTCATCCGCCTGCTCGGGCTCGCCTATGTGTTCCTGACCGTCCTGTGCATCGCCTCCTATCTGGCAACCGGCATGGATCTGTTCGACGCGTTCAATCATGCCCTGACCACGATTTCGACCGGCGGGTATTCGACCCATGATGCGTCCTTCGGCTATTTCACCAATCCCGCATCGGGCTGGGTGGCGGTCTTCTTCATGATCGTCGGTTCCCTGCCGTTCGTGCTGCTCATCCAGGCTCTGCGCGGGCATCCGCTGCTGTTGTGGCGCGACCCGCAGGTGAAGGCGCTTCTGGGGTTCCTGGCGCTGGTGTCCCTGACGATGACCGTCTATCTGGGCATCAACATGCGCTTTCCCTTTGACGACGCCTTGCTGCGGGCAACCTTCAACGTGGTGTCCATCGTCACGGGGACCGGCTACGCGCTGGGCGATTTCACGCAATGGGGGCCGCCCGTTGTCGGCGTTGCCTTTCTCCTGATGTTCGTCGGCGGCTGCACCGGTTCGACAACGGGCGGGATCAAGATGTTCCGCTTTCTGGTGTTTTTCGGAACCGTTCGCGCCCACCTGCGCCGGATGGTGCGGCCGCACCGGGTCATGTCGGAGGAATATGCCGGCACGCGGCTGACGCAGGAACTGTCGTTCTCGGTTCTGGCCTTCCTTGTGGTCTACATGGGCTCGGTGGGCGTCGTCACGGTTGCCCTGTCCTTTTTCGATCTGGATCTCGTGACCGCTGTATCGGCGGCGGCCACGTCGATCGGCAATGTGGGGCCCGGTCTTGGTCCGGTCATCGGACCGGGCGGCCATTTCGCACCGCTTCCGGATGGCGCCAAGTGGCTGCTGTCCTTCGCCATGCTGGTGGGGCGCCTGGAACTCTTCACCGTGCTGGTGCTCCTTGATCCGGATTTCTGGTCGAAATAGGGTCGCGGACCCAGTCCGATTCGCGCTTGCAAGAGGCTCAAGATGAAATTTCCGGAACCCCTGGTCAGCGGCCGTCTCGTCAAGCGTTACAAGCGGTTTCTCGCCGATGTTGTCCTGGATGGGGAGGGCACGGAGATCACCGCCCATTGCGCCAATCCGGGGTCCATGCTCGGCCTGAAGGAGCCCGGCTCGCGGGTGTGGCTGTCGCGATCCGACAATCCGAAACGCAAGCTGAAATATTCCTGGGAAGTGATGGAGGCCGACGGGGCACTGGTTGGGATCAATACAGCGCATCCCAACAGGCTGGTCGAGGAGGCGCTGGAAGCCGGGCGCATCGACGAACTGTCCGGATTTCAGACCCTCCGCCGGGAGGTGAAATACGGCAAGAACTCGCGGATCGACATCCTGCTGGAAAGCGGGAGCGGTGCGAAGACCTACGTCGAGGTGAAAAACGTTCACCTCATGCGCCAGCCCGGGCTGGCGGAGTTTCCCGACAGCGTGACGGCCCGCGGGGCAAAGCATCTGGCCGAGCTCTCCGACATGGTCCGCGAAGGACACAGGGCGGCCATGGTCTTTCTCGTTCAGCGGCCCGATTGCGATACGCTCAGCCTGGCTGCGGATCTGGACCCGGCCTATGCGGCGGCCTTCGAAAGCGCGAGGGCGGCCGGCGTCGAGGCATATGCCATTGGCTGCGATGTCAGGCTCGACGGCATCGACGCGATCAGGCCGGTCAGAATTTCAATCTGACCTGCGGCCGGCCGTGAAAGGCAGGCTCAGGCCTGCCGCACCACGATCGGCGTGCCGTTGGGGACCCGGTTGTAAAGATCGATGACATCCTGATGGAGCATGCGGACACAGCCTGAAGACACGGCCTTGCCGATGGACCAGTATTCGGAGGTCCCGTGCAAGCGGTAGAGCGTGTCCCGGCCGCCTTCGAAGATGTAGAGTGCGCGCGCGCCGAGGGGATTGTCCAGGCCGGGCGGCATGCCGTTCCGGTATTTCTCGAGTTCCGGCTCACGGGCGATCATCTCCGCCGGCGGGGTCCAGGTCGGCCATTCCTTCTTGTACTGAATGCGTGCCCGGCCGCCCCATTCGAAGCCGGCCCGACCGATGCCGACGCCATAGCGCATGGCCTTGCCGTTTTCCATCGTCAGATAGAGATAGCGGTTCGGCGTATCGACGATGATCGTTCCTATTGCCTCGGGAGAGCTGTAGTCCACCATCCGGCGGTAATAGCCCGGGTCGATTTTGGTCAGGTCGACGGCGGGGATGGGAAAGCGTTCTTCCGGCATGGCCCGGTACATCTGCAGATATTCGGGCGAGATCCGCCGGCCCTTGTATGTGGGACCGGCCGGTTGCGGCACTGGCTGGCGTGTGGACACGCACCCGGAGGCAAGCGCGGCAGCGGCGGAGGCAATAAACAGGCGTCGGTTCAGCATTCCTGGTTCCGTAATATTCTGTGATGGGCGTCTGGAACGTGTCTTCATGAACTGGAAACGCGCGGCAGACTGTAAAGTTCTGTTTTGACGTGATTTTGAACCGGGTATTCGAAGTTCCTCCCGAAAACCTCCGAATCTCCTGCACACGTAAAACGACCGGCCAGACACATTGTCTGACCGGCCACGAATAGGCTTAGCAGGAATATTCCGGCGGAATAGTGGCAAGGCCTTCACCTTGACGTGACAGCGTCACACGAGGTGCGAACCGTGGCAAAAGTGCCACCAGCTGCCTATCCGGCGGTGTCCTTGGCGAGCGGCGGCTGAAACTGCCATCCCATGTCCCAGGGAAAATAGATCCAGGTGTCCTGGGACACTTCGGTGATGAAGGTGTCGACCATGGGGACACCGACCGGCTTGGCGTAGACGGTCGCGAAATGGGCCTTCGGCAGCATTTCACGGACGACCTTGATGGTCTTGCCGGTATCGACCAGGTCGTCGATGACGAGCACACCGCTGCCTTCACCACCTTCCAGGTCGACGACCTTCGGATCCACAGGCTTGATCACCTTCAGTTCGCCCTGATTTTCGTAATCGTGATAGGAGGCGATGCAGACGGTTTCGATGGTGCGGATGCCCAGTTCGCGCGCGACGATTCCGGCCGGAACTAGGCCACCCCGGGTGATGCAGACGATGGCCTTCCATTCGCCTTCGCTCGAAAGCCGCCAGGCAAGGGCGCGCGAATCCCGGTGGAACATGTCCCATGACACCGGGAATGCTTTGTTTTGGGCGGGGTTTTCCATGTTTTTTCCTTCAGATTATCCTGACAGTTCGGCAACGGCCCTGGCGACGTCCTGTGCCGCGGCCTTCAGGATTGCCTCGTCCCGCGAACGGATGACGATCTGTGTGGTGAATTTTCCATTGTCGGCCTGGGGATAGGACCCGATGAGCGTCTGGGGGTGGGCGTCCTGAATGGCGGCGAGCCGTTCGGCGATCCGGCTTTCCGGCATGTCAGCGGGAATGGTTTCCGACAGCATTTTCCGCCCGGTGGCAAGCGTCGGGGCGATCGCATCCATCATGGCCTGCATGATGGCGGGCACTCCGGCCATGACGTAGACATTTTCAATCCTGAAGCCCGGGGCCTTGGAGACCTTGTTCTCGATCAGGTCCGCGCCTTCGGGTATCCGCGCCATGCGCTGGCGGGCGGGAGTGAACTGGCCGGGAGGATAATGGGCTTCCAGAATGGCCACGGCCCGGGGATCCAGGATCAGCGGAACGCCGAAGGCTTCGGCGATGCATTCGGCGGTGATGTCGTCGTGGGTCGGACCGATGCCGCCGGAGGTGAAGACATAGTCATACCTGGTGCGCAGGGCGTTGACGGCCGCGGCGATCTCCTCCCGGTCATCCGGTACGATCCTGGCTTCCTTCAGATCGATGCCGATCGATGTGAGATAGTCGGCCGCAAAGCCGATGTTCCTGTCCTTGGTGCGGCCGGAGAGAATTTCGTCTCCGATGACCAGGAATGCGCCGGTTACGACGTTGTCTGCCTTCTGACCGGTCATCTTGGAACTCCCTGGGACTTGGATGGTGTCTGGCTTTATCCCAGCTTACCGTCGAGCTCAAGCTTTAGGGTGTGAACTCCTGAATCAGGACGAACCAGCAAGGGAAATGGCGCTCCCGTCAGGACGTGTGCGCGCAGCTGGCTTCCTGCCCGGTCAAGCCAGGCTGGCGACAAGCGGTGTCGTCATTTCCATGTCCTTCGGATGTGACCGATCTGGTGCTCCTCTGCGTCGTGAAAGGCTTGAAAATGAACCACCTGTCCCGCGCTTTTGCTCCTTGAGGACGACCGTGTCGTCTCGAACCGGTTGATCTTCATTTATGAGGTCACACGCTGGGGCGTTGCGGTGACGAGATGAAGCCGGCTCCGGTCTTGCCTTAGCGGTTTCCGTTCCCGGCGGTCCAGCCGTAGACATCGTCAAACCGCGCGGTGAGGGTCTCCGGGGAGGACAGGTTCAGGACCGTGTCGCGGGCCAATGCCATCACGCCGGAGAAATGGAACACCTTCGCGTTGCGAGAGGCGATTCCCTGGATATGTCTGACCCGTGACTTGCGTTCACGCTCGAAGGCACGCAGCGCGGCGGGAATGTTTGTCACATCCGGCGGCAGATGCTTGCCCAGCACGGCGGCGTCCTCGATGGCCATGGCGGCTCCCTGCGCCATATAGGGGAGCATCGCATGGGCCGCATCGCCCATCAGCGTCACGTGTCCATGGCTCCAGGGGCCGGAGGCATCCACGCTGCACAGGGCCCATTTCAGCCATCCGTCGGGTTGTGCGAGCAGGGTCCGCACTTCCGCCGGCCAGTCCCGGAACACATGCAGGACCGATTTGGTGTCCGTTTTGGTCGACCATGTTTCGTCCTGCCAGGCTTCGGCGGCCAGGGCGACGATGTTCAGCTCCCGGCCGCCTCTGACCGGGTAATGGACAAGATGGGAGTCCCGATGCATCCAGAGGCCGGAATCCTTTCGCCAGCGTTCGGGCGCGGCCTCCAGCGGGATCGTTGCCCGGTAGGCGACCTGGCCGCTGAACACGGCGTTTTCATGCCCGGGGACGAGCCGCCGGGATCTGGACCAGACCCCGTCTGCGCCGACAAGAGCCCTGCAGCTCAGGTTTCCGGTCGTTTCGTTGTTCCGGTAGACGCAGGACAGGTGATCGTAGGGCGTGGGCTCGAGATCCAGGACTTCGGTGGCCAGCCGGACGGCAATACCCGGGGTCTGCTCGACCTGCTCCAGCAGCACGCGCTGCAGGTCCGCCCGGTGGATCACCCAGAAGGGAAATCCGTGACGCTGCCTGAGAAAGTCGCCGAAGCGCACGCGGCCCAGCTGACGGCCGGATTTGCCCGACCAGATTCTCAGATAGTCCGGGGCGTAGACATGGGGCCTCAGGGCCTCCAGCACGCCGAGCCTGTCCAGAACCGAACAGGCATTCGGTGACAGCTGCAGTCCCGCGCCGACTTCCGAAAGAGCGTTGGCCTTGTCCATCAGGACGATTTCATGACCCTGTTGCCGCAGCGCAAGGGCGGCCGCGAGGCCGCCAATACCGGCCCCGGCGATGACGATCGGCTGATGGGCAGCCCCGGTCCGGGTCATGACGGCGCTTTCAGGTTACGCCGCGACCGGTGTCCAGGTGCAGTCCGCCGGCGAGGATTCGTTCGCCTTCAAGGTGGCGTCGAACTTGTAAAGGGTGGAGCAGTAGGGGCAGACGATTTCCGGCTCGCTGCCCATGTCCAGAAAGACGTGAGGATGATCAAACGGGGGATTTGCACCGATGCACATGAACTCACGGGCACCGATCGCTACAGAATCATGTCCGCTCGAGTTCTGAAAATGCGGGACAACGTGATCCGCCATTGTCTCATTCCTCTCAATACCGGGGGTCTTTGTCGGAGACCCCGTTAGCAAATTTTTTCAAGCATATCCATTTGTTAAATGAAAGGGTAGGGCTGACGGGCGCGATCCACCGCCGCAGCGGACGCCAGGCTGCCACCCGTTTCAATTCGTCTTTGCCTTCAGCGGACAAACCTCTTACTTTATCGAAGTCTTTTCTGTTTTCCGTTTACGTAAAGGTTAGCTGTATTCATGCCTCAGTTTGAATTCGATGGAGTGCGGATCGCATATCTCGACGAGGGGGAGGGCGATCCGATCCTGCTGATTCACGGGTTTGCGTCGAACAGGCAGGTGAACTGGGCCTATCCCGGCTGGGTCGACCTGCTGGTGAAGGACGGCCGGCGGGTGATCGCCATCGACAACCGGGGACACGGAGAGAGCCAGAAATTTTACGATCCGGCCGCCTATGGCGCGCCGGTGATGGCGGAAGATGCGCGGCAATTGCTCGACCATCTGGAGATCGAACAGACCGATGTGATGGGCTATTCCATGGGCGCGCGTATTTCCGCGTTCCTGACGCTCAACCATCCCGGCCGTGTCCGCCGGGCGGTGTTCGGCGGTCTCGGCTACGGCATGGTTTCGGGCGTGGGAGATCCCGAGCCGATTGCCGCCGCGCTTGAAGCCGAGCGTCTGCAGGACGTATCGGACCGCTCCGGGCGTGCCTTCCGCGCATTTGCCGAACAAACCGGCTCGGACCGGCGTGCCCTGGCTGCCTGCATGCGTTCCTCCCGCCAGAAAATCAGCGAAGCGGATGTGGCGCGGATCGAACGGCCGGTGCTCGTCGCCGTCGGGACAAAGGACGATATTGCCGGATCGCCGCAGAAACTGGCCGACCTCATGCCGCATGCCGAGGTTCTGGACATTCCGGGACGCGACCACATGGTGGCGGTCGGGGACAAGGTCTACAAGCAGGGCGTTCTGACGTTCCTGAACAATGTGGACGCCTGAGGAGCATCGCGGATGCCGGCAACACGGGAGCTGTCATGAAACCTGAGCGCGTTGAATTCCGGGGTGCCGAGAACAACACCCTGATCGCCGATCTCTACGGCGCGGGAAACCAGCCGGTGGTGATGCTGCATGGCGGGGGCCAGACGCGGCATTCCTGGGACGCTGCGTCCCGGCGTATCGCCGGTCTGGGGCATCCGGTCTATGCGCTCGACCAGCGCGGTCATGGCGAGAGCGACTGGGTGGACAGCGGCAACTACGGCTTTTTCGACTTCGCGAAGGACCTTGCGGCCGTAACCGGGGAAATCCGCTCCCGTCACGGTGCGAAGCCGGTCGTCGTCGGGGCCTCGCTCGGCGGCTTCGCGGGCATGCTGGCCGAGGGCCGGGAGAATGTCGGCGGTCTTGCCGCGCTGGTGCTTGTGGACATCACGCCACGGATCGACATGGGGGGTGTCAGCAAGATACTCGGCTTCATGGGCGAGCGGGTCGAGGACGGCTTCGCGAATGTGGAGGAAGCCGCCGAGGCGATCGCACGCTATCTGCCCAACCGGGCGCGGCCGAAAGATCTCTCCGGACTGTCCAAGAACCTGCGGCTTCACGACGACGGGCGATTGCGCTGGCACTGGGATCCGGCGTTCCTGAATTCCCGGCAGCACCAGGATCCAGAGCTGGCAGCATCCGTGCAGGAAGAGGTGCTAGCTGCCGTATCAAATCTCACCCTGCCGGTCCTGCTCATTCGCGGCCAGAATTCGGAACTGGTCTCCATGGAGCACGTAAGGGAGTTTCGCGAGCGGGTGCCCCAGGCCAGATTCACGGATATCCGCGATGCGGGGCACATGGTCGCCGGGGACCGGAACGACGTCTTCGCCGCGGCCGTCGAGACATTCCTTCTCGATCTGAAAGCCGCCGCGGCGATTGCCTGAATAGTAAAAATGACGTTGCGTCAATTTGTTGCGGCGATTTCCTGAGAAACCGAATCCGCGGGCGGTCCGTTCACAGCCCCCTGAATTGCGGCGGGCGCTTTTCCAGAAAGGCCCTGCATCCTTCCCGGTAGTCGGCGCTGTCGATGCAGACGCGCGCGTCCCGGTGCGCGGCGTCAAGATCCGTGGCCTGTGCCGGTTGCGCCAGGTGGTTCAGGGCCTGTTTGGCTGCCTTGAGCGACAGGGGGGCATTGCCTGCCATCTTCTCGCACAGGGAGGCGATGCGGCTGTCGAGGGCGGAGTCCGCGACGACTTCGTTGATCAGTCCGATTGCCAGTGCCCTGTCCGCCGGAATGCGCTCGGCGGTGAACAGCAGGTGCTTGGCATCGGAGACCGAGACCGCTTCCAGCAGATCGGCGAGCGCTTCGGGCGGATAGGCAAGACCCAGCCGGGCCGCCGGTATGCTGAAGACCGACGATTGGGCGGCAATGCGGATATCGCAGGCGAGGGCGATGCCGAGGCCGCCACCGAGACAGGGGCCGCTGATCGCGGCAATCACCGGCACCGGAAGGGATTTCAGGGCCTGAAACGCGGCCACATTGATGGCGTCATAGCGTCTGGCGGCCTCCGGTGTCGCGCGAATGGCCTCGAATTCTGAAATATCCGCACCGGCACAGAAGCTTTCGCCGCCGGCTCCCCTGACGACACAGACGCGCACGGAAGGCGTGTTGCGGACGGTTTCAAGGAAATCGGGCAGACGCTGCCAGGCGGCCAGGGGCAGGGCGTTTTTTCTCGCCGGTGCGTTGAGCAGCAGTTCCGCCACCGGTCCCTTGATGCTCAGGAGCGGATTGGCTGAAGTCTCGGTCTGTGGACTGGCGGGCGGCATCATTTGTCCTCTGCTTTTCGATCCGGTATGGCAAGATGCCGGGAAATTTAAGATTTCGGCATTCATAACAGGGTCACATATCTGATATCAGCAAGTTTGATTTTGGAAAATCAGACGACAGTCCTATTTTAGGGACTTGAACGTGACGGCTTGAAAAGGAGACAGGTCATGTCGGCACCAATCGGGAAGTCCGACCTGAAGCGAGTTCCGACCCATGATCCGGTCTGGCAGAAGCTGCGGGAAGAGGCGCAGGACATGGTTGCCGCGGAACCGGCCCTGTCGTCTTTCGTCTATGAAACCGTTCTCAATCACGAGAGTCTGGAAGAGGCCGTCGTCCATCGGCTTGGAGACCGGCTGGGCCGGGATATCGTCTCGGCATCGCTGATCCGCCAGACCTATCTGGAGGCGCTGGCGGACGAACCGGAGCTTGCGGAGATTTTCCGTGTGGACATCGTCGCGGTTTTCGACCGCGATCCCGCCTGCTTCCGCTACCTGGAGCCGGTTCTCTACTTCAAGGGGTTCCACGGACTGCAGACGCACCGGCTGGCTCACTGGCTGTGGCGGCAGGGCCGCCGGGATTTCGCCCTCTATCTGCAAAGCCGGGCCTCGGAGGTCTTCCAGATCGACATTCACCCGGCCGTGCCGGTCGGGCGCGGCATTTTCATCGACCACGGCACAGGCATCGTGGTCGGTGGTACGGCGGTGATCGAGGACGATGTTTCCATTCTGCAGGGCGTGACGCTCGGCGGGACGGGCAAGGCGGGCGGCGACCGTCATCCGAAGATCCGCCACGGGGTCCTGCTTGGCGCCGGTGCGAAGGTGCTCGGCAATCTGGAGATCGGCCATTGCTCGCGGATCGCTTCCGGTTCGGTGGTTCTGGCGGACGTTCCCGAGAACACCACGGTTGCGGGCGTGCCGGCCAGGATCGTCGGCAAGGCCGGCTGCGCGGAACCGGCCCGCAGCATGAACCAGCTTCTGGGTGAAGACGCGGGACAGGCAGACTGACGGCAGGAAGACGGGGATAGCCGGTGGAAACGCTTGGGCATTTCCATCCGGTCTTGTAGGGTCCGCGCCGGAATACGCAGATAGAAGACCATTAGGAGAGCGCCTTGAAACCCGATGAAATCCGCAAGATCGAAGCCTACCTTCGCTCGAAGTTCGAGTTGGCCAGCCTTCAGGTGCGTGCCCGTCCGATCAAGGACGACTCCGCGGAAGTGTATATCGGTGACGAATTTATCGGCGTGATCTTCCGGGACGATGAAGACGACGATCTCAGCTGGAACTTCCAGATGGCGATTCTGGAAATCGATCTGGAAGGCTGAACCCGACCGATTAAGGTTGCTGGCGCCTCACGCCCATGGGAGTGAGGCAGGGCGACGACAGCCGGGGTGCGGTATCAGGCGGTCCTTCCAGGGGCCGCCTTTTTCATGAGGTGAGCGCCGCGGCCCGAATCGTCTTCCGCTCCGGGAGTGCCCGTTCACGGGACCCTGAAACTGTCGATTTTGCGAAGAATGGCATTGTCCAGCTGCCGCCAGTCCGGCAGCAGCTCTCGCGAGAACCTGTAACGCAGCTCAAGTCCGGAGGCCAGCAGGAGGGCGCGATTGCACATCGTGCGCTCTTCCTTCGGGGATGCCTTGAGGCAGCGGGCAATGAAGCCGTTTTGCGCCGACGGATCGTAGACGATCAGCTCGGTGCGTGATGTGCCGCGCGAGGACAGGTTGAGAATCTTCAATCCGTCCGGCCCGTCAAGTTCTCCGCCCCGGGCAAGACGCCGGTAGAACGGGTCGATCCGCGCGCGAAGATTTTCCCGTCCCGGATTGTGTTCCAGCTCGATCTGGATGGTGCTGTCCGCGGGCGGCAGATCGCTGTCGCCCGCGGATCGCAGCCGGTCCCCGTCTAGGCCGGGCCAGACCATGGCCAGGCGCAGGAAGTCGAACCGGCCGGCCTCTCGGGGCGACTGGCGGTGGGCGCTGACGCGATAGTCCGGCGGAAAGCGGAACCGCACGTCGCCGACCGTCAGGGAGACCGGGGCGTCGCCGGAGCGCGCAGCCGCATGGTCCTGCCAGACTGTCGACCAGTGGCTGACCCGGGCCGCAATATGCGCCGTGCCCAGAATGCAGATGGCCACTGCCAGATATGTGAAACGACGGGTTTGAGCCCCGATCGGCGCGGGGAGCGACAGAGGGATCACCGGTCAATCTCCGATACGGACATTGCACGGTTTCGGGACACCCTGTCCTGAAACGGAACACACGTCCCGGAGAGGGATGCATCCGTTTCCGGCAGGAACGGCCATTTTTCGGGAATTACGCCCATTTGCCCTTCCGGCACAGTCTTTGCTCTTGACCCTTTAGGATTTCTTAATCACTTTCCGGATGAATGGGTTAACAGGAGGTTAACGGGCGTGTTATTCGATCTACTTCTCGTTGGATACATTGCATGCGCCGGGTTCGTAGCCGCGGGCGTGCTTGGCAGCCTCTATCAGCTTGTCACCAAGGAGCCGCCGCGGTTCAATTTCACCGGAGAGGGTGTCATGGCGTTCCTGACAGGCGTCATGATGTGTATTTTCGCTGGACCGTTCATCATCATGCGCAATGCCATTCGCGGGCGCCGGATTGAAAACAGGCCCCTCGGCTGGCTTGTCGCCTCCTCGACCATTGCCGGGATGTGGAGCATGTGTTCCGGTATCATGGTGTTGAATGTCGCCCTGATTCTGGTCGGCTATTCGTGAGGTCCCATGCCGGTTTTCGCACTTGACGGCCGCAGGCCTGCCTTTCCCGATAACGGCGACTTCTGGATCGCGCCGACCGCCACCCTGATCGGGGATATCCGGTTGCTGGAGGAGGCGAGTGTCTGGTTCGGGGCGATCCTGCGCGGCGACAACGAGCCCATCACGGTCGGCCGCCGCTCGAATGTGCAGGACGGATGTGTCTTCCATACCGATTTGGGATTTCCGCTGACCATCGGTACGGACTGCACCATAGGCCACAAGGCCATTCTTCACGGCTGCACGATCGGGGACAATTCTCTCGTCGGTATGGGAGCGACCATCCTCAACGGTGCGGTGATCGGTGAAAACTGCATCGTCGGCGCCAATGCCCTGGTGGGGGAAGGCAAGATCATTCCCGACAATTCGCTGGTGGTCGGCATGCCGGGCAGGGTCATACGGACGCTGGACGAAGAGGCTATCGATGGTTTGCGCAAGTCGGCCGCAGGCTATGTCCGCAACTGGCGGCGCTTCAAGGCCGGACTGAGCGAGACCTGAACGGTCTGCCACTATCGGAAAAAAGCGGAAACCGGCCAGCGGGGGAGCAGGCCGGTTTCCTGGATCCGGTCGTGGTAGGGATGGGGAGGGTGGGGACGCGACCGGATCGTCCAAGAGGTTCGGCGAACCGAACCAATCCCTATCCTGTTGAGGCCGGTGTCGGCCTTAATTCGATACGCTGCTGACCGTCGTGACACGGGTGTCGGAAATACCGGTCCAGATCACGGGGGAACTGGCCGACTGGCGTTTGATGTAGCGGTAAGGCGTCGAATACCATGGCAGAACCGCCTCGATCTGGTTGTCGAGGATCACGTCACCATGGTCCGTCCTGACGGTCAGGACCGCATGTCCCGAGTTCTTGACGTCCTTGGCAACGGTGATCAGAAGCGCGCTCCTGGGCCAGCCGGCTTCCTCCAGGATGCGCTGTTTTTCCAGCACATATTCCTCGCAATCGCCGTAACCCTCGACCGGATAGGTCCAGCGTTCGGCCACGCCGAAGAGATCCTCGTCGGTCATGGGCCGGACACGCCGGTTGACCTCGGCATTGATGTCGATAAGTTCCTGCCAGCGTGCCTCATCCAGGCGCACCACGACAGGCTCGGTTTGCTCATCCGGGCAGGCCCAGGCGTTGTCTCGGCAGAACTGCTTGTGACCGATGGGGGCCTTCACCACGGTGTTCATTTCCATGAAACGGCCCGGATCTGCACTGGCGGCGGTTCCTGCCGCTACGGCTGCCGGTAACACTATGGCGCATGCCAACAAGATATTTCGAAGTAAATTCATCGCTACGCCCTCCCCAAGGCTGACGCAACGATGCATTACTGAATTTTACTTGAGTGAAATCCGGGTCGTAAAACAATAATATAATTGTAGGCGAGTTTTACTCAAATATGATCTTAATTCGATGTTTGTTTTAGATAAATTGTCGCCAAATTTTAGTAAAATTGTATGTATCCTCGATAAGTATCTGAAATCTTGGAGATTCATTGAATTTCGACCCGGAAACAGGGGGGGAGGTTCCGCCTGGTTTACGCAGCGTTTTTTACGCGCAGACGCGGGTTTTGCGGCGTAACGGTCGCGAAAACTTTTATCTGTTCGGGCGAAAAAAAATCGGAGCGCAGGGGAAAGGAAGACGCTGATGGCCGCAAGGCAGGCGGCTGGAGATGCTTTCACCTGGAAAGTGGTGCGGCAGCCGGCGGCGCGCAATCGCCGCCGGGACCCGGATCAGCTGTCTCCGGTGGAGGTGATATGCTGTTCCAGAAGATCGCGGTTCTGAACCGGGGCAAATTCCACCGCGATGCCGCCCTCGATGGGACGGACAACGCGGGCACGCATCTTGCCCAGAGTGATACTGTCGCCCGTTTGCGGTATGATGTCGGTCGCGATGGCTGCTCCGGACAGGGAAACGTCAATGACCCGGCACATGTGCTGGGAGCCGTCCGGCAGGATCATCCGGGTCATGGGGTTCTTCGGTACGAAGCGGTCATGACGGCGGTCTTCGGGAAGATTGAGCACGTCCCTGTTGGCGAGCCACGTCAGGACATTGGCGATCTTGTCGCGCTTGCGTGCCGTGTTGCGCAGCTGAACGGCGAAACCGCCTTCGATCAGGCGTGAGATCTGCCCTTCAACACGGCTGAGATGGTCGAGATAGGCAACCACGCGTTCGCCGACGCGGCCGACGACGGGAGTGATCATTGCCATTCCGCCGGGGGACATGTCGATAACCTGGCAGGGATATTCACGCCGGTCTTCAAGCATGAACCGGCCCAGAATATTGACCTGAACCCGTTGATGTCGCCGACGATCAGTGACTTGAAGCGATCTGCTTCCCTCAGGTGCTGTTGCCAATCCGGCGCCCATGCCTGTCTATCCAATACCGTGCGGAAACCGCACTGCCTCCCGCCGGGAAGAATCCCGGTATTTACCTTAAGCACTTTAGGCAGTTGAGGTTAACGATGTGTAAGAGTTTAGCTTACACGCCGCTCAGGTCCAGCCTCACGGGGCATTAATTTCGCGTTCGGGTGGCAAAACGCAGGGAAGGTGGAATGAAGGGTTGAAATAACCTGTTGAAATTGAATCTTTCCAAAATGCAACCTGTTCGACGTGACTCGAATCGGGCAGGTCTGCGCGGCCTGAATCGGGTGCCGCCGATCCGCAAGGCCGGTCCGGCGGTGCCGCATCGGTTCGTGTCAGATGTCAGGCCTTGCCGCCGGAATAGACCGTCAGGTGTCCAACCTTCTTTTCGGCGCCTCTCGGAAGCGGCGGTGTCGGCATGGTCATGCCCTCCGCGGTAAAGCGCGGGAGGATCGGATTGACGGTTGTCCGCGCCTCCATGAAATAGGGACGTTCATCGGGCCAGACGAGACGCAGGCTGCTGATCGACTGGCTGAGAATCGGATGGAGACCGATCCAGTAGGGTTTCTCCATCGGGGTGCAGCTGCCCAGAATGCGGATGCGCCCTTCGCCGGGAACGTTGAGCGGTACCAGCAGCATTTCCATCTGCAGGACCTGGCCACGTTCCGTCTGGCCGTTCACGCCGATGACCGCCACCGCTGCGTCTTCCGTTATGGCGGCGATCAGGCTTTCGAGAGCTTCCCGGTCCTTGGTGCTCCAGCCGCGCAGGAAATCGCGGCCCTTCAGCTCCCGGCAATGTGCCGAGCACAGCCGGGTGCCGGCGAGGCGATAGCGGACATCCTGCGGATCGTTGACCTCCAGGATGAACGTGTCTCCGAGAAGGCCGCGAATTTCGCCCGGATCGACTTCACTGCGGTTTGGAGCGGGACGGGCGCCGCGCAGATTGTCCCAGTAGGAATAAAGAGTTTGCGTTACGCCGTGTTTCATCTTGTTTCGCCTCTTCGCCATTCTTTCGTCCGCTGTTCCGTCTCAAGACACTGTCTGTTTCAAAACGGGACGAATATGCTTCCCTGTTGGTTTCTGGCTGAAGCTAAGCAGGTGGTGTGCCAACTCTGCAGGTCGCGGTTTTCCGCCGCTCCGGGTGGCTCTGTTAAGGTTAAAATCGGGTAAAGGTTGTTTCGTGTCGTGTCCGCTGGCAGCTTAAGGTTCTGTTCACAATGAGTTGCGGGTGGGAGGACCTTGCCGTTTTCCAGGCTGCGAACCGGAATGAATGGCCGTAAGGTCCGCCGGGGAAAACAGGCGCCGGAGAATCCGTGAACGACTGCCTTGACCGGACGTGTGGGGACGCGGCCGATCCAGGGGGGCAGGGGGGCAGCGCCGGTCATCCTTCGGGTGGCCGGCGCTTCGCTTTGCTGTTCTTGAAATGCCGCAATTGGATGAATATGGACAAGTTACCCATCGTCACTTCAAGATCGATCAACCTTTCTGCTGTCACTATGGGGACGCGAAAGCAGGTTCACCCGGAAGACAAACAGTCAAAGGCACAGGGTACATGAACGTCTACAAATTCGACGAAGAGCGCGCCCGGAGGGAGCAGGCCCGGCAGGAAAAGGAGGCTCGGCCGCCTGTCGCACCGCCTGTGTTCAATCTTCCCGATGTCATTGTCTGGCTGGGAGGGGCGATGATCGCCATCCATCTGCTGCGTTCCTACGCTCTGCCGGAGAGCTGGGACAACTGGATCATCTATCTGTTTGCCTTCTGGCCGGCGAAATATGCCGCTTTCCTGCATCTGACCCCGCTGGACATGGCATCGAGCCTCTGGGGAACGGTGACCTACAGCCTGCTTCATGGCGGTGCCACGCACATCATCTTCAACCTGCTCTGGATGGCGATCTTCGGCAGCGCCGTCGCCCGACGGTTCGGAGCCATGCGCTTTCTGGTCTTCTCCGCCCTGTGTTCGGTCGGCGGGGCCGCCGCGCATCTGGCGACGAACTGGGGCGAGACCGCGCCGATGATCGGGGCTTCGGCCGCGGTTTCCGGCCAGATGGCGGCGGCCATCCGCTTCGTTTTCGAACTCGGTGGTCCCCTGGGTGCCATCCGGCGGTCCGATCATGCGGCCTATTCCGTACCCGCCCAGCCGCTGGCCGACTGCTTGCAGAACCGGCAGGTCCTGGTGTTCGTGGCCGTATGGTTCGGCCTGAACCTTTTCTTCGGCCTGATGAGCGGTCCGGTTGCAGGCCAGCCGGCCAGCGTTGCCTGGCAGGCGCATATCGGCGGATTTGTCGCCGGCCTTGCCCTTTTCCCTCTTCTGGACCCGGTTCCCCGACGTCGTTTTTAACGGGGCGGCCACCTCAACGGTTTGCGTGACCGGTTTTTTTTGCCATGATGAGCGAACCCCCCGTGAAAAGCGGGCCGGTTGATGCCATGGGAGAGGTGCAAAAATGACCGTTGCCGCAATCTTGAGTGGAAAAGGCCACGACACAATCACTGTTTCCGGTGATGTGCCGTTGAGCGAAGTTTGTAAAACCCTGGCAAAACACAAGATCGGCGCCGTCGTTGTCTGCGATGGCCCGGAGGCCATTGACGGCATCGTGTCCGAACGCGACATCGTCCGTGTGTTGGGAAACCAGGGCGAATCGGCGCTGAAGCATCCTGTTTCCAGTGTCATGACCAGGGAAGTCATGACCTGTACGGAAGAAAACAGTGTCAACGAGGTGATGGCGCGGATGACCCAGGGCCGGTTCAGGCACATGCCCGTGGTCAAGGACGGCAAGCTGACCGGCGTGATCTCCATCGGCGACGTGGTGAAGTTCAAGATCGCGCAGGTCGAACTCGAAGCCGAGCAGATGCGCAGCTACATCACGATGGCCTGAACAGTCGCCCGGCAGGACCTGCCGAATCGTGCGGTCCTGCCGGGGCATCGTGTTTTCGCAGATACCTGCGCTATTTTTTTCCGTAAACGTCCTGCGGATCGTAGACCTTGCCGGCCTCGATGTTTTCCAGGCGCAGGGGACCGGTTTCCGGCTTGACGATCTTGCGGTAGAAGCAGCTTCTGTAGCCGACGTGACAGGTGGCGCCATTCCCGGCCACGGAGACCTTGAGAACCAGGGCATCCTGATCGCAGTCGGTGAGGATTTCATGCACCTTCTGGACCTGACCGGATGTTTCGCCCTTCTTCCAGTATTGTTGCCGCGACCGGCTCCAATACCAGGCTTCACCGGTCTCGACAGTCCGCTGCAACGCCTCGGCGTTCATGTAGCCGACCATGAGGACCTCTCCGGAGGCCACATCGGTCACGACGGCGGCAATCAGACCGTCGGCATCGAATTTGGGCATGAGAAGGTCGCCGTTTTCCACGGCATCGTTTTCGCCGCGGTCTGACAGTCGGGAATTTTGCATGAAAAACAGCCCTTGCCTGAATTCCTGGCGCAAGGGCGGTGGTATCAGGCGCCCTTGCCGCGTACCAGGGTCATGAATTTGGCCTGCTCGGCCGGATCGTCCTGGAAAACGCCGGTGAATTGGGTGGTGATCGTGGAGACCCCCGGTTTTTGGACGCCGCGCATGGTCATGCACTGATGCTCTGCTTCCAGCATCACTGCAAGGCCGCGCGGTGCCAGCGCGTCGTCAATGACGGAAGAGATCTGCGCCGTCAAGTTCTCCTGAGTCTGCAGGCGCTTGGCATAGATATCGACAACACGGGCAAGCTTGGACAGGCCGACGACGCCTTCGGCCGGATAATAGGCGATATGCGCCTCGCCGATGAAGGGCAGCATGTGGTGTTCGCAGTGGGAATTGAACGGAATCCCGCGGACGACGACGATGTCCCGGTAGCCGCCGACATCCTCGAAAGTCCGCTCGAGATGTTCGGCAGGATCCTCGAAATACCCGCCGTAGAGCTGGCTCAGTGCCTTGACGACCCGCTTGGGCGTCTCAACAAGGCCTTCGCGGTCCGGATCGTCTCCGGTCCAGGCCAGGATCGTCCGCACGGCGGCCTCCGCCTCTTCCCGGCTCGGGCGCTGCAGCTGATCAGGTGACTTCCGTTCGATCGGTTTCGCAACCGGCTTGAGGACGGCGTCCATGGAAATCCTCGCAATATTACCTTCGTCACTCGTCATACGGCGCTCGTTTGTGCACAGATCATGACATCCAATCATAAAGATCGGGTTTTCAGGCCGCGGATCCTTATCACACTTCGTCCATAAGCCAAGGCGCAGTTTCCGGGTGGCGCGGGGCGGGTGCAAGCACGTATGCGTCTCCTGCAATCACCGGCTGCGACCACTCAGCCCCTTGCGAATTTGCCGTGGCGTCTGATCTATATATATGAAAGATGTGCGCCATCAATGTGTCGCGTATCACAGGCTTTCACGAAGAGGCGAGAATGCTCGACGATATCTACAATGCCAGGATACTGGAATTCGCCGGAAATATTCCGCGGATCGGCCGTCTGGAGCATCCTGACGCAACCGCGAAGGCGCATTCCAAGCTGTGCGGCTCGACCGTCCTCGTCGATCTTTGCCTGTCGGACGGTGTGGTGACGGATTTCGCGCATGACGTGAAGGCCTGCGCCCTCGGTCAGGCATCCTCCTCCATCATGGCGCAGAATATCGTCGGCGCGACCGCCGGGGAATTGCGTGAGCTGCGCGACACCATGCGTGCGATGCTGAAGGAGGGCGGCTCCCCGCCAGAGGGGCGTTTCGCCGACCTCAAGTTTCTCGAGCCGGTGCGCGAGTACAAGGCCAGACACGCTTCCACCCTGCTGACCTTCGACGCCGTTGTGGATGCGCTCGATCAGATCGAGGCGAAACGGAAAGAGGGCGGCGCCGCAGCCTGACGCCGGCAGGGCCCGCAATTCGACATCATGTGTCCATCCCCGAAACCCGGCTCGGCGCACGGCAGGCCGCTCTCCATCGCGGGGCGTGCGGCAATCTCGCTGATCTGGATCTACCGTCATTCCCTGTCGCTCTTCATGGGGCGCGGCTGCCGCTACGCGCCGACCTGCTCGGACTATACCGAGCAGGCCATCCGCAGGTTCGGTTTCTGGACAGGTGGCTGGATCGGGCTGGCGCGGATCCTCAGGTGCAATCCCTGGGGCGCCTCGGGCTTCGATCCGGTGCCGGAGACCTTGCCGGAAAACGCCCGGTGGTGGAGGCCCTGGCGCTATGGCCGCTGGACGGGCAGCCATATCGCGGAAGAACACCGGCTCGACTGAGGCGGGTCCTTGCCCCGAAGCCGGAGAAGCCCAATTCCTCGGTAAAATGTCGATGTATCGGAAAGCTGGTGCCGTGCTCTTTCCATCGACCGAAAGGTGGAATGGATATGACCGAATGCGGCTTCCATGTCGCGATGATCTGGCCGACCCGCGACGAACGAAGCGCGCCTCCTCATCTGGCCTGTGCGGATGCCGGTGAAAATTTTTCGAGGCAACGCGAAAATCGAAAGACAGAGCGTGAAATCGGGTGTATTCGGCAAGAGCCGCCGACAGGTTGCGGGTGAGATGAAACGCTGACTGCAGCGCCCTCCCGGACCGTTGCCAATCATGGATGGACACCGGGCGCGGCACACCGGGCGATTGGGGTCTATCAGGACGCCATGAACAAGGCTCTGCCCCGGGCCGGAACCGGGGATATCCAGATCCGTGCGGCCGTTTCGGACGATCTTGCCGCGCTTCTTCATATCGAAAACGACGCCTTTTCGTCAGACCGGATCTCAAGGCGCAGTTTCCGCAGGTTTCTGGACAGTCCGGGAGCACGGATACTGGTCGCCTGCGGGGACGCGGGCGTGTACGGCTATGCGTTGCTGCTTTTGCGCTGCGGAACAGCGCTTGCACGGCTTTATTCGCTGGCACTGGACACCGGGCATCGGGGACAGGGCGTGGGCGCGGCGCTGCTGAAGGCGGCGGAAGCAGCCGCCTTCGAGGCCGACAGGATCGTCCTGCGGCTCGAGGTGCGCGCCGACAACCGGGCCGCTCTCGGTCTTTACGAGGCCAGCGGCTACCGGGTGCTGGGGCGGGTTGCAAACTACTATGAGGACGGCTGCGCGGCTCTTCGGATGGAAAGGCTTCTTCACGGGCCGGATCTCGGTTCCGGCAGGGCGCCTTATTATTCGCAGACCACCGATTTCACCTGCGGTCCTGCCTGCGCGCTGATGGCGATCCGGCATTTCGACGGGACGTTTCCCACCGGCCCGTTGCAGGAACTTACCTTGTGGCGTGAGGCGACGACGATCTATCTTGCCGCCGGCCATGGCGGCTGCGGTCCCTTCGGCCTTGCCAACGCGCTTGCGCGCCGTGGACTGTCGGCGGAAGTCCGCCTGTCCCCCGACGGGCCGCTGTTCGTGAGTTCCGTTCGCGATCCGGAAAAGCGCAAGGTGCTGATCCTGGTGCAGGAAGGCTACCGGGCGGAAGCGCAAATGCTCGGAGTGGCGCGGTCCGGTCACCCGCTGGACGCCCCGGCTCTTGCGGAACGGGTCTCCGGCGGGGCGATGGCGATCGTGCTGATCTCGGGATACCGGATGTTCGGCGAGAAAACCCCGCACTGGGTGCTGGTCCATGACGCGGACGACCGGCATCTGATCCTGCACGATCCCTGGCTCGGGCATGAACGCCACGAAAGTCCGGCGGATGCCGCCAATCTTCCCGTTCCCTTTGCCGAATTCGACCGCATGGCCCGCTGGGGCCGCGACGGTGTTCGTGCGCAGATACTCATACGAAAGGAACCCTGACCCCATGTCCTCCTGGGTCATTCTGGTCGACCATCTCAAGGATGTTTCCAACGCGGAAACACCGCACAAGGTCATGACGGTGCGTGAATATCTCATGCATCCGAAGCTGTTTGCCGGTTCCAATCCGTCGATCCTGAACCTGTCGCGCTCCTATGCCTATCAGGGCGCCGGATATTACGCTTCCCTCCTGGCGGAAGCCCGTCAGCACCGGGTCGTGCCGGCCGTCGAAACGATGATCGAACTGTCACGCAAGCAGCTCTACCAGCATGCCCTGCCGGAACTGGAAGACAAGCTGAACAGGTGCCTGCGCAAGATGGCGGCGCAGGAGGCCGATGGGGTCGGACGGTTGCTGGTCCACCTCGGCCAGACCGGCGTCCCGCTTCTGGATCGTTTCGCCCGTCTGCTGTTCGACTGGTTTCGCGCGCCGGTTCTGGAAGTCGTGGTGGAGCCGGGAGAATGGCGCAGCATCAGGCGGATCCGCGTGCTTGCAGTGAATGATCTTGCTCCGCCGGAACGGCAGCTGTTTCTGGCTGCCGTCGACAGCTATACGACGCGGCCATGGCGGGCCCCGAAGCAGCGCGCGGTGATGAAATACTCGCTGGCGGTCCTGTCCGACCCGAAGGAGGAATTGCCGCCCTCCAGCCAGGCCTCGCTCAGGCACATGGCGAAAGTCGCTGCACGTCAGGGTGTCGAGGTGGTGCCGATCGGCAGGGGAGATCTCGACAGGCTGGCGCAATTCGACGCGCTGTTCATTCGCGAGACCACCAACATCGACAATCACACCTATCGCTTTGCCCGCCGGGCGGTCCAGGAAGGCATGCCCGTCGTCGACGATCCGGTGTCGATGATCCGCTGCACCAACAAGGTCTATCTGACGGAACTACTGAACAGCAACGGCATTGCCACGCCGAAGACGATCGTGCTGTCGTCCATGAGAGATGCGGGGGATCTGGAGGACCGGCTCGGAACGCCGGTGGTACTCAAGATCCCTGACGGTTCCTTCAGCCGCGGCGTCTTCCGGGTTGCCGGGAACGAACAGATCGGAGCGAAGCTGAAGGAACTCTTTCAGGAGAGCGCCATTCTCCTGGCCCAGGAGTACTGTCCGACCGATTTCGACTGGCGCATTGGCGTGCTCGACGGTGAACCGCTGTTTGCCTGCCAGTACAAGATGGCCAAGAAGCACTGGCAGATCGTGCGTCACGAAGCGGGAAAGAAATCGGTGGAGGGCGGCTTCCTGACCGTCTCCCTGGCCGAGGCCCCGCCGGCCGTCGTCGAGCTTGCCGTGCGGGCCGCCCGGCTGATCGGCGACGGGTTTTACGGCGTGGACCTGAAGCTGATCGATGACCGGGTCGTGGTCATAGAAATCAACGACAACCCCAATCTCGAGCACGGCGTCGAGGATCTTGCGGAAAGGGATACGGTCTGGGAGCGGCTAATCCGCTGGTTCGTCCGCCGACTTGAAGTCAGGTGACGGGCTGCCGATATAAAACGTAAGGAAACCTTCGGAAAAGGTTGCCGGGTTATTCTGAATCCCGTATTCCCGACCCGTTGCAAGTTCTTAGAACAGCTTACCTGCCTTGTCTGCAGGAGTGAGCAGGAGAAAAAAATGATCCAACTGACTTTCCCCGACAATTCCGTGCGCGACTACGAAGCAGGCATTACCGGCCTGGCGGTCGCCGAAGGCATATCCAAGTCGCTGGCCAAGAAGGCCGTGGCGATGACACTGGACGGGGAGCTGAGAGATCTCACCGATCCGATCGACACCAGCCACAAGATCGAGATCGTCACCCGCGACGATCCGCGCGCGCTGGAGCTGATCCGCCACGATGCGGCCCATGTGATGGCCGAAGCGGTTCAGGAATTGTGGCCCGGTACCCAGGTCACCATCGGACCGGTGATCGAGAACGGTTTCTACTACGATTTCAAGCGTGTGCATCCGGACAGCGGCGACGACTGGCCGTTCACGCCCGAAGAGCTGCCGGTCATCGAAAAGAAGATGCGCGAAATCATCGCGCGCGGTGCGCAGTTCACCAAGGAAATCTGGTCCCGCGAGGAAGCCAAGCGCTATTTCGCGTCCAAGGGCGAGACCTACAAGGTTGAGCTTGTCGACGCCATTCCCGAGGATCAGGAACTCAAGATCTACAAACAGGGCCAGTGGCTCGATCTGTGCCGCGGTCCGCATATGGTTTCCACCCGGCAGATCGGCGATGCGTTCAAGCTGATGAAGGTTGCCGGCGCCTACTGGCGCGGCGATTCCGACAACGAGATGCTGACGCGTATCTATGCGACGGCGTGGCATAATGAAAAGGAACTGAAGGCCTACCTTCACATGCTGGAGGAAGCGGAAAAGCGCGACCACCGCAAGCTCGGCCGGGAAATGGATCTCTTCCACTTCCAGGAAGAGGGACCGGGTGTCGTCTTCTGGCATCCGAACGGTTGGGACATGTTCCAGAACCTCATCGCCTACAAGCGCCGGATCCTGAGAGACACCTACAAGGAAGTGAACGCGCCGCAGATCCTGCATACCTCGCTTTGGGAGACCTCCGGTCACTGGGGCTGGTACAAGGAGAACATGTTCTCCGTGCAATGCGCCGATCCGGAGGCCGAGGACGATCGTGTCTTCGCGCTGAAGCCGATGAACTGCCCCGGACATGTCCAGATCTTCAAGCACGGACTGAAGAGCTACCGCGATCTGCCGATGCGGCTCGCGGAGTTCGGTGTGGTGCACAGGTATGAGCCTTCCGGGGCGTTGCACGGCCTGATGCGCGTGCGCGGCTTCACCCAGGACGATGCGCATGTGTTCTGTACCGAGGAGCAGCTTGCGGACGAGTGCCTGAAGATAAACGACCTGATCCTGTCGGTCTACAAGGACTTCGGTTTCGAGGAGATCGTCGTCAAACTGTCGACGCGTCCGGACAAGCGTGTCGGCACCGACGAGATGTGGGATCATGCCGAAGAGGTCATGGGCGAGGTTCTGAAACAGATCGAGGCCCAGTCGGAAGGACGGGTGAAGACCGACATTCTTCCGGGTGAGGGGGCGTTCTACGGCCCGAAGTTCGAGTATACGCTGCGGGATGCGATCGGCCGCGAGTGGCAGTGCGGAACGACCCAGGTCGATTTCAACCTGCCGGAGCGGTTCGGTGCCTTCTATGTGGACAGCGACGGCGAGAAGAAGACGCCGGTGATGATCCACCGGGCGATCTGCGGCTCGATGGAGCGGTTTCTCGGGATCCTGATCGAGAACTACGCCGGCCATTTCCCGCTGTGGTTCGCACCGTTACAGATCGTCGTGGCGACCATCACTTCCGAAGCCGATTCCTACGGTCAGGAAGTCGCCGATCTTCTGAAGTCGAAAGGCCTGAAAGTGGAGACCGACTTCCGCAACGAGAAGATCAACTACAAGGTCCGGGAACATTCGCTCGCCAAGGTTCCGGTGATCGTGGTCTGCGGCATGCGCGAGGCGGAGGAGCGGACGGTGAATGTCCGCCGTCTCGGCTCCAAGGACCAGACCTCCATGGGGCTCGATGACGCCGTGGCGGCCTTTGTCGAGGAGGCTCTGCCGCCGGACCTGCGCTAGCCTCTTTTCCTGTCGGCGGGAAAACCGCAGATTGAGGGATGCCCTTTTTCAAGGGCATCCCGCTCCGCATGAGGCAAGCCGATCTGCCGTGTCCTGTTGTCATATTCGTGATACACTCTGTCTGGTATTGGGTTCCAAATTTGCCAGAATGAAACCAGGTTCAAGACGACCACCGTGCACCACACCGAATTCAGTTACGCAAACCCCGAACATCCGCCGCTCAAGCGCTGGACCATCCGGGCGATTGAAGGTCTTTCCGGGCGAGGAAAGCTTGTTGACCTTTACGAGGTGTGGAAAGACACCATGGTCGGCACGTCGGAATACATCTGGAACGATCTTCTCGGACTGATCAATCTGAATGTCTCCGTCGCCGGTGGCGAGTGGCCGCCGCAGAACCTGCCCGAAGGTCCGCTGGTGCTGATCGCGAATCATCCCTATGGCATCGGCGATGGCCTGGCGCTCCTGGCGCTGGCAGAGAAACTCGACCGGCCGTTCAAGATCCTGATCAACAACGAGCTTCTGAAAGTGCCGGAGGTGCGGCCGTTTTCGCTTCCCGTGGATTTCGAGGAAACCAAGGAAGCGCTGAAAACCAACATGCAGACCCGCAAGGAGGCTTTGCGGCTTCTGAAGGAAGGCACGACGATCATCGTGTTCCCGGGGGGCGGCGTCGCCACGGCTGCCAAACCGTTCGGCCGCGCGCAGGAACTGCCCTGGAAGACCTTCACGGCAAAGATGATCCGCTCCTCACGGGCGACGGTTCTGCCGCTCTATTTCGACGGGCAGAATTCCTGGCTGTTCCATCTGGTGAGCAAATATTCGCTGACCCTGCGCCTGTCGTTGCTGGTGCGTGAATTCCGCCGCATCATCGGTTCGGTGATGACCGCCCGCGCCGGTCAGCCGATCCCGTTCGAAACCCTGGAAGGGCTCGGCGACCAGAAGGAAATCATGGATTTCCTGCAGACCAAGGTCATGGAAATGGAGCCGGCGACACAGGCACACCGCGTGCTTGCCCGGCGCCTGTAGTTCCACAGCCTGTTGCATTGAACTGAATTCATGAAACCTTGAAGCCGCCTGGACGGAACGCGAGACGTGGCAGCCTCCGCTGTCAGCGCCGAGGCGCCGGGCCGTCAGTTGCTTGATACGGTCTCTTGCTGGTCAGCCAGTTCGGCCATGCTGGTGACGACCTCGACTTCGCGGTCGTCACCCGGTGCGACTTCGAAGGTGTGCATGTAGGTGCGGCCGTTGTTGCGGGCGACCGCTTCGTATTCCCCCTCGGCCAGCACGAAATCCGGGAAGGCGCCGGTGGCTTCCACCACGATGTCGCCGCCGGGGCTCAGGACGGACCAGGTGGTGTTGGCGATGGCTTCGCCGCCGCGTTCGTTGACCAGCTTCAGGGTGATATCCGCGGCCTTGTGGAAGATGGTCGCTTCCGTCAGCTTCCCCGGAAGGACCTGAATGTCAGCGCGCACGACGGCGTTCACGTTGCCGTAGCGGCTGACCACATGATAGGTATCGGCGGCCAACCGGACAATGGAACCAGGTTTGACATTGCTGGCGATCAGGTCGCGTTCGCCGCGCTCGTCAAATTCCCTGCCGTAGATGTCGAAGACCACGGTGGGGTCATCCAGATCCTCGCCGTCCTTGAGCGCGGCGCCGAACTTGATGCCACCCGCATTGAGGGTCAGCATCTTGGACTGGACTTCCTTGCCGATCATGATCCGGTTTGTCGCCTGGGCAAAGCCGTAGGCGGTATGGACGAGATAGGTTCCCGGATCGAGCCGGAATTCCGCATCACCACCGTGGGACGTCGCGACCAGTTGCAGCCGACCGTCCGCATTGGTTGTCTCGGAGTAGATGCGCCAGATCAGGCCGTCGTTGAGGGGCGGGCTGTCCGGGGTGAGTTTCGCCATCAGATAGAGGGCGCCCTGATCAAGGCCTTCGGAGATGCCCGTTGTGGCGGAGCGCGCCGGAGCATAGGGAACGAGGGTATCGGAAAAGAGAGGCTCCGGTTCCCGGTCGAGCAGATTTATGATCGGTTCTTCGGGGAGTGCGGAAGGCGCGTCTGGATCCGGTTTGACCGCGGGGGGAGGCGGCAGCTCTGGAGACTGGGCCCGGGCAGAAAGGCCGTAGCCGGACAGCACCGAGGCGCAAAGCATCAGCGGAAGCGCCACGCTCCTGATGATGCGACTTGCGAAAAATCTCCGGATTGAAACAGATCCTGCGTTCAACATGCCCACTTCATTATCATTTTTCTCCGACAGGAAAAGCCGTCTTTTGAGTCGAGAGACCTTTTTCCCTATTGGGACTGAAAATCGGGCAAATTCAAGACAATGCGAGCAATGCCGCCAGGGCTGCCGTTTCAATTGGGCGATCAGTGTGACATGTAGCGGACTTCGTCTTCCGTCCCCTGTGACAAGGACCGGGGCCGGGAAGGCAAAACCGTCTTGCCTGCCCTTGCGGTAAAAGTTGACAAATATGGGCAATCAATTAGGGGGATAGTTGCACATGCGACTATCTGTACAGGACACGTTCATGCCGAGTTTCCATTCCGGTTCGCCGGAAACTCTCGAATTCCTGCGTAAACGGCGCTCCCATCCCTCGGTTACCATGACCGGGCCGGGGCCGGACGAGGCGCAGATCAGGGAAATACTCACTATCGCCGCGCGCGTGCCCGATCACGGCAAGCTGGCGCCCTGGCGTTTCGTTCTGTATCGGGCGGAGCAGGGGAAACGGATCGGGGCCTGGCTTGCAGCGCTGTGCGAGCGCAGGAACGGCCCGCTGGAACCGGACCAGCGCGAAAAGGAATTGACCCGCTTTACAAGGGCGCCGCTCGTGGTCGGCGTTATCAGCACCGCGTCGGAACACCCGAAGATTCCCCTCTGGGAACAGCAGCTTTCCGCGGGCGCCGTATGCATGAATCTCGTCACGGCCGCTGCCGCAGCCGGTTTCGTGTCGCAATGGCTGAGCGAATGGTATTGCCTGGACGACGAGGCCGCCCGCTATCTCGGCGCCCGTCCGGGAGAGCGTTTCGCCGGATTCATTCAGATCGGCACGCCGACCCAGCCGCCTTTCGAACGTCCGCGCCCCGAGCTTGCGGATTTGATCACCAATTGGACGGAGACCGAGTAGCCAATGTTTTATGAAACGGAAAAGAACGATCACGGGCTTCCCCACAATCCGTTCAAGGCGATTGTCGCTCCGCGGCCCGTCGGCTGGATCTCCACGGTGGACGGGGAAGGGCGTGCCAACCTGGCGCCCTACAGCTTCTTCAATTGCGTGTGCGACCGCCCGCCGATCGTGCTGTTTTCCTCCACCGGCTACAAGGACAGCGTCGCGAATGTCGACGCGACCGGGGAATTCGTCTGCAACATGGCGAGCTGGGACCTGAGGGACCAGATGAATATCTCCTCCGCCGCCGTGCCGCACGAAACTTCCGAGTTCGATCTGACCGGTCTGGAGATGACGCCTTCGCGGATGGTCAAGGCCCCCCGGGTGGCGAAAGCGGTGACGGCGCTCGAATGCAAGCATCTGCAGACGGTGCGTCTGAAGGGGCTCGATGGGGTGGAAACCGACAGCTACATGGTTCTGGGCCAGGTGGTCGGTGTTCATATCGACGACGATGTCATCGTCGACGGTTGTGTGGATGTCACCCGCTACAAGCCGCTGTCGCGCCTTGGCTACATGGACTATGCGGTCGTTACCGAGGTCTTTCAGATGGACCGGCCGAAGGTGTAACCGGCGAAAGAGTCTTTCCCTTACCCTGCGGAAATTTTTCTGCGCAGTACGATTGATCCGAAGAAGACGCCGGTGTCTTTTGTCTTCGAGAGGGGCCGACTCACCGTAACCGTCGGTATTTCGCCGGCGCGGACGATCTGTTTGCCGGAATGTTTTTCCCAAGAAAAGGTTCGGATTGTCTTTCGTGTCCACAAATCCGGCGGATTGCATGCGTAAAACTGCGCAGGTTCAAGTAAAAAACATGCTGCCGTAGTTGCCCTGTCCATCATCTGTGTGCTGTTAAGGTATTGTTAACCTTTTGGGCGTGAAGTGAGCACTAAGGTTAACGAAACCATAATTTAGTTCCGTCGAGGAGACAGGGTCATGCTGATAGCTGACACCACCTCGATCGCGTCTCGGATCGAGCTAGCGTTTCAGTCTGCAAGTAGTTCAACAGGTACGTCGTTCGACTACCTGGTGAAGACGGCTGCACGGGAATCCTCGTTCGATCCGGCAGCCAAGGCCAAGACCTCGAGCGCGACCGGGCTGTTCCAGTTCATTGAATCGACATGGCTGGAGACAATGAAGGAAGCCGGACCGAAACACGGTCTGGGCAAATATTCCGACGAGATAAAGCAGAGCAAGAACGGCCGGTTTTACGTCAGCGATCCCCAGATGCGGCGCGAGATCCTGGATCTGCGCAAGGATCCGGAGATCTCGTCCATGATGGCGGGAGCGTTGACGCAGAAGAATGCCAATTACCTTGAGCAGAGGATCGGCCGCGAACCGACGGACGGCGAGCTCTATATGGCGCATTTCCTCGGGGCGCACGGGGCCAGCAAGCTGATTGAAACCACGGCCGCCAATCCGGACGTGCGCGCCGACAGCATGTTCTCCGCCCAGGCCAGGGCGAACAAGCCGATCTTCTATCATCGCAACGGCAATGCCCGGTCGATGCAGGAAGTCTATGACGTCATCGTCTCCAAGCACGACGCGGTCACGATGATCGCGGAAGTCAGCGGCAAGAAGAACCTTCGCACCTCCGGCGCGCTGACCGGCGTGGCCCAGCTGCCGAACGCCAAGCCCGGGGACGGGGCTCCCGGCGTCGACCGGAATTCATTCGACCATCTGGCCGGCGATCCGGCAGCCGCTTTCGCCATGCGCGGCAAACCTTCGGCGTCCGCGCAGACGGCCGACGCTGCTGCAGCGGCGCTTTCCGGACGCAAGATGCCAGAATTCGCGCAGGCACGCCTGGAGCTTCCGGAAACCCGGTCCGATCAATCCACGGGCACTGCGGCAAGCGCCGTTTTCCTGCAGGAGGAGCGGGCCGGGGCACCCCGTGGCGAGACTGTGTCACAGGATCGGGGTGTGGCCTCCATAAACGGCGGGAGTGTTGATGCTGCCACCACCCGTGTCGTGTCGGCTTTTCAGGCGGCCAAAACCGTCAATCCCTTCGAGGCGCTGTTCCGCAACGACAACGGATCCACGCAGGCCGAGGTCAATCCACGGTTTGCTTCCGCTTTTGCCGCTGTCGACGAAGTGGCTCTTTTCGGGGCACTTTCCGGCGCCTCCAACCAGGTAGCGGCCCAGGAACTGGCCCTTGCCGATCAGGGTGGCCCGCTGGATCTCACGCGTTTCCTGCGCCAGAAGGCGGAAGAGGAACAGAAGGATCTGCTGCCGCCGGCCTGATCCCCGGGATCCGGCACCCTTGTGAAAATTATGGTGAACCGATCGTTAAGCCTTTGATGTCAGGATAGGATCCGACACTTGGGAAGATTGTTTTACCGCCATGACCGTACACGACATTCTGCAGCTGAATAACGAAGATGAATGCACGCTGGACATCCGGGCCGCGCGGGAATTCGCGCAGCACTGTCTGGCAGCCGAACCCGGTAGCAGGGACTGGAGCAGCATGGTTGCGGCCTTGACAATTCTTCTCGATGATCCGAGCCGCGGCGTGCGCAAGGCGATTGCGAAGGTCCTTGCCGGCAGTCCGCATGCGCCGGGTCATGTCGTGCGCTGTCTTGCCGGCGACGTCGACGAAGTGGCGGTTCCTGTCCTCAAATTCTCGCCGATTCTCTCCGACGCCGAACTGGTGGATCTCTTCGCTGAAGGCAGCGATGCCGTGCAATGCGCCATTGCCGAACGGGTCGGACTGCCCGCGTCCGTCTGCGCCGCGGTTTGCGAGGTTGGCAGTGAAATTGCCTGCAGGACGCTGTTGCGCAATTCCAGTGCGCAGGTACTGCAGTCCTCGCTGCTGCGTCTGGCGCAACGGTTCGAACACCGTCCCGACATTTGCGACGCGCTCCTGAAGACGCGGGATCTTCCGCTGCCGACCCGCTATGAGCTGCTCATGCGGCTGGCGGAAAGCCTGGACGATCACCCGCTTGTTCTGGAACGGGTTCCCGAGCACCAGAGAGACACCTTCCTGATCGATGCCGAAGACAAGGTGGTCCTGCGTCTGGCCCTGGAGGCGAGTGAAGAGGATCTGACGGATTTTGTCGAACATCTGCGGGTCAGGGGCAAGCTGACCACACGTCTGCTGCTGCGCGCCGTGTGCTGCGGCCGCCTGCGGTTTTTCGCGGCGGCTCTCGCCAATCTGGGCCAGGTGCCGCTGCCGCGCCTGCGCAGCCTGCTGATCGCGGTCCGGCGTTCCGCCCTTCAGGCGATGCTGCGCAAGGCCGGTCTGCCTATCAGGGCGCATCAGGCCTTCCTGCTGGCCATCGATATCGCCCGGCAGGCCGATGCGGACTTCACCTATGATCTGGCTCTCGATGAAGCCAGGATGCTGACGGAAACCCTGCTGGCGGAAATGCAGGACGGCGCCCTGGGCGCGGATGAGGATGTCACGGCGTTCCTGCGCCGGTTTGCCATCGACGTGGCCCGCCTGGAAGCGCGTCTGTTGCTCAAGAACAGCGGACTGCTGACGACGGCGGCCTGACGCCTTTTGCATTGCAGATGTGCTGGGGCGATTTTCTTTCTTCAGTTCGACGCAACACGCTCTTGTCCCTCCACGGGCAGATTTTTCGCCGCATGGACAGGCAGGCTCCGGCGTCCCGACCCGTGGGGTCTTCCCACCGGGGCGTTGTCATGAGCCGGTTTGCTTGAAGGGCGGCGGTTTTGACGTCGGCTTCGCCCTGGGTCCGCGTCACCGCGCGTCAGCGGCGGCGTCAATCGGAAATTACGACTGGCTTGTGGGCAGGCCCGGCAACATCCGCAGGGCGGCGAAGATCACATGTCGTCAGGTTCGGGCGGAAACTGTGCCAGGAAATCGCCGGTCACGGCTCTCAGGGTTTCCAGCAGTTGGACGCCGGTCCTGTTGGCGTCGTCCTTTGCGCCTTCCTTGACCATCGCCCGAATGGCTTCCACATAGCGTTCGGTGAGATCCAGGGGCAGGGCGGACGGCGAGGGGACGGTTTCGATCAGGTGGCAGAAACTGGCGGCGACTTCCCCGACAAGGGGAAAGCCGAGCGTGAGGGCCTGACCCTTGATGTTGTGTGCTGCCTGGAACAGGGTTGCCAGGGTTTCTTCCGACAGGCCTTCGCTTTGCACGATTTCCCAGGCACGGGTCAGGTCCCGGGTCTCGTTGTCCATCCAGGTGCCGAAATTCTGCGAGAGGCGGTGCAGGGCGTCCTCGGCGGCCTTCACCGGGTCGAACTTCCTGCTTTCGCGGGGCGTCAGTTCACGCACCTTGCTGCGCAGATCGCTTGGCGGCGACAGGATTTCGCAGGTCTGATCCTTGGCGGTGTCGGCCATGTCGGATTTCGTCCTCATCCGCTTTGACTGGAGGGGGAGACGCCGGAAACGCTCCCGAGGGGTCGAGTATCGTCAATCATACTTAACAGGATGTTGCCGCAGCGGCTTTTGTCAGAGCCTTTGTTCCCGGACGAACATGGCGCCCATGATCAGTAGCGGAACATTTCCGTCAGGATGCGCTCGTCCCAGCCGTGATCGGAATCGAACATGATCAGCCCTTCGAGGCGGGTCGATTCCTCGATCGCGACATGGGTGACGGACCGGATTTCCCGGTGGTCGGCCGAAGCGCTCACCGGCCGTTTTCCCGGATCGAGGATTTCAATGTCGACCTTGGCAAGATTCGGCAACAACGCCCCGCGCCAGCGCCGCGGGCGAAAGGCGCTGATCGGGGTCAGTGCGAGCAGATGCGCCGTAATCGGCAGGATAGGGCCGTGCGCGGAGAGATTATAGGCCGTGCTTCCGGCAGGGGTGGCGACGATACAGCCGTCACAGACCAGTTCTTCCAGCCTGACCCGGCCGTCGACGGAAATTCTCAGGCGAGCGGCCTGGGACGTCTGGCGCAGGAGCGAGACTTCATTGATCGCGAGCGCATTTCGCGTGATGCCGTCCACGTCGACTGCCGTCATTTCAAGCGGGCGGATGGTGGTGATATCCGCCTTGGCCAGCCGCTCCTTCAGATTGTCTTCCCGGTATTCGTTCATCAGGAAGCCGACCGACCCCCGGTTCATCCCGTAGATCGGCTTGCCGGAGTCCATATGGGCGTGCAGCGTCTGCAGCATCAGCCCGTCACCGCCCAGGGCGACGATGGCATCGGCTTCATCGACAGGAAAGTTGCCGTAGCGGCGGGTCAGGCTTTCAAGCGCCGTGCGGGCTTCCTCCGTGTCGCTGGCGACGAAGGCCAGCTTGTTCAGGGGGATCTCCCGGATCTGGTCTTGTTGAAGCGGCGGCGCGGATTGTTTCATCGTCCGATAATCTTTGCATCTGTCGATCTGGGGTCCGGGGAGCGGAGGTCTTCCATAGACATCTCGCGCACACCGGCAATATCCCGGCACCATAGCCGGGCCGTCCGGCAAGGGGCAGCGAAAAATCACCACAGACCCAAAAGGCCGATGCGGATCATTGCCCCGTGATGGCGGGCGGCTTTGCTGCCGGGGCACTTTGTCGGCAGGAGGGATTTTCCAGCAAGGCCTGCCAATTGGAAAACGGTACGATCGCGGACCGGTCCGCATCGATCCGTGCGGACGTCACGCCGGCCACCCGCGGTCCGTCCTGCGTCTCGATGAGGAGAGGTCCGCCGGACACGCCGCTTTCGGCGGAACAGTCCGTGATCCAGATCCCCCGGGGACTTCCCAGGATCCGGCAGGCGGGAACCACCGTCGGAAGATAGCGCCGGCTGCGCCGGTATCCGACGGATCGAAATCGCGTGTCTTTTCCGATGTGGACCGCCTGCCGTGCCGCCAGGGGCGGCACGGGCGCAAGCGAGCTGGCTTCCTTCAGGATGAGGATACCGACATCCTTGCGGATGTCGTCCAGGCTGACGTCTTTGGAAGGAACGAAACCCTCGGCGGTCAGGAAGCAGGCGGTCTCCAGCCGGGCCGCATATTCGTTCCGCCGGACACCGGCTATGAAGAGGAGCCGGTCAGGCGGAAAGGGCTTCAGGGTCCGGCTGTCGTAGAGGCAATGAGCCGCGGTCAGCACGATCGTTGGGGCTATCAGCGTTCCCGTGCACATGGATGTCGTCCGGTATCCGGCGACATTCACCCGGCCTATGGAGGGCCAGGGGGCCTGGGTACTGTCGATCACCTGGAGATTTGCGGCACCCGCGGACCCCGGTGCGAGGACCGAGAGACAGGCGGCCAGCAGCATGGCGGCCCGGGGACGGGAAGGGAGCAGTCTTGCGGGCTTCATGCCTTGCTTGTAGCGCACTGCGGGTCGCATATCACCTGTCTTGCCGCTTTCAACCCTCCTGCGGGCCGGGACTGCCGGGCGGTTCTGGGGTGTGACCTCATACATGATGACGAAACAACTTCACCCCGTGTCCTGAGCTTTCGCTCCCTGATGAAGATCAGGTCGCCCCAAACCGGTTCATCTGCATTCAGGAGATCACACCCTAAGCCGAATGATAGTCCCAGACCATGGAGCGCGCGAGCGTTTCGTCATTGTGCCGCTGACGCTCGGACAGCAGGAGATCCAGATTTGCGAGCACGGCGTCGGGATGATCGGCTGCCGCGTTTTCAAGCCGGCCGGAGGAGGGCGTGGAAGTCAGCAGCAGACTTTCCAGTCCGGAAAAATGGATATATTGCCAGTCAGGTCCCATCCGGCTGATCAGCGCGGGAGAGTTCCTTCCTGTCTGGTCGGGGAAATGCTGCGGCGCTCTTTCCAGCAGCTGACGGTAGTCGAATTCCCACAGGGCGGCATCCCGCCAGCAAAGCGGCGTCCCGCCGCGGAGAAAGGGCCACAGGCTCTCACCGTCCGGGGCGTGCTCGGCGTCGATATCGAGAAATCCGAGCAGCGTGGGGAAAATGTCCGTGGCGGATGTGAAGGCCGAAACGCGGTTGCCTTTCGCACCGCCCGGCGCGCGGATCATCAGCGGGATGTGATAGCTTTCGCGGTAGAAGCCGCCCTTGCCGAGCATCCAGTGGTCACCCATCATTTCCGCATGATCGGAGGTAAATATGATCAGGGTGTCTTCCAGATCTTCGAGGGCAGTGAAGATGCGGCCGAGCTGGGCGTCGACCTCGGTAATCATGCCGTAATAGAGGGCGCGGATGCGCCTGAGGTCCTCCCGGCCGAGGTCGCGGACATGCCTGTCAGTGCCCGGTATGTGGCTGGCAAGGTGCTGATAATCCTGCAGCGCCGCGATCAGCGGATGGAAGGCGGCTTCCGCCTCCGCAGTTTCTGCCCCGGCAAACTCCGGGCCGTCATGGGGATCGTACATGGTGTTGAACGGCGCCGGGACGACAATGGGCGGGTGAGGGCGCAGGAAAGAGATATGGGCCATCCAGGGCTGTTCCCGGCCCTGTTCCCGCAGCCAGGTCAGAAAGGCGTCCGTCAGAAAGGCGGTCTGCGTTTCGTCGCTGGAATAGCGGGGGGCGTTCCTGGAAATCAGCTCGCCGTCTTCCTCCTCCACGAGATGGATCGTATCGAGGGAGGCGGGATCATGGCCGCGTGCGGCTAGCCAGGACAGCCACGGCGCGTCATCTTCCGGCAGAGCCTGGCGGACGGCAAATCCGGGCAGGACGCCTTCATAGGTCTGCAGGGCCGGGTCGTCCGGGTGGAGCTGCCGCGGATCAGGCGAGGTGTCGGTGTAGCCGAAGAGTGTCGGCCTGTATCCGGCCCGGCGCGCCGCGCGGGCAATATTGTCGAAGCGGTCATCGAGCGGAGCACCGTTCCACACCACCCGGTGGTTCATCTGGTAGAGCCCGGTATACAGCGATGCGCGTGCCGGAGAGCAGGGGGCGGTCGCCGCATAATGGTGTTCGAACACCGTTGCCGTCTCGGCCAGGGCATCCAGATTGGGCGTCCGGACGACCGGATGCCCCATGGTGCCAAGACAGTCACCGCGCCACTGGTCGGCGGTGATCAGCAGGATATTCGGGCGCCGGCTCATGCGTGTTCGAGTTTTTCGATGAGCGCGGGAAGATCGGCGACCGTGTCGATCACATGGTCGGCGCCGGCGTCCTTCAGCTTTGATGTGGCGTGCTGCCGGAGGCTGTCGACTTCCGCCTCGGACAAGGCCGCGAGCTCGTCGGGTGTCTTGCCGGCGTAATTGCCGGACAGCGCCAGGCCAACCGTCAGGCATCCGGCGGCGACGCCTTCGGCGATGCCGGGCTCCGTGTCGTCCACCTTGATCACCGCGCTCGGCGGATAGGCGACCAGATCGACAAAGCACTGGTACATGCCCAGGGGGCCCGGGCGGCCCTCCGGCAGATCGTCGGCGCAGATCAGGTTGTCCGGCACGTAACCCTGTTCCGCAGCCTTCGGGAGCACCCGCTCCATGATCGAGCGGGTGTAGCCGGTGGTGGAGCCGATTTTCAGCCCCTTGTCCCGCAGCGTTTTGACAACTTCGGCCGCTCCCGGAACCAGATCGGCGTAATCGGCGACAACCTCTTCGTTCATCGGTACGAAAACCTCGTAGACCTTGTCGACATCCGCATCTGTCGGGGCGTGTCCGTACCGCTCGGTCCACTGGGCCGCTATATCCGGATCGTCCATCATGGTGCGGATGTGGTTCCATTTCGGCTTGCCCATGGGCGCACGCGCCTGGGCTATGGACACGGTAATACCGAACCGTTCAAAGGCGCTGACGAAGACGCCCATGGGGGCGAAGGATCCGAAGTCGATCATCGTGCCGGCCCAGTCGAATACCACGGCCTTGAATTTGCTCATTTTGTGTCTGTCCTATCTATAGAGGTCGGCAACGGTTTCCTCGCCAATGGCGAAAGCGGTGGAAGCACCGCATCCCGCCGTCACGATGACGATGCGTGTCGCGTCGTCCGGCGTGTCGGTCAGCCGCCAGCGGTCGGGGGCAGAGGCGTAGGTGCCAATCCAGGTTTCGGAGATATCGTATGATCCGAGATCGAGGATAGTGTCCATTTCGGCGAGGATCAGGTCGTTTACGGACCGGTCGATGAAGGGATCCGGCGTGAGGTCGTAGTGGTGGCTGTCGCCGACGACCAGACTGCCGTCTTCCGACTGGACCACGATCAGATGAATGCCGTTCTCCCGGTGTCCGCTCATTTCCCGGTCGAGCCGTGCCTTGAGCGCCTCCGCCTCGGGCAGTTCGGCATAGCCGAGATAGCGCGCAAGACCGAGATCGGACATGACGGCGGTCCCCAGACGCATGGGCTCGCGGGGACGGACGCGCAACATCTGCAGTTTGCAGCGGGTGAGTCCGTAGGCGGCGATGCGCTCCGCGAACAGGGTCGTTCCGTCGTCTCCGGGGCAAACGATCACCGTATCCGCGCTCACCGTACCGCGCGAGGTTTCGAGGGTCGGTGTTGCCACGGAATTGACGCTTGTCTGCCAGAGAAAATCGACCTGATGGACTTCCTCAAGCCAGTTGGCGATCTGCGGAAGGGCATCCCTGGATTCAACGCGCACTTCCAGGGGAGAATAGAGCGCACAGGAAATGCTGCCGGGCCGCAGTGACGGCACCTTCAGGGCGGCTTCTTCCGCTGTCAGGCGGCAGCAGTGCGTGCCCATCTCGGTGTCCAGAAAGGCATCGATCACCGCTTCGGATTCCGGCAGACGGGCTGTCATGGTCAGTCCCTGGTGCAGCAACGGGATCCGGGCCGCCTCGGCAACTTCCGCCCAGACCTGGCGGCTGCGGGAGGCCTTCTGCCAGCAATCCCCCGCCTGCTGTCCGGTGACAGTGACAAAGCCGAAGTTGCGGATGGAGGCACCGTTGGCAACGCTGTCCCGGTCGATCACCAGAACCTTCTTGCCCCGTTTTGCCGCAGCCAGGGCATGGGCCAGCCCGACAATTCCCGCACCGACGATCGCGAGGTCGTATGATGTCTGTTTCATTCAATGGTGCTCGTGGCGTTTTGCGTTTGGTCTTGAAAAATCGAATTCTTCGGCGAAGTGGCAGGCCACGAAATGTTCCGGTGCCGCTTCCTGCCATTGGGGAGTTTCCACCACGCAGCGTTCCCTTGCAAACGGGCAACCCAAGGGTCTTTCCGTGGGGCTCGGAATATCGCCGGGTACGGGAGACTGCCGGTGATGCAGGGTGTCCACGCTGAGGGGCGCTTTCGAAAGCCCCGGAGCCTGGTCTTGAAGCGGCTTTTCAGATCCTGCACATGGTTGGAGGCCGACGGCTGCGAAACGCCGGTTTCCTTGGCGGCCGCGGAACAGTTGCCTGTGCGGACCACCGCTTCCAGTGCCCGGAGCCGGGCGAGCGTCAGCGTGTTCCTGGTTCGGATCTGCTGCTTTTCCATTTCGGGACCTGCCATCCGCATTGCCTCAGCCACTGGCCAGACCCTTCCAGGGAACGGTGCCGACTGTCCGGTTCAGAAGTTTCCAACACTGTTTTGAGGCACCATATACATGAAAATGCTCAAGAAACCGGGAGAAATTTTCGGCCTTAAAACAATCCGGCGATAAATTTGTTGCTGCGCCGCAGCATGAATGTTGCATAAAAACTAGCCCTGCGCATAATGGCGGCATGAGCGGCGGGCTTTCCATTCTGGTCATTGACGACAACAAGATCCGGGCATCCATCATCGAGCAGGGATTGCGCGATGCGGGGCATGACCGGGTCATTCTCGTGCACCGGATGGACGGCCTGATGCGGCGGATCGCCGATATCAATCCTGATGTGATCGTCATCGACCTGGAAAACCCGAATCGCGACCAGCTCGAACACATGTTCCAGGTTTCCCGGGCGGTCCGGCGCCCGATCGCGATGTTCGTCGACAAGTCTGACAGGCATTCGATCGAGGAGGCCGTCGATGCCGGGGTCTCCGCCTATGTGGTCGACGGGCTGAAGCGGGAGCGGGTGAAACCGATCCTGGACATGGCCATCAGCCGATTCCGGGCCTTTTCCAAGCTGGCAGAAGAGCTGGAGGAAGCCCGCAACGAACTTGCCGACCGGAAAACCCTGGACCGGGCCAAGGGCATTCTCATGAAATCCAAGGGGCTGTCGGAGCAGGAAGCCTATGACCTCCTGCGCCGGTCGGCCATGAACCAGAGTCGCAAGATCATCGAAGTGGCCCGGAGCCTGGTCATCGCCAGCGGACTGCTGGGGGACTAGGCCATGCTTGTGAAAAGAACCTGCCGGAGCAGAACGGCCAACCGGGAGACCGGAGGATAATGGACAAGAACGCAACACCCGTCATTGCCGGTTTCATTCCGCTGCTGGACAGCGCGGTTCTGGTGGCGGCCGCGGAAAAGGGCTTTGCCGGGCAGGAAGGCATCGCGCTGAAGCTTGTGCGGGAAACGTCCTGGGCGAATATCCGCGACCGGATCGCCGTCGGTCATTTCGATGTCGCCCATATGCTGGCGCCGATGCCGATAGCGGCGAGCCTGAACCTGACCAGTCTGGCGGTGCCGATGCTGGCACCCATGCTGCTCGGTCTGGGCGGCAACGCCATCACGGTTTCGACAGGCCTGTGGGCGGATATGGTTGCCGCTGGTGCTGACAGCGGCGGCGATCCTGCCTCGACCGGCAAGGCTCTGGGGACGGTCATCGCGACGCGACGGACTGAAGGGGCGCCGCCCCTGCGCTTCGGCGTGGTCCATCCGTTTTCCGGGCACGCCTATGAATTGCGCTACTGGATCGCCGCCGCCGGACTGGATCCCGACAGGGATATGGAAATCACCGTGCTGGCGCCGCAGATCATGGCGGATGCGCTCGCGACCGGCCAGCTCGACGGCTATTGCGCCGGAGAGCCGTGGAATACGGCTGCGGTGACTGCCGGAACGGGCAGAATCGCCACTTTCAAGCAGGCCATCTGGCCGGACAGTCCGGAAAAGGTTCTCGGTGTTACCCGGAAATGGGCGGAGGCCAATCCGGAGACGCTGGCAGCCCTGTTGCGCGCCCTGTCGAGGGCCGCGGACTGGTGTGCCGAGACCGGGAACGGGGAGGAGCTGGCCGCGCTGCTCTCACGCAGTGATCTTCTGGCCTGTCCTGCTGACATCTGCCTGCCGGCGCTTACTGGCCGCATACGCCTTGGCAGGAACACCGTAAAACAGATTCCCGATTTCCTGAGTTTCTCGGGCGGCGCGCGGGCGGCTCCGATGCCCTCACACGGAAAGTGGTTCTACGATCAGATGGTGCGCTGGGGGCAGGTGGAGCGGTCCGCCGCGGCCGCCGCCGCCACGGCGAGGATCTTTTCCCCGGATCTCTATCTGGATGCGCTGGGACTGGAAAAGCTTTCCGATGACACGCCGCTTCACATGTTCGACGAACCGCATATCTAGATGCGGAAAAGGTGGTTGTGGTTTCCGGATCGGCACGTTGCGTTGCACAAAAAAAGACCAATTGCCTGCGGTTTGCGCCACTGTTTCGTGCACGGGTAGCAAAGTCCCTGACTTCCCCTTTTTTCTAACAGTCTGAAAATAATAAGATAATATCAAATTCTTCGGGTTGGCACGCATCCTGCTTGAGTTTGGCGTGGCCGACGTTGGCCCAATTCATATCGCGCTCACCGCAGGGCGCTCAGGCAAAGCCGCCGCACTGACTTGCATGGTCCTCCTTCCATACATGCAAGTCAGTCGGCGGCTTTTTTTATTTTTGCCTGGGGGCCTGTTGAGGTCTGTGCAGGGCAAAGAGGGAAGAGGACGAGACAAAATGTCGACTACGAACAGGATCACCCGCCGGGTCGTTTTTTGCGCCTTGATGGCAGCCACGGCGCTGGTACCCGCTTCCGGCGCCCTTGCCGACATGCTGGATGTCGAAAAGGACGAGCTGACCTTCGGTTTCATCAAGCTGACCGACATGGCGCCGCTCGCGGTGGCCTATGAGCTGGGATATTTCGAGGACGAGGGGCTTTTCGTCACCCTGGAGCCGCAGGCCAACTGGAAGGTTCTGCTCGACCGGGTGATTACCGGCGAACTGGACGGAGCGCATATGCTGGCAGGCCAGCCGCTGGCCGCCACCATCGGTTTCGGCACAAAGGCACATATCGTCACGCCGTTTTCCATGGATCTCAACGGCAACGGCATCACCGTCTCCAACGAGATCTGGGAGATGATGAAGCCGCATCTGGAAATGCAGGCGGACGGCAGGCCGGTGCATCCTGTCAAGGCGTCCGCGCTCAAGCCCGTGGTCGAGAAATTCAAGGCCGACGGCAAGCCGTTCAACATGGGCATGGTGTTCCCGGTCTCCACGCACAATTACGAGCTGCGCTACTGGCTGGCCTCCGGCGACATTCACCCGGGTTTCTATTCCGACACCGACATTTCCGGACAGATCCAGGGGGAGGCGCTTCTGTCGGTCACGCCGCCGCCGCAGATGCCGTCAACGCTCGAGGCCGGCACCATCTATGGCTATTGCGTCGGCGAACCGTGGAACCAGCAGGCGGTCTTCAAGGGGATCGGCGTTCCGGTGATCACCGACTACGAAATCTGGAAGAACAATCCGGAGAAGGTCTTCGGCATGACCGAAGCCTTCACCCGGGAATATCCGAACACCACGCTTGCCGTCACCAAGGCCCTGATCCGTGCGGCCAGATGGCTTGACGAGAACGACAACGCCAACCGGATGGAAGCGGTCGAAATCCTGTCCAGATCCGAATATGTCGGCGCGGACGCGGAAGTCATCGCCAACTCCATGACGGGCACCTTCGAATACGAGAAGGGCGACAAGCGCGATGTTCCCGATTTCAACGTCTTCTACCGCTACTTCGCCACCTATCCCTACTATTCCGATGCGGTCTGGTATCTGACCCAGATGCGCCGCTGGGGCCAGATCGGCGAATACAAGCCGGACAGCTGGTACGACGAGGTGGCCCGCTCCGTCTACCGCCCGGACATCTATCTCAAGGCCGCCGAAATGCTGGTCGAGGAAGGCCAGGTCGCCAGGGAAGACTTTCCCTGGGAGAGCGACGGCTACCGTGCGCCGACCCCGGCCGCGGACATCATCGACGGCATCGCCTACGACGGCAAACAGCCCAACGCCTACATCGACAGCCTGCCGATCGGCCTGAAAGGCAGGCAGGTCGTGACCGGAAACGACGTCGTCGGCGGCTAGCGGCCTGCGACGGCACGGCGGTCGCAGCCCCGCCGTGCCGTCCCATTCCAATGAAACGAACCAACAGATACTCGAAACGGGGACCCTCATCATGGCCAATGCCGATACCGCAGGCAGCAAGGATCTTGCCCGCGCCGCGCGCCGGGAGAAGCTCTTCACGCGGATCAACAAGGCAGCCGGCTGGCTGGACGCGCTTGGTCTGTCCTGGACCGTGCCGCTTCTGAAAATTGCCGCTGGAGACAGCCCGAAGGAACAGATGGGGGAACTCAAGCGGGTGCTTGTGATCCCGCTGCTGGGCATTGCCACCTTCCTGGTCCTGTGGGGCGTTCTGGCACCGCAGGTGCAAACGTCTCTGGGAGCGGTGCCCGGTCCGGCGCAGGTCTGGGAGCAGACCGTCAATCTCTGGGAGGACCATGTGCGCGAGCGCGGCAAGGCGGAAGCCTTTTTCGCGCGCCAGGACAAGCGCAACGCCAAGCTGGAAGCCGAGGGCAGGTCCGACAAGGTCAAGTGGCGCAGCTATACGGGCAAGCCGACCTATATCGACCAGATCGGCACATCGCTCAAAACCGTCGGGCTGGGCTTCCTGATCGCGACGATCATCGCTGTCCCGCTCGGGATCGCTTCCGGCCTGTCCCGGTCCTTCAACGGAGCGATCAATCCGCTGATCCAGATCTTCAAACCGGTCTCGCCGCTCGCGTGGCTGCCGATCGTCACGATGATCATATCGGCGACCTATGCCAATCCCGTCGACTGGCTGTCGAAATCCCTGCTGATCTCCGCCGTCACCGTGACGCTGTGTTCCATGTGGCCGACCCTGATCAACACGGCGCTGGGCGTTGCCTCCGTCGACAAGGATCTGATGAATGTCGGCCGTGTGCTGCAATTGCCGACCTGGAAGACCATCACCAAACTGGTTCTGCCGTCGTCCCTGCCGCTGATCTTCACGGGGCTGCGCCTGTCGCTTGGCGTGGGCTGGATGGTGCTGATTGCCGCGGAAATGCTGGCGCAGAATCCGGGGCTGGGAAAATTCGTCTGGGACGAGTTCCAGAACGGCTCTTCCCAGTCGCTCGCGAAGATCATGGTCGCGGTCCTGACCATCGGGATCATCGGCTTCCTGCTCGACCGGCTGATGTTCGCCCTGCAACGCGCCTTCACCTTCTCGGCGAACAGGTAAGGAGACCGACATGGCCTTTCTGGAAATCTCCGGTGTCTCCAAATCCTACGGCGAAGGCGCCAACCGGACGGATGTGCTCAAGGACATCAATCTGAAGGTGGAGGAGGGAGAATTCATCGCCATTGTCGGCTTTTCCGGCACGGGCAAGACAACTCTCATCTCCCTGCTTGCAGGTCTCATGGAGCCGGATACGGGCGGCATCGTCTTCAAGGGAAAGGAAATCGACGGACCAAGTCCTGACCGGGGCGTGGTTTTCCAGTCCTATTCGCTGATGCCCTGGCTGACGGTCGCGGGCAATGTGGGGCTGGCCGTCGACAGTGTCTTCAGGAAAAAGAGCGCCACGCAGCGCAGGGCCATCGGCGACAGGTATATCGCCATGGTCGGGCTCGAGCATGCAAGGGACAGGAAACCGGCGGAACTTTCCGGGGGGATGCGCCAGAGGGTGGCCGTTGCCCGCGCACTGGCGATGCAGCCGGACCTTCTGCTGCTCGACGAGCCCCTGTCGGCACTGGACGCGCTGACCCGCGCCAAGCTGCAGGACGAGTTCGCCGCGATCTGCGACGAGGAGAAAAAGACCATCGTCCTCATCACCAACGATGTGGACGAGGCGATCCTGCTGGCGGACCGGATCGTTCCTCTCAAGCCGGGAACGAGCGCGACGCTCGGCCCGGAATTCAAGGTGCCGTTCAAGCGCCCCCGGGATCGGGCGGAGCTCAATCACGACGAGGATTTCATCAGTCTGCGCGCCGAGGTGACCGCCTATCTGATGGAGGCCGGTGCCCGGCGCGGGGCGGAAGCGGAACGGGAAATCGTCCTGCCGAATATCGTTCCGATCACCCGGCGGACGAAGGGCGGGGAGGCGTTGCCCGAGGCCTATGAGCGTGCGGCCGAAACCGCCACGCAAGACCGCTATCTGGAGTTCTCCCGGCTCAGGAAGGTCTATCCGACCGCGAAGGGGCCGCTGACGGTCGTCGACGGGTTCGACCTGAAAATGCAAAAGGGCGAGTTCGTCACCCTGATCGGGCACTCCGGCTGCGGCAAGTCCACGGTCCTGTCCATGGTCGCCGGTCTCAACCCGATCACCGACGGGGCGATCATCCTCGACGGCACGCATGTGACCAAGGCAGGTCCGGACCGGGCCGTGGTCTTTCAGGCGCCGAGCCTGATGCCCTGGCTGACGGCCTATGAAAACGTCGAGCTTGGTGTCGACAAGGTCTATCCGGACGCTTCCCGGTCCGAAAAGCGGGATGTGATCGAATACTATCTCGGCAAGGTCGGGCTGGGCGATGCGATGCAAAAGGCCGCGGCCGATCTGTCCAATGGCATGAAGCAGCGCGTCGGCATCGCCAGGGCCTTCGCCCTGTCGCCCAAGCTGCTGCTTCTCGACGAGCCTTTCGGCATGCTGGACAGCCTGACGCGCTGGGAATTGCAGGACGTCCTGATGGATGTGTGGAAGCGCACCCGGGTGACGGCGATCTGCGTCACCCATGATGTGGATGAAGCCATCCTGCTCGCCGACCGGGTGGTGATGATGTCCAACGGCCCGAATGCCCGCATCGGCAACATCATGGAAGTCGATCTGCCGCGTCCGCGCTCCCGCCGGGAGCTGCTCGCCCACCCGGACTATTACGCCTACCGCGAGGAGCTTCTGGACTTCCTGGAAGCCTATGAGGGCGGCGCGGATCCGGGTCCGGACCAGCTGAAATCGATCCAGGAAAAGCGGGCCGTACGCATGGCCCGGCAGAAGGCTGCCGTCGAAGCGGCCGAATGAAAGAGAGGTGAATGACGTGACGCCAGATCAGATCCAGTTCGTGCAGACCGCCTGTGCCGCCCTTTCGGGCGCATGGGCCGGGCCTGCGTCTTCGAACGCTGCAGCAGCGGAGTAACCCCATGACCAGACAGAAACTTGTTGTCGTCGGCGCCGGGATGGCTTCCGGCCGCATGCTCGAACATCTTTTTGAAACTGCGCCGGACGTCTATGACGTCACGCTTTTCGGCGCCGAACCGCGCGGGAACTACAATCGCATCATGCTCTCGCCGGTGCTGGCGGGAGAAAAGTCCTTCGACCAGATCGTTACCCATGACGCCGATTGGTATGCCGGACACGGTGTCGACTGCCGGTTCGGCGAAACGGTTATCGCCATCGATCGCGAGAACAAGACGGTAGTCACCGGCAAGGGCGAGACGCCCTACGACAGGCTCGTCGTGGCGACGGGCTCCGCGCCCTTCGTCATTCCCATCGCCGGCAAGGATCTTCCGGGTGTACGGGCCTTCCGGGATCTTGACGATGTGGAGGCGATGGTGGCCGCGGCGGGCCGGCCGAACGCCAAGGCCGTTGTCATCGGCGGCGGACTGCTCGGTCTGGAGGCCGCCGCCGCACTGCGTCTGCGCGGCATGGAGGTCGTCGTCCTTCATCTGATGGGACACCTGATGGAGCGGCAGCTCGATCCGGCCGCCGGTTTCCTTCTGCAAAAGGATCTCGAGGGGCGCGGCATCCGGGTTCACTGCGAGGCGCAGACCAAGGCAATTCTCGGCGAGGACCGGGCAGAGGCGGTTCTGCTGGACGACGGGACCGTCTATCCCGCCGATCTGGTGGTGATGGCAGTGGGAATCCGGCCCGAAGTCCGGATCGCCACGGACTCGGGCATCCATGTGGAGCGGGGCATCATCGTCGACGACCGGATGCAGTCGTCCGATCCGGATATTCTGGCCATCGGCGAATGCGTCGAGCACAACAAGATGTGCTACGGCCTCGTCGCGCCACTTTACGACATGGCGAAGGTCGCTGCGAATACGCTTGCGGGCAAGGAAGCGGCCTTCCGGCCGGTCGAAACCGCGACGCAGCTGAAGGTTACCGGGGTCACGCTCTACTCCGCCGGCGATTTTGCCGACGGCGAGGACCGGGAGGAGATCATTCTGCGCGATGCCGCGGCAGGGGTCTACAAACGCCTGGTGCTGAAGGAAAACCGCATTCTCGGTGCGGTGCTTTACGGGGAGACGTCCGACGGCGGCTGGTTCTTCGATCTTTTGAAAAAGGGAACAGACGTCTCGGACATGCGCGAGACGCTGATCTTCGGCCAGGCGTTTCAGGGGGGCGCTCCCCTGGACCCTACGGCGGCCGTTGCAGCCTTGCCGGATGATGCGGAAATCTGCGGCTGCAACGGCATTTGCAAGGGAACCATCGTTTCCGCCATCTCGGAAAAGGGCCTGAGCAATCTGGATGGGGTCAGGGCGCACACCAAGGCGTCCGGCTCCTGCGGCACCTGCACGGGGCTTGTCGAACAGCTCCTGCAGGTCACGCTCGGTGAGTCCTATAATCCGGCGGCGGTCACGCCCATGTGCGGCTGCACGCATCTGGGGCACAGCGACGTGCGGCGGCTGATCAAATCCAAGCAGCTGAAGAGCATTCCCGCCGTCATGCAGGAGCTTGAATGGACCTCCTCGGGCGGATGCGCCAAGTGCCGCCCGGCGCTGAACTACTATCTCGTTTCGGACTGGCCGGACGAATATGCGGACGACTACCAGTCCCGCTTCATCAACGAGCGCGTGCACGCCAACATCCAGAAAGACGGTACCTATTCGGTCGTGCCGCGGATGTGGGGGGGCATGACGTCCTCCAAGGAACTCAGGGCGATCGCCGACGTCGTCGACAAGTTCGACATCCCGGCGGTCAAATGCACCGGTGGCCAGCGGATCGACATGCTGGGGATCCGCAAGGAGGACCTTCCGGCGGTCTGGGCGGATCTGGGCAAGGCCGGTTTCGTCTCCGGCCAGGCCTATGCCAAGGGCCTGAGAACGGTGAAAACCTGCGTGGGAACCGACTGGTGCCGCTTCGGCACCCAGGATTCCACCGGTCTGGGCATCAGGATCGAAAGATTCATGTGGGGCTCCTGGACTCCGGCCAAGGTGAAGATGGCGGTTTCCGGATGTCCGCGTAACTGCTCGGAAGCCACCTGCAAGGATGTGGGGGTGATCTGCGTCGACAGCGGATTCGAGATCCATTTCGCCGGCGCGGCCGGTCTGGACATCAAGGGCACGGAGGTTCTCGGCCACGTCGGGAGCGAGGACGAGGCCCTGGAGCACATCGTGGCCCTGGTGCAGATGTACCGCGAGCAGGGGCACTACCTGGAGCGGATCTACAAGTGGGCCAAGCGCATCGGCCATGACGAGGTCCGCCGCCAGATCATGGAGGATGCGGACAGGCGCAAGGCCTATTACGACCGCTTCGTCCATTCCCAGAAATTTGCCCAGGTCGATCCGTGGTCGGAACGCGTGTCCGGCAAGGACAAGCACGAGTTCAAGCCGATGGCCGATCTTACCCGGGAGGCAGCAGAATGACCGCCGAAATCCGCAACTGGGTTCATATCGGATCCCTGGAAGACATTCCCCGGCAGGGCGCACGCTGCGTGAAAAGCGGGGACATGACCGTCGCGGTGTTCCGCACCGCCACGGACGATGTGTTCGCCCTGGAAGACAGGTGCCCGCACAAGAACGGGCCACTCAGCCAGGGGATCGTGCATGACGGCTGCGTGACCTGTCCGCTGCACAACTGGGTGATCGCCCTGGAAACGGGTGCCGCGCAAGGCGCCGACGAGGGCCGGACCCTGGCTTTCCCCGTCCGGCTGGAGAACAGCCGGATCTATATCGACCTTTCCTACTCACACGAAGCTGTCTGAACCGACGGCTCAACCGCGAAAGGAACTTGCATGTCCTATGTCACTCCCCAGGAATTCGCCCACAAGATGATCGATGCGGGGGAATCGAAGATCTTCATGTCCACCAAGGACACGCTCATCCGCGCCTATATGGCCGGCGCCATTCTCGCGCTGGCGGCTGCCTTTTCCGTGACCATTGCCGTCAACACCGGCAATTTTCTCGTCGCCTCGATCCTCTTTCCGGTCGGCTTCTGCATGCTCTATCTGCTCGGCTTCGATCTTCTGACCGGCGTATTCACCCTCGCGCCGCTGGCCGTCATCGCCAAGCGGGCGGGCTGCACCTGGGGTGGCGTGCTGCGCAACTGGGGCCTGGTGTTCTGCGGCAACTTCGCCGGGGCGCTGACGACCGCCGTCTTCATGGCCATCATCTTTACCATGGGGTTCAGCGAGGAACCGAATGCCATCGGCCAGAGGATCGGCAAGATCGGTGAGGTCAGGACACTGGGTTACGCGGAGGCGGGCGGCGCCGGCCTCCTGACCGTCTTCATCCGCGCCGTCATGTGCAACTGGATGGTCTCCACCGGTGTCGTCGCGGCGATGATGTCGAATTCGGTTTCCGGCAAGATCATGGCCATGTGGATGCCGATCATGGTGTTCTTCTATCTCGGCTTCGAGCACTCCATCGTCAACATGTTCCTGTTCCCCTCCGGCATCATGCTCGGCGGTCAGTTCACCTGGTTCGACTACCTCGCCTACAACGAAATTCCGGTGGTCATCGGCAATCTGGTCGGCGGCCTGACCTTCGTGGGCGGCATGATCTACGCCACCCATTACAGGACCTCGCCGAAACGCAACGCCGGCTATGAAAAAGCACCGGCAGCAACACCGGCCGAATAAGTGCGGTCTTTCTCCCGCCGCACCCGCGGCGGGAGGTTTCACTTTCACAGGAAACCCTTCCAGTGCTGATGCAAACATCCAGGTCACATCTGAGCATCGAGTCCGGCCAGCAAACGCTGGCAGGCAGGAAATCCGAAAATCAGGATTTCCACGGTGCCGTGATTCCGGAGGGGCCGGCGCTGCTTCACAAGGGGATTGCCTTCGCCCTGGCCGACGGCATTTCCTCCAGTCCGGTTGCCCGTGTGGCCGCCGAGACGGCGGTCAAATCCTTCCTCGCCGACTACTACTGCACGTCCGAGGCCTGGCTGGTGAAAACCGCTGCCGGCCGGGTGATCGCAGCGACGAATTCCTGGCTCTTCGACCAGTCGAGACGCGGCGGCGGTATCGGCGACCGCGGTTATGTCTGCACCTTTTCCGCCCTGGTGCTGAAAGGGCGCAAGGCGCATCTCTTTCATGCGGGCGACAGCCGGATCTGGCGGCTTTCCGGACAAAGTCTCGAGCAGTTGACGGAGGATCACCGGGTACAGGTCTCACCGGACGAAAGCTATCTCGGCCGGGCGCTGGGGCTTTCGCGGTCCGTGGAGATCGATTATCTGGCGGTCGACCTGCGGCCGGGCGATGTTTTCGTTCTGACCACCGACGGGGTGCATGATGTCCTGACGCCGCAGCAAATCGCAACGGAAGTTAGCGGACCCGGCTGCCTGGAGGCCGCCGCTTCGGCGATCGTCGCTCAGGCGCTGGAGGCCGGCAGCACGGACAATCTGACCATCCAGATCGTGCGGGTCACCGGATTGCCGGATCCGGCGGCTCCGGAACTGCTGGCGGAGGAGCAGGGCCTGCCGCCGGCTCCACTGCCGCGCGTTCCGGGATCTTTCGAAGGCTTCCGGCTGCTGCGCAGTCTGCATGACAGCAGCCGCAGTCACATCTGTCTTGCGGAGGACGAGACCAGCGGCGCGCGGGTCGCCCTCAAGTTCCCCTCCCTGGACCTGCGCGGCGACGAAGACTACCTGCGCCGTTTCGCCATGGAGGAATGGGTTGCCCGCCGGATGGCCTCTCCGCATGTCCTGAAGGCGGGCGAATATCCGCAGGGACGGCAGACCCTGTTTCTGGCGACGGAATTTGTCGAAGGCCAGACCCTGCGGCAATGGATGCGCGACAATCCCCATCCCGATCTGGAAACCGTTCGCGGACTGCTGGAGCAGATCGCGAAAGGCCTGCGTGCCTTTCACCGCAAGGAGATGGTTCACCAGGATCTCAGGCCTGAAAACATCATGATCGACACGTCAGGGACGGTGAAGATCATCGACTTCGGCGCGGTGCGCATTGCCGGTGTCATGGAAGCCGCGCCGGCGCTCGACAGGGCGGAAATTCTTGGAACCCACCAGTATACCGCCCCGGAGGTGTTTCTCGGCTATCTGGGTACGGAACTCAGCGACCAGTTCTCCCTGGGCGTGATCGCCTACGAGATGCTGACCGGGCGTTTGCCTTATGGCGCGGGGGTTGCCAGGGCCGGCAGCGCGAAGGCCCAGGCGGCGCTCCGTTACCGCAGTGCCTCGGCTGTCACCGCCCGGGTGCCGGACTGGGTCGACAGCGCGTTGTGCCGGGCGGTGCATCCCGTTCCGGGCAAGCGGTATGAGGCGCTGAGCGCATTTCTGGAAGATCTGCGCCGCCCCGATCCGGCCAACACACATGGCACGTTCGTTCCCCTTGCCGAACGCGACCCCGTCCGTTTCTGGCAGCTTGTCTCGGCGGTCCTCGCACTGCTGTGCCTGGCGCTCTTCGTCCAATTGTCCGGCAACCCCTAGGAGGTACCCATGTCTGCTCTCAGCCGTGAAGATGTAACCGCAATGATCCTGTCCGCGAAGCGCGAGGCGGGTCTGACCTGGGAGGGCATCGCCGAGAAGATCGGCATGTCTCCAGTCTGGACCCACTCTGCTGCCATGGGCATGAACGCCATGCCGCAGGACAAGGCGGCCGCCTTTGCGGAGACCCTCGGGCTGTCCGGGGAAGCGGCGCTCCTCCTGCAGGAAAGCCCGACCAAGATCTGGGAACAGACGGTTCCGACAGACCCCTGCATCTACCGTCTGTACGAGATCGTGGGTGTCTACGGGCCGACCGTCAAGGCGCTGATCCATGAGAAATTCGGCGACGGCATCATGTCGGCCATCGATTTCGACATGTCGGTAACCCGGGTCGAGAACCCGAAGGGCGATCGGGTGAAGATCGAAATGTCGGGCAAATATCTTGCCTACAACGCCTGGTGAGACCGGCGCCGGAAGGGATGGCATGACCGATATCGACAAGACGACCACCCGGACGACCTGTCCCTATTGCGGAGTCGGTTGCGGTGTGCTCGCCACCCGGCATGGGGACGGGACCGTGACCGTTGCGGGGGATCCCGATCACCCGGCCAATTTCGGCCGGCTCTGCTCCAAGGGCTCGGCGCTGGGGGAAACCCTGTCGCTCGAGGATCGGCTGCTTCATCCGGAAATCGCCGGCAGGCGCAGCGACTGGGATACGGCGCTGGATCTTGTCGCCGGAAAATTCACCGAGGCCATTGACGATCACGGTCCGGACAGTGTCGCGTTTTACGTGTCCGGGCAGATCCTGACCGAGGACTATTACGTCGCCAACAAGCTGATGAAGGGGTTCATCGGATCGGCCAATATCGACACGAATTCGCGGCTTTGCATGGCCTCATCGGTGGCCGGACACAGGCGTGCCTTCGGATCCGATACGGTGCCGGGGACCTATGAGGACCTGGAGCTGGCCGATCTGGTGGTTCTGGTCGGCTCCAACCTGGCCTGGTGCCATCCGGTCCTGTTCCAGCGGCTGGAAGCCGCGAGGGCGGTCAATCCGGCGATGCGGATCGTGGTGATCGATCCGCGCCGGACGGCGACCTGTGCCATCGCCGACCTTCATCTTGCGCTGAAGCCGGACACGGATGTCGCACTCTTCAATGGCCTGCTGAGTTTTCTCGTTGAGTCGAAATCTATCAACAAGAATTATATCAAGAGGTTCACGGAGAATTTTCATAAAACACTGGAAGTGTCCGGACCGTGTGAAATCGGAGCCATTGCCGAGGCCTCCGGACTGGAGCGGCAGGATATTGCCCTGTTCTACAAGATGGTTGCACGCACGGAAAAGACGGTGACCGTCTACAGCCAGGGCGTCAACCAGTCGGTGGCGGGAACGGACAAGGTCAACGCCATCATCAACACCCATCTGGCAACGGGGCGGATCGGCAGGCCGGGCATGGGTCCGTTCTCGGTTACCGGCCAGCCGAACGCCATGGGCGGGCGCGAGGTCGGCGGGCTGGCCAATATGCTCGCGGGCCATATGGAGCTCGGCAATCCCCATCATCGCCGGATCGTGCAGGACTTCTGGCAAAGTCCGGTCATTGCGGACAGGCCGGGCCTGAAAGCGGTCGATCTCTTCAAGGCAGTCGGGGCAGGGCGGATCAAGGCGCTGTGGATCATGGCGACCAGTCCGGTCGACAGCCTGCCGGATGCGGATGGTATCGCCGAGGCACTGAAGGTCTGTCCGTTCGTGGTGGTGTCGGAGGTGTCGCGGAGCGCTGGCACGGTGCCCTTCGCCGATGTTCTTCTGCCCGCCGCTTCCTGGGGGGAGAAGGACGGCACGGTGACCAATTCCGAGCGCCGCATTTCCCGGCAGAAGCCGTTCCTCGCCCTGCCGGGAGAGGCGCGGCCCGACTGGTGGCAGATGAGCGAGATGGCGCGGAAAATGGGGTTCGGCAAGCGGTTCTCCTATCGCAATGCTGCGGCCATCTTCCGCGAACATGCCGCACTGTCCGGTTTTCGCAACGGCGGGACCCGGGATTTCGATATCGGAGCCTACAAGGATATATCCGACGCGCATTACGACAGCCTGCAGCCGTTTCAATGGCCTCAGGCGGCACGGAGCGCTGCGGCGGAAACGCGCTTCTTCGCCGACGGCGGTTTCTTCACGGACGGCCGGAAAGGCCGCTTCGTACCGGTCGCCTTTCAGGCGCCCCGCAAACGGGAGAGAACATGGCCGTTCATCCTCAACACGGGCCGTGTCCGCGACCAGTGGCACATGATGACCCGCACGGCCAAAGCCCCGCGGCTGATGGCGCATATCGCGGAACCCTTCGCCGAGATACATCCTGAAGACGCCGGTCGGCTCGCAATCGCAGCAGCGGATATCGTCGAGGTGAAAAGCCAGCATGGCTCCGTTCTCGTACGGGCGCTGGTGACCTCCCGGGTGCGCAGGGGCGAGATCTATGTGCCCATGCACTGGACTGACCGCTTCGCCGCGCGCGGCCGGGTCGACGCGGTGGTGGCCCCCGAAACCGATCCGCATTCGGGCCAGCCGGGACTGAAATTCACGCCGGTTGCCCTTGCCAGGGCCGACATGGCCTGGTTCGGCTTCGCGGTGCTGAAGGAACGTCCGGAGGGGATCGACGCGGACTACTGGGCACTTGCGCCGGTGGATGGGGGCTACCGGCTGGAATGTGCCGGCAGGAACAGAGCGGACTTTCAGGCCATCGCCGTCTCGCTCGGAGCCTCGGGCGAGGACCGGATCCGCATCGAGGATACGGTGGCCGGGCTCAGCCGGCAGGCATATTGGCAGGACGATCTGCTGCAGGCGGCGTTCTTCTTTTCCGCAGGGCCGGTGCAGGTGTCACGGCAATGGGCCTGCGGGCTGCTTGCCGCCACGCCGGGCCGCAAGGATTTGCGCGCGCAGATCCTTGCCGGGCGTGCTCCGGCGGACCGGCCGGATTGTGGAGCAATCGTCTGCTCCTGCTTCCAGGTCGGCTGCAACCAGATCACCGAAGCGGCCCTGAGGGGGGCCGATAGTGTCGCAGCCATCGGGGAAAGCCTGCAGGCGGGTACCAATTGCGGTTCCTGCCGTTCGGAAATCCGTGCGCTTCTCGACGACATCACAAGGGACACCTCCAATGACAGTGACATCGCGCAAGCCGGTTGAAGTCGAACGCCGCCGCCGTCCGGCAAGGATCGGTGCGCTGGCCAGTCTACCTCTGTTCTTTCCGCTTGCGGGCCGCAAGGTCGTGGTTGCGGGGGGAACGGAGGCTGCCGCCTGGAAAGCAGAGCTCCTGGTTGCTGCCGGGGCGGAGGTTCATGTCCATGCGGTGGAGCTGGACGCGGCCTTCGATGCCCTGTCTGCGGCCGGCAGCCGAGGGGGGCGGCTCGTGCATCACGCCGGACCCTGGGTGCCGGACAGCCTCGACGGGGCGGCACTTGCGATCGCGGATGCGGAGAGTGACGGCGAGGCGCAATCCTTCGTTTGTGCGGCCCGGAAGGCAGGCGTGCCTGTCAATGTGATCGACAATCCGGCCTTTTGCGACTTCCAGTTCGGCTCCATCGTCAACCGGTCGCCGGTGGTGATCGGCATCTCGACCAATGGTGTCGCGCCGATCCTGGGTCAGGCCATCAGGCGACGCATCGAAACCCTGCTGCCCGAGGCCCTTCAGACCTGGGCCGGCCTTGCGGGCAAGCTGCGGTCCGGTGCGCTGGCCATGCTCAAGGCCGGGCAGGAACGGCGCCGCTTCTGGGAACGGTTTTCGGATCTTGCCTTTAGTGGACGCATGGCGCCCGAGGAGAGCGGTGGCCTGCAGGCTGCGCTGGTCGATGAGGCAAGGGCGGCCCAGGTCTGAAGGGCCTCGGGC
>NZ_QCYM01000023.1 GCF_003075075.1 Labrenzia sp. 011 | reverse complement strand
ATAGTCAGTACGTGAATACTCGTAATTTACTTCAAGATGATTTATCAAGCTTTGTATGTCTTAATGTTACGACGACCACCAGTATGTAAACGTAAGTAGTCACCGGCAGCGTCAACTGTGTATAAGAGACAGCTCCAACCCACTTCCTCTGAGGTAATTCCGCACTGAGCCGCAGCGACGTATGCCAGAGGCTCCCTCTAAGTACGATGGAGCGGCATGAACGAGATGAAGAACGTGCCTATACCCCTCCCATGTATGGAGATAATGATTGGCCCAAAGCTCGGACTGTATGGCACCGCATGGCATTCAATTTTAACGGCCATTTTTCAGCTTCTCCGCACTCCGATCTGAGCGGTTCACGGATCAGCTTCAAAACAAATCTGATACGAGACTGGCACAATCATTTTTGGTTGTAAATAACCCGATGATCGCACTATTAAATTGTATTTGAAAATATAAAACGGCGGTATTTGGCTATTATTCGGGCTTCCCTGGCCGAGCGCACCTCAACGTAACGTAACGTTTTTCCTGGGATTGTCGCAAGTTTCGTCGGCAGACGGAGGCCTTCCGTTTTGGGAATGACTGGCGGAACCAGGCAGATATCTGCAAAGCAGATCCAGCGCGAACGGTCGTTCCCCGAATGGGCCGAGACAAAGGTGGTTTCGGCCGATGGACTATCTCGCCGGCAGAAGGCTCGTCGAGACTTCTGCCGGTGCTGGAAAGCCCCGGCAGAAATCGTGTTTGGCATCGGTGGATGCCGCAACGTGGCCGGAGGCGCATCAGACCCCTGGGATGCAGGGATCAGGCGCTCAGGGAACGCCGCCGGAAAATCGGCTGGATCAGCCGGCGGTACGCCAGGGCAAATCCCGTATAGAACAGGAAGACCGCGGCCAGAGAGGAAAGACCCGCCAGGGTCTGGCCGAAAACGCCATAAACTTCGCCCGTGTGCAGGAAGCGGAGAAAGACGCGGACACGCCTGCCGAGCGGCTGGTCGTCCACGCTGCTGGTGGCAAGAATGTCGCCGGTCACTCGGGAAACGGTATAGGTCTTCTGCCGCGCCAGTTGCGCGCCATTCCCCGTATCCACCGTGACGAGGACAGAATCTTCCTGGTCTTTCGGGAGCTTGATCGAAAGGGTTCGCCATGCGGGTTCAGTCTCCCGGAGCATGTCGGCGATGGCCTGAAAACTGACCGGGTCGCCGACAGCCCCTTGCTGGTCTTGCCGCTGGTCGGATGCGACCTGGCCTGGCTGGAGCGGGGATGCGGGCCCGAATGCGGTGGCCACAAGGTTACTTGCCCAGGGATAGGAGATCACGACTCCGGACAGCACGACCGCAAGAAGCGGCACGAGCGCCCAGATCCCGAAGACGTGGTGCCAGTTATAGTCGCGCGCCTTGGCAGTCGGCAGGTTTCTGCGAAAAAGAAGATTGAGCTTGACGACCCTCCAGGTCCATTTCCTTGGCCACCAAAGATAGATTCCCGAGACCAGGATGAAGAAAAAACCGAGATTGGCGGCACCGGTGATGGCCCGGCCCAGCTGCCGGCTTTTACCCGACAGGGCCAGCCACCGGTGCAGACCGGTGACCCCGCCGAAAAAGGCTTTCGTGGTTTGCGCCGCATCATCGAGTGGAGCCCCGGAGTAGGGGTCGAGAAGGTGGGTCTCCCGCCGGCTGACCGAGAGTTCGACCGGTGTGCGGTCACCATTCGAGAAGACCAGCGAATTTCCGGGTTGAGCGCCGCTTGCAAGGGCCGCACGCACCATCTCGTCCGCGGTGAGCGGCCGGACACCTGACGACGCGTCCACCGCGTGCTGTTCCATATGGGCGATGATCTGCCGTTCGTAGGTCAGCAGCACACCCGTGGCCGACATCAACAGGATTACCAGTCCGAAGGTGATGCCGACAACGAGATGTGACCAGAAAACAATGCGTTTGAATGACATGGCGTCACGACGGTCCTGTTTCGACTGAAGATGGGAGGGCATCTTGCGGTGAACGCCCACGCTCGCAGGGCTAGCGGCGTATTTTCCCGGTGTCAAAGACCCGGGACCGCATCGCCGCTGCAGAATTGTAACCGATTGTCGCGTGGGACTGAGACCGGAAAGTCCGGATCATGCCGAAGAGCCTGATTGCGGAGTACAATTCCACGGCGGGCTACCGGCAGTGCGGGCAGTTGCATCGGGTGGTTACATTTTCCCGGCTGCCTGACACCGGAAGAGACGCACCGGATCCTGAAAGAGGAAGGGCTCCGATCCTTCGCAGGAGATCGGAGCCCGGCGTTGTTTCGTCTGGATCTGCCTGGACGTTATGCCGCCGCCACGGCCTCCAGGAAGCGTTCGATTTCCGCCCGCATTTCCTCGGTGATGTGAACGGCTTCACCGGCCTTCACCTTTACCGTTTCCGAAGAGGTGTTGGTTTCGGTGACCGCATGGTCCAGCTGGCTGATGTTGCCGACCATGCTTTTGGTCTGCTGCGCGGCGCCCTGAATGTTGCGGCTGATTTCCGAGGTCACGGCGGTCTGCTCCGTGACGGCGCTGGCGATGGCGGTGGTGTAGTCGTTGACATCGTTCATTGTCGCGGAAATCCCCTTCATCGCGTTGACGGCCGCTTCGGTCGAGGTCTGAATGCCGCCGATCTGGCTGGAGATTTCTTCCGTGGCGTTGGAGGTCTGAGTCGCCAGTTCCTTGACTTCCGCGGCAACCACCGCAAAGCCCCTTCCGGCTTCACCCGCACGGGCCGCCTCGATGGTCGCGTTCAGTGCCAGCAGGTTTGTCTGCTCGGCGATCGCCTGGATGAGGGTGACGACCTCGCCGATCTTGCCGGCGGCCGTTGCCAGGCCGGAGATCGTCTGGTTGGTATCCTCGACACCGGTGGTCGCCTGGCCGATGACACCCGTGGTGCGCTCGACCTGCTGGGCGATTTCCTTGGTCGAGGATTCCAGTTCTTCGGTGGCCGCCGCGACGGATTCCACGTTGGAGGCGGCTTCCTCCGACGCATGGGTTGCCCCTTCCGCCTGGCTCGCACTCGAGGAGGCTGCGCTTTCCAGAACGGACGCCGTGTCCTGCAGTTCGCCGTTCACCTGGGTGACGGCGGACAGCATTTCCGCCGATCTGGTCCTGAAATCGGCAATCAGGGTTTCGATCCTGTTCTGGCGGTGATTCTGGTTCTCGTCCTCGCGGGACTTGGCTTCTTCCAGCTCCACCTGCGCCCGCCTGTTGGCACAGCACACGTCGAGGGCGCGGGCAATATTGCCGACCTCGTCGCTACGCGTCATGCCCTGGACCTCCTGGTTCGCATTGCCTTCGGCAAGTTCGGAGATCTGGTTGGTCACCACCTGCAGCGGCGCGAAGACATTGCGGTTCGCGTAAAGGATACCGGCCGCCACGATGGCCAGCAGGGCGATTGCCGCGCCGGTGCCGAGGATCCGTCCGAAATTGCGGATGGCCGTATAGGGGGCCTGGTCGATGGCGAGAATGCCCGACGCGGCGTTCTCACCGGAAAAATCCGTAAGGGTGAGGGCGTCGAGATGGTACCGGCCACTCGCATCCGTCACGGAACCGGCGGCAATATCCGCCAGGACGGCCTCAGGGTCCATCCCGTCAGGGAGTTGCGACCCGATGACCTTCATGCCGTCAGGAGTGTCGATGAGGACGGCAAGCGGCACGCCGGTTTCGGCGGTGAACTGTTCCACGAATTTTTCATGGAAGCTCAGACCGAATTCCACCGAGCCCACATGGGATCCGTCGTGAATGATCGGGGCAATACCCCGGTTTCCAAGGCCCGCGACGCCTTTTTCAAGGCCGGAAATCGGTTCACCCCGCGTGTTGGTCGCCACCACCGTGTGCCGGAAGCTGGAAAGGTCGTCCCCGAATTTTTCCGGCTTGTGTACTCTCAGGAAGCTTTCGGCCGGCGGCAGGTGGAACTGGAACTGACGGATGTCGTAGCTCTTTTTCAGGGCGCCGAAGGCCGGAACGAATTCGGCGGCGAGACCCTCCCGGTCCCCGGCGGCCAGTTTTTCCTGGACACCCTTCTGGCCCGCGACGACCGCCGCCATCAGCAGGGCTTGCCGGCTGTCCGCCTGAATGCGCGACAGCAGGGTCCGTTCCGCAGAAGTCACCTCCCGGGCGAGAGCCATGTCGGTCAGCCTGGAGGTCAGCAACTCGCTGATTGAAAATGCCGCGCCGGCGCCGAGCAGCGCCAGAACAACAAACAATACGGTCAATTTCGCCCTGATGGTCTTCATGGTTTCTCCGATCCTTTGGCGAAAAGATGGAAAAAGGAGCTGAAGGATCTGTTAAATTTGGCAATGCCAAGGCGAAAATTTGGCAATTTTCCGGATGACTATAGGTAATTTTCCGGAGGTTACATATTCAAATATGCAAATGAAATGATATGTGCGGTAAATCGGCATGAGAATTCTGCCGAAGATTTGCCCGTACGGACGCCTGCGCAACTGAGTCGTTTGACCGGAGCAATCCGAAGGTCAGGGGCCGCAACGCGTTTTGCCGGCGATGACCCGATGCGCCTTCCGAAAGTCAGACCACCCGCAGATCCGGCTGCATCTTGCCGCCAAGCGCCGAACGGGGCGCGATCGCGTTCTGCAGCAGGTCGTTGAGATGCACCTCAAGATAGTCGACGATGGGCGATTGCGTCTTCGACTGGGTGTATATGGCCAGTTCGGTCGACGGCAGGCTCGGAAAGCCGTTGTGTTCCTTGAGGATCTTGAATCCGTCCAGCACGGCCCCCGAAGGCAGGCAGCTGACGCCGGCTCCCGACAGGACCGCCACCTGGGCGGCGGCGACGCTTGTCGTGGTGATACGTTCGTACCATTGCTTGCCGGCGCGGGCCAGGGCGCTGAAGGCCAGCTCCCGGAACGGACAGGGCTCGGGGAAAAGGATCAGGGGAAGCGGGTCCGTCAGCGGGCAGGAGTCGCTCACTACCCAGTGCAGGGGCTCCTCGACGATCCCGCCCGGCTTGGCCCTGGAGGGCGAGACCAGCGCGATGGCCAGGTTGATCTCGTTGTTCGACAGCATCTCGTGCAGCGTCGCGCTGTCCGCGACCGTCATCTCCAGCTTCACGTTGGGATGGATCTTGACGAAATTGCAGAAGATCGATTGCAATTGCCCGGTCGCATACCATTCCGGCAGTCCCACATGCACGGTCCCGGTCAGCTCCGGTGCCGACAGACGCAGGCGCGCCTCTTCATGGGATTTGAGTATGTCGGTGGCGTGCTGGTAGAGTATCCGTCCGGCTGCCGTCAGGTTCATGGTGCGGGCGTTGCGCTCGATCAGCGGCTTGCCGACCCGCTCCTCCAGACGTCTGAGCTGTGTGCTGACGCAGGGCTGGGTACGGTTCAGTTTCGAGCCGGCGTGGGTCACATTGCCTGCTTCCGCTACAGCGACGAAGGCTTCCAGCAACTCGATATTGAAACGGCCGATGGTCATGTTTCAGTGTCTCCGCTTTGACGCAAAACCACGGTTTGGCTGAAATCCGCAATTCGGTTTCGCGCAAGCATAACGTTCTATTATGGGGTGCTGCAATTATAAATTTACCCCTCGAAAAAAAATCCCGTAATCCGGGTGTCTCATTCGTCAAAGCGGGGATCCGACATGACACTAGCCCTTACAGCCGATCAGACGGACTTTCTGGAAGCAAGTGAACCCCTCCTGTCGCTACAGCACAGAGTGCACCGGACGATAGCAAGTCACACGGAGTTCAGTCTCGACCGCATCGTCACGCAGGATAACAGGGTGAAATACACCAATGCCGGGCGGCGGGAGCATGCCACGGACCATCTTGACGAAGTGTTCAGGCTCATGCGCGAGCTGAACCTGGCCGGGATCGGTTCCCCGGGGCTGGGCCGGCTCGGCGAGCAGGGCACGTCCTTCCGCGACGCGCTGGTCCAGATCTGCTCGAAAATCGCGCAGATCTGCGGGTCGGGACCGCTGATCTATGTCGAGCTCGGCCCCGAGCCGATCAAGACCGGGTTCATTCTCAGAACCCTGATGGATCTGGGCGTCGTCATAGACCGCTATATCGCCGTGGACATCAATCCGATGTCCGTCTCGCACATGCGGCCGGCCCTGCAGGAAATTCTGCCCGACACCCCGCTGGAGTTCATTACCACGAGCTTCGACGCCTTCCGGCTGAGCGATGCCGTCGAGGACGGCGGCCTCCCGGCACTTGTCACCATGCTGGGCTTTCAGGAGGGCAACGACGACCCCTACACCGTGAACGGGTGGCTGCGCGATATCGCGCGCCCCGGAGATCTCCTGTTGTCGGAAAGCCAGCTCTATGCGGCCCCGCAGATCGGCAAGATACCGGAATTCTATGCCCATCCCGCCATGCAGCGGTTTTCACGCATTGCTTTCGAGCAGGCGGTCGACGGCACCGCGCCGTCCATGAACAGGTTCTTTCTGCTTCCGGTTCCGTTCCAGGACGGGCGCACGGCCCAGGTCGCCGTTCTCGGTGAGGAGTTTTCCGGTACAATCAATGGAAGAAACTTGCACGTTTCCAACTTCTGCCTGAAATTGACCCTCGAGCAGTACCGCCACTACCGGCGGCACGGCGGATTTTTCGAGATTGCCGGCGAGACCCTCACTGATGACGAGACACTTCATTTCCAGCTCTCACGCCGAACATAACGGGCTTGCCGCAAGCACCGGGAGCGTGACAGCCGCGGGGCTTGCCATCGTGGCGGTGACCTACGGCCTGGCCCGCTACTGCTTCGGCCTGTTCCTGCCGGACATCCGGCTGGAATTCGGTCTGTCGACGGAAATGATCGGCCTGATCGCCGGGGCATCCTATCTGGGCTATCTGGCGGCGACCTTCGCCGGTTCCTGGCTGTCCACGGCCATCGGCCCCCGGCTGCCGATCGTTCTGGGCGGCCTTGCGGCGGCGTCGGGCATGGCGATCATCGCAGTGTCTCCGGATCCCTGGATCCTCGCGCTCGGGGTTTTCATCGCCGGGACGAGCCCGGGCCTGTCCTATCCGCCCTTTTCCGACGTGATTGTCCGTCATACGGAATTGCCCCGCCAGAATTCCGTCTATGCCTGGATCAATTCGGGAACCGGTTTCGGCGTTGCCTTCGCAGGGCCGCTCGCCCTTTTCGCGGGCGAAAACTGGCGTCTGGCCTGGTTGACCTTCGCGGTCCTGGCGCTGGCCGTTACCGTCTGGAACATGTTCACCCTGCCGGGCGGGTCCGCCAGGCCGGTTTCGTCGGCGGCGGGATCCGTCAGGTACCTGTTTCACAAGGCCGCCCGGCCGCTGTTTGCCGCGGCCCTGCTCTTCGGCGTTCTGACCGCGGTCTTCTGGACCTACGCCGTCGAACTGTTATGGACGCTGACGGGCAATCCCCGTGATGCGGTCCTGTTCTGGATCGTGCTCGGGATTGCCGGCGTGACCGGCTGCTTTGCCGGAGGGCTCGTCAACAGATGGGGGCTGCGCCGCACCTATCTGGTGCTGGCGCTTGCCGTCGGTGCCGCCATAGGCGCCTTGCCGCTGATGATCGGTACCCGACTCGGCATTTACCTGTCCGCGGCCTGCTTCGGCACCGGCTTCATCGTGATGACGGCCCTGTTCGGCATGTGGAGCATGCGGATTTTCCGGGAAACCCCGTCCATCGGCTTCGGCTTTACCTTCTTTCTGCTGTCTCTCGGACAGGGCCTCGGCCCGGTGATCGGCGGATTCATGATCCCCGTGATCGGCCATTCTGCGCTTTTCGTGGCGGCGGGCCTTCTGTGTTGCGGACTGACATTGTTCAAAATACCGGAATGAGCAGAAAGCCGGGCATAACACCGCATTATGGTGGCGATCATCCGTATAACCGCTATTTGCTGGCATTCTCAAAGATTGTAAGCATCATTAAAGCACGTATTGATTGATAGGGAATTTGCGGTTGGAACCCATGATTGTATCCTCGGAAAGAAAAAAAGACGTCAAACTCGACATGGCGCTTTGCCGCGCGATGTTCGAAAAGGATCCGGACAGAATGATCGAACTGGTTTCCGAATGGATGGAAGCCAACCGGCTGGAGACGAGCGACAGGTTCCGTGTTCCCAGGTATCTGGACGACATGCTTTCCCGCACCAGCGGTTATTCCGGAAACTGGCGCCGCACCCTCGCCTCCTGAGGCTGACCGGGACGGCTGCCTTGCTGCTTCCGGTTCTCCGGGATGCCGGCTCCTGAGGGGGCCACGGGTATCTGTGAGACGTGCCGACCGGTGCTGAATTCGGGCCTTTGCCGCGAGGCCGACGAGCCGGGGCGGCATCAGGTTCCGCTTTTGTTCTTGCTTCTTTTGCTGTTGTGTGCTTGTTTTGACCACACTTTCCACGTGAGCCTTTTTGAAGATTTCGGAATGGTCAGCAAGGTAACGACGGTCGCGTTTCAGGGTATCGAGGCGGTTCCGGTGGACGTGCAGGTGCATGTCGGTCCGGGCATGGTGGCCTTCACCATCGTCGGCCTGCCCGACAAGGCGGTGGCCGAAAGCCGGGAGCGTGTCCGCGCCGCCCTGTCCGCCTCCGGCCTGGCACTGCCGGCCAAGCGTGTGACCGTCAATCTGGCCCCCGCCGACCTGCCCAAGGAAGGCTCCCATTACGACCTTCCGATCGCGCTGGGCGTCATGGCCGCCATCGGGGCGATACCTGCGGAATTTCTGGCCGACTTCGTGGTGCTGGGGGAACTCGGCCTCGATGGCACACTGGCGCCCGTCGCCGGCGTTCTACCCGCCGCCATGGGCGCGAATGCCCTCGGCAAGGGACTGATCTGCCCCGAGGCAAGCGGCGGCGAGGCCGCCTGGGCCGATGCCGAGATGGACATTCTCGCGCCCCGTTCCCTCATCCAGCTCGCCAACCATTTCAAGGGCACGCAGGTGCTCTCCCGTCCCGCGGCGAAGCTTCAGGGGCCTGCGGGCGACATGCCGGACCTTGCCGAGGTCAGGGGCCAGGAAAGCGCGCGCCGTGCCCTGGAAATCGCCGCGTCCGGTGGCCACAATCTGCTGATGACCGGTCCTCCGGGCTCCGGAAAATCCATGCTGGCGAGCCGGCTTCCCTCGATCCTGCCGCCGCTGACCCCGCGCGAGCTCCTGGAGGTCTCGATGATTGCCTCGCTGGCCGGGGAACTGGCCGAAGGCAAGCTCACCGACCGGCGGCCGTTCCGCGCGCCCCATCATTCCGCGTCCATGGCCGCCCTCGTCGGTGGTGGCCTGAGGGCCCGGCCGGGGGAAGTCTCGCTCGCCCACAACGGTGTGCTGTTTTTGGACGAGTTGCCGGAATTCAATCCGCAGGTGCTCGACAGCCTGCGCCAGCCGCTGGAAACCGGCGAGGCGGTGATTGCCCGCGCCAATCACCGGGTCACCTATCCGGCCCGTATCCAGCTGATCGCCGCCATGAATCCCTGCCGCTGCGGCCATGCGGGGGAACCCGGCCACCAGTGCCGCCGGGGCGAGCGCTGCGTGACCGACTATCAGGCCCGGGTGTCCGGACCCTTCCTCGACCGGATCGACCTGCGGATCGAGGTTCCTGCCGTCACCGCCGCCGATCTGATCGGCCCGGCCGAGGGCGAGTCGTCCGCCGTGGTGGCCGGGCGCGTCGCCGAGGCCCGCAGGATACAGGAACAGCGTTTTCTCGATCTCGGCGTGTCCTGCCGGACCAATGCCCAGGCTCCTGCCGCCATTGTCGAGACCATGGCAAGGACGGACGATCAGGGCCTGGCCTTTCTGCGCCAGGCTGCCGAAACCCTGCAGCTCAGCGCCCGCGGCTATCACCGCGTCCTGAAACTGGCCCGCACCCTTGCCGATCTCGACGGAAGGGACAGCGTCAGCCGTATCCATCTGGCCGAGGCGATGAGTTATCGCGGCCAGGACATGTCGCGCCGCGCGGCATAGCGGGTCCGGCCCGCCCAGCCGGCATCCCTGGCAAGGGCAAGGGGAACCACGCCCCGGGAGCACCATATTAAAGTCTGTAACCCCGGGTTTTCAGGTTATGCTGTGCGCGACCTCCTCAAACATTGGAATCAGACCATGGCTCAACCGCCTCGCCGACATACCAGCGCCATCGAAAGGGCCGAGTCCCTGTTCAAGTCGGTAACGACGAAGCCGGTCGAAGAGGCGCCCAAAGCCTCCCGCCCGGCGATCCCCGTGGGCAAGGAAACGGTCTCCGTGCGCCTCGATCGGGACGTTCTGGCGCATTTTCAGGAAGACGGCCCCGGCTGGCAGGAGCGCATCAACGCAGCGCTCAGGCAGGCCGCCGGTCTGAGCTAGAGCCTGGCGCGTTTGAGCCAATTCCTGGCTTCAGGAAGACGCCCCGGGCAGCGTTCGCAGCGCAAATACATGCGGGTGATTTTCTGAATTCAGTTCAGCGCGACATACTCTGGGGACCATTCGCGACACTGGGGTGCCCGGCCGCGCCGCGGTGACCGGCGCGGCTGTTCGCAGGTCGTCAGGCCGGCGCCTTGTTGCCTGTATAATTCAGCATCCAGGGGGTGCCGTAGCGATCGGTGAACATGGCGAAGCGCTCCGCCCAGAAGGTTTCGTCCGGCGGCATCTCGACGGACCGCGCATCCCTGGCGAGTGCGTCGTACACGTGGCCGAAATCTTCACGTGAGGACGGGGAGATCGACACCCGGAACCCCTGCGGCACGCTGTACATGTCTTCGCAATTGTCGGACGCCATGACGGTCGCCCCACCCAGGGTGACGCTCATGTTCATGATCATGTCGGCGCCGCCGGGCATCCGGCTGCCGTCGTCGGGGGCGTCTCCATTGCGGAAGACGTAGCCGATCGTGCCGCCGAGCACCTCTGCGTAGTGGGTCATGGCTTCAAGACAGGTGCCGTTGAAGAACAGATAGATCGTCGGTTCCATTATTTTCCTCCAGAAATCTGCGTCTGTTTTCAGGTCAATGCGACCTGAGGAGATGTTTCCGCGCCGCCCTGACGCCAGACACATACCAACCAGTTGGTATGTTGGTCAACCGGTTTGTTCCCCTGGGAAGGGCACTGAAGGCAGCAGGCTTTCACGAGCGCCGAATCGGTGTTCTAGTGACGTATTGGTTCACGTCAGGAGCGAGTGCGGCATGGCATCGGATGGAGAAACTCACGGCTACGAAGGCGGGCGGCTGAACCTGCCCTTTGTCGGGATCTGCACGTTCGGAAAATATCCCTATCAGTCGGATTGGGAGGCCATCGACGCGGATGTCGCCGTGATGGGCGCGCCTTTCGACATGGGTACCCAGTGGCGTTCGGGCGCCCGCATGGGCCCAAGGGCCATCAGGGAGTCCTCGACCCTCTTTTCCTTCGGCCATGCCGGCGCTTATGACTTCGAGGACGACATCACCTATCTGCCGGCGGAAACGACGCGCATCGTCGATATCGGCGATGCGGATATCGTCCACACCGATACGGTCGAAAGCCACAGACGGATCGAGTTCGGCGTACGCAGGATCCTGCAGGCGGGCGCCCTGCCCGTGGTGCTCGGGGGCGATCACTCGGTGAACATTCCCTGCATCAACGCCTTCGACGGCCAGGAACCGATCCATGTGGTGCAGATCGATGCGCATCTGGATTTTGTCGACGAACGCCACGGCGTGCGCTACGGCCACGGCAACCCCATGCGCCGGGCGGCGGAAAAACCCTATGTGACGGGTCTTTCCCAGATAGGCATCCGCAATGTCTCGTCAACGGCGCGCGATGGCTACGAGGATGCCCGCCGCATGGGGTCGGACATCCAGTCCGTGCGCCATGTGCGCAGGCTCGGGATTGACGGCATGCTGGCGCGTATCCCGGAGGGCGCGCGCTACTATCTGACCATCGACATCGACGCCTTCGATCCCTCCATCGCCCCGGGCACGGGAACGCCCAGCCATGGCGGGTTCCTGTATTACGAGGTGCTGGAACTGATCGACGGACTCGCCAGGCGCGGGTCCATCGTCGGCATCGATCTGGTGGAGGTCGCCCCGGACTACGATCCGACCGGCTCCACCGGCACCCTGGCCGCGCAGCTTCTGATGAACACCATCGGCAGGGTTCTGCACCACCGGCGAGGATAACCGGCGCTCACCGGATCTGCAGTGGCCCGCGGATCACAGTCCTTCGAACAGCGCCGTGGACAGATAGCGTTCGGCGAAGGACGGAATGATCACGACGATGTTCTTGCCCGCCATGTCCTCCCGCTTGCCGACGCGGATGGCCGCGGTCAGGGCGGCACCGGAGGAAATGCCGACCGGCACGCCCTCGGTCCTGGCGATTTCGCGGGCCATGGCGAAGGCGTCCTCATTGGCGACGGTCTGCACTTCATCGTAGACCGATGTATCCAGCACGGAGGGAACGAAGCCCGCGCCGATGCCCTGGATCTTGTGCGGACCCGGCTGGCCGCCGGACAGGATCGGGCTGTCCGCAGGCTCGACGGCAACCACATGCAGGTCGGGATTGCGCTGCTTGAGCACCTGGGACACCCCGGTGATCGTGCCGCCGGTGCCGATGCCGGACACGAACGCGTCCACCTTGCCGTCCGTGTCGTTCCAGATTTCCTCCGCCGTGGTGGTGCGGTGGATTTCCGGATTGGCGGGATTCTCGAACTGCTGCGGCATCACCGATCCCTCGATCTCGCCCAGCAGCTCCTCGGCACGGGCGATCGCGCCCTTCATGCCCTTCGGGCCTTCGGTCAGCTCCAGTTCCGCGCCCATGATCTTGAACATCTTGCGCCGCTCGACGGACATGGTCTCCGGCATCACCAGGATCAGCCGGTAGCCCTTGGCCGCGGCAACGAAGGCGAGCGCGATACCGGTATTGCCCGAGGTCGGCTCCACCAGCGTGGTCTTGCCCGGCACGATCCGGCCGTCCGCTTCCATGGCCTCGATCATGGCAACACCGATCCGGTCCTTGACGCTCGAGATCGGATTGAAGAATTCAAGCTTGGCCAGCAGGTTGCCCTTGACGCCGTGGGCCGCGGCGAGACGGTCCAGTCTCACCAGCGGCGTGTCGCCAATAGTGTCCGTGATGGAGGAATAGATCTTTCCGCGGCCGCTGGTCTTGATGGTCATCGATATCTCCCTGGAGCAACCTGCTCTTGTATGACAGCTCGGGAAAGCGGAAACCCGCGTATCCTGACTGCTTGGTGCGCTAAGATAATACGGCGGGCGGCAAGTTTTAAGGGGCGCAGAATGCCTTTGGGGTCATGCCGGTAAAACCATTTTCCGTAAAAGGCTCATGTTTTGGAAAACAGCAGTTCCGGCAACTCCGTCATGGCGGTAAAAAGCGTCGCGCCCGCTGCCCGCATCGCCTCCCGGTCGCAGGCCGGATCCTCGACGAAAGCGAAGGCGCGCATGCCGGCGGCCCCGGCCGCCAGGACGCCCGGCACACTGTCCTCGATGACGACGCAGGTCTCCGGACGATGGCCCATTGTCCGGGCGGCCAGAAGAAAGACGTCCGGGGCGGGTTTGCCGTGTTCACAATCCTCCGCCGAGAACAGTCTGTCCTTCAGCCGAGGCAACAGGCCGGAACTGCCCAGCGTGGTGTGCATCTTCCGGTATTTGCCCGAGGACGCGACACAATAGGGCACCGCCCGCCGGTCCAGGTCGTCCAGAACGGCCTCGATACCGTCAATGGCGTCCACTCCGGCTTCGAAGGCCTTCAGGTCGCGCAGGCGCACCTGATCCGGCCAGTCGGACGGCAGACTGCGGCCGGTCAGTTCCTCTACCATTTCCTGGATATTCTCCAGCGTCCGTCCCATGAACCGTCGCTGGGATTCCGGCCCGCTCATCGGATAGCCGAGTTCCGTGACGATGGCCGCCATGTTCCGGTTTGCGGCGCGTTCGGTGTCGACGAGAACGCCGTCGCAATCGAAAATGACAAGGTTCGGGGTCATGCTCATCTCTGTAAGGGGTCAGTTGCGGCCGGTGGAGCCGAAACCGCCGGCGCCGCGCGCCGTATCCGGCAGGGTTTCCGCCTCCCGGATTTGCGCCTGCAGAACGGGAGCGATCACCATCTGCGCGATCCGGTCTCCGCGACTGATCTCGAAAGACGTCTCGCCGAGATTGATCAGGATGACCTTCACCTCGCCGCGATAGTCGGCGTCGATCGTCCCGGGGGTGTTCAGAACGGTGACCCCGTGTTTGGCCGCAAGACCCGAACGCGGCCGCACCTGTGCCTCGAAGCCGGCCGGCAGTGCCATCGCAAGACCGGTGGGAACCAGCGCCCGCCCACCCGGTGCAAGCACCAGAGGTTCGTCCACGGCCGCCAGCAGGTCAAGCCCCGCCGCCAGATCGGACTGATAGGCGGGCAGCGGCAGATCCTTGCCATGGTCGAGGCGCTTCAGGTCGAGGGTTATGGTCATCTTCAGGTTCCGGCTGTTCTGGTCGGCTCGAGTGACGATATTCGTCGCGGACTGTCAAGAACGCAGCGGGCATGAAGACAGGAGAAACGTCAAAGGCCCTTGATGTCGCGACGTTCTCCTGAAACACTCCGGCTCATTGCCAGGGCCATGGGCCGTATTGGGAGACAAGCAATATGAGACAATTGATATTTGCGGTCACCGCCAGCTTGATGCTGGTGACCGCTCCGGCTGTCGCGCAGACCGTAGGGTTTGCCGAGGCCATCAAGATGCTGGGCGCAAGCTGCGGCAAGGACATCGAGACCTACTGCAAGTCGGCCACACTCGCGAACAACGGCATTACGCAGTGCCTTGAACAGAATCAGTCGAAAGTCTCCGCGAAATGCAATGCCGACCGGAAGGTCGTCATTTCGTTGATTTCGGAACGGCTCGCAGCCCAGGCGGCGGTTCCGCAAATCTGCAGCCGGGACATCGCGCAATATTGCAAGGGCGTCAAGGAAGGTGCCGGGCACATTCTGCGCTGCCTGCTGAAGGCAAAGCCTTCGGTCGGCGCGAAATGCAACACCGCCATTGATATGGCCGGGTACCGGTAACGCCGGGTTTTGGAGATTTCCCATGAAAACGTATCTTCTGGCCGGTCTTTCGGCCGCCATTCTTGCCGTATCCTGCACCGGCCTGGCCGCGCAGACCGAGTTGAACCGCAATGAGATCATCAACTCGCTTCAGGGCGCGCAGCAGGAAGTGAACCTGTCTGCGGATGAATTGCAGAAGGCGGCGATCGAGAACATTCAGAAATATCCCGGCGCCAACTCGCCGCACGATCTGCCCCTGGCGGACAAGCTGGCAAGCCTGCGCCAGTTCAACGTCGAAATCACGTTCGACTTCGATTCCGCCCGTATCCGTCCGGAATCCTATGAAACCGTCGGCGTGATCGCCGATGCGCTTCATACGCCGTATCTGCAGGGACAGACTTTCGTCATCGTCGGCCACACCGACGCGAAAGGAGCACGTCAGTACAATCTGGACCTGTCCATCAAGCGTGCGCAGGCGGTCCGCGAAGCACTGGTGACGACCTTCATGGTGCCGCCCCAGTATCTGTTCGCCGTCGGTCTCGGTGAAGAGCAGCTGCGCGATCCGTCCCAGCCCGACGCGGCAGTCAACCGGCGCGTCCAGTTGATCAATCTGGGCTTCAAATAACGTCTCGACAATCCGGGCGGGGCGCCGGTCAGTACGAAAGTCTGAACGAAGCGCCCTTGCCCGGGCTGATTGTTCAATATTCCGGAACAGGCAATTTCCGGAACCACGCCTAGCGGTGAACGCTCGGATCTCTATCTTTGGTGTGAAGAAATGGAGATCGAGGGTGTGAAATGGTGACTGACGATCAATCCGGTGGTGGCGCGGTTTTCCTGGCTCATGGCGCACCGTCTCTGGCGCTGGAGGACACGGCGGCCAGCCGCTTTCTGAAATCCTTTGCCGCCGGCCGGCCCCGGCCGGAATCGATCCTGATCCTCTCTCCGCACTGGGAAACGGAGGGTCTGAAACTGTCCGCTCCGGGTCCCCTGCGCACCTATCATGACTTCCGCGGCTTTCCGGCGCCCCTTTACGAGATTTCCTATCCTGCCGTGGCGGGAGAGGCCGAGGTCGGCGCGGTTGCGCATCTGCTTGAAGCCGGCGGTCATGATTTCCAGATGGACAGCCGCTGGGGGCTGGACCATGGCGCCTGGGTGCCCCTCTCCCTTGCCTTTCCGGATGCGGATATTCCCGTGACCGCCCTGTCCCTGCCGCACGACAGCACGCCGGCGACGCTTTTCGCGCTCGGCCGGATCCTTGCCCCCCTGAAGGAAAAGGGGGTTCTGATCGTCGGCTCGGGCAGCACCACCCACAATCTTGGCGAAATCCGGCCCCAGGGCTCAGCCGTGCCGGACTGGACGACCGGCTTCGACCGGTGGCTCGATAAAGGCCTGCAATCGGGCTCGATCGACTGGTTCGGTGAACTCGGCTCGGCACCGGACTTCCGGCGCAATCATCCCACCGAGGACCATCTTCTGCCGCTTTTCTTCGCCTTCGGCGCGGGCGGGCCGGAGACGACAGCGCAGCTCTTGCACCGGAGCTACGAATACGGCACGCTCAGCATGAGCTATTACGATTTCGCCCCGCGCAGCTGACCGCCATCTCCTGCGATTGGTCCTGTCCCGGCACTGAAGATTGATGCGGACGCCTGTCCGGCGCCGGGCGCAGGGATGGTCAGGTTTTCGCAGCTCCGTTCAGAGTATCCGCTGCCCGCGCAACGATCTGCCGGGCGACATCCGTTTTCGACATCTGCGGCCAGTCCTCGACGCCGCTGCGGCTGACCAGATGGATGGTGTTGGCGTCCCCGCCCATGATGCCGGTTGCCGGGCTGACGTCGTTGGCGACGATCCAGTCGGCGTTCTTGCGCTCCAGCTTGCCGAGGGCGTTGGTGAGCAGATCCCGGGTTTCGGCGGCAAAGCCGATCAGCAGCTTCGGCCGCAGGCTTTGGTGATGGCCGATGGTGGCCAGGATGTCCGGATTCTCGGTCAGTTCCAGCGCGGGCGGTTTGCCGCTGCCATCCTTCTTGATCTTCTGGGTGCCTTCACTGGCCATGCGCCAGTCGGCGACGGCGGCGGCCATGATGGCGATATCCGCCGGCAGGCTGGTCTCGACAGCCTTCAGCATCTCGGCGGCCGTTTCGACGCGGATCACCGTAACATCGGCCGGGTCCGGCAGATTGACCGGACCGCAGACCAGCGTCACCCGCGCGCCGGCTTCACGAGCGGCCTCCGCAAGGGCATGCCCCTGCTTGCCGGAGGACCGGTTGGCGATGTAGCGCACCGGATCGATCGGTTCATGGGTCGGTCCGGAGGTGATCAGCACATGCCTTCCGGCAAGCGGCAGGCGCCCCGCCTGAAGATCCCTGCCCCGGATCATGGTCTGCACGGCCGCGACAATGTCCAGCGGCTCGCTCATCCGGCCGACACCGGCCTCGCCCTTTTCAGCCATTTCGCCGCTGGCCGGTCCGCAGAAGCGGATGCCGCGGTCCTTCAGGACCGTCAGATTGTGCTGTGTCGCCGGGTTCTGCCACATTTTCGGGTTCATGGCCGGTGCGGCCAGCACGGGCTTGTCGGTCGCCAGCAGGATCGCCGTCGCCAGGTCGTCGGCGATGCCATGGGCCATCTTGGCCATCAGGTTCGCCGTCGCGGGGGCGATCAGGATCAGGTCGTGGTCCCGCGCCAGCCGGATATGGCCCACGTCATGCTCGGCCTCCCGGTCGAACAGACCGGTGAAAACCTTCTCCGCGGACAGCGCGCCGACCGCCAGGGGTGTGATGAACTCCTGCGCGCCCCCGGTCATGACCGGGATCACCCGCGCGCCGCGTTCCTTCAGCCGCCGGATCAGGTCGAGGGACTTGTAGGCAGCGATGCCGCCACTGATGATCAGCACGATCTGTTTGCCGCTCAGCATCTCGACCCCATACTCCCGCCGCTGGCGATTAAAGTCAGAACCCGGACCGGAAATCCCTCGGTGCCGGGGAAATCACCTGCGTGCCCTTGCCGGTGACCTGGTAGACGGCCAGACCGCGCTGGTTGAGGCCATTGGACTGGAAGCGGAACAGGCCGTCAATGCCGATGAAGCCGTCGTGGTTGGTCAGGATACTCTGCTGGAAGCGCTGCGGCCCGGCGGAGCGGATCAGGCCGGCGGCCAGCGTCACGCCGTCGTAGACGAGGCTGGCATTGCGGGGCGGTACCGATCCATAGATGCTCTGATAGCGCTTGGCGAACGCCTGGAAACCCTTGTCTTCCGGGCCCGCGAACCAGGAACCGGCCAGCACCGGGTTGTTTTTCTCCTGCGCGGAGTCCCACTGGCCCGAGCCAAGCAGTTTGATGCGGCCGAGATTGGCGTTCTGGCTGACCAGTGTCTGCACGACAAGACCCGGCACGCCGCCGCCTGCCGGCACGAACAGCGCATCGATATTGTTCAGCACCGGTTGCAGCGCCTGTGTCTTGGCGACAAGATCGGACGTATCGGTGCCGTTCAGCTTGTAGCGCTGGATGGTGGCGATGCGGCCGCCTCCCTGGCCGACTTCCTGGCGGAACGCGGCTTCCACCACCGCGCCGTAGGAGCCTTCCGGAATGAGCGCCGCATAGGATCTCTTCTGCTGGCTGTTGGCATAGCCGATCGTGCGCTTGACGTCGCTTTCCGGCAGGAAGCTCAGCAGATAGACACCCCTGGAGGCGACGGATGTGTCCGTCGAAAAGGCGATGACGGGAACGCCCGTGGCCCGGGCCGCGGCAGCGGCGCCCGAGACCGCCGGCGAGAACACCGGGCCGAGGATCAGTTCCGCGCCTTCCGATATCGCCGCCTGGGCCGCGGCCCGGCCGCCTGCAGCCGTGCCGTTGGTATCCTTCACCAGCAGCTGGACATCCGCGCTCGGGAAGTTCTGCAGCGCCAGCGTTGCGGCGTTCTTGAAGACCGTTCCGATGGAGGCGTTGCCGTTGCTGCTGGACAGAGGCAGCAGCAGGCCGACGCGAACGCTGCCTGTGCCGATCACCTCACCGGTGGTCTGCGGCTGGGCGCCCGGCTGCACCTGATCGCCCGGCAGCGAGCCGAGTGTCGAGCCCATGCAGCTGGCCAGCAGCAGCGCACAGGCGCTTGCCAGCGCCGATTTCAAGAAAACCCGTCTGCGCCGATGCACGATCTTGCCCCGCATTCCACTTGCCCTGTTCATCCGTCATCCTTGGCAAAAGACTTACGTACTCACTGCGGGCATGTCCAGTTTTAGCGGTGTTTCAATGACGTATCCGCCCGATCAGCGGTGGATTTGCCTTGCATCGGTTGCGTCCAGCAGGTAGCGCAAGGAAGAATGCCATTGCCCGGAGACCGGATTCGCCGGTTCCCGCATAGCGGTGTCGGTCGGCCTGGTTCTGCGGATTGCATCCGAAGGCCGCCTGACCCGGCCCAGCGCGAAAGGAGGCCCCCATGGCAACCGAAACGCCGCCGACGACGGCGGACAAGAACCGGTACAGCCTCTCCGAACACGCCTTTTCCGCACCCAATCTGGAGCCGGCGCTCTATATCGTCTCCACGCCGATCGGCAACCTCGGCGACATTACCGTAAGGGCGCTGGAAACCCTGGCCGCGAGCAGCATCATCGCCTGCGAGGACACCCGGGTCACCGCGACCCTGACCCGGAAATTCGGTCTCAGGACACCGCTGGTTCCCTATCACGAGCACAACGCGGACCGGCAGCGGCCGAGGATCCTTGCCGAGCTTCAGGCCGGAAGGGCCGTCGCCCTGGTTTCCGACGCCGGCACGCCGCTGGTCTCCGATCCGGGCTACCGGCTGGTGCGCGATGTGGTTGCGGAAGGCTACGACGTCATTCCTGTGCCGGGCGCCTCCGCCCCGCTCGCCGGACTGGTTGCCTCCGGACTTCCCAGCGACACGGTTCTCTTTGCCGGGTTCCTGCCGCAAAAGGGCGGGCCGAAAAGCAAGCGCCTGACGGAGCTCGCTGGCGTTCCGGCAACGCTGATCTTCTTCGAATCCCCGCATCGCACCGGCGCCACCCTGGCGTTGATGGCCGAAATTCTCGGCGCAGAGCGGGACGCGGTGGTGGCGCGGGAAGTGACCAAGCGCTTCGAGACCTTCGAGCGCGGCTCCCTCGCCGATCTGGCGGAGCGCTTCGCGGACCGGCAGGTCAAGGGCGAGATCGTCATTCTGATCGGCCCGGCGGAGGAAAGACCCGAATCCGAAGGGGCCGATCTGGATATGTTGCTTCTGGAGGCGCTTCAGGACATGCCGGTCAGCGCCGCCGCCAAGACGGTCGCCAGGGCGACAGGTCTGGACCGCAACGAGGTCTACAAACGGGCACTGGACCTCAAGTCGGGGGAGGCCTGAATGACCCGCGGCAGGACGGGTACCGAGCAGCGCCGCCGTGCCCACGCACTCGGCCTTTCCGCCGAGACCTTCGCGGCCTGGTACCTGCGTCTGACCGGCTGGCGGATCCTCAAGCACCGCTACAGGACCAGGGCAGGCGAGATCGATCTGATCGCCAAGCGCCGGAAAACCGTCGCCTTTGTCGAGGTCAAGGCCAGGAAGACCCGCCGTGCGGCGCTGGAAGCCGTGACACCGGCCAGCCGGAGGCGCATTTCCGGGGCCGCCCGGATCTTTGTGGCCGAACATCCCAAGGCCGGCTTCTACACGCTCCGCTTCGACGTGATCGTCGTTCGCCCCTGGGCCCTGCCCGAGCGTATCGAGAATGCTTTCGAGGCGGTCGAATAGACGTTGTTGTCCGGCCCGTGGTGGTTTGCCCTGCGCACGTCCGCCCGCGCCTTGCCGGTTCGCAGGGACAGTGCTTCCGTTGACGCCTGCCTCTGGACAAAGCCCATCGGGCACCGCATATCTGGACCAACCGTTCTGAAATCCCCCAGCGCATGACCTGCGCCCCGCCGGGAGTTGCCCCATGGCTTTGAAAATCGCGGTCCAGATGGACCATATCTCGACCATCAACATTGCCGGCGACAGCGCCTTTGCGCTGATGCTGGAAGCGCAGGCACGGGGGCACGAGCTGTATCACTATACGCCCGACCGGCTGGCCATGCGCGGCAACGAGGTATTCTGCTCCCTGGAGCCGGTCCAGGTACGCGACGAAAAGGGCAACCACTTCACCTTTGGCGAGAGCCGGCGCTTCAACATGCGCGAGATGGACGTGGTGCTGATGCGCCAGGATCCGCCCTTCGATCTGGCCTATATCGCCGCGACGCATCTTCTTCAGAAGATCCATCCGGACACGCTGGTGGTGAATGATCCGGCGGAGGTGCGCAACGCGCCGGAGAAGCTGTTCGTCACCGAATTCGCCGACCTGATGCCGCCGACGCTGATCACCCGGGACAAGGCCGAGATCGATCTCTTCCGCGAGGAATACGGCGACATCGTCATGAAGCCGCTCTTCGGCCATGGCGGCGCGGCGGTCTTCCGCCTGACGCGGGACGATCTCAACTATGGATCGCTCTATGATTTCTTCGCCGCCACCTTCCGCGAACCCTGGGTCATCCAGCAGTTCCTGCCCAATGTGAAGCATGGCGACAAGCGCATCCTGCTGGTGGATGGCGAGTTCGCCGGCGCGGTCAACCGCGTGCCGGCCGCCGGGGACCTGCGTTCCAACATGGTGCGCGGCGGCGCCCCCACCGACAGCGACCTGACCGACCGGGAACGCGACATCTGCGCCCGCCTCGGCCCGTCCCTGCGCGAAAAGGGTCTCATTCTGGTCGGCATCGACGTGATCGACGGCTGGCTTACCGAGATCAACGTCACCGCCCCCACCGGCATCCGCGCCATCCGCAAGCTGGGCGGCCCGGACGTGGCGGCAATGGTGTGGGACGTGCTGGAGGCGAAGGTGAAGGGCTGAGGCGATACAGCGGGTCTCTATCTTCGGTCATCCCCGGCAAGCGTAGCGCGACCGGGGATCCAATCCACCTCTCTCCGGATCCGCTGTTCCTTCTTGGGTATGGAACGTCTCCGGCGCACGGTTCAAATCCGCGATTCTCTGGAAACGAGTGGATCCCCGGTCAAGCCGGGGATGACTCGAAAGCCGATAGAAACCGCCCCTATTCCGCGGCCTCCGGCTTCAGAACGCCCCGGCGGACCTGGTCCTCTTCGATGGATTCGAACAGGGCGCGGAAGTTGCCTTCGCCGAAGCCCTCGTCGCCCTTTCTCTGGATGAATTCGAAGAAGATCGGCCCGATGACGGTCCTGGAGAAGATCTGCAGAAGGATCTTCGTCGTGCCGCCATCGATCACGCCTTCGCCGTCGATCAGGATGCCGTGGCGCTTCATGCGCTCGATCGGTTCGTCATGTCCCGTCACCCGGTCGTGGGACATCTCGTAGTAGGTGTCCGGCGGGCCCGGCATGAATTTCAGCCCGTTGTCGGCCAGCCGGTCGGTGCTGTCGTAGATATCGTCCGTGCCCACGGCGACATGCTGGATGCCTTCGCCATTGTATTTCTTCAGATATTCCTCGATCTGGCTGGTGTCGTCCTTGGACTCGTTCAGCGGAATGCGGATCTTGCCGCAGGGGCTGGTGATCGCCCGGCTGACGAGGCCGGTGATGCGCCCGTCGATGTTGAAGAAGTGGATCTGCTTGAAATTGAAGAGGTCGCGGTAGAAATCCCACCACTTGTCCATGTTGCCGCGAAAGACGTTGTGGGTCAGGTGGTCGAGATAATAGAAGCCGACACCCTGCGGTTTCGGGTCGGTCTCGCCCAGCCAGTCGAAATCCTTCGAATAGGCAGAGCCCTTGTCGCCATAGGTGTCGACGAAATAGAGCAGCGACCCGCCGATGCCGACGATGGCCGGAACGTCCAGCGTCCTGTCGTTGCCGTCATAGGGGGTGGCCCCCTTTGCGACCGCATGCTCGAAGGCCTTTTGCGCATCGACGACCCGCCAGGCCATGGCCGGGGCGCAGGGGCCGTGTTCGCCGGCGAATTTCATGCCGTGGCTGTCCGGTTCCGCGTTCAGCACATAGGTGACGTCGCCCTGGCGGTAGAGCGTGATGTTTTTCGTTCTGTGCCTGGCAACCGGGAGATAGCCCATCTTGCGGAACAGCGCGTCCAGCTTTTCCGGCTCCGGATGGGCGAACTCGACGAATTCGAACCCGTCCGTGCCTGCCGGATTGTCTGCGGTGATTTTCGCCGGTGGCGCGTCGTGCGGAAACGGTCCCAAGATGAACTCTCCTGTGTCAATGCAGCTGTTCGCACGAGTATGACGGCAAAGACGCGCAGAAAGAGTGCAAAACACGTGAAGTTGCGTATGATGGTGCGCAAATAGTGCAAAATATAGAAGAGTTGTGCATGAAAATCGCACTGGATGCCTATGACGTGAAACTGCTGGCAACCCTGCAGGAAAATGCGGCGCTGACCAATGCCGAGCTTGGCGAGGTGATCCGCCTGTCCGCCAGCCAGGTCTCCCGCCGCCGGCAGAAGCTTGAGGAAGCGGGGATCATCCGCCGCTACAGGGCGGCACTCGATCCGGAAGCCCTCGGGCTGAGTGTCACCGCCTATGTCGGCGTGACGCTGGGCGCGCACAGCAAGGAAAACGCCCGAAAGTTCAGGAACATGGTCACCGCCATGCCGGAGGTTCAGGAAGCGCACACCCTGACGGGCGATGTCGATTACATGCTGAAGATCGTGGTGCCGGACCTGAAGGCGCTCAGCCGCATCATCAATGACGACCTGCTGCCCCAGGAGGCGGTCCATAACGTGCGCTCCTCCATCGCCATGGAAACGCTGAAAGACGACAACCTGCTGCCGCTCGGCGAGCGGTGAGGCGATACCGGGAACCGCAGATCTCCGGAGATATCGACATGGGAACTTGCGAGGCTTGCAGAAAGTCCCATTTCATAGGACGACAGTTCTTGCCCGCACCGGGTCATTTCAGGGAGAAAATCATGTTCGACGCAAAATCCTTGCTGGATCAGTTTCTGGGCGGACAGGCCTCGGATCCGTCAGGCAACCGGGGCGGGTCCGCGGACCTGCTCTCTCAGGGCAAGGATTTTCTCTCCTCCCAGGGCGGCGGGCTGGCGCTCGGCAGCCTCGCTGGCTTGATGCTCGGCACCAAAAGCGGCCGCAAGATCGGCAAGAAGGCGGTCACCTATGGCGGTCTGGCCCTGGTGGCCGGTCTCGCCTACAAGGCCTATCAGGGTCACAAGGCGAACCAGAACAATGCACCACGTCCGCAATATCCGGCCGATGAGCCGATTCCGGTGGAAGGTCCGCGCGGCACCGCCTTCGATCCCGGTGAACATCCGGGCGGCGAACACCAGATGGCGGTGGCTCTTCTGACCGCGATGATCTCCGCCGCCAAGGCGGACGGCCATATCGACCGGGACGAGCAGGACCGGATCTTCGCCAAGATCGACGAGGCCGGTCTCGACAGCGAGGCCAAGGCCTTCCTGATGGACGAGCTGCGCGCACCGCTCGATCTCGACAAGGTCGTCGCCTGCGCCACCTGCCAGGAAACGGCCGCCGAACTCTATGCCGCCTCCCGCCTCGCCATTGATCCCGATCACCCGGCCGAAAAGGCATATCTGCAGATGCTGGCCGCCCGGTTGCAGCTGGATGCCGGTCTGGTCGACGAGATCGAGTTCGCCGTGCGTGAAGCCGAAGCGGCAGGCTAAATCTGACCGGATGCTGTCTGCGATGCCGGCCCGGCCTTGAGCCGGGACCTTGCCTTCTGCCGCCTCACCCGGCTTGCGGCCCCACATAGCGGGAAGACGGCCGGATCAGCTTGCCTGTCTGCCGCTGTTCCAGCACATGGGCGCACCAGCCCGGCGTGCGGCCGGTGGCGAAAAGCGGGGTAAAAAGCGTACGGTCGATGCCGATCGCATCCAGAAGGACCGCCGTGTAGAATTCCACATTTGTTTCCAGCGGCCGGTCCGGCTTGGCCCGTTTCAGGGCGGCCAGCGCCGCAGTTTCTATGTCTTCCGCCAGCCTGACCTTGGGATTGTCCGGTCCCAGCAGCTTCAGTCCCGCCTTCAGGACGTCGGCACGCGGATCGCGGGTCCGGTAGATCCGGTGACCGAAGCCCATCAGCCGCTCCTTGCGGGCAAGCGCCTCCCCGATCCAGGCTTGCGCGTTTTCCGGCTGGCCGATGGCGTCGATCATGTCGAGCACCGGCCCGGGAGCACCGCCGTGCAGCGGGCCGCTCAAGGCGCCCATGGCGCCGAGAACCGCCTGTTTCAGGTTCGCCTGGGTGGAGCCGATCACCCGGGCGGTGAAGGTGGAGGCGTTCAGCCCGTGATCGAGGATGGTTACCAGATAGCGGTTCAGGGCCGCCGCATGGCCGTCCGGCGGCAGCGCACCGGTCAGCATCCGCAACAGGTCCGTGGCCGTCTCCAGCGTATTGTCCGGGGCGACAGGCACCCGTCCCGATGCGATCCTGTGGGACGCGGCCAGAAACACCGGCAGGGCTCCGGCGATGGCGACCGCATCGGGCAGATCACCTTTCAGCGGCAGGGCTGCCAGGCCCAGCTGCATGCGCTCGAAGACGGACAATTCGGGCGCCGCATCTTCAAGCAGGGGAACTGCCGCGAAGGCCGCGATGCGGGCCTGTCCGAAGACCGCCTGCAGGGCCGCGCCGCCGGCGATGTCGAAATCCTGCCACAGATGCCGAACCGCCGTCTCGAACGGGGCTTTGCCCGCAAGGTCCTCAATTCTTTTCCCGCGCAGGATCAGGATGCCGTTCTCGCCGTCGACATGGCTCAGTTTCGTGGTGGCGGCGACGACCCCTTCCAGTCCGGCGGTCGGATCGGGAATCATGCGGGCGGGATCTGGTGCTTCTGTCATGGTCATCTCCTTGTCTGTTTGCGCCAGATAGGAAGAAAGCATTGCATTGATCAACGTTGATAAATACAATCAATACATGAGCAAGCCAATCTATCTCTCCGCCCGCGAAGCCGCCGCCGAACTCGGCGTGCAGCCGGCCACCCTCTATGCCTATGTCAGCCGGGGGCTGATCTCCTCGGTGGCCGGTCCCGGCAAGCAGCGCCGCTACGACGCGGCGGATGTTCGTCGCCTGAAGGGCCGGAAGGCGGACGATCAGGCCGGAATGCGCCCCTTGACGGGCGATCCGGTTCTGGAAACCGAGCTGACGCTCATTTCCGAAGACGGACCGGTCTACCGGGGACGGCGCGCGACGGATCTGGCGGAAAACTCCACTCTGGAAACGGTCGCCACACTGCTATGGGGTTCCGAGGACGATCCCTTCGCGGAAAAGGCGCCGCAGAAATATCCCGATCTGCCGGAGGGCCTAGGACCGCTGGACCGGCTGATGATGGCCATTGCCGCCTGGCCGCTGCAGGACAGGGCGGCCTTTACCCATGCCCCGAAACTGCTGCAGACCAAGGGTGCTGCGCTGCTGCGCTACGGAACCGCCGCGCTTTTGAATGCAAAGCCGGTGGCCGTTCCGATCCACACCCAGTTCGCTGAAGCCTATGGCGTTTCCACGGCCGGCCGAAACGCGATCCGGGCCGCCCTGGTGCTCTGCGCCGATCACGAACTCAATACCAGCGCCTTTTCCGTGCGCTGCGCCGCCTCCACCCGCGCGCCGCTGCATGCGGCCCTGCTCTCCGGTCTCGGTGCTTTCGCCGGCCCGCGGCACGGGGCGGCATCCGACCGGGTGACCGCCTGGCTCGCGGATCTGACACCGGAAGCGGATATCGAGGCGGTGCTGTCCGACCGGCTCGGCCGCGGTGAAAGCCTGCCCGGTTTCGGCCATTCCGTCTACCGGGAGCGTGATCCGCGCGCCGTGTGCCTGCTGGAAATGCTGATCCGCGACGAACGGAACCATCCCTTCGTCGAGCGCCTGCCGCAGCTGATCGGTGTCGCCGACGATCTTTACGGCCGGGCGCCCAACATCGATTTCGCTCTGGCGGCGGTGCAGAAAACCTATGAGCTGCCGAAGGATGCCGGCAAGATCATCTTCTGCGCGGCGCGAATGACCGGCTGGATCGCCCACGCCCTCGAACAATATTCCGCCCCTGAACAGATCCGGCCCAGAGCCGCCTATGTGGGGGAACGCTAGGCGTGAACCCCTGGTCTGCCCTGTCCGGAGGCGGTTTCTCCAGTCAGGGTCTGGATTTCAGGAAAGATTCGAAATCCACCGCCTCGCTCATGCGGTCGAAGCATCCAAAGGCGCCGCCGTCCTTGATGTCCACCGCCGCTTCGGTAAAGGCCCGGTAGGCGACCCGGGCAAGACCGGAGCCGATGGACACACGGGTCACACCCATGTCGCCGAGTTCCTTTCGGGTCAGGTGAAAGTTCCTGCGACCGGCCAGAATGTTGAGCGGCGCATTCACGGCCTTCAGAAGAGTCAGGATCTGTTCCTTGTCCGTCACCTGCGGCGCGTAGACACAATCGGCGCCCGCGTCCACAAAGGCATTGAGCCGTTTGATGGTTTCCTGCAATTCATGGTCGGTATGCACCGGTCCCTCACTGCGGGCGGTCAGCACGAAATCCGGCGCCAGCCTGTTTTTCGTCTCTGCTGCGGCCCGGATGCGCTCCACCGCCTGCTCCAGCGGATAGTAGGGGTGAGCGGGATCGGTCGTGTAGTCCTCGATCGAACAGCCGGCGAGGCCGGTCTCGATGGCGCCGCTGACCGTTTCGGCCACGTCTTCCGGGCTGTCGCCAAACCCGTTTTCCAGATCTCCGTTCACCGGAAGGCTGGTTGCGGCGAGGATGTCTGCCGCATGGGCGAGTGCGGCGTCCCGGCTGATCAGGCCTTCCGCGTCCCTCACCCCTTGCGTCCAGGCATAGCCGGCGCTGGAGGTAGCGATTGCATCGAACCGCAGGCCATCCAGGATGCGGGCCGATCCGATGTCGAAGGGATTGGGCATCAGAAATGCCCGCCCCCTTTCGTGCAAGGCTCTGAAGGCGGTCCGTCGGTTTGCGGCAGTCTGCATGGCGCGAATCTCCTTATGGTAGTAAAATATGAAATAGCATACCCCAAGTTTAGTCTTGTGCATGAATTTCATGTCTGGAGACAATCCCGCTGGACCTCGGCCTCCGGAAGAGCCAGTTTATCCGGAAACATGGCGCCAGTTGGGGCATCGCTGTGCGAAGCGGTCAAAACCGCCTGGGGCCTTCAGCTGCCTGCCGTGTTCACGGGGCTCACCGCCCCGCCCGGGTGACCTTCGCGGCGAAACAGCCCCTTCGGGCGAAATGAAGGTGGATGTAGCCGGTATCCGGATTGGCGAAAAAGGCCGAAATCAGCTCCGCCGCATGTGTTCCCTCGACGACGTCCGCATCAATGATCTCATGCTGGCGATTGAATGCGCGCACGGACAATAGGCGGCTGGCGATGGATTGCGGGATCACGCCCGGCTCGGGTCGGCTTTCCTGCGCGTTTTCCCTGACGAAGATGGCATGGCTGGCGCGGTAGGGCGTGCCATGCGGCTGGTGTTCGAAATTGAGCAGGAACACCCGCTCCCCCGCGGTCGCATCGGCCAGGGATACACGGCAGGGAAATGAGCCGTCCGAGACGTGGATCTGGATGGCTCTCTCGGCGAGCTCTTCCTCCGACAGATCGTTCAGACAGGAAAAGGCGGCGGCGGGTAGGGGGTGGATCTGAAACATGGTCCTGGTCTCCTCAAGTGACTTGAAGCGACCCTAGGACCGTGCGATTGCGGAAACGACCCGATTTGCGAGCACCGCGGACTTGGTCCGCGAAAGCGCCTATGCAGGAACGGTCCGCCGCTCCTGCTGACGATGCCAGCTGACCAGAAGGATCATGCCCATGATCACCAGATACGGCAGGTAGAAGCGGGTTTCGTAATGCGGAAACACCAGATATTTGGCGCAGATCGAGGCGAATACCGCGTAAAGCAGCACCCTGGCCCGTTCATTCATTTCCGCCGGCGAGAGGCATTTGGCGAAAAACAGCACTTGCGCGAACAGGAGTGCCAGCCAGGTCTGGCTCATCAGCGATCTGACCGTCGAGCGCACCAGCATCAGAAGATATCCGGGAACCGAAAAGGGCGGATCGAAACCCTCGAGGGTCGGTACATATTCCACATGGGTGAACCACATGTGGATCCACCAGCCGGGATGGTCCGCGCCGCCGGTCAGCCACAGATAGGCGGCGAAACTTGCCGCGAAGCAGGCCGTCATGCTCCACCGGCCGGGCCCGTAGATCGCGGCGAAAACGAAAAACACACCGATGAACGCCAGATGATCCGGGCGGACAAGAAAGGCGGCGAACAGGCTGGCTGCCGCGGGAAGATCGAGCCGTTCCAGATAGAGAAAGGCTGCAAGAACCAGGAAGACGGTTGCGTAAAGATCGGGCGACAGCAGTTGCGCCGCATCCCCGAAGGCGGACAGGACCAGCAGGGCCACCGCAACGGGCCCGTACATCAGCGTTCCGCTTCGTGCCATCCAGACAAGCAGGATGGCGCCTACCGCGACCGCCGAGGCAATCGAAATCATCCGCAAGGCCTGCACCGGATCCATGAAACCGGAGAGCAGGCGCGCCGTTTCCACATAGAGGATCTTGATCCGGTAGAATCCGAGCATGGTTGCAAAGGCGGCCGGGTCATCCGCCTGGCGAATGCGGTAGGGGCGGTCCTGGGTCAGGATCAGGTATTCGCCCTCCGGCACGTTGTCCCTGACCGCGGCATAGCTTTGCCGGTGCAGCTCCACCGGGTCGGTTATCTCCGGTTCCAGAACCGTTGCCGTATAGGCGAACATGTCCCAGTTGGAGAGCGGAAAGACATGAACGACCGCCGCCGTCATGGCGATGAACAGGCAGAAAACGCCCGCGCCGATCCAGCAGCGCAGCGGTCTGTAGAGCCGGCAGACAAAACCGTAGACGCAGAGGAACGTTCCTTCCAGGCTGCGCTGGGCAAGATTGGGCACTGGCTGAAACTCCCTGTCTGATCGTCCCGGGTTGTCGCATTTCATTGTAAGAATTTCGTAAACGGGTGCGCCGCCGCTTCTGGCGGCGGGCTGGCGCGTCTCTTGAACAGGTGTCCGGGCTGGCGTAAGGCAGGAGTTGAATGCAACGCCGGAGGAAAGATGTTTCAGCGCTTGTTTTTTATCCTGTGTCTGTTTGTGGTCATGGTCCTTCCGGCCGCCGCCCAAACGCCGCTGACCGTGTTTGCCGCGGCCAGCATGCGTGAAGCCATGGAAGGCATCGCCGCTGCCTTCGAGGAGGAGACCGGCACCGATGTGGTGTTCTCCTTCGCCGGTACGGGCACGCTGGCCCGGCAGGTGGAGGCCGGCGCGCCGGCGGACCTGTTTGTTTCCGCCGATGCTGCCTGGATGGACTACGTCCGTGACAGGGATGCGGTCCGGGCCGACACCATTTTGGAGTTCGCCTCCAACGCACTGGTTCTGGTCGGCCCCGAAAACAGCCAGGCAGTGACGCTGACCCCGGACGGCCTGCGTGCGGCGCTCGGTAGCGGCCGCCTGGCCATTGCCGATCCGGAGACGGTTCCCGCCGGGCGCTACGGCAAGGCGGCGCTGGAGTATCTCGGCCTCTGGGCTTCCGTTTCCGCAAGGCTCGCACCGATGGAAAATGTCAGGATCGCGCTTGCCTCGGCCGCACGCGGCGACACGCCTCTCGCACTGGTCTACCGGACAGACGCCCTGGTGGAGCCGGCGGTCGTCATTGCTGCGACACTGCCGGGGGACAGCCACCCGCCGATCCGCTATCTGGCAGCGCTGACAAGCGCTCACACCCACCCGGCGGCGCCTGCTTTTCTGAAGTATCTGGCCGGCGCGCGCGCGCAGGAAATCTTGCGCTCGCTGGGGTTTGTGACCGATAAGGTGGAGTAGATCGTCCAGCGTTCAGGTAAAGACATCTGAAAACGGGACGATCCGAGCGGCCGGAGGGTCCGGCCGGTCCGAAACCGGCAGATTGAGTGTACGTGGACTTTTTTCATCTTCAACCGGCGGAATGGCAGGCCCTGCTCCTGACGCTGAAAGTGGCCGCAGCAGCTCTGCTCGTGGCGCTGCCGCTTGCCGTTCTGGTCGCCTATCTTCTCGCGCGCTACCGCTTTCCCGGGCATGGCATCGTGAATGCGCTTGTACACATGCCCCTCGTCCTGCCGCCGGTCGTCACCGGTTACCTCCTGCTCCTGGCTTTCGGCCGCAAGGGGCCTGCGGGGGCGTTCCTCTTCGACACCTTCGGAATCAGCTTTGCCTTCAACTGGGCCGGGGCCGCGCTGGCGGCCGGGGTCATGGCCTTTCCCCTGATGGTCCGCCCGATCCGTATTTCCTTCGAGGCGGTCGATCCCAAGCTGGAGGCGGCCGCCAGGTCTCTCGGCGCCCACCGGATGGTCGCCTTCCTGACGGTAACGCTGCCGCTGGCCGTGCCGGGCATTCTCGGCGGCGCGATCCTGGGATTTGCCAAGGCGATGGGCGAATTCGGCGCCACCATCACCTTCGTCTCCAACATCCCCGGCGAAACCCGCACCCTGGCGCTTGCACTCTACACCGCGACACAGACCCCGAGCGGCGACCTGGCCGCCTTTCGCCTGACGCTGATCGCGGCTGCCGTGGCATTCGTTGCGCTGATTGCTTCCGAAATCTTCGCCCGCCGCCTGCGCGGCAGACTGGGCGGCGGCCATGATTGACGTGGACATCAGGGGCCGTGTCGGCCGGTTCGATCTCGCCGCGCGGTTTGAGGGCCACGGCGTCACCGCCCTGTTCGGCCAGTCCGGCGCCGGAAAAAGCACCCTCACCAACATGATCGCCGGTCTGGTGACACCGTCGTCGGGGCGCATTTCGGTCGATGGCACGATCCTGTTCGATGCGGACAAGGGCATCGACCTGCCGGTTCAGGCAAGGCGCATCGGCCATGTGTTCCAGGATGCGCGGCTGTTTCCGCATCTGAGCGTCCGGGCCAATCTTACCTATGCGCGCTGGGCGGGCCGCAGGTCCGGGACACGGGATTTCGGCGAAGTTGTCGACCTGCTCGGGCTGACGGCGCTGCTCTCCCGCAAGCCCGAGACGCTTTCCGGCGGGGAAAGGCAGCGGGTGGCCATCGGCCGGGCCCTGCTGTCCGGTCCGCGTCTGCTGATCATGGACGAGCCGCTGGCGAATCTCGATCACGCCCGCCGCAACGATATCCTGCCCTATCTCGACCGTCTCTGCGTCGAGGCGGCCATTCCGATCCTGTATGTCAGCCATTCCATCGAGGAAGTGACCCGTCTGTCCAATACGCTGGTGCTTCTCTCGCAGGGAAAGACCCTGGCCTTCGGCACCGTCGCGGACATGCTTGCCCGCGAAGACCTGGTTCGCGTGACCGGCCGCCGCGAGGCAAGTGCGCTTGTGAGCGGCACCGTCACGCGGATCGATTCGGACTGGGATCTCACGCATGTGGATATCGGCGGAGCGGTGCTGCAGATTCCCGGCATGGCGGCCGAACCGGGCGCCCCCGTCCGCTTGCGCATCCTTGCCCGCGACGTGGCGCTCGCCACCGTCCCGCCGCAAGGTCTGTCCATTCGCAATGCCCTTGCGGCGACAATCGAGAGCATTGCCGGGGAGACGGGTCCCTACGCGGAAATCCTGTGCAACCTGGGCGGCCAGAGGATTCGCGCCCGGGTGACCCGGGCCTCGGTTTCGGATCTCGGCCTGCAGCCTGGCAGGTCCGTGACCGCGCTGATCAAGAGTGTGGCGATTGACCGGGGGCAGGACACTCCGGCGCCGCCGGTATGAATTGCGGGCGGAGAGACGTCTGCCTTATACTGGTGCCATGACACGCGGATCCCGACGCCGGGCATGGCGCAATCTGAAACTGGGCATCGGGGCGGCCATGGTGGCGGCCAGCCTGGCTATCCTGTGGCTGACCGGACTGGCCAGCCTGCGTCTTTCCCTGGCGGAGATCGAAACCCGGGCGGAAGCCAATCTTGCGGTTCAGGCCGCCGTTCTGGAACGGCTTCTGGACAAGTTCCGGCTGTTGTCGCCGCTGCTGGCGCGCGGGCCCGAAACGGGCCGGCTGGTGTCGGGGCGGGATATTTCAATCGACCGGACCATCACCTCCGTCGCGGCAGGGATGTCCGGCGCGGAGGAAGTCTGGCTGATGGATCCGCTCGGCAGGGTCATCGTTACCAGTCAGCACGGTGTCCCCTTCGGCGCGATCGGCGGAGCCGCAGCCATATCCGAAGCCTTCGAGCAGGCCAGTCAGGGCCAGCTCGGACGGCAGCTCATTCCCGGAAACCCGCAGTCGGCGGCCAGCTATATCTTCGCGTCGCCGCTGCGCAACGGCGACAGGCTGATCGGCATCCTGGCCGTGCGCGTCAGCCTGGAGGATGTCGAACAGGCCTGGGCGCTCAGCAAGGATCCGATCCTGGCACTGGACGAAGACGGCCGGGTCGTGGTGACAAATGTCCCCGGCTGGCGCGGAAGGTTCATTTCCGACATCGATTTCGGTCGAAACATAGACGATCTCTCGGGTCTCGGCCGCCTCGGCCTGCTGCTGCCATCCACCGGTGCGATCAATACACATATGCGGCTGGCCACCTCCCTGCCCGTTCTGGGCTGGAACGTCGCAACGCTCGTGAGCATCGATGATGCGCGGCAGCAATCCGCCTGGGCGATGGTGGCCGCGCTTCTCGGCTGCGTGATTGCCGCCGGCGGTCTGTGGATCGTGCTCCTGAGGCGGGAGGAATTCAGCCGGCAGATCCGCCGCGACAAGGCCGCAGCTCTGCGGCTGGAACGGCGGGTGCGAAGCCGGACGGCCGAATTGCGCAAGGCCAACGAACTTCTCGAAGAGGAGGTGCGTGAGCGCGAGCAGGCCGAAACCAACCTGCGCCTGGCCCAGGCCGAACTCGTGCAGGCGGCCAAGCTTGCCACGCTGGGACGGATGTCGGCGGCGCTCAGCCACGAATACAACCAGCCGCTGGCGGCCATTCGCTCGGATGCGGAAGTCGCCGGAATGCTGATCGAGCGCGGCCGCGCCGAAGAGGCCAGGGCCAATCTCGCCCGGATCGGCGGCATGGTTGCCCGCATGGCCGAAATCGCCAAGACCCTGAAGGGCTTCACCCGCAAGTCCGGAACGGACATCCGGCCGGTCTCCCTGCGCAAGGTGATCGACGAGACATTGCTGCTGCTCCAGCCGCAGATCAAGCAGAGCTGTATCGTTCTGACGACGGATCTGCCGGAGACCGACATCATCGTGAAAGGCGGGCAGATCCGCCTGGAGCAGGTGGTCATCAATCTGCTTTCCAACGCGCTGGACGCGGTGGGCGGCGCGGATCGCCCGATGGTTGCCCTGACGCTCCGCCTGGAGGGAGAGGAAGCCGTCCTGAGGGTCCGGGACAACGGACCCGGCATCGACGGGGATGTCATGCCGCAGATCTTCGATCCGTTTTTCACCACCAAGGATGTCGGTGCGGGCCTTGGGCTTGGCCTGTCGATTGCCTATAAGATCGTCCATGACTTTTCCGGGACGCTGCAGGCGGCGAACCGGGATGATGGCGGCGCGGAATTCACCATGCGTCTGCCGATTGCGGACGAACAGATGCTGGCGGCGGAATAGGGCACATCCAGATGGACCAGGCGACCGTGCTTTTGGTTGACGATGAAGCGGACCTGCGCGAGTCTCTGACCCAGGGGCTGGAGCTCTCCGGCCAGAAGGTCTTTGCCACCGGAGCGCCCGATGCGGCGCTGGAGCACATCAACCGCGGTTTCTACGGCGTTCTGGTGACGGACATCCGCATGCCCGGTTCGGACGGCTTTCAGGTCATGAGGCGCGCCTTTGAGATCGATCCGGCCCTCCCGGTCGTGCTGATCACCGGACATGGCGACGTGCCGCTGGCGGTCGAGGCCATGCGGGCCGGAGCCTATGATTTCATGGAAAAGCCCTTCTCCGTGTCCCGGCTCGCCTCCGTGGTCGAGCGGGCGCTGGACAAGCGCCGGCTGGTTCTGGAAAACCGCAAGCTGCGCGAGGAACTGGCCGACAGGACCGGATTGGAAAGCCGTCTCGTGGGACGCACGCCGGCCATGGATCTTCTGCGCCGCAATGTCATGGCTCTGGCTGCCACCGATGCGGACATCCTCATTCTGGGGGAGACCGGCTCCGGCAAGGAAGTCGTCGCCCGGGCCCTGCACGACGAGGGGCCACGCCGCGAGAGACCGTTCGTTGCCCTGAATTGCGGTGCCCTGCCGGCGGAAATCATCGAATCCGAGCTCTTCGGCCACGAGAAGGGGGCCTTTACCGGCGCCAGCGGCCAGCGGATCGGCAAGCTCGAGCACGCCCATGGCGGCACGGTGTTTCTCGACGAGATCGAATCCATGCCGCTGGAGCTGCAGGTCAAGCTTCTCAGGGTGATCGAGACCCGGACGATCGAGCGGCTCGGATCCAACCGGCCGATCGAACTGGATGTCCGCTTCATCGCGGCAACCAAGGAGGATCTGGAGACGGCCGGCAAGGAAGGCCGGTTCCGGCTGGATCTCTTCTACCGGCTCAACGTGGTGAATGTCGAAATTCCGCCGCTGCGGGAACGCCTGGAGGATATTCCGCTGCTGTTCCGGCATCTGGCCGTGGAGGCGCGCGCCCGCTACCGGCGCGAGATCCCGGACATCGGTGAAGGGTTTCTGGCAGGACTGATGACCCGGGACTGGCCTGGCAATGTCCGCGAATTGCGCAACGTCGCCGACCGCTTCGTGCTGGGACTGGAGCCGGCCGGAGCACCGCGGGCCGCAGGCGGTTCGTCCCTCTTCGACCAGGTTGCCTCCTACGAGCGGGTGCTCATCGCCGCCGAACTGAAACGCAATGGCGGCGCCATCAAGCCGACCTACGAAAATCTCGGCATTTCCCGAAAGGCCCTCTACGAGAAGATGCGCAAGCATGGTCTCGGCCGGGAAGACGTGGTCGTCGGCTAGATTTTCGGACCCTCGACGTCAGGTACATGTCACAAACGGCATGCGCGGCCTGGCTCTGCTCGAGGGCCCGGAAATCCATACGGCCATGACGCTGGGCTATTCAGCCGTCGGAATGGTCGAGTGCATCTACATCATTCGCAACCCGGACAAGCTGCGGAGACTGGTATCGCCGTTCCGGCAGGACCCGCGCAGCGGGGCGCTCTCACGATCCTCCGACTGACCGGGATCGATGGGGACTCCAGCAGGCGGACGGATTGCAATGTGTCGAAACCGACACATTGCAATCCGTTCATGTGTCGGGACGCACACATTTCATGCGATTTGACCGGGATGTCATCGGCCCCGGAAGTCTGATAGTCTGTGCAAACAGGCACATTTTCAGAAGCTGGCGGCACTTGGCACGGACTTTGCGATTGCTGCGCCGACCAGCCACTGTGCTGTCCGGTCCGAACGGCCGTCATTCCGAAATGTCTGGGAGGACATCCGATGAAAAAATTCGTTCTCGCCGCTGCAACCGCGGCGACTTTCGCACTTTCCGCCAATGCCTATGCAGCCGACGCCTGCGATGACGGCGAAATCGTCATCAAGTTCAGCCACGTTGTCGCCGCCACCGGTCACCCGAAGGGCGACGCCGCCACGATGCTGGCCGATCGCGTCAATTCGGAAATGGACGGCAAGGCCTGCATGCAGGTGTTCCCGAACTCGCAGCTCTTCGACGACGACAAGGTTATGGAAGCCCTGCTGCTGGGCGACGTTCAGCTTGCCGCACCGTCCCTTTCGAAGTTCGAAGCCTATACGCTGAAGTTCCGTCTGTTCGATCTGCCGTTCCTGTTCCAGGATCTCAACGCCGTCGAGCGTTTCTCCACCGGCCCGGACGGCAAGGCGCTTCTCGGCTCCATGACCGACTACGGCTTCCTGGGACTTGGCTACTGGAGCTCGGGCCTCAAGCAGTTCTCGGCCAACAAGCCGCTTCTCCTGCCGTCCGATGCCGAGGGTCTGAAGTTCCGTGTCCAGACGTCCGACGTGGCGGTTGCCATGATCGAAGCCATGGGGGCCAATGCCCAGAAGCTGGCCTTCAAGGAAGTCTACGGCGCTCTGCAGACCGGTGTGGTGGATGGTCAGGAAAACTCCTGGTCCAACATCTACACGCAGAAATTCTTCGAAGTGCAGGACGGCATCACGGAAACCAACCACCAGCTGCTGGCCTATTTGCTCGTCACTTCCGATGAGTGGCTGAACAGCCTGGAGCCGGACGTCCGTGACCAGTTCCTGACCATCGTCGAGGAAGTCACGGCCGAAGCGAACGGCGCTGTCGCGGCCAAGGAAATGGCTAACCGTGCCCGTATTCTGGAGGCCGGCTCCACCATCCGCGAACTGACCCCGGAACAGCGCAAGGTCTGGGTCGATGCGATGAAGCCGGTCTGGGAAAAGTTCGAAGGCGATATCGGCAAGGACCTGATCGAGGCTGCCGTGGCGTCGAACAACACCAACTGATCAGCGGCCAACGCGACTATCGGAAGGGCCGGCACACCTTCGCGCGACTCACCTGAGTCCCGGAGGGTCCTGCCCGGCCCTTCCTTCAATTGTCCCGCAGCAGCATGAACGCTGCTGCGGAGATACATGGGGCCCGCAGGCCCGATTTCGGGGGAACGCATGCAACGCGTCGACAACTGGGTCACGCGCTTCGAGGAAGGGGTTCTGGCCTTTCTCCTGGCGGCGATGACCATCGTATCCTTCACCCAGGTGGTGGCGCGGTACGGGTTCAATTCCGGCTGGACCGGAGCCTTGGAGTTCACACGCATCCTCTTTGCCTGGCTGATCCTGTTCGGCATGAGCTACGGCGTGAAGATCGGCGCCCATCTGGGTGTTGATGCGGTGATCCGCCTGTTTCCCGAGAAGCTGTTCCGGGTCGTCGCTGTCTTTGGCGCACTTTGCGGTGCCGTCTATGCGCTGACCCTGCTGCATTCCGAATGGCTGCACATCTTCGGTCTCAACACCCGCGGCGGCGCCATCGACTACTGGCAGAAGATGTACAAGATCGGCATCGGCCTCGATGATCTGCGCTATCCGCAGGCCATCATCGAGACCTTCGGCACCCAGGAGCGCGTCCAGCGCTGGATCGCCTATCTGATCCTTCCCGTCGGCCTCGCCCTCTTCCTGTTCCGCTGCCTTCAGGCCGCCTGGCAGATCATCACCGGTCAACGCGAGATGATGATCGCCGCACATGAGGCGGAAGACCTCGTTGCGGAAAACAAAGACATTCTGAAGGACTGAGGCGGGACCGATGGAAGCTGCAATTCTCTTTATTCTCGTCCTCGGACTTTTGTTCCTGGGCGTTCCGATCGCCATATCCCTGGGCCTTTCGAGCGTCCTGGCGATTGTCCTTTTCTCCAGCGATTCGATCTCCTCGGTGGCTCTGCAGCTGTTCACGGCATCGCAGAACTACACGCTGCTGGCGATTCCGTTCTTCGTGCTGGCCTCCGCCTTCATGTCGACCGGTGGTGTCGCCCGGCGCATCATCCGCTTCGCGATTGCCTGTGTCGGTCACATCCGGGGCGGTCTGGCCATCGCGGCGGTGTTTTCCTGCATGCTGTTCGCGGCGCTGTCCGGGTCGTCTCCGGCAACCGTGGTCGCCATCGGCACGATCGCCATCGCCGGCATGCGCCAGGTCGGCTACACCAAGGAATTCGCTGCCGGCGTCATTGCCAATGCAGGCACGCTCGGCATTCTGATCCCGCCTTCCATCGTCATGGTGGTCTATTCCGCTGCGACCGATGTGTCCGTCGGCCGGATGTTCCTGGCCGGGGTGGTCCCCGGCGTCGTCGCCGGTCTGATGCTGATGACGGCCATCTACGTCAACGCACGCATCAAGAAGATGCCCAAGCAGCCCTTTGCCGGCATGAGCGAGATCCTGGGTGCTGCCGGAGAGGCGGCCTTCGGTCTGCTGCTCATCGTGATCATTCTGGGCGGCATCTACGGAGGCATCTTCACACCGACCGAGGCCGCGGCCGTGGCGGCCGTCTACGCCTTCCTGATCGCGATTTTCATCTATCGCGACATGGGACCGCTCAAGGACGTGCCGATGCGCAAGGAGGGCGAGGCCATCCTGGCGGCGGTCGTCCGGAACCTGGTGCTGACCGTCGTCTACTTTCTGCCCGGCTGTTTCCATGCCGACACGAAGAAAGTGCTGATAGATGCGGCCCGAACGACGATCATGCTGATGTTCATCATCGTCAATGCACTGCTCTTCGCCCATGTGCTCACGTCGGAGCGCATTCCGCAGGCCATCACCGACTGGATGATCGGTGCCGGGTTCAACTGGTTCACCTTCCTGATCGCCGTGAACCTGCTGCTGCTCCTGGGCGGCCAGTTCATGGAACCGTCCGGTCTGCTGCTGATCGTTGCGCCGGTGGTCTTCCCCATCGCGATGGAGCTTGGCGTCGATCCGGTGCATCTGGGCATCATCATGGTGGTGAACATGGAAATCGGCATGATCACACCGCCTATCGGGCTCAATCTCTTCGTGACCTCCGGGATAACGGGGATGAGTCTGGTGCAGGTGGTCAGGGCGTCGGCGCCCTTCGTGATGATCCTGTTCGTGTTCCTGATCCTGATCACCTATATCCCGGCACTCTCCACATGGCTGCCCTACAGCCTGATGGGACCGGAGATCGTCACCAACCGGTAGGAAACACCGGACGCGAAGAAACTCCAGGCGGCGGGCTTTCGGGCCCGCCGTTTTTCATGGGGAGCGCGCGTTCCCTTCGGTCCCAAAGAAAAAGCCGGCCCCGAGGGCCGGCTGAGACACCGTTTTTGCGTTGCCGAAAGGCCTAGACGATGCTGCCCAGCTTCATGGCGACACTCATGTCGCCTTCCACCTGCATCTTGCCGCCCATGAAGGCGGCCGTCGGGTTCAGGTCGCCGGCCAGCAGCGCCTCCAGATCTTCGGCGCTCATGTTGATCGTACAGTCGGCATCCTGGTCTTCATTGGAGACTGCGGAACCCTGCAGATAAATGATGCCGGTTTCGCCGAGATCGAACTTGACGCTTTCTTCGATACCGCCATCGGCAACCTTCGCGCGGACGCCTTCGGTAAGCTTTTCCAGGGACATCTGTCTTCTCCCGTTTGACTGAGGCCTGCGGCCTTTCCCAGTGCTCTTGAAGCATGCCGTTTACGTAATCGTCAAGTGCGAATATCGCGTCTTCGCTCTTGCATCGTCAAACAGAAAACCGGCAGGAAACGGGACCGTTGCATTAACGGCAAAGTGTGAAGCAGCTCCATGGAGTAACCCCATCGGCATACGCAAATTCAATAACTTGCGATGCCGATTAACCGCAGGACCCCAGGCTTGTTCACAGCGAATAGCGCAGATACCAGGAAACCGCCTGAATGATCAGCCACGCTTCAAACTGCCGTCCTTTGAAATTGTCCTTTGACTGGCGTTTGCGAAACGCCCCCATTCCAGCATGAACTTCTCGATATTTCGGAGTTCGTGCCTCGACCGGACCTGCCGCGTCGATACAGTGTCTGAAATCAAGAGCCGCTTCTCTTCCTTCAGTTCCAGCTCATAACTGCGTTCTGCCGCGATCAGGCCGTCGTCTCCGGTATAGTTACCGACGACCATCACTTGAAGCTTTTCCGTATCGTTTCTAAGGGCTTCCTGTTCGGCAAAGGAATTTCTGGCCCGGTCGATTAGGCTGTCAAATGTGCCGATATCGATAAATTCACCGCTGTTCAGCGGCCCCTGAAAGATTTGCGAACGCGGATCGCTCTCGCTTGAGAGAGACACCTCAAGCTCGCTCAACTGGCAAACACTTCGCCGGTGGCCGTCCCCGAGTGTAAGTGCGATTGCCTCAATGTAGATGGCTTCGGCACTCATATTGCTGATCACACATCTGGCGGCACTCGTGCGGCCCCCTCCCCGATTGATATTGATCTTCGGACGAATGCGGTGCCTATAGCTGTTCAGGAGCAGTTGGAAATAGAGAGCCCATATAGCTAGCGTCAGGATCGACGCGATTGCGCTGATCGCACCGTGGTTCTGTTGGATGAAATTCCACATAATATTCCGGCCCCTTTTCCCCGTGACTGGTGCGTTTCTTATCGGCAGGAACGCTTCTCCATAGATGAAAGGCTCCGAAAACGGCAGCCTCGAAGGATTTTGTCTGGAAAGCGGACCTTGGGATTTCAGATTTGCCATAAATCTTGAGGGCAATCAGAATCCCTTGTTTAAGAAGAACGCACGAAGCGGTCGAATGTTCAGATGCGTTGGAAATTCCAACTTGTTCGGGTTGTTCGCCTTGAAACCTTTCGGGGAGTGTTTGGTCGCAAACACCTTCAGACTTTCAAACAGGATGAACAGCCTTCTCAGAGTTTACGCTCAGGACAGGCGCGCACATCAGGTGGAAACCGTGAGTGGGCCGACCTGGGGCCAGGCTATTGATGCGCTGGAGACCGTTTCACGGCTGACAAAAATACCCCGCTCCGCCCGGAGGGCTTCAACGTCTGCCGTTCTCAACGCGATGCAATGATACGCCCAAACCGCCTAGGAAATGATCTACCTGGGAATGCGGGAGCCCTTGCGGCGTGAACGATGATCGGGAGGAGTAGTGCGCAGCCCATTATTGTTTTGTGTGCGTTTTTGGTTATATTGAATACACATGAAGTGAGGGGTGAAGTGCCATGTCCCGAACAACCACGATAACCGTCCGCATTGGTGGAGCATTGAGTGATTTCGTGTCGGCTAACGTAGGCGATGACGGGTCCTATGAGAACGTCAGCGAGTACATCCGCGACCTGATCCGGCGTGACAAGGAGAGGGCAGAGCAGGAAGCCTTCAATCGGCTGAAGGGCGAGCTGACCCACGCATTCGCAGCCCCCGAGGAGACGTATCAACCACTGACTGCTGCCGAGGTTATCGCGCGGAACCGGGCCTGATCCGATGCCCGCTATCCGTATACAGGAAGGAGCGTCCCATCGCCTTGATGATATCTACCGCTACACCCGTGACAGGTGGGGAGATGATCAGGCAGAGAAGTATGTCACCGGTCTGTTCGCGGCCTTCGACAGGATCAATGCCCACGGTGTCGCATCAAAACCTATCCCGGCCGAATTCGGCGTTGAGGGGTTTTTCTTTCGCTACGAGCGCCATTTCGTCTACTGGCGACATCTCTCGAATGGCGACATCGGGGTCGTGACCATCCTGCATGAGCGCATGCATCAGATCGACCGGTTCCGGCATGACTTCGGTGTAGGCTAATCTGTGAACAAGCGTGGGGACCCGAGGCTGATCAACATCGCAAGTTATTGAATTTGCTTATGCCGATGGGGTTACTCCGTGGAGCCGATTTACATCATGGCTTTCCTGATCCCCGCAGGTGCTGCGTTCTTCGACAAGAGCCTCATGGATATCGGTGTGCTTGGTCTGGTCCTCTCGCTCAAGGCGGTGCTGATCAGCCTCGTCTACATCTGGATTGTGGATCACCTAGGTGCGCGAAGGGGATGCGTGTCATCGAATCGGACGCCGTTTGGCCGTGTTCTGCATGCTGTTGGTTTCGAACTGTCGCTTCTGATCACGTCGCTGCCGATCTACACGTTGTGGTTCGGCCTAACGATCCTTGAAGCCTTGGCGACCGATATTGTTGTGACAAGTTTTGTGGTCGCCTTCACCTACGTCTTCACACTTGGTTAGGACCGCGTCTTCCCAGTTTCGACAGAGAGAATTGACCGGGCCTGATGATGTAGACGCCCACCGCTGTCGGGTCAGTGACTGTCGCGCGGCAGGCCCTTGTGGGCGACGTCCTGGTATTTCACGGCCGGCTCCAGCACCATGCCCTTGTCGAACTGGCCGATCATGGAGCGCTGGATTTCCTGCCAGGGGGTCTGGCTTTCGGCATATTTGAAACCGCCTGCCGCCTCAAGCTCGGCGCGCCGCCGGGCCAGTTCCTCGTCGGAGATCAGGATGTCGGCAGTGCCTTTCCGCAGGTCGATCCGTACCGGATCGCCGGTCTTCAGAAGCGCCAGCCCGCCCATGGCGGCCGCCTCCGGAGAGGCATTGAGGATCGACGGCGAGCCGGAGGTTCCCGACTGGCGGCCGTCGCCGATGCACGGCAGCGAGGTGATGCCCCGCTTGATCAGCGCTGCCGGCGGCTGCATGTTGACCACTTCCGCGCCGCCCGGATACCCGATCGGGCCCGTGCCGCGGATGACCAGCATGCAATGTTTGTCGATGTCGAGATCCGGATTGTCGATATTGTGGTGATAGTCCTCCGGCCCCTCGAAAACGATGGCCCGGCCCTCGAAGGCTTCCGGGTCGTCCGGGTTGGAGAGATACCGGTTGCGGAATTCCTCGGAGATCACGCTGGTTTTCATGATCGCACTGTCGAAGAGATTGCCCTTTAGATTGATGAAGCCGGCGCGCTCCATCATCGGCTTGTCATAGGATTTGATCACATCTGGCAGGTCGGTGATGATGCCCTCGCAGTTTTCACCTATGGATTTGCCGTTGACGGTGATCGCGTCCGGGTGCGGCAGCTTGCCGTGGCGCATCAGTTCCGCCACGACCGCAGGCACGCCGCCTGCATGGAAATAGTCCTCGCCGAGATATTCCCCGGCCGGCTGCAGGTTGACCAGCAGCGGCACGTCGTGCCCGAGCGTCTGCCAGTCGTCGTTGTCCAGTTCGACGCCGAGATGGCGGGCGATGCCGTTCAGATGGATCGGCGCGTTGGTCGAGCCGCCGATGGCCGAATTGACGACGATGGCGTTCTCGAAAGCCTTGCGGGTCATGACATCGGAGGGTTTGCGGTCTGCGCGCACCATGTCGACGATATGTTTTCCGGTCTCGTAGGAGATCGCGCCGCGCTCCCTGTAGGGGGCGGGGATCGCCGCCGCGCCGGGAAGCTGCATGCCGAGCGCCTCGGCGAGAGAATTCATCGTGGTCGCCGTGCCCATGGTGTTGCAATAGCCGACGGAGGGCGCCGAGGAGGCAACGAGATCCATGAAACCTTCGTAGTCGATCTCGCCGGCGGCGAGCATTTCGCGCGCCTTCCAGATGATGGTGCCCGATCCGGTGCGCTCGCCCTTGTGCCAGCCGTTCAGCATCGGGCCCACGGACAGCGCGATGGCCGGAATATTGACGGTGGCCGCGGCCATCAGGCAGGCCGGTGTCGTCTTGTCGCACCCGATGGTCAGTACGACACCATCGATCGGATAGCCGTAGAGCAGTTCGACCAGGCCGAGATAGGCAAGGTTGCGGTCGAGGGTCGCGGTCGGGCGCTTGCCGGTTTCCTGGATCGGATGGACCGGGAATTCGAAAGCGATCCCTCCGGCCTCGCGGATTCCTTCACGCACGCGCTTGGCAAGTTCCAGGTGATGCCGGTTGCAGGGGGAGAGGTCGGACCCGGTCTGGGCAATGCCGATGATGGGCTTGCCGGATTGCAGCTCTTCACGGGTGATGCCGTAGTTGAGATAGCGCTCGATATACAGCGCGGTCATGCTCGGATTGTCAGGATTGTCGAACCATGCCGCAGACCGCAGCTTCGGTTGTTTGGTGTCGCTCATGGAGCCTGCTCCCTCAACTTAATCGCTTTAAACGCGTCAAGTGGATAAACACCAGCTCCACGACGCTGTAAAGGCGCCGGCCGGGCAATTCGGTACCCAGTGGACCTAAACGGCGGCATGGCCCGCATTCACGGAACCGGGAAACCCATCGGCGGGTCTGCGCGCGCTCCCGGCAACCGAAAACCGCGCGAAGGCCCACAGGATCGCCAGGCAAAGCGCAAACAGCATCGGCGCGACGGAAAGGGGCGCGAGAAAACAGGCGCCGGAAAGACCGGCCAGCGCCCAGATTCCGGTCAGAAGCCGTCTGGCGTGCAACGCAAGCAGGTTGCGGCGCATGGCAAGGGACTTGAGCGCCGGAAACGCGCCGATGTCATCCGTGTTGCTGACGGCTATCGGCACGTCTTCAGCCTCTTCTTCCCCGGCGGGCGCGCAATCCCGCAGTTCCAGGGTGGCGCGGTCCTGGGAAAGCGTAAGCACGAGCGGAGCCCCCAGCCCGGCCCTGCAGGCGGCGTCCCGGGCGGTTTCGCCGGGTCTGGACTTGTCGAACAGCTTCAGCCCCAGCATGTCGCCAAGCGCCTTGCGGGTCTTTTCGCTGTCGCCGCTGAAAAGCCAGGGGGCCAGCCCCTGGTTGCGCAGGGCGTGGCCCGCGACACCTGCGTCCTGCCGCAGGGTTCCCTCAAGGCCCAGCACTCCCACCACCCTGCCGCCGACGGCGACGCGCAACACGGTCTTGCCGTCCGCCTCCAGCGACCGCGCGATCGCATCGGCGGTGAAACTGTCGATCTTGAGCCGGCTGAGCAGCTTGGTGGTGCCGATCACCACGGTCTGACCGCCCAGCAGGGCAACCACACCGAGCCCCGGCGCCGGCTCGAACCGGTCCGGCGTCCTGACCGCCACATGCCACTGGGAGGCAAGCTGGCGCAGGGCGAGGGCAACCGGATGGCTGGACTGGGCTTCGGCCGAGGCAGCCACGGCGAGCAGCGTTTTCGGCTCGTTGTCAAAGGCCATCACATTGGTGACCATCAGGTCCGGGCCGGACATCACCGCAGCCTTGTCGATGACGATGTCCCGGGCCCGGGCAATCCGTGTGAAGGCACCCGGACCGAGATCGCGCGCGCCGGCCGCCAGTGCTGCCGCGTGAAACACCTTGTCGGCGAAGGCATTGATCCCGTCGATCAGATGCGGCCAGGACAGCAGCAGCGCGGCCGCCATGGCGCCGGGCATCAGGGCCGGGTCGATGAACCACCAGATCCAGGCCGTCACCGCCGCCAGCGCGAGCGACCAGCTGGCTTCCCGCAGCCCGTTCCGGTCGCCACGCGGCGGCAGCAGGGCAACACCGAAGGAACGCAGCGCCATCATGACGGCTGCGCAGACAGCCGGTACGCCGGCAGTGTCGGATGGGGTCCCGGTCAGAAGGATCACCGTGGTGACACCGAGAAGAAAGCAACTGGCCGCAATGGTCACCAGGGTGAGCGGGCGGCCGGTCATGCAATTGAGCGAATAGGACAGGGCGAGAAGCGAAAAGATCGCGGAAAACATGCTGAAGAACAGGACGCTGTACCTGCCGAAAACCAATACCGTGCGGGGCGCTTCGCCGCCGTGCCAGGACATCGCACTCATGGCGAAGACCAGAAAGACAACCGACATCCCGGAGAACAGGAGCCACAGGGTTGATGTGAGAGATCTTTGCGGCATGGCCGGAAACTTTCGCCTGGTGTTTTGAGCTGTGCCCCCGTCTTGCATGGATGCCGCATGGATCGGGACCGCATCTTGGGAACGCGATTGAAAATGCGGGACGGGGGAGCGCCGGGCAATGGCGCAGCCGCAAGATGCGAGGGGCTGGACGCAGCTCAAAGCGGAGGCATGGCAAAAGTGCCGAGGCTTTCCGCGATCCGCCGCACCACGACTTCTTCGCCGGCTACAAGTTTCACAGGCAACGGTCTTCAGGAGCCGATGTATTGTCAAGAATGGCGGAAGTATTTTTTGAAAAAACACCCTTTTGACGGAAGGTAGGTTTACGGGGCGCGCGGTGGCGCTCACCTTTTTAGTTCGCCTGAATCGGAATGTACCCAACAGGTAATTTCTCCACCGTGAAACAGGTCGTTTGACTGCCATCTCCGGCGAGGTTCCGGGGCGTTCTTCTGTACCGGACAAGGCGTGACGGCGGGGGGAGGCAAAATCTGCCGGGTGCGCACTCCACTGTGGTTATCGCCGCCGCCGAAGCGGGAATCACACCTCTTGCCCGAGTCAACTGCGCGACTCGGGAGAATCCGAAAAAAGACTCGTCTTCAGGGACTTACCGGACCTGCTTCTGCAATCAGGCGGTTGCCAGATTGGCGCGCGACAGCAGCTCCATGGAGGGCATCAGCTCCAGAAGTTCGCGCGTATAGGGATGCTGCGGTGCTTCGAACAGCTGGTCGCATCCGGAAACCTCGCACAGTTCGCCGTTGCGCATGACACCGATGCGGTTGCACATCTGCCGGATCACGGCCAGATCGTGACTGATGAACAGCATGGTCAACTGCAATTCCTCCTGAAGGTCCTTCAGAAGATTCAGGATCTGGGCCTGGATGGAAACATCGAGCGCGGACGTCGGCTCGTCGCAGATCAGGAAGCGCGGCCGGGTCGCCAGGGCTCGGGCAATCGAAATGCGCTGGCGTTGACCACCGGAAAATTCATGCGGGAATTTCTGTCCCGCGGCCGTGCCCAGGCCGACATGATCGAGAAGATCGTCGACGATCCGGCGCACTTCCGCGTTGCCGGAGGCCAGTTTGTGGAACCTGATCGGCTCGGCGATGATCTCCTTCACGCGCATGCGCGCGTTGAGCGACGAATAGGGATCCTGGAAGATCATCTGCATCTGGCGGCGCATCGCCAGAACATCCTTGCGGTTCTTCAGCGAAGTGAGCTCCGTTTCACCGAACAGGATGGTGCCGTCCGTCGGCTGGTAGAGGCCCGTTACCAGTCGTGCGATGGTCGATTTGCCCGAACCGCTTTCCCCGACAAGCCCGAAGGTTTCACCCTGTTCGATATCGAAGCTGACCTTCCTGACCGCCTGGAAGTATTTCCGTCTGGACGGGAAGATCGATCCCCGGGTCTCGAAGCGCATGTCCAGGTCACGGATCCGCACGAGCGGGCCGGACACCGCGCTGAAGTCACGGGCCTTGCCGAGCCAGTGGCTTGAAATGTCGATCTTGCGCTGCGGCGCTCCCGCCTTCTCGATGTAGTCCACCACCGGGAACCGGTCGACCTTGATATCCGGCCGCGGCACGGCGGACACCAGGCTCCGCGTGTAGGGGTGGTCCGGTGCGCCGAGAACCTGGTTCGTCTCCCCGTATTCCACGAGCCTGCCGCGATACATCACCGCCACATGATCGGTGATGTCGGCGATGACACCCATATCGTGGGTGATCACCATCATGGCCACGTTGCGCTCCGCACAGAGCTTTTTCATCAGCTCCAGGATCTGCGCCTGAATGGAAACGTCGAGAGCGGTGGTCGGTTCGTCGGCGATCACCAGTTCCGGTTCCGCGCACAGGGCGAGGGCGATGACCACGCGCTGGCGCATGCCGCCGGAAAACTGGTGCGGATATTGACCGATGCGTTCGGCGGGGTCGGGAATGCCGACCGCGTCGATCAGTTCCACGGCCCGCTGCCGCGCCTGCTTCGCGGAGAGCGGCAGATGGGTGCGGATGGTTTCCACCAGCTGGGATTCGACGGTCTGCAGCGGGTCGAGCGAGGTCAGCGGGTCCTGGAAGATCATGCCGATCTTGCGGCCGCGCAAAAGGCGCTTTTGCCTATAGGGGAGTTGGTCGATGCGCCGGCCGTGCAGGAAGATCTCTCCCCCGGCGATATGGCCCGGTTCCTGCAGCAGGCCGATAACCGCATTGCCGACCGTCGACTTGCCGGCACCCGATTCCCCGACCACGCCGAGTATCTTTCCGGCATCGACACTCAGGGTGACATCGTCGACGGCGACGAAGACGGATTTGCGGCCGGGAAATTCAACCGTGAGATCCTTGATTTCAAGAACGCTCATGTCACCTCACCGCAGTTTCGGGTTGAGGGCGTCGCGCAGCCAGTCGCCCAGAAGATTGACGTTCAGGACCAGCAGGGCCAGCGCGAGACCGGGAAAGATCGCGATCCACCATTCTCCGGAATAGAGAAAATCGTTGCCGATGGCGATCAGCGTGCCGAGGGACGGCTGGGTGGGCGGCATGCCGACCCCCAGGAAGGACAGGGTCGCTTCCGTCACGATCGCCAGTGCGAGATTGATGGTGGCGATCACCATCACCGGCCCCATGACGTTGGGCAGGATATGACGCGCCATGATGATGACCGGCGGAAGCCCGATCACCCGGGCGGCCTGAACATATTCCTTGTTCTTCTCCACCATGGTGGAGCCGCGCACGGTGCGCGCGTATTGGACCCAGAAGGACAGGGCCAGCGCCACGATCAGGATGTAGAAAGCAAAGACGTCGCGGTCGAGCGAACCGAAAATGCCGTTCGCGACACCGTCGATCAGCAGCGCGATCAGGATCGCCGGGAAAGTCAGCTGGACATCGGCGATGCGCATGATCAGCGCATCGACCCGCCCGCCCGCATAGCCTGCGACCAGGCCGAGCGTAATGCCGATCACGGCGGCGGCGGCGACGGAACAGAACCCGACGATCAGCGAAATGCGCATGCCGTAGAAGATGCCGGAAAGAAGATCCCGGCCCTGGTCGTCGGTTCCCAGTGGAAAGCGCGGGTCGGAATACTCCATCCAGATCGGCGGAACGCGTGCGTCGAGAATGGATATCGAGGCCAGGTCGAAGGGATCGTGCGGGGCGATCCACGGCGCCAGGAAGGCGAGCAGAAATAGAGTCAGCGTGCCGCAGGCTGCAACCACCGTGACCCTGGAGCGGAGAAAGGCATGCAGGAAGTCGCTTTCCAGCATCCGGGTCAGCCGCCCTGTGGCCGCAGCCGCTTCGCTTCGCTCAGGGACATCGGCCTTGGCTTCTTCATTGGAGACGGTAGGCACTGGCTGGGGTCTCCCTTACGGCCGGCCGACCCGCAGGCGCGGGTCTATGAGGAAATAGAGAATGTCGACGATGAAGTTGATGCCCACGAACATGAAGGCGGTCAGCATCAGATAGGCCGACATGATCGGAATATCGACGTTCTGCACCGCCTGCAGGAACATGAGCCCCATGCCGGGCCATTGGAACACGGTCTCGGTGATGGTCGCGAAGGCGATGATCGAACCGAGCTGCAGTCCGGTGATGGTCACCACCGGAACCAGCGTGTTCTTGAGCGCGTGGCGGAAATTGACCAGCCGGTCCGGCAGGCCGCGGGCGCGGGCGAACTTGATGTAGTCGGTCCGGATGACCTCGAGCATTTCGGCGCGGATCAACCGCATGATCAGCGTCATCTGGTAGAGCCCGAGGGTTATCGAAGGCAACACCAGGGCCTTGAGGCCGGACACCGTCAGGAACCCGGTGGTCCACCAGGAGCCGATCTGCACGGTTTCGCCGCGGCCGAAGCTCGGCAGCCATTGCAGGGTCACGGAAAACAGGAAGATCAGCAGGATCCCGATGAAGAACGTCGGCAGGGAAATGCCGATGAGCGATACCGAAAGAAACAGTTTCGAGATGGAAGAGTCCCGGTTGAGGCCGGCGAAGAGGCCCATTGGCACGCCGACGATAAGGGCGAAGAGTGCCGACGTGAAACTCAGCTCGAGCGTTGCCGGAATGCGCTTGGCGAAAAGCTCCGAGACGGGTTGGCGGAACTGGTAGGAGGTGCCGAAGTCGAACCGCACCGCCCGGGAAATGAAATGGTAGAACTGAAGGGGAATCGGGTCGTTCAGCCCGAGCCGTTCCCGCAGGGCTTCCCTGTCTTCCAGGGAAGTTTCGATACCGACCATCTGGTTGATCGGATCGCCGACAAAACGGAACATGGTGAAGGACAGAAGCGCCACCACCAGCATGACAATCATCGCCTGTACGAAGCGGCGCGTCGCGAAACCAATCATATCGGCTCTTTGGTCTGGGAAGATGAAAGACGCTCCCGGCCGGGGGCCGGGAGCGAGGAGCGTTCGAAAGCGCGGTCAGTTCTTGGTCACGAAGCGGAACTTGAACTGGTTGTCGGCACGCTGGACGAGCTGCACCTTGTCGGAAACGCCCCAAGCAAGACCCTGCTGATGCAGCGGAATGTAGTAGGCGTTGTCATGACTGATCCTGAAGGCCTCGGCGATAAGCTCGTCCCGCTTGTCCGGATCGATTTCCACCAGGATCTGGTCGCTCAGTTCGTCGATCCGGGCGTCGCAGAAACCGCCATTGTTGAACGGCGAGCCGGCGCCGGTCTCGTCCCGGCAGTTCATCAGGTTGTCGAGCACGTTCCAGCTGTCGAGGGAACCCGGTGTCCATCCAAGCAGATAGAAGGACGTGTCATAGCCGCCCGAAGCCAGGATCTTGGCGAAATACTTGGCTTTCGGCTGGGCGTTTAGATTCACCTTCACGCCGATTCGCGCCAGCATGGCCGCGGCCGCCTGACAGATGGCCTCGTCGTTGACATAGCGGTCGTTCGGACAATCCATGCCGACGGAAAACCCGTCCGCATATCCCGCTTCGGCCAACAGGGCCTTGGCCGCTTCCGGGTCGTACGGATAGCGCTCGAATTCACCTGCCCTGGAGAACAGGAACGGCGAGATCATGATGGCGGACGGCGTCGACAGATCGCGCATGACCTTCTTCTTGATCGCCTCGATGTCGATGGCCTGATAGACGGCCTTGCGGACCCTGGCATCCTTGAACGGGTTCTTGCCCTTCACGTCAGAATAGAGCAGTTCGTCGCGCATCTGGTCCATGCCCAGGAAAATGGTCCGCAGCTCAGGCCCGGTCAGGGCGATCGTGCCGGCATTGTCGTTGACGCGTTTGATGTCCTGGACCGGAATCGGATAGACCATGTCCAGTTCGCCGGACAGAAGGGCCGCGACACGGGTCGCATCGGAGGAAATCGGTGTGAACTCGACCGTGTCGAGATTGTGCGTCGCCTCATCCCACCAGTCGTCGTTCTTTTCGAAGACGGTCTTCACACCCGCTTCGTGGCTGGTGATCTTGAACGGGCCGGTGCCGTTCGCATGCAGGGCCGCGTAGTTGGCGGCGGTGTCGGACGCGGATGTGACCCGGACCGCGTCGTGCTCGGTCGTCCATTCCTTGTCCATGATGTAGAACGTGTCCCACTCGTAATGCAGGATCGGGTTCGGGCCGGTCAGGACGAAATCGACCGTATAATCGTCCACGATCTCGACCTTGGCGTCGGCGGGCACCCGCGTGGCCAGATCGGATCCCTCGGAGCGGACGCGATCGACGGAAAAGGCCACATCCTCTGCGGTGAAGTCGCCGCCATTGTGGAACTTGACGCCCTTGCGCAGGTAGAACCGCCACCGATTCGGCTCGACGATCTCCCAGCGTTCCGCCAGACCGGGCTCGATCGACAGATCAGCAGCCCGTCGGGTCAGTCCCTCGTAGGTATTCCCGAGGGACGACAACGTGAAAGTTTCGTTGAGACTGTAAGGATCCAGCGCGTTCAAAGTACCCTGAAAGGCGAACTTGAGTGTTTCAGCCTGAACAGCGGTACACGATCCTGCCACAAGTAAAGCTGTGGCGAACACAAAAGATTTCCTGATCATTTTCCCCTCTTTCCGGTTTCCCGAAATGCAATCCGAGTGCTTTGGCACGTTCCGAAGTTGCACGCCTGCCCTGTACTCGGGAACTATGACACCGTAACTGCCCGCTTTCAAACCGGTTTAGGAGTCTATTTGCGCCAATCCGGCTGTCAGTCTGTGCAAAAAGTCGGCACAGCGGTCCAGTTCTGCCAGTTCGATGAACTCGTCAGGCTGATGCGCCTGGTCGATGGATCCCGGACCGCAGATGACCGTGGAAAACCCGTGATTCTGGAAAATGCCGCCTTCGGTGGCGTAAACCACCACATTGCGGGCATTGTCACCGGTCAGACGCCGCGCGACCGTTTCGGCGTGGCCATCTTCTTCTTCCCTGAGGCCGGGTACATTTGCGATTTCCTCCACATCTATCCGGCAGTTCGCTGAAATCGCCTGCATGTCCGGCAATACTTCGCGCTCGATGAACGATCGGTAGGCCGCCACCCAGTCTTCCGCCCTTTCACCCGGCAACATGCGGATATCGGTGACAAATTCGCAGTGTTCCGACGTGATGTTATGCGCCTGCCCGCCCTGGATCACGCCGCAATGAAGGGTCGTGTAGGGCGGATCGAAGGGACAGGCGGGATCGGCCTTCTCCCTGTTCTGCGCGGTTCTGCCATCCAGCCAGCTAATCAGTTTTGCCGCCGCGGAAATGGCGGAAACGCCCCGGTGCAGTTGGCTGGAATGCACCGGGTGCCCGCGGATTCGGGTCTTGAGAACGACAATTCCCTTGTGACCGGTCACCACTTTCATGCCGGTGGGTTCGCCCACGATGACGAACTGCGGGCGCGGCCCCTGCGCGAGCATGTCCTCGATGAGCGGCGTGACGCCGGTGCAGCCGGTCTCCTCGTCGTAGGACAGGGCGATATGCACCGGTCTGCCGAGGTCGGCCGCCAGAAAATCGGGCACCTTCGCCAGCACCGTCGCGGCGAAACCTTTCATGTCCGCCGCGCCGCGTCCGTAAATCCGGCCGTCGGCTTCCCGGGCGGTGAAAGGGTCATGTGACCAGTCCTGGCCCTCCACAGGCACCACATCCGTGTGCGCCGACAGAACGGCGCCCCCGTCGACCTCCGGACCGATCCTGGCGTGAAGCGACGCCTTGATGCCGTCGTCGCTCGCAACACGGGTCGATGCCACGCCCAGTCCGGCGAGATAGTCCTCGACAAAGTCGATCAGGGCGAGATTGCTGCGGTCCGATATCGTGTTGAACGAGATCAGTTTCTTCAGCATCTCGCGCGGTGAACAGGTCTGGCTCACGTTTCCTCCAGGGTTTTCATCGCGTGGCCGCAGCGCTTTTGCGGCTCGTTTCCGCGTCAGGCACCTGGAGGCCCTCCAGGCTGACCATCGTGAATATCTGCAGGGCGTTTTCCTTGCCCCGCAACTTGATTTCCGAAGTCTGCGCTCCGGAAATCTCGGCACCTGCGGCGTCGGTCACCGCCTTGGAAACGGCAAGGAAACTTCCGTGAGCCTTGTTTTCCGTTTCCAGCCGGCTGGCCGTGTTGACCACGTCGCCGAGAGCGGTCAGGCCGCCCCGTCCACCGTTGGTGCCTGCCGCGCCGATCCGGCCCAGGATGGCCGGGCCCAGATGAAGTCCGATTCCGAGACGGATCGGATCGCGAAACTGCGGCCCCTTTTCCGCCTCCAGGGACGCCATGACATCTTCGATGCGCTTGCTGGCCAGAAGGGCCTGCCGGGCACCGGTGGCGGCGTCGGTCTCCATGCCGAAGATGGCCATGATGCCGTCGCCGATGAACTTGTCGACATGACCGCCTTCGGCGCGGATGGCTGCGGAGGCCTGATCGAGATAGCTGTTGAGCAGATGCACCACATCATAGGCGAGCTGGGATTCGGTGATGCGGGTGAAGTTGCGCAGGTCGACGAACATCACCGTCACGACCTGTTCCACGCCCCAGAAATAGGCATCCTGGAGATGCCGCATGGAGCCCTCCGCCGCCCGCACCGGCACCAGCGGCTGAATCTCGATATTTGCCCGGGGCCGGATCTGGCAGGCGAGGCGCACGTTTTCCCCGGCCGAAATTCTGGAAAGCACGGCCGATTCCGCCGGCCCCGGCAAATCAAGCGTATCTCCGCCTTCCACGATTCTCACACGGCAGGTCGAGCAGCGCGCCCGCCCGCCGCAGACGGCCGCATGTGGCACGTCCTTCATCCGGCTCATTTCCAGAAGTGTCGGTCCCGGAGACACACGGATCTTGAGACCACCGGGATAGGTGACCGAAATCCCGGAGGCAAAGCGCTGAACAAGATAGCGGATCAGCACGATGAGAAGGCTGATCAGGATGAGGCCGAAGACAACCGCCCGGAGCTGAAAGGCCAGACTTTCGGCCCACAGCCGCTGGTCGGCCGTGACTTGCACGGCGATATCCCGGCTCAGGGCCAGACGCCGGGCGCCTTCGATCCAGCCCCACAGCGCAAGCACGGGCACTGTGACGGCAAATGTGGCGGCCAGCGGAAGAAGGCGCCGGTAGAGGGGATAGAGCCGCAGCCAGAAATGAAGGCCGATCATGGCGTGAGACCAGACAACCAGCAGCAGGATGGACTGGGTCAGGGCGCCTTGCGGCCACAGCATGGTCAGCATCTGCGAATAGACCGGCGAGAATCCGAATTCCCAGGCAAGCCCCATGGTGAAGGCCACATGGGGGATCAGCGACCAGGGGATGTAAAGGCCGAGCGCCAGCTGGCAGAATTCCCAGCGCGACATCTTCAGCGTCCGGCGCCGGGCTGTGCGCCACAGGGCAAGCGTTACATGGGTCAGAGCCGCCAGCACAAGAAGCGCCTCTGCGAACGGGTTGCGCCAGACCCAGTAGTGCCAGGCCGAGGCCTTGTCCATCGCCTCGACGGAAATGATGCCGAGAGCGTGGTTGAGGAAGTGACTGAGGCAGAAGGTGAAGAGGATCAGCCCGCTCCACAGCCTCAGGCGCTGGCGCCAGTTGCCGGAACCCTGCCGCAAACCGGCCTTGGCCTGCCGGGAGGCCGGTTGGGCGGGAACGGAAGCAGCTGCGGGTACGCTCATGGAGTTCTCCAGGCATCCTTGCCGGTTTGGCGGCGCCTCCTGCAGGCGGGCCGAATCGTATGAATGCAGCAAAGCGGCAGGATTGCAAAGACCGGGGCGCCGGCCGGACTGTCGGGCGGGGGATCAGTGACGCGCCCGCGCCTTCCGGTCAACCCGGCGGGGGCTCCAATGGTGGAAAGTCTTTCCGGGTGCTTGAAACTCGATCCGCCAGACGCAACTGTCCCGCAGGACATTTTCACGGGGATATCGGAACATGAAGGTCTACGGCATCAGGAACTGCGACACCGTCAAGAAAGCCCGGGCATTTCTCGAGGAGGCGGGACTTGAATATGAATTTCACGATTACCGCAAGGACGGGGTGGATGCGGACAAGCTGGCGACCTTCGTCGGCGAATTCGGTTGGGACACGGTTTTGAACCGGCGCGGCACCACTTGGCGGAAACTGGATGACGAGATCAAGGACTCCGTCGTAGACGCCGTCAGCGCTCTCAGGATCATGAGCGAGCACCCCTCGGCAATCAGGCGTCCGATCGTCGAATGCGAAACGAAGAACTTCATCGGGTTCGACCCCGTTGCCTGGGAAATGGCGTTGGAACTGGGCGAACTTAAATAGGTGCCAGATCCTGGCGCGCACCGGCGTCCGGACTACCAGGTGCGCCGGGGGCCGGTGTCGATGTGGTAGTGGCCGGAGGCATAGTGCTTGTAGCCGCCGACTTCCTTCTGCGCTTTCAGAAAGGCGCTGACGGAAGAGGGGTTGCCGGCGACCGAGAAATCCACTGCCTGGCAGTTCAGGTGATAGGAGTTCCGGGCACCGCCCTTCCACCAGTTTTCCAGCCACCAGCGCTTTGTGGAATGCACGGTGACCTTGCCGTAGCGCTTGGCGACCCGGTTGAGCACTTTTTTCAGCTTGCGCGGCACGCACCAGGAACTGTCGTCATATTCGATCGAATTGTGGGATGCGGTCACCCAGCCCATGCCGGTCACACCGGCAACGGTGCCGCAGCCGGTGAGCGTGGCGATAAATCCAATGAATACGATCCAGGCGATGAGGCGCTGACGCATGACGGGCAAGCCTTGTCGAAACTGATTGCAATGTCGTCCCCCGCGCACAGGCTCAGACAATTTGATTAAAAATGTGATGAAAAACTTGGTTAACCGATCATGAATCGGAATAGTTCCTCTACCGCTCGGCTGTGCCAATTCGGGTGCACGGCGGTGCCCGATCGGGTATGCCCTTCCCGGATGGCGCCGCAATTGTCGGCCCCTGTCGGATTTTCATGCCGCTGTGCCGGTATTGCAGGGTCATGCTGTTGCGGAAGCTGCTGAAGAATACGACCTGATGACCGGCACAAGCCGGCCGTGAAAGGGTCCTGGGACAATTTGGAGACGTAAGAAGATGTCCGATAGCCTATTCGTTCTGACGCTGTCATGCGTTGACAAGCCCGGAATCGTGGCGGCCGTGACGACGGAACTGGCGGATTTCGGCGCCAATATCGCCGAAAGCGATCAGTTCTGGGACCGGGTCACCAATCAGTTCTTCCTCAGGATCGCCATTCTGGCCCCGGAAGGCGTCTCGCTGGAAAGCGTTCAGAAGTCGCTGGATCCGGTCATCAGCCGGTTCGACATGAAGGCGAAGCTGGTCGATACGGCCCGACGGCCGAGGGTGATTGTCATGGTGTCGAAATTCGATCACGCGATGCTGCACCTTCTCTATCAGATCCGCGTCGGCTGGATGGATGCGGAAGTCGTGGCGATCGTCTCCAACCACGCGGACGGCCGGCGGACGGCCGAACATGAAGGCATTCCCTTCCATCACTGGCCGGTGACGAAGGAAAACAAGGCCGAGCAGGAAGACAAGCTGCTGAAACTGGTCAAGGAAACCGGTGCCGATCTGGTGGTGCTGGCCCGCTACATGCAGGTGCTGTCCGACAACCTGTCCAAGCGGCTGTTCGGCAAGGTGATCAACATTCACCATTCCTTCCTGCCGAGCTTCAAGGGAGCCAAACCCTATCACCAGGCCCATGCGCGCGGCGTGAAGATGATCGGCGCCACGGCCCATTACGTCACGCCGGATCTCGATGAGGGGCCGATCATCGAACAGGATGCGGAACGGGTCAGCCATGCCCTGTCCGCCGAGGATTTCGTCGCCCGTGGCCGGGACATCGAAGCCCGCGTCCTTGCCCGTGCGGTGAAATACCATCTGGAGAACCGGGTGATGATCGTCGGCAACAAGACGATTGTCTTCACCCCGTAATCCGAAGGGGACAAGGCCGGATCGTTTTGCCCGCAGTTTCGGGCATTCACAGCACAAGCGACCAGAGCGTGGCGGCGATCATCGCCACCGCCATCGCGATGGTGATCGCCCGCATCAGGGGGCCGTCGCCGATCAGCGCGAGGATGGAAACGCCGGCCAGTGCCCAGAGCGAATGAAACACCGAGCCGCCGAGCACGAAGCCGGTGACCAGGATCATCGCGTTTTCATGTACGCCGAGACCGTTTCCGGCCAGAAAGGTCGAGAAGGCCGCCAGGTTCATTGCCCAGGTCTTCGGGCTGAGCGGATGGATCAAGAGGCCTTCCCTGAAGCCCGGCAGGGCAACCTCGCCCTTCGGCTTGACGGAGAGGGAAATTATCCGCCAGGCGAGATAGGTCATATAGGCCATGCTCAGGCCCTTGAAGAGGACGACCACCGGACCGCCGCCGGCCATGACATGGCCGAGACCGTAGGCAACGCCGAGCTGCAGCGGCACTGCCCCGATCTGGGAGGCGACGATGATCGGAAACGCCCTGCGGAATCCGGCGGAGGCGCCGACCGCCAGGAAGGTCAGGTTCCCCGGACCCGGCGTTCCGGTCATCACGATGACGAAGACCGCGAAGGCGAGCAACGTGGCAAGATCCATGGTCTGTCTCCGGACGGCAAGAGATCGATACAATCGATACAAAATCACGGAAATACCAAGTGTCTTGAGAAATTGTATCCGTCAATGATAACATTGTTCTCATGACAATGTGGATCCCGGACATCACGGCGGCGCAGGGGCCGATTTATCTGGCCATCGCCGACGCTCTGGAGGCCGATATCGCCAGCGGTTCCCTGGCGCAGGGGGACCGGCTTCCGCCGCAGCGGGAACTGGCCTACCGGCTGGGCGTGACCCTTGGGACCGTCACCAGGGCCTATGGCGAGGCGGAACGGCGCCGGCTGGTGAAGGGCGAGACCGGCCGCGGCACTTATGTCGCCCCGGAAAAGCAGAAGGTCTCCCCGCTGATCGCCAGGGAAGAGGAACCCGATGCTGTCGATCTGGCCCGCAATTTCGCCTATCCGCATCTCAATCCGAGCCTGTCCGACGGGCTCATGCGCATGGCCCGCACGTTCGGCATCGACCGGCTGAACGGTTTCGTGCCCTCCGAGGGGTTGAGGGCGCACCGGGAAACCGGGGTTCTCGTCTTCAAGGATTACGGTCTCGACGCCGATCCGGCCCGTGTTGCCGTCACCTGCGGCGCCCAGCACGGCATCCAGGTGACCTGTCAGGCGCTCTTCAGACCCGGCGACGCAATCGCCGTTGACCGCTTTACCTATCCGTCGATCTTCAGTTCCCTGGCGGGCATCGGTCTGAAACCGGTTCCCCTGCCGGCCCTGCGGCGGGCGGACGGCGGTTTCGGCGCCATGGATCCGGAAGCGCTTGCCCGGGCGGCGGAAACCCACGGCGTCAAGGGGGTTTTCCTGATGCCCAACATGCAGAATCCGACCACCCACACCATGTCCGTGGAGGAACGGCAGGATCTTGTCCGCGTGGCGCGGTCCCATGACATCAGGATCGTGGAGGACGATCCCTACACGCCGTTTCTGCCGGAAAGCCTGCCCGCTTTCGGAGCGCTCGCCCCGGAACGGACCGCGTCGATCGCCAGCATATCGAAGGTCTGTTCTCCCGGCAGCCGGATCGGCTTTGTCCACGTGCCGGCCGCCTTTGGCGACAGCATCCGCAACAAGATCGGCGAAAGCACCTGGATGGCCTCGCCGATCACCGCCGAACTGATCGCCGGCTGGGTCCGGGAGGGGCATCTGTTCAAGGCGCTGCGCCTGAAGCGGAAGGCCAACCGTGTCCGGTTCCTGCATGCGCAGGATCTCCTGTCGCCCTATTTTCTTCAAGGCGGGCCGGACAAGGTGTTCGGCTGGCTGCGGCTGCCGGACACTGTCGATCCCGATACGCTTCAGGCCACGCTTGGCCACCAGGGTGTCGCGGTTCTCTCGTCGAGATATTTTCAGGTTCGGGATCACACACCCGCCCCCTATCTGCGCATCACTTTCGGATCGGAGGACTGCGAAGACCGTTTCCGTTGGGCTCTCGGAAAGGTCAGGGCGACGATCGACCAATTGGCTGACTTGCCGGAACTGACGCGGCCGGTAGGCTGAGCCCGCCCGCAGAGGCTTTGACAACCGGCACGGACCGGTCAATAAGCGGCGCGACAAGGGTTGGAACCGGCCGTCCTGCAACGTCCGGCGACGAGGTGACATGGCGTATTGGCGGAAAAACACCAGGAAACAGCGGCCGCGCGTCTGTGATCCCGAGGCGAGTCCCTATGCGGAGTTCCATGACATCGGGCTTTCCATCGGCGGCAGGCGTATTCTGCAGGGGCTGTCCCTGACCCTGTCGGAGCACAGGATCGGCGTGATCGGCCTCAACGGTTCCGGGAAGAGCAGCTTCGTCCGGTTGCTGAACGGGCTGAGAACACCGGACGCCGGCAGCCTCACCCTATTCGGGGCGCCGGGCGAGCGGGCCCTGCCGGAACTGCCGCGCCATGTGGGCTTCGTTTTCCAGAACCCGGATCATCAGGCCATTTTTCCGACGGTCGAGGAGGAGATCGCCTTCGGACTGACGCAACTCGGAGCGGACAAGACCGAAAGCCGCGCCCGCGCCCGGGATTTTCTCGCCCGCCATGGCTGCGGGCAACTTGCGGACAGCCCGGTAGCAGAATTGTCCGGGGGACAGAAGCAGCTCATCTGCATCCTCGCCGTCCTGGTCATGGAGCCGAGGCTGCTGGTTCTTGACGAACCGCTGACCAGTCTGGACGCGCTCGCCACCGGCAGGATCCGCGACAAGCTCCTGTCCCTGCCGCAGAAGATCGTCATGGTCAGCCACGACCTGGGTCATCTGGCCGGATTCGACCGGATCCTGTGGCTGGAGGACGGGCGTCTGCGCATGGACGGACCTCCCGACACGGTCCTGCCGGCCTATTCCGCCGACATCCGCCGCAGGCTGGGGACGGAAGCGGAGCTCGCGGCCCTTTGATCTCGATTTATCTCAGAGGCGACAGCTGGGCGCACAGGACGCCCGCCGGGGTCAAGCTCCTGGCGGTGGCCATCGGCAGCCTGTTTTTGTTCCAGACCGCCTCGATCTGGATTTTCCTGGCCTGTCTGGCCGCCGTTGTCGCACTGTATGCCTCGTTGGGAAGACAGGGGCTGGCGCAGCTGAAGCTGCTGCGCGGTCTGACGGTGTTTCTCGTCATTCTGGTTGCCCTGCACTGGCTGTCCGGCACGCTCATGGAGGGCATTGCGGTTGTGCTGCGGCTGGTCGTCATGTTCCTGGCGGCGAATTTCGTTTCGGTGACCACGCGCCTGGACGATATGCTGGAAGCTGTCCGCCCGCTCTTCCGGCCTCTTGAATGGGTCGGCCTGTCCTCCCGCAAACCGGCGCTGGGCGTGGCGCTGGCCCTGCGCTTCGCGCCGCACATGACGCAGATCTTTTCCATGCTGCGGGAAGCCTGGCAGGCACGGACGGGATCGAGAACCTCCTGGCGGCTGCTGGCGCCTTTTGCTGTTCAATCGCTGCGCATGTCGGATAATGTGGCCGAAGCCCTGAAGGCTCGCGGCGGCTCCGAGGGACTCTCGGGTTGAGCAGGAACATGCCGCTCGGGTCTGGCCTTCGCCGTGGATCTGCGCTATCGCCCCGGCAGATGACTGCACTGCTGAGGCCCTCCGCGGGTCGTCAAACAGGAAACCAAGGAAAAACAAATGACTGACCGGTCCCTCGTGCATGTTGCCTTCTACGCCGCGCTGATTGCCGCCCTCGGGCTCGTGCCGCCCGTGGCCATTCCGCTCATGGGGGGCGTGCCCATTACCGCGCAGACCCTCGGCGTGATGCTGGCCGGCGTGATGCTCGGGCCGGTTCGCGGCGGGCTCGCTGTTCTGCTCTTTCTGTTTCTCGTCGCGCTCGGCGCCCCCTTCCTGTCCGGTGGCCGGGGCGGCTGGGGTGTCTTCATGACACCGTCCGTCGGCTTTCTGATCGGCTGGCCGGTCGGCGCCTTCGTTGCCGGATGGGTCATGCGCGCCACGTCCGACATGAACATCCTGGCGGCGGCGGGCCTCTCGGCGGCTCTTGGCGGAATTGTCGTGGTCTATGCCTTCGGGGTTCCCGGCGTCGCCCTCATGGCGGGCCTGTCCCTGCCGAAAGCGGCCCTTGCCAGCGTCATCTACATTCCCGGCGATCTGATCAAGGTCGTTCTGGCCGCGCTGATCACCCAGACGGTTGCCCGCGGCCTGCCGGGAGCCGTTCTCTCCCGCACGCCGACCGGTGCGAACGACAAGACGGTGAACTGACCGGGCTGTGAAGAGAGCCGCATTCGGAACCGCCCCGCCATGGCATTTGTCGGCGACAATCTGACGGCCTTTGCCGCGCAAAACCCGGACGGCGCCGCTCTGCGATGCGGCTCTGCCGGCTGGACGTGGCGGGAACTGCTGCGCGACATCGCGGCGGTTGAAGGCCATCTTCGCAGCCACGCGCCGCGCGCTGGCCGGATCCTCCTGCTTTTGAGGGACCCGGCTGCGCTGCTCATCTGTTTCTTTGCCTGCGCCCGTACCGGGCGGATTGCGGTGGTCGCCGATGCTGCCTGGCCCGCAGGCCTGAAATCCGACATTCTGGCCGGGGTGAAGCCGGACCTTTGCATCGACGACGGGTCGTTTGCCGCTGCCCGCCGCCACCTTGCGCCGCGGCCGGTACCGGATGCGGCGGACACGGATGCGCCACCCGAAGCGGCGGATCTCTTTTATGCAGGCTTCACGTCCGGCACCAGCGGCCTGCCCAAGGGCTATGTGCGCACCCATGGCTCCTGGCTGGAAAGTTTCGAACTCAGCAATCGCATGTTCGGTCCCGCGCAGGCGGATCGCGTGGTTCTGCCCGGCGGACTGACCCACTCCCTGCATCTTTATGGTGCCGTCTGCGGTCTCGCTTATGGCCGGGAGGTCGTTCTCCTGCCGCGCTTCGATCCGCGCAACTTGCTGGCGGAACTCGCATCCGCCGGATCCGGAGCCACGCTCTATGCAACGCCCACCCAGCTTCATTATCTGTGCGCGGCGGCACGCCGCCTGGGGCCGGTCGAAGCCGTGCGCCAGGTGCTGGCCAGTGGCGCCAAATGGGGGGAGGAGGATCGCAAGGCCCTCGCCGGTGTCTTTCCGCAGGCCCGGCTGATCGAATTCTACGGCGCCTCCGAAACCAGTTTCATTGCCATCGCTGCGCCTGAGGACACTGTGCCCGCAGGTTCGGTCGGGCGTGCCGCACCGGGCGTTCGGATCGTCATTGGAGATCCGCGGAACCCGGCAGCCGCAGGCCGCTCCGGTCCTGTCTGGGTCAGGAGCGGCATGCTGTTTTCCGGCTATATCTGTGGAGAGGCACCGCAGACCCGCTGGCACGACGGCTGGCTGACCTTCGGCGACAACGGCTTTCTCGACAGTGACGGCTTTCTGTTTCTGACCGGGCGCGGCAACCGGATGATCATCACCGGTGGACTGAATGTCTATCCGGAGGAGGTCGAAGCGGTCCTGGTGGATCATCCCGCCGTCGCGGTGGCTGTCGTGGCCGGTCTTCCTGACAGCGTCCGGGGCCAGAGGCTGGAAGCGGTCGTGCAGCTCTGCAGGCCATTGACCGACCCGGCAGATGTTCTTCAGCGTCACTGCAGGGACCGTCTGGCCGCCGGAAAGGTGCCCCGGAATTTCCATATCCGCGAAAGCCTCCCTCTGACCGCCGGCGGAAAGCCGGATATTCAACGGATCGTTTCTGATCTTCTTGGGGAGCAAGGCAGGGAGAAGGCATGACCGCAAGACGTCGGGTTGTCATTGCTGCGGCAAGACGCACGGCCATCGCCCCGCGCGGTGGCGCCCTGTCCCGCTTTCAGGCGGATGAGCTGGCCGCGTCGGTTCTGGCCCGGCTCATCGCCGATGGCGGGCTGTCTGAAGGCCGGATCGATCATGTCATTCTGGGCAATGCGCTTTATGGCGGCGGCAATCCGGCCCGCCTGGCCGCCCTGCGTGCGGGCCTGCCGCCCTCCGTTCCCGCGCTCACCGTGGACACCCAATGCTGTTCCGGTCTCGATGCCATCCTGCTCGGCGCCCGCATGATCGAGGCGGGGGCGGCCGACTGTGTGCTGGCAGGTGGCACGGAAAGCTTCAGCCGGGCACCAATTCGCATGCACCGTCCGCAGTCCGCTGAGGCCCGGCCCGTGGCCTATGACCGGCCCGCCTTTGCGCCGCCGCCCTATGAGGATCCGGATCTGGCGGCTGCGGCCGCACGGCTGGCGGCGGAACGGGGCGTGTTGCGCACGGTCCAGGCGGACTTCGCCGTTCAGTCGCATGCCAAGGCCGCCGAGGCGGCCAACGCCTTGCGCGACAGACTGGTGCAAGTGGAGGAACCGGGAGCTGATCGGGACAGCTTCACGAGAGCGCTGTCTTTGCAAACCGCCCTGCGCGCCCCTGTTCTGGCCGGATCCGGAGACACCGGCCTGAGTGCTGCAACCATCTGCTGCCAGGCAGATGGGGCTGCCGCGGTCCTGCTGGTAGCGGAAGATTGCCTGACTAGGACCTGTCCGGCGGAAAACGGGCGACCTTCGATGCGCATCGTCGCCGGATTGACCGCGGGCGGCGATCCGGCCGCGCCCGCCCTGGCCCCGATCGCGGTTGCCCGGAGCCTGCTTGCCGGTCTCGGCCTGGAGGCAGCGTCCCTGACCACGGTGGAACTGATGGAAGCCTATGCGGTTCAGGCCATGGTCACGGTGGAGGACCTCGGGATCGATCCCCGCCGCCTCAATCCGCTCGGCGGCGCCCTGGCACGCGGCCATCCGGTCGGCGCTTCCGGCGCTGTTCTGGCGGTGCAATTGTTTGAGCGGCTGCGGTTGCAGGAGGATCTCGCCGAGTCTGCCCAATTCCGGGGCATGGCGCTGATTGCGGCAGCCGGCGGACTGGCCGCAGGACTGGTTGTGGAGGCCGGTCCGGACCCGCGAAGAGCAAAGGCGGGTAACGACTAACCGCATGATTTCGCCGAAAAAAAATCGGCACTGAAAGTTTTTTCGGGTTTTTTGATTTTTTTCGAATTCAGGAGTTGACGGTGTGGAGTGTGCTGCGTATAACGCGGCTCATCGACGGCGGCAACGTCGCTGGCGAGAGGGTTTTTCGTCCTAAATTCCTGAAAATCGGACATCGTGTTCCGGGCTGCAAGGT
>NZ_QCYM01000022.1 GCF_003075075.1 Labrenzia sp. 011 | reverse complement strand
ACACTCGAACACCATACGGGCCCGCGGCAGGTCAAAAGCCGCATCAAAGGCCGGACACATGTCAGCACCCGACCGCGCGATCAAATAGCCAAAAAAATCCTCTTGCAATCAGGGCGTCTACACATGTCGCAAAGTTTGCGACCCGACGGTTGAGCGTCGCATGGTCGACTTTCACGCCGCGTTCGGCGAGAATTTCCTCAAGGTCGCGGCATGATACGCCATAGCGGATGTAGAAGAAGACCGCGAACAGGATCACGTCACAGGGGACCAGGTCACGGCGCTTGGTAGTGTCAAAGATCTTTCGCGCTTTCGTTTTCAGGCGACGGCTCCGTGGGTTTGGTACTGGTCCGTGTAGAGCGGTGCCATGTTCATGTATTTTCGGCTGGACCACTTGCCTGGGCGGGCTCGGCCCGGTGACATCTGGCACCTCGACGAGGTTGCCGTGAAGATCTCGCCGGGCGGTCGTTCTGGCTGTGGCGCGCGGTTGATCAAGCGTCACGGCGACCTGCCCAGGCGTATAGTGACCGACAAGCTGCGTTCATACGGGGCAGCCTTGCGGGAACGCGCGCCCGGGCTCGACCACTGGCCACATAAAGGATTGAATAATCCTGGCGAGAACAGTCACCTGCCCATCCGAAAACGGGAACGCTCCATGCAAGGGTTTCGGTCGCCGGGTGGCTTGCAAAGGTTCATCTCGCTCCACTCCGCCACACGCAACTGTTTTTTCGTTCCATATCATCACCGCACCGCACCGCACAGACCATCCGATATCACCGGATGGAAGCGTTCGATGGATGGAGGGCGGCAAGTGTCGTCCGAAGGCGAAGCGTGCAGTCGCAGCCGGATCACCCGCAGTTAAGGTGACAAACCCGGGGGCTGCCCCTGGTCGGCGAGCGGTCGACCAAGCCCCTTGGGGTGGACCATTTTCCTTGGAAAGCCAACCGCAATGGGGATTTCGGGGGGGCTCAGTCCCGTTCCACTGCGGCATGCATCGTGGCGGAAGCCTGTGACCTGGCCGGATGGCATCAGGCACTGCTGTCCCGTGAGCGCAGACTGTCGATCCGGTGGATGACGTCTCCAATGAGGCCGCGCGGCAAAAACATCACGCATGCGATGAAAAGGCCGCCGAGAAGCAGAAGCCATGTTTCGTTGAAGACCGAGGAAAGGTTGCTCTCCAGAACACGGACGAGAATCGCCCCAAGGCAGGCGGCAATCAGCATGCCCCGTCCGCCAAGAGCGACCCAGATCAGGACCTCGGCCGACAGGGTGAAGCCGATCAGGGAAGGCGAGGCGAAGCCGAACTGGGCCACAAACAAGGCGCCGGCCAGCCCGGAGAACGCCGCGCCGATGGCGAAGGCTGTCGCCTTGTAGGCGGTGGTGTCATATCCAAGGGCACGGGTTCTGGTTTCATGCAGGGACAGGGCTTTTGCCGCAAGTCCCCATCTGGATTGCAATATGACCGTGAGCGCCAGAAAGCCGATAACGAGCGTGACAAGTGCCGCATAGTAAAGTGGTCCGGTCTCCCAAACCTCGAAACCACCTCCGTTGAGGCCAAGGTTTATCGGCGGAACATTCATGAGCCCGTTGAGGCCGCCCGCATAGTCCCAGTTGATAAACAGCCGTTCAACGACGAAGGCAACCGCGAGCGTCACGATGCCGAAAAAGGGGCCTTCAAGCCCTTTGGCCGAAAACAGGAACAGGCCCAGCACATAGGCGAAGAGGGCGGGAACAATCATGGCGGCCGCAAATCCGGCCCAGGTGGAGACAAGTCCCGCTGCGCCGGGAACCATCCCCAGGGTGACGAAACTCATTGCGTATGCGCCGAGACCGAAAAATACCGCCTGCCCCAGGCACAGCAATCCGCAGTGGCCCCACACAAATGCGAGGCTGGCGGCAAACAGGGCGTAGGAGAAATAGATAGACAGGTCGGCCAGGAGCCAGTCGGTGGAGACCGCGGGCAGGGCGACAAGGATGACAAGGCAAACAAGGGCCGTCAGGGTCTGTGTGCTGGCGGTGTCCAGCGTCTTCCGGATCATGTCTTACGTCTCTTGCGGGCAAGCAGGCCGCTCGGGGCCAGACGGATAACGATTATGGCAAGCACGAACACCACGAGCTGTGCCCAGACCGGGGACAGGAATGTTGCCGTCAGATTATCGGCCAGTCCGACGCCGCTGGCCCCCGCGACCGGACCGGTGATGGTTCCCAGCCCGCCGACAAGAATGGCCAGAAAGGCCGGCACCAGAAAGCCCAGTCCCATTTGCGGGTCCAGGGAAATGAGCGGTGAAATGACGGCCCCGGCAAGCCCGGCGAGCCCTGCTCCGAATGCAAAGGTCAGGCGATCGAGGCGACGCGTGTTGACCCCCAGGCAAGCGGCCATCGTCCGGTTGGCGATGACCCCGCGCGCGGCCAGGCCGGTTCTTGTCTTGAAAAAGAACAGGAAGGTTGCCGTCACACAGCATATGGAAACTGCCATGATGAACAGCCGATAGGACGGGTAGGAGGTCCCCAGGATCGGGACGGCCGTGCTGAAGGGCGCTTCCACGGCGTATGAGCCCGGCCCGAAACCGATGACGATCAACTGCTTGATGAGCAACGAAATGCCCCAGGTCGCCAGGATCGTGTCGACAACCCGGCTGTAGATGCGCCGGATCACAAGTTCTTCCACGACAAGGCCCACAACGCCAACGACGACCGGAGCAAGAACCAGACCTGCCCAGAAGGAGCCGCCGGCCATTTTCACAGCGAGCAGCACATATCCGCCGAGCATGAGAAACTCGCCATGCGCGAGGTTGATGACATTCATCAGGCCGAAAATGATCGCGAGTCCCAGCGCGACAAGAAGCAGGATGAGTGCATAGTTGCATGCGTCGAGGAGGGTGATTGCCAGTTCGCTCATGTCAAAACGCCAGATATTTTTGCAGCACGGCGGAATCGCCGGCCATTTCACTGGCGAGGACTTCGCCCTGGATGGTTCCATGCTCCATGAAGACGGCGCGGCTGCAGATCCTGGTGACCATGTCGATATTCTGTTCGACGAGGACGATCGTTACGCCTCTGTCTTCGGAGATCTGCTTCAGCATTTGTCCGATTTCGGTGACGATGGACGGCTGAATGCCCTCGGAAGGTTCGTCCAGCAGCAGCAAGGCGGGGCGCCCCATCAACGCCCGGGCGATTGCCAGTTGCTGTTGTTGCCCGCCGGAAAAGGCGCCCGCCTGGGTTCTGGCCCGCTCCCGCAGGACCGGGAAAAGCCGATAGACCTCATCCAGGTCCGCCTTGGTCGCCTTCAGGTTGCCCAGCAACAGATTTTCTTCCGTTGTAAAGTCCTTGAAGATTTCCCGTCCTTGCGGAACATAGCCAATGCCGGAGGCGGCGACCTGAAACGGGGCTGCGCCCGTAATGTCGTGCCCGGACATCCGGATCCGACCGCCGCGCGGTTTTATCGTGCCCATAACCGTTTTCAGGAACGTGGACTTGCCGACGCCGTTTCGTCCCATGACGCCGACAATCGTTCCCGGGTCGACGCTCAGGGACAGGCCCTGCAGGACCGCCCCTTCGCCATAGCCTGATGTAACTTTATCCAATTCAAGGAGCGGCTGGACCAAGATAGGCCTCCTGAACGGCTTTCATCATTCGAACGTCTTCGTATCGGCCGTCGGCGATGATTTTACCGTCCATCATCACCGCAACCCTGCAATCGAGTTCTTCCACGAACCACATGTCGTGTTCGATGAGAATGATCGAAACGGTTCCCAGGGCCATCAGTCTGGAGATGAGATCGGCTGTTTTTTGCGTTTCCTGCCGGGTCATGCCGGCGGTGGGCTCGTCCAGGAGAACAAGTTCGGGGCTCATGCCGAGGACCATGCCGATCTCCAGCCACTGTTTTTGCCCATGCGAGAGGTGTCCGGCGGTCGTTTCTGCAAGATCTGAAAGCGCAATTGTTTCAAGAATGCCGTTCGTATCGGCGGTTTCTTCCCCGGCCCGCGGAAGCAGGCCGAGCAGTCCGCGCTGTCCCGCCTTTGAAAAAGCCGCTACTTCCAGGTTTTCCCGGACAGTGAGGTCGTCATAAACCGACGGCACCTGAAATTTGCGGCCAATGCCAAGGCGGGCGATCTTGTGTGGCGCCAGACCCACCAGGGAATTTCCAGCGAAACTTATTGTTCCGGCTGTCGGCGACAAGAACCCGGAAACAAGGTTGAAGAAGGTTGTTTTTCCGCAGCCGTTCGGTCCGATGATGCACAGAAGTTCGTCCTTGCCGACTGTCAGGTCAAGTCCGGCGAGGGCCTTGACCCCGCCGAAACTTCTGACCAGTTCCCGGACCTCCAGACCGCTTCCAGACATGAGCTGCTCCAGATCCGGCGCTTCAGGAGCACAGGGCATTCGGAGCGATGCTGCCGAGCGCATCAACGACCTTCAGCTCTTGTCCCTCGGTCTTTGCCAGATACATGTTCATGGTCACATGATGATCCGCGGCGCCGATTGTGAGCGGTCCTGTCGGGGTTTCGATGGTCAGGCCTTCCAGCCCGTCGACCAGTGCTTCCTTGTCGACCGTTCCGGCTTTCTCCAATGCGGCCTGCACGGCCTTCAGGGAATTGTAGTGGGTCATCACATAGTGGGAAATCGGAGTTTCCGCGCCTGCGGACTTCTGGATCTTTGCAACGAAGTCCTGAGCGTCAGGTGTGTCCAGAGAGGCGGCGAAGGGAACCGTCACCCACATGTTCTGGCCTTTGCCCTCTCCGAATGCGCCAAGATAGGTCTCGGCAAATCCGAGGAACCCGATCGTCACCTCGTCCAGAAGGCCAAGGTCTTCCGCCTGCTTGATGAAGGTGATGCCATCTGCCCCCGGAAGCGCGAAGAGCAGAACCTTTGCTCCGGAGTCCTTGATCTTGCGGATGACGGGTGCAAAGTCCTTTACGCCCCAGGGCGTGAATTCAATGCCCGCGACGCTGCCGCCGAGACCTTCGACCAGCCCGGAAGCTGTCTCGAACATTTTTTGCGGCCAGACATAGTCCGCGCCGAACATATAGAAGCTGTCGCCTGCGTTTTCCTTCAGGGCCGGAATCAGTTTTTCCAGCTCCTGGTTGGGGACGGTGTTGAATCCGAAGATGTAGCGGTCACACGCTCCGCCTTCGTAGTTGGTCGCGTAAAGAAGCGGCGTTTTCATGCGCTCGAGCGTTGGCGCCATGGCGTCCCGCGCGTTCGAGGTGATCGGCCCGGTCAGAGCGAGCACTCCGTCGCGCCGGATAAGGGATGTCGCGCGTTCAACGGAGGTTTTCGGATCGGTCTTGTTGTCTTCGTAGATCACTTCAACGGGCCGGCCGAGTATGCCTCCGGATGCATTGATCTCCTGTGCGGCGAGATCCAGTCCCAGCTTGGCCTGGTTTCCGAACAGTTCCAGTCCGCCCGAGAAAGGCAGGACCGCTCCGATCTTGATCGGTTGCGATGCAGCGAAGGCCGGGGCAGTGAATTTGGCGGCCGCGAGCACGCCGCCGGCTGAGTACATTGTGGCCGACAAAAAGCGGCGCCGAGACAAATTTCCCATCTGACTGATCCCCTCGATCTTGCTTGCAAACTGGACTGCAGGTCTTCTGAATGCATCTGTATATTCATGTGTATGCTAACGATTGAAAATGGGGTTGGCAACGGCATTTCGCCTGCTAAATTGGCGTGACAATTAAATGTGCATTTTTCAAATCGCCCGGGAAGACAAAGGAACAGAAATGCTAAATCCTGATCGGGACGTGCTTGTCGCAATCGATGTTCAAAATGATTTCTGTCCCGGAGGAGCGCTGGCCGTCACTGACGGGGATGCTGTCATTGCGCCGATCAACGCACTTGGTGAAAAGTTCTCTCACCTGGTGGTCACGCAGGACTGGCACCCGGCGGGGCATTTGTCTTTCGCCAGTTCGCACCCCGGCAAAGAGCCCTTTTCCCAGACGGAACTGGCCTATGGGGCGCAGACCCTGTGGCCGGACCACTGTGTCCGGGGAACTGATGGGGCTGCGTTTCACAAGGATCTTGTTCTGGATGGCGTTGAACTCGTGATCCGGAAAGGCTTCCGCGGCGAAATCGACTCCTATTCCGCATTCTTTGAAAACGACAGGAAAACACCAACCGGCCTGGCGGGCTACCTGAAGGAGAGGGGGTTGCAAAGGGTGTTTCTGGCAGGACTTGCGACCGACTTCTGTGTGGCTTTTTCGGCGGTGGATGCCGCGGCGCTCGGTTTCGAAACCTTTCTGATCGAAGACGCCTGCCGGGCAATCGATCTGGACGGGTCCCTGGATGCGGCCCGCAAGGCGATGGCGGAGGCCGGGGTCCGGACAGTCTCAAGTCATGCCCTGTGACTTCGGTGGTTGCGAAGCTATTGCCGAGCGGCCCGGCTGGCTGACTGCTTACTGAATTTTCTTCAGGAGCCGGGACAGGGTGCGCCGCTCGGATGCCGTCAGCGGCGCGGTTGTCTCGGCGGAGACCTCAAGGCCCAGCTTCGCGTTTGAGCGGAAGTAGAGATCCCCCTTTTCTGTCAGGGAGATCAGCTGCCTGCGTTTGTCGCCGGGGTCTTTTTCGGATTGCAGCAAACCGCGCGCGCCCAGTCGGTCGACGACGCCTTTTGTCGTTGCCACATCCAGTCCAACCGTTCTGCCCAGCCGGTTCTGAGAGACCGAGCCCAGCTCCGTGAGACGTGCCATGACAGCGAACTGGGTTGGCGTCAGATCCTGGATCTTTTCGGAGAAAATCACGGCGTTGCGCTGATAGGCCTTTCTGAGAAGGTAGCCGATCTGTTCATCCAGAACGTAGCCATGGCCGGACACTTCATCGTCCGGCCCGTTCGCTTCGGGGATCACTGCTTGTTCGGCTTGATCGGTCACAATGTTTCCTTGTCGCCTTACGGCCATTCAGACGGACAGATAGGCATCCCGGATTTCAGGTTGTTTTTCAAGTGTGGAAAACGATCCGTCAAACTTCTTTTCGCCGCCCTCGATGATGACGGCCCGGTCGGCGACGGCTCCGGCGAAATGGAGGTTTTGCTCCGAGATGATGACTGTCAGGCCTTCCTGCTTGAAGCGGAGAATGGTCTTTGCCATCTGCTCCACGATGACGGGAGCGATGCCTTCCGATGGTTCGTCCAGCAACAGGAGTTTGGGGTTGCCCATCAGTGTGCGGGCAATGGTCAGCATCTGCTGTTCGCCGCCGGACATGGCCTTGCCACGGTTGTGCCGCCGTTCCCAGAGATTCGGAAAAATCTCGAAGAGGGCCTCGGGGGTCCACACGGGCGCATCGCTGCGGGCTTTTTGACGACCGACCTCAAGGTTTTCCAGGATGGTCAGGTCGGTAAAGATGCGCCGCTCTTCAGGCACGAAGCCGACACCCAGCCGTGCGACCCGGTGTGGCGGCTGTCCCGTGATGTCGGTCCCTTCGAAGACCACGGATCCGGACTTGGGGCGGACCAGCTGCATCACGGATTTCATGGTCGTTGTCTTGCCCGCGCCATTGCGCCCCAGCAGTGCCACCACTTCGCCTCGACCGACCGAAAAACTCAGGTCGTTGAGAATATGTGCCTTGCTGTAGAAACTGTTGAGGGACGTGACTTCAAGCATGGGTGTCCTCCTTGTTGAAGAGCATCCCGCCACCAAGATAGACTTCCTGAACCTTCTTGTTGTTGCGGACTTCCGTGGCTGTGCCTTCGGCGATCAGTTCGCCCCGGTTCAGCACCATGATGTGGTGCGCATGGGCGAATACCACATCCATGTCGTGTTCGGTAAAAAGGACGCTGACGCCGCGCTCTCTGACGATATCGGCGGTCAGCTGCATGAGCCTGATCCGTTCTTTCGGCGCCATTCCGGCGGTTGGTTCGTCCATGAGCAGCAGTGTCGGTTCATTGGCAAGGGCGATGGCAAGTTCCAGGCGTTTGAGATCGCCATAAGCCAGGATCGCGCAGGCCCGGTCGGCCTGATCCGCCATTCCGACGATTTCCAGGAGGGCCATGGCCTCTTCACGGTAGAGCTTGTAGGCGTATGGCCGGATGGCGAAGATCCTGCGGTGATGGGACATCAGGGCCATCTGGACGTTCTCCGCAACCGTCATGCTCTGGTAGGTGCCGGTTATCTGAAACGTGCGACCGACACCCCGGCGCCAGATATCCCGTGGCGGTTTTCCGGTGATTTCCTCCCCGTTGAGGAAAACCTTGCCCGAAGACGGGGGCAGCTGGCCCATGAGCATGTTGAAGCATGTGGACTTTCCGGCCCCGTTCGGGCCGATCAGAGCCTTCAGTTCTCCCGGGGCGACTTCGAAAGTCACGTCCTTGACCGCCTGGATGCCGCCAAAGAAACGATTCAATCCACTGACCTTGAGAACGGCGTTCATTTCATGAACTCCTCTGTCCGGCGCAATCCGATGCGTTCGCTGACCTTGCGGAGTGTTCCGACAATGCCGTCAGGCGCGATGATGACGACGCCGATGATCACGAGGCCCAGAATCAGCCGCCAGTATTCCAGGCGTGTGAGCCAGTCCTTGGCCACTTCCATGAACCCTGCGCCCACCACGCCTCCGGACAGTGTTTTCACACCACCGAGAAAGACCACGATCAGGGCGTCGAAACTCTTGGCGATTTCCAGTTCGTTCGGAAAGATCGAGCCCTTGGAGAAGACAAAAAGGCCTCCGGCCAGACCGGCGAGGGCGCCGGCAATCGAGAAGGCCGTCCACTGGATCAGCTTGACGTTGATGCCTGTCGCTTCCGCCTGGCGAGCGCTGTCGCGTGTGCCGCGCAGGGCATAACCGATGGGGGCGTGGGTCAGATGGCGCAGAAGGATGATGCCACCAACCCCGACAATCAGGGTGAAATAATAGTAAGCGTTTGTTCCGGAAAGCCATTTGGCGGGCCAGATATTGACAAGTCCGTCATCGCCACCGGTCACTTCGTACCACTGGAAGGCGGCAGACCAGATCAGCTGGGAGAAGGCCAGTGTCAGCATGGCGAAATAGACACCGCTGAGCCGGATGCAGAACCAGCCAAAGAGGATCGCCAGCAGGCCAGCGGCCAGCGGGGCAAACATGAACGCAATTTCCATCGGCGTGTCCGAGTAGGAAACCAGCAGTGCAGCCGCATATGCACCGCCGCCGAAGTAGGCGGCATGACCGAAGCTGACCAGGCCGCCCGTGCTGAGCATGAACTGGAGCGAGGCTGCGAACAGGCAGAAGATTATGATGTCGGTCAGCAGGACCTGCGTGAAACTTCCGCTGAAGACGGGGATCAGGGCAAGCACGGCAAGAAGCGCGGCAACCGCGATGCGGCCGTAGAGGCCTGCCGGACGGATGGGGCGGTCGGGCTCGCCGGCCTGGCCGTGCTCTCCTGCTTTTTCTTCGCGTCCGAAGAGTCCGTATGGCCGCAGAAGCAGAACGACTGCCATCACGACATACATCAGCACAAGCGTGCTCTGGGGAAGGTAGGCGACCCCGAAAACGTTGAGGACAGAAATCAGGACAGAGGCGACGAAGGCACCGGGAATCGATCCCATGCCCCCGATGACAACCACCACGAAAACCGAGGAGATGATGTTCAGGTCCATCAGGAGATCGGCCCCGCCTTTCGGCAGCTGGATCGCACCACCGAGTCCGGCCAGTGCAGACCCCAGGAAAAACACACCGGTAAAGAGCCATGACTGATTGACCCCGAGGGCCCCGACCATTTCCCTGTCCTGCGTGGCGGCCCTGACGAGAATGCCAATGCGCGTTTTGGTGATCAGCCACCACAGGCCCAAAAGGATGAAGGGCGTGATCGCGATCAGCGCAAGATCATATTGCGGAACGGGTTCGCCCATGATGCGAACAACGGATTTCAGCCCGGGAGCCCGGGGGCCGAGGCGGTCCTCCGCCCCCCAGATCATCAGCGCAAGATCCTGGATGACCAGAATGACACCGAAGGTCGCCACCAGCTGGAACAGCTCCGGTGCGCGGTAAACCGGTCTGAGGACGCATATCTCGATGATGACACCGATGAGGCCGATGATCAGGCCCGACAGCAGGATCGCGCTCCAGAACCCGAAGGCGCCGGGCAAGGTGTTCATCAGGGTGATCCCGAAATAGGCGCCGAGCATGTAAAGCGACCCGTGTGCGAAATTCACGATCCGGGTTACCCCGAAGATCAGTGACAGTCCGGAGGCCACCAGAAACAAAGCCGCGGCGTTTGCGAGCCCTGTCAGGATCTGAGCAACAAAAAGACCCATGGGGAGTTATCATTCCTACACAATGAGTAGACGGGCCGGCGCGGAGAGCCCCCGCGCCGGGAAAGTCCTTGATGAGGTGCAGGCTTATTCAGCCGGACGCTTTGCCTTGATTTCTTCATCGCTCGGCATGTAGGGGACCGGATCCTTGTAGGACCAGTCAACCATGACGCCCTTGCCGTCCTTCAGGGCTGTGGTTCCCACGTAAGCCCCCATGGTCGACTGGTTGTCGATGCCGCGATAGACAATTTCGCCCATGGGCGTGTCGACCTTGAGGTCCTCGAAGGCCGCCAGGAGCGCAGGCGTCTCTGTCGACCCGGCCTTTTTCAAGGCGGCTGCGATGCTTTTCACGGTCATGTAGCCGACAAGGGAGCCGATCTTGGGTGTTTCGTCCGGGTAAGCCGCCATATAGGCGTCCACGAAATCCTTGGCAGGGCCTTCCGTGAAGCCGTACCAGGGATAACCGGTGACAAACCAGCCTTCCGGAGCCTCGTCACCCAGCGGGTCGAGATATTCCGGTTCACCGGTAAGCAGTCCATAGACCTTTCGGTCATCGAACAGGCCGCGGAGGGATCCTTCGCGAACAAATTTCTGCAGATCCGGACCGAAGGTGACGTTGTAAATTGCATCCGGTTTTGCCGCTTCGATAGCCTGGACTTCCGAACCGGCGTCGATCTTGAACAGGGCGGGCCACTGTTCGGAAACAAATTCCACTTCCGGCTTGAGCTTCTTCAGGTTTTCCTTGAAAGCCGCAACCGCGGCGGTGCCATATGCATAGTTGGGAGCGATCGTGGCATAGCGGATCGCATCTGTCTTGGCGGCTTCTTCGGCCAGCAGGGCCGCCTGGACATAGGTGGAGGTGCGCAGGCGGAAGGTGTAGGGGTTGCCGGATTCCCAGACCAGTGCATCGGCCAGCGGTTCCGCTGCCAGGTAGATATAGCCCTTTTCGCCGGCAAGAGACGCGATTGCGAGGCCGACGTTCGAAAGGATGCTCCCGGTGAGCATGACCGCGCCTTCCCGGGTCATGAGTTCCTCGGCAATCTTGACCGCATCGCCAGGCTTGCCATTGTCATCGCGGAAGATGAATTCCAGCGGCCGATCCAGGACACCGCCCGCATCGTTGATTTCTTTCTGGGCGAGTTCGATACCCTTCTTGTAGGGCTCGGCAAAGGCGGCCAGTCTCTTGTAGTGGTTGATTTCACCGATCTTGATGCTGTCCGCGGCAAAGGATGAACAGGTTGCCGCCAGCAAGGCGGCGCTTGCCGCTATTAAGGTCTTTAAACTCATTCTATACTTCCCTCGTTCTGGTAGGTGATTGCGGCGCCTTTTCCGGTCGCTCTCTATCGTTTTGCCTGATCCGCCGCGGGTTTTCCCGCTTGTCGGGAGATCAGTCGTGGTAGACGTAAGCAGGGGTCGGACTGGATGCGAGATCCTGCGTCCGTTCCTTCTCTATGAGTTCGCTGATGCGCTTTCGGTAGACCATCGGTCCCTTGTCGATGGCAATCCGGATGGGGCGGCGCTTGGCGGGCCGGTCCTCTTCCTGCTGAATGGCCTCCAGCACGTCCTTGTCTTCCTGAAAAGCGATCCTGAACATGGCATCCATGCTTTCGGAGGCTGCCTCATCGTCAATCGCCGTGTTTCGAATGTGCATCCAGCGGTCGATGGTGTGGTCTCTGGTAACCGGTGTGAGAAAGTGCAGCGCGAAGATTCTGTTGCCTTTGTTGCGCTCGTCTTCCGCCAGATTGTCTGTGGTGGGAGCGCTGCCGAAATCGATCACTGCGATCGAAGGCGTATGGAGATAGTAGTAGTGCCACCGGTCGACGTTGTCCGTGAAGCCTCCGAATTTCCTGAAGAAACCGATGGGTTCCGCATCCCGGATCCAGCGCCAGGCGACGATCGTCTCCCCCTCGGTTGAAACATGTACCGGGACGTTCTCCGAGGCGGCGTTTCCCAGGGTGGTCGGGTGAACAAAGCTCACATGGGCCGGGTCGACGAGGTTCTCGGCGACGTTCATGTAATTTGCTTTCAGATGCAGCGCATCGCCGTGATGGGCCAGCCAGTCGGGATCCGTAAACTCCGGCATGTCGAAGATATCGTCCGGGTCGGCCTTTTCCCTGTCTCCTGTCCAGATCCAGACGATGCCGTGGCGTTCGTGAACGGGATAGGACACGACGTAAGCCGAACTCGGCAGATTGCTCTGGCCCGGAATGCGAACGCATTTGCCGTCGCAGTCAAACGTCATTCCGTGATAGCCGCACTGGATATCGTCTCCCTTCCGCGTGCCAAGCGACAAAGGCAGAAGCCGGTGAGGGCAACGGTCCTCCAGAGCGGCGATCGTGCCGTCCGTCTTCCGGTACATGACGATATGCTCATCCAGGATCGTGAAACGACGGAGGTCGTCGTCGATCTCGGAGGACCAGGCTGCGACGTACCAGGCGTTGCGAACAAATTCCATGGCTCTCCCTCCTGTCTACGGCTATCTCAAACCGTCGGTTCCTTTGATTTCGCCGTGGGTCAGTCCACCGACCCTCGGCAACGGGCGTCCCGTGGATGAAAGGGCAATCGCAATCAGAATTTCGTCTGCGCGGGGGGCGTCGGGAATCCGCACCGGCATTCCATCGAAATGGGACCGGACATAGGCCGCATCCTTGTGGCCAAGCGGCACGTCAAGCGTGTCTCCCGGCCCGCCCATCTTTTTCGAGGAGGGGACCAGAGCCTTGCCGCCGCCGATCACTTCGCGCAAGGGGGCTCCGAGCGCGGGATGCAGAACAGCGGCCGCATGTTCGAGTTCTCCGGCTTCTCCAACCAGGGCGGCCTTGCCGAAACTTTGAATGTCCGAAGGCTGCAATCCGCTCAGTTCGAGACATTTTCTGGCGAGCAGATCCCCCATTTGCGCTCCGATTTCGATCAGTTCGGACAGATCTTCCGCAAACCTGCCCGCTATCGGATTGGTCACGACAGCCGTGCAGCACACACGCACGGAAGCGGGCGCGACAGGCCGGCCTGCCTCTCGAGTGACCGTTTCCTGTGTGGTGACAACTTTGCGGATCAGGGCCGTCATCTCAGACCGTCTTCTCCCTTTATCTCGGAAGCTTTCAGGCCACCGACACGTGCATGAATGCGCGGGCCCGTGGTCATCACCAGCGCCAGCAGGATTTCGTTGGCTTTCGGTCCGTCAGCCAGACCGACCTCCATCGCATCGAAATGGGATCGCACATAGGATGCGTTGCAATGGGTTATCGGAACATCGAGCGTGGTGCCCGGCCCGCCGATCTTTTTCGTCGAGGGGACGATCGCACTGGATGCGGGCAGGATTTCGCGCATGGAATAGCCTCCCGGAACATGCCAGAGGGCGCCGTGTTCCAGTTCCCCGGCCGTTCCGACGATGGCTCCCTTGCCGTAGCCTTCAATGACGCTCGCATCGCCGCCAAGTACGGTCACCATCCTTTCGGCCATGCGCAGACCGAGCGGTTTGAGATCGTCCATGAAACCCGCGATGTCCTCGACATAGGATCCCGCGAAGGGGTTCTCGATGATGCTGACCATGGCCACGCGGCGGAGAGGGCGCTCGGACGCGGGACCGCCTTCATGATAGATTTCTTCCAGTGTCACTGCCGTTTTGCGCAGTATTGGTTCAGGCACAGGCGGCCTCCCTCATTTCGTTTGTTGTAATGTGCAATTGTGGAAAAACGACGCGGCGCTCGCCGGACAACGCGATATAGGCGGCCAGGATCCGGCCTGTCGCGAGATGGTGTTGCGCTGCGTCGACACCGCACTGAAGCGCGGCGTCAGTTTCGCCCGGTGTCAGTTCCGCAACATTCGTGGTTACCGGCCTGTCTTCAAGATCGCTGTCCGGGGAAAGTTCGCAGGCCGGTGTGCGGGTGATCTTGGGGGATAGCGGGAGGTCCACTTTGTTGGCAATCAGCGTTGCGGCAGCATCGGCTTCGGCCGCGCTTCGGGCAAGGACTGTCACGGCGTCTGCAATTCCGAGCGAATGCGACCGGCCGCGCCAGCCGCTTGTGGCCAGACCTCCGACGCCGTCGTTTGGACCGATTTCCACCGTTCCTCCCGACAGACCGATTGCCGGATCGTCACAGATGCCGATCCTGAATGACCCGTCCCGGACGAACAGCGCAATGTCACCACCGTTGTTCACATAGGCCCGGGTCAATGTGCGGCCGCTCTGCAGGATGCTCAGGACATAATCTGCCACGCTGCCGGCAACAGCCGCCATGGGCGTGATGAATTCAGGCGCGAAAGGCCGGGTTGCCGCCCACATGGTTTTGGCGACCGGGCCCGCAGGGGGCGGGCCGGAGGCCGCACGCAGGCGCGGCAATTCCTCCGTCAGGCCGGTGAGGATGGCGGGAAAAACGGCCTGGACCTGGGCATAGGCCTTGAGCACCTCTTCCGGTTCACCGAAGGCCTCCAGCACCAGGTCGATCGGCCCATGCTGAAGATGAAGCCGTCGCCCGTCCGGAAGCATTTGTGCCGTCGGCGTTTCCGACCAGGTCCGGCGGCTCATCAGGATGTCCCTTTCCACGGATAGGCGTTCGCCCTTGTCGGCCAGGGACTGTCGGACGGTGTGGCAACGCCACGCCGGCCTGTCAGGATGTGATCGTTTTGCTTGCCGGTCTTGCCGGACAAGGCTTCCTGCAGCGGCATGACATAGTCCATGTGCCCGCCGAGCGCCCGATAGTCTTCGGCGCGCATCGTGAATTCGATCGGTGCCACAAGGGCGGGTGTTGGAACATAGCCGAAGGCGTTTTTCGGCATGCGTGTCACATCCGCCATCAGGGTTATGCCGCCGCCCGGCCAGATATAGACCGGCGCACCGCCACAACTCACATAGGTCAGGGACTGCTGGACGGACCGGGTCAGGCCGACGGGATGTTCCGTTACTCCGGAACGCAAGGACCCGCCGGCGCCCGCCATGAAAAGCACCGAGGTCAGGGCCGGTTCGCAATTGTCCTCGATCCGCTTCACCGAAGGAAGGAGCCGGTCGGGCATTTCCTTTTGAACCGGCAGCAGCTCTTCATCGAGTTCGAAATATGCTGCGTGTTCTCCCGTCGTGGAGACCATCAGAAGGCTCAATCCGGGTCTGGCGATCCTGGCGTCGAACGTCCCGAGAATGGCCAGGGGGTCCTGCAGGTTGGTTCCACCCCATCCCGTTCCCGGTTCCGCAACCTGGAAATAGCGCCCCGGCGTGGAGCGGCGCCCGTTGATCCTGATGCCTGTCGGTTCCCATCCGATGACCTTGCCTGCCTGATGCTCGGACATGACGCCGGTAATGTGATCGTCGACAACAACCACTTCATCGACGAGGCCCTTCCATTGGGCGGCGAACATGCCGACGGTTGCCGACCCGCAACCGACCCGCATCCGTTCTTCGGAGTTTCCGTTGATGATCGGGGCCTTGCCCGACTGGACCTGGAGCTTCGCGCCGCCATCGATTTCAAGCGCGACCTCTTCCCCGTTGCACAGCGCGAGCATTGTCGAACACGTCAGACGGCCTTCTTTCTTCGACCCTCCGGTAAGGTGATGTACGCCGCCGATGGAGAGCATCTGGCTGCCATATTCCGATGTTGTCACATGGCCGATCACTTCTCCGCCCGATCGCACGGGCGCGCATTCCTCTCCGAGGTGGCGGTCCGTGTCGATCTTCAGCTTGACACCGCAATAGCTGAAGATCCCTTCGGTCACGACGGTGATCATGTCGATGCCGTCGACTTCAGAGGCAACTATGAACGGGGCGGGCTTGTAGTCGGGATAGGTCGTCCCCGCGCCGATAGCGGTGATGAAGCCGTCCTTTCCGGGCACAATCTCGCCGTCCCATTCCTTTTCCAGGAAGGGAACGATATCTCCGCCGGACGCTTCGGTGTGTTCCAGGATTTTCAAGGGATCAAGGCGAACCAGTTGGCCGTTGTCGTTGGCGTAGCGGTCGCAGGCGCCGGAGCGGCCCTCGGCGATGTAGCACATGACCGGACAGGCGTCGCAACGGATCTTTTCTGGCTTGCCTTCAGCAGCAGTCAACGTCCTGACTCCCTTCGTGCGGCGTCTGCATTTCGTTAGTATGCAAACATGTTTTCAAAAAACGTGTCAATGCGGATTGCGCGCGCCTGACGCTGAATTGCTGTGCAGCAATGCCGGAATTCGCATCAGGACCTTCAATCGACAAATGCCCGTTCCACGACAAACTGGGATGGCTTGTTGTTCGCGCCCTCCGTCAGTCCGTGGCTGAGGCACAACTCCTTTGTGTCCTTGAGCATGGCCATGGAGCCACAGATCATGGCGCGGTCTTCTTCGGGCGACATCCTCGGCAAGCCGAGATCATCGAAGAGTTTTCCGCTGACAATCAGGTCGGTCAGGCGGCCCTGCCGGATGAAATCCTCTCTTGTCACTGTGGTGTAGTGCAGGAGGTTGTCCCGAACGAGCTCGCCGACCAGGGGATCTTCGCGCAGACGGGCGACAAGATCCTCGCCGTATTTGAGTTCCTCACGCGTCCGGCAGCCATGGGTCAGGATCACCTGCTCGAACTTGTCATAGGTTTCCGGGTCGCGAATGAGGCTGGCAAAGGGGGCTATGCCGGTTCCCGTCGAGAACATCCACAGGCGCTTGCCGGGAAGAAGCGCGTCATTGACGAGTGTTCCCGTCGCCTTTTTGCGCATCAGGACAGTGTCGCCGGGCTGGATTTTCTGCAGATGTTCGGTCAGCGGGCCGTCGGGAACCTTGATGGAATAGAATTCCAGTTCCTCATCCCAGGCCGGGCTGGCGACGGAATAGGCCCTGAAGACCGGTTTTTCTGCATTCGGCAGGCCGATCATGGCGAATTCACCCGACCGGAACCGGAACTGCCGGGGGCGGGTGACGCGAAAACGGAACAGGGTGGCGGAATAATGCTCAACCTCGTTCACGGTGAGCGCGTAGCATCCGCCCGGAACGGGAAAAGGCGAGGGTTTCCCTTGCAAAATCGGCAATTCGATTTCGAGCTCTTCAGACATGACGAGATGACTCCTGGCTTGCTTCGTGCCCGTGAGGTTCGTTATTATCGTTAGTATACAAACGAAAATAAGTGCAAAAGCAAATAAAAAATGCATGCGTAAAATTTAAGCTATAAATTCGCGCGGGCCTGGTTGACAGTTTCCATTCAGTCGGGTTTTATTTTGTTAGTATACAAACGAAATGCACTGAGGTTGCCGATGCAATTCCATCGACCAGATTCTCTGGATGCCGCTCTTGAAGTGCTGGCGAACGAACCGGTCAGGCTGCTGGCCGGAGGCACCGATTTCTTTCCGGCTCTTGCTGGGAAGACAACGTGCGATCCGATCCTGGATCTGAGTTCCATTGGCACCTTGCGGGGTATTTCCGAAGAGGCGGGTGTGTGGCGCATCGGCGCGACCACGACCTGGTCAGATATCCGGGACGCCCGGTTGCCTGCCCAGTTCAGGGCGTTGCAGCAGGCGGCGGCCGAGGTCGGGTCTCTTCAGATCCAGAATGCCGGTACGATTGCAGGAAATATCTGCAATGCGTCCCCGGCAGCCGACGGGGTTCCGCCACTTCTCGCGCTTGATGCGGATGTGGAAATCGCCGGACCGAAGGGGATTCGGACCGAGCCCTTGTGCGATTTCATTACTGGCGTTCGCAGGACACAGCTGAAATCCGATGAGCTCGTCACCGCACTCAATATTCCGAAACAGCCTGACGGCCGGTCCTGTTTCCTGAAGCTCGGCGCCAGGCGGTATCTGGTCATTTCGATTGCGATGGTGGCGGTCAATGTGACGACGTCCGGGGACGGGTGCGTCACGGAAATTTCAATTGCCGTCGGGGCCTGTTCTGCGGTCGCCCGGCGTCTGCGCGGCCTGGAGCAGCAATTGCCGGGGACGGTGCCGGGGTCGGCCGAACTCGCGCACATCGTTCAAGCCGCCGACTTGTCGGAGTTGACGCCGATTGACGATGTCCGTGCTTCTGCAGCCTATCGCCTCGATGCGGTGAGAACATTGATCACGCGTGCCGTCAAACATGCTGTAGCTGGGGAGACTTAGGGTCATGGCGATTGCGGATTATGAACCGTCATCCTGCGTATCCCTGGAACTGAATGGCCGCACCATCCGGCTTGACGGGCCTCCGGGAGAGCGGCTTTCCTTCGCCTTGCGGGAGCGGGCCGGTGCGACAGATGTCAAGGTGGGCTGCGATGCCGGTGACTGCGGAGCCTGTACCGTTCTTGTCGATGGTGAGGCCGTGTGCGCCTGTACGACGGCGCTGGGCCAGGTTGATGGCGCGCGGGTGGAAACGCAGGCAGGGCTGGTTCGGAACAGCGGAATTGCCAAGGCTCTCGCCAATTCCTTTCAACGGCATCAGGCCGCGCAATGCGGCATTTGCACGCCGGGGATGATGGTTGCCGCTGTCGGTTTGTTGCGCAAGAAGGCGGCGCCGGACGAGACGGACGTTCAGGATGCCCTCGGCGGGGTCCTTTGCCGCTGCACCGGATACCGGAAAATCATTGATGCCGTGATGGATTGTGAAATCTCGGACGGCACTCCGTCCGGTGGTGTCGGTGTGCCGATGGCCCGGGTCGACGGACTGCCTAAGGTGACCGGCAGCGAGCTTTTCAGCGACGATGTCGCAAGCGCGGACGCTCTGGTTCTGCGTGTGGTGCGATGCCCGCATCACCGGGCAAGCTTCACATTCGGTGACCTCGAGGCGTACCGGCTGGAAAACGGCCTCGACCTGATACTGACCGCGGCCGATGTGCCGGGGAAAAACTGTTTTGGCGTGATTCCGGGCTTCGAGGATCAGCCGATGTTTGCCGAGGGGGAAACCCGGTTCAGGAATGAGGCCGTCGCAGCCCTTGTCGGCCCTGGGGAGTTGGTGAATGCGCTGGAATTGGCGCATTTTCCAGTGACATTCACCGCTCTTCCCCACGCCCTGACACCTGACGAAGCCTCTGCCGTTGACGACCTGCACCAGGAAAGAGCCGACAACGTCATGTGCCGCGGCTTTGTGCAAAAAGGAGACGCGACAGCGGCCATGGAGACCGCTGACGTTGTCGTGGAAGGCCGGTTTTCAACGGGCTTTGTCGAACATGCCTACATCGAACCGGAAGCCGCATTCGCCCGGCGTGTCGGTGACCGGATCGAAGTGCGGTGCTGCACGCAGGCGCCGGTGATGAACCAGGAGGGACTGGCGGGTCTGCTTGGATTGAGCAAGGAAGATGTCCGTGTCATTCCGACAGCGGTCGGTGGCGGGTTCGGATCAAAACTTGACCTGACGGCCCAGCCCTATGTGGCGCTGGCGGCCTGGATCCTGCGCAAACCGGTGCGTGTCACCTACAGCCGGATTGAATCGATCACGACTTCCACCAAGCGCCATCCGTCCGAAATCGAAATGAAGATCGGCGCGGACAGGGAAGGCAACATCGTCGCGGTCGAGTTCGACGGAACTTTCAACACCGGAGCCTATGCCAGCTGGGGCCCGACGGTGGCGAACCGGGTTCCCATCCATGCATCCGGTCCCTACCTGACGCCGAATTATACCGCCCGCAGCGCCGGAATTCACACCAATACAACGCCGGCCGGTGCGTTCCGCGGGTTCGGCGTGCCGCAATCGGCGCTCGCGCAGGAGCCGCTCTACGACGATCTTGCCAATGCCCTGGGTATCGACCGCCTGGAGTTTCGGCGCAGAAATGCCCTGAAGAACGGCGACCCGACCGTGACCGGGCAGGTTTTCGAGACGGGCATGGGCATTGTCGACTGTTTCGATGCTCTGGAACCGACCTGGACCCGGGCGCTGAAAGAGGCGCGCGACTTCAACGCCAGGGGCGGGCCCGTGCGTCGCGGCGTCGGGATTGCAGGCGGCTGGTACGGCTGCGGCAACACATCCATGTCGAACCCGTCCACGATCAAGGCAGGGGTGACCGCCAGTGGCCAGATCGTGCTGCATCAGGGGGCGGTCGATATCGGCCAGGGATCCAATACGGTCATAACGCAGATCTTTGCGACAGCGCTCGGGGCTCCGGTCCAGCAAATCGAGCTCGTCGGACCGGACACGGACCTGACACCGGATGCGGGCAAGACCTCGGCCAGTCGTCAGACCTTCATCACCGGCAATGCGGCCCGTCTGGCAGGCGAAGCCCTGAGGGCGCGTATTTTGCGTCTCGCGAATGTTTCGGCCGAGGCCGAGCTGAAATTCGCCGATGGTATCATCAGCGTTTCGGACGACCGGGACGAACGGGAAATCAAGCTGGCGACGCTGGAACCGGACTCTGCCGAATATGTCCTGGAGGTGGCCGGGACCTACGATCCTCCCACCAAGCCTCTCGACGAGAATGGCCAGGGCATTCCCTATGCGGTGTTCGGCACCACCGCCCAGATGGCCGAACTCGAAGTGGATCTCGAACTCGGGACGGTGAAACTCCTGAAGATCACGGCCGCGCATGATGTCGGCAAGGCGATCAACCCGCTTCTGGTGGAAGGGCAGGTGCAAGGTGGCGTGGCGCAGGGAATAGGCATGGCGCTGATGGAGGAGTTCCTGCCGGGGCGGACGGAAAACTTTCACGACTACCTCATGCCGACAATCGGCGATGTACCGCCCATCGAGACCTTCATTCTGGAAAGCGGTGACGAGCACGGCCCTTACGGTGCCAAGGGACTGGGTGAACACTGTCTGATCCCGACCGCACCGGCGATCATGAACGCAATCAAGGATGCGTGCGGCGCGCGTGTCGCGCATCTGCCGGCGACGCCGGACAAGGTTCTTGCCGCGATCAAGGCCGTTAAGCGGGCATGAATTTCAACAAGCGCATCCTACATCAAGAATAGATCCATAAATGAAATCATCCCCATCAAGCGCTACCGACACTTCGCATCCGCAAGCTGCCGGGAACCCTGCCACCTCCCGAGTGGCCGGTGTCGACGTTGGCGGAACCTTTACGGATCTCGTCCTGTATGACGCCGAGACAAGGTCGGTCCGGCTGGCCAAGACGCCGACCACGCTGAACAACCAGGCATTCGGTGTGTTGAAGGCGCTGGAACTCGCCGATGCCGATCTCTCCAGCCTGGACCTGATCGTTCACGGCACCACGACCACGACCAATGCGGTGCTGGAGCGGACCCTTTGCAGGACCGGCCTGATCACGACGGAGGGGTTCCGGGACATTCTGGAGCTCGGACGGCGCACGCGCCCCCAGGCCTACGGGATGAAAGGCGAGTTCAGACCTGTGATCCCGCGGGATCTGCGGCTGGAAGTGCCCGAGCGTTTGCTGGCCGACGGAACAGTGTACAGGCCCCTGGACGAGGAGGCCTTCAAAAGTGCCTTGCGGGAGCTGCTGGAAAAGGGCTGCGAGGCGCTGGTGGTGCATTTCCTCCACGCCTACGCCAATCCGGCGCATGAAATCCGGGCCGGTCAAATCGCGGCCGAGATCTGGCCGAATGAAAACATAACCCTTGGCCACGCACTTCTTTCGGAAAGCCGGGAGTTTGAACGCGGCGTGACCGCCGCCATCAATGCTTCCGTGCAACCTTTGCTGCGCCGCTATATCGAGCGGCTGGCCGATCAGCTTTCCGAAAAAGGGTACCGGCACGATGTTCTGGTCATGAATGGCAACGGCGGGATGGTTTCCGCGCGCCGTGTCGCCGTTGAAGCGGCCAAGACAGTCATGTCCGGTCCGGCATCGGGCGTCATGGCCGCCGCCTATACCGGGCGTCGTGCCGGAATTCCGAACCTACTGACTTACGACATGGGGGGAACCTCCACGGACGTTGCGCTGATCCGCAACGCAGAGCCGGCGGTCTCCAACGAGATCGAGATCGAATATGCCATGCCGATCCATGTTCCGATGGTGGATGTGCGCACGGTCGGTGCCGGCGGCGGATCGATCGCCCGGATCACGGAGGCGGGCCTGCTCCAGGTCGGTCCGGAGAGCGCCGGGTCAACGCCCGGGCCTGTCTGTTACGGGCGGGGAGGCACGGAGCCGACCATTTCGGATGCCAACATCCTCCTCGGCCGCATGAATCCCGAGAAACTCAATTCCGTGTCCTCGACGGTGACGCTGGCGGATGTCGAGAAGGTCTTTGCCGAAAAGCTTGGAAAGCCACTGGGGATCAGCGCCCGGGAAGCCGCCGCGGCGGTGTTGAGAATAGCCAATACGCGCATGGCCGACGCGGTGCGTATGGTTTCCGTCAGTCTTGGCGAGGACCCGCGCGACTATGCCCTGTTCGCCTTCGGTGGCGCCGGCCCGCTGCACGCGACGTCCATCGCGAGGGAACTCGGCGTTCCCCGTGTCCTGGTGCCCTCGCGTCCCGGGATTACCAACGCGCTGGGCTGCGTTGTGGCCGACCTGCGTCATGATTTCGTCAACACGGTCAACAAGGCGCTGTCGGTCCTGGATATCGAAGATGTACATTCGCTGTTCGACACTCAGGCGTCTGAAGGCAGGGCTCTTATCGAAAAGGAAAATGTTCAGATCGAGGAGCTTCGCGAGATCTATTCCGTCGACATGCAGTTCATCGGGCAGACCCACCTCCTGCGGGTTCCGTTGCCTGGGCCCCGCCCGAGCCTGGACGACCTGCAGGACCTTTTCGAAAAGTCCTATTTCAACCGTTTTCACGTGGAATTGCCGGAAATCAAGGCAAGTCTCGTCAACGTCAATTGCTCCGTGATCGGCCGCAGGTCCGAAATAGATCTTTCGCTGCTGATCGACCCTGCCGGCCGGAAGGCTTCACTCCAGGACGCGATGAGCGGTCGCCGCGATGTGTGGTTCGACAGTCTGGTGGACACGCCGATCTACTGGCGCGATCATCTTCCGCTCGATGCGGAGATCACCGGGCCTGCCATCATCGAACAGATGGACACGACGATCGTCATCGATCCCGGCGACAAGGCCGTGCAGGACCCGGACGGCAATATCATCATTGAACTGGGAGCCGGCGCATGAGCATTGACCCGATCACCCTCAGCGTCATTCAGTCCGGCCTGCAGCAGGTCTGCGACGAAATGGATCTCAGTTTCTCCCGAGCGGCGTTTTCACCGGTGATCGCGGAGGCGAATGACCGCTCCGACGGGATCTATTCCGCGCAGGACGGATCCCTGATTGCGCAGGGCTCGCAAGGGCTGCCGGTCTTTGTCGGCACTATGCAGTACTCGACACGGGTCCTGATCGAAATGATCGGGCGGGGCGAAGTCCCGGCTCCGGTGGAGGGCGATATCTATATCGTCAACGATCCCTATCTGGGCGGCACGCACCTAATGGATGTGCGGTTTGCCATGCCCTTTTACCGGGACGGTGACATCTTCTGCTGGCTGTCGAACACGGGACACTGGCCCGACACGGGCGGCGCGGTTCCGGGCGGCTTTTCCGCATCCGCAACTTCGGTGGAGCAGGAAGGTTTGCGGCTGCCGCCGGTCCGTCTGTTCAAGCAGGGTGAGCTCGATCGGGAAATCTACTCCATCATTTGCTCGAATATCCGCGTTGCGGATCAGCGGATAGGCGACGTCAAGGCCCAGGCTGCGGCGCTGCTGGTTGGCGCGGAGCGCCTGACGCGGATCCTCGACCGCTACGGCGACGGTGTCGTGAAGCAGTCGATCGAGGAGCTCAGACAGCGCGCGGCGGATCAGATGCGCGCAAATGTGCGGCTGATCCCGAACGGGATCTACCGCTCCAAAGCCTATGTGGACTCCGATGGCGTGGTCAACGAACCGCTTGTGATCAATCTGGCGATCGAAGCGGCCGACGGTGAGCTGACGTTCGATTTTTCCGGTTCTTCCGGTCCCTGCAGAGGGCCGATGAATTCCGTCCTGGCGACGACACTGTCCTCGGTCTATCTGGCCATGCGGCACATCTTTCCCGAGGTTCCCATCAGTGCCGGGGCTTTCGAACCGCTCAAGGTGCTTCGCCCGGAAGGAACTTTTCTCGACGCGCAATATCCGCGTCCGGTGTCCGGATGTGCGGCGGAGGTCAGTCAGCGGGTTGCCGAGGCCGTCTTTGCCGCTCTCGTGGAAGCATTGCCGGACAGGGTGACGGCCGCACCGGCGGGCAGTTCCGGCAACTTCGCGCTGGGCGGATTCGACCCGGCAAGCGAGCGCGAGTTCGTGATGTATCAGATCTCGGGCGGGGGGTATGGAGGAAACTCCGATCACGACGGGCTGAGCAATGGCTGCTCGACGATCGGGATTTCCAAGGCTCCGCCGGTGGAGATCATGGAACAGCAGTTTCCCGTTCTCTATCATCGCTATGCCCTGCGGGAAGGCTCCGGAGGCGCAGGCCGGCATCGGGGCGGGTTCGGACTGGATTACGAGATCGAGCTGCTGCGGGGGCATGCAACCGCCAGCTTCGTCATGGACCATGGACGCTTCGGGCCGCAAGGCGCTCTTGGCGGACAGGACGGCGAGCCAAATTCCGTCACGGTCTGGCAGAACGGGAAAGCCATGGTGCCGGAGCATCTTTCCAAGGCGCAGGACATTCCCCTTCAGCCCGGCGACAGGGTCCGGGTCGGAACTCCGGGTGGCGGTGGCTATGGACCTCCGGAGGAGCGGGAGAAGGATCTGATCGAAGAGGATGTGCGATTGGGCCGCTACTCGGCAGAAGAGGCAAAAGCGGCTTTTGGAAAGCCGCCGTCGCCTGTCTGACCCACCAAGGACATGCCCCGGCCGCGTACCCGGTGCGCTCACAATATCGTCTGACCGAAGCCGAGACTTGGCGCGCTTTGCGCGTCAGGCGTCGTCCCGGTCGCTTGACACGATCTCCTTGTTCTTCGGAATTGACCGACCTGGTCCTCCTCTGCGTCGCGAAAGGCTTGAAAATGACTCCCATTTCCTGCGTTTTCGCTCCTTGATAAAGACCATGTCATCTTCATTGATGAGGTCAAACCCCAGGACAGGAAGCATCAACTGATGGAAATCAACATTCCGGCGGTCAGGGCGGAGGTCGAAGAGGCCTTCGCCGTCTATGAACTTGCCCTTGTCACCAACGATGTTGCCACGCTCGACCGGTTGTTCTTCGAGGCGCCGACGACCATCCGCTACGGCGGTGGTGAAAATCTCTACGGCTACGACGAGATTGCGGCCTTCCGCTCTGCCCGAAGTGGCAAGGACCTCTCCCGTCGCCTCGACCGGACGGTGATCACCACATATGGCACCGCCTTCGCCACCGCATCGACGCTGTTCTATCGCGACAGCGCGCCGGACAAGGTCGGTCGCCAGATGCAGACATGGATCAAGACCCCCGACGGCTGGAAAGTCGTCGCCGCCCATGTCAGCGTCATTGACGATATCGCCTAGGCTGCAGGACGTCCGGTGCCGGAGATGTCCGCGACCTGGCATTGGAACATTGGATTATAGGGGGGGCTTCGGCAAGGGCGGGGCGTGCGGGCTCAGCCGCGCAGGTCCGGCAAGCCGATGCCCGTGCTTTCGAAGCCGCCGTCGCTGGCGACGATCTGGCCGGTGACATAGCTGGCCTTGTCGCTGCACAGAAAGGCGATGACTTCTCCGATTTCCTCTTCCGAACCGTAGCGGTTCAGCGGAATGGCATCGTGATAGGCGGCAATGATGGCCGGTGAGTGGACGGCCATGGCCAGTTTGGTCCGTACCGGTCCCGGGCATACGCAATTGGCGCGGATGCCGTATTCGCCAAGTTCCGCCGCCTGCTGCTTGGTGATGTGGATGACGGCCGCTTTCGACGTGCCGTAGGCGACGCGGAGCGTGGAGGCACGCAGACCCGAGATGGAGGCGATGTTGACGATGGCGCCACGGGTCTCGCGCAGGGCCGGAATCGCCGCCTGGGACATCAGGAAGACACCGTCAAGATTGGTGTCCATCACCCTGCGCCAGCGCGCAAAGGTGGTCTCCTCGATCGGCCCGAAATCCGCCACGCCCGCATTGTTGACGAGGGCGTCGATCCGCCCGAACTGCTCCAGAACATCCTTGTAGAGCTGATCGACGGCCTCCGGGATCGACACGTCACAGACAAACGCCCGGGCACCTTCAAGATCCCCGCAGACGTCCGTGAGCGTCTCGGCGTCGCGGTCGATCATGGCGACGTTCCAGCCGTCACGCAGGAAGAGCTTCGTGGTGGCAAGACCTATGCCGCGGGCGGCGCCGGTCACGAGGGCGAGTTTCTGTGTCATTTGAAGTCAGTCTCCCAGAAGAATCAGATGGCGGCGTTGCCCATGAGGATCGACATGCCGCCGTCGACCGGAAGGTCGACGCCGGTGATGAAGCCGGCCGCGTCGGATGCGAGGAACAGGGCGGCTTCCGCCACGTCCCATGCGGTGCCCTGGCGTTTCATCGGCACCTGGGCCGCGCGGGACTGCGCCACTGCCCGGCGATCGGTGGACGCGGCGACATGGGCCTGCACATGCGGGGTGTCGATCATGCCCGGCACAACGGTGTTGGCGCGCACGCCCCGGGCGGCGTATTCCGCCGCGACGCTGCGGGACAGCCGGCTGAGGGCGGCCTTGGAGGTCTCGTAGCCGACATATGCGTAAGGGCCGTTCAGATGGGCCGCGAGCGTGGTGATGTAGACGATGGCGCCGCCGCCGTCGTCCTCAAGGGCCGGCAGGGCAGCCCTTGTGACATGGAAGGCGGCATCCAGATTGACGGCAAACACCTTGTGCCAGTCCTCCGGCGTCGTGTCGGCAATGCCGCCACGGGTGCTGATGCCGATGTTGAAATGCAGGATGTCGAGCCCGCCGAATGTGTCGACGGCCTTGGCCACGGCGGCCCCTGCAACCTCGGGGTCGGTCATGTCGCCGATGAAGGCCTCGGCGGTTCCGTCTGCCTCGCGGATCAGGTCCACGGTGGTGCCGGCCGCGGCCGCGCTGCGGTCGACGACGAGGACGCGCGCGCCCTCGCCGGCATAGAGGACGGCAGCGGCCTTGCCGTTGCCCCATCCGGGGCCGACGGAGCCGCCGCCGATGACGATGACGCGTTTGCCGGCGACCCGGCCGGTCTGTGCTGTGTCGGTCATTGCATCACCAGGTCAGGCAGCCAGAGGGCGATTTCCGGAAAGGCGACGACGAGGCCGAGCAGGACAAGCTGAACGAGCACGAAGGGAATGATGCCCCGGTAGATGTCGCGCATGGCCAGCATGTTGCCTGCAGCACCCTTGAGGTAGAACAGGGCGAATCCGAATGGCGGGGTCAGGAAGCTGGTCTGCAGATTGAGCGATACCAGAATGGCGAACCAGTAGATCATCTGCGACTTTTCGACATGATCGCCCAGATCCATCAGCGGAACGATGGGCGCGAAGATCGGCAGCATGATCAGGGTGATCTCGATCCAGTCGAAGAAAAACCCCATGACGAAGATCATCGCCATGATGGAGATCAGCAGGCCCCAGTCGCCGAAGGGCAGGGCGCGGGCGGTGTCGACGATGAAATGCTCTCCGCCGACCTTGCGGAAGATGTAGGAGAAGGCCGTGGCGCCGACGAAGATGAAGAACAGCATCCCCAGCGATGTCACCGACCCGTCCATGGATTCGCGCAAAGTCACCCGGTTGAGCCGGCCGCGCAGCAGGCCGATGAGCAGGGCGGCCACGACGCCGACACCCGAGGCTTCGGTCGGTGTGGCGAAGCCGCCGAGAATGGAGCCGAGCACGGCGGTGATCATCAGCAGGGGGGCAAGGACGGATTTCAGGGTTTCAAGCCACAGTCCGCCTCTTTCCGCCTCGGTCAGCGGCGGCGCCTTGGGCGCGAGGGACGGCTGGAGAAACGAGCGGGTGACGATGTAGATCACATAGCAGGTGGCCAGAAGGAGCCCGGGCAGGAGGGCCGCGATGAACAGCCGTCCCAGGGAAATCGACAGAAGGTCTCCCATGAACACCAGCATCACCGACGGGGGAATGAGAATGCCGAGGGTGCCCGCGGAGGCGACGGTGCCGGCGGAAAGCCCCTTGTCGTAGCCGTTTTCCAGCATGGTGGGCAGGGCCAGCATGGTCAGCATGATGACGGAGGCGCCGATGATGCCGGTGGCGGCGGCCAGGATCGTGCCCATGAGGACGACCGCCAGGGCAAGGCCGCCGGGCACGACCCGCATCAGCCGCTGCAGGGTCAGGAGAAGATCCTCGGCGATGCGGGTCTTCTCCATGATCAGGCCCATGAAGATGAACATGGGGGCCGCGACCAGGATGGGATTGTCGATGGTTCCGGAAAAGATCCGGTTGGGCAGCAGGGTTGCATGGACCAGGCGCATGTCGCCGGTCCAGATGGCGAGCAGCCCGAAGACGAGGCTTGTTCCCATCAGCATGATCGCCACCGGTGCTCCGGAGAACAGCAGCACGATCAGCGACAGGAACATGGCGCCCGGCAAGATCGCGGAGATCGTCTCGATCATGGATCAGGTCTCCCAGGGGCTTGGCAGGATGTCGGGCCGGCGCAGGGCGACAATGGCCTTGAAGAGAACGGCGAGCCCGCCGGAAATGGTCAGCAGGGCGCCGATCGGGATCACTGACTTGATGATCCAGCGGTTCGGCAGGCCGACGCCGCCGGAACTGCCTTCGCCGCGCTCGAAGGAGCGCAGCACGAAGTCGTATCCGAACCAGGTCAGCAGCAGCATGAAGGGAATGAGAAAGGCGACGATGGCGACGATCTCGAACCGCAGCCGGGTGTCCTGGCGCATGTTCGTGGAGAAGATGTCTATCCGCACATGGGCGTCGGCAAGATAGGTCCAGCCGAAGCAGAGCACGGCGATCGCGCCGTGAATGTGCCACTCCAGTTCCTGGAGCTTGAAGGAGCCGGTGGAGAAGAACCGCCTGCCGATAACGTCATAGAGAATGACCGCCGCCAGAACCAGCAACAGCCAGCCGCACAATCTTGCCGCCAGGCGGCAGGGGAGTGCCAGCATATCGGAAAGCCGCAAAAGAGTGTTCATCAGACGTACCTTGGTCTGGTCTCGGGTCTGGCGAGGGAGCCGGGCGCGGCGCGCCCGGCACTTCGGACTATTTCAGGTAGGCCAGATCGGACCAGTTCTGGAAGTTCTTGCGGAACTCGGACAGGCTCTCCCAGGCGCGCTTGAAATCCGGATCGGCTTCGGACTGCTCGACGACGACCTCGTCCCAGGACTGGCTGAAGGCGGCCATCATTTCGTCGTTCCACTGATGCACCTGCACGCCGGCGGCTTTCAGGTCTTCCAGCGGCTGCAGCTGCTTGGCTTCCCCTTCGGCGGCGGTCATGGCGACATTGGCCTGACAGGCCGTCTGGATGACGGTGCGCTGCTGGTCGGACAGGCCGTCCCAGACATCCTGATTGATGATGAAGGTGATCAGCGACGTCTGCTGGTGCCATCCCGGGAAATAGTAGTGAGAGGCATACTCGTTCATGGCGACCGCCTTGTCGATCAGCGGGAACGAGACCTCGGCGGCGTCGATGGTGCCGAGGCGCAGGCCGGTCAGCGTGTCGGCGACCGGCATGGACTGGGCTTCGACGCCGAGCTTGCCCATGACGGCGGCTCCAAGGCCGAAGACGCGCATCTTGATGCCCTGGAGATCTTCCGGCGTGTTGATTTCCTTGGCGAACCAGCCGGAGGCTTCCGGCACCAGGATGGCGCAGAGCTCCGTGTGAATGTTGTACGGAGCGGTGATGTCGGCCCACAGTTCGCTGCCGCCGCCATAATACCACCAGGCGGTATAGGCGCGCACGTCCGGCCCGAAGGGAACGGCGGTAAAGATCGCCGCGGAGGGGATGATGCCCTGGGCGAAGCCCGGGCTGTACCAGCCCGCGTCCACGGCGCCGGTGGAGATCGCATCCCACATTTCGTTGCCGCCGACGATCGCGCCCGGCTCGTTGAACTCGATCTTCAGATCGCCGCCGGTCAGGGCTTCCACCTGTTCGGTCAGGTGAATGCCGCTATCTCCCAGAAGGGGAAGCGACGAGGGATAGACGCTCTGCATGACAAGCGTCTCTGCCTGAGCGGCGGCTGAAAGCGAAAGTGCCGCGGCAGCGGCAAGTGCAAAAGTCTTCATCGGATTTTCCTCCCGTTTGCGCGTTCATCTCCGGGAAAGCCGCCGTCAATTTTCAGGCAGTATCCATATCATGGATGAAGTCGCTGAGCGTAGCGTAGCGTCATGCTTGAAAAAATGTAAGGCAAAATTTGTGTTCTGTTGAATTTTTGGAAAAAGAAAGCGAGAATGCTGAAAGCGATGCGATGGAAGTATCTACAATATGGATAGTGCAATGCAGCAAAGGGATGCCGAGCCGGCCGGGGCGCAGAGTGTCGACCGGGCGCTCGGATTGCTGTCGGCAATCGCCCGGGCCGGCGGAGAGGCCGTGTCGATCAACACTCTGGTCGAGCAGAGCGGTCTGAGCCGTCCGACCGTCCGGCGCATGCTGCTGGCGCTCATTCGCGCCGGGATGGTCGAACAGGACGAGGACAGCCGCTCCTATGCCCTGGGACCCGAAAGTTATGTAATCGGTCTGATGGCGAACCGGCGGTTCGATCTGCTCGACCTGGCAATCGACAGCCTCGGCACTCTGGCGCGGGAAAGCGAGGACACCTGTTTCCTGTCGATCCGGCGGGGATGCTATTCCGTTTGCCTGCACCGGGAAGACGGTCCCTTTCCGATCCGTACCTATGCGCTTCAGGCCGGGCAGAGGCATCCGCTGGGGGTCGGCGCTGGTGCGATGGCGATCCTGGCAGCCCTCTCCGACCGGGAGGTCGACGACGTGATCGCCGACAATGCGCAAACCCTGGCGAGCGGATATCCGGGCTACACGCCGGAGCTTCTGCGCGCGCATGTGAAGGACACCCGGGCGCGCGGCTGGTCCGTCAATCCCGGCCTCTATTTGCCGAATTCATGGGCGGTAGGCATCGCGCTCATGGCTCCGAGCGGCGAGCCCATCGGCGCCCTGTCGGTGGCGGCGCTGGACACGCGCATGCAGCCCGACCGCCAGCGCGAGATTGCCGACCTTCTGAAGCGTGAAAAGCGGACGATAGAGGCGAAACTGAACAGGAAACTGGACTTCAACAATCCGGGCACGGCCTGACGGGCCTGCCCGGACCCCCGGGAGGAATTCAATGAACCACGCTCAGATTGTGGGATGGGCCCACAGCAAGTTCGGAAAATCCGACACGCCCGGCCTGGAAGGGTTGATGGCGGAAGTCGTGCCCGCCGCACTCGAGCATGCCGGTGTCGGTGCAAGGGACGTGGACGGCATCTTCGTCGGTGTCTTCAACAACGGGTTTTCCGCCCAGGCGTTCGAAGGCGCGCTGGTCGGCATGGCGCTGGACGACCTGCGCAATGTGCCGGCCACACGCCTGGAGAATGCCTGCGCGACCGGCTCAGCCGCACTTTATGCGGCAATGGACTTCATCGCCGCAGGGCGCGGCAGGATCGCCCTGGTCGTCGGCGCGGAGAAAATGACCGCTGTTCCCACCTCCCGGGCCGGGGACATCATGCTCAGTGGCTGCTACCGGGAAGAGGAAGACCGGGTGGAAGCGGGATTTGCCGGCATTTTCGGCAAGATCGCCCAGACCTATTTTCAGGAAAACGGCGACCATTCCCGGGAACTGGCGATGATCGCGGCCAAGAACCACAGCAATGGTCTTCGCAACCCTTACGCCCATATGCGCAAGAATCTGGACGCGACCTTCTGCAACACCGTCACCGACAAGAACCCGCTGGTGGCCGGCCCCCTGAGGCGGACCGACTGTTCGCTGATCTCCGACGGCGCCGCAGCCCTTGTCGTTGCCGCACCGGAGGTGGCGGAGACCCTGGAACGGGCCATCGGTTTCCGGGCCCGTAACCAGGTGAATGATGTTCTGGCGCTGTCGCGCCGCGACGTGACCGAATTCGCCGGAGCGCGGGGCGCATGGACTGCCTCGCTGGAGGAGGCGGGCCTTAGCCTCGACGATCTGGACATGGTCGAAACCCACGACTGTTTCACCATCGCCGAACTTCTGGAATATGAGGCCATGGGGCTGGCCGGTCGCGGCCAGGGAGGGCGGGTCGTTCGCGAGGGTATCACCGCGCGTGACGGCAAGCTGCCGGTCAATCCCTCCGGCGGGCTGAAATCCCGGGGCCACCCGCTGGGCGCCACGGGCGTGTCCCAGCATGTGATGGCGGCGATGCAGCTGGCAGGCGAAGCCGGAGACATGCAACTGCCCGATGTCGGGCTGGCCGGTGTCTTCAATATGGGCGGTGCTGCCGTCGCGAATTACGTGTCCATTCTGGAGCGGGTGAAATGAGGGGCGAGACCGCCAGTCGCGACACGGCCCTTCCGTGGTCGACCCGCACATCGAATATCGCGCATTTCCTGTCCCGGAACGCGCGCCGTCTTGCAGACCGGCCGGCGATCATCTGGGGTGACGACCGCTGGACATGGCGGGAGCTGGATGCCCGCGTGTCGGCGCTGGCAATCGCCATGCGCGAGGACTTCGGCATAGGCCACGGGGACCGGGTGCTCGTTCAGTCGCCGAACAACAACCAGATCACCGAGATCATGCTGGCCTGTTTCCGGCTGGGGGCGGTCTGGGTGCCGTCCAATTTCCGTCAGGGCGCGGATGAAGTCGCCTATCTGGCGCAGAAGGCCGGTGCGGCGATGATGTTCTGCGAACAGGGGTTCCCGGCGCATGCCTCGGCCTGCCGCACGGCCCTGCCGGACATGGCGGGGGTGGTTGTCATCGGCGATGCGGACTTCGGCCCCTCCTATGAGACCCTGGTTGCGAAGAACCTCGGCAAGGACATGCCCAACGCGGATGTCGACCGCGACGCGCCCTGCTGGCTGTTCTTCACCTCCGGTTCCACCGGACGGCCCAAGGCTGTGGTTCTGACACACGGACAGCTGACATTCACCATCGTCAATCACCTCAACGACCTGATGCCGGCCACGACGCCGGAGGATGTCAGCCTGGTGGTGGCGCCGTTGTCCCATGGCGCGGGAATGCATCAGCTGACCCAGCTTGCCGCCGGCGCCGCCAGCGTGCTGCTGCCGGCCGGCCGTTTCGATCCGGCCGTGGCCTGGGAGCTGGTGGCGCGTCACAAGGTGACGAACATGTTCACCGTGCCGACCATCGTCAAGATGCTGGTCGAGCACCCGTCTGTCGACGAGCATGACCACGACAGCCTGCGGTATGTCATCTATGCCGGTGCGCCGATGTACCGGGAGGATCAGAAACACGCCCTGCGCAAACTGGGGTACGTTCTTGTCCAGTATTTCGGCCTGGGCGAAGTCACCGGGGCGATCACCGTGCTGCCGCGGCACGATCATCATCTGGAAGACGGTCCGCAGGCCAGGGTCGGTACCTGCGGCATTGAACGCACGGGGCTTCAGATCAGCATTCAGGACGATGACGGCAGGCCCCTGCCGCCCATGGCCAGCGGCGAGATCTGTGTGACCGGTCCTGCCGTCTGTGCCGGCTATTATCGGGATGAGGACGCCAACAGGAAGGCCTTCCGCGACGGCTGGTTCCGCACGGGGGATCTCGGTCACATGGATGGGGAGGGCTACCTCTATATCACCGGGCGGGCATCGGACATGTATATCTCCGGCGGCTCCAACGTCTATCCGCGCGAGGTGGAGGAGCTTCTCCTGACCCATCCCGGACTGAAGGAAGTGGCGGTGCTCGGCATTCCCCATCCGAAATGGGGCGAGACCGGGCTTGCGGTCTGTGTTGCCGAAGAGGGGCAGGCGCTGGACGAGATGTCGCTGCTGGCCACGCTGCACGGCCGGCTGGCGAAATACAAGCTGCCGACCCATTTCGTCTTTCTGTCCGACATGCCGAAAACCGGTTACGGCAAGATCACGAAGAAGCTCATTCGCGAGGAGCTGACCGCCCGTGGGCTGATGCCCGTGCCGGAGGATGCCTCATGAGCCGGTCTCACCTGATCCGGCATCCAGGTCCGCCGACCGTACCGCGCCGGCACGTGGTGACGGGCGCTGCCGAGCCGCTTTCCTTCCGCCTTGGCAAGGACGAAATGCTCATGGATGCCATTGCCCGGACAATGGACACCGTCGGCTGCGACGGCGCGGTGGTCCGTCTCGACGGGCTGACCATGGGACCATACAAGTTCGTCATGCCGGACACGTCTCCGGACGAGGAGCATGTCGCCTGGTACAGCCAGACCCATGCGGGGGAGCGGGCGATCGTCACCCAGGGGACCGCGATCGTCGGCAGGCGAAACGGCGACTGGTTTCTCCATTGCCATGCCGTCTGGGAGGATCCGCAACACGGCCGGCGTGCCGGACATCTTCTGCCTGATCAGGTCACGATCGGCGCGGGTTATTCGGGCGGGGGGTACCGGTTCGATGGGGGCTGCTTCGATGTGACGGCGGATGCGGAAACGAATTTCTCCTTCTTCCGGCCCCGGAGGCTGAAAGACACCGGGGCCGTAAATGCCGCCATTGTCTCGCTTGCGCCCCATGAGGACCTGCCGACCGCGGTTGCCGAACTTTCCGGCGAACTGGGGCTCGGCAATTCGGTGGTTCTTGGGATCGGCAGTCTGATCGGGGCCGATTTCAGCGAGGGCCCTTCCATGGACTCGCCGATTTCGGAAGTCCTGTTCCTGAACGGTGCCCGCGGCGGCGGACCGAAGGGGCCCTTCCTGCCGACCTTCTGCGTCGACCCGGCCGGTAACTTCTTCGAAGGCGCCATCCTGCCCGGCAAGGCGCCGATCCTCGTCACCTTCGAGTTGCTTCTCGTCGCCGGCTGAGGCGGCCTCCCGGGCGAACCGGATCCCGGTTCCGTCTGATCGGGCAAGGCGCCTGGTGCGACGAGACCGGCACCGAAGGAAACTTGCGGCAGGTCCGGCAAAACGGCTTGATTTGAAATGTACTTAATTATAACAAACAAATATTCACCAGGGAGGAATTCATGCCGACGACACCGATCATTCAATTCGGGACGAGCCGTTTCCTGCAGGCACATGTGGACCTCTTCATCTCCGAGGCGATTGCCGAAGGGCAGGATGTGGGGCCGATCGCCGTCGTTCAAACCAGCGGTGATCCGTCCCGGGCACAGCGCCTGAAGGCGCTGGCGAAACCGGACGGATACGAGGTGCGGATCAAGGGCATCGAGAACGGCAGCCTGGTGGAGACGAGCAGGACCGTGACCAGCATCCGGCGGGCGCTGTCCCTGCCGGACGATCTGGACGAAGTGTCCAGAATCGTGGCCGAAGAAGCCGGGATCATTCTTTCCAACACGGCCGATGCGGGTTTTCAGTCCCGGGCCGCCGACGAAAGCACCGAATTTTCGATCGACATGTCCTATCCGGCGAAGCTGGCGTGGTTTCTGTTTCAAAGGTTCAGCCGCGGCGCACGCCCGGTGCAGGTCATGCCGGCCGAGCTGATCCCCGAGAATGGCAAGGTGCTGAAAGAGCTTGTTCTGGCGATTGCGGCGCTTTATCCGCCCGAATTCGCGGCATGGCTCGACGCGCATGTCACCTGGGTGAATTCCCTGGTGGACAGGATCGTCTCGGAGCCGCTGGAGCCGGCCGGTGCGGTGGCCGAACCCTATGCCCTGTGGGCCATCGAGGATCAGCGCGGCCTCATCCTGCCCTGCAGGCATCCGAGCGTGCAGGTGGTCGGAGACCTGGAACAGATCGAGACCCTGAAACTCTATATTCTCAACCTCGGGCATACCTATCTGGTCGCCAGGTGGCTGGCAGCGGGCCGCACGTCGCTGCAATTCGTTCGCGAGTTGATGGACAGTCCAGATTTCGGTCCCGACCTTGTCGATCTCTACCGGAAGGAAGTCATACCCGGGTTTGCGGCGCATGGGCGGAAACAGGAGGCGGAACGCTATGCCGTGACGACAATCGACAGGTTCAAGAACCCGTTTCTGGATCACAGGCTCGCGGATATCGCGCAAAATCACCGCGAAAAAACAGACCGGCGGATTGCGTCCTTCCTGTCCTGGGCGCGCAAAGCCGATCCGGCGCTTGAAATGCCCCGGCTCGATGCGGCGGTACAGGCAACCAGGGCGGCAGACGCATGAGAAGGCTCCGGCAGATCGGCAAGACGGATCTCCGGGTAACGGATGTTTCCTTTGGCGCGTCCGGCCTCGGAAACATGGGGAGGGCGGTTGCCGAGGCGGATGCCGCGGAGGTTCTCCAATATGCCTGGGATGCGGATATCCGGTATTTCGACACCGCTCCGCACTACGGCCGCGGTCGGTCGGAAGAACGGCTCGGCCGCTTCCTGAAGACGAAGACCCGGGACGACTTTGTCCTGTCCACCAAGGTCGGCCGGGTGCTGTCGCCGGGGCCGGCGCTGAAGGAGGCGGACGGTTTCATCGATCCGTTGCCCAACGCCGTCCATTACGACTACTCGGGCGACGGGATAGAAGCCTCGCTCGAAGGCAGTTTCGAGCGGCTTCAGGTGCGTCATGCCGATATCGTCTATGTCCACGATATCGGCACCTATACCCACGGCGCAGCAAACGCCACACATATGCAGGCCTTCCTGTCGACCGGCCTGGACCGTCTGCAGCGGCTGAAAGACCAGGGCAGGATCCGGGCCTTCGGGGTCGGGGTGAACGAAACGCGGATCTGCCTGGAGCTGATGAGGGAAATCGATCTCGACGTCATCCTGCTCGCCGGGCGGCTGACCTTGCTGGACCGGGAAGCCGAAGAGGGGCTTGTCGGGCTGTGCCGGTCCCGGCAGACCAGCCTGGTCCTTGGCGGCATATTCAACTCCGGCATACTGGCGACCGGGCCGGTGGAGGGGGCGTGGTTCGACTATGCGCCGGCGTCCACAGAGATCCTGGCAAGGGTGAGCGCTCTCAAGGCGCGTACGGATGCAATGGGCGTTCCGCTTGCGAGCGCGGCCCTGCATTTCGCCCACAGTTACCCCGGAGTTGCCTCGGTTCTTCTGGGCACCTCCAAGGTCTCCTCCCTGAGGCGGAACCTCGATGCCCTGGCGCGGGAGCTGCCCGCGGACTGTTCTGCGCTGTTTGCAGCCTAAGCGAATTTGTGAACGCGCAGGGACTGCAGAAGCGTTTCCTTGGACCGTCTGAGATGCCGGAGTGCGGCGGCCTCCGACTGAACCTCGTCGCGGGCGAGCATGGCGTCGATCCATTCCAGATGTTCGTCGATCGCGGCGGCATTGCGTTCCAGCTCGTCGCGTTTGTCCCACATGTAGTGGTAGTTGAAGATCAGCTTGATGAGCTTCTGCGCCTCGAGGACGAACCGGTTCCTGACGACGCTGTTTATTGCCGAATGGAACTTCTCGTCGAGCAATGAAAAGTCGTGATAGTGGTCCTTGAGAACCGCTTTCAGCTCCTCATGTTCGCGTTTCAATGCCTCGAGTCTTTGCCAGATCTCGTGTTCGGGCGGCAGGGTCAGCAGGTGTCTGACCGCATTCAGCTCGAGGAGCATCCGGAACTCGGACAGTTCTACGGCGAACTCGGAGGTGAAGCCCAGCAGGGACCAGCCGCCTCTGGGCCGCCGCTCCACGAGACCCAGACGGCTCAATCCGGCCAGAAGCTCCTGGATATTGTGAACCGGAACGCCGAACTGGCGGGACAGTTGCGCCACGTTGAGAGATGTCCCGGCCGGGACGTCGAAGCGCAGGATCCACTCGAAGAACCTGTGCTCCAGTTCCTCGGTGGACAGTGCACTTTCAGCCGCTTCCAGCCGGTGTTTCGACTGAGGCTTGCGCACCAGCGTCTTGTTCCGGCCTTCCCATTGAATGAGTTTGTCGCTGTCCAGTTTCTGAAGAGCGCTGCGCACGATCGTTCTGCTGACTTCCATACGCTCCGCCAGCACGGTTTCGGCGGGGAGCTGATCGCCGATATCCATGCTGCTGCAGATGTCCAGCAGCCTGTTGTATGCGCTTCTGAATCGTTCGTCCGTTCTTGCCATGACCGCAACCTAACATATCCAAAACGCTGAACAATTCCCGTAATTTGTATTAATTAATAAAAAACTGTTGACGGGCTGCGGCGCTTCCGCTCATATTGTTTTTAATAATTAAACTCAAAATCCGGCCCGGGAGGTTTTATGGCGGATCTTGATCGAGGGACGGTGCCAGCGTCCTGGACGCTCAAATTTTCCGACAGTTCGTTTCACAAGCTGTCCGCACTCCTGACGCTTGCGCTGCTGATCTTCGCGTTCTCCTTCGGAAACGCGGCCTTTTTCTCGATCAACAACGGCTTGACGGTTCTGCTGCAGACCTCCGTTATCGGTCTGCTCGGGGTGGGAATGACACTGGTCATCATCACCGGTGGCATCGACCTCAGTGTCGGGTCCGTTCTGGCCCTTTCGGGAACCATCACCGGGCTGAGCGTCAAGGCGGGCATCCCGGTGGCGCCGGCAATGGCCATCGGTGTCATGGCCGGGGCGTTCTGCGGGGTCATCAACGGTTTTGTCATCACCAAGATGCGCATCACGCCTTTCGTGGCAACGCTCGGGATGATGCTGATTGCGCGCGGGGTTGCCCTGCAGCTGACCGGAGCCGCCCCCATTTCGAGGCTGGGCGAGAGCTTCGGGCTGCTGGGCAATGGGTCCCTGTTCCGCATTGTCGAGAAGACCGGCGGTATCTTTCCCAAGGTCGTTTTCCCGGGGATTCCCTATCCGGTCATTCTTCTCGCGGTCGTGGCGCTTGCCGCCGCCTACCTTCTGAGGCGCCGCCAGATCGGCCGGCATATCTATGCCACCGGGTCCAACGAGGAGGCCGCCCGCCTCTCCGGAGTTCTGGTCGATCGCACCAAGATCTTCGCTTACGGACTGTCGGGCGCCCTGGCCGGGCTCGCGGGCAACGTGCTGATGTCCCGCCTGGTGACGGTCCAGCCCAATGAAGGTGTGATGTACGAACTCGACGCGATCGCGGCTGCCGTCATAGGCGGAGCGTCGCTCATGGGAGGTGTCGGCAATATCTCCGGAACGATGATCGGAGCGGCGATCATCGGCGTTCTGCGGAACGGTCTCAACATGGCCGGTGTCTCGGCCTTCGTCCAGCAAATCGTGATCGGTGTCATCGTCATTCTGGCGGTCTATGTCGATCAGATCAGAAACCGGCGCTGAAAAGCCGGTCGTTTACCTGAGCAACTTCAGATGGAGGAGAATGAAATGAGGAAGCTTTTCACAACGGCAATGATGGCGAGTGCGCTCGTGCTGTCAGCGGCGGCGGCGCAGGCCGGAGAAATCGCGGTTATCGTCAAGACGACCAATTCCAACTTCTGGCAGAACGTGAACAAGGGGGCGAGTGCGGCCATCGAAGGTCAGAAGGACCATACGATGACGTTCAACGGACCGGCGTCGGAATCGGCGGTCGCCGATCAGGTCAGCCTGGTTGAAAACGCGATCAATCGCGGCGTGTCGGGAATTGTTCTTGCTCCGTCCGACCCGGAAGCGCTGATCCCGGCGGTCAAGAAAGCCTATGAATCCGAAATTCCTGTCGTCATCATCGACTCCGCTCTCGCCGAAAACGGCAAGGAGTATTACCAGGCCTTCCTGTCGACGGACAATTGCGCCGCCGGCCAGCTCGTGGCTGACAAGATGATTTCCGAAGTCGGCGGTGAAGGCAAGGTTGCCGTGATGTCCTATGTCGCAGGTGTCGGCTCCGAAGTCGGCCGCGTCGGCTGCTTCGTGAAGCAGATCCAGGACAAGTCGACGATCGAGATCGTCGGCCCGTATTACTCCCAGTCCCAGATGGCAACGGCCCTGAACCAGACAACCGATATCCTAGCCGCAAATCCGGACCTCGTCGGAATATTCGGTGCCAACGAACCGACGGCCATCGGCATGGGCCGGGCTCTGGTTCAGTCCGGCAAGGCTGGCAAGGTCACGGCGATCGGTTTTGACGGCAACGCGGACCTTCAGGATTTCGTTCGCGACGGAACTCTGGCGGCAACCGCCGTCCAGGGATCGTTCCAGATGGGTGAAATCGGTGTCCAGACGCTTCTGAAACTGCTCAACGGCGAAACGGTGCCGAACTTCATTGACACCGGTGTCGTGCTGGCGACCAAGGACAACATCGATCAGCCGAGCGTCCAGAACGTCCTCTACTAACACCAGGAAACGCGACCGGAAGCCAGGGTTCACAGGCTTCCGGTCCTCTCAACCGCGATCGGGACACGGAACATGAAACCAGATGCTCAGTCAGCGGCACCGCTGGTGCAGATGGAGGCAATCGAAAAGCATTTCGGCGGCATCAAGGCCGTGAACGGCGTCTCCCTTGACCTCTATCCCGGCGAAGTCGTCGGCGTTCTCGGGCACAACGGAGCCGGCAAGTCGTGCCTGATGCGGATACTCTCCGGCGCGATGATCCCCAATGAGGGGACCATCAAGGTGAACGGTGAAGTCGCGCAGATCCAGACGCCGCATGACGCCCGCGACCTGGGCATCGAGACCATTTACCAGACCCTGGCTCTCGCCGACCATCTGAATGCGCCGGCCAATCTTTTTCTCGGACGGGAACTGAAGACGCGGTTCGGCAATCTGGACGATGCCCGAATGATGGCCGAAGCCGTCCGTGTCGTGAAAAGGCTCAATCCGAATTTCAAGAACCTGAGCGATCCGGTCTCCAGCCTGTCGGGCGGTCAGCGGCAGGTTGTCGCCATCGCCAGAGCGATCTATTTTGACGTGAAGATCCTGATCATGGACGAACCGACCGCCGCGCTGGGGCCTTCCGAGACAGCCATGGTCGGCTCCCTGATCAAACAGCTGAGCAACGACGGGATCGGTATCCTGCTGGTCAGCCACGACATGCATGACGTGTTCGAACTGTGCGACCGGGTTGTCGTCATGAACAAGGGCCGGAAGGTCGGCTCGCATCGTATCGAGGACGTGACCAAGGACGATGTCCTGAGCCTCATCATCAAGGGGGAACTTCCCCATGACTGGGCTCCGCGGAGCCGGAAAGCCGTTCAATGACCATCGAAAACACCGTATCCCCGGCGGCAGAAGGAACAATGGCGTGCGGCATTGTCGTCGAGCCGGGCGTGTTCAGGATTGAAACGCGGGACGTGCCCGACAGGGCACCTGACGGCTGGGTCCTGCTGGACATCCAGGCCGTCGGAATCTGCGGCACCGATTATCACATCCTGGAAGGTAAGCACCCTTTCCTGAACTACCCCCGGGTCATCGGCCACGAGTTGAGCGGCAGGATCGCGCAGGGCTCCGGCAAGTGGTCCGCAGGCGAGCTTGTGGTGGTCAATCCGTATCTGTCCTGCAATGACTGCCGGGCCTGCAGGCGGGGCAAGCCGAATTGCTGCAGCAATATCGAAGTGCTCGGCGTTCACCGGGACGGGGGGATGTGTGCCCGTATCGCCGTTCCGCAGGAGAATATCTACCCGGCAACGGGTCTTACGGACATTCAGGCGGCGATGGTGGAGTTCCTGGCAATCGGAGCACACGCCGTGCGCCGTGCATCGCTCTCCGGCGAGGACAGGGTCCTGGTCACCGGGGCCGGTCCGATCGGCATAGGAACGGCTCTCTTCGCCCGGCTTTCGGGCGCCGAGGTCCATCTTCTGGATGTGAGCCGGACACGGCTGGACCAGGCGGCGGAAAAATTCGGCTTCACGGACACCCATCTTGTCGGCTCCGACATCCTCTCCGGTTCGCTGCAGGAGGGGTTCGACGTGGTTTTCGACGCGACCGGCAATGCGCAAGCCATCGAAGCCGGTTTTCCCCTGCTGGCCCACGGCAGCCGCTATGTGCTGGTGAGCGTGGTCAAGGAGACCATCTGCTTCAGCGATCCGGAGTTCCACAAGCGGGAAACCCAGATCATCGGCAGTCGAAACGCGACCAGACAGGATTTCGAAACGGTCATGTCGGCGATCCGCGACGCCCGGATCGACACGGATGCGCTGTGCACGCTGACCGTTGCCCTTGAAGATCTCCAGACCAGGATCGGCGAGCTGGCAAAGGACCGGGAAGCCCTGATCAAGGCCATCGTCACATTGTAAGCCCGTCCGGGTCATCCCGCCGGCCGATTTTTCGGCGGGCAAGAGGCCTATCCGGACGAAAGCCGCACCGTGAAGGTGCCGAAAACCTCACGATGCGGCCATTGGGGGGGCGGGCGGCCTTTCGGGCCGGTCAGGTGTCTTTCGGCATCCGCGTCTTGCGCCAGCCGTTGGCAAGGCGGTAGATGACCACGAAGAACAGCGGCACGAACAGGACGCCGAGGAACGTGGCGGAGAGGACCCCGCCCATGACGCCGGAGCCCATGGCCGTTCGTCCGCCGGAGCCGGCGCCTGTCGACAGAACCAGCGGCAAGACACCCAGCGTGAAGGCCAGGGACGTCATCAGGATCGGCCGGAAGCGCTGCTGAGCGGCATCGACCACCCCTTCGAAGAGCGTTTCGCCGGCATTCATCTTGTCCCGGGCGAATTCCACGATCAGGATGGCGTTCTTGCCGGTCAGTCCGATGACGGTCAGAAGGGCCACCTGGAAGTAGACTCCGTTCTCGAACCCGCCGACCCAGGCGCCTGCAAGGGCGCCGGCGATGCCGATGGGCATGGCCAGCATGACGGCGAAGGGGATGGACCAGCTTTCATAGAGCGCCGCCAGGCAGAGGAAGACGGCGGCAAGGGACAGGGCATACAGCAGCCCCGCCTGGTCGCCCGACTCCCGTTCCTCCAGCGACAGGCCGGTCCAGGCGATCTGGTAGCCCGATGGCAGTTGCTTCGCCAAGGCCTCCATCTCGGCCATGGCCTCGCCCGTGGTCACTCCGGCAGCGGGGCTGCCCTGAAGCTGCACCGAGGCGACGCCGTTGTAGCGGTAGAGCCCCTGTGGGCCGAATTTCCAGCTGGCGGTGGAGAAATTCGACAGGGGCACCAGGCCGCCGGTGTCATTGCGCACACGCCATTGCTCGATATCCTCCGGCACCATGCGATACGGGGCATCGCCCTGAACGTAAACCCGCTTGATGCGGCCACGGTCGAGGAAGTCGTTGACGTAGCGGCCGGCCCAGGCGATGGACAGCATGTTGCCGACGTCTGTGGCCGACAGGCCCATCGCACCGGCGGCGCTCCAGTCCAGATCGAGATTGAACTGGGTGGCGTCCTCCAGCCCGTTGGGCCGGATCTGACCGATCAGGCTGCTCTTGGTGGCAAGACCCATGAGCTGGTTGCGGGCCTCGATCAGCTGCTCGTGGCTCTGCCCGTCGCGGGCCTGCAGATAGAAATCGAAGCCGCTGACGTTGCCGAGTTCGATCACGGCCGGCGGGACGATCGGGAAGACGAGGGCTTCCCTGATCTGGGAGAAGGCGCCGAAGGCGCGCCCCGCGATGGCCTGCGCGCTGCGGTCGGGCGTGGTGCGCTCGTCCCAGTCCTTCAGGCTGACGAAGGCCAGACCCATGTTCTGTCCCTGACCGGCGAAGCTGAAGCCGCGCACGGTGAAGAGGGAGGCGACATTGTCTTTCTCGTTTTCCAGATAGTGGCGTTCGATCTTTTTCAGAACCTCCTCGGTGGCTTCCGCGGTGGTGCCGGTGGGACCCTGCACGATGGTGAACAGGATTCCCTGATCCTCGTCCGGCAGGAAGCCGGTGGGCGTGCGCTCGAACAGGTAGACCATTCCCGCTCCGATCAGCAGATAGACGATGCCGATGCGCACTGGGCGGCGGATGATGTATCCGACAGAGGAGGCATAGCCGCGTGTCAGCCGTTCGAAATTGCGGTTGAACAGGCCGAACGGGCCACGTTTGCCGGCGTCGTGTCCGGGTTTGCGCAGCAGGGTGGCGCACAGGGCCGGGGTCAGCGTCAGCGCCACCACGACCGAGAGCATCATGGCCGAGACGATGGTGATCGAGAACTGCTGATAGATCACGCCGGTGGAGCCGGGAAAGAAGGCCATGGGGACGAACACCGCCGACAGCACCAGGGCGATGCCGACCAGTGCGCCGGTGATCTGACCCATGGACTTGCGGGTGGCTTCGTAAGGCGACAGGCCTTCCTCCTCCATGATGCGCTCGACGTTTTCCACCACGACGATGGCGTCATCCACCAGAAGGCCGATTGCCAGCACCATCGCGAGCATGGTCAACGTGTTGATGGAGAAGCCGAAGAGGGCGATGATGCCGAAGGTGCCCAGCAGCACGACCGGGACCGCCAGGGTGGGGATCAGGGTGGCCCGCAGGTTCTGCAGGAACAGGAACATCACGAGGAAGACGAGAACGATGGCCTCGATCAGGGTGGTGACCACTTCCTCGATCGATATCTTGACGAAAGGCGTGGTGTCGTAGGGCACCACATATTCAACCCCTTCAGGGAAGAAGGCGGAGACTTCCTCGAGCTTTGCCTTGACGCGTTCGGCCGTATCGAGGGCATTGGCGCCGGTGGCGAGCTGAATGGCCATGCCCGCGGTCGGCTTGCCGTTGTAGCGCGCGGCGGTGGTGTAACTCTCGGCGCCGATTTCCACCCGGGCAACATCGCGAAGCAGCACGAGGCCGCCATCGGTTTCCGCCCGCACGACGATCTGCTCGAAATCCTCCGGTGTGGACAACAGCGACTGCGCGGTGATCGTGGCATTCAGCGCCTGTCCCTCAATGGCGGGAAGGGAGCCGAAGGACCCGGCGGAGACCTGGGCGTTTTCTTCCGAGACGGCCTGAACGATGTCGGAGGCCGTGAGCTCGAAGGCCGCGAGCTGGTCGGGATTCAGCCAGATGCGGATTGCATATTGCGCTCCAAAGACCTGGATGCTGCCGACGCCCTGCAGGCGGCTGAACTGGTCCACCATGTTCGAGACGAGGTAGTCGGACAGGTCGACCGCATTGAGCCGCCCGTCCGTGGAGACCAGGGCAGCAACCATGAGGAAGCCGGCGGAGGATTTCTCGACGGTGACACCCTGTCGCTGGACGGTTTCCGGCAGCAGCGGGCTGGCCTGGCTCAGCTTGTTCTGGACCTGCACCTGGGCGATGTCCGGATCGGTGCCGGTTTCGAAGGTGAGCTTGACGGAAGAGGTGCCCGTCGACGTTGACGAGGACTCGATGTACCGCAGCCCGTCCAGACCGGTCATCTGTTCCTCGATCACCTGGGTGACCGTATTGTTGACCGTCTCCGCGGATGCACCGGAATAGGTTGCACTGACATTGACGGTGGGAGGGGCAATCTGCGGATACTGGGCCACAGGCAGCACGGTGATCGCCAGAAGTCCGACCCCCATCAGCAGGATCGAAATCACCCAGGCGAACACCGGGCGGTCGGTAAAGAAACGAGCCATCGGAAACCTTCTTGATACCGCGGGCCCCGAATGGGAGCCCGGGCCGTGTGTCTCAGTTTTGCGCTACGGTGTCGGGGGCCGACTGTTCCTGCGGGGTGACGGTTGCGCCGGGCGCGATCTTCTGAAAACCGGCGACAATCAACCGGTCACCGGCCTTGAGCCCATCGGACACGATCCAGTCGGAGCCCTGGGTGCCGCGGACCGTGAGAGTCCTCGGCTCGACAATGTTTTCATCATTGACGATCAGGGCCGTCGGCTGGCCGCGGCGATCCCGGCTGATGCCCTGCTGGGGCGCCAGCACCACATTCTTCGCCAATTCCACCGGCAGATGTGCCTTCACGTACAGGCCGGGAAGCAGAAGTTGCTCGGGATTGGGGAATTCCAGCCGCAGGACGGCCACGCCCGTTTGCGGGTCGATCTGGGGCTCGGCCGCGCGCATGGTGCCGGTCTGGTCATAGGTCGTTCCATCCGCCAGCGTCAGCGTGACCTTCGGGTCGAGGCCACCGGTGTCGTCCGAGGAGGGGTGGGCCAGTTTGGAGCGGTTGTAGCGAAGGATGTCGGAGGTCGAGGCGGCCACATCGACATAGACCTTGTCAATCTGGCGAATGACGGCGAGCGGTTCGGCCTGCTGGGCAGTGACCAGCGCCCCCTGGGTTGTGAGCGTACGGCCGACAATGCCGGACAGCGGCGCGCTGATGGTGGTGTAATCCAGGTTGATTTCCGCCGAAAGCAGCTGGGCCTTCGCCAGGAGAAGGCCGGCCTGTGCCGCATCCCGTTCGGCGGTCGCATCGTCGACGACCTGCTGGCTTGCCACCTCGCGTTCCAGAAGCTGTTTGGCGCGTTTCAGGTCCTTGTCGGCTGCGGTCAGCGCAGCCTCGGCCTGAGCAACAACTGCCTTGGCCTGCTGGACGGTGGCGGCATAGACCGCCTTGTCGATCCGATACAACGGATCGCCTTTCTTGACCCTTGCGCCTTCTTCAAACAGGCGCTCGACGATGATGCCGGAAACCTGCGGCCGGACTTCCGCAACCCCATAGGCAACGACCCGACCGGGCATGTCGGCGCGCAGGGTGACATCCTGGGCCTCAAGGGTGACGACAGTCACGGCTGGCGGCGGCGGTGTCTTCTGCTGTGCCAGAACCGCGGAGGATGACAATCCGGCGAAAGCAAGTATGCACGCCAGCAAGACGCTCTTATTCCCAATCATTAATCAGTTCTCCAGCGGGGGCACAGCTCGAAGGCAAGCGGTCTGCGCACCCCGGCGCAACGGCGGGGCAAGAAGCGGACCGGTCGTGGGATCCTGCGGCAGGTCCGCGATCTGGCCGGATAAAATCCGACCGGTCCTTCAACGATCAATCAGCCTCATTTTCAATGTCAACCAACGAATTGCGACGACCCCGGGACCGCCGTGCAGGGACGGTCGCCGAGGGCATCGACTGCATTTCGGTTTCCCGAGCTGACAGATAAGCTGAAGCAAGCTCAATACCAGCATCGGAGAATGGGAAAGTCTATCCCATGAGAGCGGATATTCGGATCGGACTCCACAGGACCCGGTCCAGGGAACACCCGATCAGAACCATCACGACCTAATCACTTTTGTGCCGGATTCAAGCCGAAATCGCCTGTTTGTGCCCAAATGATGGTGGATGGCCCTCTCCCGGCGGCCGGACAGGCTGTTCTGGTGGCAAAATTGACCGGGTCCCGGACACAGGGTTTGCGGTCGCGGCAGCTCACACATCGATACGGGACGGGCAGGCCTGCCGGTTGAACGGGGGGGCTCCTTGCAGGTTTGCGCAGTTCTGATGCGCGATTTTCCGCGGCTCAGGCACGGTGGCCCCGTCTCCGGTCCCGGCAATGCCGGATGGCTCCCGAGCCGCGGACAAGGCCCGTCCGTCCAGTACTTTACCGGACTTGAGCGGCTGGTCGCGGGTTTGTGTATTGATAAATGCAACCAGAGCAACTATGATCTTCTCATTCTACTGACGTTTATTTGATTTTGATTTAACTAAATTCTATTTTAAGTTGTAATTGGAGGCGCGGATGCTGGCTCCGGACGGCGATGCCGAACACGATATTGATCGTGGCTACGAAAAGATCACGCGGTGGGAATATTACAAGGACGCGGATGGCGGCGCGGAAAGCGAGCGCCGTGATTTCGAGCGTTTTGCAACCCAGATACTGAAAATCCAGGATATGGTGCGGCGCCGATCCGGCGGGCAGCGCATAGACCGTGCGCAACACGCCAAGGCGTTGCTTGCCGTCGACAATGCAAAACTCAGGATCGCGGACGATCTGCCGGAAGAACTGGCGGTCGGGCCATGGCGGGCGGGCGTGGAGTTTCCGGTCATCCTGCGCCTGTCGAACGCCAGCGGCGTGCACCAGGCGGACAGCCAGCGCGACCTGCGCGGTGCGGCGTTGCGGATCGATACGGGGTCTGCGGTGCAGGACCTGCTGATGACCAATTTTCCGGTCCCGCATGCCCGCGATGCCGAACAGTTCATCGCTTTCGCCTCGGCCATGGCGGGCAACCGTCTCCTCGGCATCGCCAGGCTGGTCCTGGCCGTCGGGCCCGGGGAAGCCATCCGCATGCTGCGCAACGTGGCCGGCGGAACCGGCCGCCCGGTCCGGTCGCTGGCCGGCGAAAGCTTCTGGAGCCGGGGCGCGATTCTGTGGGGCGAGAGCGCAGGTCCGGTCCGGTTCTTTCTGCGTCCGTCTCCGGCAGCCGCCGCACAGGAGGAGGGCGGGGACTGGCCGCCGCCGGACAATCCGAACTATCTGCGCGCCGGAATGGCGGAACTGCTTGCGAAGGGCGATGTCAGCTGGGAGTTCTGCATCCAGCGGTTCATCAGCGAAAAGATCACACCGGTCGAAGACGCCGCCGCCGCCTGGCCGGAGGATCTTGCGGAGCCAATCGTGGTGGCGATGCTGACAGTCCCGCAGCAGGACATCACGACGCTGGAGGCGCAGGCAAAGACCGCCGAGATCGACGGGCTCTCGTTCAACCCCTGGAACACGACGCCGGAGTTCCGGCCGCTCGGCAATCTCAACCGGGCCAGAAAGGCGGTTTATGCGGCCAGCGCCGCGCATCGTCTGCGCCGGCGTTTCCATGAGCCGGTGCCCCTGCGTAACCGGGTCGTGACGGCCTGTTTCACGCCCGCGTTCGCGCTGCTCAACCGCCGCCTTCCCTGGTACAGGCTGCCGCATCTCGTGGCCCTGTTGAACCTGTCGCTGCTGCGTCATCAGCTGCGCAAGGAAAATCTCATCGACCGGGAGCCCGTGGAGCCGAACCCGCAGGCGATGCAGCCGGAACCTGCAGTGCCGGAACTCTTCAGGGATAGCAGAAGCTTCGACGGAGGGCACAACGACCTGAGCGTGCCCGACATGGGGCGGGAGGGGGCCGCCTTCGGCCGCAACCTGACGCCGGACCCGCGTCCGGGCGATATCGGCAAGCCCAATCCGGTCCTGGTCAGCCGGGACCTGCTGTATCGCAAACACTTCATCCCCGCATCGTCGCTCAACGTGCTTGCGGCGGCATGGATCCAGTTCCAGGTGCATGACTGGGTGCAGCACAGCCGGTTTCCGCCAGGCGTGAAGGACATCGAAGTTCCCATGCCCGGCTGGATGACATGGAAAAACAGCCCGCGCGGCAAACCGGAAAGCGTCATGCGGATCGCCGGCGATCGCCCGCTGGGGGCCGGCGACGAGATGAATCCGGTTTTCGGAAATATCGTATCCCACTGGTGGGACGGTTCGGAGATTTACGGCAGCAGCCTGCAGAAAGCCGAACGCCTGCGGGACGGCAGCGGACCCCGGCTGCGGCTGGAGGACGGTTACCTGCCGGAGAACAATCTCGGCATGGAAGTGACCGGTTTCAACGAAAGCTGGTGGCTCGGCCTGTCGGCGCTGCACACGATGTTCGCGCGCGAGCACAATGCGGTCTGCGATGCGCTGCAAAGGGAATACAGGGATTGGAGCGACGAACGGGTCTACCAGACGGCCCGGCTGATCATTTCCGCGCTGATCGCCAAGATCCACACCGTTGAATGGACGCCGGCCATTCTGGCGACGCCGGAAATCGATGTTGCTCTCAACGCCAACTGGTCGGGACCTGCGGGCGCCTTCACGCGGATGGGACTGTGGCTCCAGGAAGCTCATGCCCTGCGCGGCATTCCCGAAACCCTGCCCGACCATCACAATGCCAGATACTGCCTGACCGAAGATTTCGTCACTGTCTACAGGCTGCATCCTCTGCTGCCGGACGACTACCGCATCCACGATGCGCAGACCGGCGTCTTTCGGGAGACCCTCGATTTCAATGCGGTGCAGGGCATCCGCACGGACGAGGCGATGCGGCGCATCGGTCTTTCCAGCGTTCTCTATTCCATGGGGATCGCCCATCCGGGCGCGATCACGCTGCACAATTATCCCAGATCGCTGCAAAGTTTCACCCGCACCTCGGCGGACGGCAAGTCCGAGATCATCGATCTGTCGGTGGTCGATCTGGTGCGGGAGCGTTCGCGCGGCATTCCCCGCTACAACAAGTTCCGCCAGGGCCTGCACAAGCCCCCGGTCCGGCGCTGGGAGGATATCACCGCCGACAGCGAAGACGTGCGTCTGCTCAGAGAGGTCTACAAGTCCATCGACGATGTGGACACGATGGTCGGCCTGTTCGCGGAAACGCCGCCGCCGGGGTTCGGCTTTTCCGATACGGCGTTCCGCATCTTCATCCTGATGGCGACCCGCCGGCTTCAGTCGGACCGTTTCCTGACCGTCGACTTCCGGCCGGAAATCTATTCGCCGCTCGGAATCGCCTGGGTGCAGGAAAACACCATGGGCAGCATCATTCTGCGGCATTTCCCCGACTTTGCCTCGGTCCTTCCGACAGGCCAAAGCGCGTTCGCCCCGTGGCGTCGGCGGCAGAATTGAGGAGCATGTGCCATGCCAGTCTCCCGTCACCGCCTCAATTATGTCTGGCGGACGGCCCTGTGGGCCTGCAACGCGGTCCTGCTGGTCGCGCTGGGCCTGACCGGCCTGCTTGTCTACCTCGAAGGACGTTGGGCCACGCCGGTCTTCCGGGACGCGCCTGAAGCGTTCCGGCACGGTACCATCGGAACGGAAGTGATGCCTCTGCCGGTCGCACTGGTGCTGCCGGATCTGTTTCCGCATCATTTCCAGCCCGGCGGCCAGGAGGCCGGGAGCTGGGTGGAGCAATTCGGATTTCTGGACGATCCGGAAAATCCGGACGGGCTTCCCGTCGGCTTTACCGCCACCAATTACCGTCCCCTGTCCGCCGCGCCCTCGCCGGTCCGTTTCGTCGCCCTGACCTGTGCCCTGTGCCACACGAGCGAATTGCGCACGTCCGATGGCGGGACGCCTGTCCGGGTTCTGGGGCCGGGAAGTGTCTCGATCAATCTCTTCGCCTGGCTGGACGCCTTCCAGGCTTCCCTGCTCGAACGACAACCTGTGCCGGCGGGCAGGGCGAAGACGGATGCGCCCTTCACGCTGACCGTCGAGGCGATAACCGCCGACTATGAGGACAGGACAGGCGACAGCCTTGGCCTGATGCAGCGGATCATGATCGGCATGTGGCTCGGCCAGATCCGCGACCGTCTGGAAGGCAATATTGCCCGCTTCGACGAACCTTACGGAAACGGGCGCTCGCGCGATGAAGACGTCACGCCGACGGGGCCGACCCGGACGCTGGCCTTCCGCACCCTGCTGCGCAACGTGATGCATTACCCGGCAAACGATCTGCCGATCCATTCCAAGATCGCCACCATCTACAATCAGGGCTGGCGTGAACGGGCACAGTTCGACGGATCTATTTCCGGTCGGGAAGCCCGCAGCTCCCTGGCGGCGGTCGCCGCCGGGGCAACGGATATCAATCTGGCCAATCCGGAGATCGTGCACAACATCCGCAAGGCGATCGAATACACGATCTCCCTTGCGCCGCCGCGCTTCGAGGAAGTCTTTCCCGATGCGGACCTGCCGGACCCGGAGGCGGTGCGCCGGGGGCAGGCGGTCTACCGGGAGCATTGTCTGGCCTGTCACGGGGACCGCTCCGGCCAGGGCTGGGAACCGGGCGCGCGGACCCATGAGGTGATTCCGGTGGCGGAAATCGGCACTGACCTGCAGCGGGTGATGTTCCGTCACTACGGTGAAATGCCCGATGCTCTGTACCGGTATTTTCCCCGGGAGCATCCTTTCGCGCTCGACCGGAGCGAGATTTTCCCGCAGCCGGAAGACGCCGGAAATCTCGACATCCGGGGCTATGTGGCCGGACCGATCGACGGGGCCTTCCTGCGGGCGCCCTACCTGCATAATGCCAGTGTCCTGACCCTGGCGGAGCTGATCAACCTGGAACCGCGGCGGGGGCAGTTCTATCGCGGCTGGAATCTCTATGACACCGATCGCGCCGGACTTGCCAGTCCGCCGCGCAGGGACGGCTTGCGTTATTTCCGCTTCGACACATCCGCGCCGGGCAACGCAAACACCGGTCATGACTATCCGTGGGCAATCGACGACCCGGAGCGCGATCCGGCCGCCCTTGCCGATCTGCTCGCCTATCTGAAAACCCTGTGAGGTCCGCCATGAAGCATGACAAACCCGAAGCGATCACGCTCGCGCAATTCACCGCCATGAGCGTGCCGACTGCGTTGCTGATCCTGTGGGCCATGCTGGCGCCCGAACTCGGTGGAGACCTGGAGCTCGGCCGGACGCGGCTGACGATCTGGGCAACGACCTTTCTGCTCGTTCCGGGGCTCGGCTTCTGGCTGTTCCGGACGCGAAGCCAGGCGGTGGCCAATCTCTCCTATCTCTTCTGGACCGGTGCCTGGGTGGTGTTCGCGCTGCATGCCTATTGGGCGATCTTCATCATTTTCAACGGCATCCCGGACACCTTCGTGCAACAGGGCCCGCTCATCGCGGGGGGGAATTTTCTCCTGCTGACGGTCTGGACGATCGATGTCCTGATGATCTGGCTGCTGCCGGCACGATTCCAGTCCTTCTGGGTCCAGCTGATCACGCGGCTGCTGGCATTCCTGATCTTCGCCGTGACCCTGGTCGTCCTGAGAGGCGGGACCATCCAGATCCTCGGGTTTGTCTTTGCCGGACTTCTGGCTGCCGGTGCGCTGGTCCGGGCGATTGTCCAGGTGCCGGACGCAAGGATGGAGGCCTGACATGGACAACAAGGGAAAGATCCCCCCCGGGCTTGCCGACCTGCTGACGCGGCCGCTGTTGGAGACGATCTGGCAGCGCAGAACCCACCGGGTGTCCAGGGGCGTTCGGGAAGTCGCCGCCGGGTCGATGACCTACCGGTCGCAGCAGGAGCCCAAACCCCTGTCGGAGCTGGAGGAGGCCCTGCTGATCGCCATGACCGGCGCGACCGGCCTGACCATGCCCGACCGGCCGTTCCAGGATCCCGATACGGGCCGTCTGGTCATGGCCAAGCCGAATCTGACCATGACGGGGCGGACGGCGGGAAGTCCCGACAATGCGCAGGGCACCTATTTCTTCCTGATCAACGACACGGGCACCTATTTCCTGCGTCACCTGCCGGCAAGCGAAGAGGCCTTCTCCGCCGAGGCGTTGATCCGGCGGGCGCAGGAGGCCAAGGTCCGGCTGCTGGACAGGCGCCTCGACGTGGAGACGGGCGGACGGAATTTCCCCGCCTATCTGGACTCCAACCGGCTTTTGTCCAATCTGCCGGGCACGACGATCCTGCTTCCGGTCGTCGATCTCTCGCACCAGTATATCAACGGGCTGATGTATCTGCTGACCCAGCCGGACGGGGCCCGTCCGGCATTGGTGGATGACCGGAATTTCTACATGTCCGCCGGGGTCAGGGACTGGGTCCGCAAGGGCTTCCTGAATGACGACATCAAGGTCCCCCTCGGCGTTGTCGGATCGTTGCGCACCCAGCTGGAGGCGCCGCTGCTGTTGCAGAATCTCTTTCTGGTCGCCGAGGCCATGGGGCTGGGCGCCTGGATCCACGCCACCATCAGTCCGCCGGTGCTGACGGGCGATCCCAAGTTCCGCGACCGCTACGGCCCGATGCTGGGGTTCGACCATGTGGTGCCCAAATGGCGGCTGATGGACATCCTGAGATGGCACGTGCCCTTGCCGCGCTTTGCCGATGTCCGTTCCCATCCGGTGGCCCTGCGGCATCAGGGGGAAGACCTGATCAAGGCCAAATGCCCGCCGAACTATGCCGACATGGGCGAGGCGGTGGATGCGGTTGTCGAACAGAAGTTCGGATCGGGGGGCGTTTACAGGGACGCGGACACCTTCCGCCGGATCTACAGGGACGACTACGGCGAACGCTATCTGAAAGAGGCGGCGCAATACAACGAGGATGTCATCAGTTGCGTCAGGGATATCTGCAGCTACATCCATGACACCCATGGCCGCTTCCCGGCCCATTGCGAAGCCATCCATGTGCCCGGCGTCTGGCTGCAGGTGCACCACGTCGAGCTGCCCTACTACGAGAAATTTTTCCGGAACGGGGTCACGGAGTGCCATCGCAACCACGATGCGCTCTGGGACGCGGAGACCGGCAACTGAGACCGGCGGACTGCGCCGGACGTGAAATCGGGAGGTGTCTACAATGGTTTTCGACAAGGATGCATTCGAACAGGTCCTGAACACATTGCAGCAGGCGACCTTCGGGATCGAGGCCGGCCAGCCGCTGCCATCGGCCAGGTTCGCGCTGCTGCTGAACCGGGGTGAGGAGGCTGCCCGATCCATGGAGGCGATCGCCCGGGCCTTCGAGGGACGGCTCGGGGTGACGGTCGAACAGCCCCTGCGGGCGGACGAGCCGGAACTGCTCCTTCTGACCCTGACTGGGCGGAGCTTTTTCGACAGCCCTCATCTGTGCTTCGAGGCCGCCTACCGGCTGATCGACGCGTTTGGGCTGGCCAACGCGGAGCCGGAAATCCTGACGGGCATTTTCACCGAGCCGGACCTGGGTGGTCCGTCGCGACTGGAAGAACTTGCCGTCGAGTTGCCCATGGGCTGCTGGGCGCCGCCCGAACCCAGGGTGGAGGCCGACAAGCAATGGGCGCTGCGGGCCATTCGGATCCGGGAAGCCTGGAACATGTCCCCGGCGGGCCGTGACCAGGGCGCGGGGATCGTCATCGCGCAACCCGACACCGGCCTGACCAGCCATACCGAATTGCGGGACATTCAGATCAAGGATCCCATTGACCTCATTCAGGGAGATGCCGATCCGGCGGATCCGCTGACCGCCTGGTTCGGCAACAACGGACATGGGACGGCCACGGCCAGTGTCGTGGTCAGCAAGGCGTCGGGGGATGTGCTCGGGTCTGCACCGAAAGCCGTCCTTATGCCGATCCGCGCCATCCGCAGCGTCGTGCGCACGTCGCAGCTCAGTATCGCCGAAGCCATCAACCATGCGGTGCGCAATGGCGCGCATGTGATCACCATGAGTCTCGGCGGGCTGCCGTCCTTCTTTCTGCGGGCGGCGGTTCGCAGGGCCGTGCGCAACAACATCATCGTTCTGGCCGCCTCGGGCAACTGCGTGCGGCAGGTGGTCTATCCGGCGCGATACGACGACTGCATGGCGGTTGCGGGAACGAATATAGACGATCAGCCCTGGCGCGGTGCCTGCCGGGGACCTTCGGTGGCCCTGAGCGCGCCGGCGGAAAATGTCTACAGGGCACGGGCGGAACGGGTCGATGAAGAGGTGCACTTCTCGACCGGGCAAGGCCAGGGAACCAGCTTCGCGGTGGCGCTGACCGCCGGCGTCGCGGCCTGCTGGCTTGCCCATCACGGACGGGACACGCTTGTCCGGAAAGCGGCTGCGCGGGGTGAGACGCTGCAGCAGAGTTTCACCCGGCTTGCCTGCGCGACCGCCCGGCAGGTGCCCGGGTGGAATTCCCGGACGTTTGGTGCCGGCATCGTCGACGCGGCCGCCCTTCTTGCCGCTGATTTCGATCTGGGTGCGGCGGGCCCGCAGCCCGAGATGGCGGTTGCGGCTCCAGGCGGAGACAGTGTCCGCACGCTGGTTGAGGAAGCTGCCGGCGGGCGAACGGTGGAAGAAATCGACTGGGAGGTCTTCGGACCGGAAATCGCGCTGAATATCTACACGAATGCGCTGGTAGGGAAGCAGTTGCGGACCGGCGAGCGGGGCGTGCTGGAGACGATTGCGGGCGCCCGTCCGGAGCCGCTGTCCGCCTCGCTGCTCGAACGGCTCAAATCACGGCCGGGGCTCAGGGACGCGCTTTGATTCTGTGGAGCGGGACGGTCTGCAGTGATCCGTCGATCTGGAGGTTGGGGAAATCAATTCCCGGACCATCGTGTCACCATTCGGCCCCCTCAGATTTGCTGAGCAGGTTCCCGCCGTTGGGGCGGGCGCGCCACGCGTTCCTTGAACCGCGGGTCAGGCCGCGTGCTGCAGGCCGGCAATGATGCCGCGCAGCTCCGCGAGGCCGCGCATGCGACCGATGAGCGGATAGCCGGGATGGGTTCCCTTCTGCGCGTCGCCCAGAAGTTCATGGCCATGGTCGGGCCTGAAGACGATGTCGCAGTCCGTCCGGTTTTCGCTCCTGCGGCGCTGCTCCTCGCGCATCAGTACCTCGACGAGCGCCGGCATGTCGGTATCTCCCTCGAGATGGGGGGCCTCCTCGAAGGAGCCGTCCGGCTCCCTTGCCACGTTGCGCAGATGGGCAAAATGAATTTTGCCGGCAAATTGTTTCGCGATGGCCGGAACGTCGTTTGCCGGGTTGGCGCCCAGGGATCCGGCACATAGCGTCAGCCCGTTGGACGGGCTGTCATGGGCGGACAGGATCCAGTCGATGTCGGCGGCATTGGAGACAATGCGCGGCAGCCCGAGCAGGTCGCGTGGCGGGTCGTCCGGATGAACGGCAAAGCTCAGTCCCAGTTCTTCGGCCGCCGGAACGACCTCGTCGAGGAAGCGCCTGAAGTTCGTGCGCAGGGCGTCTCGGTCGAGACCGGCATAGGGCGCCAGCGCCTGCCGCAGTCCCTGAACGTCGTAGCGGTCATAGGCTCCCGGAAGGCCGGACATGATGGCGGTGACGAGAATGTCGTGATCCTGCGGTGTCGTGCTGTCGTACCAGCGTTTCGCGGCGGCGATGTTCTCTGCCGTGTAATCGCGTTCCGCGCCGGGCCGCCCGATCATGAACAGCTCGAAGGCGGCCATCTTCTCGATCGAGAACCGCAGGCAGGAGCCGCCGCGTCTTGCCGGGGCGGTCAGATCGGTGCGGGTCCAGTCGAGGAGGGGCATGAAATTGTAGCAGATCACCCGGATGCCTTCGGCGGCGAGATTGGCCATGGACTGCCGGTAATTGGCGAAAAGCCGTGTCAGGTCGCCCTCTCCGCGCTTGATCGCCTCGTGGACGGGCAGGCTTTCCACGACCGTCCAGTCGAAACCGGCGTCGCGGATCTGCGCCTTGCGGGCGGCGACCGTCTCGCGCTGCCAGACCTCGCCATAGGGGATCTCGTGCAGGGCAGTGACAATGGAGCATGCCCCGGTCTGCGCGATTTCAGGCAGGGAAATGCGGTCCAGTGCGCCGTACCAGCGCCATCCCTCGATCATGTGAGTGCCTCAAGAGTTCGATGAACGCCGCCGGTGGCCAGGCGTTCATAAGCGGCTGTTACTTCCGGCCGTATGGCGTCTGCCAGGCCGGCATCGAAGATGTCACGCACGCCCAGAAGCGCGGCGACCCTGCCTTGTGCATCGGAGGCGCCGTCGGAAAGGGTCCTGAGCCGGTCGGCGAGCGGGTCGCGCACATCGATGGGCCGGCCGTCGAGATCCGTGCCGCCCACATAGATCATCCACGCCGCGATGGCGGTGAGGAGGCCCGGGCAGGCGCGGTCTTGCGCGAGGTTGTCGCGCAGGGTTCCCAGGATCCGCTGCGGCAGCTTCTGGCTGCCGTCCATGGCGATCTGCCAGGTGCGGTGGCGGATGCCGGGGTTGGCATAGCGGTTGAACAGGGCGTCGGCATAGGCTGCCATGTTGACGCCGGGCGGGGCGGTGAACGAAGGAATGATCTCGTCCGTCCACAGCCGTTTGACATAGGCGGCGAGCACCGGATCGGCGACCGTTTCGGCGATGGTCTCGTGTCCGGCGAGATATCCCAGATAGGCGAGGGGGGAATGGGTGCCGTTGAGCATCCGCAGCTTCATGTGCTCATGGGCGGTCACATTGTCGACCAGCTCGACACCGACGGCACCGAGATCCGGGCAGGCATCCTTGCCGTAGGCCGGGACGAAATCGTCCTCCACCACCCACTGCCGGAAGGGTTCATGCATGACCGGGGCGGCGTCGAGGTATCCGGTCCTTGCGGCCAGTGCCTCGACGTCTTCCGGCTTTGTCGCCGGCACGATCCGGTCGACCATGGTGGCGGGAAAGCGGCCCTCCGTTTCAAGCCAGTCGGCCAGGTCGGGATCGATCCTGCGGGCCAGCTCCAGGACGATGCCCTTTACCAGGCGGCCGTTGTCGGGAAGATTGTCGCAGGTCAGCACCGTGAAGGGTGGCAGGCCCGCTGCCTTGCGTCTCTGCAGGGCCCGGACCAGATATCCCGGCGCCGACTGCGGCAGGTCGCCGGTCAGGTCATGCCGGATGGCGGGATGCTCCATATTGAGCGTTCCGGACGCCGGGTCGTGGCAATAACCCTTTTCGGTGACCGTCAGCGTGACGATCCTGATGGCGGGATCGGCCATCGCGGCCAGAACGGCCTCCGGCGACTCAGGGGCGACCAGGACATCGCGAAGGATCTCGATCTGGCGGAGACGGGATCCGTCCGGCCCCAGTTCCTGCGCCGTATAGACGAAATCCTGCGGCGCCAGCAGGTCGCGGGTCGTCGGGCTCTGCAGGCTGACGCCGATGATGCCCCAGTCGCCGCCGGATTTTTCCGTCGCCTCTTCGATGTAAACGGCCCCGAAGGCGCGGAAAAACGCTCCCAGCCCCAGATGCACGATGCCCGCCTTCGGGGCGGGGCCCCTCTGCCGGCTAACGCGCAAGCCAGCCCCCATCGACACTCAGCACGGTTCCGTGAATGTATTTCGCCGCGGGAGAGGCGAGGAACACGGCGGCATCGCCGATGTCGCTGGCCTCTCCCCAGCGACCGGCGGGAATTCGTTCCAGGATCTGGCGGTTGCGCTCCGGATCATTGCGCAGGGCTTCCGTGTTGTTGGTGGAGATATAGCCGGGCGCAATGGCATTGACGTTGATGCCCTTGGCGGCCCATTCGTTGGCCAGCAGCTTGGTGATGCCGGCAACGCCGTGTTTGGAGGCAGTGTAGGAGGGCACCCGGATGCCGCCCTGGAAGGAGAGCAGCGAGGCGATGTTCACGATGGCCCCGGAGCGTCCCGCCGCAAGGGCGGCCCTGCCGAAGGCCTGGCAGGTGAAGAAGACGGCTTTCAGGTTCACATCGATCACGTCGTCCCAGTCGGCTTCCGTGAAGTCGACGGAATCGGCGCGCCGGATGATCCCGGCATTGTTGACGAGGATGTCGATCGCCTCGTTCTCGAACAGGGGCACGGCCGCCAACGGGTCGGCGAAGTCCACCGCCACGTGGCGTCCCTTTTCGATCTTCGACAGGGTTTCGTCGCAGTCGCGGCGGGCGGCGCACAGCACCTCCGCGCCGGCTGCACCCATGGCAATGGCGATCGCCTGGCCGATGCCGGTGTTGGCGCCGGTCACCAGGGCGCGCCGGCCTTCAAGAGAGAAGGAATTCACCGCAGATCTCCCATGGCAACCATGTCCATGTCGGTGAAGTCCACATTGTCACCGGCCATCGCCCAGCAGAAGGTGTAGGCACCGGTGCCCGCGCCGCAGTGGATGGACCAGGGCGGCGAAACGACCGCTTCCTCATTGGCCATGACGAGATGGCGGGTTTCCTCGGGCTTGCCCATGAAGTGGAAGACGCGCTGATCGGCGTCGAGCTCGAAATAGAGATAGGCTTCCATGCGCCGGTCGTGCACGTGGGCCGGCATGGTGTTCCAGACCGAACCGGGCGCGAACTGGGTGTAGCCCATCAGAAGCTGGCAGCTTTCGGCTACCTCCGGATGCAGGAACTGCAGGATGACGCGTTCGTTGGAGGTTTCTGCGGAGCCCAGTTCGACCCGGCGCGCGTCCCCCACCTTGATCAGTCTGGACGGGCAGGTCCGGTGCGCGGGAGCGGAGAGGATGTAGAAACGGCCGGGACCGGAAAAGGAGACCGGTCCGGAGCCCATGCCGATATAAAGCACATCGCCGCGGCCCACCTCGTAGCTCTGACCGCCGGCCTTGACGGTTCCCGTGTCGCCGATGTTGAGAATGCCGAGTTCGCGGCGCTCGAGCAGGGTCGCGGTACCAGCTTCCTTGACGTGGTCAAGCACCAGTTCGCCGGCCCCGGGAACGGCGCCACCGAGGATCAGGCGGTCGTAGTGGGTGTAGACCAGATTGATTTCACCCTCGACGAACAGGCCGGAGGCATGGAAGTGATCGCGCAGGCCCTGGGTGTCCAGCTTTCTGGCTGTCTCCGGGTCGATCGCGTATCGGGTCTCAACATTGATCATGGCAAAAGTCCTACGGTATTGGGCGGTTCTTAAAGAAAATCGTCGCGGCGGGGCGTGAAGGTGTCGATCAGCGTGCCCGGCTCGATGCACACGCAGCCATGCATGGCCCGGGAGGGAATGACGAAGCTGTCGCCGGGGCCGACCTCGAATTCCTGTCCGTCGATGCTGAAACGGAACCTGCCGCTCTCGACGTAGGTGGATTGCGCGTGCGGGTGGTTGTGCAGCTTGCCTTGCGCGCCGGTTTCCCGGAACCGGAAGGCAACAACCATCAGCTCGGGACTGTCGGACAGCACCTGGCGGCGAACGCCGGGATCGGCGGCGACTTCGGGGAAGGATTTTACGAACATGCTATTCAGCCTCGGTGGAACAGGGACGGCAGGCAGGGTGAGAATGCCGGAATGCAGGCAGGTGACAGGAAAAGGACGCCGTTGCCTGCCTTCGCGAGGCCCGGGGACGCGCAGGCCCGCACGGTCTTCCCGGCGCCGTCGATGAGGCCGGTCCGGATGGGCCATAGAGCGCAACGCAAGGCGCCCGGGCCGTATTGGCACGGGGCGCAGTCATCCTGCCGACGAAGATGCCGGAGGGCATGACGTGAACGTCCATGATATTCCTCCCAGAATTCGCTCCTCAGAGCCGGTAGGCCTGCTTCACAAGCCTGTAGGTGAGGTCCTGTGCGACCTCAAATGCCTCGTCCTCGTCCAGCCTCCCGGATGTGACGAGTGATGCGAGGTATGCACTGTCGACCCTGCGGGCCACATCGTGGCGGGCGGGGATCGAGCAAAACGCCCTTGTGTCGTCGTTGAAGCCGACGGTGTTGTAGAAACCGGCGGTTTCCGTGGTCATTTCGCGGAACCTGCGCATTCCTTCGGGACTGTCGTGGAACCACCAGGCGGGCCCCAGCTTCAGGACCGGATAGGCCCCGGCCAGCGGCGCCAGTTCCCGGGCATATGCGGTTTCGTCCAGGGTGAAGAGAATGACACTCAGGTTCCTTTCCAGGCCGACCGCGTCCAGAAGCGGCTTGAGCGCATCGACGTAATTGGTCCGGGTCGGGATATCGAAGCCCTTGTCGCGACCGAAGGACTGCATGATCGCCTTGGAATGGTTCCGGTGGCTGCCCGGATGGATCTGCAGGACAAGACCGTCCTCCAGGCTCATGCGCGCCATTTCGGTCAGCATGTGGCCGCGGAAGGCATCGGCTTCCTCGGCCGTGCAATCGCCCTTCATCGCTTTCTGGAACAGCGTGTCGGCCTGCGCAGCAGACAGGTTTTCCGTTCGCGCCGTCGGGTGACCGTGATCGGAGGAGGTGGCGCCGAAAGACCTGAAAAAGGCGCGCCGGGCCCGGTGCGCATTCAGATAGCCCTGCCAGGTCCCGGTGTTCTCACCGGTCAGCGCGCCGAATTTTTCGATGTTGTCGCGAAAGCCTTCAAACTCGGGATCGACCACGGCATCGGGCCGGTAGGCGGTCACGACGCGTCCGCTCCAGCCGCTGTCGCGGATCTGCCGGTGCCATTGCAGATCGTCCAGAGGCGATTCCGTCGTCGCGATGACTTCTATGTTGAAGCGCTCGAAAAGCGCGCGCGGCCGGAATTCCGGCCGTGTCAGGCAATCGGCGATGTGATCGTAGGATTCGTCGGCGGTTGCCGCGCTGATCCGCTTTGTCCAGCCGAAGACCTCCTGAAAGGAGTGATCCAGCCACATGCGCGACGGGGTCGCGCGGAAAAGGTGGTAGTTTTCGGCGAACGTCCGCCAGATCTTGCGGCTGTCGCTTTCCGTCCAGCCGCCGTCAACCCTCGGCACGCCGAGCGCGGAAAGATCGATGCCCTGGGAAAAGAGCATGCGGAAGACATAGTGGTCGGGAACAATGATCAGCTGTGCGGGGTCCGGAAAGGCCTCGTTTTCAGCATACCAGCGCGGGTCCGTATGGCCGTGCGGGCTGACGATCGGCAGGTCCTTTACCGAAGCGTACAGGCTCAGGGCCAGGGTGCGCGAGGCGGGATCGGCCGGAAGAAGGCGATGCGGATCAAGTCCGTTCCGTGAAGCTCCCGGTGCGTCTTCCCTCCCCAATGCCATCTTTCTCTCCCCCGGTGGACCTTACGGCAGGTCCGTGTTGCGACTGGTCAACTGATATGCTAGTTGAGTAGTTGAGTCAACGAAGAGAGAAACCAGATGACAGCATCAAGCGCCCTGAAGGCGCTGGAACCGATAAGGATCCCTTCGGTGGCCGATGCGGTCTTCGAGGAATTGCATCAGCAGATTCTTTCGCTGGAACTCGCGCCGGGCACCCGTGTGTCGGAAGTTGAGGTCGCCAGGGCATTCGGCGTTTCCCGTCAACCTGTGCGGGATGCCTTCTATCGTCTGTCGCAGCTCGGTTTCCTGATGATCCGGCCACAGCGCGCCACGGTGATCACCAAGATCTCGGAAACGGCGGTGCTGCGGGCGCGCTTCGTCCGCACGGCGCTGGAAATCGCCTGCCTGCGGGTCGCTGCGGAGGTCGCGACGAACGACGATATCAAGGATCTGGAAAAGCTCATCAAGGAGCAGCAGGCGGCGGTCTCGGCGAACGAGCGCCAGGTGTTTCACAGGCTGGACGACGATTTTCATCGCCGGATCTGCGAAATCTCCGGCCATGCCTATGTCTGGGCCCTGATCCGCGAGCAGAAGGCCCATATGGACCGGGTGCGCTTCCTCTCGCTCGCCTCGAGTGCGCAGACCGCCCTTGACGATCATGTCTTGCTCCTCGCCGCCATTCGCGACCGGGACGGCACGGGCGCCGCTGACCGGCTGACGATACATCTCGGCCGGATCGAGAACATTCTCGGCCGGATCCGCGCGGAAAACTCCGACCATTTCGAGGAGTGAGTGCCGATGCGGGCGATAGCGGTGAGTCCATGGCTCAGTTCTGCCAGGACTCCGCAGAGATTGAGCGGCACCGTCAGCCTCATGGTCCGCCGATCCGGCGATAGCCGAACACATGCTGCCGGTCGTCATTCTCTCGTCTTTCCGTCAGCACCACCAACACGGACAAGGAATACAGGTGTGACACCATGGAAAAGATCGCCTTCAAGATGATGCTGCATCCGGGCATGGAAGCGGAATACAGGAAACGCCACGAGGAGATCTGGCCGGAGCTGACGGGCCTTCTGAAGGAGGCCGGTATCAGCGATTATTCCATCCATCTGGACCGGGAGACCCATATCCTGTTCGCGGTGCTCTGGCGGCGGGACGGGCATGGAATGGACGACCTGCCCGCGCATCCGGTCATGCGCAGGTGGTGGGCCCATATGGCCGACCTCATGGTGACCCAGCCCGGCAACGAGCCGGTCACAGTGCCGCTCGAAACCGTGTTTCACCTGGACTGACGGGAGGTGACGGACCTGATAGCTGCCGGCAGATCCATGTCAGCAAGGCCACCGGGAAGGCTGCCCTTGCGGGCGGCAGCTCCGGACCGCGCGCCATGCCGCGGAGAGCCCTCTCCGGCCTTCCGTGGCCCGAGGGGATTTCTGACAGGCGGAGACCGGGGCGGCCGTCAAGACGTCTTGACCCTTCGCGGGATGTCGTTACACCCGTCTATCGGAATGCAACCGTTTGTCAGGCAACAGGATAGATCCATGTCCTCCAGACCTTCGGCCGGCCACGCCGGCAACCCGCACGACGAGACCGCCCTGACGGAGGACGGCCAGGACCTCATCCTGATCGAAGGTCTGCTCGTTCCCGCGGAGATCGGCGTTTTCGAGAGCGAAAAGGGGCGGACCCAGTCGGTCTGCTTCGATGTGGAGATCCGCACCGTGCCGGGCTACCGCAGGATCGTGCGCGAGACCGGTACCTTCGTATCCTATGCCGATACGGTGGAATTCATTCAGGACAAGGCGGCCTCGGGCGGGCATACGGAGCTGGTCGAGGACTGGGCCGAGGCCGTTGCCGCGTTCGTCCTGACCAATCCGCTCGCCGACCGGGTAACGGTCAAGGTGACCAAGCTGGACATATTCGACGAGGCGGCCGGCGTGGGCATCCGGATCTGTCGCAAGCGGTCCGTCTGAGCGCAAACCGTCAGCACCGGGACCGTGGGCCTTGCCGGACCGCTGCTCTTTCCTATCTTTTCGGGAACCTGCGCAAGACGCGCGGGGGCCCCTCTTCGCGAATGTGCCGATCGCCGCACCTGTCCCAGGAGTCCCGCCTTTCATGATATCCGCAGACCGCCTCCTTCCGCTGTGGCTCAAATACCGGGATGCGCTGGACGCGCCGATCCGGACGTTCGAGTTTCCGAAATTCGGGCGCCGTTTCGAGGACCGTACCTATCAGATGGGGGTCTTGAACCTGTCTGCGGACAGCAGTTATCGGGAGACCGTCTGCCATACCTTCGAGGCAGCCCTGTACCGGGGCCGCCGGATGACGCTCGAAGGGGCAGCGATGGTGGATATCGGCGCGGAGTCGACAGGCGAAGCCGCGGATCTCGTTGCGGCGGAAAGGCAGATCGACCGCATGCGCCCCGTTGTGCGGGCGCTTGCGGAGGAGGGGATCTTGGTCTCGGTCGAGACCTATTATCCGGAGGTCGGGATCGCGCTGCTGGAGGCGGGGGCCGGGGTGGTCAATCTGACGGGCCGGGTCGACGACCGGGCGTTTTTCGAGGCGGTGGCCTCGCATCAGGCCGGCGTGGTGATGTGTTATACGCCGGGCGAAAACGCCCGCTCGAAGGACACCCTGCCGCCGGTGACGGAGATCTTCGATCATCAGCTTGCCTTTTTCAGGGAGCGGATCGCCCTTGCGACCGACGCCGGAGTGGAGCGCCTGTGGGTCGATCCCGGTTTCGGGTTTGCCCTTCATCTGCCGGACGGGCCGGACAGGATCCGCTATCAGACCGACAGTATCCTGCAATCCTTCCGTCTGCGCGAATTGGGCTGGCCGGTGACGGTGCAACTGACCGGGGCCGTCTATCTGTTCCGCGACGAAGTCCGGGTCGCGCAGACCAGCGCGGCGACGCTGGCGGTGATGTCGAAGGCCAATCTGGTGCGCAGCCACGAGGTGCCGCGGGTCCAGCCGGTGCTGAACCTGCAGGACTATGCCTGACGTCACGGGGACGATGTGCCGGAGAAACGTGGCTTTCGTTCTTTTGACGGAAAGCCCTTGGGGAGAAAAGACATGACAGCTGCCCGGATTGCCCTGGTGACGGGAGCGGGAAAACGGGTCGGCAAGGCCATCGCCCGCGGTCTTGCGGAGGAGGGTCATGCGCTTGCCCTGCATTACAATTCCTCGGCGGGGGGCGCGCAGGATCTTCATGACGAGATTCTTGCCTCCGGTGGCAGGGCGGTGCTTCTGCAGAAGGATCTCAGCCGGCCGGAGACGGCCGGGGCGCTGATCCGGGAGGCGTCGGAGGCCCTGGGCGGCCCGGTTTCTGTGCTGGTCAATTCGGCCTCGGCGTTCGATACGGACAGTCTTGCCGACATGACCTGGGACACATGGCAGTTCCTCATGAACGTGAATGCCGCCGCCCCCGTCTTTCTGATGAAGGCCTTCGCCGATCAGGACCCGCTGCCGGAAGGCTGCGCCATCGTGAATCTGCTCGATACCCAGATGGCCTCGGCGTCGCCGGAGCGCTTCAGCTATTTCTGCGGCAAGTTCGCCCTGGAGGGGGCGACGCGGCTGGCTGCCTTCGAGCTGGGGCCGAAGGGTATCCGGGTGAATGCGGTCGCGCCGGGGCTGGTGCTTCCCAGCGGCCAGAGCCAGGAAAATTTCGACAGCCGACAGAAACTCACGCCGCTCGGGCCCGGCCTCGGCCCGGAAGATATCGTTGCCGCGGTGCGCTATCTGGTCGGTGCGAAACAGGTGACCGGGCATACGCTGGTCGTGGATGCAGGCCAGCGTCTGATGGGCTTCGGCAATTCTCCGATCGGATAAACGCAGGGTCCTGCTCGGGTTTGCGAATGGTTAATATCCACTGCTGCAGGCAGGACGCTTTTTTTCTCAAGAAAATTCATTTCAGGAGTTGACGGTGTGGAGTGTGCTGCGTATAACGCGGCTCATCGACGGCGGCAACGTCGCTGGCGAGAGGGTTTTTCGTCCTAAATTCCTGAAAATCGGACATCGTGTTCCGGGCTGCAAGGTTCGGAGGTGGCTGGTTTTCGCCGGGGTTGGGGCGTTTCCCGAGAGAGATTTTTGTTTCTCTGTTCATTGACAATTTGATTTTGAAGGAAGGGAAGCGTAGGCGGCGTTGGCCTTGCGGGAAGCTTGGCTTTGAGCACTTGTGTTCGGAGTTTGGTTTTTAAGTAAGGGTTACGCAGGTACGCTGATCT
>NZ_QCYM01000021.1 GCF_003075075.1 Labrenzia sp. 011 | reverse complement strand
CAGACCGCCCCACTGGATGTAGGCGTTGTCCATGGTGAAGCCGGAAGCATCGCCATTGGAGGAGTCACCATACATGGAGACGTATGCGCGCAGCGTACCGAATTCGGTAGCCGTACGGGCGTCGAGGAAGAGATAGCCGCGAGCCAGCCAGGAGTAACCGTCAGAATCGCGGTCGGACCAGTTACCGTCTTCCAGAACGTTGTTGGCAACGATCTGGGTACGAACACGGCCACCAACGCGCAGGCAGGTTTCGGTGCCCGGGATGTAGTAGAAGCGTGCGCCATAGGCGTCACAGACGCGAACGTAGTCAACCGGCTCCGGAGCAACCGGAAGATCGGCTGCCTGAGCCGTGGTAGCGGCAGCAGCTGCTGCAACGCCGAGCATCAAGCTCTTGAGTTTCATATCTGACCTCCAAAAGTCATTTTCTGTTGGAACCTGCACCGGCCACAGAAAGGCCAGACAGATCCCGTCCCCGCGATTCCTAGAAAAACGATCCAGTCAAATTCGAAAGAACCATTTTTTACTGGCGATTACTCGCCGTCGCAGAACTCAGGAACCAAACTTGAAACTCTTCATCAAGCTAAAATTGCCAGGACTCGCCAATGCAGAATCTTCATGTGTGTTTTTTGCAACATACCGCAGCACGAAAACATAAATTACTTCTACGTAATATTTATCGCCAATTTGTTTGATTTATTATAATTATAAAAAATCTTACCCAAGGTAGGTGACATATAAAAATTCATAATTTAAATAATACTATTCCTTATATCATCTTATTCTATATTGCATTGCAAAATAAATTTTCTGCAGCAACGACAGTTTAATAAATCTTACCTTTATTTTCAATTTTCAAAATACGAACCATGCGAAGAAGACTTCTTTTTGCCGTATTTTAGCCCAAAACATGTAACTTCCTCTAGCGCACAATCATATGCGCCTTGCTTCGTCTCGAATTTCCGGAAAATCGGCCCGAACCGGTTTCGAGCCAAAGCCATTCGGGCAATTTCGGTCAAATGCCGGGCAGCGGAGAATCGCTCCGGCGAAGGAAAGCCTGCGGCCTGCCCTGCGAAAACCGGCGCAAGATCAACGGCGATCAACGCAGCAGGAGGGAGATCCCCGCGCTTTCGCCGCGGGCGTCCAGAACCGTTACATTCACGAAGCCCGGTCCCTCCGGCTGCCACACCAGTTGATGCCGATGAGCCTTTTCTTCAAGAGGCGCTCCGTTGACAAGAACCGAAAACGGTCCGACGCCCCCCTTGAGCTTGACGATAAGCGGCTGCGTTGCCGCGAGCCTGCCGGATCCAAATCCCAGATCCAGTTCCGCGCCGTCGGGGGGATAGGATATCTGCAACGCTCCACCGGCCTGCGCCGCCTCCCGGCGGCCGGGTAACCGGGCATACCTGAGCGTTGCCGGCACATCCCGGCTCGCAGCCTCGAGAACCTCCGGTGGTGCTTCAGGCAAGGACCTGCGGCCGGGGCCGAGTTTCTGGAAGACCTCGAACAGAACAGGGACCGCCGCGCTTGCCCCGGTTTCTCCGGGAACCGGCGTTCCGTCCGGCCGGCCGAGCCAGACAGACACCACATAGCGCCCGTCATACCCGACCGCCCATGCGTCCCTGTAACCATAAGCAGTGCCGGTCTTGTAGGCGATGTGAGAGGTTTCCGCTCCGCGGATCTGGGGCAGTCCGGCGAGAATGTCACTCACAAGCCAGGCCGACTTGCGCGACAGCATGTCGATGGTCCGCCCTGCACCGACACCTGCCTGAGTTTCCGCTTCGCAGTCCCGGCGGCAGACGGTCAGGGAAACCGGCCGCCCCTGCCGCGCCAGAGCCGCATAAAGCTGTGTCAGGTCTCTCAGTGTCAATCCAAGCCCGCCAAGGCCGATCGCGAGTCCCGGTGCGGCCCGCTTTTCCAGCACGGGCCGCACCCCGGCCCGTTTCAGCCTGGCCACCAGCCTTGCGGGCCCGACCGCTTCCAGCAGCCGGACCGCCGGCGTGTTCAGGGAAAGCTGCAAGGCCTCGCGCAGTGTCACGGTTCCCTGGTAGGCCTGATCGAAATTCGTCGGCTTGTAACCGCCGATATCCGTGGGCCTGTCCTCGATGTAGCTTTCGGGAAGACCGATGCCCTCCTCGAAGGCCAGCGCGTAGATAAAGGGCTTGAGCGTCGATCCGGGAGAGCGGACTGCGCGCGTCATGTCGACATGCCCCTGCCGGGCGTTGTCCAGCAGATCCGGAGCGCCGACACTTGCAAGGATTTCGCCGTTGCTGTGGTCGGCAACCACGATCGCCATGGAGACCAGCTTCGGATAGGCGCCGATCTTCTGACGCGCGAGTTTTTCCAGCGCCGCCTGCAGGTCCCGATCGATCGTCAGCCTGTGCACCGGTTTCAGCGGATCGCTGTGACGGGCCTCCCGGCTTTCGTGGGGCGCAAGGAAAGGCATCGGATGACGTCTGGTGCGGACAGGCTCGGCGGCGGCGGATTCTGCATCTTCCCGGGTCAGGACACCGGCGGCAGCGGCTCGTGCCAAGACCCGGTTGCGCGCCTTGCGCGCGTTGTCGGGAAACCGGTCCGGCCGCCGCGCTTCCGGGCTCTGCGGCAGCGCTATCAGCAGGGCCGCCTCGGCCGGCGTCAGGCGCACGGGCTCCTTGCCGAACCAGGTCAGGCTGGCGGCGCGGATGCCTTCCAGATTTCCGCCGAAAGGCGCCCGAAGCGCATAGAGCCGCAGAATGTCCTGCTTGGACAGGCTGCGCTCGAGCTGGATGGCTTTCAGAATCTGCTCGTATTTGCGCGCGAGGGTCCTTGTCGGCGCCTCGTCCAGAAGTCTTGCCACCTGCATGGTCAGCGTCGAGCCGCCCGAGACAATGCGTCCGGCACGCAGACTCTGAAGCGCCGAGCGGACAAACGCCCGCAGGTCGATACCGCCGTGATCGAAGAAGCGACTGTCCTCAAAGGCAAGCAGCATCCGGAAATAGAGAGGGTCGATCCCGTCCAGCTCCACCGGCAGACGCCATTTGTCGTCACTGCTGGTGAAGGCCCTCAGAAGCCTGTCGTCGCGATCAAGCACCACAACCGAAAGAGACAGGTCGGCGATTCGTGGCAGGGGCGGCAGCGCATTGAAGTCCTGGCGGACCTTGAGGGCTCCACCGACAGCGAGCACGAGCAGGCCAAGCCCGGCGACCGTCGCCCGCCGCCGGTATCCCCGCCAGCCCTGCCGCATCCCTTTCATCATGGCCCTGCCTTGCCGGCCCTAGCGGGTCGGTCCGAGAACGACGAAACGGCCGGTTGCGGTGATCGCACGACGCTCCGGCCGGTACATGTCTTCAACGGATGCCGGAGGATGGGCGAAGGTTCCCGGCGTTGCCGCACGGGCAAGATAGGCGAAGGTCAACTCCTTGCCCCTCTGCCGGGTCTGATCCACCGCCACTTCGAACCGGTCCGGATAGAAGGCGGAATATTCAGGCTCATCAACGGTGGAAAGGAACGACAGACCGCCAAGGTCTCCCGAGCGCACCAGACGCGGATTGTCGATGACGAGCCCCGCCGGCAGCCGGTCGACCACCATCAGCCGTCCGGGCTGATCCGTCAGCGCACGGACCGTCACCACGACCGCCAGGCGCGTGTTGACGGGGACTGCGGACGGGTCCACCGGATTGCCGTCCAGATCATAGACCATGCGTTCAACCGCAAAGTCCTTGCCGCCCGCCGGTTCCGGCGACACCGGCTGTCCGACGACCGAGACCAGAAGATCCGTCGCCTCGCTGCCATTGTTCGTGACGTCGGCCGGAGCCCCGGCGATATCACTGCCTTCAAGGGACCAGGCAAGACGGCCGGGCGTTTCCTCGCCGTCAACCGAGATCCGGGCGTCCTGCGCCGATTCGTTCAGTGCCTGCGCGGCCAGAAGCAGCCAGGCCATGTCCTGCGTCGAGCGCCAGGAAGAACGTGTCTGCGCGGATTTGAGCAATTCGACCGCTTCACCGGTCAGATCCGCTCCCATCGACGTGGAGACGACATAGTCGGTCACACCGGCACTGTCCCGCAGGACCGATCCGTAATCATTCCGGTAGCTCTGCCATCGTTCCACGGGCAAGTCGGCCAGCGCGGCCTTGAACCCGGTTTCCGCGCGCTGACGTTCCCCATACAGGGCCAGACTGGCCGCAAGTTGCGCCTTTGCCAGAGGCGTCGCGAAGCTTTGCAGCCGGGCATCGAGATAATAGCGCAGATCGCCCATGGAGGCGCGGCCGTTGCGGGCCAGCACATAAAGCGCATAGGCGATCCCTTCACCACCGTCCTGGAAATCGGACGCATAGGCCAGCCGGTTCTCCAGATTGTCCAGCGCCGTGGTGAAGGCGGGTTCGGGAACCTGATAGCCCTTTTCCTTCGCTCGGGTGAGGAAGTCCGTGACATAGGCGTCCAGCCAGGTATCCCCGCCGCCGTAGCTGTTCCACAGGCCGAATTCACCGGAGGACGACTGGTTGGCAAGGACACCGGCAATCGCCTTGACCACCCGCTCGCGGATGGCATCGTCCGAGCCCAGACCCGCGGCCTCTGCCACGTCGCTCAGATAAAGCAGTGGCAGTGCGCGGCTGGTGGTCTGTTCCGTGCAGCCGAAGGGATAGCGGTCGAGCGCATTCAGCAGGCCAGCCACATCGATACTGGCCGCGCCGCCCGCCGTCAGGGTCACCTTGACGGTCTCCGGCCGCAGGCCGTTGAAACTGTCGGCGGTCAGCTTCAGGCTTCCGCCCGAGGCCAGCTGGAAGGAGGAGTTTCGAACCACCTCCGGCTGGGTATTCCGGATATCGATGCCGAAGCGCTTGACGTAGGTCTTGCCTCCCGGTCCGGTCAGCGAGGCAACAATCTCGCTTCTTCCGGCGTCTTCGCCGGCAGCAACCGGCAGGAGAACGAGAGCCTTCCCTCCCTTCTCGAGGTCCAGCATCCGTTTCTGAGCCGCGGCGCCGTCCTCCAGGACAAGGCCGTCTGCGACGGAGACGTTCAGTTCATAGGCGCCGGCAGCGCCATCGACGTTGTCGATTTCCATGGCGAGGCGCGAGCTGTCTCCGGGCGCCAGGAACGCCGGTGCGCTTGCCGTCATCACCACGGGCGAGCGCACTTCCACCTGTCTGTCCGCATGACCGACCCCGTCCTTCGTCCAGGCGACCGCCATCAGTTTCAGGGCGCCGTTGAAGGCAGGCACATCGAAGGACACCGTGGCTTCCCCATCGGTTCCCACATTCACAAGCCCGGAGAACAGCGCGACCGGCTCTTCATCCGGCGGCGGAGCATCCATGCGCAGTCCCATGGCGTCGCCACCGGAGCGGACCCGCCCCAGGGTGCCGGCCATGCGGTCGATCAGCTGCCCGTAAAGATCGCGGACATCGGTGCCGAGCCGCCGCTGACCGAAATACCAGCCTTCCGGATCCGGGGTTTCGTATCGGGTCAGATTGAGGATGCCGACATCGACGGCCGCCACGGTGAGATAGGCCTGTGTGCCGGGCTCCAGATTGGCGAGCCGCACCGGAACCTCCAGCGTCGTTTCGGGCAGAATCCGGTCGGGCGCGGACAGCTCAACGTCAATGGCGCGGTTTCCCGGGTCGACCTGCAGCCAGGAAAGGCCGATCGACCGCGACGGCATGCGCTTCTGGTCGAGATCCATCGGGCGGTAGAGGCTGGCCGTGATATAGGCCCCTGCCCCCCAGTCGTCGCTGACCGGTATCTCCACTTCGGTTTCCTCGCCGGTGACGTTCACGGTGCGGCTGGCAAGCAGCCCGCCGGAGACGACGTTGACCACGGCGATCCCGGCCATCTGCGGCTTCAGACGCAGAATGGCGGTGTCTCCCGGCCTGTAGCTGGACTTGTCCAGACCGACGTCAAGGTAATCGGGCGTGTCGGAGGTCGCGTCTGCGCTGTACCAGCCGGCATCGAAGGTGACGCTGGCGGATGTCTGAAGGGCGCCGCTGCCCTCCACTTCGAGCCGGTACTCGCCCCATTCCACCGGCAGCGACAGCCGGGCGGGCGCGCCGGAAGCGGTCTCGATCTCGCCGTTTGCCACACGCCGCGAGGTCGTGATGGGTTCATAGGACCAGCGCCCGTCAAGGCGGTACCACTGATAGCGGCGGTCGACCCTGGACAGGGTCCAGCTCAGACCGGAGGCGGCCTGTTCCTTGCCGTCAGCGCCGATGACAATGACGGAGAAGTCGGCAGGACCGCCTTCGTCGACACCGCCGTCGAACGCCGGCTTGATGCCGATCCGGGGCCCGTCGAGAGCCGCCGGCAGTTTCAGGTCGCGCTCGACATAACGCCCGCCGGCCTCGACCAGCCGCGCCACAAGCTCGCCGTCGTAGAGCATCGTCGTCTCGGGCAGCTCAGGCAGGCTGACCTCGAAGGACAGCCTGCCCTCGTCATCGGTCTTCAGACCGGAGGGGATCGCCCCGCGCTGCGTATAGGCTTCCGCATCCTCGCGTCCGAACTGGTAGCCCGGATAGGCGTCCAGGGTCCGGACGGGTCGAAGAATGATGTCCCCTTCCAGCGCCTGACCGCTTGCGGGGGAACCGTAGAGGAATCTTGCGCTGAGCGAGACTTGCGTCGGCGCGGTCCGGCTGAACGCCCCGGCATCGGACTCAAGTTCGAAATCGACCCGTTCAGGCTGATAATCCTCAACCATGAAGGTCTTCTGCGCCAGGGAACTGCCCTTCGGGTCGGCAAAGACTTCCCATGACCAGATCCCCTGCTGCGCGGACTGCGCCAGCGTCAGATCCTGCAGGTAACCGCCGAGACCGCCGTCGTTGAGCGTAAAGCGGGCATGTTCGACACCGTCCGGACGGGTAAAGACCAGGGTCAGCGGAAAGTCTTCCTGCGCAACCGCACCCGCAGTGCGCAAGAGCGCCTGGGCATGAACGGTTTCCCCCGCCTTGTAGATCCCGCGATCGGTCCAGGCGAAGACATCCAGCGGTCCCGGCGCGGGCCGTCCCTCGACACCGCGGTCCGACAGGTCGAACGCAGGCTTGCGCAGATCCAGGAAGGAATAGTCGCCGGCGTCCGTTTCCGCGACCAGTATGCCGGGCGCCCGTCCGCCGCGTCCGCGGGTCAGGCCGGCGGCAAATTCGGCAAAGCCTTCCGCATTGGAGGTTGTCTCGCCGAGAATTTCATTGTTCACCGCCAGAAGCCGAACCGTCACGCCCTCAAGCGCCTCGGCAGTGGACAGCGACCGGATGTTGGCCGCAATGCCGTCGTTTCCGCTGAGGACGGTCAGACCCAGGTCCGAGACAAGGAACCATTGGGTTGCCAGCGCGCCCCAGCGGTTTTTCAGATCGAGGCGGGACCGGGCCGTCATGGCGTAGATGCCCGGCTTGAGCTCGATGCCGGTTTCGCTCACCGGAATGGCTGTCGTGATGTCCTGGTTGAGCCGATTTTCGGTTTCAACGACCCCCGACCAGATCTTTTCGCCGAGCTCATCGTCGATCTGCTCGGCCTGATAGGCATTGAGCTGGCGCAGGAACCTGTTGTCGCGCAGGACATCGGCGATGGCCCGGTCTCCGATCCTGTAGATCGTCGCTTCCACTTCGCTGGTGTTCACCGAAACGATCGGAATGGTCGGATTGCCACCCGAGGGCAGAACGTAGGAGCGCCCGAGGAAATTCACCGACGGTGTGCGGTCCTTTACATAGGCGGAAATCTCGACGGATTTCTCGAGCTTCTCACCATCCGCCGCCGGAAGCCCCTTGCGCGCATTCACCTGGTAGCGCTTGCCGTGCTGAAGGCCGTCCACACAGATCTGGTTGCCTTCCGCCTCCACGGACAGGGCCCCTTCGCCGCGCACGGCAACATAGGGGCTCATATCCTGACCGAGCGGCAGCTTTTGCGAGAAAACAAGGCATATGCGCGGAGCAATACTGTCGGAATCCACCTGATGCTCGACAATCCGGAACCCGTGTTTGGCCACAAGAGCATCGTATCGCGTGCGCAGGCTCGCGTTTTCCTCAAGCGCCAGGGACGCGCGCAAGGCCTTGATCGCCGTCCTGAACTCTTTGCGCCGTTCAAGCGACCGGCTCAGAAGATCGAGCGCCACGGCCTGCTCGGGAACGCTCACCGCACGCAAATAGGCGTTGACGGCGGCGGAGACCGCGTTTTTCTTGTTGGTCTCCCGGTCCTGCCAGTTCTCCGGCTTCTGCAGAAGCAACGCCGTCGTCAGATGTCTCCAGACATCGAAATCACCGGGCTCCAGAACGATCAACTGAAGGAAATCGGCCTCTGCCAGCGCTCCGTTGCGCGCCGACAATGCAGCCTGCCCGTTCCGGCGCAGCTGATCCGCGGTCTGTCCGCGGGGACGGACGGAATTGGCGATACTCAGGGAATAGGTTTCCGCCGCTGCCAGCTGGGTCTGGGGCAGAAAGACAAGCTCGGCTTTCCTGTCGGCGCTCAGATCCGGGCGCGGCGTCTGAACTTCAACGACACGGCCCGCGACGGCGCCGGAAAAGCCCTGCAGCTCACCGAAGTCGGATTTCAGGAAACACCAGCCGGCGGAAACATTGAAGGTAAAGGCGCGGCACTGCCGGTCCTGCAGGCAGGCGGCTTCGCATCCCTGCAGGTCAACATCCTTCACCGTCCGGTAATCGCTGCCGAAAAAGTCGGCATCCTCAATGGTGACGATCCGCCGGTCCTGCGCATCGGCCGGGGAGACCGGGAAACCGGCGCCCCAGCCCAGCACCGATGCCAGAACCAGAGCAAGGGAAATGGATTTGAGACCGTTTTTCATCTGATGTCCTGAAAATGACTGATATCGAAAAGAGAACCGCGAAAAAAGCGTCATGGCCAGACCTCCCGGGCCGAGAATTTTGTCCATCAAGGCACCGGATCGTGACAAGGACAAGGCAAAAATGCATGGCCTGACACAATGCCGGTGAAGTTGCGCCCGCAAGGCCTTCACCGGCCTCCGGGGCAGATGGCCGCCGGCCTTCCGGCAGGCGGCGGAGGGAGCCCACCGGGAAAATCCCGGCGCAGGGTCTGAAAAGGGCCGCTCCCGGCTTCAGTCGATCCGGGCAATCAGCTCCTCGATCAGCAGGCCCACTTCCTGTGCCGCCTTGCTGGAGGGCGCTTCCTCCATCACCGAATTCCCCCGCCCCATGGCCGCGGCGAATACGGTCCGGTTTCCCAGGCGGGCGTTCAGGGCATCGTAACCGGACGCCCTGATTGCCTCGGCCATTTCCTGCGTCAGCGACGCGCGCGGCGGAACCCGGTTGAGCACCAGAAGCGCCGGCGTATCCTCGCGGGCCGCCAGTTCCATGGTCTGCCCTGTTGCCCACAGGTCGACCGGTGTCGGCTGGATCGGTACGATGACGAAATCGGCCGCGTCGATGGCGGGCTTGGCGTCGGTATCGGTCTTGGGGGCGGTGTCGATCACCACGTAACCGTGCGACCTGGCAAGCGTTCTTGCTTCGCGGCGTGCGCCCCAGCCGGATGCGGTGCGAAACTCCAGGCCGGTATTGTTCTCGCCCAGGCGCTCTTCGCGTGCCTCGAACCAGGTGCCCAGAGATCCCTGCGGATCGACATCGAGAATCGCGACCGGTTCGCCGGACTGCCTTGCAAGGGCCACCGCGAGATGTGCCACAAGCGTGGTCTTTCCCGAGCCGCCCTTTTGCTGCGCCACAGTCAGAATCCGTCCCGACATGTCAATCCTCCAGAAAACCGGCGATATATTGCGCCGCGTCTTACTGCATTGCAATAAAACATTGGAAGCCCCTGTAGATATACGTACAGGGTTTTTGAAGGGCGAAGTAAACCACGACACGGTTCTGGAATTTCCCTCGGGAAGTTCCGGGTCCGAACGGCATACTAGCCGGATCCAGGCTCGTCTTCCTAACGCCCTCCGAGGGCGTAATAGACATTCCACGAGGGCCGGCCCGTTACCGGCAGGCCGTATTTTGCTTCCGCCTTGCGGATCCCCTCCCGGGTGGCCGGGCCGACCTTGCCGTCCGGCGCGCCCACGTTGAAACCGTTTTTGTTCAGCAGTTTCTGGAGATCGAGCCGCTGCGCCCGCGAGAGGCCGGGATTGTCGGTCGGCCAGGGGGTCTTGAACGGTTCGCCGCCGGAGACCAGCTCCGACAAAAGGGCAATCGCCAGCCCGTAGGATGTGGAGGCATTGTAGGAACGCAGCGCGCGGAAGTTCCTGGTCACCAGAAAGGCCGGGCCGCCGGCCCCCGCCGGCCGGATCAGAGCCGCTTCGAGATTGCCGGAAAGTCGGTTGCCGTCGATCCCGACAAGACCGCGCTTGCCCCAGGTCGAAAGCGAGGAATAGGACTTGCGCCCGGAGGGTCCCGAGTATCCGTCGGGCACCTTGACTTCATAGCCCCACGGCCGGCTGTTCTTCCAGCCGGCGTTTTTCAGGAAGTTGGCGGTCGATGCGAGCGCATCGGGCACCGAATTGACAAGGTCCTTGCGGCCGTCGTTGTCAAAATCCACCGCCAGGGTGTTGTAGGTGCTGGGCATGAACTGGGTCTGGCCGAACGCACCGGCCCATGACCCGCGGAAATCGCCGACCGGCACATCGCCCCGCGACGCGATCTGCAGGGTCTTCATAAGCTCCCCGAGGAAATATTTCTGGCGCCGTTTTCCTGCGCAGGCCAGATTCGCCAGGGCATGGGGGGTATAGAAATCCCCCTGGAACTGGCCGTAGTCGCTTTCGATACCCCAGACAGCCAGCACCACATGACGATCGACGCCGTAGCGTTTCTCGATCGCGGCCAGCGTGCGGCTGTGCTTCTTCAGGTTCGCCTTGCCGTCCTTGATCCGCTGCGCATCGACCAGAAAGGCCATATAGTCCCAGATTTCGGTCTTGTGTTCGGGCTGGGAGGTGGAAAAGCGGATGACCTTCTCGTCGAAGGTTGCCCCGGAAAGCATGCGTTCGGCGACTTGCGGACGCACGCCGGCGGCAATCGCCTGTTTCTTCAGGGCCGCGACACAGCTTTCGATCGCAAATGCCGGCCCGCTCACCGGCAGGAACCCCAGTCCGCCTCCGACAACCGCCGCTGCCAGTCTACACCCCATGCCTTGACGCATCGCCCGCTCCGTCCTCCTCGAATCACGTCCCGACGCTGCCACGCCACCGCGACGTAAATGCGGCACAAAGATGGATGGCGACGTTATGACGGGGAAAACATTCCCGGGCCGACGGGCGGAAGGCTATTTGCCCTCGATCAGCCTGCGGCGCAGCCAGCCGGAAATCTGGTCCATCACGATGACGACGACGATTGTCAGAATGATGATGTAGCTGGTGTTCTCCCAGTCACGGGAAGTCTTCATGGTTTCAACCAGCATCAGACCGATGCCCCCTGCCCCGAGCGCGCCGATGACGGTGGCCGAGCGGGTATTGGATTCCAGATAGTAGAGCACCTGGGACACGAAGACGGGCAGGATCTGCGGGATGACACCAAACCGGTAACGCTGGATCTGGTTGGCACCGGTCGCCCTGACGCCTTCCACCTGCCTGTTGTCGATGTTCTCCAGCGCCTCGGAGAAGAGCTTGCCGAGCGATCCGGTGTCGGTAAAGGCGATCGCAAGCGCGCCGGTCAACGGCCCGAGGCCGAAGGCGCGGATGAAGATCAGCGACCAGATCAGCATGTCGATGCCACGCAGGAAGTCGAACAGGCGGCGGGTGAAGAAGCGCACGATGGACGACGAGGTGAAGTTGCGCGCCGCCAGAAAGGCCAGCGGCAACCCGAAGAATGCCGCCGTCAGCGTCCCCAGCAAGGCCATCATGATGGTTTCGAACAATGCCACGAACACTTCACCGTGCTGCCAGTCTGGATTGTCCAGGAACTCATGCGTGATCAGCGACATGTTGGACTGTGCGGGATCGATGCGCTCGTTCGACAGGGCCAATGCCCAAAGCTGGCTGAAGCTCATGCCATGCAGCTCGGACTGGAACGAGAACCAGAAATTTTCCCAGCCGCCGAAATAATTGTGGACCTCGATCTTGGTGCGCGTCACCTGGACACGCCGGTCGAGTGTCGGCCGGGCGTCGAACTTCTTCGGATCGTCCCTGAGCCAGTCCGGCACCGGTCCCGGCGGCAATTCGGTTCTGACACCGTCGTTGGTCGCGGTGACCCTGATAAGGCCATAGTCGGGGACATCGAACTCCATCACCTTCCCGGTGATGGTGACGCTATACCCCTGGCCGAGATCGACAGCCGCGTCGGTTCCGTTCACCTCGACCCAGTCGGGCAATTCGTCGGCAGCGTAGGTTGCCCGGCGCTCGCCTTCAATCGCCACTTCCATGATGTCCCGGCGGAGCAACTTGGTCACATGGACCTTGTAGGCGACGGAATCCGTCGCCAGAAGCGCGGCCCGTTCGGGCTGAGCCTTCGCAAGGAGGTCCGGCACGCCGAAGGAAAACCAAGTGTAGACCAGGTACATCAGGACCGCGATGGGCAGCGCGACCGTCATCCATGCTCTGCGGCGGACGCCGCGGAAAACCGTACCGGGATCCAGGATCGGGGCGTTGAGGGTGTCGACAGCCATTTCAAAATTCCTCAATGAGCCCGGCCGGCGCCGACAAGCTTGCCGCGCAGGTAGGAAGAAGCCTGGTCGATGAGCATGATGGTCAGGAACAGGAGAACGAAGATCGCCGCCGTTTCATCGCCAGCACCCTGCCCCCAGCCGATGGTCCGGCGCAGCTCCTGGCCGATGCCACCGGCACCGACGAACCCGAGGATCGCCGAGGCGCGCACGTTGATCTCAAGGCGCAGCAGGAAATAGCTGAGATAGTTCGGCGCCACCTGCGGCAGCACCGCAAAACGGATGCGCTGCACCCAGTTGGCACCGCAGGCCGAAAGCCCCTCGATCGGTTTGCGGTCGATGTTCTCGTTGACCTCCGAGAACAGCTTGCCCAGGGCTCCGGCGGTGTGAAAGGCCACCGCGATCATGGCCGGCACCGGACTGGACCCCAGGACGAAAATCAGAAAAAGCGCAACAATCAGTTCGGGCACGGCCCGCATGATGTCCATGAGCCGCCGGACCACGGGGATCAGCGGCCCCCAGCTGTCCACGTTGCGCGTCGATGCCATGGCCAGGACAACGGCCAACGCGCCGCCGAGCAGCGTGGCGACACCGGCGATGTTGAGCGTTTCCAGCATGGCGGGAATGTAAGTGATGACCAGACCGAAAAACGCCGGTCCGGCCTCCCAGGCCTCCACCACGATTTCACCGGGATAGTCGAAGAACTTGGACAGGCCTTGCAGGAAGCCGCCGGAATTCATCTCGTTGGATTTCGAGTAGCCGGACATGAGCACCGCGATCACCAGCAGCACCCCTACCAGCGAGTAGAGTTGCCTGCGTTTGCGCAGTGTCAGGATTTCCTGTTCGAGGGCGGCAACGGCCATATCCAGGTTACCTTTTGATATCAGCTCCCCTCAGCCGCCGCAGCCTGAACATGGCGAAGGCGCACTTCCGGGAAATCAGCTTGTGATGACAAACCCATAGAAAACGCGGGCCGCAGACGGCCCGCGTTCCGGTTCCGGAGAACCGATCAGTTTTCGTTTTTCGCCTTACGGGCGGCGATGATGTTCTCGTAAGCTTCATGGGTGATCGGCATGAAGCCCTTGGTGTCGCCGGCGGCAACGGTGTAGGCGCACTCCGGGTCCAGGGAGTTCAGCGAAGCCATCAGGGCGGTCATCTTGATCTTGACGTCTTCCGGAAGCTTCTTGGACAGAACGATCGGACCTTCCGGGATCACCGGCGAGCGCCAGATTTCCTTCAGTTCGGTCATGTCGACCAGACCGGCGTCGGACGCCTTGCGCAGGGCGCCGGAATTATAGCCGTCTTCCCATTCGCCGAGGCCATCGGCCCAGGTCACACCTGCGTCGATGTCGCCGTTGACGACAGCGATGATCGTCTGTTCGTGACCGCCGACGAAGACCACGTCACCGAAGTATTCCCCCGGCTTCATGGAGTAGCCTTCCTGCGGGATGGCGATGGACGGGATCAGGTAGCCGGACGTCGAGTTCGGATCACCGAAGCCGAAAACCTTGCCCTTCATGTCTTCCAGCGAGTTGATCTCGTTGTCGACACGGGCAAAGCCGATCGAGTAGTAGCCGAAGCTGCCGTCAACGTTGACCTTGACCAGAACCGGGTCAACAGCTTCCGGATCGGTCAGATGGACCTTCGCATAGGCGGATGCGCCCAGCCAGGCCATGTCGAGGTTGCCGCCGAGCAGACCTTCGATCACGCCGTTGTAGTCGGCCGGAGCAAACAGTTTGACCGGAACGCCAAGCAGTTCGGCGGTTTTGGTTTCCAGGCACTCATAGGCGCGCAGGCGGTCGGAGGCGTTTTCACCGCCCAGGATGCCGATGCGGAATTCGGTGATCTCTTCAGCACCTGCAACAGGGGCGTTCAGAGCGATCATGCTGACGGCAGCAAGCGCGGCAGCTTTGGCAAGGATTTTCATTTGGGACACTCCCCGAGAGTTCTCAATGTTGATGACGTTTCAAAGGTGGACGGGCGGCTTAAACCGCCGCCGCCGGGGTCATCGCTCCAGCGGATTCCTGTAACCGGGACTGACCGGCGTCGATGGCTGTGGACGTGGCAGCCTCGTTAAAGCTTTCATTCGCGCCGTAAATCTCGCGCGCGGCATCGGTGGTGAGTTCTTCAGGCGTGCCGTCGAAGACCAGGTAGCCGTCGCGCATGCCGATCACCCGGTCGCAGTAATTGCGCGCCGTATCGAGCGTGTGCAGGTTGCAGAGGACGATCTTGTTGTCACGCTCATGGATCTCTCGCAGCGCATCCATGACGATCTTTGCGTTCATGGGATCGAGCGAGGCAATCGGCTCGTCCGCCAGGATCATGTGCGGGTCCTGCATCAGAGCCCGGGCGATCGCCACGCGCTGTTGCTGGCCGCCGGACAGTTCCTCGGCGCGTTTGGTGGCTTCCTGAACGATGCCGAGACGGTCGAGCGCGGCCAGGGCGTTCCGGACATCGTCCTGGCCGAAAATATTGCAGAGGCTCCTGAGCGTGCCATGGGCATTCAGCCGGCCGAGCATGACATTCGTCACCACGTCGAGACGCGGAACCAGATTGAATTGCTGAAACACCATGGCGCAATCACGCTGCCAGCGACGCATCATGCCGCCCTTCAGGCCGAGGATATTGCGATCCTCGAAAAGGATCTGACCGGAGGTTGCCGGGGTCAGCCGGTTGATCATGCGCAGCAGGGTTGATTTGCCCGCACCGGAACGGCCGATGATCCCGACCATCATGGGTTTGTCGATATCAAAACTGACCTTGTTGACCGCTGTCCGGGACCCAAAGGTCTTGGTGACTTCTCGTATTTGAATCACGCGTCGGTCCTGCCCGTTGCTGTTCGTTCTGCCAGCGCACAAGAGCCATCCCAACATTACAAAGTGATGACAATTACCTGTCTCCACGACTAAAGATTCATGACAGACAAATGACAGTCGGCAGAGCTATCCAATCAACAAACAAGGAGACTTCTCATTCCCTTTCCTGCTCAGACACTCCCCCTGAAAGACGACAAGATCCACCTTCACGACAAGAAGGTGCTGCCGCGGGGAATTTCACGCAGGAGATCTCTGTTTTTTCCGCTGACGGGATGTTGAAAAACCTGAATACTGTCATGGGACCGACATCAAACCGTCATCAAACCCGTCTCCCGGCCCTCTACAAACACTTCCCGCCTGTCCGCAGCCTTCCATCCGGAGTTTGATATGTCTGCCCCCACCGACAAACCCGCTCTGAGCGAAACCCCGAATGTTCACCCCGAAGCCAGCGTCGTGAATTGCGAACTAGGCATCTGGACCGAAGTGGGTGCCCTCACGGAAATGCGCGAGAGCCGGATGGGCGACTATTCCTATATCGTTCAGGAAGGTGACGTCGTCTGGTCGACAATCGGCAAGTTCTGCTCCATCGCCCGGCGGGTCCGCCTCAATCCGGGCAATCACGCCACCTGGCGCGCGTCCCAGCATCATTTCACCTATCGCGCCGCCGCCTACGGACTGGGCGAGGACGACGCCGGTTTCTTCCAGTGGCGCAAGGACGACTGGGTGACCATCGGCCATGACGTGTGGATCGGGCACAATGTCACCGTGCTTGCCGGCGTGACCATCGGCACCGGCGCGATCATCGCCGCCGGTGCTGTCGTTGCCAAGGATGTCGCGCCCTATACGATCGTTGGCGGCGTCCCCGCCAAACCGATCAAGCGCCGCTTCACGGTTCCGCAGGAAGAAGCCCTCATGGAAATCGCCTGGTGGGACTGGAACCACGGGCAGCTCAAGGAGCGGCTGCCGGATTTCCGCGCCCTGCCGATCGACGGGTTTATCGAGAAATACCGGTAAGACCGCTGATCGACATCCGGGAGGCCCGCTTTTCATTCCGTTCGGCCTGCTGATATGGTGCCGTGAACCTTACGGGATGAAGACCGATGGAAATGCCCAAAGCCAGATGCCGTTGCAGCCGGTTGCCGCGGTTTGCCAGAGCGCGTTCCGTCCGGCAAAACAGGATTAGGTCGCGATTTTGGCCCCACTCACCCGCGTGATTCTCTACGTCAAGGATGTGGAACGCAGCGCAGCGTTCTATGCGCTTCACTTCGGATTTTCCGTTCAGCGATCGCCTTCGGACAGGATCACGGAACTGGTCCCTGCGGACGGCGGCACGCGGCTGCTGCTGCACAAGGCGGGCAAGGCCCAGAAACTCGGTCAGGTGGCGGTGAAACTGGTCTTTGACGTCAAGGATATTTCCGGATTTTGCGAAATGGCCAAGAGCCATGGCCTTGTTTTCGGATCGCCGCATCAGGCAGACGGTTACCAGTTCGCGAATGCCAAGGATCCGGATGGCAATTCGCTTCAAGTGTCCAGCCGGGCCTGTCGGCAAATGGCGACAGACTGACAAATGTCCCTCCCCAGGCGACCTGTTTGACGTTAAACTCATCCGCATGTCCAATGAAGCAGCAATCCTGGAAACCAGCCTCGGGCCTTCCTTGCGCAGATGGCGCGTGCTGAACCGTATCAAGCAGGAAGCGCTGGCGGATGATCTGGGCGTCTCCCAGAGCAGGATCTCGCGCTGGGAAAGCGGTCTTGCGCAGCCGGACGGCGCGGAAAGACTGAAAATCACCCGGCTGTTGCGTGCCCGGCCGGAAACAGCCGCCGACAGGGCGCTGCTGGATCTGGTTACGCAGGCATCGGTGCCGGTCCATCTCGTCTGCGATCTCACTCACAGGCTTCTGGCGATTTCTCCGGCGCGGGCACGGGAGTGGCACCTGCCCGTGGCGCAATTCATGAACCGGCCGCTGTGGCGGTTCGCCTCGCAAAGCATCCGGGAAATGGAGTTCCAGCTGGTGGATCGCGGCTGGTTCGAGCCACTGCCGGCAGATATCGTCTATGGGACCGAGCCGGCGGATTTTCCGGAGATGTTCATTCCCGAAAGCAGAATCAGGATTTCGCGGCTACCGCTGTCCGACGGCAGCTTCGTGCGCCTCGTGCGCGAAGCCCCTCGCGGCACGGAGCCTGCATAAAATATTCACGCCATGGTCTGGTCGGCGCGAAGCCCGTAGTCTTTCCGTCATGACACAGATGACACCCACTCCTCCGAGATCAGGACAGCGCATGGACGATGAGCGCCTGTCGGGCATCCTGACGTTTCTCCAGTCCGCCGAACAACTGAAGGACACGATCCGATCCGGCTCGACCCGCAAGGGCCGACCCGAAAGCACGGCCGAGCACAGCTGGCGCCTGGCTCTCATGGTGCTGCTTCTTGAGAAGGAGCTGGAAGACATCGACTTTCTCAAGCTCTTGAAACTTTGCCTGATCCACGACCTCGGCGAAGCGATTTCCGGAGACATTCCGGCTCCCGAGCAGCAGCCCGGCGACAACCGTCAGGCGCGCGAGCGGGCTGATTTCCAGACGCTTTGCGCTCCGCTCCCGCAGGATCTGGCAAAGCAACTGCTTGTCCTGTGGGATGAATATGCCGAAGCCGCGACTGTGGAAGCACGTTTTGCCAAGGCTTTCGACAAGCTGGAAACCATCTTCCAGCATCTGCTCATGCCACCGCCCAGCGCAGGGTTCTACGAGTTCAACCTGACCTATGGACGCGACCGCACTGATTATCACCCGCTGACACGGCAGATCCGGGAGCGCGCCGATGCAGGCACCCGCGAAACGATCCGGATTCTGGAAGGTGGCGGAGTGCAATCGCCGGGAAACTTTCCGGCTGAAGCCGATTGATTGCTACACTCCTCAGCAGCACGGCTCCGACACTGCCGCGACCGGAAACAATCATCCGCATTCGTCCCATGCAGGCGGAGCGTTCCGTCTGCGGTCGACCGGACGCAGGTGCTCAGGTCCGGAGTCGGAATTCTACGGAGGAACAATCATGTACACCATTTTGCCGCGCAGCCGGGGCCCCGTTCTGGGTGTCGAAATCAATGGAAAAGTGGATATTGCCCAGGAGCGGGCGCTTGAGGCGAAGGCCGAAGAGCTGATCAGGGAACACGGCAGAATCAGTCTGCTCGTGGTGCTGGGCGATCATGTGGGCGCCTCCTTCGAAGCTGCGACGGCGGACCTGAAGTGGATGCTCGCCAACATGAAACACCTGACAAAGATCGCGATCGTGAGCGACAGCAAGCTTCTTGCCGCCCTCGTGGCGGTGGACGCCACTTTCGCGAAGCTGGCCAGTATCGAGGAAAAGCATTTCGACAGGAAGGATATCGAGACCGCCTGGCAATGGATCGGCTCCCCGTCGTGACAATCGAATGCTGAAGTGTGATGACGGTGCGCACCGCGTTACCTGTTTCACGTCCTGCGAATAGCTCCCACGAGGTTGCCCTGCCCTCAGGATTGCCTGCGCACAGGCTCAGGCATCCAGCCTGCCGTGTCCGGCTGACCTGACGCTCTTTCATGCTCTTTTCCCGTCCTGCAAACCAGCCGGCCATCCGGACCGGAAACTGAGGCCTGTCGCGCCCCGCCGCGGACAAAAGGCCGGTTCGGGCATTGCGGGCTGTCTTTTGGAACTATTTTAAACATGAGTATTTTTATCAAGTTCATACTTGACTTACATACTCATGTTTTACTATTCGGGGCCCAACGGATTTCTAAAAACACAGACCCGTGGCCCAGCCAGTTGCACCTTGCACCGCCAGGCTCTGCGCGTTGACCAAGGAGTTTCCAATGATCACAAAGTGCTTCAGCCTGTTCGCTGCCGGCGCGTTCACCGCGATGACCGCGGCGGGTGCCCTGGCGCAGGGCGCCGGAGAATCCGGCAACAAGGCGCCGCCGGCGGTTTACCTCAGTGCGGCGCAGAATGACGGACCGAAGGAAGCCGACGAGCTGACGCTCGGCATGTGGGTCAAGGCCGGCAACGTCACCACTTATACCATCGGCAATTCCTGGAACGACTGGATCCTCTGGCTCGTCTACGACAAGCTGCGCGAGCCCTCCCCCTATGCCGGCAAGGCGGAGGACTGGCTGGCGACCTCCATCACCCAGGTTTCCGAAGACGCGCGCGTTTGGGAAATCGAGCTGCGTGAGGGCGTGAAATGGCACGACGGCAGCGAATTCACCGCCGAAGATGTCGCCTTTACCTTCGAGTACTACCGTGAAGGCCCGGCCAACCGCTGGACCCACCACGCCTCCTCGGTACCGCGCATGGTCGGCATCGAGGTCATCGATACCTACAAGGTGCGCCTGACATCGGAAAAGCCGATGCCGAATTTCGACCGTATCACCGCGACCGATCTGCCGATCATACAGAAAGCCCAGTGGGAAGGCGTCGAGGATCCCCGCTCCTTCACCGACATGGGCATCGGCACCGGCCCCTACAGGCTCGTCGACTACGAGGCGGACCGCTACTACAAGTTCGAGGCCAACGAGAACTACTGGCGCGGCAAGCCGACGGTCAAGAAACTCAACATCGTCATGATCAAGGATCCGCAGACGATGTTCACAGCGCTGAAGACCGGCGAGATCGACGGCGCCGCCCGCCCGATGCCGCCGGAGCTTGTTCAGCAGTGGAAGACCGAAAGCGCCCTCGAAATGGTCAGCGCGCCCACCCTCTGGGGCGTCTGGCTGGATATCAACGTCGGCCGCAAACCCTTCGACGACCGGGAGCTGCGCCGCGCCGTGACGCTGGCCATCAATCCGGAACCGATGCTGGAGCGTGTGGTCCTCGGCCAGGGCAAATCCGGCAGTCACGGCTGGCCGCATGTGGACAGTTTCTGGACGAAGCCCGACCTTGCCGCCGGCTACGATCCGGAGCTGGCCGTGTCGTTGCTCGACGAGGGAGGATATGAAGATCGCGACGGAGACGGTGTCCGCGAGACGCCCGACGGCAAGCCGCTGGTCTTCGACCTGAAGATCGCCTCGAACCAGCCGACTTTCCTGCGCGCGGCCGAAATCGTCACGGAACAGCTGAAAGAGGTCGGTATCGGCGTCAAGGTCACATCCATCGATCCCGGCTCCATGGGCCAGATGTGGAGTACCCGCCAGTTCGACCTGCGCATTGCCGACATCACGCCGCACGGCATTGCCGACCAGGACATGCTGGTCATCCTCTACCGGGGCGACATCAAGAACGAGATGCTGCTCGACGAGGACAAGAAGGCGATCGTCGACCGCTGGCTGGATGCGGAAACCCGCGAGGACCGTCTGAAGATCAGCTACGAGCTGCAGGAATACCAGACAAGGTACCCCAACCGGGTCATGCTCTGGTATCCGGAAACGGTCTTTGCCTACCGCTGGCAGGCCTATGACAACTACGTTCCTTCCACCGGTTACGGGATCTTCCACAAGTATTCCTTCCTGCCGGAAGAGGTGCGGGGCGAAACAGTCTCCCCGCTCCTTTCCGAGTAAGATCGGGAGCCCGGCGCAATGGTCTATCTTCGCATCGTTCTGCAATATGCAGCCGTCCTTGCCGTTGCGCTTTCGCTCAATTTCGCGCTCCCCCGCATCGCGCCGGGGGAGCCCATCGATTTCCTTCTTCCCGAGGACGTGCTCGTCAACATGAGCCCGGAAGAACATGCGCAGGTGATGCGGGAATTCGGTCTGGACCTGCCCCTCGGCACACAATTTTCCAACTATGTCAGCGGCGTCTTCTCGGGAGACCTGGGTACCTCGGTCAGCTTCGGCATGCCGGTGTGGGACGTGGTTCTGTCCCGCCTGCCCTGGACACTTCTGCTGATGGGGTGGGCCCTGGCCATCAGCGCAATCGTCGGCTCGGTGCTCGGGGTCGCCGCCGCCAGGCTGAAGGGCGGGAAGCTCGACATCATGTCCCTTGTCGGCGTGATGTTTCTCGGCTCCGCGCCCCCCTTCTGGATCGCCATGCTGCTCATCACGCTGTTTTCGGCCCATCTCGGCTGGTTGCCGTCCTATGGCGCCGCGCCCCTGACCGCCATGCCGGGGTCATGGGAATGGGTTTCCGGCGTTGCCCTGCGGCTGATCATGCCGGTCACGGCCCTGACATTGTTCCAGACAGCCAACATCCTCCTGACCGCGCGTTCGGCCATGACAATTGCCCTGGGCCAGGATTACATCACCTTCGCCCGGGCCAAGGGAGCAAGCGAGAATCGTATCTTTACCGCCCATGCCTTCCGCAACGCCTGCCTGCCCATCTACACCAACATCATGATCGGCATCGGCAATCTGGTCGGCGGGGCACTGGTCATTGAAACGGTCTTTTCCTATCCGGGCATCGGCAGCCTGATCGTCGAGGGCGTGGGCGCCCGGGACTACAATCTTCTGCAGGGCGTCTTTCTTCTGGCCACCATGAGCGTTGTCCTGGCGAATCTCGCTGCCGATCTCGGCTATCCGCTTCTGGATCCACGCGCGAGGCAGGCATGAGCGACACGGTTCTCTCCAACCGGATCTACGGCGCACCGGGCCGTCGTGCCCTGACCGCTGAACAGGTGATCCGCCTGACCGGCCTCACCATCCTGACCCTGATGATCGGCGCGGCGGTTTTCGGCCCGATGCTGCTCGCCTACGGGGCGCAGGAGATCGTCTGCCAGCCTTTCGCAACGCCCTCGGCGGCGCATCTTCTGGGGTGCAACGACGCGGGTCAGGATATCCTGGCCGGGGTTCTGACCGGTGGCCGGATATCGCTCAGCGTCGGCGTCGTCACCGCCCTTCTGACAACGGCGCTTGCGACATTGGTCGCCGTGGGGGCCGCCTATTACGGCGGCCTGACCGACCAGCTGGCCATGCGCGTCGTCGACGTGATCATGTCCCTGCCCTTCCTGCCGCTGGTGATCGTCCTGGGCACGTTTCTCGGGGCGTCCCTGCCCGTGCAGGTTCTGGTGATCACGCTGGTCATGTGGGCACAGCCGGTGCGTGAGCTGCGCAGCCAGGTCCTCAGTCTGCGATCCGCCGAGCATGTGGAGGCAGCGCGAGCGATGGGGGGCGGATTTGCCTGGATCGCGCGCAAGCACCTCCTGCCGGACCTCGCACCGCTGATCGTGCCGCAGTTCGTGCGCGTTGCCCATAACGCGATCCTGATCGAGAGCTCGCTCAGCTTTCTCGGGCTCGGCGATCCCCTGCGCAAGAGCTGGGGCACGATCCTCTTTCATGCCAACGCGCGCACCGCCTTCCTGACGGAAAGCTGGGTGTGGTGGATCCTGCCGCCGGGCATCGCGATTGCGCTTGCCGTCGTGGCCTTCGCGCTGATGGGCTACGGCATCGGCGACGACAAGACGCCCCGGGCCGACCGGAACGCCAGGGCGCTCGATGATGTCGAGAAAGAGCCCTCGGACGGGATTCTGTCGCTGCAACATGTCAGCATTGCCTATCGGACCGGACAGGGAACCGTTCCCGCCGTCAGGGACGTGTCACTGGAGTTGAGACAGGGGGAACTCCTGGGGCTGGTCGGCGAATCCGGGTCCGGAAAATCGACACTGGGCATGTCCCTGCTGCGGCTTCTGCCACCGGCCGGAAAAATCACCGGCGGTGGTGTCTGGCTCGACGGGGAAAATCTCTTCAGTGCCGAAGACGCCCGGCTGCGCGCCCTGCGGGGCAGCCGCATCGCTCTCGTTCCGCAGTCTGCGATGAACGCGCTCAATCCGGTGCGCACCATCGGCTGGCAGATTTCCGAGGCACTCAGGATACACGGCAGGCAAGGCGGGGCGGCCCAAGTCGCCAGGCTGCTGCAGCTGGTGCAGATCGACCCGTCCCGTGCAGCGGCCTTTCCGCACGAGCTGTCCGGCGGAATGCGGCAGCGGGTGGTGATCGCCATTGCCCTTGCCAACGATCCGAAAGTGCTGATCGCCGATGAACCCACCACCGGTCTGGATGTGCTCGTTCAGGCCGAAATCATGGCGCTTTTCGCACACCTTCGAACCAGGCTCGGCATCGCCATCGTGTTCATTACCCACGACCTTCCGCTGATCGCCGCCGAGGCCGACCGGCTGGCGATCATGGAAAAGGGTGTGATCGTCGAGACGGGAACGCCAGGGGATCTGGAACGAAACGCCAGCCATCCGCACACCCGCGCCCTGTTCGCATCGGTCCCCAGGCTGCATGCACCGCGGATCTGGCAGCGCGGCCCGCACGCCGGTGACAGGATCCTGACGCTCGAGAATGTCTCGATGTCCTTCAATGCGGGATTTGCTGCCCGACTGCGGGGCGCAAGGCCCGTCCATGCCCTGCGCGGGGTCTCGGTCGAACTGCGCCGCTGCGAGGTCCTGGGACTTGTCGGCGGATCGGGATCGGGCAAAACGACCGTGGCCAGACTGTCGCTCGGCCAGTATGCTCCGGATAACGGTGCTGTCCTTTTCGACGGCAAGCCACTTCACAGGGCCTCCGGCACGCCGGTCCACATGATCTTCCAGGATCCGTATCAGTCCCTGAGCGCGCGCATGAGCGTCATGGAAGCGGTGGCCGAACCCTTGCGGATCGCCGGACGCACCTGCAAGCCCGCGGATATCGCAACCGCGCTGCGCGACGTCCACCTGCCCGACGACAATGTGTTCCTGAACCGCCGCGTCGGCTCTCTTTCGGGCGGGCAACGCCAGCGTGTCGCCTTTGCCCGGGCGCGGATCACCCGTCCGCAGGTCATCCTCGCGGACGAGCCGACGTCGATGCTCGACCAGTCGATCCGCCTGGAAATCCTGAACCTTCTTGAAGACATGCGCCGGGATCTGGGCACGAGCATCCTTTTCATCACCCACGATATCGTCCTGGCGCGCCACTTCTGCGACCGCGTGGCCGTCATGCGCGACGGCGTGGTTGTCGAACTCGGCCAGGCCGACGATGTCGCCCTCAATCCCGTCCATGAATACACCAGCCGTCTCATCGAGGCCGTCGAGCACCCCAGCAGCGCGAGGATATCCTAGTGCGCAGATTTCTCCTGATCCTTTTCGCACTCCTGCTGCCGGTTACCGCAGCCATGGCCCATTTCGCGACCAACAGCCAGCATCGGGTGTTCCTGCTCGACAGGGAGGAGGAACGGCTCTTCATCCGCATCGCGGCTCCACTCATCTTCGCGGAAGAACTCGCCGCGCGGTCCGGGCCTGACGAGCCGATCGAGTCGGACTTCATCGACGCCAGCCGGATCAACGGGCAATGGATCTACCGGCTGGACACCGGGGCTATCGCCGCAAGGCCGGACGTGTTCATGAACAAGATCGCCGACGGCTACGAAGTCTTCTCCGGCGGCAAAGCCGTCGACCTGACACCGCAGGCGGTGGCCGTCCATCTGAAACAGGACCTGCCTCCCTTTGCGGATATCGGCGACGCCGAGGCAGCGCTGGAACAGACGACGGGCATTGCCCCCTATGTCGCCGATGCGATGGTCGATATCTCCATCGCTCTCGGCCCGCTTTCGCAGACCGTCGCCATCCGCAACAGGTTGCCGGAGATAGATCTCCCCGCCGAGATTTCCATCGACAATCACTTCCTTGACTGGAAAGGCGGCGGCGTCGAAATGCGGGATGTCAGCGGACAATTGACTGATCCCGTCATTCTGGAACGCAGCCTGCCGGAAACCATCGGCAGATATGTCGTCGAAGGCGTGAAGCATATCCTGGAAGGTCCCGACCATGTTCTCTTCGTGATCTGCCTGGTCCTCGCCTCCGCGTCCCTTTCCCGCCTCATCTGGACCGTCTCCGGCTTCACCATCGGCCACACGGTCACGCTGATTGCCGGTTTTCTGGGCTTCGCTCCCTCAGCCAGCTGGTTCATTCCCGCCGTGGAGGCCGCGATCGCCGCCTCGATCATCTATGCGGGTGCCGTTGCCCTTCTCGGCCGGGCGCAGGGACCCGGCCTCGTCGTCACCGCCGGTCTCGGGCTTTTGCACGGGTTCGGCTTTTCCTTCGTCCTGGCCGACGTGCTCGGACGTCAGTCACCCGATCTGATCCTGTCGCTTCTTTCCTTCAACATCGGCGTCGAAATCGGACAGCTGGCAATCGTGGCCGTGGTCTTCGCCCTGCTCGGGCTCTCCCGCAACGCGGGCGTTCATTTCCCCAGGGCACTGAGACTGGCAGGGGCGTCGATCGCCATCGTGATAGCGGCTTACTGGCTGATCGAGCGCGTGCAACTCATTGGAAAGGTCATCTGACATGGGCAAGTTCTTGTGGCTTCTGAACACACCGGACGGAGCGCCGAAATACGTCGACGATATCGGCGGACACACCTTCGACGTCGCACAGCAACCGGTCCTGGAATCCAGCGATCTCCCGGCCTATGACGGCATCGTGCTGACCATGCATTCCGACCAGAAGCATCTGCAGAGCGTATCGTCCCGGCTGGAGAGCTTCCTTGAAGGTGGCGGTTCGGTTGTTTTCAACGGGCATGTCGCCCATCCCTTCCTGACCGGGCTTTCCCCGTTTCGCCCGATTGTCCAGAACGGGCTGGAGAGCTTCAGAATTCATGTCGAGGCCGGCCATGCGCTGTTTGACGGCCTGACTTCGGACGACCTGACCTTTCAGCGCGGCGTCGCCGGCTTTTACAGCCGCGGGACCAACCCGCCACCGGAAGGAGCCACTGTTCTGACGACGATCGGTATCGACCGCGCCCCGGTGGACTGGATCGCTCCTGTCGGCAGGGGAAAGCTCTTCGTCCACACCGGCAACGACCTCTTTTCCTTCCTCCATCGGGCCGACCCGGAAGGACTGAGCGTGCTGAAACAGTTCTTCAGTCATTTCGAAAGGAGCATCCGATGAGCTTTGTGGGCGCCATCGACGGCGGAACCTATTTTCACCACCGCACGCTCACCGAGGCGCCGTTCGAAACCTGTTTCGACGAGATCGTCTATATCGGCGATGTCGCGCAGACGGATCTGTCGCGTTTCGACATATTGTTCCTGCCCTGCCGCCTGAACAGCCTGCTGATCGCTCCCCTCAAGGGCCAGCTTGTCGCCTACATGCAGGGCGGCGGCACCCTGATCGTCATGGGAGAGATCTTTCCGGACCGCTGGCTGGACGGCATCGAGTTCACCCCCTGCCAGACGAATTTCTGGTGGTGGATCACCGGTGAGAAAGGTCCGGCACCACGCATTGCCAACCCTTCGCACGCGCTGATGAAGAACATGACGGCATCGGCGGCGACCTGGCACCTGCACGGCCATTTCGCGCCGAAGCCCGAACAGGAAGCTCTCATCGAAGATGACATCGGCGTGCTGATGTTCGAGGACAGGCAGAGCTACGCCCCCGGGCGCCTCATCGCGACCTCCCTCGACCCCTGCTATCACCACGGCTCGCATTTCATGCCGGCTGCAACGCAGTTCCTCGAAGCCCTGCTTCCGCAGCTTCGGGAACTCTGAGGACCCTGAGAATGGACAACATTACGGTTCGCGACAGCGGACAGGAAATAACCTTCAGCTTCAACGACCTGATGAAATTTCACGGCCCCGGCTTTCCGGGCGGTGTCGTTCACGCGCTGAAGGCCATGCAGGCGGCCTTCCCGCTGCTGAACAGCTCACCGCCGGAGCGCCGGGAAGTCACGTTGCTGACGGCCTTTTCGGGACCGGGCGGGCGGGACGCCATCGAGATGGTGACGCGCGCGGTGTCCGGCGACCGGTTCACCGTCGACAAGAGCCTTGGCGGCGCCGATGTCATCAGCGCACCGCCGGGCCCCTATCTCTGGCGCTTCGGCTACCGCGGCCGGCTGGTCGAAGCTGTCATCCGTCCGGGGCTTGTGCGCGAGGAATTCGTCCTTCTCGGCAAGAAGCAGGACCGCACGCCCGAGGAAGAAACACGCCTGACAGAACTGAAATACGAAATGGCTCACCGGCTGCTGCCGCTTGCGGGCAGCGACGTCTATGAAACAACCGTTCTGAGCGACGCCTGACGGTCAGTCCGGTGCCGTCCGCAGTCTGCCATCTGCGATGACCGGTTGCCGCAAATGGCTTCGCGGGCCGAAAGCCCCCGCGGAGCCGTCACCTTCAGGCACCGACCAGCTCCTCGTCGCTCAGGAAGGCCATCTGCTCGACCTTTCCGGCGCGCACCTCGATCATCTGGCCCTGGGGAACCTCCCGCCAGCAGTCGCGGGCGCCGTCGAGCGGTTCGGAGACGATCATCACGCCGTCGCCAAACTCCCGGTAATAGAGAGTCGGCGCGAATCTGTCCGACGCGTAGCGGGCTGCATACAGAACGTCCCCGTTCGACCACGCGGCGGCAAAGCGCATGTGCGGCGCGGTGCCGGCATATCTGGAAAGGGCCTCGGTCTCGAACACTGCGCGGGCCATTGCCGCGCGCGGGTGGAGGTCGAGGCCATAGGCCACAGCCACCAGAAACAGGCTCTCACTGTCCGTCGCGCCCATGCGGTTGCGGTAGAGGTCGTCCGGGATCATGTTGTCGAGACGCCGGCGGACCTTGTCGTATCCGCCCACCTGACCGTTGTGCATGAACGTCCAGCGGTCGTGAGTGAAGGGGTGGCAGTTGTCGCGGGCCGTGGCGGTGCCGGTCGATGCCCGGACATGGGCCAGAAAATGCCCGGAACGAACATGCCGGGCGATCTGAAGCAGGTTCGGATCCGACCAGGCCGGTCGCACATCCTTGTAGAGGCACGGGATCTGCCGGTCGCCATACCATGAGATCCCGAAACCGTCCGCATTGACGGCCGTCTTGCAGGAAACGGCGTTGCGGCTTTGTGCGATCAGTGAATGGGCCGGATCGCAGATGACCTCTTCAAGATATCTTGGAGCCCCGCTCCAGGCAGCCCAGCGGCACATGCACTTCCGTTCCTTCAGACGGCAGTCCACCCTGCCGCTTAATGGGCGGAAGCTCGTTTTTATGAAAACCGCGCCGCCGCCGTTCCGTGGACACGCCCGGGATCGCGCACAAACGCGATGCCCCTGCCGACCACACTTGCAGGCATGAGACCGGAAAAGCCGCGTGCCGTCCAGACGGGACAACCGGGTTCTTCACCGGAAAGAATGCCAATACCTCGATGCAACTCGGGCCCGCCGCTCATGGATGCCCTGGGACGCGGACAACCGGGATGTCAGCGGCGGCGGCCGCCACCACCACCCCGATGCGGCTGTGGACGCGAGCGCTGCACATTGCGATTGCGGTTGATCTGCTGGTTGCCGGCCTGACGCGCCCTGCTGTCCCGGTTCAGATGCGCCGGGGCCTGAGGCCGTTGCACCGGCCGCTGCACATTCGGTCTTTGTGCCGGCGGTCTTTGCAACGCCGGCCTCTGGGTCGCCGGACGCTGAGCCGGTCGCTGGACGGCCGGGCGTTGTGCTGGCCGCTGCACGTTCGGTTTTTGCACGTTCGGGCGCTGTACATTGGGACGCTGCAGGTTGGGGCGATCTCCGCCACTGGGCCGGTTCCGGACCCTGTCACCGGCGGGCCGGTTCGCCAGAGCCGCCCCTGTGCCTGCGCCCGCTCTCCCAAGCCTGTCCTGAATGTTTTCGCGCGATGGCGCTGCGACGTCGCCCCAGCGCCCGCCCTCGAATTTCTGCCAGCTCTCGCCGTTTCGGCGGTAGACCGCACCGTCCCGTCCGGCGAAGACATCGCCGCGACGGCCGAGACTTGCCGGCCGGCCGGCAGCGCCTTCCTGCTGCCAGCGCTTGACCGCACCGGCCTGAAGATCGTGGGTCCGCGACCATTGCGGTCCGGACACGACCTTGCCGCCCCAGGAGCCGTAAATGCCACGCGCCCCACCTGCGACGACACGGTTGCCGGTGCGCGGGTTATAGGCGGAGATGAAGCCGGCACTGCCGCGCGGCCCGCTGACCGCCCCTCCGCGGATATAGCCGCCGGTGCGCGGATTGTAGATGCCGCCGCCGGCGATGCCCCGTGCCGGTCCGTAGGCGTAGCCGTAACGGCCATAGGTCCCGCGGACCGGATTGTAGAAGGCGCCGATGCCGTAGGTCACCGGCCTCGGGAAATAGATCGGCCGGTAGCCGGGCCGGTACCATGGGCGGTAATAGTAACCCGAGCCGTAGACGAAGACGCCCCAGGCCAGATATCCCGTCAGGTAGCCCATCGTGTAGCCGTACCAGACCGCGTCAGGCTCGCTCTCGTAGATCCGGACATATGTGGTGTTGTAGACCGGCGAGGACGGTGGGATGGTGTAGATCTCGTCCGGGACCGCCGTGGCGACCGCAAACGGCCCTTGCGGAGTGTCGCCCACGAACCAGACACCGTCCTGCAGCACGTAGTATTTCGTGCCGACCTGTATCACCTGATCATTGGTGTTGACCGCATAGGACATGGAAGTGCCCTCGATCGGCTCGAATTCCGGATCACCCGCGTAGGCGACCTCCGTGCTGAGCGAGCCCACCTCCACCCGCGCCGTCGTGGGAATGCTGGCTTTCAGACGGGCCTGGGAAGCTTCGGATGTGCCGGGAATGGAGGCCCGAACCGAGTAATAGGGTGCGTCCTCGGGAATGTTCAGGAAGTCGGACGGCATGTCCGGCGTGGTAAAGGTCCACGGCCCATCCTCAAGCGAGGCCGACCTGAACCAGCGGCCGGAGACAAGGATGTACCAGGTGGACGTGGATTTCAGGAAAAACACATCGCTGTCGGTGTTGGAGGCCCATTCCAGGCCCGTGCCCTCGACCGGCTCCAGCTTCGGCGTGCCGTCGAAAACGATCATTTCCGCCGGCTGATCGGAATAGATCACCTTTGGCGGCTGGTTGTCCGGAAACGGCTCGCCCGGAACGGCCTCGCGGGTTTCCTTCCAGTTGTCGTCATCGGGCAGTGACCCGATCAGGTCAGGGAGTTCTTCGACCGGCTGCCAGCCCGACGAAACGTCTGTCGTTGTCAGCCAGGCCTTTTCATCGCGCAGGTAAAGCGCCTCTGTCTCGTCGACCCTGAGGATATCCCAGTTGGTATTGACGACGAAGCTGAGGCCCTGCACACCCTTGACCGGCGCAAAGACGGGCGCTCCTTCCGTCTGCACCAGAATGGCCGGTTCCGTGGAGACATGGATCGGCGGGGCCTTGGCGTTCAGACCCTGAACGTCCTCCACGCGCTGGTATTCGGCGAGACCCGCGGTGATCCGGTCCTCCTTCACGGTGATCGTACCGGTCGGCATGATCTTGCCAACCTGCAGGGACAGATCCGTGAGCGCGCTGCGGCCAAGTGCGGAAAAATCAAGCTCCGTCACCTCTATCGCGCTGATATCGACCTCGCCCTTTTCGGTATCCGCAACGGTCTGACCGCTCACGCCGATGACGCCAAAGACCGGCTTGGCGTCCTTGTTTTCAAGATATTCGGCGGCGACCAGCGCCTTGAGAGTCTTGAAATTGTCCCAGGCGGTGAATTGCGGCTGGTAAAGCACGAGCGACGCACCGGCATCCGTCTGGAACGAACGGGGCCAGCCGGTCGTTTTCTCGGCTTCGGTCAGCTGCAGGTACCGGCCGCTGACGAAGCCGTTCCGGCCGTCATAACTGACGGAACACCATGCACCGCCCTCATCGCAGTTTTCCAGCTCCACCGGGGTGCCGCTCGGGACCGTGCCGAAGGAGCCGTACCCGGTTCCGGGCCCCTGCCGGAAGTTGACATTGGCCGTCGTCACCGCCGGTGCGGCCAGAACACCATTCACCAGAACCGACTGAACCAGCAGTGCGGAGGAAAGGACAACAGAAACGGTCTTGCGCATGAGAGCCTCCCAAAACAATTCGTATCGCGCCATGGCGTTCCCGCTTGATGGCCGATTTCGGGCTGTCAGACAGGCACCCGGACCTAAACGTTAAAAAAACGATCCTACTGTTTCCAGTGCGGCGCGTCACAGGTAATTGTCAGATAGAGTGACAATCATGTCTGCACCATGACGTTGTGCATCTGTCCGACAGAACCCAAGGAGTTTACCAGAATGCAAATATCCCGCGGCTTCCTGACTGTCATTCTGGCGGGACTGGTGTGGACCGGTTCTCTCGGCATTGCCCCGCCGGAGCGGGCGCATGCGGAAATTTTCTATTGCGAGAGCACACGCAGCCCGGGCGGGCATTCGAAATACTGCAATTTTCTGCTGTTCGACAAATCCTTCACCCGCCACAAGCAGGTGATCGTTGCGCAGGGCGCGGTTCGCGACGTGGAGATCAATGGCCGTTATGACGTGTTCTGCGTTCTGATTCAGAACCACATGGGCAGACCCGGCCAGTTCGAGTACCGCAAGCAGCAATGCCGGAAAACCGATACCGGGCGCAACTATCAGTTTCCCATCAAGGCCCTGAACATGCGCCGGGGCCGCGACGGGTTCAGCTCGGATTCCGTACGCACGTTCCTGCCCGCGAACCCCTGGTAGGCAAAAGGCCGGCGTGACCGCTGCCACGCCGGCTCCCGATCCTTATGTCCGGTTCGTTTCCCGTTCTAGCAGGCGACCGAGGACAGACTCTCTGCCGCCATTGAGACGGCCTGACCGCTGCGGGCGGACTGCTGTGCGGCGAGACCCATTTCGACCGCGCGGCGGCCATCTTCCAGCGTCACGTCCGGAACGTCCTTCTCGCCACGCACCACCGCGACAAATCCGGCATGCTGATAGAAGGTCGAGCCATTGTGGTCACCGGCCTCGAGTATGGACGGATCGACGGGAATATCGATCCGGCGCGGCCCCTTCGGAGAGCGCGGCGAAACGACGAGCATCGGCACAGGCGGTTCCCCGAGATCCTGTGGCCAGAACCGGCCGGGGCCCGGCACGAAGGCTTCCACCTTGCCCTGCGGTCCGACGGCGGAAACCTCTTCCTGATAGCGCGAGCCTTCGGCGAACATGCACAATTCCAGCATGGCGCGCGCGCCGTTCTCGAAATCGACGATCACATAGCCGTTGTCGAGCACATCCGGACGCTCGCCATCGTATATCTCGTCCTTGTGATTGGCGTCCTGGCCGGCAGAGGCCATGACGCGCACTGGCTCGCACTTCATGATCAGCCGCATGAGATCGAAGAAGTGGCAGCATTTCTCGACGAAGGTTCCACCGGAGTAGCGGTTGAACCTGTTCCAGGCGCCGACCTTGTGCAGAAAGGGAAAGCGGTGTTCGCGGATCGTCAGCATTCGGATTCCGCCGGTGACCTCCTCGGCGCGCTCGACCAGTGCCGCGATGGGCGGCATGTAGCGGTATTCCATCGCCACCCAGACCGGCGCCGGATAGGACGCCCTGAAGGCATCCAGCCCGGCACTATCCTTCGGGTCGGTGAAAAGCGGCTTTTCGACCAGCAGCGGCAGAGGGCGTCTTTTGCGGATTTCCTCCATCTGCGGCAGATGGCAGTGGTTCGGGCTGGCGATCAGAAGGCAGTCCAGCGCTTCCACGTTCAGCAGCTCCTCCACGGACCCCGCGAATGTGGCACCCGGCACAAGTTCCGCAGCGGCCCTGGCCATCTCGGGATCGGGTTCGAAAATCACCGTCACCTCGGTATCCGGAAGAAGGGCAATGTTGCGCAGATGCTCCTGCCCCATCATGCCACAGCCGATCACGCCATATCTTACCTTCGCAGGCATTTGAGTTCTCCTTGGATGGCGGGTCTTTACGCCCGCCTGTCTATTTCAACCGCTGTACGTAATGCGCCCTGTCCGTATCGAACCAGGTTCGCGAATATTCGACCGGTTCGGGCCTGTCCGCCCAACTGAAGCGCTCGATGTAGCCGGTAACCGTACCGGGCGCCCTGGTGAATTCCGGCGGCGCCCAGCCGGGCACCTCGCCGATGGTGACCCGGTCTTCCGCACGCAAGATCCAGAACCCGAGGTGCTTCTGGTAGAAGCGGTAGAGGGAATCGGACAGGAACTCCCGCCTCACCACCCCGGCATCTCCATCGAGCCAGATTTCCTCCACCGCGATGATGACATCGTTGAGATATCTGAGACGCCGGATACGGGTTCCCTCCCCGCTGGTGCCGAAGACCGGCAGGTCCTCCGGTTTCTTCAGCCGGTCGACGTCCAGGATGTCGGCACGCGGCAGGCCGCCGCCCGAAAGCAGCTCAAGGCGGAACATCGCGTAGACGCTGCCGCCGGTGCCGCCCTGACGTATGTAATTTCCCGAACCCTGCACCCGCTCGAGTAAGCCTTTTTCCGTAAGATCCGCCAGCGCCTTGCGCAGGGTACCGATCGAGATTCCCAGCTCCTCTGCCATGTCCCTTTCCGGGGGCAGACGCTCGCCGTCGATCAGCCTCCCGGCGGCGATATCGCGGATCAAAAGCTCGCTAATCTGCACATATAGCGGCAGTGCATTGGCGGTTTGCGAGGCCGTGGGCATGGCGGTGGATTTGCCTATTCTGCAAAATTGATACACTATTGATTTACATCAAAACGGGTGATATGCAAGAAGAAATCGAAGGCAAAGTGAAGCCAATCGAAAACAAACGAAAACTCCGGAACGGCTGACGTCCAACGGACCGCAGTCAGAACGTTCCGGCTTTGTGAGGATTGCTCAGCCTGCCGTCATGCGGTTCGCACATGGCAGGCTGTTCCAGGGAGGCCCTATATGACCATTGTCCCAGTAACGTCGCCGGATCTCGATGCTGCGGAAGTGTCCTGGTTCGCGGCATTATGTTCCGACGACTACCAGTTCCTGGGCGTCCCGGAAGGCCATCTGCGGTCCTCCTGGGAGCATTGCTCATCGATCGTGAAGACCGCAGAGGAGCAGGGCTTCCGCAACATCCTCTGCCCGTCTTCCTATCAGGTCGGCCAGGACACCTTGTCCTTTGTCGCCGGCTGCGCGCCGATCACCGACCGGATCAATCTTCTGGCCGCCGTGCGCTGCGGAGAGATGCAGCCGATCATGCTGGCACGGACCATCGCGACGCTCGACCACATGCTCGAGGGCCGGCTAACGGTCAATATCATCTCTTCCGATTTTCCGGGGGAGCAGGCAGACAGCACCTACCGCTACCAGCGCTCGCGCGAAGTGGTCGAAATCCTGAAGCAGGCCTGGACACGCGACGAAATCGACCATGAAGGCGAGATCTATTCCTTCAAGGGGCTGACCACCGATCCGGTCCGCCCCTATCAGACGGGCGGCCCGCTTCTCTATTTCGGCGGCTACTCTCCCGCGGCGCTCGAACTCTGCGGCCAGCATTGCGACGTCTATCTGATGTGGCCGGAAAAGATGGAAGAGCTTGCGGGCCGCATGAAGGCGGTCAATACGGTGGCGGAAAAATACGACCGCACCCTGGATTACGGGCTGCGGGTGCACATGATCGTGCGCGACACGGAAAAGGAAGCCCAGGAATACGCAGACTACATCGTCTCGAAACTGGATGACGCCCAGGGAACGGCCATTCGCGAGCGGGCTCTCGACGCCCGGTCTCTCGGTGTGAGCCATCAGGCGAAAAACCGCGAGGTCGCCGACGAGTTCGGCTATATCGAACCCAATCTGTGGACCGGTGTCGGGCGGGCACGTTCCGGCTGCGGCGCAGCACTTGTGGGATCCACCGATCAGGTCCTGTCCAAGATCGAGGCCTACCAGAAAATGGGCATCCGGGCCTTCATCTTCTCCGGCTATCCGCACATGGAAGAGGCGAAGCACTTCGGCACGCGGGTCATGCCGCACCTGAAGACCTGCTCGCTGCCGGAAGCCTATGGCCGTGTTCCCGCCGACACCCCCGCCACCCCGCTTGGCAATGGAGTACGCCGCTAATGGAACGCGTCAGAATTTCAGACACCCTCGAGTTTTCCCGCCTGATCTACGGCATGTGGCGCATCGGCGACGATGCCGACACCTCGCCCGCGCATGTGGAGCGGAAGATCCGGCTCTGCCTCGATCAGGGGATCACCACTTTCGATCAGGCGGATATCTATGGCGGCTACACCGCGGAAGCGGTGCTCGGAGGCGCCCTCAAGGCCAGTCCTTCGCTGCGCGAGCGCATGGAAATCGTCACCAAATGCGATATCGTCGCCCCCGCCGGACGCTATGCGGACAAGGCGGTGAAATATTACGACACCTCGCGGGCACATATCGAAAAGTCGGTTGAGACGTCCCTTGCGGACATGGGTATCGAGACCATCGATCTATTGCTGATCCATCGACCGGACCCGCTGATGGACCATCATGAGACAGGCGCTGCGCTCGACGGGCTGGTGAAGAGCGGCAAGGTGAAGGCCGTCGGTGTGTCCAACTTCCGCCCCTGGGACTGGGACCTGCTGCAGTCGGCCATGTCGAACCGGCTCGTGACCAACCAGATCGAGATTTCCCTCAAGGAAATCTCACCGTTCACCAATGGCGACCTCGCCTTTCATCAGAGGCTCGGCACACGGCTGATGGCCTGGTCTCCTCTCGGCGGCGGTACGCTGATTTCCGAAGGCGGCCAGCTCGGCGCCGTCCTGGATGAACTGGCCGGACAGTTCGGCGTCGACCGCTCGGCGGTGGCCGTCGCCTTCCTGTTGGCCCACCCGGCACAGCTTCTGCCGGTTCTGGGCACCAACAATCCGGAGCGGATCGCGAAAATCTCGGATGCGCTGAAAGTCGATCTGGATCGTGAAACCTGGTACCGCCTGTACGAGGCGGCCCTCGGACAAGAGGTTCCGTGATGACCATGCAGAGCGCCAAACATACAGTCACATTCGAGCCCGATGCAGAAAACACCCGCCTGCTGCGCGATGCCTTCGGGCGGTTCGCCACCGGCGTCACCGTCGTGACCACCGGTTCGGAGGACGGTCCCGTCGGCATCACGGCCAACAGCTTCTCCTCCGTCTCCCTGGAACCGCCGCTGGTTCTGTGGATGCCGGACAAGGGCTCGCGGCGGTTCCGCTATTTCGAAACCGCCGAACACTATGCCATTCACGTGCTCAGCCGCGAGCAGGCCGAAGTATGCAGCGGTTTCGTGCGCAACGCCCACGCCTTCGATCAACTGAGCTATGAAGTGGACGGCAACGGCGTTCCGCTGATCGAAAACTGCCTGGCGCGCTTCGAATGCAAACGGTTCACGGCCTATGAGGGAGGCGATCACCTGATCGTTCTTGGAGAAGTTTTGCAGGCGGAAATGCGCAAGGGAGATGCGCTTACCTTTTTTGCAGGCAAACTGGGTCAAATCGCACCACAATAGAACCGGCGCCGGGGCGATCGATCGCCCCGGACGGACAGACATATTTAGGGAGGAGCCCGAATGGGCGTATTGCTGGCGGTCCTGGCACCGCTCGAGTTCGTCAATTCGCACATATTGCGAATCGGACGCGCTATCGGTGTTGTCGCTATTGCCCTGATGGTGATCGCGATCCTTATTCAGGTCGTGTTCCGCTACGTCCTGAACAACGCCCTGCCCTGGCCCGACGAGGCGGCGCGTTTCTGCATGCTCTGGATGACCGGCCTGATGGCCCCGACCGCGTTCCGTCGCGGCGGATTTGTCGCGATCGACATGGTCGGCCATGCCCTGCCCCGCCTGCCGGGCAACCTGCTCAGCCTGTTCCTGCTGTTCGTTTCCCTCACGGTGCTGCTGATTGCGGCCCGGATCGGCTATGCGGAAGTCTCCGGTTTCGGCGGCCGCTTCGCGACCGCCTCCCTTTACGTGCCCGGCAACTTCGCCCTGAGCGAATGGGTGCGCGCGCCGCGCAGCTGGATGATGGCCTCCATGCTCGTCGGCGTGATCCTGCTGGCGATGGTCAACATCGAACTCATTTTGCGCAGCGTCATTTCCATTCTGGGCGGCCGGGGCCGTCTGGCGGCAATACCGGACGCGGACATGGCGGGGGCCGACTGATGCTGATCTGGTTCCTTCCCGTCTTTCTCGTGTTCCTGATGATCGGTCTGCCGGTCTTCTTCGGATTGCTCGCCGCGCCGGGCCTGCTGTTGTGGATGAACGGCCAGGAGCGCGACATCGTGCTTCTCTACCGTAACGTCTACAATGGCATGGACAGTTTTCCTCTGATGGCGATTCCGTTCTTCATGCTCGCAGGCGAGCTGATGAACAAGGGCGGCATCACCATGCGGCTGGTGGAGTTCTCGCAGGCGCTGATGGGACATCTGCGCGGCGGTCTCGCCCATGTGAACATCCTCTCATCGATGCTGTTTGCCGGACTGTCCGGATCGGCAGTGGCCGATACCTCGGCACTCGGCTCCATGCTGATCCCGGCGATGGAAAAGCAGGGCTATACCCGCCGCTTTGCCGCGGCGATCACCGCGGCGAGCTCTGTCATCGGCCCGATCATCCCGCCCTCCGGCATCATGATCATCTATGCCTATGTCATGGGCGAAAGCGTCGCCGCGCTTTTCCTGGCGGGGATCGTCCCGGGGGTCCTGGTCGGCGTCGGCCTGATGATCATGGTCAAGTTCATGGCCAACAAATACGATTTCCCTGCCTCGAGCCGCCGCTACACATGGAGCGAACGGGGCGATGCCTCGCTGAAGGCCTTCTTCCCCCTGCTGACCCCCGTGATCATCATGGGCGGCATTCTGGCCGGCATCTTCACGCCGACTGAAGCGGCGGCCGTCGCAGTGGCCTACGCCCTCTGCATCGGCCTCTTCGTGCTGAAGACAATCAAGCCTTCGGACATTCCGGCCGTGCTGAACCGGGCGGGCATCACCTCGGCCATGGTCCTGCTTCTGGTCGGCGCCGCGATGGCTTTCAAGACGGTTGTCAGCCTCAGCCACGCACCGGAAATCATGGCCGACTTCGTGCTCAGCCTCACGCAGAATCCGCTGCTTCTGCTTTTCCTGATCAATGTGCTGCTGTTCGTGGTGGGCATGTTCCTGGATGCCGGGCCGGCGATCATCATTCTGGGGCCGATCCTCGGTCCCATCTTCGTATCGATGGGTGTCGACCCCATCCACTTCGCCATCATCATGAGCGTGAACCTGACCGTCGGTCTGGCAACGCCGCCGATGGGGCTGGTGCTCTTTGTCGCGGCGTCGGTTTCAGGAGAACGGGTTGAAACCATAGCCAAGGCCATTCTGCCGTTTCTGGCGGTGGAGATCGCGGTGATCTTCCTGATCACCTACATACCGGCACTTTCCATGACGATCCCGCGTCTGACCGGATTTGCCAACTGATCTTGAGTTTCAAAGGGAGGTACCTAATGCTCAAATCTGCACTGAAAACGCTCACCGTCGCGGCGATGCTCGCCGGTTCGTCGCTGAGCGCCCTTGCCGCGGACTACACGTTGCGCGCGACGGCCAATTCCAACGAGAACGACGAGGACTATGACGGTCTTGTCGTCTTCAAGAACTTCGTGGAGGCCGCCTCCAACGGCGCGATCGAGGTCGAGCTCTTCATCGGTACGCAGCTGTGTTCGAACGGCGCGGAATGTCTCCAGGGCGTGGCCGACGGCGCCATCGACATCTACATCTCCACCTCCGGCGGCGCCTCGGGCATCTTCCCCTATGTGCAGGTTCTCGACCTGCCCTACATGATGGCCGACGACCGGATCGCCGAGCACGTCCTGTCCGGCGATTTCACCCGTACCCTGCGCGACATGGCACTTGAGGATTCCCAGAATTCCATCCGCCTGATGACCATCGGCAATACCGGCGGCTGGCGGAATTTCGCCAATACCAAGCACCGCGTCGAAATGCCGAAGGATCTGGAAGGCCTCAAGATCCGCACCGTGGTCGCCGACCTGCCGCAGGAACTGGTGAAGTCCCTCGGCGCCTCGCCGACTCCGATCCCGTGGCCGGAACTGTTCACCTCGTTCCAGACCGGTGTCGTGGAAGGCTCCAAGAACGGCATCACCGACATCATGGGCATGAAGTTCCCGGATGCCGGCCTACAGTATGTCACTCTCGACGGCCACGCCTACATGGGCGCCCTGTGGTGGATGAACAACGAGAAGTTCCTCTCCATGCCCGAAGACCTGCGCCGCGTCGTGGTGGACGGTTTCTATGCCCTGCAGCAGGCGACCTTCGCCTCGCCGAAGCGCAAGTCCATCAAGGCCTATGAGGATTTCGTTGCCGGTGGCGGCGACCTCTATGTGCCGTCTCCGGAACAGAAAGCCGCCTTCAAGGAAGCCGCCGCGCCGGTCTACGAATGGTTCAAGGCCAATGTCGGCCGTGGCGAAGAAATCTTCGGTGCACTGGAAGAAGCCGTGGCCGAAGCCGAGTCGTCCATCAACAGCAGCCGCGATGCGGACCTGAACTGATCCGGACAAGAATACATCACGCCCTGCTCCGGCGGGGCGTGATGGTTCGGGACTATCGCTTGCGCCACGGGAAAGTGGCCTGAGACTGTGTCGGCGCCGGAAATTCTCATCCGTTCAGAACTTGCGGAAACGAGTCCTGAACCGATCAGAACCACAGGACGGACTTACCGGAACGGATACATCCAGACCTTGTAATCGCCGACAAGAACATGCGCCTTTTCAATCTGCTCCCGGGTCATCTTCTTGACCACCTCTTCAAGAGAGATCGCCGCATCGGGGTCGCCCCCGATGGCAGAGAGGGTGTACCACATATAGGCGCGCACGAGGTCGGCGGCAGGCAGGCCACGTCCGACTTCATAGTACCAGCCCACCCCGGACTGGGCGCCCGGATGACCTTTCATGGCGCTTCTGAGATACCATTCGAAGGCGCGCTGGTCATCGCGTTCGACCCCCAGCCCCATGGCATACATCACGCCGATCAGCTCCTCCGCATCCGCATTGCCGGATCGCGCCGCGGGCCGGAGATCCTTCATCGCTTCCTCGTAGCGGCCCGCCTCCATCAGGTCGCGCGCTTCCTCGATTTCCGCAAGAGCCGGCGTGGCCAGCAGGGTGAGGCCCGCAAGGGCGGATACAAACGTCCTGTTCATTGCCTTCTGTCGCTCCCCCTGCTCGTTCTTCTTGCCGCGCCTGCCCCGGCGGCGGAATTGCCAGCGCCCCTGGGCCCGGAGGATTTCCTCGCCTTCGACCGCAGGCAGGCAGCGCTCGGACAATTGCTCTTTTACGACAAGATCCTGTCCGGCAACAGAAATATCGCCTGTGCGACCTGCCATCACCCGACGCTCGGCACGGGCGATCGCCTGTCGCTGGGGATCGGTGAAGGCGGCGAAGGCCTGGGGCAGCGGCGGAGTGCCGGTCTGGGCGGGAACAGGATCCGCAAACGGATTCCCCGCAATGCGCCGGGTCTCTGGAACCTCGGGGCGAAGGAGATCCGCACGCTGTTTCACGACGGGCGCCTGTCGATTGCCGAAACCTACGAGAACGGCTTCAACTCACCTGCAGAGGAATGGCTGCCACAAGGCTTCAATTCCCTGCTTGCCGCCCAGGCGGTCTTTCCCGTGACCGCGCAGTTCGAGATGGCGGGCAATCCGAAGGAAAACGAGATCGCCGGTGCGATCCACGACCGGATCGACAGCGCGTGGCCGATCCTCGCCAAGCGGGTGCGGGTGATCCCCGAATACGGGCGCCTGTTCGTGTCTGCCTTCGATCATGTGAAGCGGCCGGAAGACGTGACGATCGTGGAAATCGCCAATGCCCTTGCCGCCTTCCAGGCAATCGAATGGCAGAGCCACGACAGTCCCTTCGACCGTTTCCTGTCCGGCGACGAAAGTGCCCTGAACGCCAGCGGGAAGCGCGGACTGGAGCTTTTCTACGGCAAGGCCGGGTGCGCAAGGTGCCACACGGGCAAGCTGCTCAGCGACCAGAAATTCCACGCGCTCGGCCTGCCGCCCTTCGGTCCCGGCCGCACGCGCCTCCATGACCCGATGGTGCGCGACGTCGGCGTCATGGGCGAAACCGACCTACTGGAAGACGCCTACCGGTTCCGCACGCCCATGCTGCGCAATGTCGAACTGACGGCGCCCTATGGCCACAATGGCGCCTATCCGACGCTGGAAGGCATCGTGCGTCACCACCTCGATCCGGACGGCATGCTGAAAACCTGGCGCCCGGAGACAGCCCGCCTGCCGGAGGCGCCCTGGCTTGCAGGCATCGATTTCATGGTCTGGAAGGATCCCCGGGAAATGGCGCGGCAGGCCCTGTTCCGGGATATCGCACCAACCGCAGTTTCCGACCTTGAAATCTCCGATCTTGTGGCGTTTCTGAGGGCCCTTACCGGGACCTCGTCCGTCACGGCCCCTCCTTTCGGCATTCCGGACGCCGTTCCGAGCGGATTGCCGATTGACCGCTAGTGCATCGCGCGTTCACTCATACGCGAGAGGCACTGACACTTTAAAACCGATCGACTGTCATGCCTGCGGCCCTGTCCGGTTGAAGGCTGTAAATCGAGCTGCCGAACTGCAAATAGGAAACCAGATGGTTCAACCCCTCAAGGACCGGGCAAATGTTCTTTTTCCCGGCATCGCCATTGCCGGACTGGTGGCAATTGCCGCGCAGTTTCTCAACGATCACTACGGCGCCCCGGCCATGCTCATGGCAATCCTGCTGGGCATGCCTCTGAACTTTCTTGCCGACGAAAAAAGGACCGAGGAGGGGATCGCCTTTTCCGCCCGCACACTGCTGCGGCTCGGCGTCGCCCTGCTCGGCGCGCGTATCAGCGTCGAGATGGTTCAGGCGCTCGGCCTGCCCTTTCTTGCACTTGTGGTCGCCGGTGTGCTGGCGACCATCGGCTTCTCCCTGCTGATCGGCCGTTTTTTCGGCCGCGACCGGCTGTTTTCCTTTCTCACCGGCGGTGCGGTGGCGATCTGCGGAGCCTCCGCGGCGATGGCCATCGGGTCGATCCTGCCGAAACGGGAACACTCCGAACGGGATCTCGCCTTCACGGTCATCATCATCACCGTGCTGTCCACACTGGCGATGATCTTCTACCCGATCCTGACGAGCGCTCTCGGGCTTTCCAGGGATGCGACTGGGGTTTTTCTGGGGGGAACGATCCATGACGTCGCCCAGGTGGTCGGTGCCGGATTCTCGATTTCCGAGGAAACCGGCGACCTGTCCACCCTGGTCAAGCTGATCCGGGTCACCATGCTCGCCCCGATCGTGCTGGTGGCCGCGCTGGTGCTGCGCAAGGGCGCCGCCCCCGAGGCCACCCGCCCTCCTCTGATGCCATCCTTCGTGATCGCGTTCCTGGTGCTGGCCGCCTGCAACTCCTTCGGCCTGATCCCGGCCGCCGCCAAGGACGCGGCCGGAGATATTTCCCGCTGGGCTTTGCTGACCGCCATTGCGGCGGTGGGCATGAAGACCTCGATCCCGAAGCTCCTGGAAGTCGGCAAACCGGCAATCCTGATGCTGCTGACGCAGACGATGTTCCTGGCGCTGTTCGTGCTCGGGGGGATCTGGCTGATCGGCTAAGCTCTTTTCAGCTCACGCCCGCGCCCCCATATGTGCAGGGAGGTCCCGGCCCTTTTCAAGGTCCGGGGCTTTTCTTGTTGGAGCGAGTGTGGAATATAGCTCGCACCTCACATGGCGGACCGGCGACCGGCCCGGCGGGCCGGGTCCGCACGGATGCCCTTCCGCCCGGAAATTCGAAAGCGCTTGGATGAAAAGCTACATCACGACCCCGATCTACTACGTCAACGGTTCTCCGCATATCGGTCATGCTTTCACATCCGTCATGGCCGATATCCTCAAGCGCAACCGCAAGGCGCTTGGATACGAGCTGATGCTGTCCACCGGCGTCGACGAACACGGCCAGAAGAACCAGGAAGCCGCCGCCGAACTCGACATGTCGGTAACGGAGTATCTGGAGATGCGCGGCAAGGAATTCCGCGCCGTCTTCGACCGTCTCGACGTGGACTATGACTATTTCGTGCGCACCAGCCGGGAGGGCCACAAGACGGCTGTTGCCGGCATGGAACAGGCGATCTTCGACAAGGGCCTGATCGTCAAGAAGCAATACACCGGCACCTACTGCAAGGGTTGCGAGGAGTTCAAGAAGGAGTCCGACCTCACCGAGGACGGCCAGTGCCCGCTGCATCCGACCATGAAGGTGGAGCAGACGGACGAGACCAACTACTTCCTGAAAATGGAGCCCTTCCGCGAACGGCTGCTGCAGCATATTGCCGATAATCCGGATTTCGTGCAGCCGGATGCCTTCCGCAACGAGCTGAAGCAGATGCTGTCCGAACCGCTGGAAGACCTGTGCATCTCGCGGCCGAAGGCCCGCGTGACCCTGGGTGTCGACCTGCCCTTCGACCCGGAGTTCGTGACCTATGTCTGGTTCGACGCCCTCGCCAACTACCTGACCAACATCGGCTGGCCGGAAGAAGGCTACGAGGACTGGTGGGCGGAGTGCGAACATCTGATCGGCAAGGACATCCTGAAGCCGCACGGCGTCTACTGGCCGATCATGCTGATGGCCGCGGACCTGCCGCTGCCGAAAAAACTGTCCGTGCACAGCCATTGGGTCGGCGCCGGCGGGATGAAGATGTCGAAATCCATCGGCAATGTCGTCGATCCGATCGAAGTGATCGACAAGCTCGGCGTCGATGCGTTGCGCTGGTACCTGGCCCGGCACATGCGCGCCGACAGCGACAGCCAGATTTCCGTCGACCTGATCACCCAGACCTACAACAGCGAACTGGGCAACAAGGTGGGCAACCTGCTGTCGCGCGCGGCAAAGTTCTCCAAGGCGCGCTTCGACGGCAAGCTGCCCGCCCCGGGCCCGCTCAACGCCCAGGACGAGGCGATCCGCAAGGCGGTTCTGGAAGCGACCGGTGGCATGGGTACATGGATGAACCTCGCCGACATTCCGGCGCGGGCGCAGTCGATCATCACCGTCGCCGACGAGATGAACAACTATTTCGCCGAACAGGCCCCCTGGGATCTCATCAAGAACGAGGAGACCCGGGAGCGCTGCCAGACGGTGATCTATGTGACCCTCGACTGCCTGCGCGTCGTCATGGAAGCCCTGCTGCAGATCATTCCCGGCTCCGCGACCCGATCTCTGGAAATGCTCAATGCACCTGAGGCCGCCTGCCCGTGGAAACCGGAACTCGACAAGCTCCGGGGCGACAGCGACCTTGGAGAAATCGAGACGCTGTTCCCGAGGGTGCAGTAAACGATCGAATTCTGAAGCGCCCCCGGGCGCTTCAGACACTGCGGAATGCACGTGCGGCTTCGGCTCCGTCTACGAGATTCCGTCGCCGGTCCCCGGCAGTGCCGTGACCGTTTCAGCGATGTGAACCTCGCAGGTCAATGCCCGGCAGCGCGCCGGAGCAGGAAAGAAGCGCACAGCGTGCAAGAGCAGCACTCATGCGCCTGCCGGTGCCCGCGCAACCTGGCACACCGGAAGTTCTTCCATCAGACCAGCCCGGCGGTCTCCATGGCCCGGTCAATCGCCTGCCGGGTTTCGGCGGTGACAGGTGTCAGCGGCAAACGGACCTCTTCCAGACAAAGGCCCAGGCGAGAGAGCGCATATTTCGTACAGGCTGCAGGAGGTTCCAGAAAGAGCGCCGTGTGCAGCGGCAGAAGCTTGTCCTGATAGTCGCGCGCAAGCTCCAGATTTTCAGCAAGAGACGCTTCCTGGAAGGCCGCGCACAGGCGCGGGGCAACATTCGCTGTCACCGAAATGCATCCGGTTCCGCCATGGGCGTTGAAGCCGAGCGCGGCCGCGTCCTCGGCGCAGAACTGAAGGAAATCCCGTCCGCAAAGCGCCCGCTGGCGGCTGACCCGCTCCATCTGTCCGGTGGCATCCTTGACGCCGATGATCCTCGGCCAGCGGGCCATTTCGGCCATTGTTTCGGGCACAATGTCGATCACGCAGCGGCCGGGAATGTTGTAGAGGATGATCGGCAGCGCGCTGTTGTCGTGCAGGATCCGGTAGTGAGCGAGCAGCCCAGCCTGGTTGGGCTTGTTGTAGTAGGGGGTGACGACGAGCGCCGCATCGGCACCGGCCGCTTCCGCGGCCTGAAGCATGTCAAGGGACTGCGCGGTGGCGTTGGAGCCGGTGCCGGCGATAACCGGTACGCGGCCGTTCACCAGATCCACCACTCGCCTGATGAGGTCCTTGTGCTCGTCCTTCGAAACCGTCGGGCTTTCGCCGGTGGTGCCGACCGCAACGAGGCCGTGGCTGCCTTCCTCCAGATGCCATTCGACAAGACGCTCAAGCGCGCCGATATCCACCCTGCCGTCCCTGAAGGGCGTGACCAGCGCGGGAATGGATCCTCTGAAATCAGGCATGGCACCTCCTCGATCAGACTGTAACGGCCCGGCGCAACTCTGATCACCTGTTCTTTGTTCCCCAAGCTGTGACATCAAAACGGCCCGGAAGGCAACTGTTCACCGTGACAGGTGTCCGGCGGGATCTCGCCCGACCGGGCAGATTGCTTCGGCACCGGGTTTTCACTGGTGTGACAGTCCCGCCGGCGGGCACCTCACGCCAATGTGAAGAGGTCCGAAAACCAATCCTGACAGGCCCTGTCAGGATTGGTTTTCTATTTTCCAGGCTCTCCGGCGGGAACTTTCCCGCGTTTGAACGGTTCACAACACGCCCTGAAAACAAGGTTTTGTGGACTTTTCTTTGCCTGCGAGGCCGTGATGGCACCAAACAGAACATTGTTTCCTTTTTTCAACAAGTCGGAGCCAGGCTTGCGAACCGCGCTACTGCGCACAGACCGTTTGCGACTTGCGGCATTGGAAAACCCGGGAGCTCTCCTACCTTCAACACGCCTGCAGCCGGACCCCGGGCCGGCCGGCGGCAGTCTTGCCGGTATGCGCATGGAGGAATGCAAATGACCAATGTGGACGGACGGGAGGCCCCCTCGCCGGGGTCGGCCGTTTCGGATCTCTTCGAAATGGTCAGGGCGCAGTCTCTTGCGCTGGTCGCCCCCCTGAACGACGAAGACATGGGCCTGCAATCGATGGAGGATGCCAGTCCTCCAAAGTGGCATCTCGCGCATACGACCTGGTTCTTCGAGGAATTCATCCTGAAGCCCTCGCTCCCGGGCTATCGGGTGCAGGACGAGCGCTTCGCGTTGCTGTTCAATTCCTACTACGTCCAGGCCGGGCCACGGCATACCCGCTCCCGGCGGGGACTGCTGTCGAGGCCGACCGCCGCCGATGTGCGCAGCTACCGGTCCCACGTGGAGGAGGCCCTGCTTGAGGGCCTGGCGCGGGGTGCCTTCGCTCTGGACCCGGAACAGCTAGACGCGCTGGTCACCCTGGGCTGTCACCACGAAATGCAGCATCAGGAATTGCTGATCACCGATCTGCTCAACGCCTTTTCCTACAACCCGCTCCTTCCCGCCTACATCGAGCCGAGGCCTGCCGGTGTCAGCGCGGTGCAGGAAACCGGCTGGACGCACTGCGACGGCGGCCTGCTCGAGATCGGCCATGACGGAGAAAGCTTTGCCTATGATTGCGAAGGTCCGCGCCACAAGGTCTGGCTCGATCCCTTCCGGCTCGCGGACCGGCCTGTCACCAACGGCGAATGGATCGCCTTCATGGAAGACGGCGGTTACACGACCCAGACGCTCTGGCTGATGGAAGGCTGGGCGGTGCGTGAGAAAAACGGCTGGGATTCGCCGCTCTACTGGTGGCGCCAGGACGGTGTCTGGTGGACCTATACGCTGCAAGGCCCCCAGCCCGTGGATCTTTCCGCACCGGTGGTTCATGTCAGCTATTACGAAGCCGACGCCTATGCCCGCTGGGCCGGCGCCCGGCTGCCGACGGAAGCGGAATGGGAAGCGGCGGCCGAGCCGACGGATATCGACGGCAATTTCCTGGAGAACGGCGCCTTCACGCCCGTCGGTCGCAGGTCCGGCCTCTGGGGTGACGTCTGGCAATGGACCAGCAGCGCCTTTTCCCCCTATCCCGGCTTCACGCCGCCCGACGGGGCCATCGGCGAATACAACGGCAAGTTCATGGTGAACCAGATGGTCCTGCGCGGCGGCTCCTGTGCCACGCCGAAACGGCAGATGCGCGCCTCCTACCGCACCTTCTTCTATCCCCACCAGCGCTGGCAGATGCTCGGCCTGAGACTGGCAGCAAACCAATGACCAAACACGTCGCCCCGGACATGACCCGGACCGCTTTCAGCTCGGAGATCCTTGCCGGACTGACTGCACCGCGCAAGGCGGTCAGCAGCAAGTGGCTCTATGACGATGTCGGCTCGCATCTGTTTGAGGCCATCACCCGGCTGGATGCCTATTATCCCACCCGCACCGAACTGGCGATCCTTGAAGACAACGTCAGGAAATACCGCCATCTTCCCGGTGCAGGCGGCGCCATGGTGGAACTGGGCAGCGGCTCCAGCCGCAAGACCGACCTGTTGCTCGGAGCCTTTCAGGACCTCTCGGTCTACATGCCGGTCGACATTTCCGCCAACCATCTGCAGGACGCCGCCGAACGGGTGCGGCGGGCCCATCCTTCGCTTGCCGTGATTCCGGTGGCTGCGGACTTCACGCAGCCGCTCGAAAAGCTTCCGTTACTTCCCGAACTGCCGGTCCTGGTGTTCTTCCCCGGGTCGACCATCGGCAATTTCGAACGCTCCCAAGCCGCCGCTCTTCTGGGCAATATCCGCGCTGCCATGCCGGAGGCGACCATGATCGTCGGCGTCGACCGACCGAAGGACGAAGCCGTCCTGGTCGAGGCCTATGACGATCCGGCCGGTGTCACCGCCGCTTTCAACCGGAACCTGCTGCAGCGGATCAATCGCGAGCTGGGCGCGGATTTCGACCTTGCCTCCTTTGCGCATCGGGCGCTCTGGAACGCCGATGACAGCCGTATCGAGATGCACCTGGAAAGCCTGCGAAACCAGACGGTGACAATTGCAGGTGAAAGCATTGCCTTTGCTGAAGGCGAAACCATCCACACGGAGAATTCGCACAAATACAGCGAAGAGGCCTTCACTTCCATCGTCAGCAAGGGCGGCTGGCGTGTCCTCAATCAGGACAGGGACAAGGACAGTCTCTTTTCGATCTACACGCTGCAGGCGATCTAGATCCTCCTGGAACTGTGCGGAAGGCAATCAAGTCCTGTTCATCTGGCGAGGCCGCCTGCCCTGCGAGCTTGCGCCAGCCCACAGGCCAATCCACCAGTGGAGCTGCCTGCGTTTCGCAGACTGCTGCCGGATGAGAGCCGAGCGCCGGATCAGCGCTCGGCAATTGCCAGCCTGAGTGCCAGGCCGATAAAAACGATGCCGGCAAGCCGGTTGAGCCAGATCTGCGCTTTCGGGGATTGTTTCAGAAACGCCCCGAGCATCCCTCCCCCCAGCGCCACGGCGCCGAAGACAAGGACCGTGGCCACGATAAACAGCCCGCCGAACACAAGCACCTGCAGGGGAACGGAGCCTCTGGCCGGGTCCGCAAATTGCGGCAGGAAAGCCAGGAAGAAGATTGCGACCTTCGGATTGCTCACATTCATGACGATGCCGCGCCGGTACAGCGCCAGGCTGGAGAGGGCAGGCTCCTGCCGGCCGGACAGATCCGTTCGTACGGCCCGGAATGCCTGGAACGCCAGGTAGAGCAGGTATCCTGCGCCGGCAAATTTCAGCAGCGTGAAGGCCAGCATGGATGTCTGAAAAATGGCGGCCACGCCGAGCGCGACGGCAACCGTGTGAACGATCAAGCCGGTACAAAGACCCAACGTCACGATCAGTCCCGCAAAACGGCCATAAAGTGCTGATTGAGTCAGAACAAAGATGTTGTCAGGCCCCGGCGCGACACCCAGTGCGACGGCAGCGGCAAAAAAGACAGTCAGGACTTCGAACGGAATCACCAGCTTTTTACTCCAACGCCCGGTCTCACCTTTGGAGCCGGGAAATTCCCGGGTCAAGCCCGGAGCGGGGGCGGAGCGGGACCGATTTCTGAATTGCGACGGCGAACCTTCACATTCGGCCGCCAGACATGACAATATTAGCGCTTGTCCGAGCTGAACCCGGTATGCTGAGGCGACCGCAGACAGCGGGATTCGAGTGAGGGAGCCTGAGTGAATGAGGTGGATACTGAAGATTTCGGGCGTCTTTCTGGCCGCCGTTTGTATCTACTCCGGTACGGCAAGCGCACAGCAATTCGTTACCTTCGGGACCGCCGGGGTGACCGGCGTCTATTATCCAGCCGGCGGCGCCATATGCCGCCTGGTCAATCTCGGACGAAAGGACCATGGCCTGCGCTGTCTCGTCGAATCGACCGGCGGATCGGTCCAGAACGCCAATGCCATCCGCGATCACACGCTCGACTTTGCCATCGTGCAGTCGGACACCCAGGCCGCGAGCCTGCAGGGCACCGGTCCTTTCGCCGCTGCAGGCCCGGATCCGGAGTTGCGGTCGCTTTTTTCCATTCATGCGGAACCGGTGCACCTGATGGTGCGTGCCGACGCCGGTATCGACAGTCTTCAGGACCTGAAGGGCAAGAACGTCAATATCGGCAACCTCGGCTCCGGCACGCGGGTCCTGGCCGAGCTGTTGCTGGAATATGCCGGCCTTTCCGCGGACGATCTTGCCCTGAGCGAAGAGCTGAGTTCCACCGAACAGGTCCCTGCCCTGTGCGACGGCAAGCTGGATGCCAGTTTCTGGGTTGCCGGCCTGCCGAACGCCTCGACCCAGGAAGCCGTCTCCACCTGCGATATCAAGATGCTTCCGCTGAGCGGCGATGCCGTCGACAGGCTGCTGGCCGAGAACCCGGCCTTTACCAGCGCCGTCATCCCGGGCGGTCTCTACCAGGGCAACCCGGAAGACATTCCCACCTGGGGACCGAAGGCCACCGTGATCACCTCCGCCAGGATGCCGGATGAGGCCGTCTACACGATCGTCTCCGCCGTTTTCGACAATTTCGAGGATTTCAGGAAACTCCATCCGGCGCTCGAGAACCTCCAGCCGGAAGACATGATCAAGCAGGGGTTGACCGCCGATCTCCATCCAGGTGCCCTGAAATACTACCGGGAAAAAGGCTGGCTATAGGCAACTGTCCCGTGAGGTGCGTTTACAGCCCGTTCCGGCAACCGCCAGCTCCCGCGTTCACCTGATAGCAGGTGAAATACGCCAGGCGTTCGGAGCGAGCCGCATATTCCTCTTCACGAGACTTCAATTCCTGTCATGACCTTCCAGGAAGACCGATGACGCCTCCCGGTTTTTCGGCATTTTTCGGCTCTCCCGGACGCATGTCATAGGGAATCAGGCTCAAGCCCCTAGGAAAATCGGATCGATTGCACTATCTGATCGTAATATTGCGATGGTTTATGCATGACGCCATGCGCCAAGTCCCGCAAACGCGTTCGAATGAATTCTGTTCTGGAGCAATTCCTCATGAGTGACCCCACCTACACACCGCCGAAGGTCTGGACCTGGGACAAGCCGAGCGGCGGTCATTTCGCCAGCATCAACCGGCCGATCTCCGGCGCGACCCATGAAAAGGACCTGCCTGTGGGCAAGCACCCGCTGCAGCTCTACTCGATGGGGACACCGAACGGCGTGAAGGTCTCGATCATGCTCGAGGAGCTTCTGGCGCGCGGTCATGAGGGCGCCGAATATGACGCCTGGCTTATCCGTATCGGCGAAGGCGACCAGTTCTCCAGCGGCTTCGTCGCGGCCAACCCGAATTCGAAAATACCGGCCCTGGTCGACCACAGCACCGACAAGCCTCTCCGGGTGTTCGAATCCGGTTCCATCCTTCTTTATCTGGCTGAAAAATTCGGCGAATTCATACCCAAGGACCCGGCCGCCCGCACGGAAATGCTGAACTGGCTGTTCTGGCAGATGGGATCGGCTCCCTATCTCGGCGGCGGCTTCGGTCATTTCTACGCCTATGCGCCGGAGAAATTCCAGTACCCTATCGACCGCTTTGCCATGGAGACCAAACGCCAGCTCGACGTGCTCGACAAGGCTCTCGCCGAGCGGCCGTATATTGCCGGAGACGACTACACCATCGCCGATATAGCCATTTTCCCCTGGTATGGCGGCATGGTGCTCGGCCGCGCGTATAACGCCGGAGAATTCCTGTCCGTACACGAGTACAAGCACCTCATGGCCTGGGCGGAAAAGATCGACGCCCGCCCGGCGGTCGTCCGCGGGCGCAAGGTGAACCGCGTAACCGACGACAGATCCGAAGGAGTGGCCGAACGCCACGATGCATCGGACCTCGATCCGGTTGCCTAAGCAACGGCGGCATGACAGCGCGAAAGCGGCGGCCCTGCCAAGGAGCAGCCGCTTTTGCAGCCTGCAAAGGATATATGCGACTCAACAGCCGCAAAGGCTGTGCAGGGTGAGACGCTATACTAAAAACACCGCCATCTTGAGTATTTGATTGCCGGAACGGGTGCGAACACAGTCCGCAGTTCTCGAAATGCATCCGCCAACATTCAGCGGCAAAAGACAGCTTTCCCTGATCCGAGCTGCAATACCGTTCAGAACATGGCCGGACACACCTTGTCATAAGTAGAATTTTCGTTTCTATATTCGCTGCGCGCTTGTGAGGGTCCGGCAGCTCCGGTTGTCGATCCTCGGGCGTCTCCTATCCAAAGGCCACTCCTGCGTCACCATCTTGGAGCGACATATGCCAGAAGCCCTTAAAATCGGCACCCCAAAGGAAACTTTCCCCGGAGAGGCCCGCGTGGCCATGACGCCGGATTCGGCGAAGCAGCTTCAGAAGCTCGGCTATGTCTGCCTGATCCAGAGCGGCGCGGGATCGGCGGCCGGTTTTTCCGACAAGGCTTATGAGGATGCGGGCGTTGAGGTCATCAAGACCGCCGCCAGCCTGTGGAAGAAATCCGACATCGTCACCAAGGTGCGTCCGCCGGACGAAAAGGAAACGCGTCACCTGAACAAGGGCAAGACGCTGATTTCCTTCTTCAACCCGGGCGGCAACGAGGAAGGCCTGGAAGCTGCCAGGGCCAAGGGCGCCAATGTGATCGCCATGGAAATGGTGCCGCGGATCTCGCGGGCACAGAAGATGGACGCCCTCAGCTCCATGGCCAATATCGCCGGCTATCGGGCGGTGATCGAGGCCGGCAACAACTTCGGCCGCTTCTTCACCGGACAGATTACTGCCGCCGGCAAGGTACCGCCGGCGAAGGTGCTCGTCGTCGGGGCCGGCGTGGCCGGACTGGCGGCAATCGGGACCGCCACCTCGCTCGGCGCGGTGACCTATGCCTTCGACGTGCGCCCGGAAGTCGCCGAACAGGTTGAATCCATGGGCGCCGAATTCGTCTACCTGGATTTCCAGGAGGAACAGCAGGACGGCGCCGCCACCGGCGGCTATGCCAGTGTCTCCTCGCCGGAATTCCGCGAGGCGCAGCTTGCCAAGTTCCGCGAACTGGCACCGGAGATGGACATCGTCATCACCACGGCGCTGATCCCGAACCGCCCGGCTCCCAAACTGTGGCTGGAAGACATGGTCGCGGCCATGAAGCCCGGCTCGGTAATCGTCGACCTGGCCGCCGAACGCGGCGGCAACGTGGACGGCACGGTCGCGGACGAGAAGGTGGTCACGGACAACGGCGTCACCATCGTGGGCTACACCGACTTCCCCTCGCGGATGGCGTCCCAGGCCTCGACCCTCTATGCCACCAACATCCGTCACATGCTGAGCGACCTGACGCCGGAGAAGGACGGTCAGATCGTCCATGACATGGAAGACGACGTCATTCGCGGCGCGACGGTGACCTATCAGGGCGAAATCACCTTCCCGCCGCCGCCGCCGAAGGTTCAGGCCATCGCGGCCAAGCCCAAGGAAAAGCCGAAGGAGCCGACGCCGGAGGAAAAGCGCGCCCAGGAGGTTGCCGCCTTCAAGGCGCAGACCAAACAGCAGGTGTCGCTGCTGGTTGCCGGCGGTCTGCTCCTGCTGCTGGTGGGCCTGATCGCACCGGCCAGCTTCATGCAGCATTTCATCGTCTTCGTGCTGGCCGTCTTTGTCGGCTTCCAGGTGATCTGGAACGTCAGCCACGCGCTGCACACGCCGCTCATGGCGGTGACCAACGCCATTTCGTCGATCATCATTCTCGGCGCGATCATGCAGATCGGATCGGGATCCTTCCTGGTGATCCTGCTGGCCGGTCTCTCCGTCTTCATGGCCGGGATCAACATCTTCGGCGGTTTCCTTGTCACCAGGCGCATGCTCGCCATGTTCCAGAAATCCTAAGGAGGCCGAGCCATGGAATTCGGTTTCACGACGGCTGCCTATGTGGTTGCGGCTGTATTGTTCATCCTGTCACTTGGCGGCCTTTCGGGTCAGGAAAGCGCGAAACGTGCGGTCTGGTACGGCATTGCCGGCATGGCGCTGGCGGTTGTCGCCACCCTGATCGGCCCGGGCTCGGGCCTGTGGCTGCTGTCGCTGCTGCTCATCGCCGCCGGCGGGATCATCGGTTATTTCGTCGCCCAGCGGGTGCAGATGACCGAAATGCCGCAACTGGTCGCCGCGATGCACTCGCTGGTGGGTCTGGCCGCGGTCTTCGTCGGCTTCAACGCCTATATCGAACTGGGCCGGGTTCTGGCCATGGGAGCGGAAGAGCGTGAGGCCCTGGAAGGGTTCGCCGCGCTGCTGGCCCACAAGACCCCGGTAGAGCAGTCCATCCTCAAGGTCGAGGTCTTCCTCGGGGTCTTCATCGGTGCGGTCACCTTCACGGGCTCCGTCGTCGCCTTCGGCAAGCTTGCCGGCAAGATCACCTCCAAGGCGGAAAAGCTGCCGGGCGGTCACATGCTGAACGCCGGTGCGGCCGTCCTCAGCCTGATCCTGCTGCTCCTGTTCCTCAACGGCGCCGGCATCTGGACGCTCATCGTGATGACGCTGCTGGCCTTCTTCGTGGGCTATCACCTGATCATGGGCATCGGCGGTGCGGACATGCCGGTCGTGGTGTCGATGCTGAACTCCTATTCGGGCTGGGCCGCGGCGGCCATCGGCTTCTCGCTGGGCAACGATCTTCTGATCGTCGTCGGCGCGCTGGTCGGCTCTTCCGGCGCGATCCTCAGCTACATCATGTGCAAGGCCATGAACCGCTCGTTCGTCTCCGTCATCCTGGGCGGTTTCGGAAACACCACCGGACCGGCCATGGAAGTGGACGGCGAACAGATCGCCATCGATGCGGACGGTGTGGTCGCCGCGCTTGAGGACGCGGACAGCGTCATCATCGTTCCCGGCTACGGCATGGCCGTCGCCCAGGCGCAGCAGTCGGTCAGCGAACTGACCAAGCGCCTGCGCGCCAAGGGCAAGAGCGTGCGGTTCGCCATCCACCCGGTCGCCGGCCGCCTGCCCGGCCACATGAACGTGCTGCTGGCCGAGGCCAAGGTGCCTTACGACATCGTCATGGAAATGGACGAGATCAACGAGGACTTTCCGGATACGGACGTTGTGATCGTCATCGGCTCCAACGACATCGTCAATCCGGCAGCCCAGGAAGACCCCAACTCGCCGATCGCCGGCATGCCGGTCCTGGAAGTGTGGAAGGCCAAGCAGGTCTTCGTTTCCAAGCGCGGCCAGGGAACGGGCTATTCCGGTATCGAGAACCCGCTCTTCTTCAAGGAGAACACCCGGATGTTCTACGGCGACGCAAAGGCAAGCCTCGACAAGCTGCTCACACAGATCAGCTGAGAAGGCAGCGTTTTCGACAGCAAGCCACCCCGGTCCGCCGGGGTGGCTTTTTTTTGCCTCCCCGCTTCCGGAACGGTATCCTTTCCGCTCAATCGCTGCTTCCCCGCAGGCGAAAGAAGGACAAGACCCGAGCATGAATTTCCTGATTTTCCTCGGCACCGAGCGCGACAGCACACCACCGCATCCCGCCCGTCTCGGCCTGCGTGTGGCAAGGGCCTGCGCCCGCCGGCTCGACGCACTGGGACTCGATTTCCGAACCATCGACCCGCTGGAGATCGCGCTTCCCTCACCCTTCAAGCCGCATTTTTCCTATGCACAGGGCAAGGCGCCCGAGCAACTGGAGAACCTGGCCCGGCAGATCCGTGCCGCGGACGGCTATGTGATGGTCTCGCCGGAATACAATCATTCCATGTCACCGGCCCTGTCCCATCTCCTCAATCATTTCGGCAGCTCGCTTTTTTCCTACAAGCCAAGCGCCATCGTGACCTATTCCGCCGGCCAGTGGGGCGGTGCCCGCGCCGCCGTCAACATGCGGACCTATCTTTCCGAGCTGGGGTGCCTGCCGGTTTCGGCCATGGTCCATGTCCCCAGAGCACAGGAGGTCTTCGAGGAAGACGGGGCCTATCCGCAAGAAGCCGAGTCCGCGCGCTGGGACGACTACATGGACCGCACGCTCCTGCAACTGAAATGGTGGGCAACGGCGGCCGAGACCCAGAGGGCAGCGGGCACCCTCGACGCTCCGGGCGCCTTCACGAAAGATCCCTCACAACGCAATGCGCCGTAAGCTGCCCGCACCGGAAAACCGGCGCAGGCCGCATCGGACAGAGGACGCTCGGCGGGGCTACTTCCTGTCGAACAGGAAATAATCCGGCCAGAGATCCCGGAATGTTGCGATGTCGATCCGCAGCTTGTTGAGATGGCTGTTCATGGCGGCCACGGCCGCATTTGCGTCCCTGTTCTCGATGCCGTCCAGGACAGCCTCATGTTCGGCGACGATCAGCTTCATCCTGCCGTGCTGCGGCAAAGTCAGCCGACGGTAGCGTTCGACCTGAAGGCGGATTTTCTCAACCATGGTCCAGATGCCCGGATACCCGCCCGCGGCGGCCACCCCGGCATGAAAGACGTTGTCGGCCTCGTGGAAAGCATGTTCGTCGCCGGCGGCGCTGAGTTCGTATTCGCGCTGGATGATGGCCCGCAGTTCCATGAGCTGGCTCTTGCTCGCCTTCGCGGTCGCCTCGCGGACGCAGACTTCCTCAAGCGCCCTGCGGGCGACAATCGCCTCCTGCAGGACAGCGACCGGGATGCGGGCGACAAAGGTTCCCGACTTGGGAATGACATCCACAAGCTGTTCCTCGGCCAGCTTGAGAATCGCCTCGCGAACCGGCGTACGGCTGATGCCGTATCTTTCCGTAATCTCCTTTTCCACGATAGGCGTGCCCGGCACCAGGCTGACATCGACAATCGCATCGTGCAGATCGCGATAGACAATCTCCGAATTGCGTGCCGCCTGTCCGGCATGCCTGTCCGGCGCCCCGCGAGGCGGCGAATTCGGCGCTCTCTGCTTGCGAGACCTGATTTCCGCAGAGGGCCTTTCATCCAATGATACGGCCATAAACTCTCCTGATACCGAGCCATCCCGGTTTCCGCAAAGGACGCGGCTTGCACCTTCCGGGCAGGTGATTTCCACCCGGCGTCACACGTTGCCGGTTCCCCTTGCGCTCCCGGACGGGGGCCATCCGCGGAGGCCCGTTTCGTGCCCATTCGTCCGGCCGTGACTAGCAGCCAGCCGCCTGCCTGACCAGATCGAATTCGTTTGCATTCCGTAAATATGTCATATACGTAAAATATCTTGTATACCAGTTATACATGAATTGGCCAGACGAGCGGAGGAGTTCGGCTCCGGCCAACGGGAGGAAAGATATGTTTGGAAAAAAGGTAACGCGGGGCCTTCTGGCCGCCGCGATGACGGTTGCTCTTGCGGGACAGGCCTGGGCGGCGGATCTGAAATGGGCGCATGTCTACGAGGAAGGCTCCAGCTACCACAAGTGGGCGCTCTGGGCCGCCGAGCAGATCAAGGAAAAGACCGACGGGCGAGTGACCATTTCCGTCTATCCCGCCTCGTCCCTCGGCAAGGAAGCGGAGATCAACGAAGGCCTGACCATCGGCTCCATCGACATGATCTACACCGGCCCGAATTTCGCGGAACGCGACTACGGTCCCATTGCCATCTCTGACTATCCCTTCATGCTGAAGGACTACGATCACTGGAAGGCCTACCGCGACAGCGATCTCTTCGCCGAGCTTTCCGAAGGCTACAAGGAAGCCACCGGTCATACGGTGTTGGGCATCACCTGGTACGGCTACCGGCACGTGACTTCCAATTTCCCGATCACCAAGCCGGCCGACATGGAAGGCCTGAAGATCCGCGTGCCGGATTCGCCGCTGATGGTCCTGTTCCCGAACGCTGTGGGGGCAAACCCGACGCCGATCGCCTTCTCGGAAGTCTATCTGGCCCTGCAGCAGGGCGTCGTCGATGCTCAGGAAAACCCGCTGCCGACCATCAAGTTCAAGAAGTTCTACGAGGTCCAGTCGAACATCAACCTGACCGGTCATATCGGCAACTCGCTGATCGTCGTGGTCTCCGAAAACGCCATGGGCGAGCTTGGCGATGACGCGGCAATCGTCGATGCCGTCGTCAAGGACGCACTGGCGCGGAACGCGGAAGAAATCTACCAGTCCGAACAGGATCTGGTGCAGTGGTTCCGTGATCAGGGCATTCAGGTGAACGAAATCGACAAGACGGACTTCCAGGCCGCCGTCGAACCCATCCTGACGGATGAATCGAAAGTGCCCTACACCAAGGAACATTACGAGCGGATGCAGGCCCTCGCGAAATGATCCGGAAGACTGACGGGGCGGTGGAGACGGACAATTCCGCCTCCGCCGAGCACCAGGAAGGGCGCGCGTCAGGCGCGCCCGATCTGCTGCATTTCGAGGACGGCGAGACGGATCTCGGCGATCTCAGCTGGGTCGATGCACCGGGGATCTTCGTTTTCTGGATCCTCGCCATCGTCGTTTTCATGCAATTCTTCACCCGCTACGTCCTGAACGACTCGCTGGCATGGACCGAAGAAGTGGCCCGCTATCTTCTGATCCTGGTCTGTTTCCTGGGCTCGATCACGGCGACACGGCGCGGAACCCACATCACGCTGGAATTCCTGATGCGCGTGGTCCCGCCTGCTGTGGCAAAGGGACTGACGGTGCTGGCTCAGGCGATCACCCTCGGCTTTTTCGCGACCATGACGTGGATCGGCATCGAGCTGACCCAGAAGACCCGGCAGAAAATGATCTCCCTGCCCATCCCGAAGGCGTGGATCTACACCATCTGCGTGATCGCGCTCGGCGTCATGGCATTCTATTCGGCCGTCTGGCTGTGGCGGCGCCTCCGGCAGAGCCCGGAAGACGTCGTGCGTTCGCTGGACGCACATCTGCCCACCGATTGAGGTTAAGACCGCATGGCCATCGTGCTCATGATCCTGTTTCTTTTCGCGCTGATGATCATCGGCGTACCGGTTGCCGCCGCGCTGGCGCTGGCCTCCCTGGCTTTCGTCGCCTTCGAGGGGCTACCGCCGATGATCGTGCTGGCCAATATGGTCAACGGCATCAATTCCTTCCCGCTGATCGCGGTTCCCTTCTTCATACTTGCCGGCAACCTGATGAACTCCGCCGGCATCACGACCCGCATCTTCGCCTTCGCCCGTGCGGCGGTCGGCTGGATGCATGGCGGACTGGGTCATGTGAATGTGGGCGCCAGCGTCATTTTCGCGGGGATGTCGGGCGCGGCGGTGGCCGATGCCGGAGGGCTTGGCAACATCGAAATCAAGGCCATGCGCGATTCCGGCTATGACACGGATTTCGCCGTCGGCATCACCGCCGCCTCCTCGACGATCGGGCCGATCATTCCCCCATCCCTGCCGCTGGTGATCTATGGCGTCATTGCCGACGCGTCCATCGGCCAGCTGTTCATGGCGGGCATCGTCCCCGGTCTCATGATGGCACTGGCGCTCATGGTGATGGTTGCCTGGTACTCACGCCGACGGAACTATCCCCGGGACCAGGCCTTCGTCCTGAGCCGTTTCGGGCGCACGTTCCTCGACGCCTTTCTGCCGCTGATGACCCCGGCGATCATCATCGGCGGCATCATGTTCGGCATTTTCACGCCGACGGAAGCGGCCATTGCCGCCGTCGCCTGGTGCCTCGTCCTCGGTGTCGGCGTCTACCGCACGCTGAACTGGAAGAAGATCCTGAAGGTCTCCTTCGAAACGGTCGAGACCACGGCAGCGATCATGCTCATCGTCGCGGCGTCGACGATCTTCGCCTGGATCCTGACCGCCAATCAGACCGCCCGGCATTTCTCGGAGCTGATGGTAGGTCTGACGGACAACAAGGTGGCGCTGCTTCTGATCATCACGCTGATCATTCTGGTGATCGGCCTGTTCATGGAAACCATCGCGGCGATCACCATCCTGACACCGGTGCTGCTGCCGGTTGCCGTCGGCCTCGGCATCGATCCGGTGCATTTCGGCATCATCATGATCCTCAACCTGATGATCGGCCTGCTGACGCCACCGGTGGGCATGGTGCTCTACGTGCTGTCCAAGGTGGCCCATGTGCCCTTCGAACGATGCGTGACCGCCACGGCACCCTTCCTGATCCCGCTGGTAACCGTCCTGCTGCTGCTGACCTTCGTGCCGGCCTTCTCCATGTGGCTGCCGACGATGATCTACCGCTAGGCCGGCGTCCGACTCTGCCGCCATGGCGAACGCCCGGAGCGTTTGCCATGGCGGCCCACGCCCCCCCTTCCCACCTCCACTCGGGTCGAATGGCGGCAAGCTTCCCTTTCGGTCTTTCCGCGTTTCCATTCCCGCAAGCCTTCATCTAGGGTGTGAACTCCCAAATGAAGACGAACTGGCATGGGAATGGCGACACGGGGTGAAACCCTTTCCATGTCCTTCGGATTTGACCGAATTGGTCCTCACGAAACTCACTTTGCGGAAGGGACACTTGCCATGCTGGTCAGGATTGCATTCGCGCTGACGGTACTGGCAGCGGTGATGCTGCCGCAGGCCGCTGTCCGGGCGCAGGGCGCCCCTCTTCAGCCCGGTCCCGGCGAGGGACTTTTCCTGATCGTGACGGACATCCATTTCGATCCGTTCACCGTACCCGCTCTCGTTCCGGCGCTGGACCGGAACCCGGTCTCGGAATGGTCGCAGATCTTCGCCAAGGGCGCGAAGGGGGTCATCCGCAGCTACCAGCATGACGCAGGCTACGCCCTGACGGTCTCCGCCCTTCAGGCTGCCGCCGCGCAAAACATGACCTATGACTATGTGCTCTACACCGGAGACTACCTGAGCCACGATTTCAATTCCGACTACCTCAAACATGCCGGTCCGTCACCTCAGGGGCACACCTCCTTCGCCATCAAGACCGCGCAATATGTCTCGCTCCTTCTCGAGGAGAGCTTCGGCGGCATTCCCGTCTACGGCGTGTTGGGCAATACGGATTCCGCCTGCGGCGACTACGAGATCGCACCGGACAGTCCCTTTACAGCCGGAATCGCCGATCAATGGGCGACATTGAGCCGGCAGCCGATGCGATTCGACCGGTTCCGGACCGGCGGCTACTACAAGGTTGCCCATCCCACTCTTGCGGATCAGGACATCATCGTCCTCAACAACATCTTCTGGACACCTCGCTACGCGGACAGCTGCGGTGCCGGCGGCGGAGATCCCGGCGGCGCAATGATGACCTGGCTGGAGAACGAACTTGCCCGGACCCGGAAAGCCGGGCGGAAAGCGCAGATTCTCATGCATGTGCCACCGGGCATCAACGCCTACAGCACGGTGCACGGAACAGGCAGCTGCGACGCCCGCATCAGCCCCTTCTGGCATGACCGCTACTCCGGGAAATTTGTGGACCTCATGCGCAAATACAGCGTCGTCGTCGAGTACACGTTTTCCGGCCACACCCATATGGACAGTTTCGCGATCATCGCGGATACCGACGGCACGCCGCTGGTCGCCAGCCAGATCACCCCGGCCGTAAGCCCGGTCTTCGGCAACAATCCGGCCTTCACGGCCTTTCTCTATGACCGTACAAGTGGCGCCATAAGGGATTCGGCGACCTTCTACATGCCAAATCTTTCCGCCGCCGCGCAGGGCGCCCGGCCGGACTGGCAGCTCGAATACGTCTATCGCAGCACCTACGCCCTTCAGGACCTCTCCCCCGCCAGCCGCGCGGCCCTTGCCGCCCGGATCAAGAACGACAAGACCCTGCGCGCCAGGTTCGACGACCTTTATGCCGTCAAGGCGCACTCCAGACAGATCACGGATTCAAACTGGCAAGCCTACGCGTGTGCCCAAAGCACCATCAACCGGACCGCCTACGAAACGTGTTACTGCACGGGAAACTGATGTCGTTACAAGACATGGATGTCCGCACTCAGCAAGTCGAGGAGCACTCCGGCATCGCCGTTTCGCCGACCTGCCCCCATCGACGGGGTGAAGTGAACCATCGGGCGCAGCTATACGGCCTCTAGCCGGCGGTGTCGTCCAGGAAGCGCTGGATAACAATGTCCGCCCGTTCCATGACACTGATGCACACCACCCCCGATGAAATGGCCGAGATGATCAACAAGGATGTCAAGGAATAGGGTGAAGTGATCGAAACCGTAGGACTGAAGAAGTAATTCTCCCCTCCCCCATCGAACCACAGAGAGGCCCGGACAATCCGTCCGGGCCTCTTGCGTCGGCAGTTTCCGCCGGATTGTATTCGTCACTTGACCTACCGGCCGGTAAGGAACGAAGACGGCGGATCGTCGACAGGATCGCCCGTGTTCACGAGTGGTGGCGCAAGTCGAAACCTACGCCCGCGGCTTCAGGAACTGCGGAATTTCGGAAAGGGAAACCGGATGGAAATGCGCGTGCGGCGGGTCGCCGGATGCATCGCCGCCAAACAGCGCAACCTTCATGCCGGCGGCCAGTGCCGAGCGCATTCCGGTAACGCTGTCCTCGACGGCAAGAACATCCTGCGGCGGCAGTTTCAATGCCTTGGCCGCCATCTGGTAGGGAGCCGGATCGGGTTTGCCTGCAGGCACATCGTCGAGACTGATCGACCCGACCAGAAGCTCCGCAAGCCCGAGACTGCGAAGGTTCACGTCGACGACCTCCCGTTCGGAGTTCGAAACGCAGATCTGCGCAATGCCCGCTTCAGCGAGCAACCTGACAGTTTCGACAGCGCCCGGGATCGGGACAAGGCTGCCGCTGTGCTCGGCATAGTAGGTACGGATCCGCTGATGCCACTGCCGCTCGTCCACCGTCTGCGGAAACCGCGGGCGCAGCCGATCCCAGACATGGCCGATGTGCATGCCGACAAAGCTCTGATCCTGCGGATCGATCTCCAGACCGTAGCCGGCGCAGACCGCCACGAGGGCGCGGTGGTGCAACGGCTCGCTGTCCACAAGGGTTCCGTCAATGTCCCAGGCAATGGCACGCAAGCTCATGAGCAACTCCCCTTCAGGCGTTCGTAAAGATCCTTGAACCGGGCATAGCCACTGTCATAGACCTGACGATGGGCCGGGTCGGGCGTGATCAGCGCGTCGCGTTCCGTCAGGGCCGCGATGCCGCTCCAGTCCGCGCCGCCGCAACCGACTGCCGCGACCCAGGCCGCACCGAGGCAGGAACCGGGATGCCCGCCGAGCCGTTGCAGGGAGACGCCCAGAACATCCGCGACGATCCCCATCCAGACATCGCTGTTCGCACCGCCGTCGGAGACGAAGAAGCGCGTTGTCTCATAGCCGATCTCGTTGAAGGTTTCCACGTGATGGCGGATGGCATAGGCGTAGGACTCCAGCACCGCGCGCCAGATGTGGCCCAGATCATGCGACAAGGTCATGCCGTTCAATGCCCCGCGTGCGGAGGGGTCGTGTATCGGCGTTTTCTCTCCCAGAAGATAGGGCAGGAAGGTCAGCCCCATTGCGCCGGCCGGGCGATCTGCAGCCAGGGCGTCGAGTGCCGCATGGCGTGAGCCGTCCAGCGGCGCGATCCCGGTGGCGAAGGTATCCACGAACCAGTTGAGCACAGATCCGCCGGTGGACATGCAGCCATTGGGCATCCACAGACCCGGCACGAGATGGTAATCGAGAAACAGCCGTTTGTCGGGTATCGCCCTGTCGGTCGCGGTCAGGATGTCCACCGCGCCACCGAACTTCAGCAACACGTCGCCATTCGCGATGACACCGGCGCCAAGACAGGAGGCGATCATGTCGGCGGCCCCTCCGACCACGGGCGTTCCCGCCGCCAGGCCGGTCTGTGCGGCCGCTTCGGCCGTGACGCTGCCCATGACCTCAGACGAGGGCGCAAGCGGTGGCAGCAGCGCCGGATCGATCCCCGTCAGAGCAGCCTGATCGGGATCGACCCGGTTGGTCGCGACATTCACGATTCCCGCTTCAAGCGCCCAGTTCTGTTCGACCCGCGCCACCCCGGTCAGGCGGTAGTTGATGTAATCATAGGAGCCCAGCAGGGTCCTGGCGTTCCGGATAACGTCGGGTTCGTGCCGTTTCAGCCAGCGCATCTTGGCGCCGACAAGCTGCTGGTTGACGCCATTTCCGGCGGCGGCCAGAAAGGCATCCTCATCGATTTCGCGGCGCATTTCCTCGACCTCGAACCCGGCACGGCCGTCACTTTGCTGGATCGAGGGGCGCAAGGGTCGGCCCTGCCCGTCCAGCAGGATGGTAGCCGGCAGCATGCCCGCCACGCCGATCCCGGCGATCTCTGACGCCTCTCGTCCGGATTTCTCCAGAAGTTCGGGGACAATCGCGCAGCAATTGTCCCACCATTGGCCGGGGTCTTCCTCCGCCCAGCCTGGATGGGCCGATTGCAGTGTGACCGGCCGCGAGACCTTGGCCAGGATCCGGTCGGGCAGCTCGATGAGCAGGCCGATCGTCGACGTCGTCCCGATATCGAGACCTAGAAAAAGTGCCATGAAAAACCTCGGGAAGTCAGGCGATAACAGTCTGGACGTTGGCTTCTTCGAGCGCCTGAGCCAGTTCCGGCGGCGGGGCGGCATCGGTGACCATGATGGATATATGCGCCAGATCCGCCACACGGACGGTGGAGATGCGGCGGAACTTGGAGCTGTCAATCATCAGGATGCGGCGGGAAGAGCGTTGAATGTAGACCGATTTCATCGCCGCTTCTTCAGGTGAATAGTCGAACACCCCGTCCTGGGTCAGACCGGACGCTCCGATCAGCGCCGCATCGAAGTAGTAGCGGGAGAAATTCTCGACGGCGCTCTGACCGGTCACCGACATTTCTCCCGGCTGGATCAGTCCACCGGGGACATAGGTCGGCACCGACGCCGCCGCGGCCAGTTGAGCCACCCGCAGACTGTTGGTGAAAATCCGCAATCCCTGCGCAGGATCCGAGGACACCAGAGTGCGGGCGCCGGCGAGCACTGTGGTTCCCAGGTCGAAGGCAAGGGTCTGATGGTCTGCCACCAGTCGCACGGCGGCCCGGGCTATGCGGGCCTTCGCTTCGCTGTTCAGGCGACGGCGGGCCTCGAACAGCGGCTCCACATCGTCGATCACCGTCAAGGGGCCATGCTGCAGGCTGACGGCACCGCCATGCACCCGCTCCAGCAGGCCCTGCCCTTCCAGCTCGGCCAGATCTCTGCGGACCGTCATGTCCGAAACGGCAAACTCCCGGGCGATTTCGGCAACCGAGACCGATCCTCCCTGGATGAGGCGCTCGCGGATTGCAGCCAGTCGTGCCTGGGCAGGCGTACGGCCACGTTTGGCCGCCTTGTCTGGCGTCGGGTGGATTGAACTGTCTGTCATCTCGGCGGTCTCTGCAAATAATATCAAACCAATCAAATCAGAACATTGCCTAAATTTCAATCGAACAAAATCAAACAATTTTCTTGCCCGGCTTACGAATCTATGTTTGCTTTTGATCAATCTTGGAGAAATGAAACATGAATGAACACGAACTGGCCCTCCAGACGCATCCGGAGCTCACGGGGAAATCGGCTTTCGTGACGGGTGCCGCCGGCGGGATCGGCTGGGCCATCGCCCGTGCTCTCGCGGCGCAAGACATTACCGTGACTGTCGCCGATCTGGATCTGGAGGCGGCAGAAGCAGCGGCCGACAAGCTCGGCTCCGGACATCGGGCGGTCAGGATTGACGTGCGTGAGCGGGCGTCGGTCGAGGCGGCCTTTTCCTCTGCGGTCGAAGCGGCAGGCGGCATCGACATCTGCATCGCCAATGCGGGTGTTTCCAGCATGCGTCCTGCTGTGGATCTGACCGACCGCGACTGGGACTTCAACATGGATGTGAACGCGCGCGGCGTGTTCCTGACCAATCAGATCGCAGCCCGCCACTTCCTGGAACAGGGCCGCGGGACGATCGTGAACACCGCCTCCCTGGCTGCCAAGGTCGGAGCACCGTTGCTGGCGCATTACTCGGCCAGCAAATTCGCCGTGGTCGGCTGGACCCAGGGCCTCGCCCGCGAGCTGGCCCCTTCCGGAATTCGCGTGAATGCGGTCTGCCCCGGCTTCGTGCGGACGTCGATGCAGGAACGCGAGATCGCCTGGGAGGCGGAGCTGCGCCACATGTCGCCGGAAGAAGTGCAGCAGGACTACATCTCGCAAACCCCTCTTGGCCGGATCGAAACGCCCGAAGATGTTGCCGGTGTGGTGGTTTTCCTGTGTTCGGATGCGGCGCGTTTCATGACCGGACAGGCGATCAATGTGACCGGCGGCGTCTATATGACCTGATACCGCAACAGCCGCCTGTTCATCCCAGCCCCCTCTCCTGTCCGACGGAACGCCAACGTGTCAGAGATCAAGCTCCAAAAGATCAGCCGGGATTACGGCCTCGGCAACTTCGGCGTGAGGGACGTCTCGCTGGAGATCGAGGAAGGCGAGTTCATGGTGCTCCTCGGGCCCTCCGGTTGCGGCAAGTCCACCACACTCAGGATGATCGCCGGGCTGGAGGAGACAACGGAGGGGCAGATCAGCATCGCCGGGCGGGACGTGACGCGTCTGGCGCCGCGCCATCGCAATGTGGCCGTGGTGTTTCAGTCCTACGCGCTTTATCCGCATATGAGCGTGCGCGAAAACATGCGTTTCGGCATGAAGATGCGCAACACCCCCCGGGACGAGCAGGATCGCCGGATCGCGCAGGCGGCTGCCGTGCTCGGCCTTGAACCCTATCTGAATCGCAAGCCGGCGGCACTTTCCGGAGGGCAACGGCAACGTGTCGCTCTCGGGCGGGCAATCGTGCGTGAGCCCGATGTCTTCCTGATGGACGAGCCCCTGTCGAACCTTGACGCCAAGCTGCGCGGCGAGATGCGCCAGGAGCTGGTGAAGCTTCACAGGCGCGTCGGCAAGACAACCGTTTTCGTCACCCACGACCACGTCGAGGCGATGACCATGGGCGACCGCATCTGCATCATGCGCAACGGCCGGATCGAACAGGTCGGCGCGCCGCTGGAGGTCTATGCCAGGCCGCGCAACACCTTCGTGGCGCAATTTCTAGCCGCCCCGGCAATGAACCTGATCAAAGCCCGCCTGACCGCCGACGGTGACAAGGTGATGCTGGACGCCGGCCCCATCTCCGGCCCATTGCCCGAACGGGAGGCGGCCCTCTACCGTTCGGCCGCCGGACCGGGACTGCTGTTCGGACTGCGGGCCGAGGACATCCAGACCCAGCCCACCCCGGGTGCGCAGGCCTTTCAGGGAACCGTGTCGGTGCTGGAGGCGCTGGGTCCCGAAAACCTGATCGTGATCGAATCCGCAGGCCAGACCCTTTCAGCCAGGGTCGACCGCCATTTCCTGCCGAAAGTCGGCGACATGATCACCCTTTATGCGGATCTTGCGCATATGCACCTTTTCGACGCCGCAAGCGGTGACGTTATCGCAAGGGAGGCGTGAGATGGGCCGGCGGATCCTATCGCACATCGGCCTGATCCTTGCGGTCACGATCGTGCTTTTTCCCATCCTGTGGGTGCTGCGCACATCGCTGGTGCCTGCGCAAGACAGCTTCAGCTCGGCGATCCTCCCCTCGGTAACGCTCGACAACTACCGCGCGCTCTTCGCCGAAAAGAATTTCGGACGCAACTACATGAACTCGCTGATCGTGGCGAGCCTGTCGGTGATCGTGACCATGCCACTGGCCGCCATGACCGGATATGCCTTTGCCCGCTTCCGGACCGGCGGACGGCTGGCGCGTTTCGCCACTCTTGCCAGCCAGATGCTGCCGCCCGTGGCACTGGCGCTGCCGACGTTCATGCTGTTTCGCAATTTCGGCCTGACCAATTCGCTGACCGGTCTGACCATCGTCTACGCGGCGATCAACCTGCCGTTCCTGACCTGGATCCTGATGGGATTCTTCGAAGCGATCCCCGAAGACCTGGAAGGGGCGGCAATGACCGACGGGGCGACGCGCTGGGGGGCCTTCTGGCGCATCGTGCTGCCTGTTGCCACGCCCGGCATCATGGCCGCCGCCGTCCTTGGTTTCATCCTGTCGTGGAACGAGTTTCTGTTCGCCCTGATCCTGGGCGGCTCGAAGACCGCCACGGTTCCGGTCGCCCTGGCAAGTCTGCAGACGTCGAACGGCGTGCAGATCTCGAATGTCGCCGCCGGCGTGTCGCTTGCCATCCTGCCGCTGATGATCGCGGCCAAGTTCATTCAGAAATACCTGGTCGAAGGGCTCTCCTTCGGCTCCGTGAAATAACAACAATAAGAACAATAAGAAACGTCAAACCCTACAGATGAGGACACAGAAATGAAAAAGACCTTTTCTTCGCTGGCACTTGGTATCGGAACGTCTCTTCTGGCCGGAACCGCTCTGGCCGACGGCGTGACATTGCGCGCGCTCATGGAAGACGTTCCCGAAACGACGATCATCGAGAGCATGCTTCCCGAGTTCGAGAAGAAGACCGGCATCAAGGTCGAATTCGAGAAAGTCGGTTACGGAGACATGCATGACAAGCTGGTGGCCCAGCTCGTCAGCGGTGAAAGCGATTACAATCTCCTCGAGGTCGATTTCCTCTGGGCAGGCGAATTCCCCGCAGCCGGATGGCTCGAGGATCTCAAGCCCTATGCCGAGAAAACCGGCTTCGACATGTCGGCCCTCATCCCCTCGACCATGGAGCTTCTGGGCAACACCGAAGACTTCATGCCGCAGGTGCCGATGTACAACTATTCCATGGGCCTGATCTATCGCACCGACCTCCTGAACGATCCGGATCTGAAGGCGGCCTACAAGTCCGAGACCGGCCAGGAGCTGGCAGCGCCGAAGACGCTCGAGGAATATGTTCAGATCGCCAAGTTCATGAAGGCGCAGGGCAAGGTCAACGGCGCCGCGATGCAGGGTCAAAAAGGCGACCCGAACGCCATGGAATTCTCCAATTACCTGTTCTCCGCAGGCGGCGAATACCTCGATGCGGACGGCAAGGTCGTCCTGGCGTCCGAGGCCGGCGAGAAAGCGCTGACCCTTTACAAGGACGCGATCAACAACGCTGCGCAGACCGGGGCACTTTCCGCGACGCTTGATGACACGATGCGGCTGATGTGCTCGGGCGAAGCATTCTCGATGGTAACCTACTGGTGGATGCTGCCGCAGATCGACAACGCCGAAAGCTGTCCGGACGTGGCCGGCAAGGTGGCGCTCTCGGTCATGCCGGGCGGCCATGGCGAAAGCGGCGGCTGGGGCTGGGGCATCGCGAAGAACGTTCCCCAGGAAGAAAAGGATGCCGCCTGGACGTTCATCACCTGGGTCCAGAGCAAGGATGTCGCCGTCGCGCGCGCCCTGCAGGGCCATGCTCCTGTGCGGGCCGATGTCTACACCGATGCGGAGGTGCTGGCGAAATACCCGTTCTACAAGGACGCGATGGCCGTGGTTGAGAGCGGGAAGTCCTTCCCGATCTTCACCTATTCGGCGCAGTACGAGGACACCCTGGGAACGCAGGTTTCCCTGGCAGCCAGCGGCGACGCCACCGTCACCGACGCGCTCCAGGCAGCAGCAACCGGCCTGACCGACCTGATGAACAAGTAACACCTACCGGGGAGGCAGGCCGCCCGCGGCCTGCCTCCTCCCGTTTCCTGCTGACCGAAAGACTCCTGATGAGCACGAGAACGACCGATATGATGCGCGCAGGCTGGGGCTTCGCCGCCCCGGGTCTGGCGATGCTGACCGTCGTGATGGGCCTGCCGGTACTCTATGCAGCGGCAATCTCTCTCTCGTCCATGACCCTCATTCGCCCGGACCTGGTGATCACCGGCTTCGGAAACTTCCTCTCGATCATGTCCGAGCCGCTGTTCTGGAATTCCCTCGGCATTACCCTGCGCTATTCGGTTGCGACAGTGGCGGGAGAATTCATCGTCGGGCTGGGGATCGCGCTCATGCTGCGGCAGGTGATCGCGATGCGCGGCGTCTATTTCGCCGTGCTGACCCTGCCGATGGCCATGTCGCCGGTCGCCGTGGCGCTGATCTGGCGAATGCTGCTGCAGCCCAACCTGGGCATCGTCAATCAGACGCTTGCCGGGATCGGACTGCCGATGGTCGACTGGCTGGGCAGTTCTGCCCTGGCGCTCAAGACGATGATTTTCATCGACATCTGGCAGCAAACCTCCTTCGTGATCCTGCTGCTCTCCGCCGGCCTGGCCTCGCTGCCGCGGGAACCCTACGAAGCGGCCGAGGTCGATGGGGCCGGCCCGCTGCAGCAGTTCTGGTATATCACCCTGCCGCTTCTGCGCCCGGTGGCGATGATCGCGGTGGTGATCCAGCTGATCAACGAATTCCGCACATATGACCTGATCTACATCCTGACCAAGGGCGGCCCCGGCATCTCGACCGAGCTGCTGTCCTTCTTTGCCTACAAGCGCGCTTTCCAAGGCCTTGCCCTGAACGAGGGAAGCGCCGCAGCCTTCATCCTGCTCGTTATCGTTCTTCTGATCACAGTGGTCTTCTTCTATCTGCTCGAACGCAGAAAGACCTGATCCCCCTCCGTATCCGCTTCAACCGAGCCTCGCACATGGCGGGGACAAAGGAGAGACTTTCCATGAAATTCAAGTCGCTTTTCCCGGGCATCAAACCCGTTATCGCGATGGTCCATCTCAACCCGATGCCCGGCACGCCTCTTTATGATGCCGATGCGGGTGTCGAGGGGATCTATGAGGCCGCGCTGAAGGATCTCGAGGCGCTTCAGGCCGCCGATGTCGATGCCGTCATGTTCGGCAACGAGAACGACCGCCCCTACGAGCTGCAGGTGAATGTGGCAACCACATCCGCGATGGCTTTCGTGATCGGACGCCTGCGCGAAAGGATCAGCAAGCCCTTCGGCGTGAATGTGCTCTGGGACCCCGATGCGACCGTTGCCCTGGCAGCGGCCACCGGCGCCTCTTTCGTGCGCGAGATCTTCACCGGAACATATGCCTCGGACATGGGGCCATGGACGCCGAACGCCGGCCGGGCGATGCGCGAGGCGCGTCGGCTCGATCGCAAGGACCTTGTGATCCTGAACAATGTTTCCGCCGAATTCGCCCATTCGCTCGACACCCGCCCCCTGCCGGACCGTGCACGGTCCGCCGTTTTCTCCTCGATTCCCGACGCGGTGCTGGTCTCCGGTGCGATCACCGGAGAGGCAGCCGAGATGAACGACCTCGAAGCGGTGAAGAAAACCCTCCCCGAAACACCGGTACTGGCCAATACGGGCGTCAAGCATGCGACCGTGGCGGACATCCTCAAGATCGCGGATGGTTGCATCGTCGGCTCGTCGCTTAAGGTCGACGGCCACACCTGGAATGCGGTCGACCCGGCACGCGCACGTGACTTCATGGATATCGTGAAGGCAACCCGCGCCTGATCAGGAAGCGATCGGTTGCTGAAAAGCATCGCGGGGATGGGGGCGTGTCGGCGCATTCATCCCTGCGGTTCGGCTGTTCATCAGCGCGACTCCTCTGTCGCGCCCGCGCGGACGTTCCGGGGCATTCCGGAGACTTCACAATTCCTGACCTCTGAGCAGATCGGCGGTTTCCGGGGCTCGCAGGTGTCGGGTACCGCAGCAGTTCCCTCTCCCCTCCTGAAACGGTGAAGAGATTCTCCGCTTGCGCGCCGGCCGCGTCCGCGCCGGCCCGTTGAGAGCTCCGACCCATATGCCTGAAGGAATGCGGAGCGCCGGCACCATGCGCGTTGCGGTCGCATCTGTATCGGAAAGCGGGGGAGCCAATCTCAGGCAGGTGTTCTCAGGCCAGATCCCGGGGCAGCGAGAAACCGACGGCTAAACCCGGCTCGTCTCATTCTTCGATTATGATCTGGGAGTCTTCGACGACAGAGAAAACCGCGTCGAACCGGCAGACATCCCATTCACAACGGAGAACGTGTAAACGCTCTCTCCGGTATCAGATGTAAACCATGTGACGAGACTGGACCGAAGGAAAGTGGCGGAGAGGAAGTCCGTCTAAATATTTTCCGAAAGCCTACACAACCATTCGATATCATATTGATAAAATTGCACATTTTCAGAAATATCCTCGTTAACCTCTCCAGAAACATCCGATTGCGCCCTCCAACATCCGACCTAAATGATAGGGCAGAAAGTAGGGCAGATTAGATGGCTAGAACGCTAAATCGACTCTCAGCGGTTGCCGTAAATGCACTGGCTGAACCTGGGCGCCATGCTGATGGTGGCAACCTCTATCTTTCGGTCTCCAAGAACGGCGGTCGGCGATGGGTGTTCTTGTTCCGCTGGCATGGAAAACCCACAGAGATGGGCCTTGGATCTGCTACTAGAATCTCTCTGAAACAAGCAAGAGAGCTCGCGTCTACGGCCCGTGCCCAACTTGCAATGGGGATCAATCCGCTGGCCGAGAAGCGCAAGAACCGTTCTGCGGTCCCGTCCTTTGGCGCCGCTGCGGAAGAGTTCATCGAGACAAACCGTTCCCAATGGAAGAATGAAAATGAACCGCGCCGGGTTTGCCGGAGGCTCCAACTCCTGAGTAGGATGGAGCACGATGAGCAAAACGACGAACAAGTTTTCCCCTGAAGTACGCGAACGAGCGGTACGCCTTGTGCTGGACAATGAAGG
>NZ_QCYM01000020.1 GCF_003075075.1 Labrenzia sp. 011 | reverse complement strand
GTATAGATAAAATTTTATTAATACGATAATTTAATTAAATAGAAAAAACTTTCACTAAATAATAACATTTTATTTCTTGCTTCATTTTCTGTATATTCTCACTTACTTGATATTATTCCTAAATATACTTTTATTCGAAATTGCCTTTGAAGTCATGAATTCATGACAGCCAACTGTTTCATCTGCTGAGACTGAACGCTGCCGCTCTTTATCGCCAGGTAAATACACCGGACGCCGGCTAAGAACTTCGAACCCGATGCGTCTGCGATTGCCACTTCTTGCCGGCCGGCGTTAGCAGATCGTTCACCACGTCTGCGGCATGATCTCACGGCAATAGAGCGATATGGGGTAGTCATAAGCATGTTTTCGAATCTGATCAGATGGACTGGCGTGCTTGTGTTCGCATTTCACGCAGGCGCAGCGATTGCCCAGGACGGGCCGGTCATGGTGACTGTTGACCGCGCCAAGGTCTTCCGCATCGAGGATGGCGCATCCGCCGTGATCGTCGGCAATCCCTTCATTGCCGATGTGGCCATGTTCGACAAGAACACCGTCGTCATCACCGGCAAAAGCTACGGCACGACCAACCTCGTCATTCTGGATAAAGACAACAAGCCGATCGTGGACGAGGACATCACCGTCCGCGCCTCGGAACGCGACGTGGTCTCGGTTTATCGCAAGGCTGAGCGGGTAACGCTTTCCTGCCATCCGATGTGCGAGCCGACGCTTCGTCTCGGCGACAATCTGGATGCCTTCAACGAAGCAGCCGAACAGGCAACGGCCCGGAACAGCCTCGCGCTGAAGGCAGCCGGCGTCGATAACTAAACGGTACTGTGCGGAGCACCCCCAATGCGCGGCAGAAAACGGCCCTTCTGGTCATTCAGACGCAAGAACAGCCGGTCGCTGCTCAAGGACGACAGCGGCGTGACGGCCGTGGAATTCGCCTTTGTCGCGCTGCCGTTTTTCCTTCTGACGATTGCCATCATCGAAGTCGGCCTTGTGCAGGTGGTAGGCTATATGGTCGACAACGCGGTCGTCAGCGCCGCGAGGATGATCAGGACCGGCCAGGCAGTGACAGGCACGTTCACCGCGGATGAGTTCAAGAAGCAGATCTGCAATTTCATGCCGGAGTTCATGTGCGACCCGAACACGATTTCCATTGAAGTCGTGGCAGTGGACAGTTTCGCGGCAGCCAGCTCGACTGACGACCTCTACGAGGACGACGGCGAAGTGCGTGAGGATCTGAAATTCGAGACCGGTAACGCTGGCGAAATCGTGGTCATGCATGTCATCTTCAGATGGCCGATGATGATTTCCAATCTTGAACTTTTCCCCTACGACCACGACGGCGTCCGCTATCTCACGTCAACCATGGTATTTCGCAATGAACCCTGGGAATAACCCCATGACAGGGCCGGTCTGCGGGAATCCCGGTCTGCTGCACAGGCTCTGGAGCGACGGACGCGCCGTCGCGGCAACGGAGTTCGCGCTGATCCTGCCGTTCATGGTGCTGCTCCTGGTCGGAGTGATAGATATTTCAGGCGCCATCAATGCCGACCGGAAAGTCAGCCGCATCGCGAACTCGACAACCGATCTGGTGGCGCAGGCCCAAACTCTGGATACCAATGATCTCGATGATATCCTGGCCCTGGGCGGAAAGATCATGGCGCCGGAATCGGACGACACGCTGACCACCATAATTGCAAGCATCACCTTTGACGGAAAAGGCAATGCGACCGTCGACTGGAGCTATGACAGCGAGCAGAACACCCCCTGGGCTCAGGGGTCCGTCCCGCCGATCACATTTCCGGAAACAGTCGCGGCCCCCGAGACCTCGATTGTCATTGCGCAGAGCACGCTGATCTATACACCGCCGTTTTCCGGCATGTTTTTCGCCAAAACGTTTCCCCGTCTTTCCCAATACACTCTCAGGGACGTTTTCTATTTACGGCCCCGCCTCACCAATACGGTGAGCTGCACGGATTGCTGAGGCGTCCCACGGAGCCATAGTGACTCTCCCGTATTTGTTCCGTCTCATATTCCGGTTACCCTCCGATCGCATTGCTGCGCTGCAACAGGAACCTTCAATCTGGGATACCGAACCCGATGGCCACAAACAAGACTTATGAACAAATAGCCGTTGGCGACACGGCGGAGATCGTCCGGGAGTGCTCCTCCAACGATCTGCTTGTCTATGCCCATGCCTCCGGAAACCACAATCCCATCCACCTGCCGGACACCGACTGGACCGGAGATGGCCAGGTCGACAAGCCGGTCGCGCCCGCCATGTGGATGGGCAGCCTCGCCTCCGCCGTCCTCGGCAACATCCTTCCCGGACCCGGCACGACCTACAAGTCGCAGTCCTTCCGCTTTCTGGAAGGCGCTATCGTCGGGGACAAACTGCATGTGAAGGTCACTGCGCGGGAAAAACGTCCGGACAACATCATCCTCTTCGACCTTTCGGTCACGCGCGAAGACGGAACCAGCCTGGTGGAAGGCCTTGCGGAGGTTGCCGCGCCGACCGAGACCATCGAATTCGATTCCAGCAATCTGCCGGCAATTCTCGTGCAGCGGCACAGACACTTCAACAGGCTCATCGAACTGGCAAAATCGCTGCCGCCGCTGGCAACGGCGGTCGTTGCCCCCGATGACGCCAATTCGCTCGAAGGCACGCTCATGGCGGCCCGAGAGGGCCTGATCCGGCCGATCCTGATCGGTGCGAGGAAACGCATCGAGAAGGCGGCCGAGGATCTGGGTGAGAGTCTCGGCGGTTTCGAACTGATCGATATCGAGGATGAGAGCGAGGCGGCCGGACGGGGCGTTGCCATGGTGCATGAGGGACGGGCAGAGGCGATCATGAAGGGGCACCTTCATACGGACCACCTGCTTCACCACGTGGTCAAGAAGGACGGTGGCCTGAGAACCCGGCGGCGCATCAGCCATGTCTTTGTCATGGATATTCCGGGCCGAAAGACTCCTGTCCTGATCTCCGACGCGGCGATAAACATTTCGCCGGACCTCAACACCAAGGTGGACATCACCCAGAATGCCATCGACCTGGCCCTGGCCATCGGTCTCGAAACACCCCGGGTGGGCATCCTGTCCGCCATAGAAACCGTGAACCCGGCAATCCCCTCCAGTCTGGACGCGGCTGTCCTGTCAAAGATGGCCGAACGAGGCCAGATCACCGGGGCCATTGTCGATGGTCCTCTGGCAATGGACAACGCCATCGATGTCCAGGCGGCGCGGTCGAAGGGGATCACCTCCCTGGTTGCCGGCCATGCGGAAGTGCTGGTCGTGCCCAATCTGGAATCCGGCAACATGCTGGCCAAGGAACTGACCTTCATCGCGCACGCGGAAGCGGCCGGCCTGGTGATCGGTGCCAAGGTTCCGATCATGCTGACGAGCCGCGCCGATGACAGCCGCGCCCGGCTCGTCTCCTGTGCGCTCGCGCTTCTTTTCAAGCACTGGCAGGCGAGCGGCACACCGGCAGGTATGCTCAACCGCGAAGGAGAGTGACCATGGCACCGCACATTCTGGTCCTGAATTCCGGCTCGTCCTCCATCAAATACACGCTGTTTTCAGGCAAGGCCGTCCAGCTCGACGGACAGATTTCCGGTCTCGGTGCCAGACCCCATATCTCGCTGCGATCTCATGTGTCCGACACAAGGATCGACAGGGATCTGAGCGAAGAGGAAGGCAGGTCCCATGCCACCGCGCTTGCGGCGCTGCTGCCGAACCTGGAACGGGATTTCGGCGGACGGGGTGTGGATGCGGTCGGTCACCGGGTGGTTCATGGCGGCGTGTCCTTCACCGCCCCGGTGCGGGTCACCGGAGAGGTGATGGACGAACTGCGCAAGCTGGAACCTCTTGCCCCGCTGCACCAGCCGCACAATCTGGCAGGGATCGAGGCGGCGCACGCCGCCTTTCCGAATGCCTTGCAGACCGCCTGTTTCGATACGGCATTTCACCGCAATCATCCCTGGGTCAACGACACCTTCGCCCTGCCCCGCCCGCTTTACGAGGAGGGGGTGCGCCGCTACGGGTTTCACGGCCTTTCCTACGAATATATCTGCTCCTATCTCAAGCAGACCCGGCCGGATGTCTACGCAGGCAGAACGGTTGTCGCGCATCTGGGCAACGGCGCCTCCATGTGTGCCATCCGCGCCGGGCAGAGCATCGGCTCCACCATGGGCTTCACCGCGCTGGACGGCCTGCCGATGGGAACCCGCTGCGGTCAGCTCGACCCGGGCGTGGTGCTTTATCTTCTCACCACAAAGGGCATGACCCCTCAGGAGGTCTCCGATCTCCTGTACAAGGACTCCGGCCTGAAGGGCCTTTCCGGCATCAGTCAGGACATGCGGATCCTCACGGACAGCGATGCCCCGGAGGCGGCGGAAGCCATAGACTATTTCGTCTTCCGCATCCGCCGGGAGCTCGGTGCGATGGCGGCGGTGCTCGGAGGGCTGGATACGCTGGTGTTCACCGGCGGCATCGGCGAGAATTCCACCCTCGTCCGCCGCAGGGTCTGCGCGGACATGGAGTGGCTCGGGCTGACGGTCGACGAGGACCGGAACCAGGCCGGTGCGGAAAACATTTCCGCGGACAGCTCGCGGGCGCGTGTCATGGCGATCCCCACCAACGAGGACGAAATGATCCGCCAGCACACGGAAGATCTGCTGAACGCCGACGCGCGCCCGGCCTGATCCTTATCCGCCGGAAGGGTCGAGCAGCGCGGAGAAACCGTCTTCATAGGTGCGCAGGACCGGACGGTAGTCCGCATGCACCACGGGTTCGAAGCCGCCCGGCAGGTCCGGTTCGATGGCCAGATAGGCGTCCGGGGCTTCCCGGCGAAGATCCATCAGCCCGGCGCGCAGGCGCCGCTTCAGGGTGTCCGGCAAATCGGCCCTCAGGGTATGAGCGGAATAGGGGATCGGCGGGGATCGCCAGACGATTTCGATATCCTTGAAACCCGGCCCTCCCGAAACGTAATAGTCGTTGAGCGTACCGGCGGTGTAACCCGTCTTGGCTTCACCGGCGAGGGTCGACCAGGCAAGCGCCGACTGGACCCGACCGTCGAGCAAGGCCTTCAATCCCTCCACCGGATCGCTGACTTCGACAAGCGTACTGAAATGGGTGCGCGCGTTGATGCCATCGGCGGCGAGATTGGCGAGAGGCACCCGGTATCCGGTCACTGCCTGCCTGCTGCCCACGGCCAGCCGGGTACCGGCAAGATCGGCGAGCGTGGTCTTTTCCGGTCCGCGTCTGGCGATCAGGATGGCGTGAAACCGGGCCGGAAAATCATCCGGTCCGGCCGTGACCAGCGGTTCGACGCAGGCACATAGCCCGTGCGTGGCCGCATAGGCGGAAGGCGACAGCCGGGCGTAGTCGATCCGGCCGGAAGCAATTGCCTCGACGGCCTCTCCCATGGTCTCCAGCAGAAACAGATCCACCGGCAGGTCGGCGATTTCCTCCAGAGCAAGCCGGAACGGCTCGACACGATCACGCGCGCCCTCGTCCGCGGCAACAACGACACCGAGACGCAACCTGTCCGGCATGTCCGGGTCTTCCTGCGCCCGCGCCGCCAGGGATGGCAAGAGGACAAGCAGGATGAGGGGCAACAACCGGAGGCGCTTTCTCAGCAGCGTCACAAATCCGACATAGGTTTCTGGAAGCACTTGTAAATTCTTTCCCTGTCCACCGGTGGCCTTGCCCGGAAATAACGGACCTGTCATGAGCGATCCTATCACGACCGTTGTCTTCGATATAGGAAATGTCCTGATCGAATGGAATCCCGAACACCTCTACCGCAAGCTCATTCCGGACGATCTCGAACGGGCCCGGTTTCTTGAAACCGTCTGCTCAGCGGCCTGGAACGAGCAGCAGGACCTCGGCCGGTCCTGGAGCGAGGCCGTCGAGTTGCTGACCCGGCAGCATCCGGAAAAGGCGGCACTCATTGCCGCGTATGACGTGCGCTGGCACGAAATGGTTCCGGGGGAAATTCCCGGAACCGTGGAGATATTGACCAGGCTCAAGGCGCAAGGGGTGCCGCTGTACGCCATCACGAATTTTTCGACCGGGAAATTCGCCGAGGCCCGCAGGCGGTTTCCATTTCTGGAAACCGGATTCGAGGATGTCGTCATCTCGGGCGAGGAAAAGCTGATCAAACCCGATCCTCGGATTTACGCCGTCCTTTTCGAACGCAACGGGCTGGAGGCGAAGACCTGCCTGTTCATCGACGACTCCTTGCCGAACGTGGAGGCCGCGCGCGAAGCGGGCATGCGCGCGCATCACTTCAGGGGCGCGGAAGGGCTGCGCAGCGAGCTGGCCGACCTTGGCCTGCTTGCCATGTGACCGGCCCGGAGGATTACCCGCCGAACCCTTCCAGGACATTGACGCAATTGGTGCCCAGCGCGTCGACGGCATAACCGCCTTCCAATACGAACATGGTCGGTACACCGACCTTCGCAAGACGCTGTCCAAGGCGGAGATAGTCGTCACTCTTGAACCTGAACCCGGAAATGGGATCCCCCTCGTAGCAGTCGAGCCCCAGGGAGACGATCATCGCCTCGGGCTTGTAGACCAGAAGCCAGCGGCAGGCCTCTTCGAGGGCCGGGGCATAGCCTTCCCAATCCGTGCCGAGCGGCAAGGGCCAGTTCCGTGTGAAGCCGGTTCCCGCATGTTCACCGGTCTCGTCCGCATAACCCAGATAGTAGGGGTATTCGTCCTTCGGATCGGCATGTATTGACAGGAACAGGATGTCCGGACGGTCATAGAACAGTGCCTGGGTGCCGTTGCCGTGGTGATAGTCCACATCCAGTATGGCGATCCTGTTCAGGCCATTGTCGCGCAGATGCTGGGCCGCAACGCCCGCATTGTTGAAGAAGCAATAGCCACCCAGAAAATCGAACCCAGCATGATGACCGGGCGGCCGGCACAGGGCGAAAGCGGACTGTTCGCCATCGAGCAGCAGCTGCACCGCGCTCAACGCCGTATCAGCGGAGGCGCGCGCCGCCTTGTAGGTATGCTGTCCCAGCGGTGTGCCGGCATCCATCGAATAACGTCCGAGAAGTCCGTCGATGTGGTTGATCTTCATGTCCGTCCTGAGGGAGCGGACAGGCCACACGAAGGGAAAGGCTTCACCGGACCGGCCGGCGGCGGTCCACATCTGCCAGAAGTTTTCCAGAAAGGTGACATATTCGTGCGAATGAACGCGCTGGATGGACCGCAGCGGAAATTCCTCGGGGGCAACGACATCCCCGATCTGCCGCTCCCGGACGGTTTTCAGAACGATTTCGGCACGGGCCGGTATTTCCACCGCCGGCTTCAGTTCTCCGTCGGAAATCTCCTGCGCCGGTGCGTGCGCTAGCTGGGTCTCTGAAAAAACCGTCTTCACAAGCCTGCTCCCAGTCCCTCTCCGTCCCGAGCCATATGGCCAATGTAGACCAATTCAGGAGAAACGGAATTCCGTAACGTGACTATAGGTTTCCGAAGGTCTTAACAACACAGTTGTAAACCCCTCCCGGTTGACGCTGTCGGGCCAGCGCTGCGCTTCCAGGCAGAGACCTGCATGTGGACCGTAGCGTTTGCCGCCCAGTCCCGGAGCCGGAACGTCCAGCCGGCCCGCATCGTAGAGCTGCAGGCCGGGTTCTGTCGTCCAGACCTCCATGCGCCGCTCTCCCGCACCGTCTTCGAGAGCAGCAGCAAATTGCACGGTCTCGCGGGCCTGGGGGGCAAGACAGAAATTGTGATCGAAAATCACATTTTCCTCGCCTGGGTTGCGCCGAAGCCTGCGGCCGTTCTGAAAATCATAGGGCGTCCATTCGACCTTGCGGATTTCGCCGGTCGGAATGAGGCGATCATCGACCGGAAGATAGGTTTCCGCCGCGATTTCAAGCGTGTGATCGAGAATCGTACTGCTGCCGTCCAGATTGAAATAGCTGTGCTGCGTCAGGTTGACCGGCGTGGTCCTGTCGGTGACCGCGGTGATCTTCACACGCAGCGCGCCGGTTCCCGTCAACGTATAGCGCAACAGCACCTCGACGCGGCCGGGATACCCCATGTCGCCATCGTCGGAGACCAGTTTCAGCAGAACGCTGGCCTTGTCATGCTGCTCGATCTGCCAGACCCGGTTGAAAAACCCCTCCGATCCGCCGTGCAGATGGTTGATCCCGCCTTCATTGCGGTCGAGCTGATAGCTTGTTTCGTCGATCGTCAGACTGCCGCCGGCGATCCTGTTGGCGCAGCGCCCGGCAATCGCACCGAAAAACCTGGGATGATCCAGGTAGCCTTGCAGATCCTCGAAACCGAGAACGACGCTCTGTCCGTCCACTTTCAGATCCCGGATGATCGCGCCGAAGGTCAGAACCGATGCTTCCAGCGCGCCCTTTTTCAGCGTCACTTCCTGCACCGTTGTGCCATCGGGCAGCACACCGAATTCCCTGATCATGCAATTCTCCATTGGGAAGCCGCGCGGCCCCGGAGGGGCGGGCAGAAGTCTGCCGCCTCTCCCCGTTCCCTGACGTCAAAGCGTCTGATTGTATTCGCCGACTTCGGAATTCTCGCGCAGAACGCCATCCACCGCCTTGAACATCTCGTGCAGCCGCGCCTCGGAGACCGGGCTCTCGACCACGACAACCAGTTCCGGCTTGTTGGACGATGCCCGCACGAGACCCCAGGTGCCGTCCTCGGCAACCACCCGGACGCCGTTGACGGTGATCAGGTCGCTGATCGGCTGTCCGCCAACCATCTCGCCCTTGGCCTTCATGTCCTGGAATCTCGCGACCACACGCTCGACAACATCATACTTGATCTCGTCGGCGCATTTCGGAGCCATGGTTGGCGAGCCCCAGGTCTTGGGGAGATCCCGGCGGAGATCGGCCATCGTCTTGTCCGGGTTGCGATCGAGCATGTCGAGGATCGCGATGGCCGAGACAAGACCGTCGTCATAGCCACGACCGATCGGCTTGTTGAAGAAGTAGTGGCCGGACTTCTCGAAGCCGACGATGGCATCCAGTTCGGTGACCCGGCGCTTGATGTAGGAATGGCCGGTCTTGAAGTAGTCCGTCTTCGCACCGTTGGCCTGCAGCACCGGATCGGTGTTGAAGAGACCGGTTGACTTCACGTCGACGACAAACTGGCTGCCCGGATAGAGGGCGGAGATGTCGCGGGCAAGCATCACCCCGACCTTGTCGGCGAAGATCTCCTCGCCCTCGTTGTCGACAACGCCGCAGCGGTCGCCATCACCATCGAAGCCGAGGCCGACTTCCGCGCCCACTTCCAGGACCTTGTCCCGGAGGGCATGCAGCATTTTCATGTCTTCCGGGTTCGGGTTGTAATTGGGGAACGTATAGTCGAGCTCCGCGTCGAGCGGGATGACCTCGGCGCCGAGGGCTTCCAGGATTTTCGGTGCGAACGCACCTGCCGTACCGTTGCCGCAGGCGGCGACGATCCGGATCGGACGCTTCAGTTTCGGCCGGTCGGTCAGATCCTTGAAATAGATCTCGGGGAAGCCGTCCACGAAGCGATAGCTGCCGCCACCCCTGAGATCGAAAGCCGCTTCCAGCACGATGTCCTTCAGGCGGCCCATTTCGTCAGGACCGAAGGTCAGCGGACGGTCGATGCCCATCTTGACCCCGGTCCAGCCGTTGTCGTTGTGGGACGCGGTGATCATGGCAACCGCCGGAACGTCCAGCGCGAACTGGGCGAAATAGGCCATCGGCGACAGGGCCAGACCGATGTCATGGACATTGATGCCGGCTGCCATCAGGCCGTTGACGACCGCCATCTTGATCGAGGAGGAATAGCTGCGGAAATCGTGACCGACGACAAGGTCGGGACGCACGCCGCGCTCATGAATGAGAGTGCCGATGCCCATGCCGAGCGCCTGCATTCCCATCAGATTGATTTCCTTCTCGAACAGCCACCGGGCGTCATACTCCCGGAAGCCGGTCGATTTCACCATGGGCAGCGCTTCATACTCATATGTATTGGGGGTCAGACTCGGTCGTGGTTTGGGGAACATTCAAGCCTCTCCATTGGAAAAGATGGATCCTGCGAAAATGACAGATCCCGGACTACACCTAAAATATTTGTCTACTGGATAAGTACAAGGGTGCCGTCGGACATGTCAAACTTTCTCAACCTGTTGAGAACCGACATGCCCAGCAACGGGTCCCCCATTCTCTCGTCCTCCAGAACGAACGCATCCACCTCGGAGAACCGGATGTCTCCGATGCTCAACCGGTCGATCGTCGTTTTGGCACCAAGAACGATGCCATTTGCCGTCCGGATCGAATGTCTGAAATCGGATTTGTCCAGATAGATGCCGATGTCCTCGGCAAGAGACTGCGGAAGCGCAGTCAGTGTCGCTCCCGTATCGACCATCATGTCTACATAATGTCCGTTCACGCGCACTTCCGCTACGAAATGCCCACGAGAGTCAGACGTGATGCGGTAAATCCGGTCACCGTCATCCACCTCCCCTTCCCATTCCGCGCGGGAGGTTTCAGGGCTGTTCAGCGTCTCGAGACGGCTCGCGATCAGCCCCGGCACAAAGGGGGCGAGACCGACGCAGACCAACAAAATCACCAAAAACCGCCACATGCCCGGCCGACCCTTCACAGCGAGAAGCCGCAGGCATAGCAGAGTTTCCTTAGCGGGCTGTAAAACCGCAGTTGGAAAACCGTATCAGGCGATCTGGTCCGCCAGGCGCGCAATGTCCGCCTTCATCGGCGCGCTGGACTGGGCACCGGTCACGGTGCAGGCCAGGGCTCCTGCGGCCACACCTTCCCTGAGCGCCCGTTCGAACGGGCGGCCGAGGTCGAGCGCCGCCGCCAGGGCGCCGCAAAAGGCATCGCCGGCCCCGGTGGTGTCGACGGCCTCGACAGCAGGTGATGCAAACCGGAAGCGCTCGTCTCCGCGGGCCGCAACAACGCCCTCCGCCCCGAGGGTCACGACCACGGCCCGCGAGGGGCTGACCACATTGTCCAGAAAGGCTGCCGGTCCTTCCGCGATTGCGAGGCCGGCAGCAAGGAACGCCGCCTCGCTCTCGTTCACGACCAGCGTATTGACGCCTTCAAGCCCGGACGCCGGATTTCCGGCGGGGACGGGAGCCGGATTCCAGAAAACCGAGGCGCCGGCCCGGCGCGCAACGTCCATGGCCTGCAGGATTTCGGCATAGGGCGCTTCCCCCTGAAGCATCAGGATATCGGCATCCGTCAGGCGGCGATCCAGCCAGCCGGCCTCGACACGCGCATTGGTGCCGCTGGCCACGATGATCTGGTTTTCCCCGGAGGGGTCGATGCCGATCAGGGCAAGGCCGGTCGCGCCGTCCAGCTCCCGGACATCCGACAGGTCGATGCCGGCGTCCCGCAAATTGGCAAGGGCCGGACGCGCGAAGGCGTCGCGGCCGACCGCACCGACCATTTTCACCGCAGCGCCGGCCCGGCAGGCTGCCAGAGCCTGGTTCGCGCCCTTGCCGCCGGCGAAGGACTGGTGATCCGGTCCGCTGACCGTTTCCCCCGCCTTCGGCAGCCTGGGAACGGAAACGACAAGGTCGAGGTTGATGGAACCGAAAACGGTGATCATGCCGGTGTCCTCGTTCACGAAGGTCCGAAAGCGACGGAACCATGCCCGCAGCGGGTGGCCGGACAGTTCCCGGCCGCCCCCAACGGGATTATTTCGTACCGTACATCCGGTCGCCGGCATCGCCGAGGCCCGGAACGATATAGCCCTTTTCGTTGAGCTTCTCGTCAATCGCCGCCGTGAAGATCGGCACATCCGGGTGCATCTCGTTGAATTTCGCCACCCCTTCGGGAGCTGCCAGAAGGCACAGGAAACGAATGTTGTTGGCGCCGCGTTCCTTGAGCTTCTGGATGGCGGCAATGGCGGAATTGGCGGTGGCCAGCATCGGGTCGACGACGATCACCAGGCGCTCGTGCAGGTCTTCCGGCGCCTTGAAGTAATATTCGACCGGCTGGAGGGTTTCCGGGTCCCGGTAAAGGCCGATATGGGCGACGCGCGCGGACGGAACCAGATCGAGCATGCCTTCCAGCAGGCCGTTGCCGGCCCGGAGCACAGAGGCGAAGACGAGTTTCTTGCCCGCCAGCGTCGGCGCCTGCATTTCCGCGACCGGCGTCTCGATGGTCTGGCGCACCAGCGGCAGGTCCCGGGTCACCTCGTAGCACAGCAGCGTGGAGATCTCGCGCAGAAGACGCCGGAAGCCCTGGGTGGACGTTCCCTTGTCCCGCATGATGCTCAGTTTGTGCTGGACCAGCGGATGGCTGATGACATTGGCTCCGGACATATCTGCCTCTCTTTTCTTCAGGTTCGGGTCCGCGCGCTCCGGACCGGTCTCATTGACGTTTCATGTTCCGGACCTATGCCCCGAACGGCAACCAAAAAACAGACCCCGGGTTCAGAAATTTTCCGAGTTCGTTCGCCTTGCCCTCCGCGCGTTCGAGAATCTGCCCTCCGGCCCGGTGCGTGCCGCCCTCCAGAATGCAGGTGAGCGGCAGCTGATCCGCCGGAACGCCGAGCTCCCGGCGCAGCAGATCCGCCAGCCTGTCCGTCAGGGCGGATCCGACGGCGCGCAATTCGATCATCCGGTCCTGCGCTTCCCGGAAAGGCAGGTCGCCAGCCTCGCTGAGGACCTCCAGAACACCGCAGTGGACGAAGAGAGCGGCGTGTATGTCGTCGGCGGGCGCGGTCAGCTCCTCGAGACCGGCAACTTCAAGCCCGGCCCAGGCGAAAGGCTCGACGAGACCATAGACCATTTCCTGGGCGGCCAGGTGAAAGGGCACGGTACTTGCCGCCTCTTGGTCGGTCAGAGCGGAATGAACAAAGCTGTCGCCCAGGGAAATTTCACCCTGCTGCGCTCCGCCGACCCAGACGGGCGCGAGCGCTTCAAGCAGGCGGTCGAGCAGCACCCCGGCGCTGACTGCGCCGTCCTGGTCTTTGGCCAGGCGCGTGGCCAGCGCACCGGGACGGATGGCATCGCCGTCGGCAAACAGGTCCGGACGCAACGCAAGCGCTTCCCCCAGACGTTTGAGATGCCGCTGCATGTCTTCCAGCAGGCCCGCATCGTCAGCCATGTCCCATTGCAGTCCGAAGGCAAGCTCCGCCGTCTCCAGGCGGATCAGGGTTTCGGCATCGACGCGGTAGGGATCCGTCATCTCGGCGGAAAAGGAGCCGGCGGCGAACATGTGAAAGACGGCGAGCGCTGTGGCCTGCCGGCCCGTCGCCCGCGTGCCTGTCATGCGGTCTTCGTAGGTCCAGCCCTGCGGATGGCGCGTCTTCATGAATGTGCCGAGCACCGCCAGATCCGTTGCCGCTGCCAGCATTTCCCCGGCGGACTCGAAATTGCGGGCCCCTGCCATTGCGCCCCAGCGGTCGATTCCGCCGGCTTCGAAGTCCCGCCAGATACCGTAGGGCGGAATGTGAAAATCGGGATAATCCGCCCGGGTTGTCTCAAGCACCGTGACCAGGGCTTCCCCCAGCCTGGCAGGATCCACCCGCACATGGGCAAGCGCGCCGGCCTGCGCCAGGTCGAGAAGACGATGCGCCATGCGCCGCACTTCGCGCGGCTGGAACAGGGTCAGGGCTGAAACGGAAGAATTCATCGACAACAATCCGGAAAGAGGAGAACGGGCGGGGGCCGAGAAAGGCTTTACCCGGAAAAACAAGTTTCGTGTGGCTTTCCACCATAAACCTGTCAAAGAGGTTCGTCATTGACCATCATCGGGCCGTGTGAAGGCCCGCACCGACAAAAGCCCAACTGGAAAATTCATGTCCTCCGTCATTTCGATCGCCGCTCTTCTCGCCGGTTCGGGTCTTCTCCTGCTGGCAGGCGGCCTGCATGGCCTGCTGCTGCCGCTGGCCGGTCTCGCGCAGGGGTTTTCCGATGCATCGCTCGGCCTGCTGGGGGCCGGTTGGGCTCTCGGCTTCATGGGCGGCTGCCTGGCCGTGCCGCTCATCGTCAAGCGGGTCGGCCATGTGCGCTCCTTCGGGGCCCTGGCCTCGCTCGCCGCGATCACCGTGCTGCTCAACCTGCTGTTCATCGATGCCGCCGTCTGGATTGTTCTGAGAGCGATTTCAGGGTTCTGCTTTTCCGGTGCGGCGATGATCGTGGAGAGCTGGCTCAACGAGCGGTCCACCGCCGAAACCCGGGGACGGATCTTCGGCCTTTACACCATGATCAATCTGGCGGCGACGACCGCAGGGCAGATGCTGCTCACGCTCGGGTCGGCGAGCGGCTATTTCTTCTTCGTTCTCGGCTCGATCATCTATTCCCTGTCACTGCTGCCGACGGCGCTCTCGACAGCCGCCTCCCCCCAGCCACTGACGCAGGCGAAACTCGATCCCAAGCAGTTGTGGCGCAACTCGCCGATCGCGGTGGTCGCCGTATTCATGGCCGGCGTGTCCAACGGCTCCTTCGGAACCCTCGGCGCCGTCTATGGCCGCCACATCGGTCTGGACATACCGCAAATCGCCATCATGATGAGTCTGGCGCTTCTGGCCGGTGCCATGGTGCAGATTCCGGTGGGCATGCTGTCGGACCGGCTGGACCGGCGGCTAGTTCTCGTCGGACTTGCCGTGACCGCGATGTCGCTCGGCTCCAGCCTGTCCCTGATCGGCGGCAACGACCCGGTGGTGACGATCGCGCTGATCGCGGCCTTCGGAGGCGTCATCTATTCCATGTATCCGGTGATCGTCGCCCATGCCAGCGACCATGCGGAGCCGGGCGACTTCCTGCGTATCAGCGGCGGTCTTCTGCTTATTTTCGGCACAGGGACGATGGTCGGGCCGCTGCTCGCCTCCGGCCTGATGACCTTCACCTATCCCGGCGCCCTCTTCCAGGTGACCGCCGCGGCCCATCTGTCCATGATGCTGTTCGCCATCTGGCGCATACGCCAGCGCGCTCCGGTCAAGACGGAAGACAAGTCCGACTTCCTCCCCGTCCTGACGACCGCCCAGACCACCACGCCGGAAACCGTTGTCCTCGATCCGCGCACGGAAGTGGACGAGACCGGCGGGGACATCTGAGGGCTTGCCGCGTCCGTATCGATGCGGCACTCGCCTCCACCTCGAACCCGCAGAAACCCGAAGGGTAACCTTCGCGCTACCCGTCGGCGGGCTTGCGCACGGCGCTGTCCAGCCGCACCAGCAGCCTTTTGCGCGTGGGCTCGTCGCAGAAGGCCGCCTCGATGGCCGTGCGGGTAACGTCCATCTGGTCGTCGAAGGTCCAGCCGAAGGTTTCCGCGACAGAGGCATATTCCTTGCCGAGCGTGGTGCCGAAGAAGGGCGGATCGTCGGAGTTGAGGGTGATCCTGACGCCCTGCCGGCGCAACATGTTCACCGGGTGAAAGCGCAGATGGGTATAGACGCCCAGTGACACATTGGATCCCGGACAGACCTCCAGCACGATCTCCTCGTCGATGAGCCGTTTGATCAGGTCCTTGTCCTCAATGGCGCGGACCCCGTGACCGATGCGCTTGACGCGCAGGAATTCCAGGGCCGCGGTAATGCTGTCCGGTCCGCCGAACTCGCCTGCATGGGCGGTGGTGCCGAGCCCTGCATCCGCAGCCATCCGGAAGGCCTTGGAGAAATTCGCGGGATGGCCCGAGCGCTCATCGCCGGCGAGGCCGAAACCGGTCACCAGCGGATCGGGATTGGCGATCACCTCCTTGACGACCCGCTCCACCGCGGCAGAGCCGAAATGGCGCACGCCGACGGCGATCATCCGGCCCTCGATCGCGGTTTCGTTCTTGGCGCGCTCGATCCCGGCGGACAGTCCTTCCACATAGGACCTGTAGGAAAGCCCCGTCGCCTGGGCATGATCCGGTGAAATGAAGATTTCGCCGTAGATAGCGCCCTCGGCGGCCAGCATGCGGAAATAGGTTTCCGCCAGAAGGGCATAGTCGGCGGGGGTCCTGAACACCGCGCTTGCCGTGTCATAGGCCTTCAGGAAGGTCGTGAAATCCGACCACACATATTTTCCGTTGCCATCCAGCACCTTCGACACGTCCATGCCGTGTCTGTCCGCCAGCCGCTTGACCAGACTCGGCGGGGCCGCACCTTCGATGTGACAGTGCAGTTCGGCTTTCGGAACCGTGATGGGATCGCTCATGTGCGGCGGGTCCTCGGTCGTGAATGAATGGCGGGAGCGCCGTTTGCGGAATATCGCGTTCGCGTCCCCCGAGAGGAGACGGGCCGCTCCGTCATAGTGCCTGAGTCCGTGATCTAAAGAAAACTCTCTCCGTTGGGGCCCCGCTCGACGCCGAGATGGGCGGCAATACTCTCGCCGATATCGGCGAAGGTTTTCCGTCCGCCGATGGACCTGCCTGCAATACCGGGCCCTGTCGCGATGACGGGAACATGCTCGCGGGTGTGGTCAGTGCCGGTCCAGGTCGGATCGCAACCATGATCGGCGGTCAGGATCAGCAGGTCCCCGTCGCGCAAGCGGGAAATCATCTCCGGCAGGCGACGGTCGAAATGTTCCAGCGCGGCGGCATAACCGGCAACGTCCCGGCGGTGTCCGTACAGGGAATCGAAATCGATGAAATTCGCGAAGACCAGGTCGCCGTCCCCCGCCGCGTCCATCGCCTCCAGGGTCCTGTCGAAAAGCTGGTCGTTGCCGGCCCCCTTCAGGACCCTGGCGACCCCCTGATGGGCGAAGATGTCGGAGATCTTGCCGATGCCGAAGACCGTGCGGCCGGCTCCGGTCAGCCGGTCGAGCAGCGTCGGTTCCGGCGGCAGCACCGAATAGTCCCGCCGGTTGGCCGTGCGGACGAAGGTCTCCGCGCTCTCGCCGGTAAAGGGCCGCGCGATGACGCGGCCGATATTGTAGGCATCGGCGAATTCGCGGGTGATCTCGCACAGCGCATAGAGTCTGTCGAGACCGAAATGCTCTTCATGAGCGGCGATCTGGATGACCGAATCCGCCGAAGTGTAGAAAATCGGCAAGCCGGTCCGGACATGCTCCTCGCCGAGTTCGGCGATAATCTCCGTGCCGGAGGCATGCTTGTCGCCGAGAATGCCGTCCAGCTCCGCCTTTGCAGTGATCTTGTCGATCAGCTCACGCGGGAAGGTCGGGATCGTCTTGGGAAAATAGCCCCAGTCGAAGCGCACGGGCACTCCGGCGATTTCCCAGTGGCCGGAAGGGGTGTCCTTGCCGTTGGACACTTCCGCGGCATAGCCCCAGAGCCCTCGCGGATCGCCGGCGAAATCGAGGCCGGGCACATCCCGGCCGGTCGACAGGCGTCCGGCGGCCCCCAGGCCGAGCCGGTCCATGTTGGGAAGGGTCAGGGGACCGCTGCGCAGTCCGCCCCTGTCGGCCAGACCGTCCGCACAGTGTCCGGCGATGTGACCCAAAGTATCGGACCCTGCGTCGCCGAAGGCGTCCGCATCCTCCGCGCCGCCAATGCCGAAACTGTCGAGCACGCACAGAATTGCACGAGGCATGGGCATCTCCTCAAGTTTTTCTATTGCCGGCCAGCAGCCGGAAGCATGCCGGATCCGCAAGACCCGGCACAGGTTCGTGTCCTACGGCGCGATCCGCTCGACAACGCTCGGCCGGTCGACGACATCAGCGGCTTCGCCGACGGTATAGGCCTTGCGCACCGCAACGGCCGCCGCTTCGGCGTCTTCCTCGCTCCTTGCGTGGACGATCGCCAAGGGCGCATCCGCATCGACCGTATTGCCGACGCCGGCAAGACTGGTCAGTCCGACTGCCGGATCGATGACGTCGGACGCGGTGCGGCGGCCGCCGCCGAGCGCGACCACAGCCACGCCGACGGCGCGCGCATCCACGCCCGTGACGACCCCGTCATGCTCGGCATAGACCGGAGCTTCGACGGGGGCCTTCGCAAGGTGAAGCTCGGCCTTTTCCATGAAATCGGCCGGACCGCCCAGAGCGGTGACCATCTGCGCGAATTTCTCCGCCGCCTTGCCGCTTTCGAACGCCTCACGCATCATCTGCGTACCCGCTTCCGCGGTCGGGGCAATGCCGCCGGTGGCGAGAAGTTCGCCGCCCTGGGCGACCGTGACGTCCCAGAGACGGTTGTCGATGGCCGTTCCTTTCAGGAAATCGACCGCATTCTGCATTTCAACAGCATTGCCGGCGGCGGACGCCAACGGCTCGTTCATGTCGGTCAACAGCGCCGTTGTCCGGAGCCCCGCGCCATTGGCCACCCTGACAAGACTTTCCGCCAGCGCCCGGGCTTCCTCCAGCGTCGCCATGAAGGCGCCGGTGCCCCATTTGACATCCAGCACCAGTCCCTGCAGACCCGCCGCCAGTTTTTTCGACAGGATGGAGGCGGTGATGAGGTCGATGCTCTCCACGGTGCCGGTCACATCGCGGATGGCGTAAAAGCGCTTGTCGGCCGGGGCCAGATTGCCCGTCTGGCCGATCACCGCACAGCCGATCTCCCTGACCACTTTCTTGAACAACGCGTTGTCCGGCTGGGTCTGGTAGCCGGGAATGCTGTCGAACTTGTCGAGCGTGCCGCCGGTGTGACCGAGACCCCGGCCGGAAATCATCGGCACGGCGGCGCCGCAGGCGGCAAGCGCCGGTGCGAGCATCAGGGAGACATTGTCCCCGACACCGCCGGTGGAATGCTTGTCGAGCACCGGCGCGTCGATGCCGGACCAGTCCATGACATCGCCGCTGTCGCGCATGGCAAGCGTCAGGGCAACGCGCTCATCGACGCTCAGCCCCTTGAAGAAGACCGCCATGGCGAGAGCGGCAACCTGCCCCTCGGTGACCGAGCCGTCGGCCAGCCCCTTGACGAAAAAGGCGATCTCCCTGGCGTCGAGCGTTCCCCCGTCACGCTTCTTGCGGATCAGTTCCTGCGGCAGCATCATTCGTATCCTCGTGGCAACGTTTTTCAGGCACCCGGTTCAGCGTCAATAGCCCTGGCCGGCAGCCGGGGTCCTGCCCTCGATCGTATCGATCAGGGCATCCAGAAGACCGCTCGCGCCGAAGCGGAAGGTGGAGGCGGAGGCCCAGTTGTGCCCCATGATCCTGTCGGCGAGCGCCAGATAGGACGCGGCATCCTCGCTGGTGCGGATGCCGCCGGCGGGCTTGAAACCAATGACACGTTCCGCGTTCTCGCGGCGGGTCTCCTCGATGGCGGTCAGCATGATCTCGGCAGCCTCAAGAGTGGCGTTGACGGAGACCTTGCCTGTGGACGTCTTGATGAAATCGGCGCCGGCGGCGATCGCCACATTGGACGCGGCATGGATCAGCAGAGGATCGCCGATTTCGCCTGTTTCCAGGATCACTTTCAGGATCGCCGGGGCCGGGATCTCCGCCTTCACGCGGATGATCTGTTCCTCGGCGAAACCTTTCCTGCCGTCCCTGAACGCCCTGTAGGCCATGACCAGATCGATCTCGTCGGCGCCGTCGGCAAGCGCCTGCCGCGTCTCGGCGATGACGGCGCCGGTGTCCTCCCCGCCCGCCGGGAAATTGACGACGGTGGCGACCTTGACGCCGGTGCCCTTCAACTCCCGAGTCGCCTGGGCAACGAAACGGGGCCAGACACATACGGCCGCGACCGAACCGTGATCAGTGACCGTACGACCGGTCAGTTTCGTGATGTCCCCGGCGCTGCAATCGTCATTGAGATTGGTCAGATCGACCAGACCAAGGGCGCGTTTTGCATTTTCGATCACGTCACTCATTCGCCGACCTCCTTCACGAATGCCCGCACCAGCTCCTTCATGCGTTCCATGCCCTGCAGGGCGACCGACTTGGTTTGATCGTGCGACAGCGCATCGGGCTGCATGCCCGCACCGTAGTTGGTGACGATCGACATGGCCGCAACCCTGAGCCCCAGGAACCGGGCCATGATGACTTCCGGAACGGTGGACATGCCGACCGCATCCGCGCCCAGCAGGCCGGCCATGCGGATTTCCGCCGGTGTTTCGAAGGACGGGCCCGAGAACCACATGTAGATGCCTTCGGCAATCGGGTCGCCCGTTTCCGCGGCGACCTTCTTCATGGCCTCCCGCAGCTGCGGGTCATAGGCCGCACTCATGTCGAGGAAGCGCTTCTCGTCCTCCTCGCCGATCAGCGGGTTCCTGCCGGACCAGTTGATATGATCCTTGATCAGCATGGGAGAGCCCGGCGCCACGTCCTCGCGCAGGGATCCAGCCGCGTTGGTGGCCAGAAGGATCTCGCACCCCAGCTCCTTCAGGGTCTCGACCGGCGTGCGCATGACGGAGGCGTCGCCGCTCTCGTAGAAATGGGCGCGGCCGGACAGGATCACCACGGGAACGCCCGCCAGCGTGCCGGCAACCAGCTCGCTGGAATGGGAGGTCACGGTGGAGACGGGGAACTCGGTCAGATGCGCGTAGGGAATGCGCACGGCATCTTCCACTTCCTCGGCCAGTGCACCGAGGCCGGATCCGAGTATCATGCCTATCCTGTAGGAGCCATCGCGGGCGGCGCGGACGATATCCGCGCATTCACGGCCAAAACCACTCATCGAGGGTCAGTCCTTCCTGTTATTTGACTTGTCTTCCAGCTCGAATGCGGCCGGCAGCAGTTCGTCCATGGTGAAGCTGCGGCGGATACCGTTCAAGTCCGCCACATGGACGACCAGCTCCGGCATGCCGAATTCCTTCAGCCGCTGGCGGCACATGCCGCAGGGCGTGCACAGGGCCGCGTCGCCGATCACCACCGCCTCGGCAATCTCGCGGTAGCCGGCCGCAACCATGGCGCTGACTGCCCCGCCCTCGGCGCAGACGCTCACCGGATAGGAGGCATTCTCGACATTGCAGCCGGTGAAGACCGTTCCGTCCGGCGTGCGCAGAGCCGCGCCGACCAGAAAATCGGAATATGGCGCATAGGCCCTTTCGCGCACCGCCCGGGCCGCTTCGAACAGCTTGTCCAGATCGTTCATGACCGCTCCTTCAGATAGGGGATACCGGCCGCTTTCGGCGGCACCGCCTTGCCGATGAAGCCGGCAAGCAGGATCACCGTGAGGATATAGGGCAGCGCCTGAAAGAACTGTACCGGGATCTCGCCGATGCCGGGGACTTCCTGGCCCTGCATGCGGATGGACACCGCGTCGAGGAAGCCGAAGAGCAGGCAGGCAAACATGGCATTGGCGGGCCGCCACTTGGCAAAGATCAGCGCCGCCAGCGCGATGAACCCCTTGCCTGCCGTCATGTTGACGCCGAAACCGGCCCCTTGCGCGATCGACAGATAGGCGCCCGCGAAGCCGCAGAGAATGCCGCAGGCGATGACCGCGCGGTAACGCAGCCAGGTGACGGAGATACCGGCCGTATCCACGGCGGCAGGGTTTTCGCCGACAGCCCGCAGCCGCAGGCCGAAGCGTGTGCGGAACAGCACCCACCAGGTCAGCGGCACCGCCAGGAAGCCGACGTAGACCAGGATATTGTGGCCGGAGAGAAGTTCGCTGTAGAGCGGACCGATCACCGGAATGTCGCGCAACTGTTCGGCAAAGGGCCAGACCACATCCCTGAAGCGGCCGCCTTCGGGCAGGGCCGGGGTACGGCCGCCCTGGCGGAACCAGCTCTGGCCGAGCAGCGCCGTCAGGCCGGCGGCCAGGAAGTTGATCGCCACACCGGAAACGATCTGGTTGCCGCGGTTGCTGATCGAGGCAAAGCCATGCAGCAGGCCCAGTGCGACGGAGACGCCGATGCCAGCCAGCAGCCCGAGCCAGGCGTTGGCCGTGACATAGGCGACGGCCCCCGCGCCGAAAGCGGCGCCGAGCATCTTGCCTTCCAGACCGATATCGACGACGCCCGCCCGCTCGGAATAAAGTCCGGCAAGACAGGCCAGCAGCAACGGCGTCGACAGGCGGACGGTGGAATCGAGAATGAGGACAAGGGTCTCGAACATGGTCACGCCTCCTTCGCCTGAGCCCGGGAGGGCATGAACAATCCGGCGATGGCCGGCCGGAACATGTGCTCGAGCGCGCCGGCGAACAGGATGACCAGCCCCTGGATGACAATGATCATGTCGCGGGTGATATTCGGCATTTCAAAGGACAGTTCGGCGCCGCCCTGGTAGAGCATGCCAAAGAGGATCGCCGCCAGAACGATGCCGACCGGATGCGCGCGTCCCATCAGGGCCACCGCGATGCCGACAAAGCCGTAGCCGGCAACGAAATCGATCAGCAGACGGTGCTGCGACCCCATGATCTCGTTGATCGCCATCATGCCCGCGAGGCCGCCGGAAATCAGCATGGTGATGACGATGGTGCGCACGGGCGAAATTCCGGCATAGACCGCCGCCGTCGCATTGGCGCCGAAGGACCGGATTTCAAAGCCGAGCTTCGTCCGCCAGATAAGCAGCCAGACGAGCACACAGGCCACCAGCGCGACGAACAGGGACAGGTTCACCGGAGCATAGCCGAAGCCGAAGGAGGGGAAAATGTCATTCAGGAAGGGCAGCCGTCCCCCCATCTCGAAAGTGCGCGTTTCCGGCTGCATGGAGCCCGGTTTCTTCAGCGCGCTGTTGAGCAGGTAGACCATCAGCGAGGAGGCGATGAAGTTGAACATGATGGTCGTGATGACCACGTGGCTGCCGCGCGTCGCCTGCAGCCAGGCAGGGATGAAGGCCCAGGCCGCCCCCATCAGTGCGGAGCCGATGATCGCGAAAGGCAGCGTCACATACCAGGGCACGATGTGGTCCAGGGCAAGGCAGGCGAAGGTGACGCCGAGCCCGCCGACATAGGCCTGGCCCTCGCCGCCGATATTGAACAGCCCGGCATGAAAGGCCACGGCAACGGCAAGACCGGTAAAGATGAAATTGGTGGCATAGAACAGCGTGAAGCCGATGCCTTCGCCATAGCCGAGCGAGCCCCAGATCAGGATCCGCACCGCATCCAGCGGATTTTCGCCGATCAGGACGACCACGAGGCCGGACACCAGGAAGGCGGCCGCCAGGTTGAGAAACGGTATCAGGCCGTAGTCGACCCAGCGCGGGAGCTGACCGGCACTCATCGGGCGTCTCCTTCCACAGGCAGTTTCGTATTGTCTTCCACGCCCGCCATGAGCAGGCCGAGTTCGCCCTCGTCCGCATCGGCGCCGCGCTCGCCGACGATCCGGCCGTCGAACATCACCAGTATTCGGTCTGCAAGCGCGCGGATCTCGTCAAGTTCCACCGACACCAGCAGGATGCCCTTGCCGGCATCGCGCAGCTCCACCAGGCGGCTGTGTATGAACTCGATCGCGCCGATATCGACGCCGCGTGTCGGCTGGCCGACCAGCAGCACGTCCGGATCCCGCTCGATTTCCCGCGCCAGAACGATCTTCTGCTGATTGCCGCCGGAGAAATTGGCGGTCTTGAGCATCGGGTTGGGCGGGCGGATGTCGTATTTCTCGATCTCGGCGACCGCGTTCTGCTTGATGGCCGCGGTGTTCATCAGCAGACCGCTGGAATAGGCCGGGTCGTGGTGATAGCCGAGAATGGAATTCTCGTATTCGGCGAAGCTGTTGATCAGCCCCATGCGGTGACGGTCCTCTGGCACATGCCCCATGCTCCTGGCGCGCATGTCCGCCGCATCCAGCGCGCTGGTGCCCAGATCGATGGTCTCGCCGTTGATCTTCAGCGTGCCCGCCGTGGCGCGGCGGATGCCGGAAAGGGTTTCCAGCAGTTCCGACTGGCCGTTGCCCGAGACGCCGGCAATCCCGACGATCTCGCCGGCACGGACGGAAAAACTCACATCCTTGACCACCTGGACACCGCGCTGGTCGGTGACACACAGGTTCTCCACCTCCATGACCGGCGCGCCGGGAGACGCGGGCTTCTTGTCGACCCGCAGGAGCACGCTGCGGCCGACCATCAGTTCGGCCAGCTCTTCCATGGAGGTGTCTTTCGTTTCGCGGGTCGCCACCATCTCGCCGCGGCGCATGACGGAGACACTGTCCGTCGCGGCCATGATTTCGCGCAGCTTGTGCGTGATCAGCAGGATGGTCTTGCCCTCGTTCTTCAGGACCTCGAGGATCTTGAACAGGTGATCGGCTTCCGGAGGCGTCAGAACGCCGGTGGGTTCGTCGAGGATCAGGACCTCGGCGCTGCGGTAGAGCGCCTTGAGGATTTCCACCCGCTGCTGCAGACCGACCGGCAGATCCTGAACGAGCGCGTCCGGGTCGACGCGCAGCTCGTATTCCTCTTCCAGACGTTTCAGCTCGACGCGTGCCCGGTCCAGCCCGCCGGCCAGCATGGCGCTGTCTTCCGCCCCCAGCACGACGTTTTCCAGGACGGTGAAATTGTCGACCAGCATGAAGTGCTGATGCACCATGCCGATCCCCATGCCGATGGCAGCCTTGGAATCGGCAATCGTCACCGTTTTGCCGTTGACGAGAATGTCACCGGCGTCGGCGTGATAGAAACCGTAGAGGATCGACATGAGCGTCGACTTGCCCGCGCCGTTCTCTCCGACGATGCCGTGAATGGAGCCCTTTTTCACGACAAGGTCGATATTCCTGTTGGCGTGAACCGGACCAAAACTCTTGCTGATCCCGCGCAGTTCGATTGCCGGCGTTTCGCTCATGCCTTCCCCCAGGCCTGACGGTTTTTCTGTGTCATTGTTCTGCCTCTTCGGATCTCGCCGCTCCGTCCCGCGACGCCCATGTCTAGAATGGGCACGCCCCTTCGGTAACGACATCGTGCACCTTGACGGACCCGTCGGAAATACCCGCGATCGCCGCCTCGGCCGCCGCTTTCATGTCCGGCGAGATGAGGTCCCTGTTGTTGTCGTCCAGCACCCAGTCCATGCCGCCCTCCGCGACGCCCAGCACCCGGACGCCAGGCGTGAAGGTTCCCTCCCGGGCCGCCATGAAACTGTCGAAGACCGCGTTGTCGACCCGCTTGCGGATGGAGGTCAGGACCTTGCCCGGATGCAGGCCGTTCTGGTTGCTGTCGGTGCCCATGCCGAGAATTCCGGCGTCGGCCGCCTTCTGCAGCACACCGATGCCCGTGCCGCCCGCCGCCTGGATGATGACATCGGCGCCCTGCCTGATCTGCCCCATCGCCAGTTCGCCGCCGCGCACCGGATCGGCGAAGGCGGCCGGCGTGTCGCCGGTCATGTTGAAGAGCACCCTGATGTCCGGATTGACCGCCAGCGCGCCCTGCTTGTAGCCGCACAGGAAGCGCCGGACGATGGGAATATCCATGCCGCCGACAAACCCGATGGTGCCGCTTTTCGAGGCCATGGCCGCAAGCAGACCGCCGATATAGGCACCTTCCTGCTCCTTGAACACGTAGGAGCGAACGTTGGGCCGGTCGACGAACATGTCGACAATGGCAAAATCCGTTTCCGGGAAATCCGGGGCCATCTGGGCGAGCGCATTGGCCTGATTGAAGCCGATCGCGACCACCGGCTCGAAGCCGCGGCTGGCGAAATTGCGCAGCGCCTGCAGGCTCTGCGCATCCCGTTCCAGCTCGAACTCGCGGACTACGCTGCCGGTCTCGTCCTGAAACCGCTTCACGCCGGAATAGGCGCTTTCGTTGAAGGAGCCATCGAACTTGCCGCCGACGGAGTAAATGATCGCCGGTTCGGCGACGGCGGAGGCGACGGTGATCGCGGCTGCGATCACCGCGCAGAAGACGCCAGACGTGAAACGGATCATTCGGTCCCTCTCAACCTGCCGGGACGGCAGGCATTCCCGGAGCATCCCGCGTCGGATAATCCCTCGGAGATGCTCCGGCACTTTCAGATCTGCCGACCTGCCTCTCCGGGTTAGCCCGTCGAAGCAGATCGACCCTCATGTGCGGAGTTTATCTGCCTCAGTTCGGGCAGGACTGGTCGGCCATGTAGTCATGCACGACGATTTCACCGGAGATGATCTTCTGGGTGGCTTCCTCGACCGCCGCCTTCATCTCGTCGGAAACGAGTTCGGCATTGTTGTCGTCCAGAGCCCAGTCGACACCGCCCTCTTTCAGTCCGAGAACTTCGAAGCCGGACGTCCAAGCGTCGTTCTGCGCATCTTCAAAAGCCTGATAGACGGCGATATCGACCCGTTTCAGCATGGAGGTCAGAACCGAGCCGGGATGCAGGCCGTTCTGGTTGCTGTCGACGCCGATGCCGAGCTTGCCGCTGTCGGCCGCTGCCTGCAGCACGCCGATGCCGGTGCCGCCCGCTGCGTGATAGACCACATCCGCGCCGCGGTCGAACTGCGACTTGGCCAGTTCGCCACCCTTGACCGGATCGTTCCAGGCCGCACCCGTGGTGCCGGTCATGTTCTCGAAGACTTCCGCATCAGGGTTCACGGCCAGAACGCCCTGCTTGTAACCGCAGGAGAATTTGCGGATCAGCGGAATGTCCATGCCGCCGACAAAGCCGACCTTGCCGGTTTCGGAGGCCATCGCCGCCATCAGGCCGACAATGTAGGAGCCTTCCTGTTCCTTGAAGAGAATGGAGCGCACGTTCGGCAGATCCACGACCATGTCGACGATCGCGAACTGGGTATCGGGGAATTCCTTGGCGACCTTTTCCACCGCATTGGCCTGGGAGAAGCCGATGGCAACGATCGGGTTCATGCCGCGCTTGGCGAAGTTGCGCAGGGCCTGTTCACGCTGGCTGTCGTTCTGGATCTCGAAATCCCGGTATTCGATACCGGTGTCTTCCTTGAACTTTTCCGCGCCGTTGTATGCGCCTTCGTTGAACGACTTGTCGAAACGTCCGCCCAGATCGTAGAGAACGGCCGGCTTGATATCCGCCGCCGCCGCACTCAAGGCAGACAGCGCCAGTCCGGCAAGCGCCGTACCGATGGTTAGAAACTTTTTCACGTGTATGTCCTCCGACATGCGGGGGCCTGCCCTTGGCCGGCCCGTTTCCCCTCGTGGCCCAGCCGCGTCATGCGGACTGTGCCAGCTTCAATCCGGCCCGTGTGCTCAGAGCCCTCGCAAGGGTCTCGTCGGTCACGAGGTCGGTAATGACACCGGTGCGCAGGGCTGCAAGCGTGGCGTCCACCTTGCTTTCCCCACCCACCAGCGCAATCACGCGGCTGCCGCGCACTTCGTCGAAATGCAGCCCGACGGCGCAATCGCCGAGCGTATCGGGCGCCAGCTTTCCTTCAAGCGTCAAGAACCGGCCCATCAAATCACAGACGGCACCGACTGACAGCAATTCTTCCTGTTCCTGTTTGGAAATCATGCCTCGCTGGACGAGGTGGCCTTCATTTTCCACCGAGCCGATACCGATCAGGAAGGCATCGGACCCGCCGGCACGGGCCATGAGATCCTGCACGCTGCGCTGGGTCAGGAACATCGCCTTCTCGTCGCGGTTTTCGGCAAAATAGGGCACGGGCAGGTAATAGCCGGTACCGCCGGTGCGTTCCTGCATCTTCTGGATGATGTCATAGGGGTTGGCGGCAAGCGTGCGTGTCAGCGACCCGCAGATCGACATGATTTCCAGATCGGAACGGGCGATTTTCGGCAGGGACTCGACCGCGGCAGTGAGCGTGCGCCCCATGCCCACGCCAAGCCTGGTCAGATTCGAGCCCCCCAGCAGCGCCGCCAGGAACTGAGCGCCGGAAGCGGCCACCGCCCGCACGGCACTGTCGTCGTCCCCGCCCAGATCCGGTGCGATGATGCAGTTGGTCAGCTGGAACCGGTCGGAAAGTTCGGCCTCCAGCTTCAGGCATTCCATCGGCCGGCCGTCGACCTGAAACTTCACATATCCGGCCTTCTGGGCATGAGCAATCAGGCGGTGGACCTTTGCCGGCGACACGCCGAGCTGAGCAGCGATTTCTCCCTGCGTGCGGCCACCCACGAAAGAGAGCCAGGCTGCCCGGATGGCCATATGCGATGTCCAGTCGTCGTCGCCTGCCTGCATTTCGCCCCGACACCCTCTCCTGACAGAAACCGGCACCACCGGATCATTGCGCCCCAGACAGGCAGACAGGTCCGTTCTCCGACAACCGCCTGCCCGCGTCCCGCTTCGCTTTTGAAGCGATTTGTTTTGCCGGACACCGCCACAGGGAAGCGCCCGAAAAAATATTCACCAACTGAGAATTTCTTCAGATCATGACCAGCCGCACGGTCGGCGTCAACCTAAAAAACTGCCGATTTTTCGCACAAGTGGCGCATTTTCAGGCAACTCTGCCTCTTGCTTATTGCGTGAGCGAAACCGGCACTTTCTGCCGGACAAGTCCCGCAAAACGGCCAAAACCGGCAATTTCTGCCTAACAAACCGGTAAAAAATTCCTATCTGTGAATAACATGCACTGCGTGCGCATTTGATTTTGCCGGTTAATTTTTTTCGACTACGGTTGGCATGTGGATTGCAAAGTAAACCTGCAACCTGAACCAATTCATTCCGACGACCTACGTAAGTTTCACAAGGAACGACAAGCAAAGAAATACAACAAGAAAATATCATGGGGAGACGTAGCAGCCCAGCCGCAAGGCTGACGTTAAGGAGAAAAACAATGCGTCTCGAGATAACGAAACTGTGTGCGCTCGCGTTTGCGAAATTACTGACCCTCTTCTGTGCGGTTGTTCTTGTCACCGCACCTTCGACCGCGCGGGACTACCGCCCGGTTCCCATTGCCTCTTCACAATATACCTATGACCCGGACAGCGAAGTGGATGTCGAGCTCGTCCTGGCCGTCGATATCTCCCAGTCCATGGATACGGAAGAACAGGAAGTCCAGCGCGCCGGCTATATTGCCGCCCTGACTTCCCGGGAATTCCTCGATGCCATCCAGGTCGGTCCGATCGGCCGGGTCGCTGTGACCTACATGGAATGGGGCGGCGTGGACGAGCATTTCATCGTCGCCGACTGGACCGTGATCCGGGACGCGGGCACAGCAGCCCATTTTGCTTCCAAGATCGCAGAGGCTCCGCTCCGGCAGGTCCAGCGAACCTCGATCGCCTCAGCACTGGAGAAATCCGTTCAACTGGTGCAGGGCAACCAGTACATGGGCCTTCGTCAGGTCATCGACATTTCCGGAGACGGACCGAACAACCAGGGCGGATCGGTCACGGAAATGCGGGACCGCATGATCGCCACGGGCGTGACCATCAACGGTCTGCCGCTGATGATGAAATCGAACAAGAACACCTGGCAGGCCATGCTCAACCTCGACCATTATTACGAGGATTGCGTCATCGGCGGCCCCGGGTCCTTCGCCATCCCGGTGCGGTCGCAGGAGGGCTTTGCCGACGCGATCCGCATGAAACTGGTCATGGAAATTGCCGGACTGACGCTGCCGCAAGACCACGCCCGGCTCCACAAGGTTGCCGGCCGCGAACCGGTCCGCTGCAATCTGTTCGACTGAAACCAACGCCTTCTCCTTGATTTTCCTGCCGCGTTCCGCAGCGGAGCGCGGCATTTTCCCCATGCACGCGGGACTCTCCGGACCTTTCTTTTGGCCGACACGGGCCCCTGCTCCCGTGATTTTGCGAAATTCCTCCCATCTTCCTTTGCCTAAAGCGCTTTGAGCGGCTAAACACATGCGGCCCCTTTGCCTTTGCGAAAAGAGGATCCTTGATGCCTTCCAAACCCACCCTTGCGCTCGTCGCACATGACGCCAAAAAGGATGCCATGGTCGAATTCGCCCGGCGGCACCAGGATAAACTGAGCGATTTCAACCTTGTGGGAACCGGCACGACCGGCGGACGCATTCTCGAGGCCTGCCCAGCGCTCGGTATCACCCGGCTGAAAAGCGGCCCGCTCGGCGGCGACCAGCAGATCGGCGCGATGATCGCGGAAGGCAAGCTCCAGGGGCTGATCTTCTTCGTCGACCCCCTGTCCCCTATGCCTCATGATGTGGACGTCAAGGCCCTCACGCGTCTGGCGGTGGTCTATGACATGCCGATGGCGCTGAACCCCTCCACGGCCGATATCCTTCTGCGGTCCGCCCGCCTCACCGGCCTCAAGACAACCTCCGGGACTCCGGAAGTGGGCGCCTTTACATCATGAGATTTCAGACAACTCCAAAGTCCTTCGCCTACCCTGTTCTGGTGGCCGACATCGGCGGCACCAACGCCCGCTTTGCCCTGGTGGACGGCCCGGATGCGCCGATCCGCATGTGCGGAAAGACGTCAACCTCCGATCACAGCGACATTTCAGCGGCGATCCGCAAGGCGGTCCTGAAGGGAACGAATCTGGCCCCCAGAACCGCGATCATCGCCGTGGCCGGCCCGGTGACCGGCGACGTCATTCCGCTGACCAACGCAGCCTGGGTGATCGAACCGCTGAAGATGATCACCGACCTCGGCCTGCATGAAGTCGTCGTGCTGAACGATTTCGAAGCCCAGGCGCTTGCGCTTCCCGCCTACAGCGGCGGCGATGTCGAGCAGATCGGACCGGGCACCATTCACGATGCCACCGCAAAATTCGTGCTCGGCCCGGGCACGGGTCTGGGCGCTGCTGCAATGATTCACGCCGCCGATACATGGGTCCCGGTGCCCGGAGAAGGCGGGCATGTGGAACTGGGACCGGTCACGCCCGAGGATTTCGAGATCTGGCCGCATATTGAAAGAGTCGGCGGCCGTCTCGGCGCCGAGCAGCTTCTGAGCGGAACCGGCCTGCCGCGCCTGGCCCGGGCGGTCGCTCTCCAGATGCGCAGCGAACCCGCCTTCGAAACGCCCTCCAGCATCACCGCCGCCGCGCATGACAACGATCCGGTCGCGGTCAGAACCCTGGAGGTCTTCGCCCGCTGCCTCGGACGGGTTGCCGGGGATTTCGCGCTGACAGTCCTGGCCCGCGGCGGCGTCTATCTGACCGGCGGCATCACGCCCAGGATCACCCGTTTCCTGACCGACGGCGGCTTCCGGGCCGCCTTCGAGGCGAAAGCACCGCATGAGGCGCTGATGGCCACGATCCCGACCTTCATCGTCCGCCACCCGAACCCGGCGCTGGAAGGTCTGGTCTCCTTCGCCAAGACCCCGCATGCCTTTGCCGTCGACATGCAGGGCCGGCACTGGAGAAGTGCCGCCGCGCAGACCTGATGCGATGGTGAGCGTTCCCGCTTTCGCGGCCCCCCTGCCGATTGACAGCGTCCTCGGCGAGCTCACCGACACGCTGGAGCGCACCCCCAACGCGGTTCTGGTGGCCGAACCGGGCGCCGGCAAGACCACGCGGGTGCCGCTGGCGTTGCTCGGCGCCCCCTGGCGGCAGGACGGGAAAATCCTGGTGCTGGAACCCAGGCGTCTTGCCGCCCGGGCCGCAGCCCGGCGCATGGCCGGAGAGCTGGGCGAACGCGCAGGCGATACCGTCGGTTACCGGGTGCGCATGGAAAGCAGGGTCAGCGCCCGGACCCGGATCGAGGTCATCACCGAAGGCGTGTTCACGCGGCTCATTCTGGACGACCCGGAGCTGACCGGCGTTGCCGCCGTCCTGTTCGACGAATTCCATGAACGCACGCTGGACGGCGATCTCGGCTTGGCGCTCGCGCTCGATGTGCAATCGGCCCTGCGCGAAGATCTGCGCCTTCTGCCGATGTCCGCGACCCTGGATGCCGCCGGCATTTCGAAACTGCTGGGCGATGCCCCGGTGATCGAAAGCAGGGGGCGGAGTTTTCCCGTCGAAACACGCTATCTCGGCCGGACGCCCAACGAGCGCATCGAACCGCAGGTGACCCGCGCCGTTCACAAGGCTCTCGCGGAAGAACCCGGCTCCCTTCTGGTTTTCCTGCCGGGCCAGGGCGAGATCCGCCGCACCGCGGATCTGCTTGCCGGAAAGCTGCCTGCCGGATGTCACATCGCGCCCCTTTACGGCGGGCTCGACGCAAGGGCGCAGGACGAGGCAATCCGCCCCGCCCGGGCAGGAACACGAAAGATCGTGCTCGCAAGTGCCATCGCCCAGACCTCGCTGACCATCGAAGGCGTCAGGGTGGTCATCGACAGCGGCCTGGCGCGCGTGCCGCGATACGAGCCGCAGACCGGCCTCACCCGGCTTGAAACCGTGCGCGTGTCCCGCGCCTCCGCCGACCAGCGGCGCGGCCGCGCGGGCCGGACCGAAGCCGGCGTGTGCTACCGGCTGTGGGACGAAGCCCAGAGTGCCGCCCTGCCGCAATCGGAAACGCCGGAAATCCTGGAAGCCGACCTCTCGGGCCTCGTTCTGGATCTGGCCGCCTGGGGAACCTCCGACCCGGACAGTCTCGCCTTCGCCGATCCGCCGCCGCGCGCCGCATGGGCGGAAGCCAGCGCGCTGCTGCGCGACCTGCAGGCCCTCGATGCGGCCGGCCGGCTGACGGAGCAGGGCAAGGCTCTCGCCAACCTGCCGCTGCATCCGAGGCTCGCGCATATGGTGCTTGAGGGCGCGGCACGCGGTCTCGGCCCGACCGCCGCGCTGATCGCCCTCCTCCTGTCCGAACCCGGCCTTGGCGGGCGCGATCCGGACGTCCGCGCGCGCCTCCGCTCCCTTCGCCATGACAGGAGCCAGCGGGCGAAAGACGGCCGCCTCCTTGCCGAACGCTGGCTGAAACAGGCCGGAGGCTCCGGAGGCGATATCGATATCGAAAGCGCCGGCATGCTGCTGGCGCTTGCCTATCCGGACCGCATGGCGCAGGCGCGCGGCCAGACCGGGCGCTTCCGCCTCGCCAACGGCCGGGGAGCGGAACTGGATCCGGCGCATGGACTCGCGGCAGAGCCGTTCCTGACGGTGGCCGATATCCAGGGCAAGGCGGCCAGCGGCCGCATACAGCTGTGCGCCCCGATCACGCGAGACGAGATTGAAGAGCTTTTCGCCGCCGGCATCGTCGAGGAAGAGGAGGTTCAGGTCACCGGCGACGGCGCGCTCAAGGCGCGGCGCGTGCGGCGCTACAAGGCCGTCGAACTTCAGGCCGTCGCGGTCAAGGCGGCGGATCCGGAGGCCATAGCACGGGCCCTCATTGCGGAAATCCGCCGCCGCGGCGTTGCAAGACTTCCGTGGAGCAAGGACCAGGAGCGCTTGCGCAGGCGTGTCGCCTATGTCCGTGACAACGGCGGCGCGGATTTGCCGGATCTGTCCGACGGCACGCTCGGGGACACTCTGGAAACCTGGCTCCAGCCCTTTCTGGCGGGCTGCACCAGTGTCACGGCCATTGATACCGGTCTGCTCGGAACTGCCTTGTCGGCCCTTCTGCCCTATGACGCCAGCGCGCAGCTCGACACGCTCGCCCCGTCCCACTTCACCGCCCCGACAGGAAGCCGGGTGCCGATCGACTACGGCGCGGCGGCCGGGCCGACCCTGTCGATCCGCGTGCAGGAACTCTTCGGCCTCAAGGACCATCCGAGCGTCTGCGGCGGCCGCTTGCCGCTGATCCTGGAACTGCTCTCCCCCGCTCAGCGCCCTATCCAGATCACAAAAGACCTGCCCGGTTTCTGGGCGGGATCCTGGGCGGACGTCAAGGCCGACATGAAGGGCCGCTATCCGAAACATCCCTGGCCGGATGACCCGACAGTAGCGGAGGCGACACGGCGGGTGAAGCCGCGAGGGAGCCAGGGTATGAAATCATGAATCAAGACGAAATGGCCGCGCCGGCCTTAGCCGAGCCCGCCCCCGTGCCTTGCAGGTCCCGAATCAGCTCCGGGACGGCACGGGGAGGATGGCAGGACCGCCGAAGGCATCGGTGAACCGAAGTGCGTGCCTCAATCGTCGGACGCAGCCACCAGACTGGCGTTGCCTCCGGCGGCGGCCGTATTGATGGAGACCACCTGTTCCAGCGCGAAGCGTGTCAGATAGGCCGGGCCGCCGGCCTTGGGGCCGGTGCCGGACAGGCCGGAGCCGCCGAAGGGCTGGGTGCCGACGACCGCGCCGATGGTGTTGCGGTTGACATAGACATTGCCGACGGACAGCCGGTCGACAACCTTCTTCACGGTCGCATCGATACGGCTGTGGACGCCGAGCGTCAGGCCGTAGCCGGTGGCGGCGATCTGATCGAGCACCTTGTCGATGTCCTTCGCCTTGTAGCGCACCACATGCAGGACCGGCCCGAAGACTTCCCGCGTCAAAGCCCCGGCTTCGTCCAGTTCGATGATATGCGGCGCCACCCAGGACCCGTTGGCAAGCGGCCCCCTAGGCGTGTCCCCGGCATAGCGCAGGGTCTGGCTTTCCCGCATGTCATCGACATGGGCAATGATCCCGTCACGGGCTTCCTCGTCGATGACCGGGCCGATGTCGGTGGCGGGCAGGCGCGGGTCGCCCAGGACCAGTTCCTTCGCGGCGCCTTCCAGCATCCGCAGCAGGACGTCGGCGACGTCTTCCTGCACATAGAGCAGCCGCAGGGCCGAGCAGCGCTGCCCGGCGGACCGGAAGGCGGACATCATGACGTCGTCGCAGACCTGTTCCGGCAGGGCCGTCGCATCGACCAGCATGGCGTTGATGCCGCCGGTTTCGGCGATCAGCGGCACGATGGGCCCGTTCTTCGCCGCAAGCGTACGGTTGATCGCCCAGGCGGTCTCCGTCGAACCGGTAAAGGCGACTCCGGCCACGGCCGGGTGAGAGGTGAGCGCCGCGCCGATATCGCCTTCACCGGGCACCAGCAGGAAGGCATCCTCGGGAATGCCTGCCTGATGCATCAGCCTGGCCGCCTCGAAGGCAATCAGGGGCGTCTGCTCGGCGGGCTTGGCAACCACGGCGTTGCCGGCGACCAGCGCCGCGCTGATCTGTCCGAGAAAGATCGCCAGAGGAAAATTCCAGGGAGAGATACATACGAAAACCCCGCGGCCGCGATGGCGGTAGCGGTTTTCCTCTCCGGTCGGTCCGGGCATCAGATGGCCTTCGCCGAAAAGCGTGCGGGCTTCATTGGCGTAATACCGGCAGAAGTCGACCGCTTCGCGGATCTCGGCGATGCCGTCCGTCAGGCATTTGCCGCCCTCCATCGCCAGGATGGCCATCAGCCGGTCGCGGTTTTCCTCCAGAAGGTCGCCGAGTTGGTCGAGGGCGGCGGCCCGTTCCTCGACCGGCCTGCGCGACCAGGATTCGAAGCCCTTGCGGGCAACCTCCACGGCCGTGTGTGCGGTCTGCGTATCCGCAAAGCGCACCGTGCCGACCTGCGTGGTGCCGTCCATCGGCGCGAAGACCGGATGGGCATCGCCTGTTCCGGCCAGTCCCGCACCAAGGGGACCGGCCTCGGTGAAGGGCGCGGTGAAACCGGCCATGCCGGCGACCAGCGCGTTGCGCTCCGCGGCACAGCCGAATTCCAGCCCCCTGGAATTGCGGCGGCTCTCTCCGTAAAGATCCGCAGGCAGGGGAATGGAGCGGTTGGTCGCATGAAAGCCGTTTTCGAGGATCTCGGCAGGCCGTTTCAGCATGGCCTCGACAGGAACGGAGGCATCGCCGACGATCGTCACGAAAGAGGAGTTGGCACCGTTTTCCAGAAGGCGGCGCACAAGATACGCGAGAAGATCCTTGTATCCGCCGACCGGGGCATAGATCCGGCACGGAAAGCCGTCGCGCTCGCACACGGACTTGTAGAGGCTTTCCCCCATGCCATGCAGGCGCTGGAATTCGTAGCCTTCCGCGGAATTCCCCGAAAGCTCGATGATCTGGGCAACGGTCAGGGCGTTATGCGTGGCGAATTGCGGATACAGCACGTCACGGGCCGCCAGCATGCGCTTCGCGCAGCACAGATAGGAAAGATCGGTCGCCGCCTTGCGGGAGAAGACCGGATAGCCCTCGGTGCCGTTTTCCTGGGCGTGCTTGATTTCCGTATCCCAGTAGGCGCCCTTCACCAGGCGCACCATCATCCTGCGGCCCGTCTTGCGGGCGGCCTCCACAAGCCAGTCGATGACCTGCGGCGCGCGTTTCTGATAGGCCTGCACTGCCAGGCCGAACCCCTCCCAGCCCTCGGTGACCGGATCGACCAGAAGGGCGGCGATGACGTCGAGCGAGATCTCCAGCCGGTCGGCTTCCTCGGCGTCGATGGTGAAGTTGAGGTTGCGGTCCCTGGCCATCTGCGCCAGTTCGCGCAGTTTCGGCAGCAGTTCGTCGCGCACCCGCTCGCCCTGGACCGCCTGATAGCGCGGATGAAGGGCGGAGAGCTTGACCGAAATGCCCGGCCGGTCGGGCAGCGGCTTGTCGCCAGCGGCCTTGCCGATCGCCTCGATGGCCCTGGCGTAGGACTGGAAATAGCGCTCGGCATCGGCAGCGGTGCGCGCGCCTTCCCCGAGCATGTCGTAGGAATAGCGGTATCCCTTGCCTTCCTGGGTCCTGGCACGCTCGAGCGCCTTCTGGATGGTCTCGCCAAGCACGAACTGATGTCCGAGCAGATGCATGGCCTTGCGGGTCGCCAGACGCACAGTCGGCATTCCCATGCGCTTGACCAGACTGGACAGAACACTTTGCGGCGTGTCGCCCGGATGCAGGAGCCGGGAGGTGATGCCAAGGGCCCAGGAGGATGCCGACACCAGCCAGGTGTCCGACTTGGGGCCGGAGGGATCGTCGAAGCGGGCTGCTGCCAGCTTGTCCTCGATCAGCTTGTCGGCAGTGACGGAGTCCGGAACGCGCAGAAGCGCCTCGGCGAGGACCATCATCGCCAGGCCCTCCCGGGTCGTCAGACCGAACTCGCGCATGAAGTCTTCCACGCCGCCGAGACCGACCTGCACCGCGCGCATGTCGCCGATGTAACCGCGTGCGCGCTGGTCGATCAGTTTCTCCACCACGAGATCGCCTGTCGCCTCCTTCAGAAGCGCTTCCACAAGCGTCCTGTCATCGGGGGCATAGGCAGCCCGGAAGGGAAGCAGATCCGCCTTGTCGGCGGTTGTTACGGCGGTAGCAGCAGCGGTCATGAATAGCTCCAAACAGCACCATGGCGAGGCTCGGGGAGAGCACGGACATCACAGACAAGCAGAATACCCGAATTACAGATCCTGTTTTCGCTGTTTTTTCATCACTAATCGGGTTATTTAATCATATAATTAGATCTTAATAGAGAATTTCACCATGCTTGATGCGGTTGACCGGAAAATTCTGAGAGTTCTGCAGATGGACGGACGCATCACCAACACGGACCTTTGCGAACGGGTGAACCTTTCGGCGACTGCCACGGCGGAACGCATGAAACGGCTGGTGCGGGAAGGCTATATCGAGCATTTCTCCGCCAGCCTGGATCCGAAAAAGGTCGACCGGGGCCTGCTGGTGTTCGTCGAAATCCGGCTGGAGCGGACGTCACCGGAGATTTTCGATGCCTTCCGGCGTGCGGTCGAACGCTCGAGCGACATCCTGGAGTGCCACATGGTGGCGGGCGGCTTCGACTATCTGGTCAAGAGCCGGGTGAAGGACATGGAAGCCTATCGTGCGTTCCTGTCGGATGTGGTGCTGGCGCTTCCCGGTGTCCGGGAAACCCATACCTACGCGGTCATGGAAGAGATCAAGGACACCCATATCCTGCCGGTGTGACGCCGGTGAACGGCCCTTGATGAAGCCGCTGCGCCCTCCGGAGACGGAGAGTGCCGCCGTTCACAAAGCATTGTCTTGACCGTGTGATGCCGCCTGCGCGAGGGACAGGGAAACCAACAGAAGGGGATAAGACATGTCTCGATTGCTCGCCGTCAGCCTTGGCCTGCTCGCAACCTTTCTGGCATCCGTTGCAGCCGTGGCCCAGAACAATGCGCCGACCGCCGAATGGCAGGCAACGCTGGATGCCGCGCGGGGCCAGACCGTCTATTTCCATGCCTGGGGCGGCGAGCCGCGCATCAACGCCTTCATCGGCTGGGCCAGTCGCGAGGTCGAACGGGACTACGGCGTGCGCGTGGTCCATGTGAAGGTCAGCGACACGGCGAGCGTGGTGTCGCAGGTCCTGACCGAAAAATCGGTCGGCAAGGACAGCGGCGGCGCCGTGGACCTCATCTGGATCAACGGCGAGAATTTCGCCTCCATGAAGGAAAACGGCCTGCTGGCCGCACCCGGCTGGGCGCAGACCCTGCCCAACTGGCAATATGTCGACGTGGAGAACATGCCGACCGTGGCCATCGACTTCACGGTGCCGACGGACGGTCAGGAAAGTCCCTGGGGCATGGCCAAGCTGGTCTTCATGCATGACAGCGCCCGGCTGCAAACGCCGCCGACGACGCTGGAGGAGCTGCTTGCCTTCGCGCAGGCCAATCCCGGCCGCTTCACCTATCCGCAGCCGCCGAATTTCCACGGAACCACCTTCCTGAAACAGATCCTGGCCAGCACCGCTCCGGATCCGGCCCTGCTATCGCGGCCCGTCGACGAAACCGCCTTCGCCACAGTCACGGCACCGCTGTTCGCCTATCTGGACGCGCTCAACCCGGTGCTCTGGCATCAGGGCAAGGCCTTCCCGAAGGATGCCGCGCATATGCGCCGCCTGCTGGCGGACGGAGAACTGGATATCGCCTTTTCCTTCAATCCGGGCGACGCCGCCGCCGCGATCGCCAGCGGGGAACTGCCGCCGACCGTACGCAGCTTCGTGCCGGACGGCGGAACCATCGGCAACACGCATTTCGTCGCGATCCCCTTCAACAGCTCCGCCCAGGAGGGCGCGCAGGTCTTCGCGAATTTCCTGCTGTCCCCAATGGCCCAGAGTCGCAAGCGTGACCCGGAATTCTGGGGGGATCCGACCGTGCTGAATGTGGCGTCCCTGCCGGAAAGCGATCGCGCCCTGTTCGAGGCACAGAATCTGGGTCCGGCCGCACTTTCGCCGCAGGATCTCGGGCCGGTGCTGCCGGAGCCGCACCCCAGCTGGGTCAGTGCTCTGGAGGACGCCTGGAGCGCCCGTTACGGTTCGCGATAGGTGGGAAAAGCCGGCGGCCTTCCGGACGTTGCCACCGTCCTTGTCACCACCCTGCTGGCCGGGCCGGTTCTCGCCGGCCTAGCGGGCACCGTCCTGCCCGCCTTCGGCTACCTGCCCGTCCTTGGCCACGACAGCTTCTCGATCGAGCCCTTCCGGAAGCTGGTTTCCATGCCGGGCCTGACGACCTCGGCCGCGCTCGGGTTCGGCACGGGCCTTGCCGCCTCCCTCATCTCGCTGACGATCGTGCTGGTCTTCACGGCTGCCTGGGCCGGAACGGATACCTTCCGGCGGCTGACACGGTTTCTGTCGCCGCTCCTGTCGGTGCCCCATGCGGCCGCAGCCATCGGGCTTGCCTTCCTGATCGCCCCGTCCGGATTTCTGGTCCGTCTGGTCTCGCCCTGGGCGACGGGTTGGACCCGTCCGCCGGAGGTTCTGATCCTGCACGATCCCCTCGGTCTTGCCATGACATTCGGGCTGGTGGCCAAGGAGGTGCCGTTTCTGTTCCTGATGACGCTGGCCGCGCTGAACAGACCCCATGTCCAGGAGTATCTCAAGGCCGGCGCCAGCCTCGGCTACGGCCGGATGGCCACCTTCTTCAAGATTGTCCTGCCGCAGATCTATCCGCTGATCCGCCTGCCGGTCCTGGCGGTGATCGCCTATGCCACATCGGTTGTCGATGTGGCCGTGATCCTGGGGCCGACAACGCCGCAACCCCTTGCGCCGCGACTGGTCGGCTGGATGAACGATCCGAATCTGTCCCTGCGCCTCATGGCTTCGGCCGGTGCGCTGCTGCAGCTTCTGGTCAGCAGCGGCGCACTGCTGGCCTATCTGCTGCTGGAAGCCCTCGCCGGGGCCTGCCTGCGGCCGCGCCTGGCCAACGGCCACCGCCACGGGCGCGAGGCAGGAGCCCGTATCTCCGCTCTCCTGCCGATGCTCACGATCCTCGCCGTCATGAGCCTTTCCATGGCGCTGCTGGGCGTGTGGTCGCTGGCCCGGTCGTGGTGGTTCCCCGCCGCCCTGCCCCAGGCATGGAGCCTGGAGCGCATGCTCGACGCCCTCTGGGCGGGCGGTCCGAGCCTCGGAGTGACGCTGATCATTGCCTGCGGCGCCGCCACGGTCGCAACCGGCCTTGCACTCTGGCTGCTGGAAGCGCGCGGGAGGCGCGAGACCGGCCGGCTGAAGGTGCTGATCTTCCTGCCCCTCCTGCTGCCCCAGATCGGCTTTCTGTTCGGCCTGCAGATGTTCTTTCTGATTGCCGGGCTGAGCGGTACGCTGACGGGCGTGCTGCTGGCCCATCTGATCTTCGTCTTTCCCTATGCATTCCTGGCCCTGAGCGATCCCTGGAACCGGCTCGACCCGCGCTATGCCAAGGCCGCCAGTTCTCTCGGCGCCTCCCGGGCACGGGTCTTCTTCCGGGTCCAGCTGCCACTGCTGCTGCGGCCGGTTCTGGTCACCTTCGCCGTGGCTGCCGCCGTTTCCACCGGACAGTACCTGCCCACGCTGATGATCGGCGCGGGGCGGGTCGTGACCGTCACGACGGAAAGCGTCGCTCTTGCAAGCGGCGGGAACCGGCAGATCGCCGCCCTTTACGCCCTCCTTCAACTGGCCGTCCCGCTCGCCGGGTTCACTCTGGCCGCGCTGGTTCCGGCCCTGGCCTTCAGGAACCGCGCCGCCATGCGCCTGGAAAGGTAACGCCCGGACATGGTTTCTTCCTCCCGCACATCCGGACTGGTCCTCGACCACATCGTCCTCCGCCTCGACGGCCAGCCACTGCTCGACATCGATTGCCGGATCCTGCCGGGTTCGGTGCTGACGATCATGGGGGAAAGCGGCAGCGGGAAATCCAGCCTGCTGGACTTCATCGCCGGGTTCCTGAAACCGGACTTCCGGGCGCAGGGCCGGGTGATCCTGAACGGACGGGACCTGACGCTTCTGCCTGCCCAGGAGCGGCACATCGGATTGATGTTCCAGTCTCCCCTGCTCTTTCCGCATATGTCCGTTCTGCAGAACCTGATGTTCGCCCTGCCTTCAACATGCAGGCGACGGCAGGAACGGCGCGATCTGGCCGAGCGCGCGCTGGCCGATGTCGGACTTGCCGGTTTCGGCGCGCGGGATCCGGCAACGCTGTCCGGCGGACAGCAGACGCGCGTGGCACTGATGCGCACGCTGCTTGCCGAACCGCACGCACTCTTGCTGGACGAGCCCTTTTCCAGCCTCGACCGCACGCGCCGGGGGGAGGTGCGCGACCTGGTGTTCGCCCTGGCGCGGAAAAAGGGACTGCCCGTCCTGCTGGTTACCCACGACGAGGAAGACGGCCTGGCGGCCGGCGGGCAGGTTCACCGGCTTGAAAAGGCGGCCCGCAAGGGCCGGACCTATTCCGCCGCGTCGGCGGATTTGGCCTGAAGAAGAGAATATCTGTCGATGCCGATCCGTTCGATCAGGCCGAGTTCGCTCTCGAGAAAGTCGATATGGCTTTCTTCGTCGCTCAGCAGTTGTTCGAAGAGCTGCATGGAGACGTAGTCGCCAAGCTCGCGGCAGACCTCGCGCGCCTCGTGATAGAGGGACCGGGCCACATATTCGGCCGCGAGATCCCCTTCCAGGCATTCCTTGACCGACTGGCCGATTCGCATCGGGTCCAGGATCTGCAGGTTGGGCAGGCCCTCCAGAAAGATGATCCGGTCCATGAGATCCTGCGCATGCTGGCGCTCTTCGGCGGACTCCTCAAGTTCCTTGTCCGCCAGTTTGCCAAATCCCCAGTCCGCCAGCAGTCTGGAATGCAGCCAGTACTGGTTGACGGCAGTCAGCTCGTGGCGAAGGGCCTTGTTGAGATAGTCGATTACGCGCGGTTCGCCCTTCATTTGGCCCTCTTCAATCTATCGTTTGACAGACCGCTTGACCGGCTCGGTCAGCGGTTCCTTTTCGCTTGCTTCTTCAGACGCCTTTTGGTGAATGATGTCAATGACCGCCGGAAAACAGCCGCCGCATCTCGGACGGCATCCCAGATGCCGGAACACGGCGCCCGGCGTCGGCAGTTTACCGTTGGGGTCCGCGCGCATTTCTTCCGCCGCTTCGCGAAGCTGCTTGTCAGACAGAACGTTGCAGGAGCATATAATCATCGCAGGTTCCGGACCGCGTCCCTTTCATTCGGACATATTGGCGTACTGGAATTCGTGCGCAATAACGAAACTCTACTATCCGAGTCAACTTTTTCCGTATCCACCCGGATACGCCAGCAAGGATCTGAAATGACCGGCAAGGCCTCCCAGGATGATCGTCCCACCCTTGTGCTGACAGGTGCAAGCCGCGGCATAGGCCATGCGACCGTAAAGCGGTTTTCCGCAGAAGGCTGGCGCGTGATCACCTGTTCCCGATACGCGTTTTCGGACAAATGCCCCTGGCCCATGGGCCCGGAGGATCATATTCAGGTCGATCTTTCCGATCCGGAAAATCTCGGGTTCGCCGTTCAGGAAATCCGCACGCGGCTGGAGGCCAACGGGTCCCGGCTGAATGCGCTGGTCAACAATGCCGGCATCAGCCCGAAAGGGCCCGAAGGCGAACGCCTCAACTCCCTCAACACGCCCATGCATGAGTGGAGGACAGTCTTCCAGGTCAACTTTTTCGCCCCGATACTTCTGGGACGGGGCCTGTTCAAGGAACTGAAAAACGCCAAGGGCTCGGTGGTCAACGTGACCTCCATCGCCGGCATGCGGGTTCACCCCTTTGCGGGCACCGCCTATGCCACATCGAAGGCCGCCCTTGCATCGCTCTCGCGTGAAATGGCAGCCGATTTCGGCCCTCATGGTATCCGCGTCAATGCGATCGCACCGGGCGAGATCGACACGTCGATCCTGTCCCCCGGCACGGAGAAAATGATCGACGACATCCCACTGCGCCGCCTGGGTCAGCCTTCGGAAGTCGCCGACACGATCTACTACCTGTGTTCGGACAGGTCGTCCTACGTGACAGGTGCGGAAATACACATCAATGGCGGGCAGCACATTTAGGCCTGCGATGCAATTCGGCATTGCCTGCGCAGGACAGGAGGCCGGAAGTATTGACAGGGCCGGTTTATAAAAAGTTGGCGACACGTCTTAGGTAATTTACCCAATATTCATCGACCCGCGCGATAGTCCGGCAACATCGAGGCTGTTGTTTTGGCGCTGTGGGGACGAAATGCAACGTTTTATGAAGTTACTGGTGGACCTGAAGTTCGGCTTCAAGGTCGGTGGCGGATTTTTCGCGATCTTGCTTCTGACAGCTGTTGTCGGCGGCGTCGGTTTCCTGGCGGTCCACAACCTGTCGTCGCTTTTTGTCGTCGCGGACCATTCGGCCAAAGTGGCCAATCAGGTTCAGAGGACATCGCTGAAACGCGAGGAATACCTCAACAATCCCACGCCTGAACTCGACGTTGCCGTCCAGCAGGAGATCGATCGCCTCAACGGCACCCTGGAAGAGCTGAGCCACGACGTCTCGAATGACGATGTGGCCCAGTCGCAGGTCGAACGGGCCCTGGATGCCGTCCGCCAGTTCTCCGCAACCTTCGGTCAGGTCGTCACCCAGACCCAGCAGCAGGCGGATCGTCTTGCCATGCTGCAGGAAAGCGCCGAAAATCTCGAGACGCTCGCCTCGTCCATCTCGGACGCGGTTCTGGCCGAGGAAAAGAAGGTCAGCGCCGAGGTCTTCACCGCAAATGGCACCCTCGATGACGCGAACACCATGCAGCGTGGCGTCTTCGAGCTCCAGGAAGCCGTCGGATCCATTCAGCTCGCCTATCTGAAGGGCAGCGGCTCGCTGGAAGGCGAAGCCCATGCCGCGGCCCTGAGCACGGCGGAAGACCTGGTCGCCCAGACCAGGGAAATGCGCTACCGCCAGATCGAGGGCATCCAGGGCAAGTCTGTTTCCAAGCTGTCCGGACAGGCCAACAAGCTGCACAAGGCAATCGCCAAGCTTTCCGAGGACCTCGGATTCGCGGAGGCCTACGAGGCCAGGACCGCAGTCGGCACCTCCATCGATGCGATGATGGAAATCGCGCGCGACATCCGCATGCAGGCCAATACGGCCGTGAGCGAATCCAAGGCCACCGCCCTGACCGCGAACACTCGCCTCGCCAGTATCCGCGGGATCGCCGAAAAGGCGGAAATGCTGAAGGAGTTCGCGCTCAAGGCACAAAAGGAAACCCTCAATCTCTTCGGCCAGTTCGGACTGGATGACCCCGCGCCCGCCGAAGCCCAGATCGCGGCTCTGGCCGCTCTGGAAGAGGAGTTGGTGTCCTACGCGAAGGTTCTGCCGTCCACGGCGGATGCCATCAACGAAATTCCCGTGTCGGTCGCCACTTTCGACCGGGCCTTCAAGGAAATGCTGACGGCCCAGGCCGACCTGCAGGCCAAACGCCAGCAGCTTGATGCGCTGACCGGTCAGGTGAATGACGAGATCGCCGCCATTTCGGCCTCCCAGTCGGCTGCGGCCTCCTCCGCTGCCGCGTCTGCGGAAATGCAGATCGTCACCACGATCCTGCTGGCCATCGCCGGTGGCGTCGGCCTTGCGGTCGTCCTGAACCTTGCCATCACCCGCCCGATCCGGACCATCACCGGCGTGATGGACCGGCTGGCCAACGGCGACAATGAAGTTGCAATACCTGGAATCGACCGGGGCGACGAAATCGGCGAAATGAGCCGCACGGTTCAGGTGTTCCGCGACAATGCCGTCGAACGGGCGCAACTGCAGGAACAGAGCACCCGCGAGGAAGCGGCACGCCTGGAACGCCAGCAGCGGATTGACGGACTGATCCAGTCGTTCCGCGCAACGGCCGAGGAAGCCCTGGGATCGGTGGAACTGACCGCCGGCGGACTGGACTCGACCGCGCGGGCACTGACGGAAATCGCCCGCGACAGCGCCGGATATGCCAACGAAACCCAGGAAAGCTCGAACGAGACGACCCAGAACGTCCAGACTGTCGCGAGCGCGGCGGAAGAGCTGGCGGCCTCGATCGGCGAGATCTCGCGTCAGGTGGCCCAGACCACCGAGATCGTCGACCGGGCAACCACCGGCACGCGGATCACCAACCAGAAGGTGGAAGGTCTTGCGGAAGCGGCCACCAAGATCGGTGAAGTCGTAACGCTCATTCAGGCGATTGCCGAACAGACCAACCTCCTGGCGCTGAATGCGACCATCGAGGCGGCGCGGGCCGGCGAAGCGGGCAAGGGCTTTGCGGTCGTTGCCGCGGAAGTCAAGGAACTGGCAACCCAGACCTCCAAGGCAACCGAGGAAATCAGCTCGCAGATCACCGAGATCCAGAACGCGACGAAGGAATCGGTCGTTGCGATCGGCGAGATCGCCGAGACCATGACCGAGGTCAACAGCTACACCACGGCAATCGCTTCCGCCGTCGAACAACAGGGTGCCGCCACCGCGGAGATCTCCCAGAACGTTCAGCGCGCGGCTGAGGGGACTGGCGCGGTTTCCACCTCCATGAGCCAGTTGTCCCAGGCCGTCGACCAGACATCGTCCTCCGCCGACATGGTTCTGTCCGCCTCCGGCGAACTCACGGTCAAGACCGACGAACTGAAACACGAGGTCGAGCAGTTCCTGTCGGAAGTGGCCGCGGCCTGATCCCGGTCCGGCCCGGCACCATCGGAACAGGGGACGGGAGCGCCAGGCGCTCCCGTCCCTTTTCGTTGTCCTGCCCGATCGAACCAAACGGGTCCCGCCCCCAGGGCGCCTCGCCCCGCGTTCCAAATATTGACCTTGCCGCCGCTGGCGACTAGATCAACGCATGTCCAGGCGGAAATTGACTGGGCATCCGACCGTTGACCGATTCAAACGTTCCGGAGTTTCGTGCCTGCACAAGTGAACGCAGCAGGCTCCGAGGCGGGGCAGCATCAATTTTCTGAGATACGAGAGACCATCGTGGCGGACAGCACCAGCGCCTCATCCTTCGCCAAGCCCGGCACTCCCCCTGCCCAGTCCTGGCCCGTCGTTCTGGAAACGGAAGGCTGGAAGGACTACCGGCTACTCGACATGGGAGCGGGCGAGAAACTGGAACGCTACGGGCGTTTCACGATCGTGCGTCCCGAGCCCCAGGCCATGGGCACCCGCCGGCTGAAGGAGAGTTTCTGGAACCGGGCCGACGCGGTGTTTACCGGCGACACGGAAGAAGAAGGTCCGGGCCGGTGGAAGTTTTCAGGCAGCGTTCCGGAAACCTGGCCCATGTCCTATGGGCCGGTACGCTACAACGGCCGCTTCATGTCCTTCCGCCATGTCGGCGTCTTTCCCGAACAGGCCGCGCATTGGGACTGGGTGAACGGCAAGATCCGGGCGGAGCGCCAGCGCGCGCCGGAAAAGCCGCTGAAAATCCTGAACCTCTTCGGCTATACCGGGCTGGCTTCCCTGCTGCCGGCCAGCGAAGGCGCCCAGGTCACCCATGTGGATGCCTCCCGCAAGGCAATCGGCTATGCAAGGGAAAACCAGGAGCTGTCCGGCCTCGAGGATCTGCCGATCCGCTGGATCTGCGAGGACGCGGGAAAGTTCGTCGCACGGGAAGTGCGGCGCGGCAACACTTACGACGGCATCATACTGGATCCGCCCAAATACGGGCGCGGCCCCAAGGGCGAGGTCTGGGATCTCTATACCAGTCTGCCGGGCATGCTCGCCGATCTGGAGCAACTGCTGGCCAGGGACGCCCTGTTCATGATCCTGACCGCCTATGCGATCCGCTCCAGCTTCCTGTCCATTCACGAGCTGATGGCCGAGACGCTGGCCCGCCAGGGGGGACTTCTGGAATCCGGTGAGCTGGTCATCCGCGAGGAGGACGGCAAGCGCGCCCTGTCCACCTCGCTGTTTTCGCGCTGGAGCAGCCGATGAGCGAACAGCGTCAGGGCGCGGTCAAACAGATCACAAGCCACTCCAATCCCATCGTCAAGGAAATCAAGGGGCTTGTCGCCCAGCGCAAGCATCGCAGCCAGTCCGGCCTGTTCGTCGCCGAAGGTCTGAAGCTGGCGACCGACGCGCTTGCTGCCGGATGGGGCGTGCGCTATCTGGCCATCGGCACGGAAGCGCGCGACAATCCAATTGCGCAGAAGGCCGCCGCGACCGCCAAGGCGAGAGGCGCCCTGATCCTGGAAGTCTCCACGGCCGTCATGTCCGCCATGACCCGCAAGGACAATCCGCAGATGGTCGTCGGGGTCTACGAACAGAAGATCCTTACCGCCAAGGACATCGAGCCCGCGGGAACCGGCCCGTGGGTCGCCCTCGACCGGGTGCGCGATCCGGGCAACCTGGGCACCATCATCCGCACCGTGGACGCGGTTGGCGGCGCGGGCGTGATGCTGGTCGGCGACTGTACCGACCCGTTTGCGGTCGAGGCGGTGCGCGCCACCATGGGGTCGCTCTTTCACGTGCCGCTCGCAAAAGTGAGCAAGGATGCGTTCAAGGCGCTGGCCGGCAAATGGCCCGGCACGGTTGCCGCCACGCATCTGAAGGGCTCGGTCGATTACCGTACACCGCAATACGCGGAGCCGGTCCTGCTGGTGATGGGCAATGAACAGCAGGGGCTCGAGGACGACATGGCGGCGGCCTGTGCCACGCTGATCCGCATTCCGCAGGCCGGTCAGGCCGACAGCCTCAATCTCGCCGTCGCCACCGGCATCGCACTCTATGAAATCCGCCGCAATCAACTGGAGCTTTGAATGCGTCTGTTCGTCTTCGGTACGGGCTATTCCTCGAAAGCGTTCGTTGAGGCCATCCGCGACCAGTTCGAGTGGATCGGCGGCACCACGCGCTCGCCGGAAAAGGCCGAAGGCCTCAGGGACCTGGGGGTGGACCCCTTTGTCTTCGACGGCCGGAGCAAGGGGGACGGCATCGCGGAGGCGCTGCGAAGCGCCACGCATGTGCTTGTCTCGATCGCACCGGACGACACGGGCGATCCGGTCCTGACCCATCATGGCGAGGATATCGCGGCGGCCGGAGCGCAGTGGACCGGTTATCTGTCCACGGTCGGCGTCTACGGCAATCACGACGGGGCGTGGGTGGACGAGGAAACCCCGTGCAAACCGGTTTCCAGACGCTCGGTGCAGCGTGTTGCCGCCGAACAGGCCTGGCTTGAGTTTGCCTCGGCCAATGACCTGCCGGTGCAGATCTTCCGCCTTTCCGGGATCTACGGGCCCGGACGCAACATTTTCGAGAAATTCAGGGCCGGTACGGCCCGCAGGCTCGTCAAGCCGGGTCAGGTGTTCAACCGCATTCATGTCGGCGATATCGCCGGTGTCCTGAGCACCGCCCTGGAAAGACCGTCGACACGTATCTTCAACGTGACCGACGACGAACCGGCGCCCCCCCAGGATGTCGTTACCTTCGCAGCAGACCTGCTGGGCGTGACGCCGCCCGAGGAGATCCCGTTCGAAACCGCCGACCTGTCGCCGATGGCCCGTTCCTTCTATGGCGAGAACAAGCGGGTCTCGAACCGCAGGGTCAAGGACGAGCTCGGCTATTCCTTCCGTTTTCCCGACTACCGCACTGCCCTCAAGAGCCTGCTGGAAACCGTCTGACGCAAGTGGCCGGATCCGGCGCGGCGGCCGCTTCGAAAGCGGCCGGGCTCCCTCTCCCGCCGGGAGAGGGGCCGGAAGGCCCGCTGCTTCACGGGCGCGGGCAACACCCTATTTCGGCTGCGACACCATGCGCAGGTAGGGCTTGAGCGTCTTCCACCCTTCGGGGAACTTTTCCTTCGCTTCCGCATCGCTGACAGCCGGAACGATGATCACGTCTTCGCCGGAATTCCAGTTGGCGGGCGTGGCCACCTTGTGGTTAGCCGTCAGTTGAAGGGAATCGATCACGCGGATGACTTCATCGAAATTGCGGCCGGTGGAGGCCGGATATTCGATCTTCAGCTTGATCTTCTTGTCCGGGCCGATCACGAAGAGGGACCGCACGGTCAGGGTATCATTCGCGTTCGGATGGATCATGCCGTAGGCGGTCGCGACCTTGCGGTCCGGATCGGCAATCAGCGGAAAGTTCAGGGCCACGCCCTGCGTTTCCTCGATGTCTCCGACCCAGGCCTTGTGATCCTCGATCGGGTCGACGGAAACACCGAATACCTTGACGCCGCGCGCATCGAACTTGTCCTTCAGCTTGGCCGTCATGCCGAGCTCGGTGGTGCACACGGGCGTGAAGTCCTTCGGGTGGGAGAACAGAACCGCCCAGGACCCTTCGATCACATCGTGGAAACGGATCGGACCTGCAGTCGTATCGACTTCAAAATCCGGAGCCTCGTCTCCGAGCAAAAGTGCAGACATCAATGATCTCCTGATATTTTTCGCATGGGTAGATACCCGGAATTGGGCGCGTCATCCTTCAGGGATTTCATAGGATTGTCCAGTCCCCGGAGCCCCGCGCCCGCAGGGTCAATCCGACGCATGGCTTGACGACACCCCGCTCAGCCACCAGCTTGGGACCAGCAAGACGACACAGAATGTCGGTGACAGGACAACAAGCGGGAGAGAACACCATGGACAACTGGCGCGTATATTTATCCGGTGAAATCCATACGGACTGGCGGGAAACGATCACGGACCAGTCGAAAGCCCTTGGCCTGCCGGTGGCCTTTTCCGCGCCCGTCACGGATCACGATGCCAGCGACGATTGCGGCGCGGTGATCCTGGGCGATGAGAGCAACAAGTTCTGGTACGATCACAAGGGCGCCAAGGTGAATGCGATCCGCACACGCACGCTGATCGAAAAAGCCGATATCGTCGTGGTGCGCTTCGGCGACAAATACAAGCAATGGAACGCGGCCTTCGACGCCGGCTATGCGGCCGCGCTCGGCAAATCGCTGATCGTGGTGCACGATCCCTCCCTGACCCACCCACTCAAGGAAGTTGACGCAGCAGCGCTTGCAACCGCAGAAACACCTGGGCAAGTGGTCGATATCCTCAAGTATGTCATACTTGGAAAACTGGAAAGGTAAGCCTGTATTGACATTAACTTTATCGTCACTATATTAGCTGAAGCTATAGAGGTCCCGGGTTTGAATTCCGGGCGGCGAAATCCCAACTTTTCAAAAACAGCGGTTCGGATTGAGACAGTCTATTACGACTGCCCGGACATGCGTATTTTTCCGTATGGGATTTCAGAAGTACTTTAGCACTATCAACAACAATGTCATCAAGACGTTGCTAAGCGCGGCTACATACGCCGCCAGAATGCCTTGATGCGGAAATTTGGAAAGCACATCCATGCAACATGGAAACGTAAAATGGTTTGATCAGGGCCGGGGAATCGGCACGATCGAACCAGAAGATGGCGAGGACAACATTCTCGTCGACATTTCGGCCCTTCGCCGATCCGGCATCGACACTCTGACGGAAGGCCAGGTTGTGGTCTTCGATCTCGAGTGGCGCCGCGGTCAGATGGTGGCCGAGGATCTGAAAGTCCTGTAAGCTCGCTTACAGCTCAATCTGGAAACGAGGGCGGTTCGACCGCCCTTTTTTGTTGGCAATGAGCCATCAAGACAGCGCACTGAAGCCGTGCCCCGGGGCGCCCCGGCACTGAAAAGCCGATTTTGTGATTATGGAAACATTTTAACGACGACATTGCGCATTACAGTTAAATTTCGACGGTCGATTGAGCCACTTCACATGCCATTTCGTCTTCATCTATGAATTCACCCACTGAGATGGAGCATGGAGAAAAGCAGATTCAGCGACGTGATTTTCATTGATGCTTTTCGGGAGATTACATGCAGATAGACGCAAGATTACAGGAAGGCGTTGCCGCCCATCGGAACGGCAATCTTGAGGCAGCACTCGCCGCCTACAAGGACGTGCTGACCGCCGATCCGGACCACGTCGACGGCCTGCATTTTCTCGGCCTCCTGCATTTCGATGCCGGCAAGGCGGACAACGCCGTCGTGCTGATCCGCAAGTCCCTGGAGAAAAACCCGCAGAATGCGGCGGCCTACAACAATCTCGGCAACATCCTGAAGCTGAGCGAGCAGCAGGCCGAGGCACTGGAAGCCTACGTCAGGGCGGTTGAAATCGAACCGCGCCACGAGCAGGCCTGGAGCAACATCAATGTCATGATGGAGGGCGCGACCAACAACGACGACCTCCAGCCGATCCTTGCGGAGATCGTCCGCCTGGACCCTGACAACCCCAATGCCTGGCACAATTACGGCCTGTCCCTGATGCTCTCGGGACACAGGGACGAGGCCGCCGATGCCCTGGAGCGATGCCTGGAATTCGGCTCCGAGGTCTGGACAGACCCGATCTGGCATGCACGGGTCCTGTGCGCCCTCGGACGGCGCGAGCGTGCTGTCGAGCATCTTGAAGGCGTCGTTGCCGCGGACCCGGACAATACCGTCGCGCGCTATCAGCTCGCCGCCGTGCGCGGCGACAATCTGGACCAGGCACCGGAAGACTATGTCAAAACCCATTTCGACAGTTTTTCGGACAGTTTCGACGAGGTGCTGAAAAATCTCGGCTACCGCGCGCCCGAGCTTGTCGCCGAAGAGGTGATCGCCCTGGACGGGCAAGCGGGCGGCCGCTTTGCGGATGTCATCGACCTGGGATGCGGGACGGGCCTGTGCGGTCCGCTCATCCGTGACCACTGCGGCAAGCTGACGGGCATCGACCTTTCGCCCGGCATGCTGCGCAAGGCCGCGGCGCTGGAAGTCTACGACTTTCTGGTGGAGGGCGAACTGGTCGCCTTCCTCAACTCCGATCTGCCGACCCGCTTCAACCTGGCCGTTTGCGTCGACACGCTGTGCTATCTGGGCGATCTCCAGCCCTTCATGAACGCACTTTATGCCGCCCTCAAACCCGGTGGACTGCTGATTGCCAGCGTGGAGCATCTGTCCGATCCGGCCGGACCGGACTACCGGGTCGACCCGACGGGCCGTTACGCGCATCTGCCCGCCTATCTGGAGCGCAGCGCCGAGACTGCCGGATTTTCCTATCTGCATGAAAAACAGGTGATCCTTCGACAGGAACTGGGAAAAGAGGTCCACGGCCTCATTTTTCACCTACGCAAGCCTGACACCACCTTGGGCGTGTAATTTGCCGGGGCGAGATCCCGATTTATGTGCCGGAGCGGCAATAGACGGTTGTGCCCAAGCGGAATATTGCTAGGGTATCGACAAGAGTGGACGGATGGTCCGTCCGGAGGGAAACTGCATGTCGAACTGCAACGTTTTATTGGTCTACCCGCGTTTTAACGCCGGTTCCTTCTGGAACTACGGGGCGACCTGCGAACTGGTCGGTGCGAAATATCCTGCTCCTCCCCTCGGACTGATCACCGTTGCCGCGATGTTGCCGGAAGACTGGAACGTCCGGCTGATCGACCGCAACACCGGCGCGCTTGGCAACGACGATCTCGCCTGGGCCGACATGGTCATGACCGGCGGCATGCTTCCTCAGCAGGCCGACTGCCTGGCCATCATCCAGAGAGCCCAGGCCAAGAATGTGCCCGTCGTCGTCGGCGGACCGGATGCCACGTCGTCTCCGGAAGTTTATGAAGCCGCCGATTTTCTCGTTCTGGGAGAGGCCGAAGGCATTCTCGAAACATTCGTGGACGCCTGGAACGAGGGCGCCCGCAACGGCCGTTTCACCGCCGAGAAATTCAAGGCGGACGTGACCTCCAGCCCGATCCCGCGCTTCGACCTTCTGAAATTCGAGGACTATGTCCAGATCGGCGTCCAGTATTCGCGCGGCTGTCCGTTCACCTGCGAATTCTGCGACATCATCGAACTTTACGGCCGGGTGCCGCGCACCAAGACCAACGAGCAGATGCTGGCGGAGCTCGACCGGCTCCATGAGCTCGGCTATCGCGGCCACGTGGATTTCGTCGATGACAATCTGATCGGCAACAAACGCGCGGTCAAAGGCTTCCTGCCGGATCTGGTGGAATGGCAGAAGGCGCGCAATCATCCTTTCGAAATGTCAACGGAAGCCTCGCTCAATCTGGCCGATGACGAAGCGCTCCTGACGATGCTTCAGAAGGCCGGGTTCTTCTCGGTGTTCATCGGCATCGAAAGCCCGGACCCGGAAGTGCTGATCGCGACGCGCAAGAAGCAGAACACCCGCCGCGACATCGCCAAGAGCGTGCACAAGATCTACGACGCGGGCATTTTCGTGCTCGCCGGTTTCATCGTCGGTTTCGACGAGGAAAACGACCGGGTCGCCGAAGAAATCTCGGCCCTGATCGAGGAAGCCGCCATTCCAGTCGCCATGACAGGCCTTCTCTACGCCCTGCCGAACACGCAGCTCACGCGGCGGCTCGCCAAGGAAGGACGCCTCTACGCGGATTTCGCCACCGACGACCCCGATACGGAGCATGGCGACCAGTGCACCGCGGGCCTCAATTTCAAGACGGTGCGGCCGCGCGAAGAAATTCTGGCCGATTTCAAGTCGGTCATAGAACGGGTCTACGGACCGGAAGCCTATTTCGGCAGAGTCCAGAAGGTTGCGGGCATGCTCAACATGAGCGGGGCCAACGGGTCGATCCTGGGCGCCGGGTTCTTTCATGACATCCGCATGTTCGGCCGCCTGATCTATGCGATGACCTTCAAGGAAACGACGTATCGCGCACCGTTCTGGAAAACGCTGATCAAGACCGCCTTCACCAACTTCCGGGCAATCAAGCCGGTGATGATGATGCTGGCGCTCTATGTGCATCTTGGTCCGTTCTCACGGTTCGTCACCGCACAGATCGACAAGCAGATCGCGGACATCGAAAAAGGCCACTGGGAGCAGCCGGCTCTGGTTGCCGCCGAATAACCCGGTTTCGGGCAAAGCGCCGATCCATTTCCGCGGGAAGACAATCGTGCCCTCCCCCCTTTCCAGACGCAGCGCGCTCGCATTCATTCTGGTCACCCTGACCATCAACTCCATGGGCATCGGTCTGATGATGCCGGTCATGCCGTCGCTCCTCACGGAACTGACGGCCCTTCCGGTGAGCGATGCGGCCCGCTGGGGCGGGGCGTTGAGCGTGGTCTATGCGCTGATGCAATTCGCCTTCGGCCCCCTCCTCGGAAATCTGTCCGACCGCTTCGGCCGCCGTCCGGTGCTGCTGGTCTCCATGTTCACCATGGCCGTGGACTATCTGATCATGGCACTGTCCTGGCATCTTGCGGTGCTGTTTGTCGGACGGACCCTGTCAGGAATCTCCGGCGCAACCTTTTCCGCTGCTTCCGCCTATATCGCGGACGTGTCCCCCAGGAACGAACGCGCCAGAAATTTCGGACTGGTCGGCGCCGCATTCGGCATCGGTTTCGTGCTCGGTCCGATCGTCGGCGGCATCCTGGGCGAATACGGCCCGCGCGCACCATTCTATGCGGCGGCGGCGCTTTCCCTGATCAATTTCCTGTTTGGCTACTCCATGCTGCCGGAAACACTCAAGGACGACAACCGGCGGAATTTCGAGTGGAAGCGGGCGAACCCCTTCGGCGCGCTGAAGCAGATCGGGGCCTATCCCGCGGTCCGCACACTGCTTCTTGCGGTCTTTCTGTTCGACATCGCCCATTACGTCTATCCCGCCGTGTGGAGCTACTATGTGGAGGAGGTCTTCGCCTGGAGCCCGGCCGATATCGGCCTGTCACTCGCGGCCGTCGGGGTCGGCTTCGTATTCGTGCAAGGCTATCTGATCCGGGTTCTGGAACCAAAGCTCGGCACCGGCCGCACGCTGCTTCTGGGACTATGCGCCAATCTTCTGGCTTTTTGCGGACTCGCGTTGGCCGATGAGGGCTGGATGGTCTACGCGCTGATTGCCTTCGCCGCACTGGGCGCCCTCGCCACGCCCGCATTCACCGCGTTGATGTCCAACCGCATCGCGGACAACGCCCAGGGCGAGCTTCAGGGACTGATCGCCAGTGCCGCCGGGCTGTCCATGGTGGTCAGTCCTTTCGTGATGACGCAGACATTCGCCTATTTCTCCGGTCCCGATGCGGCGTTTGTCTTCCCCGGCGCTCCCTTTGCCCTGGCGGGTCTTCTCATTCTGGCGTCCATGCTCATTGCCCTGCCCTTCATGCGCTTTCGGGACGAACGGCCGGTTTTCTCAGAGTCCGTTCCGGCCAGCCGCAATTCCAGAGACCCCTGATCATGCCCCTGCAAACCCCTCCTCTTCTCGACGGCCCCCGTCTGGCCCCTGCCTCCGGCGGGCCGGCCCGGCAGCTTGTCGTCATCCTGCACGGTTACGGCGCCGACGGCGTGGACCTGATCGATATCGGCCGTGCCTGGCAGGGCCAGCTTCCCGATGCCGCCTTCATTGCCCCGAACGCACCGGAACCGCTGCCCTTCGAAGCCTTCGGCGGCCGCCAGTGGTTTGCCCTGAGCGAACGCTCGCCGGCGGAATTCAGGATCGGAGCGGAAGCCGCCCAGCCGTGTCTGGACCGGTTTCTGGATGCCGAACTCGAAGCGCTTTCCCTGACCGACAGCGCATTGGCCCTCGTGGGGTTCAGCCAGGGCGCCATGATGGCCTTCCAGTGCGGTCTGCGCCGCACAGCCGCCCCGGCAGCACTGGTGGCCTATTCCGGCCTCCTGCCCGGAGCGGATCGTCTGACGGACATCCGGACACAAAGTCCGGTCCTGATCGTCCATGGAACCGATGACGATGTAGTTGCCTGTTATCACGCCGAAGCCGCCCGCAAGGCTCTCGACGAAGCCGGTGTCTCCACGACGCTTCAAACGCTGAGCGGACTGGGTCACGGGATCGACGAACGCGGCATGGTGCTCGGAGGGCGCTTTCTGGAGAAAGCCTTTTCGGACCGCGCCTGAAGCCCACCGACAAGAACAGGAACCCATCGGCTCCGCATAAAGCATGAAGCATGTTGCGTTGAACCGACTTCATGAACCTGCTTGAACACCACAAGCATTAGTTAATGGCGTGTTAAGTTTTCTGCATCATGCTTGAAGGGTCTTCTTGCCGGGCCGGACGGGTCCGCTATCGTCAGGATCCGGGCTTCATGCAGATTTCCATCGAGACCACCACCCAGAGTTCCAGCCTGTTCGCGGCCTCCTATTCGAGCGGCGGATCCGGCGATGCGAAGAGCCAGGACGAAGCCCAGGCACCTGCGGTCAGCGTTCTCGAGGCCGCCAGCAAGAAAGCCGAGGAAGACGCCGTGGTGATCGCCGCGCTGCAGGATGCGGTGGAAAAGGGCAAGGCCGAGAAAAACGGTGACGAGGACGACGAGGACGGCGCGCTTGCCACGGTCGAGGACTATCAGAACACCGCAGGCAAGCTGAAAGCGGCGCTCGGAGAAGACGGGAGCGGTGCAGCCGCTTCCCTGGCCTATGAAAGCGCGACGATCTCGACCACCACCATCGAGGCCGAAATTGGCGGTGAAACGCTCACCGCGCAGTTCGTCTCCTTCGAACGCGTGTCCTACGACAGCGAAACCGGCCTCTCGGTCCGTTCGGCAAACGCCTCGGCCATCGAGGGGGATTTTGACGGCGGCTCCTTCAACTACCAGAGCGCCTCCGTCAGCGAACTTTACGCCGGCACCGGTGCGCAGGTGTCCAACCTGGCCGGGCTGGTCGCCTGAGGCAGGGTTCCGGAGCAAGCCACCGCCTTCAAGGCTCCGAGGGCGCCGCAGGCACCTGAAGACGGGCCGCAAATTCCTAAATTCGCGCCCCGTCCGTCGTTGCAGGGCTGACGCACCTGCTCAGGCTCAGGCCTTTTTCAGATACGCCACCAGAATATCAAGCGCTGCCTGAAGGTCGGCCTTGTGGATCATCTCGGTGACCGTATGGATGTAGCGGGTGCCGACCACGATCCCGACCGCCTTGGCACCGGCCGCCGCCTGCTGGGCCGCAGCGCCGTCCTGGCCACCGGCCGCCAGCATGGTGCGCTGGAACGGGATCTTTTCCTTCACGGCAATCGCCTCGATCTCCTTGACCAGGTCCCGGTCGGCGATGAAGCTTGAATCCTTGACGTGCAGGCCGAAACCCTCACCCTGAACCGTGGTTCGGTCCTGTTCGGGAACGCCCGGTGTGTCACAAGCAAGCGTGGTGTCGACCCCGAAGCCGATATCCGGCTTGATGGCGAAGGCCGCCGTGCGCGCCCCGCGCAGACCGACCTCTTCCTGACAGGTGAAGGCCACATGAATTTCCGAGGCGTGTTTGGTCTTGCCGATGCCCTTGAGGGCCTCGATGCCGAGCCAGCAGGCGATGCGGTTGTCGAGCGCCTTGGAGACCACCTTGTCGCCGATCTCGATCAGCGGCTCGTCCATGGTGACCATGTCGCCGACCTTGACGATGTCCTTTGCCTTCTCGCCCATGCCGAGATCGACCACGAAATCCTTCGGTTCGGGGATCTTCTTGCGCTCTTCCGGCGAGGAAATATGGATGGGCTTGCCACCCGGATTCATGACGCCCTTGAAGTCGCCCTCATCCGTCGACACGAGCACGCGCCGGGAGAAGAGATTGCGCGCGTCAAAGCCGCCGACCGGCTGCACATGCAGGTAACCCTTGTCCGTCACATGAGAGACAAGGAAGCCGATTTCGTCCATATGGCACAGCAGCATGACCTTCTGCGGCGCGCCCTTTTTCGTGGTCTTGCGGGCATCGCGGCGGCAAAGCAGCGACCCCATCGGGTCGACCGTGACCTCATCGAACAGGCCCTTGATTTCAGCCTGGATCAGTTCGCGGACCCTGTGCTCGTGGCCGGGCACGCCGGGGGTTTCGCAAAGACGGCGGAGGAGATCGATATTCATGGAACTTCCTGCTGAGGGTTGAAAAATCCGCCCGATCCTATTCCGAAACAGGCTTCGGGACAAAGAATGAAGACGCAGACCGACGGAATCCGTTCCCGATTGTCCGCAAAACGGCAAATTTGCGCGAATTGATTAACCGTCTGATCGCCGAATTTTCAACAAACAGCCGCTCGTTTCGCCCTTTGCCATTGCCGCGTCGCAATTCGGGACAAACAATCGGGGTACAACATGATGCTCAAGAAGCGGCCCGGCTGTATGCGGTCAGGGTCTGCCTCTTCTTTTTCACCAGCCGGGAACAAGAGATGGCCCAGAAAAAACGTTTCATACTTTCCATTGACGGCGGCGGCATACGCGGCCTGATACCATTGCGCATTCTGGAGGCTCTGGAGAGCCGGCTGATCCACCGCGGTGTCACCGAGCCGATGCACAGGGTATTTGACCTGGTCGCCGGCACGTCCACCGGCGGGCTGATCGCCGCCGGCCTTTGTGCGCCGCGTCCCGGCAGTTCGGCCGGCGAGGCGGCGGCAACGATCGCCGAGCTCAGATCCTTCTTCGAGCGCGAGGCCCGGGACATCTTCACCCATTCGATCGGTGACCGGATGGCGCGGGCGGTGACCAGACCTCTCGGCCTCTTCGATGAAACCTATGACGCCCGTCCGATGGAAAAACTGCTCAAGGAACGCTTCGGCTGGACCTCCATGGCAAGCGGTCTTACCCGGCTGGTGCTGACCGCCTATGACATCGAACAGCGGCGCGCCGTGTTCATGACCAATGGGCTGGAGGAGAACGGCAGCCGTCCGGACGATTATTATTTCTGGCAGGCAGTACGCGCCACCACTGCCGCGCCCGGCTATTTCGAGCCCGCCAGGGTGGAGAATCTGGCGCACAAGCGCGAGGAAGCGCTGGTCGGCGGAGAGGTCTTCATGAGCGACCCGGCGATCGCCGCCTATCTGGAAGCGCGCAAGATCGGCTGGGAGACGGACGAGATCGTCATCCTGTCGCTCGGCACCGGGCGGGCGGCGGAACACGCCTTCCCCTACAGGAACGCCATCGGCTGGGGCGCCCTCGGCTGGATGCAGCCTTCCAGAGGCGGTCCTCTTCAGTCGATCCTCACGGACGGGCAAGCGCAGACGGCCTCCTATCAGGCCCGACATCTCTTCGGCGAACTGCCCGGCGTCACCTATCACCGGCTCGACGCGGTCCTTCCCCCGGAGGCCGAAGCCATGGACAACGCCCGCCCCGGCAACATCATTGCGCTCAACGGTGCCGCCGACCGGGTAATCCGTGACAACACGATTCTTCTGGATGACATTGCGGATCTGATGAAAACCCATCTCATGTCCCCGGAAACGGGTGCGGAAGCTGCCGATCTGGTGCATGCTGCGTAACAGACGGACTCAAGAATGAAGCTGAAGGGCCAGCCGCCGAAAGGCGGGCGGTCCTCCGCGACGCACGAGGTTCCACAGTGAGCATGCGCAATCCGGCGGCGGGGAAAACCGCACCGGCAAACCGGCAACGCCGGCGGATCAGACCGGCGGGAGTGATCGCCGCCCTGCTGGCGCTACCGGCAACGATTACGGGTGCCGGAGCGGTCACCCCCGTGCCCGATGCCAAACCGGCGCCTTGGAGCGACACCCTCGGCGAAGATTTCCGGCCAAGCGTGCAGCTCATCGCCGGCATTCCCGTGCCGGTGAAAAAGCGCGCGGTCCCGGAGGGCTATGTCGCGGCCACACCCAAACTCGTTCTTTATTCCAGTCTTCCGGCGAAGGACTATTTCGGTGCAGCGAACGGCCCCGCGCCGCTCAAGGCCCGGTCCATCGGATCCTATGCCAAGGGATGCCTCGCGGGAGGGTCTGCCCTGCCGGCGGACGGTCCGAGCTGGCAGGTCATGCGGCTGTCGCGGAACCGCAACTGGGGGCATCCGGAACTGGTCGATTACCTGGAAGATCTGGCCCGGGATGCGCCCAAGGTCGGCTGGAACGGACTTCTTGTCGGCGATCTGGCGCAGCCGCGGGGCGGACCGATGACGTCCGGCCATGCAAGCCACCAGATCGGCCTGGATGCGGATATCTGGCTGACGGAAATGCCGGACCGGCGCCTTAGCCGGGAGGAGCGCGAGGAGATCTCGGCGGTTTCCATGCTCAAGGGGCCGCTCGACGTGAAGGGAGCGGACCGGCGTGTGGATCCGCGCAAATGGACCGACACCCGCGCCCGGCTCATCCGCCGCGCGGCGTCGGACCCGCGCGTGGCCCGGATCTTCGTCAATCCGACGATCAAGAAGGCCCTGTGCGACTTCGAGACAGGTCGCGACCGCGCCTGGCTGCGCAAGATCCGTCCGTGGTGGGGACATCACTATCATTTCCATGTCCGGCTTTCGTGCCCGGCCGGAAGCGTCGGATGCAAGAACCAGAACCCGCCGCCACCCGGCGACGGCTGCGGCGCCAATCTGGCCTACTGGCTGTCGGACGAACCCTGGGTGCCGAAGAATCCGCCCAAGGCGGGCGAGAAGCCGAAGGTGGTCAAGAAGCGGCCCATGGCCCTGGCCGCCCTGCCGCAGGATTGCCGGAAGGTTCTCACGGCCGACTGACGGAAATCGGTGAAAAGGCGCCCTATCGCAGACACGGCAAGGCGGGGCAGCGACGTGCCGCCGCTCATTTATCCGGTGCCGCCATTCCTGCATTGAGAACGCGGGTCATCAGCACCAGATCCAGCCAGCGGCCGAATTTTGTGCCGGCCTGGGGCAGACGGCCGGTGACTTCGAAACCCAGTTTTTCATGCAGGGCGATGGAGGCCGCGTTGTCTCCGTCGATAACGCCCACGAGCAGGTGAAGGTCCTTGGCAGCGGCAATCTCGACGAGCTGGGACAGCAAGGCGAAGGCAACGCCCTGACGCTGCGCCAGAGGATCCACATAGACCGTGTGTTCCGCGGTGAACCGGTACCCTTCTCGCGGGCGAAACGGGCCGAAGCTGGCAAACCCGAGGACGTCTCCGGACTGTGTCGAAGCAACCAGCACCGGCAGCCCTTCGTTCTTGCAGTGCTCGAACCAGGTCAACCTGTCGTCAAGGGTCTCCTCCCGGGTTGTCCAGGCGGCCGTGGTTTCCCGAACTGCGCGGTTGTAGATCGTCAGAATAGCCGGAATGTCCTTCGGTGCGGCTTCACGGATCAGCATTACTTCCCCCCGTCAATTTTATCAATTTACCGCTAGCACAACTTCTCCGCCGCTTTAAAGAGCGTTCACCGTGAAAAGAAGGGATCCGGCCGCAGCCCTGTCATGCCGTTTTGGCATCCCGGCGGCAGTGGAACGGGAACCAGGGTCGCGCGCCCGTTCGTCTGGCTATATTTTGCTTCAAAACCACCAGATTTCGGCTTCGGACGCGCGCAATTCACTGGTCGAAACCGAAATGCGGTGGTAAACGGGCGGCCATGACGACGAAGACCCTTTCCAACATCCGCAATTTTTCCATCGTGGCCCATATCGATCACGGCAAGTCGACACTGGCCGACCGGCTGATCCAGATGACCGGCACGATGACCGATCGGGAAATGACTTCCCAAGTTCTCGATTCGATGGATATCGAGCGCGAACGCGGCATCACGATCAAGGCCCAGACCGTACGGCTGATCTATACCGCCAAGGACGGCCAGCAATACACGCTGAACCTGATCGACACGCCGGGCCATGTCGACTTCGCCTATGAGGTGTCCCGCTCGCTTGCGGCCTGTGAAGGATCGCTGCTGGTGGTCGATGCCTCCCAGGGCGTGGAAGCGCAGACGCTGGCCAATGTCTACCAGGCCATAGACAACGATCACGAGATCGTCACGGTTCTCAACAAGATCGACCTGCCGGCCGCCGAACCGGACCGGATCAAGGAACAGATCGAGGATGTCATCGGCATCGATGCCTCCGAGGCCTGCATGATCTCCGCCAAGACCGGTCTCGGCGTGGAGGACGTGCTCGAAGCGATCGTCCAGAAGCTGCCTGCACCGAAGGGCGACCCGGACGATACGCTGAAGGCGATGCTGGTCGACAGCTGGTACGACACCTACCTGGGCGTGATGGTGCTGGTGCGTGTCATCAACGGTTCGCTGAAAAAGGGCCAGAAGGTCAAGATGATGGGAACAGGCGCCGCTTACGATATCGATCGTGTCGGCGTGATGACCCCCAAGTTCCTGCAGGTGGACGAACTGCATGCCGGCGAGATCGGCGTGATCACCGGCTCCATCAAGGAAGTGGCCGATACCCGCGTCGGCGATACCATCACGCTGGAGAAAAAACCCTGTGCCGAGGCGCTGCCGGGCTTCAAGCCCGCCCAGCCGGTGGTGTTCTGCGGTCTTTTTCCGGTCGATGCCAACGACTTCGACGACCTGCGTGCCGCCATGGGCAAGCTGCGCCTCAATGACGCCAGCTTCTCCTTCGAGATGGAAACCTCCGCGGCCCTCGGTTTCGGCTTCCGCTGCGGCTTCCTCGGCCTGCTGCACCTGGAAATCATCCAGGAGCGGCTCTACCGCGAATTCGACCTGGACCTGATCGCCACCGCGCCGTCGGTCGTCTACCAGATGACGCTGACGGACGGTTCGGACATCGACCTGCACAACCCGGCGGACATGCCGGACGTGGTCAAGATCACCGAGATCCGCGAACCGTGGATCCGGGCGACGATCATGACGCCAGACGACTATCTGGGCGGCATCCTCAAGCTGTGCCAGGAGCGGCGCGGCATCCAGGTGGATCTCAGCTATGTCGGCTCGCGCGCCCTGGTGGCCTATGACCTGCCGCTCAACGAGGTGGTCTTCGATTTCTACGACCGGCTGAAATCGATCTCCAAGGGATACGCCTCCTTCGACTACCAGATCTCCGACTACCGGGCCGGCGATCTGGTCCGCATGTCGATCCTGGTGAATGACGAACCGGTGGACGCGCTGTCCATGCTGGTGCACCGCAGCCAGGCGGAGCGGCGCGGACGGGCCATGTGTGAGAAGCTGAAAGAGCTGATCCCGCGGCACATGTTCAAGATCCCGATCCAGGCCGCCATCGGTGGCCGGGTGATCGCCCGCGAGACCATTTCGGCCCTGCGCAAGGACGTGACCGCCAAATGCTACGGCGGCGACGCCACCCGTAAACGCAAGCTGCTGGAAAAGCAGAAGGCGGGCAAGAAGAAGATGCGCCAGTTCGGCAAGGTCGAAATCCCGCAGGAAGCCTTCATCCAGGCCCTGAAGATGGATGAGTGAGAAGCAGTCGGGCCTTGCCCGGCATGAAGGTCCGGTGGACCTTCATGAGCTTCGAACGCACGCGAGCATAAGGCGCATGGCGCCGTCGAGCAGGCTAATGCGCTCGGGCCTCGCCCGCGCACAGGACGAGCGCCGCCCTTCATCGGACGGACGGCGGTTCCGTGGCTGCATCGCCGAGACCTGAAAGCCGGCGCCCGTCGGCTGGTCTCGACCAGATTACCTTGAGCCTCACAGCCAGGCTGTGAACACGACGACTGACGAGATGAAGGAAATGACCATGGAGCAGATTCTCCGTGAACGCGCCGGGAATGCCTGCGAACTTAGCGGCTCCACCGAAGCGCTGACTGTGCTGGAGATCGGGCCGGAGGCAGACGGAAGCCCTGATATGGCGATCCTTGTCAGCGCCGATTGCGCCGACCAGATCTCCGGGGCCAGGGAGATGGACCCGACCCACTGGCATTGCCTGAACGAGTCCGCCTGGAGCCAGGTTCCCGCCGTGCAGGTCGCCGCCTACCGGCTGCTGGCGAAAATGCCCGATGAGAGCTGGGCACGGGACCTGCTGGACATGCTCTACCTGGAAGACGACGTTCTTGCCTGGGCAAAGGCCGGCCTTCAGGAGTCCACCCCGGATGAGGACACCGGCGTGGTTCACAAGGATACCCATGGTGCGGTTCTCTCCGCCGGAGATACCGTCACCCTGATCAAGGATCTCAAGGTGAAGGGCGCCAGCTTCACCGCCAAACGCGGCACCGCCGTGCGCAATATCAGCCTTGTGGCCGACAATCCGGAACACATCGAGGGCCGCGTGAACGATCAGCGGATCGTCATCCTGACGGAATTCGTCAAGAAGTCCTGATCCGGGCAGCATCAGTCCACCGGCAGCATCTGCCCCGTCGCCGCCCTTCGATGCATTTGACGTAGGCGAGACGGGCACGACGCGTGCGACACCGGCCCGGAGCCGCGCCAGGTCAAGACCTGCAAACAGAAACGGCGCCGGGGATGCCGGCGCCGTTTTCTGATTTTACAAACTCCATCCGCGCGGTTTCACACCGGAAGATGTCATGGCCTAGGCCTTCAGGACCGGCCCGCAAGCCGGTCAGCTTCTGTCAGTGCCGGATCATCGGCAGATCGGCCAGTTCGCGCTGGCTCATGCGCTGGATCGCCGGATGGGAGAGCGGATCGCTGCGGTCCCAGACCTCCTGCGTTCCCGATGCGGCCTGGCGGCGGCGGAATATGAATTTCATCATGGACTTAAGTCTCCTTATTATTGTTCGTCCCATGGCCAAATCCCTTTATTGAATTTAGCAACACTGCTTATATAGGAAATATTATCGCTGAATTACATCGACTTCCTCTGATTTTCGATTTAGATTATCTATAATGAAAAATCTCAATCGCATTCATCTGTCCGGCCTCAGGGCCGTGGAAGCCGTCGCCCGACTCGGGTCGGTCAAGGCGGCGGCGGCGGAACTCGGCGTGACCGTCGGCGCCGTCAGTCAGCAGGTGCAGAAGACGGAAGCCCAGCTCGGCGTGCAGCTGTTCGAACGGCAAAACCGGCTGCTCCTGCCGACGGCACATATCCTGGCGATGCAGCCGCATCTGACCGCAGCCATGACGTCGCTGTCGACAGCAGTGGCGACCACGCAGCGCGGCAGGGAAGATGCGCTGACGATTTCCGTCGCCCCCGTCTTCGCGGGCAAATGGCTCGTCTGGCACCTGAAGAACTTCGGCAAGGCCCATCCCGGCATCCGGGTGCGCGTGGAGGCGACGATCGATCTGGTGGACCCGGACATCAGCGACGTGGATCTGTGCATCCGCGTCGGCCGGGGCCCCTACCCGGGCCTGAATGCGGAAAAACTGCTCAACCAGCGGGTCTTTCCCGTCTGCAGCCCCGCACTTGCCGAAAAGATCAGGAAGCCGGAAGATATCGGCACACTGCCGATCATCCGCGACCCGGGACAGATGTTCTCCTGGAAGACCTGGCTGGATCTCTTCGGACTGGACGACAGCATTCTCCAGGACGGACCGACCTTCTCCGATGGATCGCTGTGTCTCGATGCGGCCATTGCCGGACAGGGCATCTTTCTGGCCTGGGAAACGCTTGCCGTCTACGCGGTGAAGTCCGGCCAGGTGGTTGCTCCCTTCCCCGAACGCCCCGCGACCGGCATGGCCTACTGGCTGATCGGTGGCCGGAACGCCCCGAAAACGAAAGCCAAGCAGGCCTTCGGCGACTGGCTGAGGGACGAGCTGCAGAGTTCCATCGGCAGGGCCAAGGGGGCGGACGCGGTGGCGAACTGATCCCGGTGCCCGGGCTCACCGGACCGCGACCGCGCACATGTCACCCAAAGCATTTCCGCTTGCCTTCTCCCGGCCGTTCAGTAAGTTGCCTGCCATGACCTGTCGCACCGCATATATCCGCCAGCCCGGCTCCGGCCGGAGCGTCATGCGCCTGACAGACGCCACCGTGCGCCTGTTTGCGCCGCAGGGTCCCGCCTGCGGGCGATTTATGCGCTAATGCGCTTCAATTCCAGCGCTTTTCTTCAATGCGCGATCTCACGCAATAATGCGGCCGAGGCCGTGGCAATGTGTGCGAATATTCGCTAAAAGACCCCGACTTTCTGTTTCGACATCACGCGCGCGCCGCGCGCGAACCGGGAATGGTCCATAAGATGGGTCACATTCAACTCTCTTTGGTATGAGCACGCATGTCCAATCTCGATACTCTTGAATCCGATCTTCTGGCCGCCATCGAAAGCGCCGAGAGCGAAGCCGCCCTGGAAGAGCTCCGGGTCAACGCCCTGGGCAAGAAGGGGTCCATTTCTGAGCAGATGAAAACTCTCGGCAAGATGACCCCGGAAGAACGCCAGGTGATGGGACCGGCTCTCAACGGCCTGAAAGCGAAGATCACCGAGGCCATCGCCGCCCGCAAGGATGTTCTGGCGGAAGCCGCGCTGGAAGCCCGCCTTGCCGGCGAGAAGGTCGACATCACCCTGCCGCTGCGCCCCTCCCCGGCGGAGACAGGACGCATTCATCCGGTCAGCCAGGTGATCGACGAACTGACGGCGATCTTCGCGGACATGGGTTTTTCCATTGCCGAAGGCCCGGATATCGAAACCGATGACCTGAATTTCACCGCACTGAATTTTCCCGAAGGCCATCCGGCGCGCGAGATGCACGACACCTTCTTCTTCAATCCGAAGGAAGACGGCGAACGGCTGCTGCTGCGCACCCATACCTCACCGGTGCAGATCCGCACCATGCGCAGCCAGGAACCGCCGATCCGCGTAATCATCCCGGGCCGGACCTACCGCTGCGACAGTGACCAGACCCACACACCGATGTTCCATCAGGTGGAAGGGCTCGTCATCGACAAGGAGAGCCATTTCGGTCACCTGAAATGGGTTCTCAAGGAATTCTGCCAGGCCTTCTTCGAGGTCGACGACATCAAGATGCGCTTCCGCCCGAGCTTCTTCCCGTTCACCGAGCCGTCCATGGAAGTGGACATCCAGTGCGACCGCTCGGGCAGCGAAGTGAAGATCGGCCAGGGGGACGACTGGCTTGAAATTCTCGGCTGCGGCATGGTGCACCCGAATGTCATCCGCAATTGCGGCCTCGATCCCGACGTCTACCAGGGCTTTGCCTGGGGCATGGGCATCGACCGCATCGCCATGCTGAAATACGGCATGCCGGATCTCAGGGCCTTCTTCGACGCGGATGTGCGCTGGATCCAGCATTACGGCTTCCGCCCGCTCGATCTGCCGACGCTGTTCGGCGGATTGTCCAGTTAACCGCAAGGACCTTCAAGGGGGCGCCTACCCATGTCACTGCTGACCCGCCTATTTCTTGTTGCCGCTCTGTCGCTTGCCGCCCTCCTTCCGGCGGCGGCCCAGACAAAGGATCAGGACAGCCGCATCGCGAAGCCAACGTCGTTTCTTGAGGCCTGCGCCGAAAAGATCGAGAGCCGCGGCCGGCTGCGCTTTTGCGACACCTATTTCCGCGACAAGCTCGGCACGGAAGCCGATGCGCTGCTCTATCTGCGCGACCGCATCACCCGGCTTCGGGCGGCCCATGAGGCCAGTTCTGCGGAAAAGTACCAGAGCTTTCTGCAGGCAATCTATATCGTCGCCTTTCTGACCATCGCCTCCATCGTGCTGATTGCCAGCGACCGGCGCATCCGCGGTACGGCCCGATGGGCCGGGCTTGCCAGCAGTGCCGCGGTTCTGGTGATGGTGGTGATTGTCGCCATGGGCTGGCTCGGCAAGTACCGGGCGGAATATTCCGCCCAGTTCGAGCTCGGCATCCTGCGGGACCGGATCGAGACGGAAGCGGCCCAGGCAATTGCCACCGGACAGCAGATCACACCGGACATGGTGCGGCTGTGGACCCAGGACCTGTCCGATATCGGCCGCCGCTTCGCCAACAGCTACGGCCACGCCACGATCATTCCAGAGCTGGACCGGTTCAGCAACTAGCCGCCATTTCACCAGATTCGCGGTGGGGTCCCGCCGCACGACCGACAAAGAGCAACACTCATGAAATTCACCCTATCCTGGCTCAAGGAGCACCTGGACACCGATGCCGGCCTGGAGGAGATCGTGGAACGCCTCACGATGATCGGGCTGGAAGTGGAAGAGGTCAGCAACCGGGCCGACCGGCTGAAGCCCTTCCGCATCGCCAGGGTTCTGGAGGCCGAACAGCATCCCAATGCCGACCGCCTGCGCGTGCTGAAGGTCGACACCGGCGAAGGCGACCCGGTCCAGATCGTCTGTGGTGCGCCCAATGCCCGCGCCGGTCTTGTCGGCGTGCTGGGCAAGCCGGGCGATTATGTGCCCGGCCTGGACATCACCCTGTCGGTCGGCAAGATCCGCGACGTGGAAAGCTTCGGCATGATGTGCTCGGAGCGCGAGCTGGAACTGTCCGAAGAACATGACGGCATCATCGATCTTCCCGAAGATGCCCCCGTCGGCATGAGCTATGCCGAATGGGCGGGACTGGACGAACCGGTCATCGAGATCGGCCTGACCCCCAACCGCCCCGATTGCACGGGCGTCTACGGCATCGCCCGCGACCTGGCCGCAGCCGGGCTCGGCAAGCTGAAGGAACGCTCTCACGCACAGATCCGCGGCAGCTATCCCTGTCCCGTCGATGTAAAGCTTGACTTCGCCGGCACTCCCGCGATGTGCAAGGCCTTCGGCCTGCGCATGGTCCGGAACGTGAAGAACGGCCCTTCGCCGCAATGGCTCCAGGACCGCCTGACGGCCATCGGCCTGAGGCCGATCAACATCCTTGTGGACATCACCAACTACATCACCTTCGATCAGGGCCGGCCGCTGCACGTCTTCGACGCCGACAAGGTCAGGGGTGATCTGGTGGTCCGTCGGGGCAAGAGGGGCGAGACCCTCGAAGGCCTCAACGGCAAGACCTACGAACTCGACGAGACCGTCTGCGTCATTTCCGACGACAACGGCGTCGAAAGCCTTGGCGGCATTCTCGGCGGCACGCCTTCCGGCTGCACCGACGAGACCGTCAACGTGCTGATCGAGTCTGCCCTGTGGGACGAGGACGCCATCGCGGCCACGGGCCGCAAGCTCGGCATCAACACGGACGCCCGCTATCGCTTCGAGCGCGGCGTCGATCCGGACTACATGATGCCGGGACTGGAATATGCCACGCGCATGGTTCTGGACCTGTGCGGCGGCGAGGCCTCCGAACCCGTCCAGACCGGAGCGATTCCGGACACCAGCAACATCGTCGATTTCCCCTATTCGGAAATCCGGCGGCTGTCGGGTATCGATGTCTCCAACGCGGAAGCCAATGTCGTCCTGAAATCCCTCGGTTTCTGGATCTCCGGCACCGGCGATACCGTCAGGGTTGCCGTACCCAGCTGGCGTCCTGATATCGAGGGCAAGGCGGATCTCGTGGAGGAGGTCGTGCGCATCATCGGCCTCGACCGCGTACCGCTGACGCCGCTGCCGCGCCAGGGCACCGTGGGACAGAAGGTCCTGACCACCGGCCAGATCCGCCGCAGCAAGGCGCGGCGCGCGCTTGCCGCCCGCGGGTTCAACGAGGCGGTCACATGGTCGTTCATCGCCAGGGACCAGGCCGAGCTCTTCGGTGGCGGCAGCCCGGTTCTGGCTCTGGCCAATCCGATTTCAGCCGACATGTCCGACATGCGCCCGAGCCTGCTTCCCGGCCTTCTGGCCGCCGCGCAGCGCAATGCCGACCGCGGTTTCGGCGATGTCGCCCTTTTCGAAATCGGCCAGGTCTTCGAGGACGACACGCCGGACGGCCAGAAGATGACAGCCGCGGGCGTGCGCCGTGGCACGGCCAAGCTGCAGGGCGCCGGCCGCCACTGGTCGGGCGCCTCCGGCGATGTGGATGTGTTCGACGTCAAGGCCGACGCCGAAGCCGCGCTCGCGGCAATCGGTGCTCCGGTCGACAAGCTGCAGGTAACGGCGGATGCTCCGGCAACATTCCATCCGGGCCGCTCCGGCTGCCTGAAACTCGGCCCGAAGAACACGCTCGCCGTGTTCGGGGAAATTCACCCGCGCACGCTGGCCAAGCTGGATATCGCCGGCCCGCTGGCAGCCTTCGAAATCTACCTCGATGCCCTGCCGCAGCCCAAGGGCAAGGGCGGCGGCTCCAAGGGCGCGCTGAACGCAAGCGATCTCATGCCCGTGCGGCGCGACTTCGCGTTCCTCATCGACAAGGATGTGAGTGCGGGAGCGCTCCTGAAAGCGGCGCGCGGTGCGGAAAAGACACTGATTTCCGACGTGACGCTGTTCGACATCTACGAAGGCAAGGGTGTTCCGGAGGGCCAGAAATCCGTCGCCATCGATGTGACGCTTCAACCGCGCCAGAAGACGCTGACGGACGAGGAGATCGACGCGGTCTCAGGCAAGATCATCGCAAATGTCCAGAAAGCGACCGGCGGCACCCTGAGGGGCTGACCGGCGGCATGAGGGGCAGGATGCAGACGCCGCGCGGCCAAAACCGTGCGGCGGTTGCTTCGCCTATTGCTGCTGCCCCTGCTCGATGCAGACCTTGACCGGACAACTGGTATCGTCGCTGGTCGGAACATAGGTCGTTCTGATATCCCGGCCTGCCGAAACACACTGAGTTCTGCCCGCTACGTAGCGGTCGAACTTGTACGGCCCCGATTTCAGATTGATCGCACCGAACTTTTCGATCAGGGCCTGCGTTTGCGCGCAGGTCAGCCTGGTGGTGTCCGGTTGCCGCCGGGTCTGCGCCTCCGCGGACAGTCCAGTCAGGCAGATAACGCCGAAAACGAGCCCCGACCCAAGGGCGAACCCCGCAACTGAAGACTGCTTCCTGCTGTTGTTCGCGTGCATCAAAAGGCCTTTTTCTGGATTTCAGGCAAATTCATTTTACAAATGGGCGTCATGTCCGGCCCCTGTCCAGGGCCCTGACACTCCTTGTTTCATATTTGTGAAACGGGGTCTAATTGCAATGGCTGTTGCGCCCGAAAACCCGACGTCCCGCGCTAGCGATTGTTCCGGTTCTGATAGCACCTGTAGCCGACCGGACATTTCGCATCGTCTTTTGTCGGCGCAAATCTGGCCCGGACCGAATTCGCCCGTGGCACGCAATAGCGGGCATCGGCGACAAAGGTTTCATATGTGGTCGGCCCGGTCGACATGACAACCGCTCCCCGCTGCTTTACCAGCGCCTGCGCCTGGGTGCAGGTCATGGAGCGGGTATCCGGCCGCGCGGTCTGCGCGTGAACCTGCAGAAGCCCGGGCAGAAGGAAAAATGCTCCGGCAGCGGCAAGGACCGGCACCGTCCGCGCAAGCATCGTGACCATTCCCTTCATCTGCATATCCCTCCCGATCGGCAACAGGCCCGGGGTCAGCGGACAATCAGCTCATTCAGTCGAATTCAAACGGCTGGTTGCTGGCGCATCTTTGCACATAGCACCTGTTGTTGTCCTTGGTCGGCACATAGTCGCGTTTGAGAATTTCGCCGTGCTGGCAGGCGTTCCGGTTCGCCACATATCTGTCGAAGGTATATTGCCCGGTGCTCAGGACGACCGCGCCGCGCTGTGCGATCAGCGATTGAACCTGGGCGCAGGTCATCGACCGCGAGTCCGGCCGTCCCGACTGGGCCCCGGCGGGCTGCAGCGCCGACAAGGTCAGCACCGCCCCGGCGATAACGATTCCCGCAACCCTGCCTTTTCCGGCAAGCCGTCCCCTGTTCAGATGATTCATGTGCGTTTCCCGGTTCGTTGGTCCTGAAAGCGAAATGGCGTCTGGAGGACGATAGTCAAGCCACAGCTGTGCAATTTTGAGCGTCCGGATTTCCACCCGGGCGGAATCGGTTACTCTTCGTCTCCCGTTCCCCCGAGACACAGGTCCCTGTCATGACTGCGGAAACCGACACAAGGGCCGGCCCGGACACAAGACTGGGCGCTTCCTATGCCGCCTGCGAAGACGCGCGGATCGAACGGCTCGAGCAGATCCTGCGCAGGCTTCCTCACGTCATGAGGATCCTCGCCACCATCCGGGATCTCGACCTGCCCGACGCCTGGCTGGTATCCGGCGGGATCTACCAGAGCGTCTGGAACGTTCTGACCGGCCGGCCGCATCTGCACGGCATCAAGGATTTCGACATCATCTATTTCGACGGGTCGGACCTTTCATGGGAAGCGGAAGACACCGTTATCCGCATGGTGAGCGCGGCCCTGCCGGATCTTGCGCCCCTTCTGGAGGTGCGCAACCAGGCCCGGGTGCACCTATGGTACGAAAAGCGGTTCGGACACCCCTGCCGGCCGCTGGACTGTTCCATGGACGCCCTGACCACCTATGCGGCCCGCACCCATGCAGTCGCCGCGCGGCTGAGCGCAGATGACGGCCTCCTCCTTCATGCGCCCTTCGGCCTCGCGAATCTCTTCGCCATGCGCCTGGTGCCCAATTACGGACGGGAAAACAAGCAGACCTATGCCGAAAAGGCGGAGCGCATGAAGGCGCTGTGGCCGGAGCTGGAGGTCATTGCCTGGCGGTGAACATGGCTGTCCCCGTCCTTTTCCGGGCGTGCCGTCCGGAGCCGCGACCGACGGGCGGCCAGCCTCCCAAGCAGCGGAGTTCCGCCTGACCGGATCAGGCGTCTTGCAATCGGTCACCGAGTTCCAAAAGGCGCGCCTGCATGAGCCCGCGCACGGAATTTCCGACGAAGATCGCGTCTGCGGTGAGCAGATCCCGCGGCATCAGATCCGCCTCCACGGCCAGACCGCGTTCCAGGAGCCCTGCCCGCAGGGTTCCCGGCAGAAGGCCGTGTCCGAGGGCCGGGGTCAACAGGCGGCCGTTGCGTTTCACGAACAGCGTGGTGTAGCTGCCTTCGGTGAGAAAGCCGTTTTCGTTGCAGAAAAGCACTTCCCGGCAGCCGGTCCGCGCCTGGAGGTCCTTGCGGGCGTCGTCCAGAAAGGCACGGTTTGTGGTCTTGTGGAAAAGGAAGCGGTCGGTGGAGGACACCGGTTCGCCGGCAAGCACCAGCGTGACCGCCGCCCCGTCCGGCGGTGTCAGGGCAGTTGCGGTCACGGAAAGATCGCCACCGGCCCCGAGCAGCAGACGCACGCGCTGCGCTCCACGAAATACCTGCGCCCGGTCCGCAAGCGTGGCTTCGACGGCCTGACGGTCGAACGGGAAGCCGAAATAGGCCGCCGACGCCTGGAGCCGAAGCAGGTGCCGCTCGAGCAGCAGATAGCCCTCCTCCGGGTCGAAGGCCATCGTCTCGATCAGCTCGAAGCGCGGCGTTGCCTGCGTCATGAATTTCAGTTTCAGCAGACATTCGTCATATTCGGGCGCAGCCCCGGAATCGAACACCACCCCGGATCCCGTTCCGGCCTCCCCGCTTCCATCATCGCGCAGCACCAGGGTACGGATGGCCACATTGAGCCGGAAGTCGCCGCCCGGTTCCAGGTGCCCGATGGCGCCGGTATAGATGCCGCGCGGACCGGTTTCCAGATCACGGGCGATCCGCATGGCGCTGAGTTTCGGCGCGCCGGTAATCGAGCCGCAGGGAAAGAGCCGTTCGATCAGCGTGGCAAACCCTGTGTCCTGCGTCGCCCGGGCCTCCACCGTGGAGGTCATCTGGTGGACGCTCCGATAGCGCTCCACCTCGCACAGTTTCGTCACCACGACACTCCCCGTCCTGGCGACGCGCGACAGGTCGTTGCGCATCAGGTCGACGATCATGGTGTTTTCGGCGCGCTGCTTGGGATCCTTCGCCAGCGCGATGGCGATTGCGGCGTCTTCTGAGGGATGGCGGCCGCGGGGCGCGGTTCCCTTCATCGGTCGCGTGCGCAGCACGTTGCCCTTCCGCTCGAGAAACAGTTCCGGCGAAAGGGACAGGACTGTCCGGTCCGTCGTCCGCACAAAGGCGGCGAATTCGACCGGCTGCCTGTGCATCAGTTCCTCGAACAGGCGCTCCGGTGCGCCCAGATACCGGAAGGCGGCGCGCAGTGTCAGATTGACCTGGTAGACATCGCCCCGGGCGAGATGCCCGCGGACCCGCTGGAAAGCCGCATCATAAGCGGCCCTGTCCATGTCGAAAACCGGGTCGCAAACGCGCGGCGCTGCGCCGCCCGCGGCCTTCAGCATGGCCCGTGCCGCCTCGAGGGGCAGCGCTTCGGCCCGGTCGTAGAGTCCGAACCAGAGCAACGGTTCGCCGGTTGGCTCGAAGGTGCGGGCAAGCGCATCCTCGAAGGCATACCCCAGTTCATAGGCAAGATACCCGGCCGCATATGCGCCGTCCCTCTGTGCCGCCTCGAGCCGTGTCAGTGCAGCGCGCACGTCCTCCAGACGGCGGCAGGTGACGATTTCGAACGGTGCTGTGAAAAACCGGGCTGTCCGCTCTTGCAGAAGATCCAGGAGCAACACCGAACCGGACGGGAATGCGCTGTCAGGCATGCGGGAAAGACCAGGCAGAAGAGAGCGGGGCTGCAGAAGGCCGGGCCACGCAGCGGAGCGCGCGGCTGTTCGGCGACAGGCGCTCATGACATCCATACGGCGATCCGTCAAGAACCGCGGCGGCCACCCATAAAAAAGGACCGCCGAGAGCGGCGGTCCTTGTTGGTATTTTCACAATGGCGCTGCCGGATCAGGCGGCGGCAACGTCCTTCAGGAAGGCGTCGATCGAACGCCGCATATCGGAGGTTTCTCCATCGAGGACTTCCGTGGCTTCCACCATGGAGGTGACCGACTTGCCGGTTCGCTCGACCGCCTCGCGCACCCCGCCGATATTCTCCGCGACCCGGCCGGTGCCATCGGCCGCTTCGGCCACGTTGCGGGAGATTTCGGCCGTGGCCGAGCCCTGCTGGCCGACAGCGGCGGCAATGGCCGCGGTATAGCTGTTGACCTCGTCCATGGTCGTCGCGATGAGGCCGATGGAGGCGACCGCATCCTTGGTCTCCGCCTGGATGGCGGCAATCTGCGCGCCGATTTCCTCGGTCGCCTTGGATGTCTGGGTCGCCAGTTCCTTCACCTCGGCCGCAACAACCGCAAAGCCCCGTCCCGCTTCGCCCGCACGTGCCGCCTCGATGGTGGCGTTGAGCGCGAGAAGATTGGTCTGTTCGGCGATCGCCTGGATGAGAGTGACGACCTCGCCGATCCGGTTCGCCGCTTCGGCAAGGCCGGCGACTTTCTGGTTGCTTGTCTGGGCATTCTCGGTCGCCTGGACCACGATGCCGGTGGTCTGCTCGACCTGGCGGGAAATTTCCGCGATGGATGAGGTGAGTTCCTCGGCAGCCGAGGCGACCATCTGTACATTGGACGAGGCGGTTTCGGAGGCGTCCGAAACCGATGCGGCACGGTCGGTCGTATCTTCGGCCACGGACCCCAGCTCTTCCGCCGAGCCGCGCATTTCGTGCACCTTGCGGCCGACTTCGTCCAGCTTGGCGGCAATGTCGTTCTGGAAGGCGGCGATCCGTTCGTTGACGAAGGCTTCCCTTTCGCGCTGAGCTTCATCGTGAGCCGCGCTCTGATGCTGCAGGGCGACCGCCTGGGACCGGGCTTCCTCGGCCTCGTGCCGCGCCTTGTCGGAAATATCGAAGGCCTTTGCCAGATTGTTGGTCATCCACCACAGGATGCCGACCTCGATCACGACGACAGTCGCATGCAGCAGCACCCGGGCGAAATCCGCGCCATCGGGGAACACGGCCCAGGGCATGGCGAAATTGAGCACGATATGATGGACCGCGACCACGGCCGCATAAGCGATCAGGGCCCGCCAGTCGACCCAGCTGGCCAGGATCGCCAGCACCGCAAAGAAGTACATGTGCCCGTCAAGCTGATAGGAGTTCTGCCCGGCCGGTACGGCGAGGGAGGCGACCAGCAGGGCCACCAGTCCGGCCAGAGACATGGCCGTTGCAAGGCGCGTCTCCACGCCGGATCCGCATTTCATCCAGGTGAGCGTGGCCGCCCCGCCCAGGATCAGCGCGGCGCCGCCCACGGCCACGAGGGACACGGTGCCCACCAGCCAGGCGGTTGCGATGACCAGAAGAACGTTCAGCCATGTGAACCAGACGACGATCCTGGCGAAATTGTCCCGAAAGGAATCGAGACCTGTTCTCGTATTCTCGGTTTCACTCATATCCTAGTATCCCCCAAAAACCCATTCCAGCGCGCGCAGACCTGTGCGACGGCCGAAGAGGCGACAAAACCCGCCCCGGCCCGGTACAGGCTGGCGATGAATTCATGATCTTCCGACTCGGTCAGTGCGACCCAGGATCCGTCGCGGACAAAGATGATCCCACCGTCCGCCCTTGCGATGACCTCGGCGGCCGTCGGGCCACCCGGTTTCGCAAACACGGCGACCAGCCCCTTGTCTCCCGGCATGAGCACGCCGACACACATCAACATGCTGGCGCCGAGGAAATAGGTAACCGCAAATATCTTTGCGGATGACGACATCAAACCAAACCTCACCTGGGTGCTTTCGTGAACAGAATTGCACCTTATGGTTTAATAAATTCTGAAGCTCTCGGGGCGAATGCCGAAAAACATCGATATTTCTGCGAGGGATTTGATGCCCGTCTTGTCGCGAAGCGGCCGATTTCTACGCATAGGGCACCAGACGCAGAGACACCGCAAACATCATCGCTGCCCGCGCGGCTCTCCGGTTGCGCCTGCCGCCGGGGGCGGAAGGCGGCCGGCACTCCCCGGGATTGTTCGACGCCCCCTATCCGGCGGCCGGCCCGAGGCCCGTCGGACAGGCGATGCCGGTGCCGCCGATGCCGCAATAGCCGGCCGGATTCTTGGCCAGATACTGCTGATGATAGTCCTCGGCGAAATAGAAGGTATCGAGCTGGCGGATCTCCGTGGTGATGGAGGCCGGAACGCCACCCGCCCGCAGGGCCTGCTGATAGGCCTCCTTCGACTGCACCGCGGCCGCGAGGTCTTCCTCGTCGGGCACGTAGATCGCCGAACGGTATTGGGTGCCGGTGTCATTGCCCTGGCGCATGCCCTGGGTCGGATCGTGGTTTTCCCAGAACACCTTCAGAAGATCGCCGCGCGTCACCTGGTCGGGATCGTAAACGACCAGGACCGCCTCGGTATGGCCCGTACGGCCGGTGCAGGTTTCGTTGTAGGTGGGGTTGGGCGTCAGCCCCCCGGCATAGCCGACGGCGGTCACATGGACGCCGGGGAGCTGCCAGAACAGGCGCTCTGCACCCCAGAAACAGCCCATGCCGAAGATCATGGTCCTGAACCCCGCCGGATAGGGCCCGGCAAGGGCCCGGCCGTTGACGTGATGCGGCCCGGCAGGGACGATCGCATTGGCGCGCCCGGGCAGGGCCTCTTCCTTGCTTGGCAGCGAAAACTTCTTGGACAGCAGAGTCATGAAAGACATGGCGGATCTCCGGCGCACTGAGGCGCGCGCCCTTCCCGGGAGGGACAGACGGCGGCGAACCGGGTGCGCTTACCGGTTGATGGTCACCGGTAAATGTGGCGCAGCTTGCCATCCATTCCAAGAGGCTTCGGCCAAATTGACACGCATGTTAGCGATCCGGGCGCCAACGGCTGAGCGCGCCCGGCCGTCCCGCTCACATCCGGACGGCAGATCCTCAGGCGAACTGCGCAAGCTGGCGCCGACGTCTGGCACCCAGCCACAACAGCAGCATGCCCAGGGGTGCCAGGACAGCCCAGACCGGCCAGAGCAGCACGGTCTGTTGCGCGACGCCCCACAGTCCCGCAGGCGCGGACTGTTGAACCAGCTCCAGGGTCTGCGGCGACAGGCCGGCCCACACATAGCCGAGCGGCGCCATATAAACTTGTGATTGAGCAATTGAAGTGCTTGCATCCGAAATACCGGCAACAATCGCCACGGCGAGAAATCCGTATCCCAGTAACCTGAATAAAAATTTTAAAACACTAATCATCGTATATCTTCCCACACACTACATTTTAAATAGTTAATACTCACGTGACGCTGCCGAAAAAGGCAGTCACGCCCCCTATTGAGCATTCCCCTAGGGTAATAGCACGGAAATAATTTACAAGAGCTGATATGCAACACAATTTCGCAACATTTCTGCCGCGAAGCCCCTTCGCCGCCCTCCTCCGGCCGGTCTCCGGTTCGGCAAATTTCCCAGAAAATTCCAAAGCTTGAGGGCAACTGCAAAAAAACACCGCAAGGCGCTTGCGCTTGACCGCGTCATGGGTATATTGCGCGGCACTCAGGCGGGATCAACGCCTGAAAAGGACAGGTGGCCGAGTGGCTGAAGGCGCACGCCTGGAACGCGTGTATACGGGCAACCGTATCGAGGGTTCGAATCCCTCTCTGTCCGCCATTTTATTTTATCGAATTGATTTTCCACCGATCCTACTGAGTCGCTGGCGTGTGCGTTCACTGTTGCGCGACCATCACACCTCTTGGCCTACCTTGTTGGTAATCATCCCCAAAAACCACTGGGTTGAAAATTGGACTTCTCCGGCCTTTGATGCGCTTGGAGAACGACATGAAGAAATCAAGATTTACGGAAAGCCAGATCCTGACGATTTTGAAGCAGGGAGAGAGCGGTGTGCCGGTTGCCGATCTTTGCCGGGAACACGGGATCAGCAACGCGACGTACTACATCTATGGACAGCTCTCCCGATGCAAGGTTTTTGAGATCTGATCGAAGCCGGTATCTGGGTGCCAACATCTATCCGGCGTCACCAGAACGGTGCTGGTGCGCCCAAATGGGAAATCCGCGTGTGTGAAGGCCTCGACAAGTGGCCGGCTTCGATGAGCCATTATAATACTCAGGTTCCCTTCACACCGGATTCAAACCGGTCGTCACATTTCTCGCAGTCTTGCACCTCTCTGCCGTACCCCTCCTGTTTAAGCGGTACGGAACTCCGTGTTTTGTCGCAGCATGGCAAATATGATCCGCGCGTTCTTGTTGGCGATTGCGACGATCGCTTTGGCAGCCCCTCGTCGCTCCTGGAGACCAATGGCCCACTGACTGACCGCATCGTGGTGCTTTGGTGCCGTTCGCAGAACCGCACGTGCCCCGTGAACCAGCAGTGTTCTAAGATGTCGGTCACCACGCTTTGATATGCCCAGGAGCATTTGCCTGTTCCCACTCGAATGCTGTTTTGGAACTAGACCAAGCCACGCGGCCAGATGACGACCGTTCTTGAACTCGGTTCCGTCTCCGATCGCCGCGACAATAGCAGTCGCTGTTTTGGGACCCACGCCACGGATCTTGGCGATACGCTGACAGGCTTCATTACTGCGGAACACCCGATTGATCTCACGATCAAACCAGGCAACACGCCGATCCAGTTCACATAACATCTCAAAGAGCTGCTCTAGCAGAGAGGCGAACAGATCACCCAGCCTGCCGCGCTCCATGGTCAACAAACGCGGGATCTCGCGTCTGGCGCGAGTAATTGACAGACCGAAGGCAAGGCCACGGTCCAGAAGCAATCCGCGCATCTGAGAGACAAGGGCAGTTCGATGATTGACGAGCCGTTGGCGTCCACGATGTAATGCTTGAATGTCCTGCTGACCAAGCGATTTTGGTGGAACGAACCGCATGTTCGGCTGACGCAGTGCCGTACAGATAGCAGCTGCATCGTTTTGATCATTCTTTTGATGCCGGGCGAAAGGTTTGACGTATTGTGGGGCGATGATCCGAACCGAGTGGCCGAGCGCTTCAAACTCTCTCTGCCAATAGAATGCGCCAGTACAGGCCTCGATACCGATCTGACAAGCCGGCAATCGACCGACATCCTCGAGAAGCCGCGAACGCCCAAGGCGTTTGCGGTAGACAACGTTGCCTTCGGCATCTTCACCGTGCAGCTGAAACACATTCTTCGCCAGATCAATCCCAAGATAGTGCAGTCTCATTGTCTTCTCCTCCATATTCAAGGCTTCCAGCACTGAGTGTAGAGGGAGAGCCGTCCATCCCATCAACTGGCGATCCAAGTACGGCGGTATGGATGCGTCCTTGATGGCGGAAATGAAGGCCATGGTCGAGGAGAACCGCCGTCTGAAGAAGAAGTATGCCGAGATGGCGATGCAGAACGAACTGCTGAAGGATGCTCTGGGAAAAAAGCCTTGAGGCCGTCTCAGCGTCGAGAGATGGCCATGAATGCAATCCATCTGCGTGGTGTGAGCATCGCGCTTGCCTGCCGCACGTTCCAGATCAGCGAGAGCTGTTATCGCTATGAGCGCAAACTCAGTGACGAGAATGCCGAGATCGCGGACTGGCTGGTCCGGCTGACGGCAACGCACCGAACCTGGGGCTTCGGCTTGTGTTTCCTTTATCTGCGCAATGTCAAAGGCTTCGCATGGAACCACAAGCGCGTCCGGCGGATTTACCGGGCGCTTGAACTGAACCTGCGCATCAAGCCGAAAAAGCGCCTGGCTCGGGAAAAGCCGGAGCCTCTGGCAGTTCCCGATGGCCCCAATATGACCTGGTCTATGGACTTCATGTCGGATCAGTTGGCCGACGGACGCAGCTTCAGGACCTTGAACGTTCTGGACGACTTCAACCGTGAGGGCCTGGGCATTGAAGTGGCTATTTCCATTCCGGCCCTTCGGGTTATCCGCACTCTGGAGCGGATCATCGAATGGCGCGGACAGCCTTTGAACATCCGGGTGGACAATGGTCCGGAAAACGTCAGTGCCGCCCTGCAAATATGGGCTTCAAGACGTGGGATCGGCTTGGAATACATCCAGCCCGGAAAACCGCAACAGAACGCCTATGTCGAGCGCTACAACCGAACCGTCCGCCATGAATGGCTCGGACAATACATATTCGAAACGATCGAGGAGGCACAGGACCACGCCACGCGCTGGCTATGGACATACAACAACGAGCGGCCCAACATGGCCATCGGCGGCATCACACCCGCAATGAAACTGAAAACAGCGGCCTGAAGTCCAGTTTTAAAACCCGCCAAAAATGGGATGATAACCATTACCACTTGACGGGTACAATAACAAACGGCCAAACATGGGCATCAATGACAAAACGCCAACTCAGGCACTCAACGGAACAACCTGATCAGAAACCACAGCTAGCAACATGTCTGGAGTCTTAAACCCAGTTCAATTATATAATGGGCTTCAATAATGCAGGCTTAAATCGTTAAATTATGTTATCTTAAAGATCGAGCTCGGGAATTCAGAAATGATAATAAGAAAAATCATAAACAATTATTTTGGCGCTTATAATAATAAGCTCGATGATATCATAAAGAAGCAGATTGAATTAGAGGATCGTATTAAACGGGATTTGAGCGACAAAGTCGTTTCAAGATTGAGAAGAATTGATAAAATTGATAAAGAGGTAGTCTCGGAAAGAGACAGAAATAAAA
>NZ_QCYM01000019.1 GCF_003075075.1 Labrenzia sp. 011 | reverse complement strand
GATTTCTTAACCCTACTCGAGGAATTATTAGATTCCTATCGTAGGGTTATGAGGGTTGTAGTTATGCCTGTGACGTCTATTGAGCCGCAAAGTAAGCATTTGCGTTTAAATATCAATGCCTTGTTGCTCTCGACCATCGTTTATTTTTGTGTGTTGGGTCTGTCATTCAAGGGTATAGGTGCGCTGGATGCCTTTCTGGTGAATCTAATCCTCGGAATTCTGGTCTTTGCGTTTGTGTTCTTTTTGTCGGTTGTCCACGGAATGTTTTCCTTGGAGGTAGATGAGTGGGCGCTGAGCGACAAGTGGACATCGGTGCTCACGTACGTCTGGAGCTTGTCCGTTTTTATTGCGCTTCTGGATCTTCTCATTTCCGAAGTCTTCAAGGGGCACCTTTTTATCGCGGGATTATTCGGTCAGGGTTTCGAGGTGCTTCATGCCTTGTCCTATTCGGTGGTCGCCGGTCTCGTTCTTTTGACTAAATCAGTGCTGCTCTTCAGGGGGAGCGGCGTGCGCTGGAAGGTGGTCCTCAGGGACCTCTCTGTTGCGACCGCTATCAATACGGTATTTTTCTATCTTATGGTCGAACGCCTCCCGGAATATTTTGAAACGGTTCTCAAATCATAATCCAATGCCATGTGCTGCCTATATTATGCAGGTGAGATTTGAGCGTTTGCACGGATCGATCCATGCACCGGATTCTGTTGCCTGCGGTTGTCATAAATTTGATGTTGGGAAATTCCGATCTTGCACACATTGACAAAAAAAGGGCAGAAAGGCGGCGCGGCGGCTCTTTTGGCTGCGACATATATGTTTCGATGCGTTTGTTGAACTAGACAAGCGTTTCGAAGGGTGCAAAAAGACAAGCCGCTTGACCGGTGCGGAGAGAGTGCCGTACCCGGTCCCCGTGAAGCCCGGCATGGTTCCGCCCTTCTTTTTCGAGAATGAGGGGCTCTCGAACGTGATGCGGGCTTTCGGTACAGGTTGAACAGGTTTCGAGAGGACGCGACCTTGGCATATACGGATCAGGCGGAACCTACCCGCCGGGATTTCCTCTACATTGCGACCGGCGCCATGGGCGTTGTGGGCGCTGGCGCGCTGGTATGGCCGTTCATCGACCAGATGAACCCGGATGCCTCCGCATTGGCTTTGGCTTCCATTGAAGTTGATGTGTCTGCCGTTGAAGAGGGGCAGTCAATTACAGTGAAATGGCGCGGGAAGCCGGTTTTCATCCGCAACCGTACCGAAACGGAAGTGGAAGAAGCCAAGTCTGTTCCGCTTGCCGATCTCAAGGACCCGCTGGCCCGGAACTCCAACCTACCGGCCACGGCCGAGGCGACCGACCCCAACCGCGGCGTCACCGGCAAGGAAAACTGGCTCGTCCAGGTCGGGATCTGCACCCACCTGGGTTGCGTGCCCATCGGCGATTCCGGTGACTTCGGCGGCTGGTTCTGCCCGTGTCACGGTTCTCACTATGATACCGCCGGCCGTATCCGCAAGGGCCCGGCTCCCGAGAATTTGCTGATTCCGCCGCTCGAGTTCGTCAGCGACTCGACGATCAAGATCGGCTAACGGCAAGATATTTCAGGAGACAGCCATGGCTGGACATTCAAACTATGTACCGCAGAGCGCCGCGGCAAAGTGGCTGGAAAGCCGCCTGCCGGTCATATCGCTCGTTCGCGGCTCTTTTGTCGATTTCCCGACCCCGAAGAACCTGAATTACTGGTGGACCTTCGGCGGTATCCTGTTTTTCGTGCTGATCGCGCAGATCATCACCGGCATCGTGCTGGTGATGCATTACACGCCGAACACGGGCCTGGCGTTCGACAGCGTCGAACACATCATGCGCGACGTGAATTTCGGCTGGATGCTGCGTTACCTGCACTCCAACGGCGCGTCGATGTTCTTCATCGCCGTCTACATCCATATCTTCCGGGGGCTCTACTACGGCTCCTACAAGGCGCCGCGCGAGATCTCCTGGATCCTCGGCGTGATCATCTTCCTGATCATGATGGGCACCGCCTTCATGGGCTACGTCCTGCCCTGGGGCCAGATGTCCTTCTGGGGTGCCACGGTGATCACCAACCTGTTCTCGGCGATCCCGCTGGTCGGCGATGCGATCCGCACCTGGCTGTGGGGCGGCTTTGCCGTCGACAATCCGACGCTGAACCGGTTCTTCTCGCTGCACTATCTGCTGCCGTTCATGATCTTCGGCGTGGTCATCCTGCATGTGTGGGCGTTCCACACGACGGGGAACAACAACCCGACCGGTGTGCAGCCCAAGACCAAGCAGGACACGATCCCGTTCCATCCCTACTACACGGTCAAGGATTTCTTCGCGATCGTGGTGTTCATGATCGCCTTCGCCTGGTTCGCCTTCTATGTGCCGAACTACATGGGGCATCCCGACAACTATATCGAGGCCAACCCGCTGGTGACCCCGGCGCATATCGTGCCTGAATGGTATTTCCTGCCCTTCTACGCGATCCTGCGCGCGATTCCGGACAAGCTCGGCGGCGTTGCAGCCATGTTCGGCGCGATCGCCATCCTGTTCGTGTTGCCGTGGCTGGATACCTCGAAGGTCCGCTCGGGCACCTACCGGCCGCTGTTCAAGCAGTTCTTCTGGATCTTTGCCCTGAACGCGGTGGCGCTCGGCTATCTCGGCGCGATGCCGGCGGAAGGAACCTATGTTCTGCTCGCCAGGATCTGCACCGCCTATTACTTCGCCCACTTCCTGATCATCCTGCCGATGCTCGGGTTCTTTGAAAAACCGCGGCCCGTGCCGACTTCCATATCCGAAGCGGTCCTGAAAAGCGGGTCCGGAAAACCGGCCGGTGCGGCAGCCGCACCGGAAACGAAGTAACCCGAACCGGATCAGGAGTTAGTTGAGACAATGAGCACCATGATCAAAATGGTTCGTTCCCTCGCTGCGGTGGCGGCTCTCGCCACTGCTGCCCCGGCCCTTGCCGCCGGTGACGCGCCGCATATCGAACGCGAGCAGTGGTCCTTCTCCGGACCTTTCGGTTTCTTCGATCGGGGCCAGCTGCAGCGCGGCTTCAAGGTCTACCGCGAGGTGTGTTCCTCCTGTCACGGCTTGCGTCAGGTCGCCTTCCGCAACCTGGCAGACGATGGCGGACCGAGCTTCACCGAGGATCAGGCGAAACAGATCGCGTCCGAATACACCGTGATGGACGGTCCGAATGAAGACGGCGACATGTATGAGCGGCCGGCGATACTGGCGGACAAGTTTCCGTCTCCGTTCCCGAACGAACAGGCCGCCCGTGCTTCCAACGGCGGCGCCTATCCACCTGATTTCTCCCTTCTGGCCAAGGCGCGTGCCGGACATCGCGGTTTTCCGTGGTTCGTCTTCGATGCCTTTACCCAGTACCAGGAGCAGGGCCCGGATTACATCTATGCCCTGCTGACCAGCTACCCGGAAGAAGCTCCGGCATGTATGGGCGATGACTTCGACGGTTACTACAACCCGAAATTCCTGGGCGGATCGGTGACCGCGGAAGAATGCGCGCATGAGCATCTGACCGGTGGCCCGATCGGCATGGCTCCGCCGCTTTCGGAAGAGATCGTCGAATACACCGACGGCACTCCGATGACGGTCGAGCAGTATGCCCACGACGTGGCCGCATTCATGATGTGGGCTGCAGAGCCGCATCTCGAAGAACGCAAGAAGATCGGTTTCCGCGTGATGGTCTTCCTGATCTTCTTCGCCGGCCTGCTCTACTTCACCAAGAAGAAGCTCTGGCGCAACGTCGATCATTGATCGAATGTAGCCTGACAGCATTAAGAAGCCGCCGGTTCCCGGCGGCTTTTTCTTTGGGTGACAATGGAAGGTGCCGGGTAGGTGAGATGCATTGGCCCCGGCCGGCCTTGACGCGATCGCGGGTCAACTGGAATAACCATTGCGGATGACCGGCAGCGCCCTTGGGCGGCGACCGGAAGGTCAGTCAATTTATCAGGAGCGGGCATGGCAGACGCAGTCTTGGGCATTATCGGCGGTTCCGGCATCTACGATTTGCCGGGTCTTGAAAATTCCGAGTGGATCAGCGTCGAGAGCCCCTGGGGAACACCTTCCGATCAGGTGCGGATCGGCACGGTGGACGGTCTGAAAGTCGTGTTCCTGCCGCGTCACGGCCGCGGTCATGTCTATTCGCCGACAAGCATCAACTACCGCGCCAATATCGACGTCATGAAGCGTTGCGGGGTGACGGACCTGCTGTCCGTGTCCGCCTGCGGATCGCTGAAGGAGAACCTGGGGCCGGGTACATTCGTGCTGGTGGATCAGTTCATCGACCGGACCATAGCGCGGGAAAAGAGCTTTTTCGGTACGGGCTGCGTCGCCCATGTCTCCATGGCGACGCCGGTCAGTCCGAAGCTGGTGGACGCGGTGGCGGCAGCCGCGGAAGCCGAAGACCTGGCCTATACGAAGGGCGGGACCTATCTTGCGATGGAAGGCCCGCAGTTTTCTTCCCTGGCAGAAAGCCAGCTGTACAGATCCTGGGGCTGCGACGTGATCGGCATGACCAACTTGCCGGAAGCCAAGCTCGCCCGCGAGGCGGAGATCTGTTACGCGACGGTGGCGATGGTCACCGACTATGACAGCTGGCATCCGGATCACGGCGAGGTGGACATCCAGGCGATCATCAGGGTGCTGCATGAAAACGCCGAAAACGCGCAGCGCCTCGTTGCCCGTGTTGCCCGTGACCTGCCCCGCGAACATCAATCCTGCCCGGCCGGGTCGGACACGGCGCTGGAATTTGCCATGATGACGGCGGCGGACAAGCGGGATCCGGCGCTGGTGGCCAAACTGGATGCTGTCGCCGGCCGCATACTCAACAAAGCCCCCTGAGGGGGGCGTCCCGCATGCCGGTGCGAAATGATTTCGGCCACCGGCGTAAACTTGTTATAAGCCACGGTCGGAACCCCAGTGCGTCTCGAAGCGGTCCCTTCCGGCCGGCTTGACCAGATCAACCTCAGGGCGCGTTCCGTTTGCCGGAACCGCACAGGAAAGAGAGCCCGATGAGCGAACAGACGATCCAGGATGAACTGATCTCGTCGATCCGTACGATCAAGGACTATCCGAGCGAAGGGATATTGTTTCGCGACATCACCACGCTGCTTGGCAATGCGCGGGCGTTCCGCCGGGCGGTAGACGCTCTTGTGCAGCCCTGGGCGGGGTCGAAGGTCGATCAGGTCGCCGGCATCGAGGCGCGCGGCTTCATTCTGGGCGGGGCGGTCGCTCATCAGGTGTCCGCCGGGTTCGTTCCCATCCGCAAGAAGGGAAAGCTGCCGCATGAGACCGTGCGCATCGCCTATTCCCTGGAATACGGCCTGGACGAGATGGAAATGCACAAGGACGCCATTCAACCGGGAGACCGGGTGATCGTCGTCGATGACCTGATTGCCACAGGCGGGACGGCGGAAGCGGCCTGCAAGTTGCTGCGGTCCATGGGCGCGAATATCGAGGCGGCCGTTTTCATCGTGGATCTGCCGGATCTGGGCGGGCGCAAGAAGCTGGAAGCGATGCATGTGCCCGTGCGCACCCTGGTGGAATTTCCGGGGCACTGAGCGCACATGCAGGGAGGAACCGGCGACGAGGGCGGAAAACCGGAGTTTTCGGAAGCGTTTCAGCGTGACTTCGAGACCCTTCTGAAGTGGCGTCGCGACGTGCGGCGCTTTCGCACTGATCCGCTGCCAGAAGGAATTCTCGACCATCTTCTCACCCTGGCAGACCTGGCACCTTCCGTCGGCAACAGTCAGCCCTGGCGAATCGTGATTGTCGACAGTCCTCAGAAGCGGGCACGGATCATCGCCTCCTTCGAGGCGGAAAACGAGGCTGCTGCGCGCCGGTATGAGGACGACAAGGGACGGCTTTACCGGCAGCTCAAGCTGGCCGGGCTGAAGGAAGCGCCTGTTCACCTGGCGGTTTTCTGCGACGATGCTCCGGCGCAGGGACACGGTCTGGGGCGGGCCACCATGCCGGAGACACTGGCCTATTCCACCGTCAGCATGATCCACACGTTCTGGCTGGCAGCGCGCGCGGAAGGGATCGGTGTCGGCTGGGTGTCGATCCTCGATCCGCAAGCGGTTGCGGGCATCCTTGAGGTTGACGCCGGCTGGCGGCTCGTGGCTTATCTATGCGTCGGTTTTCCGGAAGAAGAGCATATCGATCCGGAACTGGAGCGTGCGCAATGGCAATCGCGCAGCCCTCTGGAAACGCGGTTATTCCGCCGTTAGGGCAAATTGAGGTCCGCCGTCGGCGGATCGGCGGCCTGACCGGTCAAGAGCGAGCGACATTTGCTTTCATGTCTTTGCCACATGACAGCGGTCGACCTGGGAGCGTTCAATGCCTGTGATCATTCGACATACCGAAGACAGAGATCATGCCGATGTGCATCGGCTGCTCACGGAGCGCTGGACCGCCCCGGACATCATGCTCGACAACGAGATGCACGATGCCTCGCGTCTGCCCGGATATGTCGCCTATGACGGCGATGAGCTTGTCGGCCTCGTCACGCTGGTCAAGCGCGAGGGCGAGTGGGAGATCCTGACACTGGATTCGATCAAGCGCTGGGGCGGCGTGGGCAGTCAGCTGCTCGATGCGGTGATCAGCGAAGCCCGGTCGAAAAATGTCTCACGCCTCATCGTGCGCACCTCCAACGACAATCTGGATGCCTTTCGCTTCTATCAGCGGCGGGGATTCCGGCTGGAGCGAATCGGCCAGGGGGTCATCGACCGCGAGCGGGAGCTGAAGCCCGGCATTCCGCTGCGCGGCGACTATGGTATCGAAATCCACGACGAAGTGCTGTTCGCGCGCACGATCTGAGGCCGTCGGCCCGGATCCCGGGAGCTGAAACCCGGCCGGGCCTTGCCCGCACGGCCCGGGAAATCCGCGCGCATTTGCACTGCAGCACACAATAGGTATAATTGCCCAATCCCACGTTTATCGCTCTCTTGCGAGGGCGTCCTGCATTGTATTGACTCAGAATTCCTGAGGAGGAGGATTTATGCCTAAAGCCAGATCAATCGAAACGGCTGAGGAAATTTCAGATATTGCTTTCGGTTTCATGGGCTCAAAGGCATTGTTTTCTGCTCTCCATGTCGGTTTGTTTTCCATCCTTTCCGAAACGACTTTAACTCCGGAAGAGGTTGCCGAGAAAAGTCTTCTCGATCCAGATCGCGCCACGACGTTGCTGACGGCACTGACGAGCCTCGGCCTGGTGCGCCGGGACGGGAGCGGTTTCACCAATTCCCCGGCCGCGGAAGCCTTTCTCGTGAAGGGGCGCAAGTATGATTTCGGCGATTATCTGCGCTTCCAGATCGACAGGCAGATGTATCCGTTCATGACGCAGCTCAACGACGCGCTGACGGATACTCTCGACAAGGACCAGGTCGCCTCCTACGAGGACTGGTTCAGCGACCCGGAAGAGGCGCGGCTCTATTCACGCTCCCAGCATGCCGGGTCCCTCGGGCCGGGGCGCGGTCTTGCGAAGATGGTGGACCTGTCCGCCACGCGCAGGCTTCTGGATGTCGGCGGCGGAACCGGTGCGTTCTCGATATCCCTGTGCAAGGCCTATCCGCAACTGACGTCGACCATTCTGGATTTCCCGAATGTGGCCAGTGTCGGTGAGGAATTCATCGCGGAGGAGGGCCTCTCCGACCGGATTGCCTATCGGCCGGGCAACGCGCTCAAGGACCCGTGGCCGGACAGCGCGGACGCGGTTCTGATGTCCTATCTGTTCTCCGGGGTTCCCGGAACGGCGATTCCCGGCCTGGTGCGCAAGGCCGGCGAGGTTCTTGCCCCGGGTGGACGCTTCATGGTGCATGACTTCATGGTCGACGAAAACCGGGAGGGGCCGAAACTGGCTGCCCTCTGGCAGCTTCAGCACACGGCTTTCAACCCGGAAGCCCGCTCCATCACCAGCGCCTATGTGGCCGGGCTGATGGAGGGAGCCGGATTTGAGGTTGTCAGGACGGAAGTGATGATCCCGGGCATGACGATGCTCGTGCATGGCCGCAACCCGGCCTGAGACAGAGCCGGTCAGTCTCGCTGATATCAGCTTCTGCGCCGCTCCACGAAGACCGTTCCCTTGAAGGAAAACGCCAGCTTGCCGTCCTGATTGTGCGCCAGCATGTCGGAATGGACCAGACCCCATTGCGGGCGGCTGCGGCTTTCCGTCTTGCCGGTCACGACCCGGCTGTAGCGCAGGGTGTCTCCGGCAAAGACCGGCTTGATCCACCTGAGGTCCTCAAACCCCGGGGAGGGGCCGAGCCGGGCCGGTGTCCGTCCGGCCGCCAGTGCGGCGGCGTCCAGCGCCTCGTGGGTGGCGACCCACAGTTTCATGAAGACGGCGGCCGTGTGCCAGCCGGAGGCGCACAGGTGCCCGAAGTGGGTCCGGGCCGCGCCTTCCTCGCTCAGGTGAAAGGCTTGCGGATCGTATTTCTCCGCGAAGCGGATGATCTCCTCGCGCGAGAAGGTATGCTCCCCCAGCTCGAGCGTGTCACCGACCCGGATGTCATCGAAAAAGGCGGTCATGCGCTTGCCTCCCGTCTGGAGAAGAGGATCGCGTTTTCCCAGAAGAGCACGTCGGTTGCTGCCTGGTTCGTTGCGGTCACCTGCAGGGTGACGATGCCCAGGTCCGGTTTGCTGCGCAGGTCCTTCTTGTCCAGGACCACGGCCTTCGCCCTCAGGGTGTCGCCGGGAAAGACGGGCTGCTTCCAGGTCAGCTTGCTGATGCCCGGCGAGCCCATGCAGGTGGCCTTTGTCAGAAGGGCGGTCGCGAGCAGCCGCATGACAAGCGACCCGGTGTGCCAGCCGGAGGCCGCCAGTCCGCCCAGCAGCGAGGCCTTGCCGGCCTCCTCGTCCAGATGGAAGGGTTGCGGATCAAACTCGGTGGCGAATTCGATGATATCCTCCCTGGTGACGGTGAGGGCGCCGAGGTCGAATTCCTGACCCGGTCTGAAATCTTCGAAATGCATGAGGTCTGTCATTGGCGTCCGGATGGGTAAGGGTCCATTTGCAGGTGGTCGAGAAGTCTCGGAAGCTCAGACTTTCACATATTTGCGCCAGTCATGCTCTTCCCGGAACCCCAGAACTTCGCGGATCTTGCGGTTCGAGAACAGCGCCTCGTGTTCGCCGAGTTCCCGGCTGACAGGAACATTCGGAAAGAAGCGTTTCAGGATTTCCGTGTTCGGAATATCGACGGAATTGGTGTCGTTGCCGGCGTTGAAGACCTGATAGCCGAGGCCATCCTTTTCCAGGCACAGGTCGACGATCTGGCCGAGGTCGCGGGCGTCGATATAGCAGAAGATGTTCCGGCGCCGCTGGGCCGGATCCCTGAAGAAATCCGGGAAGCGGTCATATTCGTGCGGTTCGATGACATTGCCGATCCGGAGCGCGTAGATGTCGAAGCCGGAGCGCCGCTGGAAGGCGCGTGCCGTCTGTTCGTTGACCACCTTGGACAGGCCGTAGCTGTCCATGGGATTGAGGTCGTAGTCCTCCTCCACCGGCAGCACGTCTGGATCGGCGACGCCGTCCGCGAAGCACACCCCGTAGGTGGTTTCCGACGAGGCGATGACGATCTTGCGGATGCCCAGTTTCACCGCTGCCTCGATGACATTGTAGGTGCCGATCGCATTGACCTCGAAGGTCTTGTTGTCCGGGTGAATCAGAATGCGGGGAATGGCGGCGAAATGAACGACGGCATCGAAGGCGGGGACGCCGGTGCCCGGCTCCAGTTCGTCGAAATTGGCGTAGCTGGTCATCACGTTGAACATCTCGCCCGAACGGGTGATGTCGGCGGTGAGATTGTCGACGCCCGGATGGTCGAGCGGCTTGAGGTCGATATTGATCACCCGGTGGCCGCGGTCCAGCAGGTAGGGGACGACATGCCTGCCGGCCTTGCCTGTGCCGCCGGTGAACAGGATCCGTTTGCGCGTGCCCATCGGCTTCTCCCTCACGGTTCTGATTGATTTGCGCCCATCATGCTGAAAAAGCGACGGGATGCCAGCGCTTGATTATATCCCTTCAGGGAAATCACCTTTTCGGGTGATTGCGGACAGTCGTCACGCTGGCGGACCTTGCGGCAAAACCGGGGGTGTCTCTCCGTTGGCATTTCCGGCTTTGAACCGGCGCGCGCGGCAGGTCCCGGATCACGTCCGGGACAGCGCAAACCACGTTTGTTCCAGCAGCGCAGGGTTTTCCGCAGCCGCGGCGGAAACCGTCTTCACAGCGGCCAGAAGATCAGGATCGCCGGTATGGAGACCGCCAGGACGAGGATTTCCAGCGGCAGGCCGATGCGCCAGTAGTCGCCGAAGCGGTAGCCGCCGGGGCCCATGATAATGGTGTTGTTCTTGTGACCGATGGGGGTCAGGAACGCGCAGGAGGCGGCAACAGCGACGGACATCAGGAAGGGATCCGAGTTGACCTCGAGGGTCGTGGCGATCTGCACGGAAATCGGGGCTGCGATCAGGCAGGTGGCGACGTTATTGAGAAAATCCGACAGGGTCATGGTGACGACCATGAGCACGGCAAGGGTCACCCAGGCAGGGGCGCCGGCGGTGGTGGCGACAATTCCGTCGGCGATGAGCTGGGCGTTTCCGGCCTGTTCGAACGCCTGCCCGAGCGGGATGAGCGATCCGAGCAGGACGATCACCTTCCACTCGACCGCGTTGTAGACCTCCGAACCGCTGACAAGCCCGGTGGCGGCATAGAGCACGACGCAGGCAGCCAGGGCGACGGGCAGATAGGCAATGCCGGCCACGGCGGCGGCGATGGCGACAACGAAGCCGGCAATGGCCAGCCAGGTCTTGTTGCGCTGGATCATGCCGGTCTGGCGACCCTCCAGCGGCAGAACGCCCAGCCAGGAGCAGGCCTCTTCCAGACGGTCCGGTCTGCCGAGCATCAGGAGGACATCGCCCGGGCGGATCGGCTCGTGGCGGACACGTTTCTGAATGCGCCGTCCCTGACGGGAAATGCCGAGCAGGGTGACGCTGTGATTGTTCAGCAGCCGCATGTTGAGCGCCGAGCGCCCGGCGATGCGGGCATTGTCCGGAACGATGGCCTCGATGAGCGACAGGGCGTCGCCGGTGAGGCCGCCCTTGTGCCGTTCCGATCCGGCGAATCCGAGTTTCGCCGCGCCCATGAAGCTTTCGATGGCCTTGGGATCGCCTTCGACCACCAGGAAGTCGCCGTCCTTGACCGGTTCGCGGCGTGCGAAACCCTTGATGCGGCGGCCGTTGCGGATCAGGCCGATGATGGCGACGTCCTTCTCTTCCGCGGAAGGGTAGAGATCGCCGACGGTGAGGGCCTTGTCTTCGGAAGCCGTGCTGACCTTCAGTTCGGCCACATAGAGACTTTCCGCGAAATCCGCGGATTTTTCCTCCGTCCGGAAGCGTTTCGGCAGGAGACGCCAGCCGACCAGGGTGACGAAGGCGATGCCGCTGACGGCGACGGCCAGCCCTACGGGAGCGAAGTCGAACATGGAAAAGGGTGCGCCGAGGGCATCGGAGCGGTACTGGGCGATCACGATGTTCGGGGGCGTGCCGATCAGGGTGATCATGCCGCCGAGGATGGTGGCGAAGGACAGGGGCATGAGCGAGAGGCCGGCGGAGCGGCCGGCCTTCCTGGCCGCTTCCAGGTCGAGGGGCATCAGAAGGGCCAGGGCGGCGACATTGTTGATGATGCCGGACAGGGCCGCGCCGAAGACGGCCATCAGGCCGATATGGCCGGACAGGCCGCGCGATGCCGACAGGAGGCGTCCGGCGATCATTTCGACGGCGCCCGAATTCATCAGGCCTTTCGAAACAATCAGCACCAGGGCGATGATGACCACCGCCGGATGCCCGAAACCCGAGAAGATCCGGTCCGAGGGAACGAGACCGAGAAAGGCCCCGGCGATCAGGGCGGCGAAGGCGATCAGGTCAAATCGGATACGACCCCAGACCAGCAGGGCGAAGACGAGGCCGAACAGGACAAAAAGGGCGGTCTGGTCGAATGTCACGGACAGGACTCCGTTGGAGGGTGCCGACTTCGGCAAGAGATCGGCACGGGTTCGTCAGACCATGACCGAAGATTGGCCCCAAGACCAGCCATCGATCCGGTTTGCTCCCCATCTGTCCGGCTTCAGCGGCGGCCATATGCGGACCAACGCGTTCGACGCCGTCCGGTTCCATGCCGACGGGGCAAGAACACAATAAGCCCGCCGGAAAACCGGCGGGCTTATTGCTTTGTGTGCTTGCCTGCTGAAAAGGAGGTCTAGACCACCTTGACGGAGAGGCCGGGCAGGTCCGCGATCGTGACCTCCAGAACGTCGCCGCGGGCGACCGGTCCGACGCCTGCCGGTGTGCCGGTGAGAATGACGTCGCCGGGGGCCAGCTCGAAATAATCCGAAAGATAGGAGATCATTTCGGGAACCTTCCAGATCATCTGGTTGAGATCACCGTCCTGCTTGACCTCGCCGTTCTGGGTCAGCCGGATCGGGCCGGTGTCCTTCGGGCCGCATGCATCTGCCGGAACGAGAGGCGTGATCGGAGCCGATTGTTCGAACGCCTTGCCGATTTCCCACGGCCGGCCCATCTTCTTGGCAATGCCCTGCAGGTCGCGACGGGTCATGTCGAGGGACGTGGCGTAGCCGTAGACATGATCAAGGGCGTCGTCGACGCTGATGTTGGTGCCGCCCGATTTGAGGGCCACGGCCAGCTCGGCTTCGAAGTGGACGTCTTCCGTTTTCTCCGGATAGGGAAATTCGTCGGAGACGACGAGGTTGTTCGGGTTCTTCTGAAAAAAGAAGGGGGGCTCCTTGTCCGGGTCGTGTCCCATCTCGACGGCATGGGCCGCATAATTCCGGCCGATGCAGTAAACTCTTCGAACCGGAAACCGCTTGTCGGTTCCCTTCACGGGCAATGTAGCGGGTTGTGGCGGCTCGATCACAAACTCAGACATTCAACACCTCTGCTTTTTCGGGTCTGCGTTGGCGGAGACCCTTACCGATTTTCAGACCAATCACAACCAATTTTTTTATTTTCGATTTTTTCTTGCAAAGCGGCAATGATTCGGGATTAATCAGTATATTGATCGGAAAATTGGTTGATCAATTTGCTGATTGATGGCTGGTTTTGAACGAAAGGAAATGGTTGGTGCTCATCCGTCCGGAAACGGCAAGCCGCGGTGAAGCGGTGGGAGTCCTCAAGGATTTCATCGCAGAAAACAGCTTCGCGCCGGGGGACCGGTTGCCGGCGGAACGGGAACTTATCGGCCGTCTGGGCATGACGCGCAGCAGTCTGCGCAAGGCGCTGGACAGTCTCGAGCACGAAGGCGTCATCTGGCGGCATGTCGGCAAGGGGACGTTCATCGCCGGTCAGGACGACAGGCTCGATATCGGCGCCCTGACGGACATCGGCCACCAGATCACACCGGTCAAGATGATGCGGGCACGGCAATGCATCGAAGCGGTGATCGCGCGGGAGGCAGCGATCAACGCATCCAGGCAGGCAGTCAGGAACATCATCCAGATCAAGGACCGGGCCAGGGCGGCGCCGACCTGGTGGGACTATGAGACCCAGGACGATCTGTTTCATTACGCGATCGCCGAGGCCACGGACAACATGTTGCTGATTGCCCTGTTCGATCAGCTCAACAAGGTTCGCCGGGCCGTGGCGGTCAGTACGGTCATCCGCGAGACCACGCGTCCGCCGGAGAACCATACAAGTTTTGCGGAACACGACCGGATTGGCGCGGCGATCGAAGCGCGCGATCCAAAGGGTGCGCATGATGCCATGTGGCAGCACATCAGTTCCGTTTCGGCACGTCTGTTCGAGGAGATGTGAAGACACGTTTTTCCGGGTGACCCGACCGAGCCGAAGAAGCCGGAGGATCGTCAGGAACAATCGGACCCGCGGGGTCCACATTCGGGAGGAGAACCATGAAAACATTCTTGCGTAAACTGGGAATGGCCGCAGCGTCCATTCCGCTTGCCTTTGCTCTGCTGGCTAGTCCGGCCGAGGCTGCCGGCAAGATCAAGATCGCCCTGGCGGAAACCCCTTCGGACGAGCTTGCCGCCTTCTTCGTTGCCCTCGACCGGGCAAAGGCCAACGGCCTCGATTACGAATGGACCGCTTTCTCCGATGAGGAGCTTGCCATCCAGGCGGTGTTGAGCGGCCAGATGGATATCGGCTTCGGCACGCCCTACGCGGCGATGCAGCGCTCCAAGGCGCCGATCCGCATCGTGTTTCAGCTTTCCAAGCTGAAGTTCTTTCCGGTTACATCGAAGAAATACAGCAAGCTGGAAGATCTGGACGGCCAACCGATCATGCTGCACTCACGCGGCGGCGGTACGGATTCCATCGCCAATGTGATCGAGGACAGAGCCGGCATCAAGTTCGGCGACCGCTCCTATGTGCCCGGCTCGTCGAACCGGGTTGCGGCGCTCATGGCCGGCCAGACCGATGCGACGATCATCGATCTGTCCAACAAGAACAAGGTCATGAAAATCGCCGGGGAGAAGTTCAACGTCCTGCCGATGTTCGAAGTCGAGGCCAGCGACGAAGCGCTCTTCGCCAATCTGGACTGGATCAAGAACAACGAGGAAGACGTGGGGATCTTCGTCAACGCCCTGCTCAGCGTCTGGCAGGACATGGCCGATGATCCGACGATCATTGCAAGGGAAACCGATCCGGAGGGGCCGATCGGCCAGCTTCCGCCGGAAATTCTCGGCAATCTCGACGAGTTTTACACTGCTGCAGTCGAGGGCGGGCTCTACGACCGCAATGGCGGCGGGGAAAAGGCGGCGCTTGCCGACTTTGACTGGTACTCGCGCGCCGGACAGCTGGAGGGGGATCCCTCGACGCTGAATGTTGAGGACTTCTGGTACCTCAAGCCGCTCAAGGACGCGGCGAAATAAGCTGCTTCGACGGCCGCCGGCCTGACCGGCGGCCACCTTTTCCGTTCCAGCGAAATCAGGAATGTGGCCTATGAAGCGCCGTTCCCTCTGGCTCAAGATCATATCCGCGGCGGTCCTTTTCGGGGCCTGGCAAATCGCAGGGATGATCCCGGTCAGCTATGCCTTTCCAACCTTTTTCGAATCCATGGCAGCCCTTGTCCGCATGGCCTTCGACGGCACATTGCTCATGGCCTATATCGAAACGCTCCGCCCCCTGGTGGTCGGCGTGGGGATCTCCGCCGTCCTGGGGATCGGCCTCGGTCTGTGGATCGGGCTGAGTGCCCGGTTCGACTGGCTGTTCTCGCCGATCTTCATCGTCATGCAGGCCGCCCCGCTGGCAGCGCTCATCCCGCTGCTTGTCATGGCCTACGGCATCGGACTGACCTCGAAGGTCTTTGTCGTGTGCATCATGGCGATGCCGGTCATCGTCCTCAACACGGCCAGCGCGGTGCGCAATACCCCGGCCTCCCTGAAGGAAATGGGCCGCTCCTTTCTGGCCTCGGACAGGATGATCATGCTCAGGATCATCATACCGGCCGCATCGCCGGTGATCTTCAGCGGCCTCAGGCTGGGTGTTTCCGCCGGCTTCATCGGGGCGGTTCTGGCCGAACTCAAGATTACGCCGACCGGTGTCGGCGACATAATCACCTACAGCCGCTCGATCGCAGATTATCCCGCCATGTATGCGGCAATCTTCTCCATCATCCTTCTGGCCGTCCTGTTCCTGAACTTCCTGGAGCGGCTTGAAGTGTATCTCTTTGAAGGAAATGTCCGTGGTTATGCCTCAGATTAAAGAAGCCGTGAATGTGACCGACATGCCTCAATCAGACAATGCGGTCGTCGCCCGGAAGGTTTCCAAGACCTACGGGGATGTCGAGGCACTGCGAGAGCTCTCGCTGGAATTTCCGCGCGGTCAGCTCACCTCCCTGCTCGGGCCCTCGGGCTGTGGCAAGACGACCCTGCTCAAGATCATCGCGGGGCTCCTGAAGCCGAATTCGGGCGAGATCGAAGTCAACGGCAAGCCTGTCACAGGTCCTGGTCCGGATCGTGCCTTCGTCTTCCAGGATTTCGCCCTGATGCCCTGGGCGAATGTGCTGCGCAATGTGGCCTTCGGTCTGGAACTGCGCGGCGTGGCCAAGTCCGAACGGGAGGCCGTCGCCGAGAAGTATATCGCCGAGGTCGGTCTTGCGGGGTTCGAGAAAAGCTATCCGCATCAGCTTTCCGGCGGTATGCGCCAGCGCGTCGGCCTGGCCCGCGCCCTGTCGGTCGATGCGGATGTGCTGCTTATGGACGAGCCGTTCTCAGCGGTCGATGAACAGACCCGGCGCAAGTTTCAGGAAGATCTCCTGAACCTAGTGCAGCACGAGAACAAGACCTTCATTTTCGTCACCCACTCGATCGAGGAAGCGGTCTATGTGTCCGACCAGATCGCGATCCTGCTGCCGCGTCCCAGCCGGGTGTCGGAGATCATCCGCCCGACGGACCTGCGGCACAAGAATGTCGACAACATCCGCCGGGACCCGGAATATCTGGATATCGTCGACAGCATCTGGGCTTCCCTGCGCAGCTATGTGGAATAGGAGAGAGACATGACGCTCTTCGGATACCGTCTTCCGGCCATGTCCTCGCTGATCCTCTGGGCCCTGGTCTGGGAAATCGTCGGGCAGCTGGATCTGACGTTCTTCGTCCCGCCCCTGTCGGAAGTCCTCGTGACGCTGACATCCGTGATCGGCACGGCGCCTTTCCTGAAGGCGCTGTCGGAGACGGCCCAGGCGTTCGCCGCCGGGGTCGCGGCTGCCGTGCTGATCGGCATTCCGGTCGGCATCCTGATGGGCAAGAGCCGGCTCATCGACGAGTTGCTTCTGCCCTGGGTGAACATGTTCCTGAGCGCGCCGCTCACCGCGCTTGTTCCAGTGCTGATGGTGCTGTTCGGGTTCGGCATGAAGTCGATCATCATCACGACGACGCTCTTCGCCATCTGGATCATCATCCTGAACGCGCGGGCGGGGGTGCTGCAGATCAACCGCTCGCTGGTGGAAATGGCGCACAGCTATGGCGCCAACCCGCTGCAGGCCTTCTACAAGATCTATTTCTGGGCGGCTCTGCCGGAAATCCTCGGCGGGGTGCGCATCGGCGTGATCCGCGCGGTCAAGGGCGTGATCATCGGTCAGTTGCTGATCTCGATCGTCGGCTTCGGCGCGCTGTTCGAGCTCTATGCCAACAACTTCCTGATGGCGCATTTCTGGGCGGTGCTGATCGTGCTCTTCGCCCTGGCGTTCTCGGTCTCGGAGTTTCTGGCCTATCTGGAGCGGCGGGTGTCCTACTACGCGGCCAGCCGCTGAGGGCAGGGCCCGGTCAGTCGTCGTCCAGGTCTTCCGTGTTCGGCATGAACAGGACAACAAGGAAGGTCACAGCACCCGCCGCAACAAGATAGAAGGCGGGTGCAAGCTGAAGATGGGTCTTGTCTATCAGGTAGGTCGCCACCAGCGGCGCGGTGCCGCCAAAGACTGCCAGGGGAATGTTGTAGCCAAGCGAGTAGCCGGTCACCCGGATCGCCCTGGGGAACTGGGCGATCATTGCGGTCATCAATGGCGCGAAAAAGAAGGCCAGAATGATGGTCAGGCCGAGCTGACCGGCAACCACCATGACCGTGTCGGGATGGTGCAGCAGCCAGAACATCGGCCAGGCCAGGATCGCCACGCCGCCCGAACCGAACAGCATCAGCGCTTTTCGGTTCGTGCGGTCCGCGAGATAGCCGACGCAGGGCAGTATCAGCATGAAAACCACCATGACGCCGGTGTTGATCGTCAGGGCACGGCTTTCCGTCAGCTTGCTGTAATCGACCAGATAAGACGTCAGAAAGACAAATGTGAGGTAAAAACCCACACCGTTGAGGATGTTGCAGGCGATGGTCCTCAGGAGAGCGGGTGTATGATTTTGGAGGACCTCACGTACCGGCATGCTGACCGGATCGTGGGGCGAAGGCGGCAGGTCCGTCTCGTCGAGGTTGCTGCGGCTACGGATCATGAACCCCGTCAGACCGACCAGGAGACCGAAGGCAAAGGGAATGCGCCACCCCCAGGTGCCCAACGCGTCCGCCGGCAGCAGGCCGGTTGCCAGGGCCGCGACACCGGATCCCAGCAGAATGCCGAAGACCGCGCCTACCAGGGCCCATGAGACGATGAAACTCCGGCGTTGCCTCGGTGCGATTTCATAAAGATAGACGGACGAGCCGGTATATTCCCCTCCAACGGACAGCCCCTGCAGAAGCCGGAGGAGCGTGAGGGCGATCGGCGCGCCGATGCCGATGGTCTCATATGTGGGAAGAAACGCGATCAGGGTGGTCGGTATGGCCATCAGGGCGACGGACAGCAGCAAGGCGCGGCTGCGTCCCGCCCTGTCAGCGATATGCCCCAGCAGCAGGCTGCCGATGGGGCGCATCAGAAATCCGGCGGCGAAAATGCCGAATGTACTGATAAGGCTTACGGTCGGATTGCTGTTGGGAAAGAATTGCTGCGCGAGTATCGGGGCGAGATATCCGTAAACGGCGAAGTCGTACCATTCGAGGGTGTTGCCGACGGTGCCGGCAACGATCTTTCTGGTATTCGAATTGCCCGCAGCCATGTCATTTCCCCGAAGAGGTTCGTTCTGCCCGGGGGGAATTTAGTCGGTAACCCTTTACCGTTCGTTTCGAAGGGAAACGTGGCGGAGCCGGCTTGCGGGAAGCCGGCTCCATGTTCTTCGTTTCTCAGCAGGCCGTCGCCGTGCGCGCCGGCTGGTGGGCGGTTCAGGTGTTGAACTTGAACAGCAGGATATCGCCGTCCTTGACGACGTATTCCTTGCCTTCGTCGCGCGCCTTGCCGGCTTCCTTGGCGGCGGTTTCGCCGCCGAGGCCGACATAATCGTCATAGGCGATGGTCTGGGCCCGGATGAAGCCGCGTTCGAAGTCCGTGTGGATCACGCCCGCCGCACCCGGTGCCTTGGTGCCATCGGTAATGGTCCAGGCGCGGGTTTCCTTCGGGCCGGCGGTGAAATAGGTGATCAGGCCGAGCAGGTCGTAGCCGGCGCGGATCAGCCGGTCGAGGCCGGGCTCTTCCAGGCCGATGGTTTCCAGGAACTCTTCCTGTTCCTCGTTATTGAGCTGCGAGATCTCCGCTTCGATGGCTGCGGAGATCACGACGGCCGCCGCACCTTCCTCCCTGGCCCTTGCGGCAACCTTCTCCGAAAGGGCATTGCCGGTCGCCGCCGAGGCTTCATCCACATTGCAGACATAGAGAACCGGTTTGGAAGTCAGAAGGTTCAGGCCCTTGAGCATCCGTTCTTCTTCCGCGTCGGCGACCTGCAGCATGCGTGCGGGCTTGCCGTCCTGCAGCAGCGCAAGGGCGCCTTCCATGATCGGCAGAAGCGCCTTGGCTTCCTTGTCTCCGCCGGTTGCCTTCTTCTTCAGCGGCGCTATGCGGCGCTCCAGGCTCTCCATGTCGGAGACCATGAGCTCGGTTTCCACCGTTTCGGCGTCGGCCAGCGGATCGATGGCACCTTCGACATGGGTGATGTCGTCATCCTCGAAACAGCGCAGCACATGGGCGATGGCATCGACTTCCCGGATGTTGGCCAGGAACTGGTTGCCGAGACCTTCCCCCTTGGAGGCGCCGCGCACCAGACCGGCAATGTCCACGAAGGTTATGCGGGTCGGGATGACCTCCTTGGAGCCGGCGACCTTGCGGACTTCGTAGAGGCGCGGATCGGGAACCGCGACTTCGCCGGTGTTCGGCTCGATGGTGCAGAAGGGATAATTGGCAGCCTGGGCCGCTGCGGTCTTGGTGAGCGCATTGAAGAGCGTGGACTTGCCGACATTCGGCAGTCCGACGATGCCGCACTGGAAACCCATGGGAGTTCGCTTTCGGTTCGTGTCTTGAAACTGTTGCAGCGCTACATGCCCGAGCACACCGGGCAGGTCAAGGCTTTGCGGGCGCGGGCGCGCATCAAGCGGCCCCGATCGCCGGCAATTCGCAGGTTGCGGCCCCACGGCAGGTCAATGGGCCGCATGGGGTCTTTTTTCGCGGGCGCGATTGGCTATACTTTGCCCTTATTTCAGGATGTGTTGTTTCGGGAATTTTATCGGGATGGTCTTCTCATTTCTGACTGCCGCCTTCCGGCTCTTCCGGCGTGGCGGTTTTCGTCCGGCAGTGCTTCTCGTGATGCTGGCAGCAGGCGTCGCGGGAGCCCCCGAAGCCGCAAGGGCCCAGCCATTCGATCCCCGGAGCCTGACAGGTCTCGGCGGAGACCAGCCCATCGATCCGGCCCGGCTGGAGGGCACGTCACCTGTCGAGGTCACCCGGGCCTATATTCCCGATGCGATAGATCTGTCGCCCCTGATGCCTCCGCCGGTGATGCAGCGTTACGGAAGCTGCGTCTCCTATGCCATCGGTTATGCGCTGCGGGGCTATTATTCGGCCCTGGAGAACGGGACGCCGCCGGGGCAGGTGAATTTCACGCCCAGTCCTGCCTTCCTTCATTCGCGGATACGCAATCCGGCGACGAGCTGCAACGACGCGGGCAGCAACGCGCTGCTGGCGCTGAGCTATTTCAAGGGCAATGGCGCGCCGGACCGCGATGCCATCCCGGACAGTGCGATCTGCAGCGATACGGTCGAGCATGCAACCACCGCCCCCAGCCGGTTCCGTATTCTCGGTTTCGACTTCATCTTCGCCAAGGGCCGGCGGCGGAACCAGGCGGACAACCGGGTGCTGGACGCGATCAAGCAGCAATTGGCGGCGGGCAACCCGGTTGCGGTCGGGTTCCGGACCCGGCGCGTCGTGCCGTCGGCGGAACACCCGGACGGATCGACCCTCCAGTATCTGAAGGCCGGAGAGATCTACCAGGGATCGCACGGGCCGAATGCAGGCCCGTATGGCGGTCATCAGATGGTGCTCGTCGGCTATGACGAACGGCGTCAGGCCTTTCTGGTTCAGAACTCCTGGGGACCTTACTGGGCGGGAGACGGTTACGGCTGGATCAGCTATGCCGCAGCGAAGGCGGATATGCATAACGCGTCCATCATGCGTACCAGTGTCGTGCCTCCCCGGCCGGTTCCCGGGATGACGCGCTCTGACCGGGGAAATGAGGTGGCTTTTGCCGATGACGGTTGCAGCCAGCTGCATGTGGTGGACGAACTGCCGGATGTCGGACCCGTCCTGAACGGCTTCGTGAGCAGTCGCAAGGCGCTCGGGGCACTTGCGTCGCACTATGCGCCCGCACAGATCCGCGACGTCGAGATCCGTCCCTGGCCGGTCTGCGAGGTCCTGAAAACGCTGGACAGGCCCCTGGCGGAGCCGTCACGTCCGGAAATCCGCATGCTCGGGGGCGAGACAACGCTCTCCTACGGCGACTCCCTTGCCTTTCAGGTGCGCGCCCCCGATTTCGCTTCCTTTCTCTATATCGTCTATCTTCAGGCGGATGGCACGGTGGTCAACCTGCTGCCCCGCAGAGGTCCGGTCCGGCAGCAGGCGGAGTTCGGGGAACGATTCATTTACGGGGACGGCCGCCGGGGCCGCCAGAAATTCACGGTGCAGCCGCCTGCCGGAGCCGAGGCGGTCGTGGTGATCGCCGCGCGCAGCCCGATCTCGCAGCTCGAGAATCTGGAGGGCGACGGTGGCGGACAGTTCATCATGCCGGCCAGCGCGGAAAGCGGCAGCGTGGCGGACGACAGATATTTCCTGACGGCACTGAGAGCGGGCATGGCCGAACGCCCGGACGAGACACGTCTCGGGCGCGAAATCTCGGCAGACGTGCTTCACCTGACGATCCGGGAATAACACAGGGGTGGTTTCATGAGTTTTTCAAATATGATCCGACGGATGCTCGTGCAACCGGTCCTGGCCGCCGGCATGTTGCTGGTCCTGGTGTTTCCGGCAAGCGTTGTGGCGCAGACGGTGACGAGCGAGGAGATCGTTCGGGCATTGCTGCCGGAGGATGGCGGCTCCAGGGTGCGGTCCTTCCGCAAGAAGGAACCGCATCCCTACCGGGGGATCAACATCCAGGGGGAACTGCCGCCGGAAGTGGAGTTGCCGCGGATCAATCTGACGGTCAATTTCGAGTTCGATTCCGCTTCGCTCACCAACGACGGTATCCTGACCCTGCAGGCGCTGGGCGTGGCCCTGCAGGACCCGCGTCTGAAGAACATGCGGTTCCAGATTGCCGGGCATACGGACCTGCGCGGCTCCTATCAGTACAATATCAGCCTGTCCCAGCGCCGGGCGCGAACGGTCGCCGAATTTCTGGCCGCTTTCTTCGGCATCCCCCGCCAGCAGCTCTATCCGGTCGGCTATGGAGAAAGCCGCCCGGTCGATCCGTACAATCCCGCCAGCGGGCGGAACCGGCGCGTCGAGATCATCAACGTCGCCCCCCTGTCGTAACCGGGGACGGTCGGATCCTCTCCGGGGAGGAGACGGGTGCGGGGACAGGTTCGGGTCTGGCCTTCAGCCGGAAGGGGCTGGTGTGCATTGCGCCGGGCGGACGGTTCGTCAGCCCTTGTCGCCACCGAGCAGCCGCTTCAGCATGTCGGCCATGGGTCCGGATTTTGGCGGGGTGACCGGCTTTGGCTGACGGGCCTGACGGATGTGGCTTTGTCCCTTGGGTTTCGCGGACTTTGCCGTGTCCTCGCCTTCGGCGACCTTCGGTTTGCGCCGGGCCTTTTCCGGTTCCAGAGCCAGGGTCAGCTTGTTGGCGAACTGGCTGTCCTTGCCTTCGGCCAGAAGATCCGCGTGATCGGCGATTTCCGCCAGGAGCGGTTCGAGCCATTCCCGATCCGCCTTGGCAAAATCGCCCAGAACGTAGTTGGAGACCAGCTTCTTGTCACCCGGATGGCCGATGCCGAGGCGCAGGCGACGGTAGTCGGCGCCGATATGCGCGGTGATCGACCGGAGGCCGTTGTGGCCGCCATGGCCTCCGCCTGTCTTCATGCGGAATTTCGCCGGCGGCAGGTCGAGCTCGTCATAGAGCACGACAATGTCTTCCGGAGCGATCTTGTAGAAGCGCATGGCTTCGCCGACGGCGCGTCCGGATTCGTTCATGAAGGTATTCGGCTTGAGCAGGAGAACCTTTTCCGATCCGAGGCGGCCCTCGGACACCTGTCCCTGAAACCGCATGCGCCAGGGCTGGAAGCCGGGATGGCGGCGATGGATCTCATCGACGGCCATGAAGCCGATATTGTGCCGGTTGCCTTCGTATCTGGCACCCGGATTGCCAAGGCCGACGATCAGTTTCATGGCACGCCTTTCAAGAACCGTCTTGAAACGAAAAAGCAGCCGGAGCGGCTGCTGAAAAGAGGTCTCCGAGGAGGAGAGGAGGCAGCGAACTGCCTCCCGCATTCATATGGCAGCAGACCGCGGTTTTATTCGCCGGACTCTTCTGCAGCTTCTTCAGAAGCCTCGTCGTCGGTTTCCTGAACGCCTGCCGGTGCGGCGATCGTCGCGATGGTGAAGTCGCGATCGGTGATCGTCGGATGGCAGCCTTCCGGCAGGTCAACTGCGGAAATGTGCAGACTGTCGCCCGGCTGGGCCTTCTGCAGATCGATTTCCAGAGCTTCCGGAATGTTGTCGGCCGGAACGGTCATTTCAACCGTGTGGCGCACGACGTTCAGAACGCCACCCTTCTTGATGCCCGGGCAGCTTTCCTCGTTCAGGAAGCGTACCGGCAGGTCGACGGTCAGGGTTGCGCCCTTGGACACGCGCAGGAAATCCACATGCAGGACGGTGTCACGCACCGGGTGCAGCTGAAAATCCTTGGCAATGACCTGATGCTTTTCGCCGTCAACATCGACAACGCCGATATGGGTCAGGAAGCCGCCCTTCTGCAGGGTGAGAGTGGTTTCCTTCAGCGAAATGGTGATCGGCAGGGCAGATTTCTTGTCGCCGTAGATCACGGCAGGTAGAAGGCCTTCGCGACGCAGTTGCCGTGCGGCCCCCTTGCCCACCCGGTCCCGTGCCGACGCCTTCAGCTCATAGCTGGCAGCCATGGCAAAACTCCTTGAGTGTATGATAACGGACCGGCGAAGCACCGTGTGGTCTGTGAAAGACTTCAGATGTCCGGAATCGATCCAGAAGCGCCTCCTCCAGGGGTGCAGGCGCGAGCGGGCGTATAGCGGAAAAACCGGCGGGACGCAAGGGCTGGTGGCGTTTGACGGCAATCGGATGATGAATGAGACCATCCGCGCTGATCAGGCCGCAGCCGGCCTCAGCGCCTTGCGGGTGGCAGGCTGCGCGCGAAACGGCTCGGCATTATACCAAAGACAGTTGATCGGGACTCATTTGACCGGCTTTGGAGGGGCTTCGGCAACGCGCCTGACCGGCAAGCGGGAAGGATCCATCGAATGGGTTCCGATCAATTGTCTTAGGTATTAGCCCTCAAGCCGCTTCGCCGTGTCTTCCGAATAGCCCGACTCGGCCTTTCTGGCGAAGGCGGTGCGCCAGGGGGAGGCGAGTTCGGCAAGCTCCGACAGCGCTCTGGCCACAGCCGGGTCGAGCCCTGTGTTGAATCTCGCAAGAATGACGTCCCGCAGCGTCCAGTCGGGGCAGGGTCTGCCGGACAGGCTGATCCGGTCGCCTGCCTGAAACCGGCCGGGTTCCAGGACCCTGAAGTACCAGCCGGTCATGCCGGTTTTCTGGAAAGCGGCCGCCTGCGCGGGATTGCCGGTGTGCATGTTCAGTTTCCAGCAGGGCTGTCTGCCCTGGGAAATCTGCACCCTGGCGGTTCCGAGATCGAAGATGTCGCCGATGCACAGGTCTTCTTCGCTGAAGCCTTCGCAGGAAATGTTCTCGCCGAATCCGCCGGGCCGGTACATCTGGGCGTGTTCCGGGAAAACGCCGCGCCAATGGGCATAATGTTCGCTCGGATAGATGTGCAGGGCCTTGTCCGGACCGCCGTGAACCGCAAGGTCGGCCTGCCGGTCGCCGATGATGCCGGTTTCCGTCACCTCGACCCGGTCCCCGGTCGGGGACTTGCGGATTGCGGAGGGATCGCGTCCGTCCCAGAGGCTTTCCGGCTGTCCGGTATACACACCGACTATCTCGGCACCCGTGGTCATTTCGCCAATGCTCCCGGCTTGCGGAGCTTTACTCTCCGGACGACAACAGAATGCGCCGGGATGTCCGGCGCATTCCCGAGCGCAATCAGATGAACAGGCTCGAAACCGATTTTTCCAGGGCCGTGCGGTTGATGGCCTCGCCGATCAGCGGTGCGATCGAGACGGCGCGGATGTTGGAAGCCGCCGTGATGGCTGCAGTCGGTTCGATCGAGTTGGTGATCACCAGTTCCTTCAGCTTCGAAGAGGTGACGCGCGCAACGGCTCCCCCGGACAGGACGCCGTGGGTGATATAGGCCGTCACCGACTTGGCCCCCTTGGCGAGCAGCGCTTCAGCCGCGTTGCACAGCGTGCCGCCACTGTCGACGATGTCGTCGACCAGAATGCAGTCGAAGCCGCTCACATCACCGATGATGTTCATGACTTCCGACTCTCCGGGCTTGTCGCGGCGCTTGTCGACGATGGACAGGGGTGCCTCGATGCGCTTGGCAAGCGCCCGGGCCCGGACCACGCCGCCGACATCGGGAGAGACCACCATGACATTGTCGGTGGCGTAACGTTCCTTGATGTCGCGGGTCATGACGGGAGCCGCGAAAAGGTTGTCGGTGGGGATATCGAAAAAACCCTGGATCTGTCCGGCATGGAGATCCAGGGTCAAAACGCGGTCCGCGCCGGCTTCGGTGATCAGGTTGGCCACCAGCTTCGCCGAAATCGGCGTTCGGCCGGATGCGCGGCGGTCCTGTCGTGCATAGCCGAAATAGGGAAGCACCGCCGTGATGCGGCGGGCCGAGGAGCGGCGCAGCGCATCGATGATGATGAGCAGCTCCATCAAATGGTCGTTGGCCGGGTAGCTGGTGGGCTGCACGACGAAAACGTCCTCGCCGCGCACATTTTCCTGGATTTCAACGAAGATTTCCTGGTCGGCAAACCGCCGGACCTGGCATTTGGCGAGAGGAACATCCAGATATCCGGAGATTTCCTCCGCCAGGGCTCGGTTGGAATTGCCCGCGACGATCTTCATGAGCCGCAAGTCCTTCTGGTGCGACAGCGGGTCAGCAGGCAGGATCGTCCCTGCTGAAACGCGGAAAGGGCCAAGAGCAGTCCGGGTCCGGTCGACGCGGAACGCTCCAACACTTTAAAATCGATCAGCTTTTCTGCTCTTACGCGATGGTGCATGCGAACAGCCCGATCGGGATCTTGACACATTGCCGAACGCCAGAGGCCCGATTGGAAAGCCTTGGCAGGCGGCGGCGTTGTAACAACCAACCACCCGGACCACAACAGGCGTTGACCATTGAGACCCGCTTTTTTTGTATTTTTGTGACGCGGTACGGTCATTCTCCGGCTAAGGGGCGATTATCGGTTGAGCCATGCCTTTATTTCCACCATCGAACGGGTTGCGATGCGCGACAGGGTCCCTGCACCGACCGCCTGCCAGGGGTCGCCGGAGGCGCCGCCCGTGTCTTCGGTGCCGGAGATTCGCTTCACGCGCCGCCCGGAGCCGTCGACGATGTCGAACACATAGAAGACGGTTCCGTTGGAGGGCTGGCCGGTGGCGGCCAGATAGCCGTTGACGCGATAGGTCGCGGCGGCGCCAACGCGGCGGACGAGATTGATTCCCTGTTTGCGGGCTTCGGCTCCGATGAATTCGGATAACTCGTCGGCAATGTTGCCCGGAGCACCTGTGAAGGGCTCAAAAGCCAGGGTCACGCCTTCTTCCGGGTCGGCCTGACCGGAAATCGAAGGTGCGGTAACCGTCGTCGATATGGGGCTCGGCGGCTGCGGTGCGGACTGACAGGCCGCAAGGCCGCTCAGAGCCAGAAGGCAGGCGATCGAACGCAGGGTCGAAAAGGAATTCTGGCTGGAAAACTTGAGCATGTAGGCGCCTGGCTCTGATAATCGATTTCGACAGGGTGCGGACAGTCTTCCGGCAATGCAAGAGCAGAGCCGGCCCGCTGTGTTGCAGATTGTTTAGCCCGACTTGACCGGCAGGTCGAGAGGCAGGGTGGATAAGCTCTCCGGAGCACCTTCGGTGGTCAGGTAGGTCTGTCCCAGGGTCATCGCGGTTCCGGTGATCGAATCCATCAGGATCATGTGCATGAATATGACCATGTCCGGCTTCACCACGGCGGGGTTCGCCTTGTAGGCCATGGGGGCGTCCATCCAGCTCGGCGTGAAGCGTGCACCGAGCGAATAGCCGCAGGCATTGAGCCTGTGGGGCACCATGTCGTGCGCATCCATGCGTTCCGCGTGGGCATCGAAAACGTCGCCGAAGGTCCGGCCCGGAACCAGTTGGGTCTCGACGGCGGCAAGGGCCTCTCGGGCGGCGGCATACATCTCCCGGTGCCGGTCGCTCGCAGCCCCGATGACGACGGTGCGCATCAGCGCCGCGTGATAGTGGCGGTAGCTTCCGGCCCATTCCAGCGTGATCTGGTCCTGGGCGTCCAGGATCCGTCGTCCGGCCTTGTATCGGCACAGGAGCGCGTCGCGACCGGAACCAATGATGAATTCATTGGCGGGATAATCTCCGCCGCCTTCGAAGATCGCCCCCTGCAGGGCGGCGAGTATGCGGCCCTCGTCGGCACCCGGGCGGATTTCCTCCAGGGCGGCGTAATAGGCCTTGTCGGCAAGTTCGGCGGCCTTGCGCACATAGGCGATCTCTTCCGCGCTCTTGACCGCGCGCAGCTCCGGGATCAGTTCGGACGCGTCGGAAATATCGGCGAAACTGGTCAGCCCGGCATTGATCTGCAGGCCGATCCTTCCGGTCATGCCGTGGGTCTCGTATTCGATGCCGATGCGGCTGCCGAGGAGATCCATGTCGAACAGGAGATCCTTGAGCTGACCGACCGGGCTGGCGGAACCCCGGTCGATCCAGATGCGGATATCGGCGATGTTGGAGGTGTGCCTGGCCTGGCGCTGGTCGGCGGAGCGGGTGAGGAGAACCTTGTCTCCTTCCCGGGTGACGACGAGACACTGGAAAAAGCAGAAGCCGAAGGTGTCGTAGCCGGTCAGCCAGTACATGCTTTCCTGCGCGAACAGCAGCATGGCATCGAGTTTTTGCGCCTCCATGGAGGCTTTCAGCCTGTCGAACCGGTTCTCGAATTCGGCTTCGGAAAAATGCAGCGCCATGGGTATCTCCCTAGGTCAGAACGATGGCGCTGATCTGGCGGCCATAATCCGGTTCATTGCGGTGGGTGGTGCGACGGTAGGAGAAAAACCGAGCCTCGTCACCATAGGTGCAAAGGCCAAGGTCCGCCACCTGGCCGAGGCCCAGCTGCTCCAGCCTGTCCCTGATGAAGGCGGGCAGGTCGAACATGAAATGACCGTCGCGTCCGGACGGCTGGAAATAGCGGGCGTTGTCTGCCGCCTGCTGAACGAAACGGTCATGGAACTCCGGGCCGACCTCATAGGCCTGCCGGGATATGGCCGGGCCGAGGACAGCGACGATCCTGTCTCGTGAAGCCCCCAGTGCTTCCATGGCGGTGACCGTATTGTCGAGGATGCCGGATATGGCGCCCTTCCATCCCGCATGGGCGGCGCCGACGACCCGCGCTGTGGGGTCCGCGAAGAGAACCGGGCCGCAGTCGGCCGTCAGAATGCCGACCGCAAGCCCCGGAGTGGCGGTGACGAGCGCATCGGCCTTGCGTCCGGCGTCCTGCGGCCAGGGGCCGTCGAGCGTGATCACATCGGCCGAATGAATCTGATAGGGAGACAGAAGGGTTTCCGGGCCAACCCCGAGTGTTCCTGCCACCCGCTTGCGATTCTCCAGAATCCTGTCGCGCTCGTCGTCCGATCCCAGACCGATATTGAGGCTCTCGTAGATGCCCTGCGAGATGCCGCCCCGGCGGGTGAAGAAGCCGTGCCTCAGGCCCGGAAGCTTCAATGGGTCTGCTTCAATTTTCATGTGGATCTCCAGAGGGGATCAAACAGCTTTCAGGTGAAACCGCACGACAGCGGACAAGCGGATCGTTCTCAAGACACGGGGCATTGCAGGGTACCTTCAACGAAGACTGCTCCCGGCAGGATTCGGTTGCGCAGAGAGTGATCCTTGAGGGGATCAGGCTGCGCTGTCAAACGGCAGGAACGATATTCCTGTGCCCGTTACCGCCAGAACCTTGAAAAGCTCGCCCATGCCGGCTGGTGCCGCCAGACGTTCGACCGCATCGCGGATTGCCTCCTGGTCTTCGGGCGCCTTTCCGGCGCCCAGGGCGCCGGCCCGTTCCAGCAGTCCGGTCCGCAGCAGAAAATCCCCCTGGGCCATGGGCGGGAGAGCCTTTGCGCCGCCCCGCACGGCGGCCGCCGCCAGGGCCTCGAAATTCACATGCGCCGTGAGATCCGCGTCGCCGGGATGGGCGAGAACATCGTCGAAGCGATGCCTGTAAAGGGCCTGAAGCGTGTCGCCGGGAGCTGTTTTCAGGTAGCCGTAGTCAATAAAGAGCGCGACGCCGCCCTGAGCGGCCAGACGCGCGCCGATCTCCTCGGCGATGGCATTGGCGGCCGGCTGGGTTTCGACGATGGTTCCTTCCGCGGAGCCGGCAATCCGGGCGGGGATGGCGTCTTCCGGGAGCCTGGCGGCCCCGGCACCGAAGATGAGGTCCCCATCCGCCGAAAGGCCGATCTCCCGCTCGCGCCAGCCGTCCGCGGTTTTCACGAACTGATGGATGGGCAAAGCATCGAAGAATTCATTGGCGACCAGGATGAGCGGACCATCGGGGATATCCGCGACTCTGGTCCGGAATTCAGGCCGGAGCGGTGATCCCGCCAGGGTCTCTTCCTGGATTTTCCGCAATCGCGGGCTGGTTTCGACGAGATTCAGACAGGCGGCCTCGATGAAGGACGGGCGCAGGGCGGCCATGCGCAGCAGATCTGCCATCAGGGTGCCGCGGCCGGGGCCGAGTTCCACGAGCTGAAACCGGTCGGGAGCCCCCATGGCCTCATGGGCGGACAGGCAGGACGCGCCGATCAGCTCGCCGAACATCTGGCTGACTTCCGGGGCGGTGACGAAATCGCCGCCCGTGCCGAAAGGCTCGCGGGTCATGTAGTAGCCGGCTTCGGGGTCCGCGAGGCAGATCGACATGTAACGGGCGACCGAAAGAGGGCCGTCGGCGGCGATGCGCGCCTTGATCCTGTCTTTCAGGGAAAGGGACGGCATGGCGTCACCGGGCCGTTGCGGCCGGCTTGCGGGACCCGGCCCAGACCATGACGGCCAGTCCGGCCAGGATCATCGGCAGCGACAGCAGCATGCCCATGGTGAAAAAGCCGCCCAGATAGCCGATATGGGCATCGGGAACCCTGAAAAGTTCCGAGATCGAACGGGCAATGCCGTAACCGGCGGCAAAGGCGCCGGCGAGGAACCCGGGCTTCTTCAGAAGCCTGAAACGGTGGCTGAGAAGGCGCAGCACCAGGAACAGGACAATGCCCTCCAGCGCGGCTTCATAGAGCTGGCTGGGATGACGCGGCTCGGGGCCGCCATTGGGAAAGACGACGGCCCAGGCCACATCTGACGGGCGGCCCCACAATTCCGAATTGATGAAATTGGCGATCCGTCCGAAGAACAGTCCGATCGGGGCGGCGCAGCCGGCAAGATCGAACAGGGTCCACAGGGACAGGCCCCGCCGCCAGGCGAACAGGCCCATGGCGATCACCGTGCCGGCGAAGCCGCCGTGGAAGGACATTCCGCCGGTCCAGATCGCAAGCGCCTCGCCCGGATTGGCGAGATAATAGGCCGGGTTGTAGAAGAGCACATAGCCGAGCCGGCCGCCGATGATGATGCCGAGCGTGCCCCACAGAACGAAATCGTCAAGCTCGGCCGGCGACGGCCTGCCGACGCTGCCCCAGAGCCGGTGGTCGAGAACGAGCGCACGCATGTACCGCCAGGCCAGAAGGATGCCGACGATATAGGCCAGTGCATACCAGCGCAGGGCGAAAGGGCCGAATTCGATGATGACCGGATCGATGGCCGGAAAGGGCAGGACGAGTAAGGGCGGCACGGCATAACCTTCTTTAGATCTGTCCCGAAAGGGCAGGGCAGAACCCGGGGCAACGCATGCGCGATCCTGCTCGATCCGTCAAGCGGGCGGGTGGAATTGGTTCTTGAAGTTCAGGCCATTCCCACATACCTCTTCGGTGTAAGTCTGTTGCTGACCAAGGAGGGTCTGATGACCCAGGGCCCGAACCGTATTCTCGATGATTTCGCCAAGCTGATGACCGACGCCGCCGGAGTTGCCCAAGGGGCGCGCCGGGAAGTGGAAACCGCGTTCAGGGCCCAGGCCGAACGCTTCCTTTCGGACATGGACATGGTGTCGCGGGAAGAGCATGAAGCCGTCAAGGAGATGGCCGTGCGTGCACTCGACAAGGTCGAGGATCTCGAATCACGGCTCGCCAAGCTTGAAAAATCCGGTTCTGCCGGTGGCAAGGACGCCTGAAGGCGGTCCGCCGGTCTGCTGCCGGGCGATTTCTGTTCACAGTTCATGACAGAGACGCGACGGAAGCGGCTGGCGGGATTGCGTTGTTTTTGAGCAGTGTGATGAAAATTGGCTCTGAGTCGTCCACAAGATTCGGCTTTGCGGGCAGAAAGGGTAGGTATCCCTTGAATCATTCCTGCTCCTATACTCATCGATAACAGGGATTCGTCGGAGCAAGACGGAACCGGTTCTCTTCTAGAGCCACAAAGGGATGCGTTTTGCTCCTCCGGCATGGGACATTTCCCGGCGGTCCGCCCGGTTTTCCTGATCGGGTATTCGGCCCCGGCTCGGAAGGGAGTAGGCATCATGAGCCTCATCGAGATCGAATTCGAGCGACCTGGCAATCCCGTTGACACCATAGAAACCGTTGCTGCCCTGAACGACTGGACCTTCGAACGGTCGGACGAGGACGAGATCACCATTTCCCTCGGCGGCAGCTGGTGCGACTATCACGTCTCCTTCTCCTGGATGGAGGAAGTGGAGGCGCTGCATCTTGCCTGTGCCTTCGACCTCAAGGTCACGGAACCGCGCAAGACGGAAATCATCCGATTGCTGGCGCTGGTGAACGAGCAGCTCTGGATGGGGCACTTCGATCTCTGGCACAAGGAGAACGTGATCATGTTCCGCCAGTCTCTGGTTCTGGCCGGCGGAGCGGAAGCCTCTTCGGCGCAGATCGAGGCCATGCTGACAAATGCGCTTGAAAACTGCGAGCGTTTCTATCAAGCCTTCCAGTTCGTCGTCTGGGCCGGTCACTCTGCCTCCCAGGCCATGGATACGGCCTTGTTCGAAACCGCGGGAGAAGCATGAGTTTTTCAAGGGAAAGGCCCTTCGTTCTTGTCGGAGCCGGCAAGATGGGGGGGGCGATGCTGTCAGGCTGGGTGGCGGACGGGATAGATGCGTCCGCTCTCATGGTGTGCGATCCGCATCTGTCCGATGAAATGGATGCGCTTCTGAAGGAACACGGCATACGGCATGTAACCGCCATGCCGGTGGACCTGCGCGCGGGTATGGTCCTCATCGCGGTCAAGCCGCAGATGATGGATGCCGTGCTGCCGTCCCTGACATCGGCGGTGGCCTCCGACACGCTTGTCCTGTCGGTTGCCGCCGGGACACCGGTCTCCAGGTTCGAAGCGGCCTTCGGCACAGTGCCGGTCTGCCGTTGCATGCCGAACACGCCGGCGATGGTCAAACGGGGCATTACCGCAGTCTATCCGACAGCGGCGGTCTCCGAGGAGAGCAAGAAGGACGTCACCCGGCTTATGAGTGCGATCGGCAGGGTGGTCTGGCTGGAGAGCGAGGATCAGATCGATCTGGTCACCGGCGTCAGCGGATCCGGTCCGGCCTATGTGTTCTATCTAGCCGAGGCCCTGAGCGAAGCCGGCAGGCAGGCGGGACTGCCGGCTGAAATAGCCGAGGAGCTTGCCGTTGCCACGGTTTGCGGCGCGGGCGAGCTTATGCATCGTTCCGGCGAGCATCCTTCGGTTCTCCGCAAGAATGTCACCAGCCCGAACGGCACGACCGCAGCCGCGCTTGACGTTCTTATGGGGGCGGACGGTTTGCAGCCGGTGATGACCGAAGCCGTCGCGGCGGCGGTCAAGCGGGCGAGAGAGCTGGCGGGCTGAGCCAGGCCGGATGGGACTCTTCCCCACCGGAAATCCTTACAGGACTTAAGTGTTTGCAGTCGGGGAGGGAAGCGCGCGCCGAACGCGCGCTTCGCCCTCACGGCAGGAGCCTACTGCTCGTTGATGGCGGAGACCGCCAGACCTGTCAGCTTGCTGTTGGCGGCCTTTTCCTGGTCGAGAATGCCGGACAGGAGGTCGTGCGCCTCGTCGTGGCCGAGCACCTTCGCCCATTCACGCAGGGTTCCGTAGCGGGCGATCTCGTAGTGCTCGACAGCCTGACAGGCGGCGACAAGCGCGGCATTCTTCGCGGTGCCGCTGGCTTCCTCGAGGATGCCGTCGGTCTCCTTCAGAAGGCCTTCGATCGCATCGCATTTTTCCCCGGAAGCCTTCTTGCCGATCGACTTGAAAACCTGCTCGAGCGTCTTGACCTGGGTTCTGGTCTCCTCAAGGTGATCGCCGATCGCGTCCTTGAGTTTCTTGCCGTTGGCCGCGTCCTGCAGCTTCGGCATGGCTTTCGCAAGCTGCTGTTCGGCGTAGTAGATGTCCTGCAGCGTGTGTTCGAATGCATCAGAAAGCGTTTTCATGAGATGTGTTTCCTCAGGTTTTGTCTGACGGTCGCCGTTTTGACGGGCGATGGCGGAAAGGCTGCGACCCGGCGGCGGTCGCCGCGACCGTGGCGGGAGCGCGGGATGTCCGGCCGGGCTGCAGCCTTCAGGAGGTCAACGCAGCGGACGCCGTTTCGGTTCCGGCGGCCTGCGAAGAATGCCCGGGGCCGAACGCCGGGGTTCCGCGGCACGGTGCCACCCTTTTCACTTGCGCTCAGGTCTCCTATCTTTCAGGGACCGACACATTGGAGAGCGCGTCATGGCAACCGCAAAGACCAGGCAGAAAATCCTCCAGACGTTCCTGGACCTGTTGTCCGAGCATCCCTACGAAGATGTTTCCCTGCCGATGATTGCCGCGGCGGCGAAGGTGAAGCTTTCCGACATGCGCAGTGCTTTTGCCTCGAAACTTCAGCTTGTCGCCGCCTTCACGGAGAAGATCGACACCGCGGTTCTTGACGGGGTGGACGAGGACATGGGCGATCAGCCGCCGCGCGACCGGTTGTTCGACGTTCTGATGACACGCATCGATGTTCTGGCGGCGCACAAGGAGGCGGTCCGGGCGCTGCATGTGGCGGCACGGCACGATCCGGCGCTGGCGCTCGATTTCAACCGACTGGAAGTCCGCTCGCAGAAGTGGATGCTGATTGCCGCCGGAATCGATGTCTCCGGAGTGAAGGCGACCATCGTCGCCCAGGGACTGGCGGTGGCCTTTGCCCGTGTGGTCGGCGTCTGGCTGGAGGAGGACGACGAAGGCATGCCCCGCACCATGGCGCGGCTCGACAAGGAGCTGGACAAGGGAGGCTCCTTCATGAAGCGTCTCAATGGTCTGGAACGGGCGGCCAAAGGTGTGAGGTCGCTCCTGAAGCGGATCTCGGACCGCCCTGCCCGTCGGAGACCCCGGGCTGACGAAGATGACGGGGAACCCGATCTGAGCGACAAAGCCCCCGCCGGGGCCTGATGCACCCGCGGACTTGCGAAAGGCCCGCCCTGCGGGCATGCTCGCGCGCCTGAATGCAGCACCGATCAATGTTGCCCCGGTCATGAGGTCCTCATGACCGGGGCGAATCTGGAGAATTGTTCCGTGAGCGACCCGATCAGTTTCGACGATTTCATGAAAGTGGATGTGCGCGTCGGCCGAATTGTCGAAGCCGAGGTCTTTCCCGAGGCGCGCAAGCCTGCCTACAAGATGCGGATCGATTTCGGCCCCGATATCGGCATCCGGAAGACCTCCGCGCAGATCACGACGCATTACACACCGGACACGCTTGTGGGCAAACTGGTCATGGCGGTGGTCAATTTCCCGCCGCGCCAGATCGGCCCGGTCATGTCGGAAGTGCTCACCCTCGGCGTGCCAGACGCGGACGGGAACGTGGTCCTGCTGACCCCGGACAGGGACGTGCCGATCGGCGGACGGCTTTTTTGAAGCCTGTCGCGTCGGATTGAATTCAGGCAATCGCCCGAATTCATGAACCCGCCTGAACGCGGCCCCTCCAGGGAGCGGGGGCGGCTCTACGCCGGAACCCTCAGTCTTGTTCTCAGGCCGCCAAGAGGGCTGTCCTCAAGGAAGAGTTCTCCGCCGTGGCCGCGGGCAATGTCGCGGGCGATGGCGAGGCCGAGGCCGCTGCCGCTCTGGTCCTGGTTGCGGGCCAGATCCAGCCGGTGGAACGCCCGGAAGGCCAGATCGCGCTGATCTTCGGGAATGCCGGGGCCGTCATCGTCGATGGTGACCACAAGCCAGTTGCTCTCGATCCCCGCCGAGATTTCCACCCGGCTGCCGTATTTGCAGGCGTTGGTGACAAGGTTGGAGAGGCAGCGTTTCATCGAAATGCGTCTCACCTCGGCGTCCAGCGGTCCGTCGATGCGGGTCGTGACGGAATGGCCCGAGATCTCGGCTTCCTCTTCCAGTTCCTCCAGAATAAGCGCGATGTCGGTCGTCTGGACCTCCTCGTCGCCGTCGCCGCTGGCGAAGGCGAGATAGTCCTCCAGCATGTGGCTCATCTCGTCGACATCCTTGCGCATGGCATCGCTTTCCGGGGTTTCATCCAGAAAGGCGAGCTGCAGTCGCAGGCGCGTCAGAATTGTTCGAAGATCGTGACTGACGCCGGCCAGCATGGTGGTGCGCTGTTCGATCTGCCGTTCGATGCGCCGGCGCATGTCGATGAAGGCCAGGCTGGCACGGCGGACCTCGCGGGCGCCGCTGGCCCGGAAATTCGCCGCCGGCCGGCCTCGGCCGAAGGCTTCCGCGGCATTCGCCAGCCGGATGATCGGGCGAATCTGGTTGCGCAGAAACAGCAGGGCGACGAGCACCAGAACAAGTGAGGTGGAAAACATCCACACCAGGAAGATATGCGAGTTGGAGGCATAGGTCTGGCTGCGCCGGGTAAAGATCCTCAGGATGGAATCGGCAAGCTGAATGCGGATTTCGACAAAGCGGGAGCGGCCGACCGTGTCGATCCAGAAGGGCTTGCCGATCTTCTGGCTGATCGCAAGGCTCAATTGCTGGTCGATGACATCGAAAAACGGTTTCGGCGTGGGAGGGGGCAGCGGCTCCAGCGGCATGACGGACATCGACATGCCCAGGGCGCGCGAGGCGAGCTCCTCGATCTTGTGATTGTCCGCGTCCTGCGGATAATTCTCCAGCACGAAGACCACGGCGGCGATGTCCCGGACCACCGCTTCGGACATCCGGCGCGAGACCAGCTGATAATGGCGCTCCATGAAGACGAAGACCAGGACCGACTGGAGGATGACGATGGGTGCAAGGATGATCAGAAAGGTCCGGGTGAACAGACCCTTGGGCATGATGCGGTACATGAACCGGGAGAAAATCCGGTAACCGCGGACAAAGGGCGTGAGCGGAACGGCAAGGAATTTCAGGTGGTCATCCAGGTGAAAGCGCCGGAGGAAGGAATCTTTTTTCGCCATTGGGTTCAGTCGCAGGCCAGCCGGTAGCCGATGCCCCGGACTGTCTGCAGATAGACCGGATTGCCCGGGTCCGTTTCGATCTTGCGCCGCAGACGGTTGATCTGCACATCCACGGTGCGTTCGCCGAGACCGCTGTCGTCGCCGACGATCTTGTGGCGGGGGACGGTTGCGCCGGGCCGTTCGGCGAATATGGACAGGATCTGCTTTTCCCGGTCCGTCAGGCGTACCGGTTGGTCGCCGTTTTTCAGTTCGCCCCGTCCGGCATTGTAGGAAAACGGACCGAAGCGGATTTCCTGCCTGGCGGCAACCGGCTGCTGGTTGCCGCGCCGCAGGATCGCCGTGATGCGCAGCATCAGTTCCCGGGGTTCGAAGGGTTTGGCGAGATAATCGTCCACACCGGCCTCCAGACCGGCGATCCTGTCGGTGGCCTCGGATCTGGCGGTCAGCATCAGGATCGGGACTTCGGAGTCCTTGCGCAACGCGGCGGCAAGTTCCAGGCCGCTTTCGCCGGGCATCATCACGTCCAGGATGATCAGGTCGAACTCCAGTCCGGACAGACATTTGCGTGCTTCGGCGGAATTGGCCGCGACGGACACGCGGAACCCGTTTTCCTTGAGCAGCCTGGAAAGCAGATCCCTGATCCGTTTGTCGTCGTCTACCAGGAGAATGTGGTTGGCGTTGTCGTCAGGCACCTGAGCGTTCATCTCGGTCGTCTCGTCCCCATGGGTGGTATCAGGATCAGCTTTGCCCTTTTCAAGGACGGGCCCTTCATCTGTCTTCCAGATTGAAGGAGCTGCGGACAAGTTTGAGAATGTCCGCCCGGGCTTCGGGGTCGATCATCTGCAGAAGAAATCTGCGGACGGTTTCCTCGCTGCCATCAGGCAGACCAATTAGGGCGCGTTCAAGGCGTTTGTGCTGCAAACGGGTGAGATCGACGGCAAGGGCATGGCCTCTTTCCGTGGTGTAGAGAAGGCGCTGGCGGCGGTCGTGATTGCCCTCCCGCTGCTCGATGATCCCGGCATCCACGAGCTGCTTCAGAACCCGCCCGAGACTTTGCTTGGTGATCCGCAGGATGCCGAGCAGATCGGTCACCATGATGCCGGGGTTGCGTTCCACGAAATGCAGAACCCGGTGATGGGCCCGGCCGAACTCATATTTGGCCAGCACCTCGTCCGGATCGCCCGTGAAATCGCGATAGGCGAAAAACAGCAGCTCAATCAGGTCGTAGGGCAAGGCGTTACCGTCGCTCTCCAGAGTGTCCGGCAGCGAGCGATCGGTTTCCCGCAAATGGGAAGGAAGGGTGTTTTTGAAATTTACGTCAGCCATATTGACTTAATTCTGATCGATTGTTACTTGTTACCGTCCGTGAACGAAATGATCGGTCTTCTGGATGCTTTTTTAGGCATCAGATGATAAACGAATCCGATCACGAACGTCGCGGATATCAGGATACCGATAGTTGGCGTGCTGTGCAAAAGATACGGCGGTAAAGCGGGTGCAGGTCTTTGGCGCCATTTGCCTTCGCAACGGAAAACAATAATCGCTCTCAGAGCGGGCGGGAGATGAAAGATGGCTGGAACGCCTTTTGATCAGCTCAGTGGAGAGATCTGGTACGACGGCACATTCGTGCCGTGGGCAGACGCGAAGCTGCATGTTCTCAGTCACGGACTGCATTACGGAAGCAGCGTGTTCGAGGGTGAACGGGCCTATGGGGGACGGATCTTCAAGTCCGAAGACCATACCGCGCGGCTGCTGGAGTCCGGTCGCATGCTTGGTTTCGAGATCCCCTGGACGGCGGAGCAGATCAACGCGGCCAAGGAAGAGACCCTGGCGCGAATGAACCTGACGGACGCCTATATTCGCCCCGTCGCCTGGCGCGGCAGCGAGATGATGGGCATCTCGGCGCAGAAGAACACCATTCACCTGGCCATTGCCGCCTGGGAATGGCCGAGCTATTTCGCGCCGGAAGAACGGCTCAAGGGGATCCGGCTGGATCTGGCGGACTATCGCCGCCCGGATCCGCAAACGGCTCCCTACAAGGCCAAGGCTGCCGGTCTTTACATGATCTGCACGATCTCCAAGCATGCGGCCGAGTCGAAGGGCTATACGGATGCGCTGATGCTGGACTGGCGTGGACGGGTCGCGGAAGCGACCGGCGCCAATGTATTCTTCATCAAGGATGGCAGGATCCATACGCCGACTCCGGATTGCTTCCTGAACGGGATTACCCGCCAGACGGTCATGGAGCTTGCCAGGGACCGGGGCATCGAAGTGGTTGAACGGGTTATCCTGCCGGAGGAACTGCCGGAATTCGAGCAGTGCTTCGTCACCGGAACGGCGGCGGAAGTCACGCCGGTCTCCGAGATCGCCGGAAATCGCTACGAAGTCGGCGAGATCATCAAGACCCTGATGGAAGACTACGATGCCGCCGTGCGACCGCAAACGCCGGCGCTGCATGCTGTCGCGGGCTGAGCGCGCGACAGACCGTTGAAATTCCGGGCGCGCCCTGCCGGACTGCCGGCGAGGGCGTGCCGACATATTTGAAAAAGCCGCTCCGGTGCGTTGGGGCGCCCGCTACGATACCCAGTTGTTGCCGTCTGGCCGCTGATACAGGCGCGGCCAAGGAAAATTGCCTGCCAAAAACGCAGTGACGCCCGGAAAGCCTGTGGAAAACATTCCGCAGGGTCCCGGCTGTCCTTTCCTGCCATTGCCCATTTCAACTCTCAAGGAACTCCCCCCACGCCAGGCGGTGCGACCCCGCCGGGAGGGGCGCAATCCGGCTTCCCACGGGTGCCGCAGAGGTTTTCCCTTGGGCGGAAGACGTCGGTCGCGCAGCGTCCGATATGCGGGGCAGGGGGAGAGCAGGCGCGTGCTGCGCTGCAAAAAGCAAAGCAAAATTAAGCCATTGTTTACCATACCACCGCATTTTGACCTTGCGTAAGAAGTTAAGAAATCAAAAAAAGATTTGTCGGCGGTGCATGTTAGAGACCTCTCACCATATCGATTTCCGATCACTCCGGAGGCCATCTCTCCCGGTGAGACGGGCCGGAATGCGCCGACTTCTGCTCGCCTCGGTATTGGCGATTTCCCTGGCTGCATGCGCCAAATCGCCCAAGGTTGAGTCGCTATCGAGCGCAAATACCGTCCCGATCAGCGAGGCTTTCGCAACGCCTCCGCCGGGCGGTCCTGCAATTGTCGGAATCATCGAAACGGCGTTCACCAACGGCAAACAGCAGGACATTGCCCTGGCAACACAGGGCAAGACACCGGGACAAAACCTGTTGCGCGTTCAGCTTATCGGGGTCACCTCGAATGCGATTGCCAACGGGGGCAGCTTGTCCGAGGCAAGCCCAAGCCAGGAAGAGGTCTCCCGTGAAATCGCCAAATTCCTGCCGGGGGTGAATGTCAAGCGCTCGCCCTACTTCCTGCAGAACCATTACGGTCCCTTTTCCTATGCGGCCGGGCGGTCATCTGCAGGCGATATCTGTATTTACGCCTGGCAGCGCATCGGAAAGCCACAATCGCGAAAAACAATCTTCAGCACCCGCGGCGCCATTCAGATCCGGTTGCGCCTTTGCGACCCGAAGATGAGCGAGCAGGAGCTGCTTGAAAAAATGTACGGCATCAGCATCAACGTGGCTGTCCTGGATCCGATGTGGGATCCTTACGGGGCGCCGGCACAGCCTCCCGCAGGTTGGGGGCGTCCGGGTGACCCGATTTCCCCGCGCTCGTCGGAAGGCTTCATCGGCGTCGTTCCGGCCATGGTCGCTCCACGCAAGTCGCAGCCCAGGCCGGCCCGGCCGGCAGCTCCGAAACCGGCCGTTGTCGAAAGCGTGCCTCCGGTTCCCGCCGTTGAGGCGGCAGACGAAGACAACATAAAATCCACCTTTGGCGTCGTGGTGCCGCCACCGCCAAGTGACATCATGGAGTCCGGCAAAGCTGCCGCAGACCAGACGGACGAAAAGGCATCCCCGGTGCTGCAACAACAGTAGGGAAATTGCAGGCGTGGAGGGGATACCCGGAACAGCGAGAGCTCTTGTGAACTAAGATGATCAATTTTTTCAAGGTAACAATCTGGGCGATCCTGGCGTTTTTCTACGTTTTATTGGTAACGCTGCCAATAAGCTCCCAGGCTCAGCTGTCGATTGACGTGATCATACTTGTTTCGCTGGTTGTCCTCAAGCTTCTGGCCCCGAAGGGAAGCCTGCGCATCGTCGTGCTTGCATTCGGCTCCGCGATCATCCTGCGCTATCTTTACTGGCGTACGACCAGCACCTTGCCGCCGGTCACGGAACTTCAGGATTTCATTCCCGGTATTCTGGTTTATGTGGCCGAGCTCTACAGCATCATGATGCTCGGGCTGAGCATGTTCATCGTGGCCATGCCGCTGGACTCCCGTCCGCAGCGCCGGCTGAAGGAGGATGAAGAGTTCCCCACGGTGGACATATTCATCCCCACATACAATGAAGATGAAGAGCTGCTTGCAAGTACGATCTCGGCGGCAAAAGGTATCGAATACCCGCCGGAGAAGGTGGAGGTCTGGCTGCTGGATGACGGCGGTACGCTGGAAAAGAGATCGTCCAGTGACATGAAGGCCGCGCATGCGGCGCAGCAAAGGCATGAATCCCTGAAATTGCTGTGCGAGAACCTTGGCGCTCACTATCTGACCCGCGACAAGAACGAGCACGCCAAGGCAGGCAACCTGAACAATGCCCTGGCTCATTCGTCCGCGGAGGTGGTGGTGGTGTTTGATGCCGATCACGCCCCCTCGCGAGATTTTCTCCTGGAAACAGTCGGCTACTTCAACGACGACCCGAAGCTGTTCCTGGTTCAAACGCCACATTTCTTCCTGAATCCGGATCCGCTGGAAAGAAATCTCCAGACATTCAAGAAGATGCCGTCGGAGAACGAAATGTTCTACGGCATCATTCAGAGGGGACTGGACAAATGGAACGCATCGTTCTTTTGCGGCTCGGCAGCGTTGCTGCGCAGAAAGGCGCTGGAGGAGACCAACGGCTTCAGCGGCGTGACCATCACCGAAGACTGCGAAACAGCCGTTAACCTGCATGCCCGTGGCTGGAACAGCATCTATATCGACCGGCCGCTGATTGCCGGATTGCAGCCGGCCACCTTTTCAAGCTTCATCGGACAGCGAAGCCGTTGGGCTCAGGGCATGATGCAGATCCTGCGGTTTCACTTTCCTCTCCTGAAATTCGGGCTGAGCTTCCCCCAAATGCTCTGCTACCTTTCGTCCTCGCTGTTCTGGCTGTTTCCTTTTGCGCGGATGATCTTTCTGGTTGCTCCGCTGTGTTATCTGTTCTTCGACTTGCAGATATTCGATGCCTCCGGGCGGGATTTCTTTGTCTATACGTCTGTGTACATGGTCGTGAACATGCTTCTTCAGAATTACCTGTACGGGCGTTTCCGGTGGCCGCTGATTTCCGAACTTTACGAATATATTCAGACCGTTCACCTTCTGCCGGCAGTGGTTTCCGTGATCCTCAATCCGAGCAAGCCGACGTTCAAGGTGACGGCGAAGGACGAATCCATTTCCGAAAGCAGGCTCTCCGAACTGAGCCTGCCGTTTTTCATCATCTTCGTCATTCTGCTGGTCGGGGTTGCCGTCTCCCTGGTGCGTCTGTTCACGGAGCCGTACAAAGCGGACATCACGGTTGTCGTGGGAGCCTGGAACCTGCTCAACGTCATTCTGGCCGGATGTGCGCTCGGCGTCGTTTCCGAGCGGGGCGAGCGGCAGTCCACCCAGCGCGTGAAGGTGAGCAGGAAGTGTGAGGTGAAAGTTGGCGGCGAATGGCTCCCGGCGACCATCAGCGATGTTTCCGTCCGCGGTGCGGGTATCGAAGTCCTTGGCAAAATCGCACGGACGATTTCGGAAGACGATGAAGTCGAAATCCGGATCGTTCCCCTTGCCGACCTTCCCGAAAACATTCTGCCGGTTAAGATCAGGCATACGGAGAATACTGCCGATGGAGTGATATTCGGCTGCGAGTATGTGGTGAAGAACACGCAGCATAACCGGATCATCGCGGATCTGGTCTTTGCGAACTCGGCCAAATGGAGCGACTTTCAGAAGCGCCGCCGCACCAATCCGGGAGTTGTCGGGGGAACCATGGGTTTCCTCCGGATCGCCCTGCGCCAGACCGCCCGCGGCATATCCTACTTCATGTCGCGTGCCGGCAAGCCGAAGACACCGGTCCCTGCCATCGTACCGCCGGAGGAAAGCGTGTGACCCGGCTCTCCCTTCGTCCTTTTGCAGGCACGTTCCTGCTGGCCTTCCTTTGCACCCAGGCAACCGGATACGCTCAACCGGTTCCCTTCAGCATGGAGCCTGAACGTTCCGACATTGAGCAGCCGCGGGAGCGCGACCAGCCGCCGCCGGCGGATATTCCCTATCTCACGGAACCGGGCGGAGCGGACAAGCGTCCCGCAGAAGATGCGGATGCAGCCGTCCCGCCGAAGGCCGAACCTCGCGTCGTTGCGGCGCCGTCGGCATTCCGGCGGTTCATTGTCCCGGATGCCCAATTGCAGATGCGCGGTGAAATGGCGGCGCGCTCCTGGTCCGTTGTCCTGACCTCCGAACAGGCCGCATCGGATGCGACGTTGCAGATCGCCTACCGGAACGCCATTCTCGTCGCGCCTGAAGCATCGCTCCTCCGGCTGTCGATCAACGGAAACCCGATCCTTTCGGAACATATTTCCTCGCCGGACCGGCGCAAGCAGCTTCAGGTGGAGATCCCCGGCGGTCTGCTCAATGCGGGCAGAAACCTGTTCAGCATTTCCGTCGATCAGCGTCACAGAACGGATTGCAGCGTTGAATCCACCTTCGATCTCTGGACCGACATCGATCCGGCCGGAACGTTTCTGCAGTTCGACAATGCCGGCGCATCGCGCCTGCGGCAGATTTCCGACATAGCAGCCATTGGAAACAATGGCGAAGGCCAGACGCTCGTCCATTTCGTCGCACCTGCCCTGGAGCAGATGAATTCGCATGAGCTGTTGTTGCGGCTGGTACAGAACATCGCCCTGATCGCCGACATGCCGCGCCAGTCGATGTCCGTCATGACGTCGCCGCCTGCTGACAATGCCGCGGCTCTGACCGTGTATTTCGGAACCGCCGAACAGCTGTCGGTGTTTCCCGCCATCCGCCAGCAACTCGGCGGGTCTCCGGTCGCTTCATTTGCCAACCTGCCGGGGGCAGGCGGTTCCGCGCTGATCGTTTCGGGTGGCGCCTGGGATGATGTTGCCAGGGCGGTTGACAGTGTTGCCAGCGTTGCGACGCAGATCGCCGCGGAAATACCCGATGATCTGCTCCGGACGCAAAACGCCGTCGTGCCGGATCCGCCGTTGATTACCGAAGCGGCCACATTCCGTCTCTCGGATTTCGGACTTGGAAGCCGCGAGTTCTCCGGCCGTCATTTTCGAACGGAACTCTCGTTCGGCCTGCCTGCGGATTTCTATGCAAAGGCGTACGGGCAGTTGACGATCATGCTGAACGCGGCATCCGCACCCAGCGTGCTTCCGGGCAGCAGTATAAATATCTATGTCAACGACGAACTCGCAGCCAACGTTCCGATCACCCAGCGCGGCGGCACGATCATGAACAGGCTGCCCATAAAGGTTCCCCTGCGCCATGCGCGGCCGGGCCTCAACACGATCACGATAGAAGGAAATTTCGAGACCCGGGAAGATCAGGTTTGCGCACCGGGCCAAACGGCAAACCAGGATCTGCGCTTCGTGCTGTTCGATACCAGCGAGCTGGTGTTCCCCCGGTTTGCCCGCATCGGACGCATTCCCGACCTGAGTTCCTTTGCCAGCTTCGGGTTTCCGTATGACACCCTTCCGGACGAGACCCATCTGGTGCTTGGAGACACGCGCCCGGGCACATTTTCGGCAGCAGCGACGCTTCTGTCCCGTCTGGCAGTCGCCGCGGGCAAGCCCATTGCGCTGGAGGCGGATGTCTCGACGTCCGAAATGCCCGAAGCAAACGCGATTTTTGTGGGAAATATTGCCGACATACCCCAGCAGGCCCTGTCTCAGGTTGGCCTCGCCGATGTCGCGAGGTCTTCATGGGCGGACTCCACGCCTACTCGAAAGAAGACACTGGGCGAGGTCCGGGACAATGAAGAAACCCTGGAAAACTGGCGCAAGAAACTGTCCGAACAGGGGTGGCGCGGGCGAATATACCGCCTGTTGCAAACCCTTCAGAACAGTTTTGATCTGACGCAGCAGAATCTGTCGTTCTCCCCGGGAACGGGCGTCGCTTATGCTCCGCCGGTCGGGACCAGCCTGCTGTTTGCGCAAAATGTCTCTCCGGACCGGGGCGGCGCCTGGACCGTCGTTTCCGCTCCGAACGGACAGGACATGTCCAGTTACCTTGACGTTCTCGTGGATCGCTGGCCCGGACTGGCCGGCGATGTAAGCGCGCTTCAGACTGACTCTGACGAGATTTTTTCGCAGCAGAGCGGGGCCGTGGAATACACGGTCACCCAGCCCCTGTCTTTTGGAAACACGCGCCTTATTCTTACCAACTGGGTTTCGGTGAACATCATCGTTTTTGGCGGGGCCCTTCTCGTGGTCGTCACGCTGCTGGGACTCGCAACGGCCGGCCTGTTGAGGGTCTTCGGGAGGCAATCGTGAAAAAGGGTGCTTCAGGAAAATTCGCGCAATGGATCGTTTCGGCAACCGTCATGCTGTCGTCTTCGGCAATTTCCGTCTCCGCGCAGGTGTATGAACCTCAACCCGGCACCATCAGCCAGGCTGAGTGGTATTCCTACGTCTCCCGCTTCGTCACGAGCAGCGGTCGTGTCGTGGACAACGAGAACGGCAATATCAGTCATAGCGAGAGCCAGGGATACGGTCTGCTGCTTGCCTATCTTTCGAACGATCAGGTGACCTTCGACCAGATCTGGTCGTTCACCGAGACGAACATGCGGTTGCGCGACGATGGCCTGATTGCCTGGAAATGGGACCCGGCGACGGAACCGCACATAAAGGACATCAACAACGCGTCCGACGGGGATGTGCTTGTCGCCTACAGTCTGGCTCTTGCGGCAAGGAACTGGGCACGGCCCGAACTGGAGGTGCCTGCCAGGAACATCGCGGATGCAATCGCCCTGAACCTTGTTTTCCAGCATGACGGGAAATGGCTTCTGCGGCCGGCGGCCAGCGGCTTCGGCGCCGAAGACGGCAAGGACGGGCCGGTAATCAACCTGTCGTACTGGATATTCGAGGCAATTCCGGTTCTGGCCGAACTGACGGGGGCGGAGCACTGGAACGAGCTGTCGAACAACGGTCTCCAGCTTCTGCAAGAGGCGCGTTTCGGTGCGGACATGCTGCCGAGCGACTGGATAAGCCTGCATGAGGGCGTTGCTCCGGCGGCCAGCTTTCCGACCGACTTCGGCTACAATGCCATTCGCATCCCGCTCTACCTTATCCGCGCCGGCAACGAAACCGCGGGGCTCCTCGAGCCGTTCGTGAAATTCATGGGCGGGCCCGACAGGGCCCTCCGGCTCGTCAATGTTCTGTCCGGCAAGCAGACCGAAACGTTAACCGATCCGGGCTATGTTTCCATTGGTGCGGCTCTTGAATGCATTTTCGAAGGAAAACCGCTGCCGGATGACGTGAAAACGTTTCAGCCGACCAGCTACTACCCTTCGACACTCCACCTTCTTGTCCTGTCGTTTCTCGCCGAACGGCATCCGGTGTGCCTATGAGATGGATCGTCATTTCCGTATTGATGCTTGGCGCGGGATTTTCCGTTCACTCCGTGCTGTCCGCGGACCAGTCATTGTTTTCGGCAACGGCCGCAGACAATACGTCTGCGCAGCAAAGTGTTGACGAACGTCCGGGTTTTGGTGCCGCCGGTCATTCAAATGCGGGCCGTGGACCTGAAAAGAACGACGGTTCAGGGGAAACGCAATTGTCGCCGGCCGATCTGGCGGGGCTGCGATATTTCGCCCAGTCCGGTGACACGACGCGGCTGAAAAAGGAAATCGAGAGGCTCCAGAACCTGTATCCCGACTGGACCCCACCGGAGGATCTGGCTTCGCTGCAGATTGCAAGCGATCCCGAGCTGGACCGGATGTGGAAGGCCTTTGCCGAGGGAGAATACTCCGAACTGCGACGGCTGATAGACGAGCGACGGCAGGCCGATCCGGATTGGTCTCCGCCGGAGGATATGCTGGAAAAACTGGACACTGCCGAAGCCCGGAGCCGTCTCGTCAACGCGTCTCATCTTGAACAGTACACCACGGTCATACGGATCGCCGCCAACAATCCGGAGCTGTTGACCTGCGCGAATGTCGATGTCCTGTGGCGGTTGGCAGACGCCTTCATCAAGGAGGACAAGATTGACCGCGCGAAAGACGCCTATTTCTATATCCTGAAAAACTGCGATGTTCCTTCCGAGCGGATCTCCACCATCCGCAAGGCCATAGATGTGCTGCCGGATGCGGATATCGATCAGTTGATAGCGGAAGAGCGGCTGAAGGCGGACGGGCAGGGTGAGTTCGAGGCGGTTCGCAACGATCTGGTCCGACTGAGCATCGCGCGCAGCCTGAAAAACGGAAAGGCGGCCAATCCGGAGGATCTCGCGCGGATCGAACAGATCGCCGATGCGGAAGACACCGATGAAGATGCGCTGTTGCTGGGCTGGTATTTCCTGGAACAGAAGAACTTTGCGGTTTCTGAAGACTGGTTCCGGAAAGCCTCGTTGCGCAACAAATCCGAAGAAGCCGCACAGGGGCTGGGACTGGCGCTGATCGGCGCCGGGAAAGCGACGCAGGCCGAAGCGGTGCTGCGGCCCTGGTGGGACACGTCGGCCCGGGACCGGGCGAACTATCTCGCGGCCGTATCCGCTATCCTGGCGCAGGAGCCCAGGGAAAAAATCGATGCCAGTGTCTTCGAGACGATCGTGCAGGCGGTGGCCAAAGCCAGGGATTCCAATGCTGCGCGCCAGATCGGCTGGTATGCCTACGAGATCGGACAGAGCAAAACCGCTGCGGACTGGTTTCAGGTTGCCCTGAGGTGGGATGCGAGCGACGAGGCCGCTGCCTATGGTCTTGCTCTGGCACTGCGCAAGCTGGAGGAGCGCAGCCGCTTCGAAACCCTGGTTGCGCATTGGTCGGACCGCTCCGCGAGGATCGCGGCTCTTGCAGGTAGCCTGGCGCAAAAGAGCGCGCCCGTCAGCCGCAGCGGCCAGGCCCGTGCCGGAGTGGCCGCTTCCAATTGCGACAGATACGTTCCGCCTTCGGCTCTCTCTCCTGCAGCGGCGCTTTCCCGCGGGTGGTGCCTCATGAACCGGAACCGGCCTCTCGAGGCGGTTGACGTTTTTGCGGTGGCCCTGTCGGCGGCAAGCGAAACCACGCGAAGCGATGCCGCCTATGGACAAAGCCTGGCCTATCTCAGACTTGGTCTGGTCGAACGGGCCTCCGTCGCGGCAACACAGGGCCGGATGTCCCCCGTGCGGACGCGCGAACTGCAGCTCAGTCTGCTGTCCAAACGCGCAAGCGCCGCTTTCGAAGCCGGGCGCTACACGGAAACATTGCTCACGCTCGACGAGCGCCGCAGATATGAGCCCGAACAGGTCGATCTGATGCTTTTGCGCGGTTACGCCTATGCCCAGATGGGGCGCTATGAAGATGCATTGCAGGTGTTCGAAGCTCTCGCGTCAGCTGGCTACAGCGACGGGAAAAAGGGCGTCACCGACACCCATGATCTGCGGCGAGGGCGTTCCAAAGAAATTCATGACTGATCTGGCGGGGCAGCCGGTATCCTCTTTGGACCGGCCGCCTGCCTGTTGTTTTGTTTGCTACGATCCGGCGCCCTGGTCCGGGGACGCCCCGCGTTCGACCGCATGGAACATGCGGCCGCCTTCGGCATAGAGGATGCAGCCGATGGCGCACAGGCCGTAGACCGTGTAGGCCAGCCCGAGGGGCAGGGTCGTGCCGTCGAAGAGCTGGCCCATGATATAGCCCAGAAGCGCACCGCCCAGGGTGCTGACGAAGCCGATCACGGAAGAGGCGGTCCCGGCGATGGCGCCAAGCGGCTCCATGGCCATGGTGTTGAAATTCGCGCCGATGAAGCCGAACGTCGTCATGATGATGGTCACCAGGACCAGGAAGATCCAGAAATTCTCGTAGCCGAAAGCGGCAAGCAGCAGGATCGTCATGCCTGTCAGGGTGTAGATCACCGCGGCGGCATGGGAGAGGCGGCGCATGCCGATGGCTTCCACGAGCTGGGAATTCAGGAAGGAGGCCGCGGCCATGGTGGTGGCGATTGCGGCGAATACGATCGGGAACAATGTTCCCAGGTCGAAAATGTCGACAAAGATCTGCTGCGACATGGCGAGGAAGGAGAACAGGCCGCCGAACACAAATGCGGTGCCGACTGTATATCCAAGGCTGACGCGTGTCGTCAGGGCCATCAGGTAGGCGCTGGAGATCGTGGAGAAAACCAGGGGACGCCGGTTTTCCGGCTCCAGGGTTTCGGGCAGGCGAAAACCGGTCCACAGCAGCATCACAACGCCGGACAGCAGCAGCAGGGCGAAGATCCAGTGCCAGCCGGCGACAAGCAGGAGGGCCTGGCCGATGGAGGGCGCGACGACGGGGACGGACATGAAGACCATCATGACCAGCGACATGACCTTGCCCATGCGCCGGCCGGTGTAGCAATCGCGAACGACGGAAAGCGCCGCAACTCGGGCGGCAGCGCAGCCGATGCCCTGCAGCGCACGTGCGATCAGCAGATGATCGACATCCATCGCGAAAATGCAGACGACACTGGCCAGACTGTAGAGCGCCAGCCCGCCGATCAGGACCTTGCGCCGGCCGACGTTGTCCGCGACCGGGCCGAAAAACAGCTGTCCGCCTCCGAAACCGATCAGATAGACGAGAAGAATGAGTTGCCGGTCGTTGTCCGCGGCAATGTCAAGCGCGTTGGCGATGGCCGGCAAGGCGGGAAGCATCACGTCGATGGCCATGGCGTTGAGCGCCATGATCATCGCGATGATGGCCACGAACTCGGCGAATGGAATGCCGGGTTCGCGCAGGACTTCGCGGTAGCTGCCGGAGCCGGTCTGCGCTGCCGGGCTGCTGGAAATATCTTCGTTATTTTTCACGGAACAGGGACCAATTCGAAAGAAAATGACGCTGTCTGGCGCCGGGGAGGGCATGGAGGATTATGCCGTCAACAGTCGGAAACGCGGCCGGTCCGGGTCAGGTCGGGGACCACCGCGCGGCATCTTCCTCGTCGCCCGCTTTGGTGTTCACCCAGGTGCTGCCGGCACCGGAGCGGAGATGCTCCTTCTTCCAGAAAGGAGCCCTGGTTTTCAGGAAATCCATAAGAAAGTCCGCGGCCTCGAAAGCCGCACGCCGATGCGCCGAGGCGGCAACGACCAGCACGATGTTTTCGCCCGGCGCGATCTTTCCGAAGCGATGAATGACGCTCAGGCCGGTGAGGGGCCAGCGGTGGACGGCCTCCTCGGCGATGCGTGTCAGCTCGGCTTCGGCCATGCCGGGGTAGTGTTCCAGTTCCAGCGCCTCAAGCGTTCCCGCCTCGTCGCGGCACAGACCGGTGAAGGTTACGAGGGCTCCGACATCCTTGCGGCCGGATGTCAGCCGGCGCGTTTCCGCCCCGGCGTCGAAATCCTCTGCCTGGACCCTGACAAGCGGTGTCACCTGCATGGTTCAACCACCCGTCATCGGCGGGAAGAAGGCGACCTCTCTGGCGTCGCCAAGAGCGGTGTCCGCTTCCACGTGCAGCTGGTCGAGTGCAACCCGGATGGCGTCCTCCTCCTCGAAGGCGGCAGCGTGGTTGTCGTCCAGGGTTTTCAAATGCGAGATCAGATCGGCGACGGTTTTCACCCCGCCCGGAACCTCAATCGTTTCTTCTTCGACGCCGACCCGTTCACGGACCCAGGCGAAATAACGAATGTTCATGAGACCCTCAATGATGTGCCGGAGACGCCGAAGTGCGTGAACCGGATCCGGCGAGCTTAACTTGACTTGTCAGGCGGGGAAAGTCCTGCCGCCCGGAATGGCGCATCCCGGTCAACAGGGGCTGTCCGGCCGGCTTCCGGCTGCGCTCTCCGGCTTTCTACTTGGTGATGAGATGGCCGATACCGGCCCGGAAATAATCGTATCCCGTATATAGGGTCAGTGTGGCGGCAAGCCAGAGGGCAATGAGGCCGGTCAGGGTGGTTCCCGGAAGAACCGTGTCGCCGGCGGGCCCCGCCAGGAGGAAGGCGATGGCGATCAACTGAACCGTGGTCTTCCATTTCGCCAGCTTGGTGACCGGGACGCTGACCTGGAGTTCTGCCAGAAACTCCCGCAGTCCCGAGACAAGGATCTCGCGGCACAGGATGATGATCGCGGCGATCATGGACCAGCCGCCGATCGTGCCGTCCCCGGCCAGAATCAGCAGGCAGACGGAGACCAGCAGCTTGTCTGCGATCGGGTCCAGCATGCGCCCCAGAGCGGATTGCTGTTGCCAGGCACGTGCCAGATATCCGTCGAAAAAGTCGGTCACGGCGGCCAGGATGAAGATGCCCAGCGCGATCCAGCGCGGTGTGTTGCCCTCGAAGTAAAAACAGGCCGCAACCGCCGGTACCGCCAGTATGCGGCCGTAGGTCAGAAGATTGGGCAGGCTGAGAACTACGTGTCGTGTCATGTCGGCTTTCAGATTTCAGGCAGGAGTTCACACCCTGGTCGTCAGGGGCCCGAGATGGCCCGGGGAGGCGTTCGCACGGCGGTGTTTCGGCCCCGTCCGCCCGACAGCTCAATCGAATATGCTATCGCCCTGCTGGTCAATCATCATTTTCGCCTTGCGGATCATTTCGTTCGCCGCACCCTGCTCATCGGGCAGGGTATCGGCGCGGATGAAGACATGGGTCTTTACCGTATCGCCGATCTGCTTTTCGATCCGCCCGGCCACCAGCCATTGACTGTTCGAGAGCTGCGGCTCCGCGATGATCTCATATTCGTTATAGACGACCGTCGTGCTCTTCGAAGCGGATTTTTCGCCCTCGCCCGAGGAACCGAAGAGGGATTTGAACAACTTGCCGAGCATTCTGCCACCCATTGCTGATCCGTTTGCCCTCTTTTAAGAGCGCGCGGGCAGCGCTTCAAGGCAAGAGTTGTCATGACGAAAGGGGATTGTGAGAGATGGGCCGGTCCGGCGCGGTGTTGTCTCCGCGCCGGACCGAATGTCGCTACCGGCACATTGCCGGCCGTTGAGCCTGCTTTCGCCGCCGGGCGTTATTGCGCGGCGCCGCCGCGAAGCTGGTTGCGGATGTCGATCAGGACGTCCAGTTCCGACGGGCCGGTTTCGACTTCAGGCTCCACATCGTCCGGCTTTTCCGCCGCTGCCTTGATCTTGTTGACCGCCTTGACGAGCATGAAGACGACATAGGCGATGATCAGGAAGTTGATACATGCGGTGAGAAACGCTCCGTAGGCGAACACCGCCGCGCCGCTTTCCCGCGCGGCTTCCAGGCCGGCACCGGCCGGCACGTCTCCGGACAGAACGATATACATCGACGTGAAGTCGATCCCGCCGAGCATCAGCCCGATGACCGGATTGATGAGATCCGTAACCAGGCTGGAGACGATTGCCGTGAAGGCCGCACCGATGATGATGCCGACGGCAAGGTCCATAACGTTGCCCTTGGCGATGAAGTCCCGAAATTCCTTGATCATTTGCTGCCCTGATCTTTCTTTTGAACCTGGTCACCGGAATAAAATGTGTGTGACAGGCGTTTCTTGTGTGACATTTCGGGCGGAAATCTAGCACATTCCCGGGCGTTAAAAAGATTGCCTGTTTTTCCAATGCCTTGATGAGGTGCCGGCCCGGGCAATCGGGCACCGCGCAAGGGGGCGGGGGATTACCCCAGGTCCCGTCGTGTCCAGTGGTTGCGGCACAGGGAGACGTAGGTCTCGTTGCCGCCGATGACGACCTGATCGCCGTCCTCGACAATCCGGCCGTCTCCGGTCAGGCGGGCGGTCATGGTGGCCTTGCGGCCGCACCAGCAGATGGTCTTGATTTCCTTCAGATTGTCCGCAAGGGCCAGCAGGGCGGCGCTGCCGGGAAAGAGCTTGCCCTGAAAATCGGTGCGCAGTCCGAAACACATCACCGGAATGCGCATCCGGTCGGCGACCCCTGCGAGTTGCCACACCTGATCCTCGGTGAGGAACTGGGCCTCGTCGACCAGGACGGCATCCACCGGCACGGTGTCATGCGCCCTCGATACATGGTCGAGCACATTGTCGGCGGAGGAGAAGATATCCGCCTCGGCGGACAGCCCGATCCGCGATGCGACCCGGCCCTTGCCGGCGCGGTCGTCGAACGCCGCGATGAGCAGGAGCGCGTTCATGCCCCGCTCCTTGTAGTTATAGGCGGCCTGAAGGAGAGCCGTCGACTTGCCGGCATTCATCGCGGAGTAGTTGAAATAGATCTTGGCCATGGGTCTGCAGGGGAATCGGTTGGGATGTGCACACTGTTTCCAATCCGCGGCGGCGTCTCAAACAGCCTGCGGTTGAAGTCACAGGCAATCTTTCAGGTGCCGTCCGGTGGCGTCAGCCCAAGCTCGACGATCAGCGGCAGGTGGTCGGACCCGATATCGGGGCCTGTCGACACGCTGAGCACCTGGATGTCATCGGAAACCGCGAACTGGTCAACCGGCGCTCCCAGGATCCAGTGCAGGCGGTAATCGTAGAAAAACCTTGTGGTCTGCGGCCAGCGTCCCGGATAGGCGGTTTTCAGTCCGTTGTCCGTCAGGAACTGCTGAAACCGGGCGGACCAGGGCGAACTGTTCCAGTCGCCGATCGCCAGGACGGGGCCGTCCTTTTCCGCTTTCAGAGCGCTGACAATCCCGTCGGCCTCGTCGAGATAGCGGCGCCTGTTCTGCCAGCGGGCCTGCGTTCGCGGACTGTCCGGATGGATGGCGAGAAGATGCAGCGGTCCGGCATCCGTTTCCAGCGTCAGGGACAGCAGTTCCCGGTCGGCGTTGTAAAAGACGTCGGCGCCGGGGGGCAGATCGCCCTGCACGACCTTCGAGGTTTCCCGGCGCACCGGGAAACGGGAATAGACAACCAGGCCACCCAGCTCCCCGACCGTGAGATAGGGAGGGAAGCCGTTTTCTCCTGCACTGCCGACTGGCAGACCCAGCCGCTGCCAGCGCCGTTCCTGCAGTCCCCACAGGGTTTCCTGAAGGACGACTATGTCGGGTGCTTCCCTTTCGAGAAAGGCCTGCAGGATGCCGTCTCCCAGAAACAGGTGCTCGAGATTGATGGAAATGACCTTGAGCGGCACGTTTCCCGCCCGCAGCGGGGCGGGTTCGACCGTATTGGCCAGGGTGCGGACTCCGGTCAGTCCGGCAAGACCCAGGAGAGACAGCACAGCCAGAAACCATACGATCCGGTACAGGAGCGCGAAGCGGTGCCGCACGAAAAAGCCGAGCGCTCCGCCAAGGCAGCCCAGAAGACCGGCCGCGAGGAACTGTCTCAGGAAGAAACTCATGTTGTCGGCGAGCCAGAAACCGGGCGCCGCGAAATTGGCCAATCCCAGGGCGCAGGCGGCGAGGGCACCAAGGCAACCGCACCAGCCGATGAACGACAGCAGCGACCTGAGCGTGGATCCCTGTCTCGAAGTGTTTTTGAACATCATGAGCCGATCATGCCCGGTTGAAACCATGCAGGGGTCATTCGCCGGCCTCTCCGAGCGCCTCCAGAAGCGGCTGAATTCTGTCCTGATATGTTTTCCATCTGCCGATGGAGGAGGCATATACGGGCTGGCGGACCTGTTCGCGGCTGAAGGTGAAGACCTGGGTGTCCGCACCGGGAGGTGTCAGGCAGCCGGCATGCCAGTTCAGCCCCGCATGATCGAGCAGGGCCCGGCTTTCCGCTTCCTGGCCGTTCACGAGCGCTTCATAGGACTGTTGGCGGATATCGACCGGCAGCACATTGGACCAGTGTCTCATCAGCTCCAGATAGCGGCCGTAATAATGTCCGAGGGAGACCTGGTCGATGTTGTAGCCATGATGGGCGGACAGCGGCGTGGTGTAGACCGACAGGCAGGTGTCGGCCGGCGACCGGGTCATGTGAACGAAATGCGCATTCGGGAACAACAGGGCCAGCAGCCAGAGATGCTCGAAATTATGCGGCATCTTGTCGACGATCCGCCGGGCCTTCCTGTCCTGGCCCTCGAGCAGGGAGAGATATTTGCGGCCGATGCGCTGGGCCTCCCGCTTGTCGAGCCGCAAGGCCCATTCGAAGAATGCGGGTGTGTGCGGTCTGCCCCGGGAAATCTCCCGGATCCTGTCGGGGAAAAAGGGCATTTCGCCCGCACCGGCCGCGTCGGGATGGCGGGCGATGATCTGTTCGACGAGGGTGGTGCCCGAACGGGGCATGCCGACCACGAAAACCGGCCGGTCGCTGCTCAGGGCGAAGTTCTTGCGCGCGTCGAAAAAGGCGCGGGAGAATACCGTCTTGCAGGTGTTGACGAACCAGCTCTGCTGCGCCGGATCGTATTTTCCGTAAAGTCCGGTGCGGTAGCCGTCGTAATAGCGGAAGGCCGTGGCGGTGTCGCCGCGGCTGTCGTGGATCCGGCCGGCGGCAAAGGCGAGCCTCGTGATGTCCGGGATTGCGGCTCCGGCGGGGACCGTGGCGAGAATGGGTTCGATACGGGCAAGGACCTTGTCCCGGAACGCGGCGTCGCCGGATCTGGCGGCGGCGATCAGCACGAGGGGATCGTCAGGTGCCATTCCGAAGGCCGTGGCGATGTGACTTTCCGCGGCGTCCGTGTTGCCCAGCGTCGTTTCAAGCTCGTAAAGGCCAAGGTGCGCGCGCACGGACTGCGGATCGAGCTTGAGGGCCTGTTCGAAGGACTGGCGTGCCATGACCGGGCGGCGCAGATCCGTATAGACGTCGCCCAGGACCCGATGGGCGTATTCGGACCTGGCATCGAGCGCGATGCCCCTGCGGGCGTGCGGCAATGCCTCCTCGTTCCGGCCGCTGATGTTCAGGGCGCTGGCCAGCGTCGTGAACACCGGGGCTTCCTTTTTCACCTCTTTCGCAGCCACGGCCAGATGGGGAACCGCGAGCTCCGCCTGACCGAAAAAGAGATAGGAGACGCCGAGCCCGTAGTTGATGCGCGGATTGCCGGGGGCCTGGTCATCCAGATCCAGCAGCATCGGCAGCGCCTCGTTGAAATTCCGGGCTGCGATCAGGGAAAAGGCATGTTCGACAGAATTGGGCTGCATTATTTTCCGAACGGTTCACCGCGCGGCGGCGCGGGTTTGAAAGGATGCTTTTGTGCGGCGGGAAACTCCCGGGCACCGCATGTGTCCTGCAGCTTCTAGCAGGTGCCGTCCGTCATGAAAATGGTTGGTGTTTTCGAAGGCGACGGCCCTTCGACGGATCAGGCTACTCGTGGAAATGGTCGTAGACCAGTTTCGCGATGGCTTCGGAAATGCCCGGAACGGCGGCCAGGTCGTCGACCCCGGCCTTGGATACGGCCTTGGCGGTGCCGAAATGGCGCAGCAGGGCCTTTTTGCGCGTCGGGCCGACACCGGCGATTTCGTCCAGCGGGTTCCGGGTGATGTCCTTCTTGCGGCGGGCGCGGTGGCTGCCGATGGCGAAACGGTGGGCCTCGTCGCGCAGGCGCTGGACGAAATAGAGTACCGGATCGCGTTCCGGAAGCATGAAGGACTGGCGTCCGGGCATGAAGAATTTCTCCCGCCCCGCGTCGCGGTCGGGTCCCTTGGCGATGCCGACAAGAGGCACATCGGTGATGCCGAGGCTTTCCAGGGTCTCGCGCGCCGCCGTCAGCTGGCCCTGTCCGCCGTCGATGAGAAGCAGATCCGGCCAGGCCGGCATGTCGGCGGTCGCCGGCGCCGCATCCGTCGCCTCCGGATCCTCCCGGGCAGCGGTGTCCCCGGCCGCAGGCGGCTCTTCGCGGGCGTGTTCCTTCAGCAGGCGGGAAAAGCGGCGGCTGAGGACCTCGCGCATCATGCCGTAGTCGTCCCCGGGCACCAGGTCCTCGGACTTGATGTTGAACTTGCGGTACTGGCCCTTGGCGAAGCCTTCCACGCCGGCCACGATCATGCCGCCGACCGCATTGGTACCCATGATGTGGGAGTTGTCGTAGACCTCGATGCGGCGGGGCACGGCGGCGAGGCCGAAGGCTTCCGCGACCCCTTTCAGAAGCCGTGCCTGGCTTGAGGTCTCGGCAAGGCGCCGCCCGAGGGCCTCGCGCGCGTTGGTCAGGGCGTGATCGACGAGCTCCTTCTTCTCGCCCCGTCTGGGTGTCGCGACCTCGATTTTCCGGCCGGAGCGTTCGCTCAGGGCTTCGGCCAGAAGCTCCTGTTCGCCAAGGGCGTGGGAGAGGAGAATCTGTTTCGGGGCGGGCTTGTCGTCGTAGAACTGGGCGAGAAAGCTCTCCAGGATGTCCGCTTCCTCCAGGGACTTGTCGGCTTTCGGGAAATAGGCCCGGTTGCCCCAGTTCTGGCCGGTGCGGAAGAAGAACACCTGCACGCAGGTCTGCCCGCCGTCCTGATGGATGGCGAAAACGTCGGCTTCCTCAACGGTCTGCGGATTGATCCCCTGGTGGGCCTGAACGTGGGAGAGAGCCGACAGGCGGTCGCGGTAGATCGCCGCTCGCTCGAACTCCAGATCGGCGGACGCGGCTTCCATCTGGCGGGCGAGCTGGGTCTTGATCAGCTGGCTGCGGCCGGAGAGGAAGGCCTTGGCCTCCGAGACCAGGCCCGCATAGTCCTCCGGGGCGATTTCCCCTGTGCAGGGGGCCGAGCAGCGCTTGATCTGGTACTGGAGGCAGGGCCGGGTGCGGTTCTCGTAGTAGCTGTCGGAGCAGGTGCGGATCAGGAAGGCCTTCTGCAGGGCATTGATCGTCCGGTCGACGGCACCGGCGGATGCGAAGGGACCGAAATATGCGCCCTTGCGCTTGCGGGCGCCCCGGTGCTTGACGATCGCCGGGGCTTCATGGTCGCCGGTCACCAGGATGTAGGGAAAGGACTTGTCGTCCCGCAGCAGCACGTTGAAGCGCGGGCGCAGGCGCTTGATCAGATTGGCTTCGAGAAGCAGGGCTTCCGGTTCGGTCTTCGTGACGACGAATTCCATGGCCGCCGTTGCCATGATCATGCGCAGGATCCGGCTCGACTGGCCCTGTAGCCGGGTGTAGCTGGTGACCCGTTTCTTCAGGCTGCGCGCCTTGCCGACATAAAGAACCTCGCCCTTGTCGTCGAGCATCCGGTAGACACCGGGGCCGTTGGGCAGGCGTTTCACCTCGTCGGCGATCACCTCAACCCCCGTCTTCACGGGGGCGGTCTCTTCGGCGGCCGGGCCTTCAGCCGGTTTCGGGGAATCAGAGCTTTCCTGCATGGCTGACATTTAAGCGCGGAAAGCCGTTTGGGAAAGAGGCGGCTGCTTGCGACACCGTGTCAGCTGACATGTCCGAGGCAATAAACGGTCGCGATATAGAGGACATAGGCGAGCGTCATGGCCAGACCGGAGATCTTGTTGAGGCAGATCCGGAAACCGGCGAAGGCGGTCAGCAGCAGCGCGCAGGCCAGCATCACCCAGACGTCGAAATGCAGCACTTCCGCCGGCACATCGATCGGGACGATGACGGCCGTGATGCCGATGATCGCCAGCAGGTTGAAGATGTTGGAGCCGATGACATTGCCGATCGCCACCGCGCCGTGCTGGCGGATGGCGGCCATGATGGTTGTCGCGAGTTCCGGCAAAGAGGTGCCGAGGGCGATGACCGTCAGGCCGATCACCGCTTCGCTCACTCCCCAGGCGGTCGCGATCGATGTCGCGCCCGAGATGGTGAAATGCGCCCCGAGGGGCAGGCCGACCAGACCGAGGAGAATATAGGCGACCGCAACCCAGGCCGAATCCGGCACATCCTCGACATCTTCGAGAATCTCGGCGACGTCCGGCTCCGATGCAACCACGGCGGCACCGGCCGCGGCGATGGCTTTCTGTTCCTTGCGGTGGTTGCGGGCGGTCATGGTCGACGCGACCAGAAAGGCAGCCAGCAGCGCCAGCAGAACGAGACCGGCCGGAAGTGCGATGGGCGTGAAGAAACAAAGGGCGATGAACACCACAGTGACGGCCACCATGAATGTCGCGTTGCGGGTCGCGCCGTTTTCGCCGCAAGGGGTGGCCGCGATCATGGCAGGCAGGCCGAGCACCAGGAGAACATTGGCGATATTGGAGCCCACGACATTGCCGATGGCGATGCCCCCGGCCCCTTCCAGGCCCGCCTTGAGGGAAATCACCAGTTCCGGCGCGGATGTGCCGAAGGCGACAATCGTCAGGCCGATGACGAGATTCGGGATGCCCAGCCGAAGCGCAATCCCGACAGAGCCCCTGACCAAGACATCACCGGCGATAATCAGAACAACCAATCCGCCTGCGAGGCTTACATAGTCAAAGAGCATTTATGAATTCCGGTCCGGGTTTGCTGTGAGGCGGCTGCGGGAGGGAGCGCCAACCTGTTGGGCGCCTTATACGCAATAGATTGGTATGGGGAAAGCCGGGGACAAGCATCTATGTATCGCGTGACGTGGCAATTTTTCAGGGCGGCCATGCGAAATGCAATCGCCTTAAGCGATCTTTCATCGTGTCCGAATGTTGCCGTCATTCGTCATCAAAACTCCCAAATCTCAATCCTGATCCGCCACAAACGCTACCCATATCTGCGCTGTGGGGAGTGTGAGGACGCGGCGATGCCGCCCTCCTGCTCAATATTGACCGGCGTATTTCGGTCAACTCAGTTTAGCAATATGGATCTGGAGTATCTGTGATGAAACGTCTTGCACTTGCAGGTTTGGCTTTGACGGCCGGGGCCACGCCGCTTTTGGCAGCCGACCTGCCGCAATCGCCGGCACCGGTCTATGAGGCGGTTCCGTCCCCACAACAGTCCATCGACTGGACCGGGCTCTATGTGGGTGGCAATCTCGGCTGGGCCTTCGGACAATTCGACAACCGCGCCGGTGGCAACAACGGTCTCGATACCGACGCCAACGGTGTCTCAGGCGGTCTTTACACAGGCTACAACTTCCAGGTGACGCCGAATGTGGTGATCGGTGCGGAAGCGGATTTCAGTCTGACCGACCTTGAGGAAAACAAGACCAGCAACGGTCTGACGGTCCAGTCCAAGTCTGACTGGAACTCGAATATCCGCGCCCGTCTGGGCTACAGTTTCGACCGCTATCTTGTCTATGGTGCCGGCGGTCTGGCCCTTGCGGATCTGGAAGTTTCCGGAAACGGCGACAGCGACAGCAAGACAGCTCTCGGCTGGACGCTGGGTGCCGGCGGCGAGGCGGCAATCACCAACAATGTGACCGCCAAATTCGAGTATGTGTATCAGGATTTCGGCGAACAGGACTTCAATCTGAACGGCACCGCGGTGAGTTCGGATCTGAACACGTCCCAGGTTCGCCTCGGTCTGGGCTACAAATTCTGAGAACGGCGACAGTCGGTTAAGATCGGCCCGGCACCGCAAGGTGCCGGGTTTTTTGTTATAACTATTTACAAGCTTTTCAAAATTCCTTCCGGAAAGCATGATAAAATGGATATGTGGTGCCGGATGGCGTTGCGGTGCCGAAATTTTTCGTATCGGTTTCAATCGGAGAAGTGAATGCGGTTCCTGATGCGCGGACTTCTGGGGCTGGCATTGATGGCGGTGATGATCGGATTTGCCGGTATCGGTGCCTACCGGTTGTACAGCGTGATGACGGCGGAGGAGACTGTCCGCAAGCGTCCCGCGCGCGAGCGCAGCTACTCGGTGAATGTCGCCGAGCTTGTACCGCAAACCGTAACGCCGACGACCACGGCCTACGGCGAGATCGTGAGCTGGAGAACCCTGCAGCTGCGTGCCAGCTCCGAAGGCCTTCTGGTGGATGTGGCCAGCAAGTTCCGGGACGGTGCTGCCGTCGCCGAGGGGGAACTGCTGCTGAGGATCGATCCGGCGAATGCCGAATTCCTGGTGCTGGATGCGGAAGCCGCGCTGGCGGATGCGCAGGCGCAGAAGACGGAAGCCGAGGAAGCGATCATCGGTGCGGAACAGGAGCTGGAGGCGGCCCGCCGGCAGCTGGATCTGCGCAGGCAGTCCCGCGAACGTCAGCGTCAGCTCAAGGACAAGGGCTATTCGACGGCGGTCCAGGTGGAAACCGAGGAGCTTGCCGTCGCCTCCCTGGAGCAGTCGCTGAACAATCGGCTGCAATCGGTGATCACGGCCCGCAAGCGCGTCGAGCGTATGGACCTGACCGTGAAGCGCGCCCAGTTCGCGCTGGAGGAAGCGCGGCGGGTGCTCAGGGAAACCGCGCTGACGGCTCCCTTCAGCGGCAATCTGTCCGAAGTCAATGCCACGCTTGGCAGGCGCGTCAGCCAGTCCGAAACCCTGGCCCTGCTGATCGATCCCGCCGCCCTGGAGGCGAAGTTCTCGCTGTCGACCAGCGAATTTTCGCGCCTTCTGGATGACAACGGCAATCTTATCAAGGCACCGGTAACCGTGACGCTGCAGCTTGGCAGCCGGTCTCTCGAAGTCGCGGGCAACATCGATCGGGCGGCCGCGGTCGTATCGGAAGGCGAGGCGGGGCGAACCCTTTTCGCGACGCTGGAACTGGACCCCGGAACGGCCCTGCGCCCGGGCGATTTCGTCAAGGTGGAGGTGGAAGAGCCACAACTCGAGCAGGTCGCGGTCGTTCCCTCGGCGGCCGTCACCGAGGGCGGGCGTTTGCTGATTGTCGGCGACGGCGATCGTATCCGGGAAATCCGTGCGACCGTGCTGCGGCGCATGGGCAACGAGGTCATCCTGACGGATGTGCCTTTCGGGGCGGAATATGTCCGCGAGCGGCTGCCGCAGCTCGGTACGGGACTGAAGGTGATCCCGCGCCGCAGCGGTGGAGGGACTGGCGAACCGGCGGAGCCGGAGCCCGGGACTTCACCGGGGCCCGATGCTGCAAAGCCGGATCCGCGGGGCGATCTGGTCGCGCTCGATCCCGAACGGCGCGCGGCGCTGATCGAACGGCTGAACAGCTCCGACATGCCTGAAAACCGCAAGGCGCGGCTGCTTGCCGTGCTGCAGCAGCCCATGGTGCCGAAAGATGTGATCGACCGGCTGGAACAACGGCCCGGAAGCAGCGGCTGACGGCCATGCGGTTTCCCGATGCCATGATGGGAGTGTCCTGACATGCGTTCTCCTGGCGGCTCGCAGTTTGCGTCCTTGCTGGACTACATGGTGCGCCACCGGACGGCGGCCAATCTGCTGCTTGCGGTCATGCTGCTCAGCGGCATTGCCGCCGGTACGCAGATCAGGACACAGTTCTTTCCGGATTTCGTGCGCGAGGAAGTGGATGTCGATGTCACCTGGCCGGGGGCGGGCCCGGAGGACATGGACCGGGCGATCGTCGAAATACTCGGGCCGCCGCTTCTGGCGATCAACGGCGTGGACGAAGCCACGTCCGTCGCCCGCGAGGGCAAGGCCAGCATCGAGCTGGAATTCGAAGATGGCTGGGACATGGGGCAGGCCACCGACGAAGTGAAAGCCGCCGTCGATCAGGCGCGTTCCAGCCTGCCGGAGGGCATTGAGGAACCCGTCGTCACCCGCAGCGTCTATACGGACCGGGTGACCGATGTGGTCATCTACGGGCCGGTGGACATCGATCAGCTGGCCCGCTTCGCCGAAGACCTGCAAACCGTGTTGTTTCGTCAGGGCGTGACCCGGGTGACGATCCGGGGACTTGCAGACCCGATCATCCGGGTCAATGTCGGCGAAAGCATGCTCGTGCGGCACGGGCTGACCCTGGAGGAGATCGCGGACACGGTTGCGGGGGAAATGGAGACCACTCCCGCCGGCGATATCGGCGACAGCGGCGTGCGGTTGCGGACAGGGCAGACCCGCCGGTCGGAACAGGACCTCGGCGAAATCGTGCTGAAGGCGCCTTCGCAGGGCGAAAAGCTGCGCCTGCGCACGGTCGCGGACATCGTCACGGAGGGAGTGGAAAGCGGCCGGGCCTATTTTCACAAGGGCATGCCCGCCGTGGTTCTGCGGGTCAGCCGTAGCGCCCAGGGAGACACGATCGAGATCCAGAGAGCCGTGGAGACAATCACGGCGGAATTCCAGCGCACCCTCCCGGAAGGTGTGGTCGTCCAGATGACCAACACCCGGTCCCAGGAGATCATCGACCGGCTGGATATCCTGGTTGAAAACGGGATTTTCGGGTTGGGTCTGGTTCTCCTGTTCCTGTTTCTGTTCCTGTCCGCACGCACGGCCTTCTGGGTCGCTGCCGGCATTCCGGTGGCGATGGCGGCCACGATCGGGCTGATGTATGCCTTCGGGCTGACGCTGAACATGATCTCGGTCTTCGCCCTGATCATCTGTCTCGGCATTGTCGTGGATGACGCGATCGTGGTCGGGGAACATGCGGATTTCCTGCATCGGCGCGGTTATCCGCCCGCCGAAGCGGCAGGCCTTGCCGCCCGGCGGATGACGGCGCCGGTGTTCAGCGCCTCGATGACCACCCTGATCGCCTTTGTCGGCCTCATGGCGATCACCGGGCGGTTCGGCAGCCTGGTTTCCGATATCCCCTTCACCGTGGCCGTGGTGCTGATCGCCAGTCTGATCGAATCGTTTCTGATCCTGCCCGCACATATGAATCATGCGCTCAGCGCCAGCAAGAAGCCGCGCTGGTACGACCTGCCGAACCGGCTGTTCAACCGCGGATTCGTCTGGTTCCGGGAAACCCTCTTCCGCCGCTTCATCGCCTGGATCGTCACCATCAGATATCCGGTGATCGGCTTCGCGGTGATGATCCTGGCCCTGTCCGTTTCGCTGTTCTTCGACGGCACGGTGCGCTGGCGCTTCTTCAACGCGCCGGAGCGGGCCGTGGTATCGGCGAGCATCGCCATGATGCCGGGGGCGAAACGGGACGACACCAGGGCCATGATCGCGGAAATGGAGCGGGCGCTGGATGTGGTCAATACACGCTATGCGCAGGAATACGGCAGTGAGCCCGTCGTCTTTGCCCTGTCGACGGTCGGGGCGACCGCCGGGCGCGGACTGAGCGGGGCCGACACCAAGGATGTGGACCAGCTGGGCGGATTGTCCATCGAACTTCTCGACCCGGATCTGAGGCCCTATTCCGCCTTCCAGTTCATCGGGGACTGGAAGGCGGAAGTGCGCCAGCCGCCGCTGCTGGAAACGCTGGCCCTGCGCGGCGAACGCTCGGGGCCGGGCGGTGATGCGATCGATGTCCGGCTCTATGGTACCTCCACCGAGACCCTGAAGGCGGCGGCGGAAAGCCTCAAGCAGGCGCTTGCACCGCTGGACGGCGTCAGCGCGCTCGAGGACACGCTTTCCTACGACAAGCCGGAACTGAGCCTGACGCTCACGCCGCGCGGCGAAGCGCTCGGCTTTACCACCGACGATGTGGCCCGCATCCTGCGCAACCGGCTGGAGGGGATTGAAGTCGCCGAATTTCCGGTCGGGCGGCGCACGGCAACAGTGAAGGTCGTGATGCCGGACGAGGACGTGGATTCCGCCTTCCTGTCCACCACCCGCGTGCGAACTGAGGCCGGTACCCATGTGTCCCTGAGCGAAATCGTCCGGGTGGACAGTTCCTACGGGTTCGCCTCGGTGCGGCGCAGTGACGGCCTGCGCACCTTGCAGGTGAGCGGCGATGTGTCCGAGGACGATCCGGAGGCCGCAGCGCGTGTCACGGAGCTTCTGCAAAACGAGTTGCTTCCGCAGCTTGCTGCCGAATTCGATGTGGAAAGCGAGATGGCCGGACTGGCGGAACAGGAAAAGTCGTTCCTGTCCGACGCAATGATCGGCTTCGCCCTCTGTCTTGCCGGCATCTATCTGACGCTTTGCTGGATCTTCGAGTCCTGGACCCGTCCGCTGATGATCATGATTGTCATCCCTTTCGGCTGCGTCGGCATGATCTGGGGGCACTACCTGCACGGTGTGCCGCTGTCGATGTTCTCGGTGGTCGGATTCATCGGCATGGCCGGTATCATCATCAACGACAGCATTGTGCTGGTTACGACCATCGACGAATACGCGAAGGATCACCCCTTCAGGGAGGCCCTGGTCAACGGCGTGTGCGACCGGCTGCGGGCTGTCATCCTGACGACGGCAACGACGGTCTTCGGGCTTGCTCCCCTGCTGTTCGAAACCAGCCGGCAGGCGCAGTTCCTGCTGCCGACTGTGATCACACTGGCCTATGGACTGGGGGTCGGTCTGCTGCTGGTCATCCTGCTGACACCGGCGCTTCTGGCCGTGCAGAGCGATTTCGGCCAATCGATGACCAGCGGCCGCCGGCTGCTGAAGATCCGGGGCCGGAGTTCGATGCCCGGGAGAGGGGCGTAAGAGGCCTCTCTCCCGGGGGGCGTCAGGTCCGGGCAGGGAACTGGTCTCGGACGGTTCCCGCTGCGATCACAGGAAGAGCGAGACCAGGTGCGATCATGTCAGCAGGTCTGGAGCCAGTCGCGTGGAATTGAATTCGGGAATTCGCCCGAACCCATGACTTTGCTTGAACGCGACATACACCAAACCAGCATTTCCGGGCCGTCTCAGCGCAGCTGTGCCGGGGCGTTCTCCGGTACCGGAGCCGGTGGTTGCCTGGTGTCGGTAAAGGCGGAAACCACGGCTTCGAAGGCATCCAGCCAGGCGACAAGCCCGGGATGGTCGTGACGCCACTCACCGGCGAAACGCATGTCGAGGTACCCGAGGGCGCAGGCCAGCGTCAGCGTGCCGGCGGTGACATCGGCCGTCGTGGCGGGCGCAGGCGGTGTCTTTTCCTCGAAATAGGCCAGGCCCCGCTCCATCTTGGCCCCCTGGTAGGCATCCCATGCCGGATCCCGGTACTGCTTTTCCTTGAAGCGCTTTTCATACACCCGAAGGATGGCGGCATCCATGATGCCATCGGCGAGGGTCTGGTCGCGCAGCACGGCGAAGCGTGCTTCGCCGGCCGGAAAAAGCCTGTCGCCGCCAGCGATAAAGTCGAGATATTCCACAATCACGGCGCTGTCATAAAGCACCTCGCCGTCTTCCAGGACGAGGGCCGGGATCTTGCCGAGCGGGTTCTGGTTGCGAATACTGTCGGCGGGATCGGCCGTGTTGGTATCCTGAACCTCGATCCGGTCCTTCAGGCCGAGGATGGCCGCGGCGAGTTTCACCTTGCGCCCGAAAGGCGAGGCGGGAGACGAGCGTAACTTCATCATGGTTCTAACTCCGGTACGGGGAAGCTTGGGGCGTGCGGCCGGCTGGTCGGTCCTACCGGCCGGCGGGGGGAGGCACGGCGAGGGTGGAGGACCTGCATCCGGACCGGTCTACGTCAGGGCAGGCGCGGAAGGCCAGGTCTTTCGTCAGGCAGATACGGACATCCTCCAGCTCTCCCTGATCGCAGGTAACGGCCATGCCCTCTTCCTTCAGACCCGGATTGGCGAGGCGGAAGGCTTTTTCGACGGTGGCCGGTGCCGCCTTGCCGCGCTTTTCCAGTTTCTCGAAGACGCCGGGAATGGCGATCTTCTCGAAGGCCTGACGGGTCAGGCTGAAATAGTCCTCGGGGTCGAGACCGGAGCAGGTGCCGTGCTTGCGCCACTGGTAGAAGACAAGCGAGTGGCTTGGCATGATATCTTCCATGTCCACGGCGATCCGGCGGTCGATACGTTGGGGCATGCCCGGGCAGGATTGCGGGTAGCCCTGTTCATACTGGGGCCACAGACCATGCACCACGAAGCGGTAGGGATCGCTGACGTCGCACTGGTGCGGATTGGCCTCATCGCCTTCCTGCTTGCAATAGGTGGGCGACCAGGAGAGCGAGAGGACGTAAAAGTCGAATTTTCCGGGCTGGTCCGCAAGAGCCGGTGCCGACATGAAACCTGCCAGAAGACAGGCGGACAGCAGCCATGTGCGGCTCGGGAACGCCATGGGAAAGACCTTGTGTTCGCTCAGTGCGGGCGGGTGGTGCTGCAATGGTCACCATAGACATGCCACTTGTCGAGCGGTGCCATGCAGGCTTCCACGTTCCAGCCAATACCGAGAAAACCGCCATGTTCCTCGACGAGATACTCGACGGACTGGTAGCTGCCGTCGGATAGGCTGGCCTTGCCGCGGCAGTAGCGGCGGGCAACAGGGCTGAGGCCGTCGACCTGGTAGCCGGTTTCCCGGATCTCATCGATGCCCAGGATGGTGCGGCCTTCGTAATAATCCTTTTTCGCGCGGGCGACCGAACCGGCAACGGCGCTGCGGACGGAAGCGGCGCTGCAGTCGGGCACGCGCTGCTTGCCGGCGAAGGAAAAATAGACATGGTTTTCTTCCGCCGCGGCGGGCAGGGCGAAGCCGGCACAGACAGTCAGGGCGGACAGGACGAAACGGATGGAACGGGCAACATGCACGGCAAGAACTCCGGTATGTAAATTGTCAGGAAGACGATGGGGGAGGGCCGCTCCGAGGTCAAGCGCTGATCGGCGCTAAATTGTCTGCGGGACGGTGATTATTCCCCGATGATCTGGGTCACGTTCCAGCCTGCTCCGGGCGCTGAATGCAACACGCCGGAGAGCCATGGCAGGACCACGCGCATTTCATCAGCCAGAGTGAACGGCGGGTTGATGAGCGTCATGCCGGAACCCAGCATTCTCGTATCCGGACCGCTTTTGCCGGCCGTGAGTTCCAGTGTCAGGACATCGCGCAGACCTTCCTCCCGGAAGGTCTCGTGCATCCGGCGGATCGCCCTGGCGTCCTTCAGCGGATACCAGATGGCATAGGTGCCGCCGGCCCACTTCTTCCAGCCGTTCACAACCGCGCCGGTCATGCGCTCGAACTCATCGGATTCTTCATAGGCGGGGTCGATCAGCACAAGTCCGCGCTTTTCCTTCGGCGGCAGAAAGCTGCCCAGGGCGAGCCAGCCATCCAGATGGATGGTCTTGACCTGATGGTCGCCGGCGAAGAGATCCGACAGGGTCTTGAAGTCGGCCGGGTGCAGTTCCGTCAGGGTGAGACGGTCGATCGGGCGCAACAGGTTGCGTGCAAGCAGAGGCGAGCCCGGATAGATCTTCAGCCCGCCATCGGGATTGAGCGCGCGGACAACCCCGAGCCAGGGGGCCAGGAGGTCGGCAACGGCGGGCGGCATATCCGCCGCCAGTATCCTGCCGATCCCCTGCTGCCATTCCCCGGTCTTTTGGGTTTCGGCCGAAGTGAGGTCGTAGCAGCCGGTTCCGGCATGGGTGTCGAAGAGGCGGAAGGCCTTGTCCTTGCGCTTGAAATAGTCAATCAGGCGCGCGAGCACGGCATGTTTCAGCACATCGCCGAGGTTTCCCGCATGATAGACATGCCGGTAGTTCATGCGCCCTGATCCGGATTTGCCGGTTGCGGCGGGCGTTTCAGATAGACGACGGCCTTGTCTCCGTGATCGGCGTTGCCGATCTCCTCAAAACCCAGCCTCTTGTGAAACTTGAGGGAGCCGGGATTGGGCGGGCGTTCATTGACCTCGCAGACGAAGCAGCGTCCGGTTCCGGCAAGGTGCCGGAAGAGCGCGTCGTAAAGGGCCTCGCCGATCTTGCGTCCCCGCTGTTGCGCGTCGACGGCGATGCGGTCGGTATAGGCGAAATTCGACAGGCGTTCGCTCAGCCAGCGATAGTTGCGGCTGTCATATGTATCGCCGTCGCCCAGGCACAGCAGGAAGCCTGCCGGTTGCCCGTCGATTTCCGCGACCAGGCAGATCAGGGCGGAATTGACCAGGTCGACCAGCTCTTCGGCCGTCAGTTCATTGACGGCGGGGACGGCTGCATTGTTCAGCGGCAGAAGTGTGCTCAGATCGCCCGGCCGGTACGGTCGCACGATTGCGGGGAAGGACGGCCTGGATGTCATGAAACCACCTGGTTCAGTCTGCCTGCATGCGCAACGGCATGGCAGCAGGGAAATTGAGAGATCCTGACGCTTCGGGGCAGGGCGTCCGCGAGCGAAGGGTCGAAGACGGTGTCGGCCCGAGAGGCGTTCAGAGCTGCCTTATAGAGGGTTTTTCGGCGAGAGAGAAGCGCCCGCGTAACCCGGTTGCTGCCAAGGCGCATTGTTCCAACGGGAGAAGGTTCGCGCTCCATACTGGCGCGCGGGGGGCAGGGTGCCGCTTCTGTGCGGCAGGCCAGCCCATCGTCCGGGTGGGAGCGTCGGAAACGAATTTGGGCGTGGCTCAGCCACGCCCAAAGAGTTCACCCGAGGGTGGGACTTTTCAGTTCTCGCCCGGCTGGCTGTCCTGCTCGACAGGGTTGCCGTCTTCATCCAGAGCCTGCAGGTTGACCGCCTTGGGGCCCTTGCCTCGGCGGTCCGGTTCGGTTTCGAAGGAAACCCGCTGGCCGCTGTCGAGCGAGGTGAAGCCGGAGCGTTCAACGGCAGAGATGTGCACAAAGACATCTGCATCGCCTTCATCCGGTGTGATGAAGCCGAACCCCTTGTCCGTCTTGAAGAACTTTACCGTGCCGGGTTGACGCGGACCGCGTTCGACCGGAGGCATGTCCCGGTTCGGGCGTTGCTGACGGAAGCCGTCACCGTCTCCGCCCTCCCGATTGCCGTATCCGCCCCGGCCGCCGCCATAGCCGCCGCCTTCACGATTGCCACCGCCGTAACCGCCACCTTCGCGGTTGCCGCCGCCGGCATAACCACCGCCTTCACGGTTGCCGCCGCCGTAACCGCCGCTGCCATAGCCGCCACCTTCACGATTGCCGCCACCGTAACCGCCCCGGCTGCCATAGCCGCCTTCGCGATTGCCGCCGCCGCCAAAGCGGTCGCCGCCGCCGTTGTCGCCATAACCGACACGTCCGGCACCGCCGCCGTTGTCGCCATAACCGACACGTCCGGCACCGCCGCCGTAGCCGCCCTCACGACCGCCATATCCGCCGCTCCGGCCGCCGCCGAAACCGCTGTCTCTTTCGTCGCGGCCAGGGCCGCCACCAAAGTTGTTGTCACGTCCACCCCGGTAGCCGCCGTCCCGGCCACCGCCAAAGTCACCACCACCGAAATCGCTTCCGCCGAAATCACTGCCGAAGTCTTGCGGACCGCCAAACTCGCGCTTGCCGCCGCGCCGACCACGCGACCGCCGGTCCGAATCGCCATCGTGCATTACCAGATCACCTTAACTGCTGCGCCCTTTCGGCACATACCGATCAATCACACCCGCCTTCACAGTCGAGTCCCCTCAACCAGACGCACCCGGTACGCCTGTTCAACATTCTGGGATCGGGCTGAAACACACCTGCCGCATCCCTATCCAGCCGCTGCATTTTCATCATAAGGGCGGGTGGGACAAAACCGCAAGAGAATCCTTGGTCCGCGCGCTAATTCGCGGCGTTTTTCGGAGGCCAGGTATTTGACCAACTGGACAAGTCGGGGACGGTTCCGTCGCATGTTTTGCGGGTGGCTTCCTCAAGCAGGACCAGCCCGGTTCCGTTCCAGATCCACCTGTTCCAGATGCCGCATTCGCCGACACCGGAGCCCTTGAAGTAGCTGACAAGCTGCTGATCCGCCGGCGACCACCTGGCATTGTAGATCAGGTCGGTTGCCACCGGGCCCTTTTCCGACATGCGGGCCACATGGACCTGGCGGGCCGCGCCGTCCTTGCCGGAGAGGACCGCGACATAGGGGCTGTTGTAGGCGGTGGGGGCGCCACAGGGAATGATGTAGAGGGAGCCGTTTTCCTCCAGGGGAACGCGCACGGCGTTCAGGCCGGCGAAGATTGCCGGGTCGATTTCGGAGCACAGACGGTTGGCGGACCAGACCGCAGCGACTTCCGGCGGCAGCTGATCGGCACTGACGAGCGGCATGGCATGGGGCGCATCCCTGGCAGGTTCCGTGCCGGGGCCCACGATGGCGGCGACAGTGCCTGTGCGGTCCTGCTGCCGGTCGAGCCACAGCAGGCCGGCTTTCAGGCCCTGCAGGGAGACGGGAACCGCGACAGGGTCGGCATCCTTTGCCGCGGGCAGATGGATTTTCAGTTCCTGACCGGACTGCATGGCTTGCAGCAGCGTGGCCGTTACCGGGCCGGTGGGATACCAGAAACCCTCGCCGCCAAGGGGCCGGAAACCGGCCGGTGCGGTTACCGTGGGCTGCATTTCCCGTAGCTGTTCGATCGGCAGGGCCTCGATTTCCACGCCGTCGACGTCGAAGCGCAGGATGCCTTCGCGGGGCAATTCGGTGTTTGTGGTCAGGCGCACCAGCGGCTGGGCTTCCGCCTGCCAGTCCCGCACGATGCGCAGATCCACCCACACCGACTGGGTGCGGGTAAAGGACGATGCGAAACACACACCGGTATTGCCGCAATCGACGGTCCAGCTGTCGAAGCTCGGAGGGGTGCGGCCGGGCTGCGCCGACGCGGCGGGAGCGATGACAAGGGTCGCCGCGGCAGATATCAGAAATGTAAATAGTCTCAGCGTCATTAGCCGGTTACCCGATTATGGTTGCCATCTTCTCAGCGGCCCATACATCTTGTACGAAATGCACGCGGCAAGGTGAAGCCGCTAGTTACCAGAAACGTGACGGCAGTTGCCGTTGTCCCGTATTTCTTACAGGGCGGACGGGTGTTGTTGCCAGAGGAGGCGGATGTGAGCCAGAATACTTCAAATGCCGACGCGGGGGACGCGCGCGGCGGCGGCGAAGACGATATGCCGCCGATCCAGGTCATGGTTATCGTCGTGACGCCTTTCCAGCAGAACTGTTCCCTGATCTGGGATCCGTCCACCATGCGCGGGACGGTTGTCGATCCGGGCGGAGATGTGGAGCGGATCCGGACGGCCATCGACACCCATGGGGTCAAGGTGGAAAAAATCGTTCTGACACATGGACATATCGATCATGTCGGCGGCGCCGCCGATCTGGCCGAGGTCCTCAAGGTTCCCGTCGAGGGGCCGCATGAGGCCGATCGGCCGCTGATCGACAGGGTGGCCGAACAGGCCGCGCAATTCGGGGTGGAGGGGGTGAAACCCGTGACGCCCGACCGCTGGATGGCGGAGGGCGACCAGGTCGAGATCGCCGGCCGCCTGTTCGATGTCCTGCATTGTCCCGGTCATTCGCCCGGCCATCTCGTGTTCTACGACAAGGACCTGCGGTTCGCGATTTCCGGAGATGTTCTTTTTGCCGGGTCGATCGGCCGGACGGACCTGCCGGGGGGCGACCACGCAACCCTGATCAGATCGATCCGGGAGAAGCTGCTGCCGCTTGGAGACGATGTCTCCTTCCTTCCCGGACACGGACAGGCGTCCACCATCGGTCACGAACGGGAAACGAACCCCTTCCTGACGTAGGGCGCAAGTTCATGGGGGAAGACAGGCCCTAAAGAAGAGCCCTCAGGTCGTCGATCCGGTCGTTGACCAGCCAGCCGTAATAGTTCTCGCGGGGCCATGAGCGGCCGGTGCGGCGGAATTTCGCCGCACGGCTCCACGGGTCGCCGAGATTGTAGAGGGTCGCCGTCAGGCCGGGATTCTTCGAGATATCGACCTTGCCGACGGATTTATAGGCGGCGATGGCGTCCTGAATGATGGCGGCCATATAGTGGAGCGATATGTTCGGATCCATCGTGGCCTTGTAAACGCTTTCCGCATCTCTGGCCTGCAGCTTGCGGAAATTACTTTGCTTGGCCACGCGGTCGGTCATTTTCAGAACCGTCAGCGGGCTCAACTGCCCCAGGCCGAAGCTCTGGCCGGCAAAGAGCGGCTGGAAGAAGGCTTCGTTGAAATTCTTCTTCGGGTAGCGTACGCCGTCGACGGACCGCCCGCGGAACTTGCTGTTCCAGACATTCTCGTAACAGGACCAGCGGCGATCGCTGCTGTCCTGGATATGGTCCTTGCGGCAACGGTCGAACTGCGGGCGCTCGACGAAGGTCTCCACGTGCTCGCCATTGAGTTCGAAACTGATGCGCACGCCCGCATAGGCGAGGGCCTTGACGTAATAGGACTGGGCGCTGTCGAGCGTGTCGTAATTGTAGGTATGTTCGCCGACGATGGCACCGATGATATGGATCGGATCGATGCCGTAGCGCGAGGCCACCCGCTTTATGGATGAAATCAGGCGGCGGTCGCGCTTGAGGACGCCAAGCACCTTCTCGAATTTTGCATCATAGGACGACTTGGATGCGGATGTCCGGCGGGCCGAGGCGTAGGGTATGTTCGGCTGGGATCTGAACCGGTTGCCTTCCGGGACCACGCGGACCGACTGGGCCATTGCCGGCTGACTGGCCGGGAACAGGGGAACAGCAGGGTTGAGAAGTAAAACGGCCGAGAGAAAGCCTGTTCCCAGCAGGGAACGAAACCCGACCCAACCTGTGTTCCTGCACTTTGTGATCATTCTACGCCTGGCGTTGTTGTTTGGTGAGCACGGGCAACCGGTGTCCGCCTCTTTTAACCGCAATGGTTTCACATAGCTCGCTAACTGCGACAGTAAATAACTCATTTTGCAAAAAGCCCCCAGTAAGAAACACTACGGCATCCGAGATGCAACAGGTTCCTTCCTTTAGGCGGGGGCCATCAACAAAGAAGTGATGCCAGTCACAGGGGCTTCGTTTCCCGGTGTTTTCGTGAATTTTCTCCTGCAACACCGGCCGGGCCCATGCGCAGGCGAACCTCTTTGGGCACCGCAAGGAAGTCGTTGAAAGCCTTGTGCTGGCGCAGGCCGCAGAGTTCCCTCTGGATAACGACATGCCACAGGGCCTCGCCTGCCTGCGCCACCAGAAACTCCCGCTCTCCGGCGGGCAATTCGCCTGTGCTCTCCGCGGCTTGCAGCTCCGACAGCGCCTTTTCCAGCTTGGCGGTCAGCCGGGAGAGGGTCGATGCCTTTTCGGCGAATATTTCCTGTTCCAGCGCGGCGGCAAGCGGGTCGTCGTTTTTTCTGCCGGTTTGCGGAGGCCGTACCGTCATCGGGCGCGCTGCTCCCTGTCCGGCCGGGAGCGGACGCTCATTCCACCTGTCTGTTCCCGGCGGGGTCCTTCTGGAGCGGAAACAATCCCGCAAGTGCGATCCGTCTCAAGAAACATGGCAAGTCGGCATAGGTCAGGCTCAACAGAAGACCGGATTTCCCGGTTATGGCATCTCCGGCGCCGATGGTAGCCCAAAAAACCGGGGTGGGGTAGGGCAGGGCAGGCGGTCCCGGCCCGGTCCGACCCGGCAAGGCAGGACGTGACGGAGACGCTGTTTCAGGGAAAAATTCGGTGCGCCATGTTTTCTTCGATTTTGCCTTGCCCTATATTACGCGCGAATGTGGATACGGGTCTTCATACAGGCCGTATTGCGTGCAGTATATTTCACGTGTCAGGTGCAGGGGGATGGGCAACCGGTTCGTTGCCTGTCGGCCATGCCGGGTCTCCGGGTTGTGACCTGGAGCATTCCGCGTTTTTGGATGCGGACAAGACTTTCAGGGAATGCAGATCGGACACCCCTTCAGCCGCACGGTCGGCCCGCAGGACGTCCTGATGAGCCAGGGTCAGTACCATGAGCGATATCGACATCAAACCGGGAGTGAAGCAGAAGACCAGGCTTCAGAAGCCGAAGCTGTACAAGGTCATTCTGATCAATGACGACTATACGCCGCGTGAACTGGTGGTGCTCATCCTGACGGCGGAATTCAGGCTCGACATGGCCCAGGCGGAGGTCGTCATGATGACCGCGCACCAGAAAGGCGTCTGTGTGGTTTCCGTCTATCCGAAGGATGTGGCCGAAACCAAGGCCACCAGGGCCATCGATGCTGCCGGGAAGCTGGGCTATCCGTTGCAGTTCACCGTGGAGCCGGAATAGACGCGCGTCCCGCCTTGTCCGGGACAGGGCTTCCGGCCGGCGTCTGACCTGTTGCGCCAGGGAGATGCGGGACGGAGCGGGCGTGCGAAAAGGCGCCTGTGATGCCACGCCAGCGGCCCTTGGCCGGAAGCTGCCTGAAGGGGCCCTACCGTTCGTCAAAGCTGGGTCTGGCGCCGCATGGCCGACTGTCCGGGACATTCCGCGGCTGTGAGGCAGGCCCCGGCGCAAGGCCGGGGCGGCGTGTCAGGTGACGATGGCGATCAGTCGCGCAGTCTGACGATCTTGTCGCCGCCACCGGACGGCGTGTCGTCATCCGGTCCGTCGCTGGCGGAAGCATCTCCCTCCAGATCGATCGGATCCAGGTCCGACGCCACGGGCTCGGTGATGCCGAGTTCCGTGATCGGGTCGTAGCTTTCGGTCAGGCCCAGCTCTTCGGCCGGTCCCTTGCCTTCCATGGCCATCTGATAGTTGGTGATGACCGACTTGAGCTGAACGATCTGCTCGTTGGCGGTGTCCACCTGGATCTTGTAGCGCTGCAGGCGTTTGTTTTCCTCGATCAGATCTTCCAGATTGTCGGCGAATTTCTGGTTCTGATTGCGCTGATGATTGAGATCCGTGAGGGCCGAATTGTAGCGCAGGTTGAGTTCACGCAGCTTGGCGGATGTCGCCATCAGCTCGTTGCGGTCCTTCTCGTGGTTCTTCTGGGCGCTGTCGAGCAGATGTTCGATTTCCTGCATGCGCTTGAGCAGGTCGCGGTTGCGCTCCTTGAGCGTGGAATTCTCGCGGGCCATCTCCTGCAGCGACTGGGCGCCGATGCGGCGCTGGGAGGAGAGGTTCTCGATTTCCGCATTCAGCGCATAGACCTCGTTGTCATGCTTGCGCTGCTCTTCCTCCAGCCGGGCCTTGGCATAGACCAGCTCCTGGTTGGCGACGTCGAGATGGGATTTCAGGTCGATATTGTCGTTGCGGAATTCGCCGAGTTCGCGTTTCGAGGCTTCCAGCTCGCTGGTGACCAGATTGTTCTTGCGGATCTCGTCTTCCAGCAGCTTGGCGCTTTCGGACAGGTTCTGCTGCAGTTCCTTTTCCCGGTGCCTGACCGCTTCCAGGTCGGTGGCGAGATTTTCGGCATGTTTCTCAAGCGTCTCGAATTTGGCCTTCAGGTCGTTGAGCTGGCCGCTGAGGTCGGAAACCTGCGAATTGGCCTCCACCAGCTTGGCGCTCTGCAGCCGGTACTCGTCATTGATCTTCTTGTTGTTGTCGCGGATCGAGACAATGTCGTTGCGGGCCGTTTCCAGCGCCGTGCGGGTCTCGGTGGTGCGTTTGCGCAGGGAATGGACTTCCGCCTGGGCGTCTTCCAGCTGGGTGGTGAGCGTCCTTACCTTGTGTTCGGCGTCCAGAAGGTCGGTAGAAATCTTGGCGTTCTGCGACTTGAGCCGGACTTCCGTCTCGACGCTGGTGCGGGAGGCCTCGAGGAATTCCGTCATCATGCGGATCGACGTCTGGCTCTCTGCGGCAAAGGCGGCCATCTGGTCGAAGGTCTGGTTGAGCCCGCCGACACGGGTCTTCAGCCCGTCCAGCTGGTTCATCTTTTCCTGCATTTTCAGGGCGAAAGGCGAAAGTTGCTCGACATTGCTCCTGTCGGGAAGCTGTGCGTCTTCCTGTATTTCGGCACTCTGCGCCTCGCTCTCAACCTGCCGCTCCTGCTCATCGCCCGGGCGCGAGGATTTCGAGAAAATGCCCATTCCTGTCTCCTGAACTTCCACGCCGGAGCCGATCCGGCGCAAGATACGCAATACCTTAACGCTTTCTTAACCCATAAGTCCGGGGTATTTCAACGACTCACGGCCTGCTCACTGCAGAATACAATGCGAAGTGTTACCTCAAAAAAACAGATTCCTCCGCATTTTTCAGGGTTTTTTAGCCTATGGTTAACCGTTGCCTCCCGCAGTGCGGCAAATGCCGCCCGTGCAGGCGGGCGGTATCGTGACATCGACGCCGGCCGGAATCAGCCGCCCATCTCGTCGATCGTCCAGCTCAGCGGCCAGCCCTCGGCCGGGCCCGTAACGCCGTCGCACTCGGGTTTCTCCAGGTATTCCATGAGGATGTACTCACCGGATTCGGCTTCCATCTCGTGACGCTCGAAGGCGCCGCAGTCATAGTCCGGGCCGTAATAGGTGGTGCCGGTGACCCTGCCCGTGGCCGGATCGTAGAAGAGATTGTTGACCAGGGCGTGGTTGGGCTGGTTCAGGCCGGGCGGCGTTTCGAATTCCTTCCACTCGTCGAGCGAGGGATCCAAGGGGGTGTGGATAGCGAGGAAGAAGGGCACATTGGCATCGGCCATCTGGCAGGGCACGACCCAGGTTTCCACGTCTCCCTCGGCGAAGAATTGTGCGCCAAAGGCCGCAACGGTCTCTTCGAGCTCGCAGTCGAAATTGCGCATGCCCATCATCTGAACCGGATCCGGGATGTCGGAAACCTCATAGACGATCCCTTGCGGGGATCCGTCCTGACCGCTGCCGGCCGCTTGCGCCAATGCGTTGCCGGTGAAAAGGATTCCAAGGAATACCGCAAAAAGCTCTGAAAAACCGCATTTCATGCGCAAGTCATCTCCCGTGATTGCCGGCTCGTATCCGGCTTCGCCTGTTCCAGCGCACCGGGCTAGACCCCGGTGAAGGGCCTTGACGGCACATGCCGGATCACAATGACGCCGGGGCAGAAGAAGTCAATCGAGATGTCCAGCCGCCACCTGGCGGGGGGCATTGGTTTCCAGAGCGGCAGGGATATTGGCAGCGGTTGTTGCGACGGCAGTGTGTCACGAGAGGGTGCGGCAGGCGGAGAGGTGGATTGGATCCCCGGTCGAGCCGGGGATGACCGGTGGTGGGTGGGGAAGGCTGAAGCCTGAGCTTCCGCCGAAGTGAACCTCGCTTGATGCGCATACGGGAAGATGATCCTGCCCGAACTTCTCCTCCACCTCAGCGGTCATCCCCGCCTTGAGCGGGGATCCATTGGTTTCCAGAGCGGCCGGGACATGGGCAGCGGTCGTCGCAACGGCACTGCGTCACGAAGGGCTGCGGCAGGTGGCGAGGTGGACTGGATCCCCGGTCGAGCCGGGGATGACCGGCGGTGAGGGTGGGGAAGGCTGAAGCCTGAGCTTCCGCCGAAGTGAACCTCGCTTGATGCGCATACGGGAAGATGATCCTGCCCGAACTTCTCCTCCACCTCAGCGGTCATCCCCGCCTTGAGCGGGGATCCATTGGTTTCCAGAGCGGCCGGGACATGGGCAGCGGTCGTCGTAACGGCACTGCTTCACGAAGGGCTGCGGCAGGTGGCGAGGTGGACTGGATCCCCGGTCGAGCCGGGGATGACCGGCGGTGGGTGGTGCTTGTCGATCTGGTCCAATTGTTTTTGGCGTGAAATGAATGGCGTCTTCAACTCGCGATCCTACCGGTTCAAGTCCTCGTACAGATCCCGCCACTGCGGATTGAACGACTCGATTGCCTGGATCTTCCACGCTCTTGGCCAGCGTTTCAGGCGTTTCTCACGGGCTATCGCGGCATCCGGGGTCTCGTATGTCTCGTAGTAGACCAGTCGGGTCACCCCATAGCGACGGGTGAAGCCGCTCGCGGTCTTTTCCCTGTGCTCATATACGCGGCGGGCCAGATCATTTGTAACGCCTGTGTAGAGTGTCCCCCGCGTGCGGTTAGCCAATATGTAGACGAAAAACGCCATGTCTCTTTTTGGCGAGTCGAGGCGGCACGATCAAGCCCAGAAGCGGCCGATGTCAGAGTTCCCCGAACCTCTCCTCCTCTCTGCGGTCATCCCCGCCCTGAGCGGGGATCCATTGGTTTCCAGAGCGGCAGGGACATGGCAGCGATTGTCGGGACGGCACTGCGTCACGAAGGTCTGCGGCAGGTAGTGAGGTGGATTGGATCCCCGGTCGAGCCGGGGATGACCGGCGGTGGGGGTCGGCCTTATGTATCAAGAGCACCAAGGGTGCTAAGTGATGATTAGTGCCTTAGCCCCCATGCTTAAAATAGCTTGCATCGTTATGAATATTCATGGCGGCCATTTCTTCGTGTCCGACACCAACATCGCCGCCATGTTTAAAAGCGTATTTGAGAGTGTGTCTGTCTCCAAACACGTCCAGATATTCGACAATGCCATAGAAATAGAGAGCCGAAGTGCCTTTAGTCATTTCAATAAATTGGACGGTATGAATATCGATGTGGCGCTTGCAGGAGGATTTAACGAACTTTCCAGGCCCGACGATTGCAATAGATTTTACATCTTTTACCTCAGGTCTAGGGAGTTCATCAGGAGGGAAGTGTCCAATGTGAATCCACTGCTTATTGGAAATTACTCTGGCAGGAGTTTGACCGCTATTTTCAATAGAAAGTTCAATTTCAGGGATAAAGCCAGCCGCACAATTCCTGATAACGACATCATGAGCGGTAAGGTAAGCGATAATTTGAGCTTTGGCAGTGCGCTCGGCACGGTTAGAAGTCTTGATGGAAAGCCAGACAGCAGCGGCAGCAATAACGGCACCGAGGATAGCCAAAACCACTTGAGCCCATGCCGTTCTTTCTTGCCTCTCAGCGGATGTAGCGCTTCGTTCAGCGGCATCAGCAGCCTTTCTTTGGGCTTGCAGATCGGCGGCCTCATGATCATCGGATCTATTTTCGCGTTCACCGGCGTGGGTGGACTGTTCTTCGCTTTCTATGATGATCACAGGAATTGGCGCTGGCCAGCGGTTGTCTATGCCATTGTCAGCCTTGTCGGGCTTACTTTCTTCTACGCTTGGGGCTTCATGGGGCACCCGGGCAGGCTCTTTGGCATGGGCTAACGAAACTAGTCCAAATGCAATTGCGATGACCCAATAGCTTCTAAACATTGTAATAGAAACGCCGCGCTGAATTTCCCCCGAGAGAGCTTATTCCTCACGTTTGCTTCTTTCTCGTCAACCCCAATTGCGGAAAGCCTATCAACCAACCCGGCGTATGTAACACCCTTACGCTTCAATTCCGCTTTCAGGAGGTTAGCCGCACGGGCTTCCCAGTCCGTCTTATCTGCCATGACGTACCTCGTTCGATAAGAAAAGTATCATAAACGATACATATGCCCTTGTATGGGATACGTCAACGTACTATATATGATGCATAGGCATCGGAAACAGTACATTATGGCGCAGCATTTTCTTCTTTCGGCAAAAGCGCGGACCCTCTCCCTGAAATCCATCTACCATGGCGGTGAGGAAAAGGCTTATGACACGTTCCGCAAGATCCGTTGGAATGATACGGAAGGCGATGCTGTGTGCCCGCGTTGTGGCTGCTGTGAGACCTACGACATTCCGACCCGGCGCAAGTTCAAGTGCGTTGCCTGTCACCACCAGTTTTCAGTCACGAGCGGCACTATCTTCGCCAGCCGCAAAATGTCCTTTACCGACCTTCTCGCCGCGATCTGCATCTTCGTGAATTCGGCAAAGGGCATCAGCGCTTTGCAGCTTTCCCGTGATCTGGACTGCCAGTACAAGACGGCTTTCGTTCTCTCGCACAAGCTGCGTGAAGCCATGGCTGCGGAAATCAAAGGCCATACGCTGGACGACGAAGTTGAAATCGACGGCGCGTACTTCGGCGGCCATATCCGCCCGGAGAACCACAAGGAAGACCGCAAGGACCGGCGTCTTGCCAAGCACCAGACCGGCAAACGCCGCGTTGTCATCGCAATGCGCGAAAGGGAAGGCCGCACACTTACATTCGTTGCACGTCACGAAGGCGAAGGCGTTGACCATGCCAAAATGTTCGTTGACCGCGATGCGATCATGTACGCTGACGAGGCGTCACATTGGGATGCATTGCATGATGGCTGGAAAACCTATCGCATCAATCACAGCGAAGCCTATGCGATCGACCATGTGTCCACGAACCAAGCCGAAAGCTTTTTCTCCCGCCTGCGCCGTATGGTGCGTGGACAGCATCACCACGTCAGCGCACGTTACCTGCATCAGTATGCGGGCCATGCAGCATGGCTTGAAGACCATCGCCGCGAAAGCAACGGCGAACTGGCGGGCCGCGCGCTTGGTCTGGCGATGAGCCATCCGGTCAGTCGGGAGTGGAAGGGATACTGGCAGCGTTGATGCTGTACGAATCACCAATAGGTGGTATTATTGATAATTCGCAAGCCTAAAAAAGAAAAACCCCCAGACCGGAACCTGAGGGGTGTTGGCAAGCCAACGATGTGATTTGCAATATAGAGATTCTAACCTCTTGGATCAAGAACAAAATCAGCCTAAGCCAATTCGGGCCGCATTGTACGTAGATGGTTTTAATCTCTACCATCC
>NZ_QCYM01000018.1 GCF_003075075.1 Labrenzia sp. 011 | reverse complement strand
GCCAGATCGATCCCGATCATCGTCTCTTTGGTCATGCTCGCCTTCCTCTCCACCCATTGGACTTAACCCGACGATCCTCCAATAGAATGCGTCAGGTGGGTAGAGCGGCAACCACTCCATCTATTCAATACCCTGTCTTTCTGACGCGCATTGATCCGCACCGGAACATGGCCCGGTTCTATGTGTTGTCGATCGAGCCGACCCTGTTTGGCGATTATGCCGTTCAACGGAGGTGGGGGCGCCTTGGCACCTTGGGGCGGTTACGGTCGGATCTCTTTCCTGACCTGGTTTCCGCACACGCCCGCAAGGCACAATTGGTGCGCAGCAAATGCAAGCGCGGGTATGTCGAAGGCTGACATGAGAATTCGGCCGCCAGTGGCCCCGTCCTCTGCCTTGATCTTGCGCGGTTCTGCGGTGAGCGTTGTGACGGCCTTCACAGAATTCCCCAGGCCCTGTATCTGCCGCGGCCGGTGAGCTCGCGCGGCAGCGCCGGGCCGAGCTGGCGGATCATGTGGTCGACGGCGGCGGCGGTGACGCCGAGCTCCTGGCGGGCCATGGGAATGGTCACCAGCGGCCGGGACAGGAACATCTGAGCAAAGTCGGGCAGCCTGGAATGGCTTCGGCAGGACCGGCAATGGCGGTCCAGCTGCTCCTGGGCGATCGACAGCCGGTCGAGCTGATCCATGGTGTCCCGGGCGGCGGTTTCAAAGCCGGTCAGGAGACCGGAGATGCGTGTCTGGAACGGGTCCTTGCGGCGCCAGCGGAACGGCGATTTTCGCAAGGCTGCGGACAGGGTCGGCAGATGGCAGGTCGTCACCTGCGATTTCAGGAAGGCGGCCGACACCAGACGGCCGAGCTCCGGCCAGCTGTCCAGCGGCTGCAGCAGCTGCCAGGCATCGAGCAAAATGACCGCCGTCAGAACGGGAGGCAGGTTCAGTGGCCTGGCCGCGTTCAAGACGGCCAGCCAGGCGTCCAGGCGGTCGCGCCGATCGGGTGTTCCTGGATCGGATTGCATTTGAGCCGTTGCCATCCGATGGGACGATGTCCGTGCGACCGGGACGGATCCTTCAGCAAGCTGCCGGGAGCGTTGCAGAACGGCGTCGATCTCGGCCAGAAGGTTTTCTTCTTTTTCCGCGTCGTCTTGCGCATGTGTCGAGATCGATGGTGAAGCTCCCCTCTCCTCCCCCGCACGGCTGCCCCTCGCAGTCCCCTCCTCCAAACTGTCCGCCTGCCGGCCGATCAGGGTCAGAAGGCCGTTGCGGCTGAGGACGGTTTCAGGGGGCAGCCGGTCGATCCGCCGGCGCAGGGCCAGGAGCCTGGCGGCCCGGGTCAGTTCGTGGGTCGGGGCGCGCCTGTCGGTGCCGGCGTCATGCAGGACCAGGTCCTCCAGATGCACCAGGTCGCCGTCGAGGGCCATGGACGCACAGGTGTCGAACAGATGCGCGCGGCTGCGCACGCCGTCGGCAAGGTCGCCTGTGCGCCGCAGCCGCTCGTCCACGCGTGTCAGCGCACGGCTGACACGATCAAGCGGGTCGGCCAGAGAGGCCCAGTCCAAGGAGTTCAGAGACCTGTGGAGATCGTAAGCCATTGACATTGGGAGAGGATAGTCACGTAACGAAAATAAACAAGCAAAAAAGTATCACTACATGGATGTCTGTCAGAGACACAATATGAATATTGATAATTAGCTATTATCGATGGTTAGACGTTTCAGGCACCGCATGCTAAAATGCGGGCCATGACACACGTCACGAGAGACGTTGCAGAGCGTTCTCAAGTGCGCGCCAGCAGACGGATTATTAGTTATCGTTGGTCAGCCAGCATATGCACGAAACTTGCCGGCTTTCTCGAATGCGTGATAGGGTCAGGCAGTCAAAACACAGGAATTCCCGGCCCATGCCAGAACCGCAACTTTCCATCCGCTCCGCCAAGGCTCGCCAACTTGCTCATGCACTGGCGCGCCGCACCGGCCAAACCATGAGCCATCTCGTTGAACAGGCGTTGGAGCATTATGACAGGGAGCTGCGGCAGAAAAAGCATGGCCATCCGATCGATGCGGTCTGGGATCTGGCTTGCGAGGACCGGCAGGGTGTCAAGGCAGGCGCCACCAGCGATCATGGCGAGCTGTATGATGAGGCCGGTCTGCCCAGATGATCGCCGTGGATACGTCAGCCATTTTAGCCATCGCACTGGGTGAGCCGGAAGAAGAGCGGTTCAAGGACGTTATGCGCCACAATGACCTGGTGATAGGCTGGCCAACCTTGTTCGAGACGCGAATTGTCCTGACCGCAAAGGGGTTCTCGAAAGCCGAGATCATTGTCGCGCGGCTCTGCGAAGCGCCAAATGTCACACCGGTTGCCTTCGACGGAAAGCATTATCAGTCCGCCCAGGCTGCCTATGAAATCTTTGGAAAGGGCCGGCATCCCGCCGCACTCAACATGGGCGATTGTTTTGCTTATGCGGTGGCCGCGATCAGCAAGGCGCCCCTTCTCTTCAAAGGTAACGACTTCTCGAAAACGGACCTGAAATGCCATCCGGCGTCGCCAGGGACGGATCCGGCCTGATGAAGGATACGGCCATGCCGCAAGCTTTTGCTCGCAACCTTTCCCTCGCGGGAGAGGCTGAAACGCTGGAACAACGCGTAGAAAATCTCGACGCGCTCTCCGCCATCCTGCCGGCGCTCGCCGGACCGGAGCGCAGCGACCAGCTGGCTGCGCTTCTGACCCAGGACGATATCTCGACCCTGCGCCATCTGGCCCAGGAAGGCATCGGCGAAAATTCCCTCAGGGCCCTCACCTCCGATTGTTCCTACCTGGAAGGCTGGTGCGCGGCGGCAACCGGCGAGCACCTCCCCTGGCCTGCCCCGGTGCCGCTGATCCTGAAGTTCATTGCCCATCACCTGTGGGACCCCGACAAAAAAAGGTCTGACCCGTCTCACGGCATGCCCGAGGACGTTGCCGGCACGCTGGAAGACCAAAGACTTCTCAGAAAGGCAAAAACCGCGACGGGTCTCCGACCCCCGCATGCGGTTTCAACGGTGCAGCGGCGTCTGGCCTCCTGGTCGACGCTGCATCGCTGGCGCGGGGTTCAAGGAGAGTTCTCCGCGCCCGACGTGCGCTCGGCCTTGCGCCTTGCCATCCGCGTTGCCGATCGGCCCAAAGCCAGAAAAAGCCGAAAGGCGCTGACGGCCGATCTCCTGGAACGCCTTCTGGCGACCTGCAACGGCACGGACCATGCCGCGCCCTGCCTCGTTGACCTGCGCGACAAGGCGCTGCTGCTCGTCGGCTTTGCCTCCGGCGGCCGGCGGCGCTCGGAATTGTCCGGCTTGCGGCTTGCTCAGGTAACCCGGCAAGATCCCCTGCTTGCGGATCCCAGCGATCCGGGCAGCGACCTGCTGCCAGCGGTCAGCCTGCGGCTCGGTCGTACCAAGACGGAGGATGCTTGCGATGACAACGCGGTGCTTTTGATCGGCCGGCCCGTCGAGGCCCTTGAAACCTGGCTGGAGGCGGCGGGAATTTCCGAAGGACCCGTGTTCAGGGCCATCGATCGCTGGGGCAACGTCAAGACCAGAAGCCTGACGCCCCAGTCGGTCAATGCGATCGTCAAGGCCCGCTGTATCCGCGCCGGGCTCGACCCTGATGACTTCAGTGCCCATGGCTTGCGCGCCGGCTTCCTGACCGAGGCCGCGAACCGCGATATTCCCATTCAGGATGCCATGCAGCAGTCCCGCCACCGCTCCCTCGCCCAGGCCTCCAGCTATTACAATGATGCGGGACGGAGTAGGCGCCGGTCTGCCAGAATGCTCGGGTGAGGTTGTTAAACCCGTCGTTTTAGATCGGAGTTTAGGTATACCCCACAATAATTAGTTTGTGGGGTATTATCTATGTTATGATTACCCCACGAAAAAAAGTATGTGGGGTAAGAATGTCGGTGAGCTACCATAGCCCAATCGGTATCGCAGCCTGGACGGATCTGCGACGCTCATTGATTGACGGTGCCGTTTCGGACCTCCGGGGCGTACCGAGATCCAAAACGGCTGGCGCAAAAACCTACTGGTATGACCACTTCCGCATCGGCAATAAAACTGTCGACCGATACATCGGTGAAGACACTCCGGAACTGCGCAGTCGGTTGAACAGGCAATCTGAAATCGCGCATGCAGCCAAGCAGGCGGATCGCGAGCGCGCCAGATTGATGCGCGTGCTGCGGGCCGAGGGGTATCTGTTTGCGGATGTCGGGTCCGGTCAGGTCGTCTCGGCAATGGCGAAGGCCGGTGTCTTTCGTCTTGGGGGAACGATCGTCGGCACGCACGCCTTTCGCAGTTATGAAGGTGAGCTTGGCGTTCGGATCGGTTTCGATCAATCGGCAACGACAGACGATGTCGACATTGCGAGTTTCGAGCGCTTGTCCCTCGCTCTCGCGGATACGGTCGAACCTCCGTTGGCAGAGGTTTTTTCCGAACTTCAATTTGATCCGCTACCAACACTTGAGAGCGACAAAACCTGGCGTTGGCGGCAGTCAAATCGCCAGACGCTGGTGGAATTCCTGACGCCTTCCTTTGAAGAGGATGAGGGAATCCGCGATCTTCCTGCGCTTGGGGTCAATGCACAGAGCTTGCATTTCCTCAATTACCTGATTGCCGAGCCAATTCGTGTTCCCTTTCTGTATAGATCAGGAGTGTTGGTGCAGGTCCCGCGACCTGAACGTTTCGCGATCCACAAGCTGATTGTCGCCGACAGAAGACAGGGCGGACCGGATGCACTCAAAGCCCACAAGGACCGTGCACAAGCGGCATTTCTGATCGAAGCCTTGAGCGAAACCAGACCCGACGATCTGAACGAAGCTTACCAGTTGGCGATCGAAACCGGTCCAGCGTGGCGAACGAGGATCCTGGCAAGTCTGAAGCGTATGCCGGCCACAGCCGAATTGCTTCAGGCAGTGCTCTAAGTGGGCTTGATCAGGTGGATGGCGTCCTGCTCCGCTCCCTCGCCCCGGCCTCCAGCTGTTACAATGTTGTGGGTTGGAGCAGACGTTGGTCCGTCTGAATGCTCGGGTGACCGGCGCTGACCGGCACAAGATTGGCGGTCAGTCAGACAGCAGGCGGGTCAGCATTTTCCTGACATGGTCCTGAGCACCGAAGAAAATGGCGGCAATAAAGATCCTGGTGTCGGATGGTTCGGCAAGAAACCACACTGCGGCCTGATCGCGGCGCACGAAACGCAGGCCCGGCAGGATGTCCGGCTGAAGCGTGCCTATGAACGGAGTTTCCGTGAGTTGATCGATGGCGGACCGGATGGATCTGACGCGCTCGGCCGCGCGTTCGAAGGCCACCGCCCGGTCTTCCCCGAGATCGCAATAGGTTGCAAGCAGGTGATCGAAGATCAGCTCAAAGTCGCGCTCAGCGGCGGTCGAATACTCAAGGATCCACACGCAGGCCACGCCGCTTTCGCTCGATCATGGCGTCCACGCGCGTTCCCATTTCTGCCGCAGACACAGCAGGACCACTCATTCTCTGCCCAATGAGCTCGCGAAGTGCCTGCGTTTCGAGAGACTCCAGCTCGGTTTTCTGACGCAAAAGTTCCAGACCCTGTTGCAGAACCGAACTCAGGCTTGAATATTGGCCAGATTCCACAAGAGCGCGCGCAAAGGCATCCTGCTGTTCGGTCAACGAAATCGAGGATTTAATGCTCACGGGTGGTCTCCTTCAACAAGAAGGTGCTACCCAGTAGCATTAATGTCAAGATCCTCGACACATGCATTGTTTGACCGGACCTGCATCGAGTTCAGGCGCTTCGGTTCGCAGCCTTGTCTTTAAGAGTTACTTTTTAGCCGGTTTCCGGGCTTTTTGAGATCTTTGCTGACCCAGTCCCATTTTCTTGGCCAGCTCTGAACGGGCTGCCGCATAATTCGGCGCGACCATCGGGTAGTCAGCTGGCAGGTTCCACTTTGCCCGGTAGTCTTCAGGGGTCAGGTTGTAGTGGGTACGAAGATGCCGCTTCAGTGACTTGAACTTCTTGCCGTCTTCCAGGCAGATGATGAAATCGGTTCCGACGGATTTCTTGATCGGCACGGCTGGTACGAGCTCGACAACTTCGGGCTCCTGGGCCTTGTGTGCGGATGAGGTCAGCGCCGTGTGCACGGACGCGATCAGGCCCGCCAAGTCGGGAGCGGCAACCGTGTTGTTGGCCACATAGGCCGAAACGATATCGCTTGTGAGTTCGATGAAGGCTACATCCTCAGCGATGTCGTGCTCTGCTGTATCGGTCATGGTCTTCCTTTTGGGCGGGGTGTCTCTTGAGAAAGGGCAGCAATAGTTATTCTGGAAGGAATATGCTGAGACGCCTTACAGCCAATCTATTATTTGTGCAATGTGACAAAAATAGAGATTATCGTTCGATTTTATTACCCAAATGGGTCGTGTGAGCTTCAAGTCTCAAAATCTTGATGCGGTGCAGGGCACGTCCTGCCGGACCACGCTCTCCTCCGGCCGCTGGACGGCCTCCACCGAGCCAAACACGATTTCTGCCGGGACTTGTCTAAAGCCGGCAGAAGTCTCAAGGAGCCTTCCGCCGGCGAGATAGTCCAGCGGCCGAAACCATCTTTGTCTCGGCCCATTCGGGGAACGATCGTTCGCGCTGGATCTGCTTTGCAGATATTTGGCTGGCTTTGCCAGTCATTGGTTTGTTGAAGGGGCTCCGCCCCCGGCCGGTCAAGGATGAACCGCTGCGCGGCCGGAACGGCGGTCTCCCCATGCTCCGCGGCTCTCGCCTTGTGCGCACGGGGATACCCCTCCGCCTTTCCGGTCCTTGACCGCCCTCCCCCGTTTCCGACGACGCGGAAAATGAAACGAGCCAGCCCGGCCAAGTTTCATGGAAACAGGAGCAAACCAAATGACCAAGTCCAACACGAACCACCTTGAAATTTCTTTCTCGAAGCTGGCGCTGGATCCGAAGAACGTCCGCAAGACCTACACGCAGGCAGGCATCGTTGAGCTTGCTGAAAGCATCGCCTCAGTTGGTGTCCTGCAGAACCTTGTCGTTCGCGAAGGCGAGAAAAAGGGAACCTACCTTGTGACCGCAGGCGGGCGTCGGTTCCGGGCAATTGAGCACCTGATTTCCAACAAGAGAATGCCCGCATCCGTCAAGGTAACGTGCGTTCTCAGCGACGAGGCTGACGCAACCGAAATCAGCCTTGCCGAAAACATCATGCGCGAAGGCATGTCCCCGGCAGACGAGTTCCGCGCTTTCAAACAGATGGCCGACGATGGCAAGACGGTCAGCGAAATCGCAACCCGTTTTGGCGCAAGCGAACTTGTCGTGACGAAGCGCCTCAAGCTCGCCCGCGTCTCCCCTCGCTTGTTCGAGATGTTCGAAAAGGGGGAAATGGAACTAGCGCAGCTGCAGGCGTTCACCGTCAGCGATGACCATGAAGCTCAGGAACGGGCTTGGGATAGTCTTTCGCCGTATTATCGCAATAGCCGCGATATTCGTCAGGCGTTGACCGATGGAAAAATCCCTGAGTCCGACAAACGCATCAAGTTCCTCGGCGGCCTTGATGCTGTCCGCGAGGCGGGCGGCACGGTGATCTGTGACCTCTTTAATACAGATGGTGGGTATGCTGAAGACGCGGCGTTGATTGATAAACTCGTGGCCGAGAAGATCGACGCGCTCACCCTGGACGTTGCTGGCGAAGGCTGGAAGTGGTGCCGCTACCAGCCAGAAATCGACTATATGGAAATGCAGAAATACGGCCGGGTCTATCCCATGGCGCGCGATCTGTCCGACGAGGAACAGAACTACCTTGAAACTCTGGAAAACGCGGTCGAGACCACCGGCGAAGTCTACGACCAATCGGGAGCCGAAGATGACCGGCTCGCCTTCGAAGCAGCGGAAAACGCTCTTGAGGACTTCCGCGCCGCGTGGAAACCGGAGTACAGCGACGAGCAGAAGGCACAGGCCGGGGCGATCCTGTCGCTTGGCTATCATGGCGATCTGCGCATTGAACACGGCTTGATCGATCCGAAGGATGTGAAGGTGGCAGCACAGGCCTGCTCTGACACAGAGTCAGACGAAAAGGCCGGTTCCGATCACTCCAAAGCACTGGTCGCCGAGCTGACGGCTCGCAAGACCGCTGCGCTCCGCCTTGAGCTTGCCCAGAACCCGAACCTTGCCCTTGTTGTTGGCGTTCATTCCATGGCGATCAAGACGCTGTACGAGCACCGGGCGGCATGGACCCATGGGGCGGTTGAGGTCTCGCTCGACAGCGCTTGCCTTGAAACGCACATCAAGGACGCGGGCCAGTGCGCTGACCTCGATGCAATTGAACGCATCCGCGAAAGCTGGAAATCGGTTCTGCCGGTTGATCCGGCTGACCTTTGGGACTGGTGCATGGGTGTTTCGCAGGATGAATTGCTTCGATTGCAGGCCTTTCTTGTGGCCCAGGCAATCAACGCTATCAGCCATGGCGACGGCTTCAACGGCGCGGGCGTGGATCATGGCAACAGGATCGGTGCTGCCCTGGACCTCGACATGGCCGATCACTTCCAGCCGACTGCCGAAACCTACTTTGCGCGCGTCAAGCTCGATGTCATCCATGACAGTCTTGTGCAGGCCTGCGGCGAGGAAGCTGCCGCGCCCGTTCTCAAGATGAAGAAAAAGGAAGCCGCAGCCTATGCAGCCGAAAAAGTCGCCGGGACGCGTTGGGTGCCGAACATCATGACGTTCGCAGACGAAGCTCCTGCGTCCGAGGAAGTCGTTCAAGAGGCAGCGTAGCGCTGCCCATTGAAAGGCTGTCCTGCGAAAGCTCCCGCAGGGCAGCCTTTCCCCTCCGGGGCAACCCTACCATTGAATACGGAGCCCCTTGCCTTCCGATCAAACAGAGGCCGGTGGCGGACCCCTCTAAAGGAACCGGTTGAAGTTTGATAAGGGGCTTCACCCTGGCCCGGTCAAGTATATGTCCCACTTGACCGGGCCAGGTCGTCACGGAAGCGGACCGGCCCTGACGGGCCGGGCTGATCCCTTGTTATTTTTTGCTGTCTGTTGAAATGTGGTCTGATGTGCAACCTCTACTCCCACACCTCGGCGCGGCAAGCGGTACTGGATTTTACTCGAGCGATGAAAGTTGCCGACACTATCGGCAACATGGCACCGCAGCCGGGTATCTATCCGGATTACTCCGCTCCCATCGTCCGCAATGTCGGTGATGATCGGGAATTGACTTTGGCACGTTGGGGGATGCCTTCACCGGCGTTTGCACTGAAAGGCAAGTCGGCCGACAAGGGCGTGACGAACGTTCGCAACACCAAAAGCCCGCACTGGCGCCGCTGGCTCAGCATCGACCACCGTTGTGTTGTCCCGTTCAATTCCTTTTCCGAGTTTGATTCAAAAGCGCGTGAACCGGTCTGGTTCGCCTTCAACGAAGACCGCCCTCTTGCTGTCTTTGCCGGTATCTGGACGAACTGGACCAGCGTTCGAAAGGTGAAGGAAGGCGAAGTGACCGCCGACCTGTTCGCGTTTTTGACGTGCGAGCCAAACAAGGAAGTCGGCGCGATCCACCCGAAAGCCATGCCTGTTATTTTGACGGAACAGGATGAAATTGAAACCTGGCTGTCCGGGCCCTGGGATGAAGCGAAAGAGCTTCAGCGACCTCTTGCGGATGGTACGCTCGATATTGTTGCGCGTGGCTCGCGTCAGGATGGCAACGACTGACACGCGGGCCGGGCTGATCCCCGGCAGGGCATTGCCCCTACGGTGAGCGGCCCAGATCCTCCAATGCAACATGATCGCGCCGGCACACCGGCTCGACCGCCGTTCCTTTTCCAAACCTGACCCGTTCCCCTACCCCCAGGATAATGACCGGCCAGGGCCGGAACATTGCTTGCCGAAAAGGGGCTCCGCCCCCGCCAGGTCAAGGATAAACCGCTGCGCGGCCACGACAGGGGTATCCCCACGCTCCGCGGCTGCGCCTTGTGCGCGCGGGTGATCCCCCTCCCTGCCATGGTCCTTGACCCGGCTCCCCCGTTTCCGACGACGCGGAAAGTGAAAGGCGATACGCCGCGAACGAGGAGCGCAAAATGAACCGCACCGACTGGAAGAAACTCTATCGGCAAATCAGGGCAAGCGAGGAACCGGAGGCCGTCAACGCCAACGGGCGGAAGTACTATGTCGGAAAAACGGGTGTGAATCCGGTTACTGGCCGGGCCGTCCTGTTCTCCCTGTTCGGCTCTTGCCGGATGCTTGAGCGATATTCGTCGCGCCGTGGGCTACTGCGGAGCGCTCGTAAGTACCGGCTGGAACTGGAAGAGGCTGTTCAGCTCGAAATCTCAGTTTTCGGACAAGCCGATCAACCCGGCTTCGCCTTCCGCTAATCCCCATCGACAGGAGATTTTGATATGCCGAAACCGAAAACAATCCCGAGCGTCGATGCAAACGCCGCCGACTATTGGCCGTCAGTGCGCCGGAAAGCAAAACTCAACAACGCCTTGCGGCTCGCTGACGAGCGCTTTGACAGTATTCAAATTAGTGCGATCTATGAAAGGTGGGTCGATGATGTGTCCAGTATGGTTCGCTCTGTAGCGATCCAGTGCCAAATCCTTGACTCTGACGACTATCTGGAATTTCGGAAGATGGCCTCTGAAACCTTCGGATTGCCCGAACTCCGCACTTGCGAGCAAGTCGTCAAGGCAGAGGCATACGAAGCGGTTCAAGACGCGCATGCGTCTCTTTACGGCGACAGTATGGGTTAACGTCTCGTTAACCTATTGACCGCCAGATGTGCTGTCGGTGAGCCAATCAGTTTTGAGGGCGGAAGCAGCAGCGCCAGTCCAGGGGCGCGACCGGGCAGGATCGGCCAGCCCGGCCGAGGCAACGGCCTTGCCCTCAAACCGGAGGTAATGCGATGTGGTTCATACCCATTAGCGTTACCCTAGAAATGAAAAGAACTCGGACCACCTGGACAGTGAAACTCCGAGTTCAATTCGTGATCTAGGAAAGGAGGCGGCGGGGAAACCTGTCGTCTCTCTCCGGTCCCAAATGTAGCACTTTCTGCCCAAAAATCAACAAAGCTATCTAAGAGCAGGGTTCAGCCATGTCTCAATTGGAGCTCTTTGAGCGCGACGACAAGGGCTGACCGGTCGGTTGCTGGACCGGACCAGCCCTGACGGACCGGGCTGATCCTCAGCAGGGGCGTTGCCCCTACGGCGCGCGGTCCAGGTTCTCCAAAGCAACAGGATCGCGCCGGCACACCGGCCCGATCGCGCTCCTTCTGCGAACCTGACCCGCGCGCCTACCCCATGAAAATTCGTCCGGCTTTGAGCCGGGCTTTTCTCTTGAAAGAAGGGGCTCCGCCCCCCGGCAGATCAAGGATAGACCGCTGCGCGGCCTTCTGCGGGGTGTCCCCACGCTCCGCGGCTCTCGCCTTGTGCGCGCGGGTGATCCCCCTCCCCGCATCCGGTCCTTGACCCACCGCCCCCGTTTCCGACGACGCGGAAAATGAAACGAGCCAACCCGGCCAAGTTCAGGAAACAGGAGCAAACCAATGAACTCAGTATATGCCCGCACCGCACGCTTTGATTCCGCCCGTGCCCTCAGCGAAGACGAAATGCGCCGGAGTGCTCCGTCTATCTTTGCAGCCTCAGCCCATGAGAGCCGTTCCGAACGGTTCCAGCCGATCCCGACCATCGAGGTACTGCGTGCCCTGATGGACGAAGGGTTCATGCCGGTTGGTGTGAAGCAAGGCCGGACCCGAGATGCCAGCAAGAAGGACTTCACCAAGCACTTGATCCGGCTTCGCCGTCTCGACCACGATGCCAAGTTTTGTGTTGGTGATACCGTTTGCGAAATCCTGCTCAAGAACGCAAATGACGGCACGGCCGCTTTCGACATCATGGCCGGATTGTTCCGCATCCGATGCCTGAATTCCCTTGTCGCCCAGACCCCCACCCTCGAAAGCGTGAAGGTTCGCCACAGTGGAGACGTGCGACACAAGGTGATTGACGGCACGTTCCGCGTGATGAAGGAAGCGGAAAAAGCCCTTGCAGCGCCAGCCGATTGGAGCGGGCTTATCCTCGACCGCGACGAAAAGCAGGCGTTTGCGGAGGCTGCGCACATTGCCCGCTTCGGAGACAGCGAAGGGGAAACCACAACCCGCATTCAGCCGAGCCAGCTTTTGAACGCCCGCCGCACGGGCGACCGGGAAAATGACCTTTGGACCACTTTCAACGTCGTTCAGGAAAACGCCATGCGGGGAGGTCTGAGAGCCGCATTCAGGGACGAGAACGGACGCATCCGGCGCACGTGCTCACGAGCGATCAAGGGGATCGATCAGGACGTGAAACTGAACAAGGCCCTTTGGACGCTTTCTGAAAAGATGGCGGAACTGAAAGGCTTGAAAGCCGCAGCCTAACGCGCAACGCACTGGCGGCAGGAATCTCTGCCGCCAGTGCGTTGCGGGGGCTTCCGGTTCAAGATCTGCCTCTATTCAGTCCCGACGGACCTTACTTTTCGAGCCCGTGGGTTGATGTGTTTCTGTCGAACGCCAAGGAGCATCCGACGCTGGTAGGTTTCATGGAGCAGTACCTGGCCGCATATGCCGGATAACAGGTGAGGGGGCTTGCCCATTAGTCCGCCTCAGAAATACAACTCAGGGCGACCCGTCATGAAAACGCCTATCTACTCTCGCCGCCAAAAGGCAATGTTCACTACCATACATCTACGCGACAACAGGCCGATTCCCAAGGCGCCGAAAATCAGTAAGCCGCTTGTCATCGACGAATTCGGCGAATGCCTTATTTCGCTCTTTGCCGGCGCTCGATGGATGGTTGAATATCTGGATCTTGCAGGGCCTGCGCTGTTCTGGCGCCAAACACGGGCACACTGGTTTCTGCATTTATTTTGAGTGATCACAGCTCGAACGAAATTTGTGCTGTAGAGCGCTGCCACAAACATGCGTGCCAGACTTAATCGCCTGGATCCAATTATTCCGACCTGTTTTGGAATATGCATAAGCAGCCAAAGGCAGGACTTTGGTTCCACGCACACTCATAAATCGGCTGTTCTTTCAGGCCCACTAACATATCAAAGCGGCGTTCCCTCTTCTCAACGGTGCGAGTTACGACGAGCCTTCCTGGTTTGTTGCCCTGTTTCCGGTTTCGTTTGATCATGAGAATGCAGAAACGCTTGAAATGTCGCACGCGGACACGTTTTGGCGTTTCGGGAGCGAATGAAAGAGCGCAGAGCTTAGAAAAATGCAGTATCTATCGAACCGGTTGACTTTAGAGTAAGTCCCTTGGGTAGGAAAAAGGCGCGCATAGCAATTGCTATAAAATTTGGAATACGGACAGCCCACAAAATGACCTGTGCGGGTAATCGGAGTTATAGCAGTTGCTATAAGTGATGGAACGCTGCCAACTTGTCGACCTCGCTGTGCTTAGGTAAGTCGTTGTGATGTTTTAGGGCTCAGTCTCTCCGCGCCTCTAGTGGTCTCGCTTTCCCATGTGGAACATTTTCTAGGCGGTTTGGGCGTGTCATTGCTTTGCGTCGAGTGCGGCAGATGTTGAAGCCATCCGGGCGGGGCATGGTGTTTGGTCCGCCGGGGCGTCATTCTCAAATGGGCGAGCCGGTTTTGAAAGGGTTTCGCGCGCTGCATTCACCGGGACTGCCCAGGAGCAGTCACCACACTGCCCCGCGATCTGGTGACATGAGCTGCAAGACGTCTGGGCTGCCGGAGCTCGCCGGGTGTTCCTGACCCGCTCCGTTGTGACGATTCCGATGGCCAGTCAGTGTGATCCGGCGCTCCTTCGGAAGCTTACCGGCTGCTACCACTATGGCGCTTGGGGGTTCTGGGAATTCTGGCAAAGCAGGATGGCCACATAATCCGATATGAGGCAGAGAAAAAGCGATCTCCCCAAGTTGGAGGTAAACAGGTGAAGGACGGGTCGTGAATAGTCTCAATCCAGTACATGCCCTAGCTTGGGCTTCTGGATCGCCAGTTTCTGTTGATGGCTTTTGGCGGCAGCCACGTCGGAAAATTAGTCGAGGCGAGTCCTGCCCCAAGTCCCGATCCGTTCCCACGTTCGGAGCACGGCAAATCCACCGAATAAGGTTGGCTCGATCAACAGCCCATAGAACCGTTCCATGTTCCGAGTGGAATCCAGACACTTGAGAAGAGGTTGCGTGGCACGAGGTTACATGCCCTCATTTCATGATTGAGCAGGCTGCTCCGTCCAATGATAAACTTGGATTTAAGTCCCCGGAATGATTCAATTTGGTGATGGATTGGAAGCGTCTACAAACATTAGGGTTTCTCAAATGTCGTTCTTCTGGATTAAACGATGGATTTCCGGGTTTTCCTTGAGCTTCTGCTTTTCTCTCAGGCTCGCCCGGAACGTTGACGGCGGGTTTCCGAACTGACTTGAAAAGCAACGCGAGAAAGTCGATGGATTTGCAAAGCCAGTTGCAGCCGCGACTTCGCCGATAGACATTTCCTCATAAAAGAGAAAATTGCGGGCTGCCTGCAGCCGTATGCGCAGGTAAAGCCTCATCGGCGACATATTATATGCCTCCTTGCAAATTCTGGAGATCGTGCGAGCTGGAATGCCGAGTTCTCTGGATAATTGTTCAAGCGTCAGTGGAAAGTCCATGTTCTCCTTCATCGCATTTACGATGCGGGCGGACCGGCCCACGTCTTCACCGTCAAAACTCTGGTCACCGCGTTGCGGGGTCGTGCCAGGCCGCCGCATGTGAATCAGGGCATTTGCAACTTCGTTGGCCATGGCTTCATCAACAAATCGCGATATCAGCTCAAGCATCAGGTCAAGGGTTGCAACGCCACCGGCACATTGGGCCCGGTTTTCCGACAGGCTGAAAATCTGGTTTTGGGGCTTCGCATCGGGATAAAGTTCTCGAAAGGAGGGGACTGCTTCCCAATGCAGGATGGTTTCCGGAGCTTTCTCGGTTGCAATTAGTCCTGCTTCCGCCAGGGCGTATGAGGCACTATCTGCCCCTCCGACAATCGCGCCAAACCTGGAAGAGCGCCGAAGATAACCCAAAAGTTTTTTGGAAAGATTCTGTGTCGGAAGATTTCCCTGCAGGAGCAGGCAGACATCTGGCTGTGCTGCCGTCGCGAAATCGCATTTGGCCGCGAACCACATACCGTTGCTTGCACGCACTTCCTCTCCGTCCTCAGACAGCAGTTCCCACTCAAAAAGATTTTGCGCGGAATTTTGGTTGGCGATGCGCAAGGCTTCAATCGCCAACGTGAGTGTCGTCAGGGAAAACTCCGGCTGCAGAATGATGGCGAATTGGCAAGGCTTGTTATGTGACATCGGAAGAATATCTCGAATTTGACAAAAATCTGGCAAGAAAAATAAAATTAAATGCCATTTTGGTCAACGACTTCCCAAAATTCGGACTGACTATGAAGTCACACCGCACCTGAGGCACTCAGGAGAAGGCGGTGGAAACAACAAAAATTGAGAGCGCAGATCTAATGAGGTCGCGGCAGATAGGCTGTCGCGGAACGGGATCACTTGCGCCAAAACGGAGCGAAATTGGCGTGGAACAACTGAGGAAAATGCTGGAGGGATGCTATGTGACGATCCCCACTCCCTTTCAGGACACTCCCAAAATGGAAGTGAATGAGGAGGCACTCCGCACCTACGTTCGGTTTCTGATTGATGCGGGTCTGGATCGCGATTACGCAACCTTGCTGGCAGGAGGTGCTGCCGGCGATTTCTCGACCATGAGCTTCGATGAAAGGGTTCGTGTTGCCGAAGTCGTGGTTGATGAAGCTGCCGGTGTGGTCCCAATAGCAATGGGCGCGCAGTCAACGAGCACTCTGGAACTTGTCGAGTTGGCTCACGCTGCAAAACGTATCGGCGCAAACTTTATCCAGGTCTCTTGCCCCTATTATTTCAGCCACACGCAGGGCGATTTTGAAGAATATGTGCGCGCCGCAGCGGCCGCCGAACCTGAACTCGGCATAATTATCTACAATACGTTCTGGACCAGCCAGAATCTCAGCTTCTCGATGGTCGAACGTCTCGCCGAGATTCCGAATATCGTGGGATTGAAATGGGCGGCGCCTCGCACCGATGCGATGGAGTTCGAAGACGTCTGCTCTCACTTTTCGAAGCGTTTCACGATCATCGATAACAATCTGTTCTTCGGCATGAGCGCAATGCCGTCTCTCGGGGCGCGCGCATTCGAGGTGCATCACTGCAATTTCTGGCCTGAATGGGGGATCAAACTCATTGATGAGGCCCGGTCCAAGAATTATTCGGAATTGACACGAATGCTCGTAGAGGAAGGTATGCCTTTCTACAAGCTGTGGGTAAGTATTGAAAACGAATTCACTTCTGGCGACGGTTATCTCGACAAGCTCTGCATGGAGCTGATCGGCTTGCCTTCCAGCCGCTGTCGTCCTCCGACGCGCGATATCCGGGCTGCGTACCGAGACGCCACTCACGCCATGATGCAGTCAATCGGCGTGCCGCGCTTGATCCGACAAAACTAAAAGGCTGCGCAGAACAGCCGACCTTCACCTTACCAAAGGAGCTTTGAAATGAAGAAGACAGCATTGAGAACAGCGATGCTCGCGGTCGTCGCCTGTATCGGCCTGACATCCGGCGCGAGTGCAGAGGATGATGCCCGTCTGCGTTTGAACTGGATGTACTACGGTTCGCATGCCGGGTTCGCACTTGGCAAGGACAAGGGAGTCTATGAGGAGGCAGACATTGATCTGGATATCCGTTCCGGTAATGGATCGAGTTCGGCCCACAGGCTTGTCGCCAATGGAGACAGTGATTTTGCCTATGGCTCTTGCGCGGCATTGATCAATTTGGCCAGTCAGGGCGCCGAGATCATTTCGGTCGCAGTCATTGATGCGATGGGCTCCGAAGCCGTGATTATTCGGCCGGATTCCGGCGTCGAATCGATCGCGGACCTGAAAGGGAAGAAGATCCTTACAACAGCAAATGCGGGTGTGAATACGTTCTTCCCAATCGTGCTTGCCGATGCCGGCCTGACACCAGATGACGTCACGATCACAAATGTTCCGGACGGAGCGCTAGTATCTTCGTATCTGCAAGGCGCAGGTGGTGCAGTCGGCATGCTGGGTGGTCTGGATGACAAGCCTGCAGAAATCAAGGCAAATGGCGGTGAAGATCCTGTTCTGCTGCCTTATTCCAACTATGGTGTCGATCAGGTCGGCTACTGCATCTCCACCCGCAAGGCACTGATCGAGGAAAACCCGGATCTTGTCGATCGGTTTGTCGATGCAACGATCAGTTCCTACAAGCAGGCAGAAGCCGATCCGGATGCGGCAGTGGCGTCAATCGCGGATATCGTCGGTGGCTCCATGGCCGAAGACGAAGGCAAGGCCCAGGCGCGAGCGGTGCTCGATGTCACTCTGGGTCTTCTCTATTCTGCCGCGAACACGGACAAGAAGCTTGGCCTGAACGTCCCGTCCGATTGGCAAAGCATGATCAATCTGATGAAAGAGTACAATGATCTGGATCCGAATGCTGATCCGGCATCCTTCTACACAAATCAGTTCGTCGATTGATCCTGCAAAGGTCTTCCGCCGGAACCCTTGCGGTCTCCGGCGGAACAGAGGCATCCCAATGAGTCATCAGATAGAATTTCATGGCGTGAAGAAGGTGTTTGGCGAGGGGGCTGACGCAGTTCATGCATTCGGTCCGGTGGACCTGACGATTCACCAGGGCGAATTTGTTTCGCTTCTCGGTCCCTCTGGCTGCGGCAAATCCACCTTGATGCTGATGACGTCGGGGCTTTTGGAGCCGACTGAAGGCCAGGTGGTGATTGGTGGCAAGCCTGTCAACGGTCCGCAAACGGACGTTGGCATCATGTTTCAGGACAACACACTGGTTCCGTGGCGGACAGTGCGTGGGAACATCGAACTTCAACTGGAAATGCGCGGGTTGTCGACCGCCGAATACAGTGAGCGCGTCGACCAGATGCTTGCGGCGGTTCATATGGAAGAATTCTCTGACAGGCACCCCTATGAATTGTCAGGTGGAATGCAGCAGAGAGCTGCCTTCTGCCAGGCGATGGTTCATACACCGGGAACGATGCTGCTTGATGAACCGCTGGGCAAACTTGATGCCATGACCCGGGAGAGGATCAGATCGGATTTGCAGACCTTGTGGATGCAGCAACGCCCGACGGTCATCTTCGTGACCCATTCGATCGAGGAAGCATTTCAGCTTTCAACCAAAGTCGCGGTTATCACCCCTCGGCCCGGATGTATCGAACGCATTATCGATGTCGACCTGCCGTTTCCCCGAGATTTCGAGGTCAAGAGTTCCCCGGAATTTAGCGCCCATGTCCGAGAAGCACAGGAGATCTTTCGAAGCTATGGCGTCATTTGATAAAAAACCGTACTTCGCAGCTCTCAAGGTACATCTGAAAAACTCCTGGATGTTCGTTGTCTTCTTTGTCGGGTTCTTCCTGTTCTGGGAGTATTCAATCCAGTGGTTCGATATACCGCGCTATATTCTGACGCCGCCGTCCCTGATCGTTGAGAAGGGCGCTGCAGATCTGGAGCGACTTCTTTACTACACCTATGTGACCGGCTTTGAGACGCTGTTGGGATTTGTAATCGCGATTGTCTTCGCCCTGCCGCTGGGTCTCGCGATCGCCTTCTCGAGCGTTTTGAAACGTACGCTCTACCCGTTTCTGGTCTGCATCGAGATGGTTCCGAAGATTGCGTTCGCCCCGCTGTTTATCTCCTGGCTCGGCTTCGGTTTGCTGCCCAAGGTGATCATCGTCTTCCTCGTCTGCTTCTTCCCGATCGTTTTGAATGCAATCCTCGCATTCAACTCGCTGAGCGAGGAATTGACGCTGTTCAGCCGCTCCACAGGTGGCGGTGCCTGGCGCACGTTCCTGAAGATTCGGCTGCCGGCGGCACTGCCGCAGTGTTTTGTGGGGTTCAAATACGCCGCCATCAACGCAACCGTTGGGGCGGCCATTGCTGAATTCATCGGATCCGACGAAGGACTTGGTTTCTACATCCAGATCGTGACCGGCAACATGCGCCCGGATCTCGCTTTCGCCGGGATCTTCTTCCTGACCCTTATCGGCCTCTGCTTGTTCGGCATCGTGACAATTGCCGAGCGGCTGATGATCCCCTGGCATATCTCGGTGCGGCGCGGGTGATAATTTTGATCGGAGAGAGACAATGGAAATAACGAAAGAAAAAGCACAGGGAATTGCGACTTCTCTGACGATTCCAAATCTTGCCTTCATCGATGGCGCCTTTGCCGAGGCATCTGATGGCAACAGATTTACGACAATCAATCCTGCCACCGGTGAAGCAATAGCAGCGGTGGCCCATTGTACGGGCGCTGACGTGGACCGCGCAGTTGTGGCCGCAAGACGCAGCTTTGCTGATGGCGTCTGGTCAAGAAGCGCTCCTGAAGCGCGCAAGGAGGTCTTGCTCAAGCTTGCGGAGCTGATCCGTGAGAACGCCCAAGAACTCGCCGTCATGGAGAGTCTTGACAGCGGCAAGACGATCACGGATTGCCTCCATGAAATCGGGACCGAGGTTGCGAACTTCTTTCAGTGGTATGGCGAGTTGATCGACAAAACCTTCGGCAAGGTCGCTCCCACTGGCGAGGACGCACTGGCGCTGGTTGTCAGGGAGCCCGCCGGTGTCGTCGGGTTGGTTTTGCCCTGGAACTTTCCGCTGTTGATGGCGGCGTGGAAGGTTGCACCGGCACTTGCAGCAGGTTGTTCCTGCCTGGTCAAACCGGCCGAACAAACGCCTCTGACCGCACTGCGCCTTGCTGAACTTGCGAAAGAGGCAGGGCTGCCTGACGGAGTCTTGAATGTCCTCCCTGGCCTGGGGGAAACAACCGGCCAGGCGATCGGACGTCATGCTGATATCGACATCGTTTCCTTTACGGGCTCGACAGAGGTCGGGGGCTATTTTCTTCGCTATGCTGGCGAGAGCAACCTGAAGGTTGTCGGCCTTGAGATGGGAGGAAAAAGTCCGTTCATCGTGCTCGATGATGCCGACCTCTCGGATGATTTGATAGACCACGCCGTCAATTCCGCATTCTGGAACGGCGGACAGAACTGTTCGGCGAACATGCGCCAAATCGTCGATAAGCGGATCGCAGACAGCTTTATTGAAAAGGTGACAGCGCGCGCTGCGGAGTATGTCGTTGGAGATCCTCTCGACCCGTCGACAGATATCGGCGCCATGGTAACGCAGGAGCATATGGAGCGCGTTACGGGTTACATTGCCAAAGGCTGTGCCGAAGGCGGGAAGATGCTGGTCGGCGGAGCCCGTGAAGGATCGGGATATTTTATAGATCCGGTGGTCTTTGCAGGCCTGACGCCCGAAATGACCATTTCCCGTGAAGAGATTTTCGGTCCGGTGTTGGGCGTTCTGGCTGTTGATGGAATGGACCAGGCGCTGAAGCTCGCCATGGATACGGACTACGGTCTTCATGCGACCGTCTTCACCCGGGATATCGACCGCGCACTGTATATGGCACGCAGATTGCCGTGTGGAACCGTATCGGTCAACGGATTCTCCGAAGGCGATATCAAGACGCCGTTCGGTGGTTACAAGCGCTCCGGCTCCCTTGCCCGGGATAATGGTACAGAGGCGCTGGACCAGTATCTCCAGACCAAGACGATTTGGATCAGCACTGGCGGGGGTGCATGAGCGCTCGTATCGCAGTCTGTCTGGATCTGTCGGAGGACCAATGGGTACGTCTGCAGGACGGTGTCGGCAACTATACGCTGGAGGCAGACGGAGAACTCGAAGGCTGTGAAATTGCCTTCGGAAACCCTGAAGCAGACCGGTTGGAAGCCGTCGAAACCCTGCGTTGGGTTCAGCTGGAATCGGTAGGATTTGGCGAATACATGGGCCTCGATTGGTCGCGGCTGGAGAACCGGTTGTCGCTTACGAATCTGGCCGGTTTTTTCTCCGATCCCGTTGCCGAGACGGCCCTTGCGGGAATTCTGGGGCTGACCCGCGGCATTGATCGTGTGGTTCAGCTCAAGTCGGCGAAGTCGTGGATGGGGGATACTCTGAGGACTTGCCTGCGATCAATCCGGAATGCCCGGGTCGTGATGGTCGGCTTTGGCGCGATAAACAGACGCCTTGCCCAGATACTGCTGCCATTCGATTGCGAGGTGATGGCCATTCACAGCACGACGCCGGTACAGGAGCTCGACGACGCGTTGACCGGCGCTGACATCGTGGTCTGTACGGCACCGGACACAGTCGCAACGCGTGGCCTGTTTGGCCGCGAGCGGCTTGCCCTCATCCCGGCGCATGCCATTTTCGCCAATCTTGGGCGGGGCTCGATCGTCGATGAAGACGCTTTGGCCGAGATGTTGAATACCGGCCGCATTGGCGGCGCGGTTCTGGATGTGACAGTCGATGAGCCGCTGCCCCCGGATCATCCATTCTGGACTTGTCCCAATACAATCCTGACGCAGCACTCTGGCGGTGGCACCACGGATGAATTGGATCGCAAGATTGATGTTTTCTTGGAAAATCTCGCTCGCTATCGAACCGGGCAGCCGCTCCAGGGCATTGTAAAGATGACAAGAGGTTACTGATGCCTGCAATCGCAAATGTACGCTGCATCCTGCTGAGCTCGCCTTATGCGGATGCGGACGATCCGGAGATCAAGGAGTGCTTTCCGAACGGGCCGAAGCGTACCATCGGGATGGTCGAGATAACTCTGGACAACGGAGTGACAGGTCTGGGTGAGGGATATCTCGCCGTATTCGCCCCGTTGGTTTTCAAGTCAATCGTGGATCTCTGTACGCCGCAGGTGATGAGCAAGGACGGATTTGAGATCGCCAATCGCGTGCGCGATCTGCGCAGTCTGTGTGACTACTGGTCCCTGCAGGGCGCGGCGCGTCACGTCATCGCTGCGTTCGAAATTGCACTTCAGGATGCAAAAGGGAAATCGCTTGGGGTTCCCGTGTACGACCTTCTCGGTGGTGCAAAGATGGATCGCGTTCCTATCTATGGCTCCGGGGGATGTTGTGACGCCAAGGAGCAGTTCATCCGCGAGTTGGAACAGCTGCAGAAACTGGGCATCACCCGATACAAGATCCGGTCGGTCAAGAGCGACATCCTGCGTACGGCCTGGGTACTCGAGGAGGCCGGAAAGCGTGGTATCCAAGTCGGCGTCGACATGTGCCAGAATCTCGCCGACCCTCCTCAAGCCGTTCACGATGTTGTTCAGTTCGTCGAGGCTGTTCACTCGAAGACCGATCGTCGGATGATTTTCGTCGAGGAGGCGCTTGGCCCCGATTGCCCGGAGGAGTTCCGCGAGTTGCGCGGCAAGATCAACGTGCCCGTTTGTGGCGGAGAAATAGTAACCACCCCGAAAGAGATGATCGAACGGATCAACGGCGAGGTCTATGATTTCGTACAGCCGGACGCATCTGTGATGGGAGGGATTTCTGCCGTGATGGATGTTTTTGAGGCGGGCAAGGCAAAGGGGACTGATGTGGTCGTTCATGCCTGGGGAGGCGCGGCCGCGATTATGGCGAGCTATCATGCCGCTTTTGCGGCTGGGGGCAAGCTAGTGGAATATCCCATGCTGGATTTCCCGCTCGGTGCGGAGATGATATCCGGTCAAGGGGTGATTGTTGATGGACAATTGCTGAGGCCAACCGCACCAGGTCTGGGACTTACATTGACTGCTGAAATGGAAGCCCGGTATCCCTTTGATGAGGCGGCTGTCTATTCCTGCGCCCTCATCGACTTCGGACCGCCTCCTGATAGTAGTTGGGGGTGAAGTTGGGGCATCCACCACATCAGTTCAGAACCGTCACAAGCAAAACCCTAGTCAAGATGATTCGCGGCGACCGAGTCGCCATGACAACTGTCCCTCGTCTTCGTGTAACGCCGCTTCTGCCGGGTAAGCGTCGGAAGCCTGAATCTTCGGCAACCTGGGCAATCGTGCGTCCGTTGGTTTCTGTCAGCCAGACAGCTTCCTGAGCTGCTGCCCTCTGAAATCTCCTTTCGATTGGCATTTCAGCTTTCAAACTTGGCTTTGAGAATCATGGTCTGCGGCTCCGACAAATCTGGCACCTTCTCAGCGACAAAGTCTCAGCGCCGAGTTAACCGGGGAAAGTTTGCGACAAGCCGTTATTAGAGCGGCTATGGTCAGAGGCATTGACAAACAATCTCGTAAAACGCAACCAGAACAAGGCTTTGCGAGGCCAGGCATCGAAGCGGAAAAAGGAGTTGACTGTCTTTGGCGGAGGGACTTTGCCAGAATTCCGGTTGCCCTGGCCACCGCCGTTTGGCGTTAGGACTTTATTAACTTAAAACTTCTTGCAAGGCTGGTCGGAATCCGGCATTCATGACGGAATGATGCTGGAAACGGCAAAAAAACCGTCAGAGAGAATTTATGGTCGCAACCGAACAAATTGCCAGCGGACGCGATACTACCGCGAAAATAGAAAGTTTCACGCAGAAGCTGTCTGACCGTTTGCAGACCATGCGTGAAATGACCTATCCGCCGGAAGCGCGGAAGATGTTTGGCCGAACCTTTTCCACGACCGACTTGGTTCGGCTGCTAGGTGTACCTGAGAGCACGCTGAGAACCCTGACACTTGAAGGAAAGGGGCCTCAACCGCATCGGGCCGACAATAACCGCCGTATCTACACGATCCAACAAGTCTGGGAGCTTAGAGCATTTCTTGCCAAGCTTCGGCCCGACGATGCATTGCGCTTCATGCCGCATCGTCGTCCGGGTGAGAAATTGCAGGTGATCGCGGCAGCAAACTTCAAAGGTGGGAGCTCCAAGACCACGACATCCGTTCACCTCGCACACTATCTCGCTTTGCAGGGATATCGGGTTCTGTGCGTCGATCTAGACCCTCAGGCCTCGATGACAACCACATTTGGTATTCAGCCGGACCGGGACCTGAGGTCAGGTGAGGGTGAGGACGAGCGTACTGAAACAACTTATGATGCGTTGAGATACGACAATTACCGAATTCCGTTCTCTGAGGTTATTCGGGAAACATATTTTCCGGGCATTCATCTTGCCTGCGGAAATCTACGACTGATGGACTTCGAATACGATACACCGACTGCTCTCGCCGAGAGAAGGACCGATGAATTGGGGCTGTTCTTCCAGCGCCTTGATGCAGTGATACAATCGGTTGAGGAATTTTATGACATAGTCGTTCTCGATACACCGCCATCGCTCGGATACACTACAATGGCGGCTCTCTATGCTGCTACCGGACTGATCGTCACTGTGCATCCGGCGATGTTAGATGTATCTTCCTGTTCACAGTTCCTGAAAATGATCTCTGACGTAACCCACACTCTTTCTGAGGGTGGGGCGGTCTTCGAGCATGACTTCACGAAGTTTTTGCTGACCCGTGTCAACCCGAACGACGGTCCGCAAAAAATCATGTCCGGCACCATGCGTGATCTGTTCGGCACCGATGTTCTCGTCGCCGAGGCGATCGAGTCGACGGCTATCGCATCTGCTGGCGTAGCCAAGAAAACGCTTTACGAAATCGAGCCTGGGGAAGTTGGCCGTGAGACGCTGAAACGTGCGCTAGAAAGTGCTGATCGCGTAAACTCCGAAATCCTCGACTTGATCAATGATGTGTGGGGCAGGGAGGTTTGAGCATGAAGAAGTCGATCGTCAAAATGATGGCTGACGCGACTGCAGCCGCCGCTGACAAACACGAGCCCTCTGAGACCGCTACGACCCAGAAGGTGACAGCTCCAGTCGTGAATTCCATGGGGCGCGCCTTGTCCCATCTGCGCGAGGACAGCATTGTTTCCCTGGATCCGTCGAAGATCGATGGGAGCCCGTTTTCTGACCGGTTTGAAACGGACGAGGAGGCAAGGGAGGCACTCGAAGAGCTTAAGCTCTCCATTCAAAATGAGGGCCAGAAAATACCAGTCCTTGTGCGCCCCAACCCTGCCCAACAAGACCGCTATCAGTTGGCGTATGGACATCGGCGATTGCTGGCTATCCGAGCGCTGATGGCGGAGTCTGCGAGGCCGGAAACCATCAAGATTAAGGCCTACGTTCGCAAGCTAAGCGACTCGGAGCTGATCAAGGAACAGTCACTCGAAAATGGCGTCAGAGAAAATCTGACATTTGCCGAAATGGCATTGTGGGCAGCTCAATTGCGCGAGGCGGGTCTGAAGCAACGCGAAATGCAGCCGGTTCTAGGCCAAGTCCAAACTGTTATTTCGAACATGTTGAAGATCGCCGACAGCATACCGTTCGATATAATCCGAGCAATCGGTAGGGCAAAGAACGTTGGTCGACCTGCTTGGATGGAGCTAGCAAAGCTATTTGATGATCCAGGTGCAGAGAAACGTGTTCGGACAATCGTTGATACAGCTGAATTCAAAACTGCCAATGGTCAGGATAGAATGACAATGGCGCTGCTTGCCGCGAGAGGTAAGAGGAAAAAATCATCAACGGCCGGTAGATTCAGCGAAGAAATCACTACGAACGGCGCAGTGCTCGCAAAAATGACGCGGACATCGTCTGTGACGACTTTCACTATACCGAAATCTGAGGTCGAGTTCGCGCAATGGCTCGGAGAACACCTGTCCGAGGTTTACCGAGAATTTCAGCTCCGAAATGCGAAATCAAAAAACTAAGTGGAAACTGAAAACTGGAGGAAGTGACAAAGATCAAATTGCGAAAATGAAAAGAGACCGAACGGCGGCAACCGTTCAGTCCCTTTAATCAGGGTTCAACTTGGAAAGTCCAAACAGGAACCTCAACACCCTCCTGTTTTAGGCGAATTCCGAATCACGCGCAAGATCCATCTTGTGTGGACGGTGGATTTCTGCCGATTCCTTGATGTTGAACCTCCCGAGAAAAATAGCGCCGCGCGTTGATCTGCGTTGGTGAATGGAGGTTGTTATGCCTGCTGTTTCGAACGTCTCTTCCTTTCGGAAGGTGACGCCGGGAATTCTTGCGAGCGCGAATCTAGCGTCCCAAGGAGACCGACCCCAAGTTGCCAAAAGGGATCTGTCCCTGGTTCTCAAACGTGTCGCGCCGGCGTTAGGGATCGATGGAACCGCCTATCATGTCCTGGATATCCTGCTGGGGCTCGTCCAGGCCGAAGATTTCAACGTCGGGCGCCGTCCCGTTGTGGCCATTTCAAACCAGCGTCTTGCGGAGTACACCCGCCGCACACCACGGACCGTCACGCGTTGTCTGAAGAAACTCGTCGAGGTGGGGATCCTGGCGTATCGCGACAGCCCGACCGGCCGCCGCTATGTTTACCGGAACGCTGGCGGTTCTCAGGAGCAAGCCTACGGTCTTGATTTTACACCTGCCTGTTTCAACCTCCAGGCGTTCAAGGATCAAGCGACGTCATTTCAGCAGCGGATCAAGGCGCTGCAGGAAGCAAAGCGGGCGGTCACGCGCTTTGCCCGCGCGATTGTCGATCTGGTCGACGCTCTTGGCAGTGACTATGAGACTTATATCACCCGGTTGAATGTCATCCTTGACTTGGAAAACCTGGAACCCTTGGAAAAGGCAAAGCGGGTGGAGGCTCTGTATCACGAAGCCGTAGCAACCTTTGAGGCACAAGCAGCTGAAACTGAATCAGAAAATGTGAATGAAATGTCATCCGCGGGTGACATTGATGTCAGCCCTATATCTATTACAACCCCAACAGACTCATTTGAACGTAAGCAAAAGCGGCCTTGCTCTAACGAGCAAGAAATCAAAAACAAACCTGACAGCGGCAAAGCCGCTGAAGAGGCTCTTGAAAAGGAGCCTGGCGGAGCCGCCATTCGAAAACAACAGCCAAATCGCCAATCGGCAAAGGCTGCAGGAGGCAAATCCGGAGAAACAAACCTCGACGGTGTTTCAATAGGCCTCATCAAATCTGCATGCTCCAACGTCCAGGATGAACTGGGTCTGTCATTCTCAAATTGGGCAATGCTCTGCATCGCGGCTGATCAGTTGCGGATGCTGATCGGGCTAAGTCCAGCTGGATACCAGAATGCTGTCGAGCGGCAAGGCAGGTATCTCGCCGCCGCATGTCTGGCCGTCGTCGCAGAAAAAGCCCTCCGTGATCCCGAGCAAATTACATCCCCGGGAGGCTATTTCCGCGCAATGATCGACAGGGCAGGGGACGGTAAACTCCACCTGCACAAGTCACTCCATGGGCTGGTGTTGTGAGGCGCGCATTTTTGGCCTGGAGTGGGCTAGCGAACGCAGCGCGCTTGCCGCACATAATGCTTGCCGGAGTACCGCGGCCAGGCGCAGGCGTGTCCGGTTTCAACAAGCTTCAGCGCAATGTCCTGCCCGTCAACGAAGCATTGAGCTACGAAGCGGTCATACGATTTCTTGCGCGATCGGCCGTCGCAAGGGGTGCCTTCGCCAACTGTTCGACACTGCACTTTTCTACCGGAAACAAGTGTTTGAACGTACTGCGCCGCTTCGCGGTAACCACGCTGCCCACGCTCCGGCGTATCGACGCCGCACAGGCGGATCCGCACCAGCGGCCGCGAAAGCTGGAACGTATCGCCATCGATTACGCGCGAAACCGCGCTGGTCCATTCGTCCGCGCTGGCGGGAACGACAGTGAGGCAAAGGGCGAGGGCAGTTAGAATGCGGATCATCGGATTCGATTTTCTGTTCGGGGAGTTTGGCTCGAAGGCCGCGCAGATCGACGCGACCACGGTGCCGGAAGTTTTTAAACCGTTAGCCTCTTTTTAAGCCAGTGCCCGCGCCGCGGTACCGAGAGCCCGGCACCAAAGAAATACCGCCTCTAGCTTGCGCCGACGGATTGTCCAGACGGGCAAAGCTCGCCGATAATCCAGCAGGAAAGCGCTTCCCGGTCTCGTCGCGTCATGCGGCCAAAGCCGAGATACTGTAAAATCTCGGCGCAATGCCGACGGGCTGTTCTCCCGCCGAAATCATAGCTGGACAGCTCGTCGGCTGGAACGCCGATCTGCTCAGCCAGATATTCGCCAGCATCGTGCGAGACCAATATGCCATCCTCAGCGAAGAAACCGCGAGCACTGAAAAACTTCAACTGCGCGGCCAAGCCGAGCCTCGTAGCGGCGGGTTTGGAATTGATGAAATCAATGTCGGCGAAGCTCAGGCTCCACTGGCCGATGAAATCAGAACTAGAAATACTCGTACTCATTAAAACGCTCCTCAAATTGGAGCGAAATGTCACGACCGGGCGCTTCTCGGGTCAATGCTGCAAGCCATGTTCCCACAACGTTCTGCGAGTTGGCCAAAATCGCAGCTTCGGGACGACTGGGCCACATAGGCTTGAACTACGGGACGAAACGGGGTTTCTGATCGGGATCTGGGCGGCAGCTTTCCTGATAGTCAAGGATACCGACCACCGCAGCTATCAGACATCGGCTGAAGACGACCACAAGGTTCTGAAACTGCATTTCGACAAGCTGGCGGAAAAGAAGACCGGTATTGCATTCCGGATCTAGAGGTGAACTGTCCTACGCCTAATGCGGGATGAGCGTATTGACGATGTCCTCTGCATGTAATTGCTGGTCGCAGCTCAGCGACCAAACGCGGGTAAAGTGTCCGCCCGGCCATGCCAACAGCACTGGCAACTAAGATGTGCGTTAGCGACGCTTTCTCGGATCGTCTGGCTTGGCGGCAGATACCGATAGAAAGTTGCGGAGAATTGTTAGTTCGGCGAGAGGGTCACAAGCGTTACCGAAAAATGCCCGAATTGAGTTTTTATTGCGTAGGTTTATAGCATGCGCAGGGCTTCCTGAAAGCAGACACTTTCGACGTGGTTTCATCATGAGAAAGTCTAGTGCTCGCCAGTCACGTCTTTAGCTATTCGAAAACCGATGTGATTGGCACCCAGGCTTCGTTCCGCGTGCTGACGCGCAGAAGGGCGATATCGCAGGCAGTATGACGGTGCACAGAGCCAGGAACCGCCCTTGACCACATTCATCGGTCCGACGGCCGGATGAGCGAAGTTGGCGGCAAGGGTTTTCGGAGGGCCTGCAGGATCTGTTTCTGATTTATCTGGATGCCCAGGCACCCACCAGTCCGAAGTGTGTTCCCATACGTTTCCAGCCATGTCGTAAAGACCATATCCATTCGGGGGAAAGGAGCCGGCTGGAGACGTGCCGTGATGTCCGTCTTCCTTGGTGTCGACGCTCGGAAAGAGCCCCTGCCATGTGTTGGCTTTCCAGCCCTCAGTGGGATCGTAATCCTCTCCCCAGGTATACTCAGCGCCCTCAAGGCCGCCGCGGGCCGCATATTCCCACTCGGCTTCCGTCGGCAGCCGACCACCGGCCCATTCAGCATAGGCAGCCGCATCCTCAGGGGATACCTGCACGACCGGATGATCGTCTAGTCCTTCTATCGAAGATTGCGGGCCAGCAGGATGGCGCCAGTTCGCCCCGTTGACGTATCGCCACCAATTGTGGAAGTCGCTGATGTCGACCTGGGTATCCGGCTGGGCAAAGACCATTGACCCGGCTTTCAGGAGATCCTGTGGCAGGTTTGGGTTCTGCTGGGCGTCTAGGTCTTTTTCCGCAGTCGTTACATAGCCGGTCGCCTCGACGAACGCGGCAAACTTCGCGTTGGTCACCTCGGCTTTACTCAGAAGGAACGTACCAACAGTGACCTTACGCTCTGTCGCTTCTTCCCGGTAATGCTCGTTGGAGCCCATCGTGAAGGTGCCGCCCTCAATCCGGACGAAACCGCCGTTGGCAGTCGCTGCCTGGCTTCCCGATATGATCAAGCCAACAGATCCCAAGACCCCGAGTTGTTTCAACGAAGGCACGAAATCTTCCTTACCTGTTTTGCAGTTCCCACGGAAACACTGTCCGCCAGTCGGCCTTCATGTCGATGACGACCCAGCCTCGTTGGTTGGCCTCCTCCAGCGCCTTGTCCAGCCCTCCGACCTTGGAGCCCTTGTCATAGGCCCATTCCCGGTCCGCGTCCGTGTGGTGCAGCAAGATAGCAAGAGCGTTGCGGCCGCCACGGGTGGCGTATTGCATCATCTGAAGGTCGCCATCGGAGTTACCCGAGGCAATGACAGGGCGACGGCCGATGTGATGGTTGATGGCAACCGGTTTGCCTTCCTTGTCATCAATGAAAAAGAGTTCCGGGCTCTTCACGGTATCCGCATCGCCCTCCGAGACGACGAAAGTCGCCTTGATGCTTGAGCCCACAACCTGTTCCGATGGAATGCCGTAGGCTCTTTCAGAGAAGACGCGGATGAAATCGATCCCGCCGCCGGAAACAATGTAGGTCTTGTAACCCTTGTCCCTGAGATAGGTGAGCAGTTCCAGCATGGGCTGGTAGATCATCTCGTCATAGCGTCGACCGGTTACAGGATGTTTCGTGGTCTCCAGCCATTTGTCGACCTCATCCTTGAATTCTTCCGTCGTCATGCCGGAATGGGACATTGCCATGACTTCAAGCAGCCCCTTGTGCCCGTCCGCGAGCAAGGCCTGCATGTCCCCGTCCGCCGCTGCCTTCATGCCGGGGCTCTTTTCTTCCAGGGACGGATCCGCTGCGACCATGGCCTTGGCCTTGTCGAGAGCATAGATCAGCTGAAAATAGACAGGCTGTTCCGCCCAGAGGTTGCCGTCATTGTCGAATGTCGCAATCCGCGCCGCCGGATCGAGGTAACGCTCGCTTCCGGGCGTTGTCGTTGCCTCGACGAATTCCAGGATCGCCTGCTTTGTTTCCGTGTTGTTCCACGAAGGCAAAGGGTCGGCAAACGACAAAGAAGGCAAAATGGCGAAGACGGCCGCAACAATGATACTGCGCATGACAATTCTCACGCTTGGAGGAGACGGACAGGCCCGCGAGGAGCGTTTTGCTCCCCGCGGGCTGCTTGCCGAGCGCTTATCGGGTCATGCCGCTCAGTGTCTTTTCGAGCTGATCCTGGATCTGGTCCACAGAGAAGCTCGCAGCTCGCTGAGAGGGCGGATACTCTTCGAACGTTCCAAAGAACTTCGCGACTTCAACCTGTGCCGGCGTCAACAGGAACACATGGTCCATCAGCCAGTCGTAATATGTGTTTGAGGTCCGGTCGGCCCGTTCATAAGGATCGGAACGCAGGTCAAAAAGCTTGGGAACCCGCAGCGCTGTGAAAGGCTCCGCCCAGATGTTCAAAGTGCCTTTTGCCCGTTGCTCCTGGAAGACAACTTTCCAGTTCTCGTACCGCAACGCGACAACCGCGCCATCGTCGTTGAAATAAAAGAACTCTTTTCGTGCAGTCTCATCGGTTTCCCCCGTCAGGTAGGGAAGCTGGTTGTAGCCATCGAGATGGACCTTGTAGTCACTCCCGTCGATGGTTGTCCCTTCCAGGAGGCGGTCCTTTATGTCGGCATCGCCGGCAGCAGCCAACAGCGTCGGGAACCAGTCGAGACCGGAGAACATGCCGTTCTTGACAGTTCCGGGTTCAATGTGCCCAGGCCAGCGGATCATTGCGGGGACCCGGAATGCGCCTTCCCAGTTGGTGTTTTTCTCGGACCGGAACGGTGTGGTCCCGGCATCCGGCCAGGAGTTCTGGTGAGGACCGTTGTCGGTCGAGTATATGACGATCGTGTTGTCCGCGATACCTGTCTGGTCGAGAGCATCGAGGATCTGACCGACAATCGCATCATGTTCGATCATGCCGTCGGCATATTCGGTTAAGGCGGTCAGGCCGGGTGCGCTCCGGTTTTCCGCCTTCACGTGAGTGCGGAAGTGCATCCGGGTTGTGTTCATCCAGATGAAGAATGGCTTGCCCTGCTCCACCTGGCGGTTCATGAAGTCGATGGCGGCAGCGGAAGTTTCTTCATCAACCGTTTCCATCCGCTTTTTTGTCAGCGGTCCGGTGTCTTCGATGTTTCCGTCGGCAGAAGAGCGGATCACACCGCGCGGGCCATATTGCTCGCGGAAGTTCGGATCCTGCGGATAGTTGAAGTTCTCTGGTTCTTCCTCAGCGTTGAGATGATAAAGATTGCCGAAAAACTCGTCGAAACCGTGGGCGGTGGGAAGAAACTCGTCCTTGTCACCGAGATGGTTCTTGCCGAACTGGCCGGTGGCATATCCAAGGTCCTTCAGAGCCGAGGCTATGGTCACATCGTCGGCTTGCAAACCGACATCAGCGCCGGGCAGGCCGACTTTCGAGAGCCCCGTCCTCAGCGTCGACTGCCCCGTGATGAATGTCGACCGACCCGCCGTGCAGCTCTGCTCGGCGTAGTAGTCGGTAAACTTTGCACCATCGGCGGCAATCCGGTCGATGTTGGGCGTTTCATAGCCCATCAGCCCAAAGCTGTAGCTGGAGATGTTTGTTTGGCCGATGTCATCACCCCAGATTACCAGGATGTTCGGCTTCGCCTGATCCTGGGCCTGGGCACCACTGGCCGTCGCCAGCGCCGCGCCGCAGATCAGCGCGACCTGCGCCAATTTCCATTTCCACATTACCTGTCTCCTTCAAACAAACACTCGAGGGTTCACGGGTCCGAAAATTCGGTTAAACCATCTGCCGTTCGACTGATCGATGGGGCCATTCCAATGGCCGGATTTGTCGGACAATCATCATCTTCATGAGAGTAGCGCTATCGCTGCAGCAAATATTCCGCGTGCATCTATTTGATCTAAGGGTCTTGAAACACACATTAACATGACGCAACGTGATGCGCTTTATGGTTGCTCTGAAGCCTGACTGAACTGAATTCATTTTCTCCCTTTTGAAGGTCCGGGTCATGAAACGGTCGCCGGTGCGTTATCATCGATCTGGAATTGGGAGCCGTCTGGTGCCGCTCTTTTTCCAATCTGCTTTCTCCAGAAGTATCTGCAATCTTGCGAGGCCAAGTAAGTTGGACCTTGGGGCAACAAGACATTTACTGCCGGTGATGCGGCTGCTGGCCGTGATTTCTCTGGGAACTTTCCCTATTGCGAACCTGGTTCTGGTATCTCCGGCAAGCGCTGCGGAGGTCCGGCGGGTCCTGATACTCTACGAAAGCGAAAGCACCTTGTTCGCGGCCAGGGAAATCGCGCTGGGGTTGCAGCAGCAGATCAATCAGGGAAACTCGACGGCAATCGAGCTTTATAGCGAATATCTGGACATGGTCAGGTTCCAGGACACCGGTCACGAAGACAGGATCGCGACGTTTCTGGCGGCCAAGTACGAGAACATGCAGTTTGATGCGATCGTGGCAATTGGACCTGGTGCACTGTTGTTTGCCCTTGGAAGGCTTGAATGGATCCCGGACCGGATCCCAATCGTTGCCGGGGCGGTATCACAAGTCACTTTCGATGACATCCAGAACACCTCTCGGATCTATGGGATTTTGAATAGTTTCGATGTCCAGGAAACCGTTGATCTGGCGGCCCGGCTGCACCCGGAAGCGAAACGTCTGGTGGTTCTCACAGGATCTTCGGAATTCGATCATCGCTGGCGCGACACGGCCAAGTCGAAACTGGGAGCCACCTATGCCGGCATGACGGTTAGCCACCTGTCGGACCTTTCCCTCGAAGATTTCAAGGTTGCCGTTTCGGAGCTCCCGAACGACAGCCTTTTGCTTGTTTTGACAGTCTTCACCGATGCGGATGGCCGGAAATTTGTTCCACGCGACGCTGCGGCGGAAATCATCCCTCTAGCTTCTGTTCCCACCTATGGCGTCTACGACTCGTTTGTCGGGACGGGGATAGTGGGGGGCCAGATGGAAACGTTTGTCGGCATCGGCAAGGACGTCGGCAAACTGGTCGAAGGGCTGATCCAGGGGCAACGCCCTTCGGAACATCTGAAGCTTTCAAGCGCCAAACCTGTACTCGACTGGCGGCAGGTCGAACGCTGGAACATAGACCAGGCACTGCTCCCGGACGATGCTCTCCTTGAGAACTATGAACCTTCGCTCTGGGAAAGATACCGCTGGCAGATTGTGATTGGCCTCGCGATCATCCTGCTGCAATCGGCAACCATTCTTGCTCTGGTACTTCTGGAGAGATGGCGCAGACGCACGTCAAAGGAACTTTCTCTCGAACGTCTGCAGCTTGCTCATATGTCCAGGGTCTCTCAACTCGGTCAGTTGTCCGGCTCGATTGCGCACGAACTCAATCAGCCTTTGACCTCGATCCTCACGAATGTCGAAGCGGGACTGCGCATGCTGGATCGGAAAGCTGCGAAACCGGAGGATATCAGGGGCATCCTCGAGGACATTGCCAGCGCGGACAAACATGCGACTGAATCCGTGAAAGGACTTCGCCAGCTCTTCTTGAACAAGGACGTCTCCTGCAAGCCGGTAAACCTGAATGCTGCAGTGACAGAAACACTCAAACTTGCAAAGAGCGAGCTTGCAGCCCGGCAAACGAGCGCTAGTTTTTCAAGCACGGCGAACAAATTAACCGTTCGCGCCAATTTTTCGCAACTGCAACAGATTACTCTTAATCTGGTTTTGAACGCTTCAGAAGCCGTGTCACACCTGCCTCCGTCCCGGCGGCGTATCGACATCAGGACCGGACATACTCCCGACGGGCAGTCTTTTCTGGCGGTTTCGGATTGCGGTGCGGGCATGACAAGGGAAATGCAGGAGACCGCATTCGAGCCATTCGTCAGTCAACGCAGCGACGGCATGGGCCTCGGCCTGCCAATTTGCCGATCGATTGCCCAGGCTCACGGCGGCACGCTCGAATTTGATCGCACAAGAGAAATCGGGGTCCGGATCGTCCTGACCCTTCCGGAAATGAAAGGTGAATGATGGGCCAGGAGTTTGCAGCGGAAACGGTTTACGTCGTCGATGATGATGCTCTTATCCGCATAGCACTCACCCGGTTGCTGGAAGCCGAAGCATACCGTGTCGAATGCTACGCCGATGCTGAAAGTTTTCTCAAATTCCACAGTGCAGGCGCACCAGGTTGCGTGATCCTTGATGTTGAGATGCCGGGGATGAATGGCTGTGACGTTCATCAAGCCCTTCTTGAAGGGGACATGAAGCGGCAGGTGATCTTTCTCACAGGACATGGGACCATCCCGTTGAGTGTAAGCGCGATCAAGTCCGGAGCGGTCGACTTTCTGACCAAACCCGTCGCAGCGGATCAGTTGCTGGATACTGTACAGGTCGCCCTTGAGCGAGACCGACTATCGAGGAAGGACACCAAATTCAGGTCGTCCTTTCAGATGCGCCTGGAAAAGCTGACGACCAGGGAATGCCAAGTCCTCTTGCACGTGATGGAAGGCAAGATGAACAAGCAGATTGCCGCAGACCTCGGTGTGACGTTGAAGACGATCAAGGTTCATCGCGGCAGGGCAATGCACAAGATGCAGGCGAACAGCGTCGCTGATCTAGTGAGGGACTGGACGCTGTTCAGCGCAGGCTGACGAAGCTTTCCTTCATGCAGGCAAGGACAAGACCTTCGGAAGGTTTCGGATCAATCGACTTGTTTAGGTATTATCTCACTTGGCTGGATGTCTGTCGATTAAGGGCAGCTAAGGGGTTGGACCCTGGTCCAATACACTTCAACTGCAATCTAATATAGAAGATTCCAATGGATGACGCAGCTCCCATTGTGGCAATCGTTGAAGACGACAATGCTGTTCGCCGTGCACTTGGACGGCTCATCAAGTCCTTCGGCTACCGCACACTCGAGTTTGATTCAGGTGAGAAATTTCTGGCGGAACAGAGTTCGAATTCCGGCGACTGCGTGATTGCCGACTACCACATGTACGGCATGACCGGGCTGGATGTGCTCTTGGAAATCAAGCGAAGAGATGTAAGCCCGCCCGTCATCATCATGACCGGGTTCGACGAGCCTGGCAAACGCGACCGATGCATGGGTGCCGGTGCCACTGCTTATCTCGTCAAACCGTTCGAGCGGGACGTCATAGCCGAAACCCTCCGCGCCATTCTTGATCAGAAGCACCTGGCGGGTCCGCGCAGCGTTCTCGGCAGAAAAGGATAGCCATTCGGCAAGGGGTAGAAACGGGATGAGCGCCAGGGATCAGATCGTCGAACTGCGCGAACGCATGGGAACGGCCATTGTTGGCCAGCGAGACGTGATTGATCGTCTCCTTATCGGTCTCCTGGCAAATGGAAATCTTCTTGTCGAAGGCCTGCCTGGTCTTGCCAAGACACGGGCTATCAAGGCGCTTGCAAAGAACCTTGAGGCAGACTTCAGTCGCATACAGTTCACGCCGGACCTGCTGCCGGCCGACGTGAATGGAACGAAAGTTCTCTATCAGGCGAACGGGAAATCGGAATTCAGGTTCGAAAAGGGTCCGATTTTTGGGGGGGAGCTCACCCGAAACAGGAGCACACTGCTTGTTCTGTGAAGCGGCTCCACGGAGTAACCCTATCGGCATAAGCAAATTCAATAACTTGCGATGCCGATCAGCCGCAGGACCCTAGGCTTGTTCACATTCCATGGCCTCGTGTGACCCACGCGAGGGCGGAGACAGAGTTCTTGGGCCATGATAACGGGTTGACTGTATCTCAAATGAGAGACAAACTCTCCTTGGAAAGGGGAGTTCTGCCATGCCTGTCAAAACCTCAATGCTACACGTCCGCGTGGATGACCAGCTAAAGGCGCAAGCGACCGATGCTCTTGCCGGTGTTGGTCTGACGCTGTCAGACGCAGTGCGCATCCTGCTGACGCGCGTTGCTGCTGAAGGCGGACTGCCCGCCGGGCTGACCGCAGATCCGGATGTTTATGACGCCTGGTTCCGTAGCAAAGTGCAGGAGGCTCTGGCCGACCAGCGCCCAGTTACACCGCACAACCAGGTGATGCAGGAGGTACGCGCCATGATCGACGGCAAGCAGCGTGCCTGAACGGGAATGGAAGGCGTCGGCAATCGCGGACCTAATGGCGATTGCCGATTACATCTCGGACGACAACCCGAATGCGGCTCTTGCATTGGTTGAGGAAATCGAGAGCAAAGTGGCCAAATTGCCGGCTCATCCCAAACGCTGGCGCCCTGGCAGGATTGAGGGCACACGCGAGCTGGTTGTTCGGCCTAACTACGTCGTGGTCTATGCCGAAACCGTAGCGGCGGTCACTGTGCTGCGCGTACTTCACGTCGCCCGGATGTGGCCCTGACAGGTTTTAGAGCGCTTGGTGCTGATAACGCCATGCCGAATTGAGCACCAACTGGCTGATCTCAGCTTGACGCCTTCGTCAGTTCGTCGTGTCGGAGCTCGGTCGGCGGATGGGTGCGCATGACCCAGTCGGAGAACGTGTCGCCCGGCAGTTGGTTTACGTTCGAAATGTCATCCAGAAACTCCGATATCCCGACGCCGTTCATCAGCTTTCCCGCAAACCTGTCGGCCTGGTACTCCCGAAGCTGCGACGTGGATCCGTTCAGGAAATGCGCGATGTCGCACGGAAGCCTGAAGACGACCGTCGCCAGTGTGAAGATCAGGCCAATGATCGGAATGCGGTTGATGGTGGTGTTGGCGAGGCCAATGCCAAGATTCACCGGCAAGGTCAGGTAGTGCAGGAGCATGTTGATCCTGGTATCCCAATTTCGCAGGTGGCCGATCTCATGGGCCGCAACGCCGGCCAGGCGCTCGATGCCTGCCTGGGTGTCGCCATACTTGTGCAGGATGCCCTTGGTGAAGCACACCCGGTTATGCGCGTAGGCCATGGCGTTGATTTCACCAATGTCCTGAACCCGCCAAACGATCTGGGGCAGTTTGATCCCGCTCTTTTTTGCACAGTCTTCCAGAACGGCTTCGACCTTGGCGACGAGTTCTTTTTCGCGCTGAGACAGTCTGCGCGTTGAAAAACGAATGTCGAAGGCGCCGGCGGCAAAAGACGGAACGTAGGCAACGAAAACGGCCGGTGCCACGGCGACCGCGAACGCGAACGTGAATATTTGCCAGTCCTCGAACGGCAGAGGGCCGTAGACAAGTGAATAAGGCACGTTCAGCAAAGATATGGAAAATGCGGTGAGTAGAAAGGCTGATGCGGCCCCTGCTGCAAGGGCGATTAGACGCGTCACCTCAATAACTGCAACCCTGAATGCGGGGGTCATCTTTTGGCTCTCCTTTTGACTAGAGAGATTCTATCAATGATTGCAACGGCTAACAAGTAATTGTTGTTCTTCGTTCATCGATGTGATGAGATATAGTAGAAAAACATTGCGAAAGGTAAATAAGTAAAATTTTGTCAATCGTATACGGATTATCGTAAGTTAATAGTAGCTAGTAGAATTTAAGATTGTTTCACAGAAAAGTTGCAAAAAAAGCTGCCGCTTACTCAAACAAAATTGAAACACGTCCCGAATATTGCCACTCCTAAGAACGCAAGGTTGCTGAACTGATTCGTTGCAATGCAGCGCGTCAATTTGGTGATTTTGAATGGAATTGGACACTAAAGGCCCTGTTCAGGGGCTAAAAATGGAAACCCCCAGACCCGACGAGTCGGATCCAGGGGAGAGCCTTACCAAAGTAAGTCTAGAACGCTGGTTTTGTAGCTCTCCCCGGACAATTTGACAAGCCCGGCCGCAATTTCTGCGGGCGGATTTCTATTGTGTATCCACAACCACAGGGTAGGGGGGCGGAGTTGGACTTGAGCAACTTGGAATACCCGTCGCATCCGGATTGGATTGACGCTGCAGAAGCTGCAAAACACCGTCGCGCGTTTTCATCGGGGATCCTCATCCCGGCGATCGGTCTGCCAAAAGGCAAGACGAAAATCGACGTGATCAAAGCCCTCAAACGGGCGCGTCGCGCGCTCGACCTGAAGCCGGCGGTTCTCGCTTATCTGGAATTTCAGATTTGCATGACACAGGCCGAGGACTGGAAGCAGGGGGCAACACCGGTTGCCTTCTCCCAGGTCAAGACCCTTGCGGCGCACTTCGATGTCGAGGAACGCACGATCCGAAACTACGAATCCAGTCTTGCCCGGAAAGGCCTGATCCTCTGGAACGATTCCGGAAACCACCGGCGATATGCCAAGCGCGACGAGACCGGAAAACTCGTCGATGCTTACGGCATCGTGCTCACGCCTCTAATCGAACGTTTTGCGGAAATCGAAAAAATGGGCGAGGCGGATGCGGCTGACCTTCAATTGCGCAGCTCCGAAATCGGTCGCATCAGATCCTTGCGCCGTGTGCTGAGCTATCTGGCGCACCAGGCGCATGCCCATGACCTCGGCCCGGATTTAATCTGCGCGGCAGAAAAGCTCTTACAAAGGATCCCTGGCCGGAGTTTCAGCAAGAAGGCCTGGCCGACGATTGCAGTGTGTTCTCTTCGTTTGGAGTTGGAGGACCAAATTGCGCGCCTGAAACAAGCTTTGGCCTGCGTTCTCGATCAAGAAATTTCCGCCCAGGCGGAACAGGGTTTCCGGCACCAATATACGGAAGATACAAGGCAAAATCCTGTAGGGACTTGTAGTGGCGAACGGACATCGCCGGGCGGCGGTGAAGTTATCGGGCAAACGGAGCCCGCTAACGCGGGCGGCATGGAAAAGGGCAGTAGGGAGCGGGCACAAGGCCCCGATGTTCCCAAAGCTGCGCAGGACAGGCAGGATACCGAAAGGTCCGGCGGCGCGACCGGGATCGAGCATATACGCTTCGATCAGGTGACCGATGTTGCCAGCTCACTCATGCGCGAGCTGATTGCGGGAGAGGCCGGGCAGGGGAGGGGAAATTGGTCCTCCCTGGACAGGGCCGCCGCCACCGCCGCTGCCTGGATCGGCGTCAGCCCGAGCCTGTGGGCGAAGTTGCGAGGGGAGATCGGCTCGGCCGCGGCCGCCGTCTCAATCGTTCTCGTCGAACGGCGCATGACCGACCCCGACAATCCCATCTCCAGTCCCGGCGGCTATCTGCGCGGCATGCTCGCCAAGGCGGGCAGGGGACAGCTCCACCTTCACAAATCCGTCTTCGGGCTCTTGAAACAGCCCCGGCCGGAAAGCGGACTGACCTGATGGTCAGGCTGATACGCGGCGCGCGGCGGACTGGTGGTCCGCCAGACAAATTCCAAGGGCAGGGGGCTCGCCCCCACGCTCTGTCAAGGCTCCCCGGTGCCGGCGGCCGGGTTCCCGGCCGACCTTGACAGAGCGTTCCCCCGTTCCGGCGACGGAACAAATGAAATCCAGCTCCCCAACACGAGGACCATGAACTTATGAGAAAATTCCTGATCGCATCCTGCGCGGCTGCCTTCCTGGCGGCATGTCAGACCACCGATGGCGGAACCACCTTCTCCCAGGCAAACAAGCCCACCGTCGTAACATCCAAGAACGTGGCGGCCGCCAAAGCCGCTTCAAAGGCCATTTTCACGCGGCCAACGCTTGGCTTCAAGCTTGCCCGTGAAACGGACAGCAGGTTGCTCTTCGACAAGACGCTCCCGGCCAACGTCAACGACAACAACCCGCTGAAGGACCGGACCAAGGGGGCGCCGGTTTCCTTCCTTGAACTCACGTTCCAGGCCGAGGGCGGCAAAACCCGGGTGACGGGCGACTACTGGCTTGTGCTGAACCCGAAGGAGGCAAACAAGGACGTTTTCAATTTGCTCGCGACACCGGACGGGGCCCGCTTGCAAAACAAGCTCAACGAGTTGCGGTGAGCGCCAGGCGCTGCAAACCCAAAATTTGCTTTGGGAATCCTGGACCAACATCCTCGCCAGCGCCTACGGACGCTGGCGGGGTTTCATTTTGTTCAACCGCCTAGTGATTTTCCCGTTTTTGCGCGTCGTTTTCGTATTCTTCCAACATGCTCTTGTGCACGTCGATGATGTCGAGCAGCGGCAAGTCAATCAGCGCGATATTGCTGGCGGGGAAGAACGATTCAAACTCGCCAAATTGATGGGACAGTTCAAATGCGGCCGGGGGCTCTCCTGTGTGCTCGTCAATCGCGTCTATCGCATCGTAGGCATTTTGCTCGTCCACCCAATAGGTGGTTTCGTTGCCGTCGATGTCGAAGATGCGGGTGCTATGAACAAGGTCTAGCGCACTCTCTTGGTCCAGATCTTTTTCAGAGACAAAGGCAGCGATGGCAGACCGGTACTTTTCGGAAGTGCCCGTGTGCCAGGCCTTCTCGTCGTCGCAAGAAGCCCATTCCCTAAGGCCGCGGTACAGTTCGAGAGGCCACCCCGTGATAGCATCGCCGACATCGACAAAATCGCCGTTCTCCGGTTCGTCGTTTTCTTCCGCAAGCAGCCAGATCCGGCGCATTGCTTTCGGGTTCACGATCAGTGCGCGATTGTTGAGCGTTGTGACAGTGAACCACTTCACTTGCGTTTGAAGGACTTCGCCGTTCAGGGCGCCTCTGATCTTTTCGCGCTGTGAGGCAGAAATCGGATACCATTTGGTGTGTTTTCGGTCCCTCATTTTCAGACCGAGGTTCCCCCAACAACCGTCGAACTCTTCAGCCAGCGCATCCGCATGTGGAATTGAAACGGTGAGCTTGTTGCTCGGGCTTACCCGTTCGAGCCCTAGAATGTCGTCAACGCTGCACCCGAAAATCATTGCCATGTCACGTAGCGCATCTATGCCGGGTTCTGTCGCTCCACTCTCCCACCTGGACACGGTCTGTTGTGTCTTGCTGAGCAGTTTCGCCAAGTCGCCTTGGCTCCAGTTCATCTTTTCACGCAGTTCTTTTATCTTCATGTCAGTCTCACGCATTTAATGTGTGCTGTGACACGATTAGCGTGTTTTTTGGACATACGCAATATGTGTGTTTTGGTTACGCGGTTCTGTTGTTGCGCCTGTCGCGACGACCCGCGGCTACGAACTCGGACGCAACAATATGTTCTTGGACATGATCATGGAATCAGCCGTTCGTTGCGCGGTGAGTGAAGGTCTATAGAGGGCGGATTTCGGGTTTTCGCAGCGGTCGGAACGAACGACCGGACTGGGGCCGACTCCAGACAGTCGGCACTTGGAGATTGGGCTGCGCGAACCGGACACCCGGACTCCCGCTTCCGTCGCGAGTATGGCGTTCGTTGCCCCTCTTCAGATCAATCAGGAAGGCCTTCTCCAATCAGCGTTTTGCTGAACACGATCGGCGAGGCGCTGCACCAGTTCATATGCGTTTTTCACTTTAGCCCGGACAAGCTACTTCGGAAAAAATGCCTTTCCCGCGGCAACACCTTTTCCCCGAAGAACGAGGCAATCTCCGTGCGCCTGCTCTCAAAATGCTCCGCTGCTCGGTCCGGCAGGCGCGTAAACGCTTCGTCATAGTCGTCCATCTCGATCGCCGAATCGGCTTTGTCGGGCTCGATACGCAGGCAACGGTCAGGCCCGAGCAACAACTTCGCCTGGGCGGTCGCGTTGTCGGTGGTCAGGAACATCGCCGCCTTGATCGCCTCCCGCCACGCGATCAGCCCCCGGAACACGTCGGGTTTGCGCAGGGCGAAGGGCGCATTGCCTGTGCCGATACTGATAATCTCCACCTGGTCGAAACCGATATCGTAGGCGGTGACGGCATCCACGAGCGCGACCATGACCGGATTGTTGGCCCATACGCCGCCGTCGATGAAAATCCGGCCGCTTTTTTCGTGCTCAAGCCCCTTGAGATAGGTCGGCGCTGCCGAGGTCGCCCGCGCCACCTTCCACATAGGGGTCGCGTGATCGTTCCTGAAGTCCTTGTGATGGTCGGTCTTGAAAACGGCGATTTCCGTCTTCGGCATCATGAAGGCCGGAATGACCAGCCGGGTCATTGAGTCGCCGAGAAGGTGGTCGGTGAATCGGCGCTTCAGGGCCTCTTCCAGCTCTTCGTGAACCAGCTTCGGCCCGTTGAGGGATCGCAGGAACCGGCGGATTCGGCCGATCCATCCATCCGGCAGCGGCGGAAATATCTTACGTCCATCCTCGCGATAGAAGCCTGTGATCTCGGGGGTGGGAATGCCCAGCCCGAGGCCAAGGGCGATGATGCCGCCGGTCGATGTGCCGGCGATCATGTCGAAATACTGCGCCAGCGGCGCGCCGCCGCAGAAATTCTCTTCGCAACGCCGCAGGATTTCGGCGGTGTAGATGCCCCTGATCCCGCCGCCGTCTAGCGAGAGGATTTTGAATGGCCTGTCCGACGGCCAGGGCTGGCGCGCGCGGCGCGTCGGCAGGCTGTTGGCACGGCGGTCAGTGAACATCGGCCTTCACCTCCCGGATGATCTGCGCATCCGCCGCGTGCATGCGCGCCACACTTTCGTAGCCGACGCCGGGCGCGAGCCATTCGCCCGTCAGGTGCCACAGCTCGTAATAGGCGAGCCATTCGGCGGTCCAGTGGATAGTCGTCTCCGCGATCAGGCGCGCAGCGGACCACTCGCCGCCCTCGGGGTCGAACAAGCACAGGCCGGAGCTGGAGGGATCGTTCGCGTCGTAGATCAGGTGCGGGATTTCGGCGAAGGTGCTGCCCGGCCTCGGTTCCAGCGGCGGATCGATGACCATGACATAGGGCAGCGTCATCGCGCCCGGCTTCCAGAAGAGGAACACTTCATACAGCCGGGCTTTGGGCCGCAGCGGCCCCCGCCATGCCAATGTGCCGTCCCCCAGTCTCCGGCCCTGGAAGTCCGGCCACTGGGCGGCCATCGCCTTGAGCTGGGCGTCGGGCGAGCGCGCGCCGTCAGTCTTCATCCGGGCCGTCCGCCGGCGCGCCGAGAATGAAGGGATGGAAATTGTGCCGCGGCACCTCACGCAAATGCTCCGGCGCGGCAACGACGGCCGGGGCATAGATGCCGCCGGTGCGCGGCGCGGAAAGCACCGGTGCCGCCCGGTCCCGGCGGTCGTAGCGCTCCATCAGGATGGCGCGCTGTTCCCTGCCGATCCGCTCGCCGAACAACTCGTCGATCGTGTTGGCGATATCGGTCAGCGATGCCCTCGCCATGAATTCCAGCCGTGCCGCAAGGTGCTCCAGCGCTTCGGCCAGCGCCTTCATGTCGGCAACGCCGGTGGCATCTGGCCGCGGCCAGCGGTCATTGATACGGTCCAGCGGATAGGAGGGGTTTTCTTCGCGCGGGCGGGTGTCGTCCGCAAGATGCTGACGCATGATCTTCGCCGTACTGTCGGCCAGGGCATAGAGCTGCGCGTTGAGGCCGAGCGGGATGTACCCCACGCAGCCGGCGCGCTTGGTCAGGTAGATCGAAGGCGGCCGCGACAGGGGCAAATCCTCGTAGTGAAGGTTGAGGTACCGCTTCAGCAGCTTGAGCGCGACGGCCTCTTGCGCATCGATCGCGCTGGGGATGATGGGCGGCAACTCGTGCTGCTCGGCCTTGGCGGCGACCAGCCGCTCCTGCTCGTCGAGATAGTGCAGGCGATTTTTGGAAACCGCGCCGCGGTGGCGCCGCAGAGCTTCCGCGAAGAGTTCCTGACCGACGCCGACCTGACCCCGGAACCAGTTGGTGAACCCCCACGGGTTGGACGGCACCCGCAACGCCGGACCGGTGTCGGGCGCATGGAAGATTTCGCCGGCCCTCTCCACGGCGATGCGCTGCCGCCGGTCGAGAATCGTGACGTCCATGTGCATGAACCGAAACTGGAGCTGTACGCAGCGGGTGCAGCGCACGATCTTGTTGATGCCCGGAAATCCCTGCAACGACTCTTCCAGGATGTCGAGCGCCCGGCTGTTGTCCCAGTCGGCGGGCACGTCGATCTCGACGATGGCGTCAACGTCGAAGCGGTCGTCATCCGTCCCGCTGAGGATGGTCGTGCTCGTGGCGATCGAGCCCTGCGCGTAGATCAGGCTGACACCGTCGATCAGATACGGCGCGAGGGAGCTGCCGCGACGCTCAAGATGGGTCTTGAGGCGGCGGTAGCGGTTTTCGGCGACCTTGCGGTCGTGCGAGCTGAGTTCGATCAGCGCTGCCACATCGAGAAGCACTTCATCGAGGGCGTCAGTTTTATGAAAAGGGTCCGGTCCGGACATATCTTTAAGTTCCTTCTGGAGTGACGGAGCCGCTGGGATTTAGCTTGCTCATGTCGGAAAAGACATGAGATACATGTCTATAAAAATAGGGCGCCGATAAACAGGCGTCAAGTTTATCATGACGGAGAAGACATGACCGATAGTGAAAGCCCCAGCGATATCTTCCGCGAAAGGTTGAAAAGTGCACGTGAATTAAGGGGTTACAGCCAGGAGCAGCTTGGCGCGCGCGCCGGCATGCCGGCCAGCTCCATCGCCCATTTCGAGACCGGCCGTAAGCCGTCCTTTGATTCGCTGCGGCGGCTCGCCAATGCGCTGGAGATTACCACGGACTATCTGCTGGGACGCGTGGACAGCCCGGAACTGGCGCAGGCGGGGGATCCTCTTTTCCGCGACATCGGCAAGCTGACCGGGAGCGACCGCGAGATCGCGAAGGGCTTTCTGGAGATGCTCGCCAAGCGCAACGCGAAGAAGGACAAGGACCCATGAGCCGGATATTCAGCCTGAAACTCGCCCGGCAGACCGCGGAAGCGTTCCTCCGGGATGAAGGCATTTCGACGCTGCCGGTCGATCCTTTCGCGATCGCGGAGAGCCGTGACATCGTGGTCCAGGGCAAGCCCGCGGAACATGAGGGCGTATCCGGGATGCTGCTGCGGCACGGCAATGATTTCGGCATCGTCTTTGCCACTCATATTCCTAGCCCCGGCTTTCAACGCTTCAGCGTCAGCCATGAACTCGGCCATTATTTCCTGCCGGGCCATATCGACCAGGTCATTAAGGACGGCGTGCATGTCTCGCGCGCCGGGTTCGTGACCAACGACCCCTATGAGCTGGAGGCTGATCACTTCGCTGCCGGACTGCTGATGCCGGAAACGCCCTTTCGCAAGGCGATGGACCGGTTCGACCCCGGCCTGGATGCGATCGACCAGATGGCCGAGTTGTGCGTAACCTCGCGCACGGCGACGGCCATTCGGTTCGCTGAGCTGTCCGACGCCGCCGTTGCCATCATTGTCAGCACCGACGGCATCATCGATTACTGCTTCATGTCGGATGCCATGAAGGCGCTGCCGAAACTGGACTGGATTCGCAAAGGTACACCGCTGCCGACGGGCACCGCGACGGCAACGCTCGCAGCGGACCCCGATCGCATTGCCACCGGAGATCGACTGAGCGACGAAACCGATGTGCGGGACTGGCTCGGCGGTACGACCCGCGCCGCAATATCAGAGGAATCCGTCGGCTTGGGGCGCTACGGAAAGGTCCTGACAGTCCTGTCTTCGAACAGCATCGGCCAGTATGACGATGACGAGGTCGGCGAGGACGATGAAGACAGCCTCGTCGAGAGTTGGACGCCTCGTTTCCGGCGATAACGAATTAGTCACGCTAGGTACAATCGGCAGGGTAATTAGCACGTCGGTTCCCTTCTGCCGAAGCAGAAGTCTGGTGCCTGCGGACAAGGAGCAAATTCTCACGTCGCCGATAAGCGCCGATCTGCTGCGCTTTGATATTGTCTGGTTTCGGGCAGGCGTCGCAAAGCCTCGAACGTCCGAGATGAGGGCGCATAGCGGCCACTCATCCAGGCATCGCTTGACGGCAGCTTAGGGCCGGAATTGCCAACGCATCCTGGGCCGGCGAATGTCGGCTAAGCCCAAGCTGAGCAAGAAACCCGCCAGTCCGTTGTCCGCGCCATTCGGCCCATTTCTTTAACCGCAGGATTTGGTTGGAAAGGCACCTATTTGGCTCTGGAAATGTTGATTTTACCCAAAATAGCTAATATAGTGATTTTGTCTAAACTCAATGGGAGTCTGCCATGCGTGCCTTCAGCTCAACCGAACTGGCCAACAAGACCGGCGATGTTCTTGCCGCCGCCGCGCAGGAGCCCGTCGCTATTCAACGGCACGGAAAATCTCGCTTCGTGATGCTTTCAGCTGAGGAATTCGAACGCCTGCAGCAGAAGAAGGATACCCGAAAGGCGGTGCATGTGTCGGAGTTGTCCGATGCCGATGCTGCTGATCTGCTTTCCGCTTTGGAAGACAGCATAAAGAATGACTGATCGGCAAGGCAGTCCAAATGTCGGAGACATTTGGGAATATCCCTATCTTTGGGCCTGGCAAGCCGACCACGGTGAAACCGAAGGCCGGAAGGCCAGGCCCTGTGCTCTGGCGCTCGTCAACCGCAAGCAAGACAATCTGACGGAAGTGATCCTGGTGCCGGTCACAACCAAGGAACCGGTTACCGGATCTCACTTTGTTGAAGTGCCGCAAATCGAGAAAAAGCGCGCCGGGCTCGATGAACAATTGAGGCTTTGGGTGATCTGCGACGAGTTTAATTCCGACATGCCTGAGCGCTCATATTATTTTGAGCCGGGCGGCCGGATCGGCGCATTCAGCATCAGGTTTACCAAGCAGGTCCAAGCAGAGCTCGTGAGAGCGATCAAGGCCCGCAAGTCGGTCCGCATTCTTCGGAGATAGGCTGTCATTGCAAAAGCAAATTTAACCAGTTGGTCAAAAAATATTCCATAATAAACATTATGCGCATGAAATGCGCGCATTGACCGCGCGCGCTTCAGAGCTTAATCTTAAATCGGTTTCCACATCATCGGAGTTGGCGCTATGGCTCAATCATCTGCCCGCAAGTCAACGAACCTGACGATAGACGCGGTGCTCGTTCGGTCCGCCAAGGATCTCGGGATCAACATCTCCCAGGCGGCCGAGGACGGGATCCGTTCGGCGGTTTCCAAAACGATGGCGGATCAGTGGAAGCAGGAAAACCAGGCGTCGCTGAAAAGCTCAAACGACTTTGTCGAAAACCACGGATTGCCGCTTGCCAGGAACCGCTTGTTCTGATGGCGCGCAACCATCTTTATCGGCTTGAACCGGGCAATGTGCTGGTTCTGGACGTGCAGGCGGACATTCTCGACACCCTGAACACCAGGGTCGTCGTGCCGCTTTTGCCGAAGTCCGACGCGCCGACACCGGCGAGATTTTTGAACCCGGTCTTCACAATCGACGGCGAGGCCTATGTGATGGTGACGCAGTTCCTGGCAGCGGTTTCAGCAAAGCAACTGAGCGAGCCCGTTGGTGATTTGGCCGAATGCTTTCCGGAGATCACCCGCGCGCTCGATACGCTTTTGCAGGGGTTCTGATTCCACGGAGCGGCCATCCCACTATCCCGTTGTCAGCAGCGGCCGCACCCGGACCGCGCAGGAAAAGTGGCTGGCCGCCAGTTCCGCCTGACTGCGCAGCGCTCTGTCATGAAACGGCTCGAATGGGCTGGGACCGGACTGGCGCCTAGCGTGCTCCGTTTGAGGTTAGCTGACATTCATCAGCCCTGAATGCGTCGACGCTTCCGGCCCAATCCTGCCACTCGCCTTTGGTGCGCGACGCTACAGTAGCAGCCCGTTTAGCGGACGTTCATGGCATTTGACGAGTCCAGCGGATGGATCAGGTTCGGTAGTGAGAACTTTCTCCGGCATAGGTTCTGCTCGCGATGGGAATTCAATGCTCCAACTTCGCGATCGTCGGTGTGTGGCGGTGCCGAGAGTAAACAGAATTACCAATACTGTTAATGGCTGCAAACAAAGAACTCCTGTCTCCCGCTACGAGCGGCGGTTCAGCGACTGGAGTTGATGATCACCACCCTGAGGGGCGATCCAGTTGGGGAGGCGAAGACGTTATGTGCGGCTTCAGCGGCCACGTCAACGCAGCCGCTTCTTCATGCGCTCAATCTGATCGGGCGAGCCCTCGAAGGTGTATCCATCGCGGGTCTTCTTCATCCGCACGCCGGGACCGGCAGCCTTTTTCAGGTTGTCTTCGAGCTGCTTCTCCATGCTGCACGTCAGCTCTCGCTGAAGCTGCGATGCGGACGTGATCTTGCGGCCATTGAACCGCATTTCGATGCCAACCATTGGCTTTTCCTTTCGTGTCAGCCCTTCGGAGGGAAGGGATCGTTGCCGTAGGTGTTACGCTCGCGGATGCGACCGTTCTCGCCGTGGATCAGCATCTCGCTGCCCTGGCGAATAGCGGATTCCCGCGCGGCCGCGATGGCCTCGCGCTGTGTGCCATGGACGGAAGACGCGCGCTCGTTGCCCGCCCCTTTCACTGCCCAACCGTTCTCATGCGGCACAACATGCTGATTTTTCTTAGACATTTCAAACCTCATATGTCGATTTCGGTTGACGATTCGCCAACCTTGTGTTTATATATACAGTAAATAATGGCGCTTATCAACCAAACAGTAATCGCCGGGAGAGGACCATGTTCGGACAAAGACTGCGACTTGCCCGCAAGCGGGCGGGTCTATCCATGCAAGCGCTCGCGGAGCGCGTAACCCCAAGCGTGTCAGCGCAGGCCATCAGCAAATACGAGGCGGACAAGATGATGCCGTCCTCATCGGTGCTGGTCGGCCTCGGCAAAGCGCTCGGCGTGTCGCTCGACTTCCTGCTCGGCGGACAGGTCGAGGCCCTGGAAAGCGTCGAGTGGCGGAAGAACTCGACCGCCTCGGCGCAGGATCGGGCGATGGCCGAAGCCATCGTGATCGAGAAACTCGAAGATTATCTCGCCATCGAGGACATCCTCGATCTGCACGCCGCCGAAGACCCCTTTGCCGCGCTGCGCGTGGATCAGGTCGCCGATGAGGAGGCCATCGACGCCAAGGCGCGGGAAGTGCGGCGGGAGTGGAAGCTTGGGATCGACCCGATCCCGAGTATGACCGCCCTGCTCGAAGACAAGGGACTCAAGGTCATCGAAGCCGACCTTCCCGAACGGATCAACGGGCTGGCTTGTCATGTCGAACGGGCGGAAGGCGCGCCGACTGAAGTGATCGTCGTCTCGCGGCACACCAATGTCGAGCGCAAGCGCTTCAACCTCGCTCATGAGCTCGCGCACCGCATCATCATCGAAACCGGCAATGCCGCGCTGAAGAAGGAACCCTCCATGCACCGCTTTGCGGGGGCGTTCCTGATTCCGCGCGAACACCTCGAAGCGGAAGCGGGTAAGAACCGCCACGGCATGACCTGGATCGAGATCATGCGGCTCAAGCGCACCTATGGCGTCTCCGCCGCCGCGATGCTCGTGCGCCTCGGCCAGGTGGGCATCCTGTCGAAAAGCGCCGTGGAATATGCTTTCAAGACCTATGCGCGCGGCTGGCGGCGCGAGGAACCGCAGCCTATCGGTCCCGGCGAGGGGTTCGCGGCTTTCGAGAAGCCGCAGCGCTTCGAACGCCTCGTTTGGCGCGCTCTGGGCGAAGAGATGATTTCGCCTGTGCGGGCGGCACAGATGCTCGGCCTCCCTTTGAGCGTTATCGAGCGCGACATCAGGGGGCCGCGTGTCCAGTGACCTGTGTTGTCGTCAATGATGCCTCCTGCCTGATCGACCTGAAGAAGGGGGAGTTGCTGCATGTCCTGTTGCGGCTGCCCTATCGGTTCATCGTTCCCCTACCGATCCGCGAGGAGGAACTCCTCGACTTCACGGCGCAGGAGTGGCGAATGCTCGAAGACAGCGGCCTCGTCACCTATGACCTGCCAAGTGAAGAAGTCAGTCAGGTATTTGCGCTGAAGCGCGAGCATAGCCGCCTGTCGGCCAATGACTGCTTCGCCCTTGTCACGACAACCTGCCAGGAGAACGGAATCCTCCTCACGGGTGACAATCTCTTGCGGAAGGTGGCCACGGCGCGGGCCGTGCGCGTTCATGGCGTTCTCTGGATCATTGACGAGCTGCACGCCGCCGAAGTCTGCGAGGTCGAACTTCTCATCTCCGCCCTGCAAGTCTGGCGGGCGGATGATGCGGTATTCCTGCCCCCTGCTGAGATCGACAAGCGGCTGCGCCGCTTAACAGAGTGACACAATCTGTTCACCCGCCTTGGCCTGCTCGGACGGGCGCATTAGCCCTTGTCTGTCAAAGGTCGAACATCTCCAAGGTCCGTTTTTGCGGTGGTCGAAGAATCTATTGCGACCGCAGCGAAAGACCGCTGTCCGCCATCCGTTGAATTTGCTGCATTTCGAATGAATGTCGGCTTTTGGGACATGGTCTCAGTTTGTCGAATGCCTGACTGCGCGGGCCTGACCGACCGGCTGCTCAACCCGGAACCGAGTCGCCTGAAGTTGTGGCGTTTCAAAGATCCGTGCACGCAGGAGCAGCGAATTAATAGCGCGGGCGTTCACGGACGGTTTTCAGAAACGGCTTTTAGGTCTAGAACATAACAAGAACGAAAGTCCCGCCGCACAATGGCCCCTATCAATATGGAAACCATCGCAGACATAAAACAAAGCGGACGCTGGCTCGTTGTGCAGTGCCGTTCTTGCGGACGCTCGATACAATTTCCGCCGGCATGTTTTCCAACCAAGTTGATTGCGGATCTGCCGGTCAGCCTTGCAGCGGCCTATTTCCGATGCTCCCGGTGCCACAGCAAACAACTTGAAAGTTTGTCGCTCGACCGTGACACGATGAACAATCACCGGACACCTGGCAGTGATCGCTGACTATCGTCGTTGGCCAGACTAAAAGTGGCGCTCCGAAACCCTCCCTTTCCCCGCCGTCGATTCAACCAAGGGTTCATGTCCGGTTTTTCGAATTGCGGCGCGATGCCCCTTGCTGAGCTCGCGCCAAGTTCACGATTCAAGATTCGTGCGTTTGTCAATATCCTAACACCGGGTGTCTTGAGCGTTCTCGTTTCTAGTATTTATGCACTTTTTCTACTGTTATCCCCTTTTGCAGCCTTTTAACGGCTGATAAATTCTAAAAATATAATAAAAACAGATACATAAAGATTTCTAGTTTCTCGCTCACACACATTTAAGGGTGTTTTTTTGTCACCTTGAGGGATTGTTTCTCTTAAAGTCTATTACTTTCTCGTACCGACTTTCAATTGCCAACTAAATACAGTAGAGACCAATCACGCCTTTTGTTGCATGTTTATGCGGATTAACGAACCTAAGAGAATGAGGGCAAGATAGAGAAAGTGAGGCACTTTCTAAATGAGAGCTTCGCATGTCGATCCTTCGGAACTCATTTGAATCTCGGGCTTATTCGCACAGGTGCTCAACGTTTCCGCTGATACGCAGCGGCATTAAGGGTTTGCTAACCGCAAAAATATGAGTGTGGAAAAATCGCGGTGAGAAGTATTTAAAAGTATATACAAGGCGAATCGCAGGCTGTAGAAATGGACCTGTTAGCGGCTCGGACGATCTTTTTTGGCGATCAGATCGTCCGAGCCTAGCGAACACCAAAACAGTCCTTTGATGCTCGCATAGGGGGTACCAACACTCACCATCCTGTTCGTATTGGTCGCATTTCTTGCGTCGCGTATGCGGCGTAGCCGTACGTGAATCGCGGTTTGCAGTGCGACCAATACAGCATCTTATCCACATTCAATAGTCAATATGAGAAGGGCGCTCTGCTTCGCGGGGCGTAGTAATCGCATGTCGTCTGTGAAACCACGACGGGCGCCAAGGGGCCAATCGCGCCTTGAGTTCAGATCCAACAAAGAAAAAATCGCCGAAACCGCGAAGGAATGCCCGAACCTTTTGCAGTTGTGGACGCGGCTCAATAAGGAAGGTGTCGTCACCATCGGCTATTCCACCTTCTGCAATGTCTATCGTGAGGCTTTTCCCGAGGAAACCGCGACCATGCGGTCAGCTCGTAAGCCGGATGACAAGGCATTGCCAGAGCCTGCAAAGCCTCAGGGTAAGACCCGCAAACCGCTCCCGGAAATCAGCAAGTTTACCGTTCCGACCGGTTCTGATGCAGTGAGGGAACAGTGGTGAAGACCGTTCATATTGTCATGCAGGGCAAGGGCGGCGCAGGCAAGAGCCTCACGTCTTCGATGCTCGTGCAATATCTGCGTTACGCAGATCACACCGTCCAGGCAATCGACCTCGATCCGACTACGCCGACGCTTTCTGCCATCAAGGGGCTAAAAGCAGTGCCGATCCCGATCATGGACGGTGACGACATCAACCCGCGCCTTTTCGATCACTTGATGACGCGGATTTTCGAAAGCGAAGGGGAAACGCACACTGTCATCGACACCGGCACGTCTTCTTTCATTGCCACCTGTTCATACCTGGCTGAAAATAATGCGTTTGAGTTGCTGCAAGGGTTTGATGTCCGGGTCTTCATCCATTGCCCGATTTGTGGTGGCGCGGCCCTCGATGACACATTTAATAGCCTGCTTGCCATTCTCGGCCATTTCCCGGACGTGCCGGTAGTCGTCTGGCTAAACGAGTTTTTCGGGCCGGTTGCCAGCGATGGGCGAAGCTTTGAAGACAGCAAACTCTATCAGGAAAACGCCGGGCGCATTGCAGCAGTGATGTGCCATCCGAAAGTCCAGCCTGGAACCTTTGGCGAAGACATCCGGGCCATGATGGGCGCGAAGCTGACCTTCGAAGAAGCCATCCAGTCGAATGACTTCAATGTGATGGCCCGCCAGCGGCTCAAGATCTACTGGACCAAGGCGATTGAGCGCCTGGACGGTGCCGCTTTCCTTGAAACAGCCACGCAAGAGGCCGCCGAATGAGCGCCGCCGCGGCTCAGAAGGTCGATGCTGTTTCCACTGAAGAGTGGAGACAGATGACGATCGATGAAGCAATTGAGGTTGCCCATCGGGAAACCGGGATTTCCTACCAGAAGGACGATCCGGTAATGGCAGTGGTCGCGATCCTGAACGCCTTCGGGGACCGCCTCAAGAGCCTGCTCGAGGACGAGCGCCAGCGTGTTTCTCTCCAATTCAAGAACGACGTGTCCGGGGTGAATGAAGCTATCGACCACAAGGTCGATGACGTTGCCTCGACCATCCAGAAACTTGCCGGTTCTCTCGGCAACGACAGCATCCAGACGGTGATTTCCGCCGTCGCACAACACGCCGTGGAGAGCGACAAGATACGCCGCTCGATCCGCTGGAACTTCATGGCCTGCGCTGCGCTGGCCACCTTCAACTGGCTGGCAGTCGCCACCTTCTATCTCATCCTGAAATAAGGGGTTTTTGAAAATGAACATCCTGAAGAGACTCGGACTCTGTCCACGATCTCCCGTTAAGGTAGATTTTGATAAAGCTGCAATCAGAGCAATTGCATCCGCCTCGATGCTGTTTCCGGCGCAGGCGATGGCACAGGACTGGTCCGCGCCGGCGACCAGCATGCTGCAATCCCTGGAAAGCGGTTTGGTCAGTGTTGCCGCGCCCGTCATCGGTGTCGGCGTCATCATCTACGGCATCTGGGCCATGGTCACCGGCCGCATCGACATCATGCGGCTTGCTCAGCTCGTCGGCGCCGGCGCGCTCGTGATCTTCGGCCCGACCGCGCTTCGCGCCCTTCTCTCGGCAGCTTGAGGAGGGGCGAAGCCATGAAAGCGCAAAGCCCTATCGCACTCCACATTCAGGAGCCGATGAAGATCCTGGGCATGCCCCCGCTCCATGCTGCCTTGGTGATGATCGGTGAACTTCTGTGTGCTGCCACTGGCGGGTTTCTGGCCGGGAATGCGGCGGGCTTTGCGCTTGTCGTCCTGACGACGCCGCCAGCCATCGCGTGGATCATTCTGCTTCGCCGGCGAGAGCCGCATTGCGAGTCCCTGCTGCTGCATCCGGCCACGTTCTTCCAGGCGAAGAAAGTCCGCCGCCTGATCGCTGGCTACCCGCTCAAAATCTCCAAAAAGAAGGCCGCTCAATAATGCTGCTTGGCACCTTTTTGACAGGCGCCGCCGCCGTTGGCGCTGCCGCTCTGGTGAGTTCCAGAGGCCGCAAGTACCTGCTTGGCGAAGTCGAGCAGGACTGGCTTGCGAACGAACTGGAATTTGACCAGTTGCTTGCTGACAACCAGACCGTCTCTCTCAAAGACGGGTCTTTCGTGCGCGTCTTTTCTGTGTCCGGTCTCTCCTATGAGACACGCAACATCAGCGAGCAGGAAGCGCTTGCAAGGGGCCGCGCCAGCACGTTCCATCAGTTCTTGGGTGCCGGGTCCTCGCTGCGTGTTTTTGGGATCAAGCGCAGCCGCGATGTGAGCTTTCAGGCTGACTGGCCGTCCGTGACCTTGAAAGAGGTAGGAGAGGCAGAACAGCGGCTTTACCAGAACGCCTATTCGCTTGTCTGGTATCTGGTTCTGACAACGAAAACCTCCGCGGAACTTGAAAAAACGTCTCGTGGCCTGTTGAGCGGGTTCACGGATTATAACATCCGGCCGGTGCCTGCCGCCCAGGAGCATAATCAACCGTGCGAGCTGACACGTGTTCTGAATTATCTGGTCTGCGGCGAGCTGAAGCCTGAGATCGCGCGTCTCAGCGCCGGGATCAGCGCCAACCTTCCGGCCTCCGACATTCACGTTTCGACAGATGGCGCGATCGATACCTTCACACCGCACAAGACGTTCAATCGCGTGATTGCCGTGCGTGGTTGGCCGGAAACGGTTTCCGGCATGTTAGTTTCCCGTCTTCTGGCCCTCAGCGGCGAGATCGAGGTGTGCCAGATTGTCAGGCCACTCGATAACACGAAACAGATCGCGCTTTTTACCCGCCAGATCACCGAGCAGAAGCACAACTATTTCGGGACCGGAGCTGTCCTGGCGGAGCTGGAAGCGGTCAACGAAGATCTGCTCAACAATTCCCGGCAGCTTCAGGAAACGCAATTCCAGATCACGGTGCGGGCCCGCAATGAGTCCGAGCTGGCCTCTCTCATCGATCAGGTTACGTCCATCCTCGATAATGCGCGGATCCGCTATTGCTGCGAGACAGTCGGTGCGGCTATCGCCTGGTTCAATCGAATGCCCGGCCGGGACAAGCTGCTGCGCCCTCTCAAGATCACCGAGAGCAATGTCGCGGCCCTGTGGCCGTTCCAGTTCTCTCCGATCGGTCTGTGGTCGAGCCCGTTCGGCGACCGCCCGGTGCGTCTGTTCAAAACCCCCACGGGCCAGAACTACGCCTTCCAGTTCCATGTTTCTGACAAACCGCAATCGCCGGGCAACTATCTGATGTTCGCCCCGACTGGCGGCGGAAAGTCGACCTTGATCCTTCATTTGCTTGGCGGTCTCGCGAAGTTCCAGGGCGTGCGGAACTACGTCTTCGATTCCAAGGACGGTGCGCGCTTCATGATTGAGGCGTTCGGCGGGATCTATCAGGGCTATCAGGACTTAGCTCTCAATCCTCTCGATATCGATCTGGACGACAAGTCTGCCCGGCACCGGGTGCGGTTGATCCTGCAAGCCATGCTTGGCGAAGCGTTCGATGACGACATGGACGACTATCTTCATGCCGCGCTCGACATGGCCGCCGAGCTGGAACCGGGCTTGCGCACGCTGGATAACATTTATGGTGCGGCCTTCCCGGTTCGCTCGGAGATCCGCCGCGCCTTTGCCAAGTGGGTGAGCGGCGAGGACGGAGCCGAAGGCCAGTTCTCCCACGTCTTCAACGCCCCGCGCGATCAGATCACCGGGTTTCTGCAAAAGTCGTTTCTTGTTGGCATCAACATGAACGAAGCCCTGATGGACCCGGTTCTGGGTCCGCCAGTGGTCGCGCATATCTCCGCTGCGATTTCCGCAGCCGCGAAACAGGGCGACGGCGGTTTTTCCATCTTCATCGATGAGGCGGCGAACCTTTTACGCAACAACGGTTTCCGCTCTGTCGTCCGAGAAATGTATCAGGAATACCGCAAGCTCAACGGGCTTGTCGGTCTGGCCTTTCAGGAGCCGGGTGCGCTGCTGGAGTTCGACGGCGCATCGGCCATGATCGAAAACGCGCAGACCTTGTTCTTTTTGCCGAACTCTCAAGCGAGGCCCGAGAACCTTCAGCCCTTCAATCTGTCGAATGAGCAAATCGCCTTCATCAAAGGCGAAGGCGACATGAAGGGCGGGCGTCAGGTGCTCGTGGTGAAGCGCTTCGAGGCGGCGAATTTCAACGAAAGCACGATTTTGGACGTGGACCTGTCGGGTCTGGGCGAAGCGTTGCGCTTCTACCGGTCAGGGCCTTCCGCGGTCAAGGAACTGGAACAAACCAAGCAGCAATGGGGTGACCAATGGCTCGCAAAACTCTGATTTCCGCTCTGGCCGGGCTTCTGCTGGCCTCTTCCATCGTTGAGCCGGCGCACGCGGCCATGGCCGTCATCGACGTCAAGGGCATTGGCGAGATGCAGAAGCAACTCGCCAACATGAAGGAACAGCTGGGCACTTTGAAAAGCCAGCTGGATACGGCCAAGGAAAGCCTGTCTGTCGTTACCGACCAGTTGAAGGTGGTGCAGGATGTAAAGGGCATTGCCGACGAAACCCTGTCGTCCATAGGCGAGCTCGGCAATCTTTCCATTCCGTCCCTGAACTTCCAGTCGCTGGCGTCCAGTGTCTCCGGGGACATGGCCTGTCTCATTCCTGACTATCATAGGCTCATGCCGTCCATCAAATTTGACGAGGTGGACTTCGGCTCGATCTGCGAGCGCGGCAACGCCTACAAGTCCGGCCTGGTCGCCACTCCGCAATCGCTCACTGCGGGAACTTGGGAAGAAAAGGCCAACGTTCAGAAATCGGTTCATGAGAACCGGATTGCGACGATTACGGATGCTACCGTCAAAGGGCTGGCGCAGTCCGACGAGGCTCATGAGACGGCCGTCAAAACTCTTGAGACTGCCCAGGAATACAAGAGCGCTGGGGAAGGTGCGCAGACGGTCAATGCCCGCCTGCAGGTCTTGATCGAGCTTGAAGTCGCGCAGCTGGTTGCCACGGCACAAACCAATCAGATCCTCGCTCAGATGCTGAAGATCCAGGCATCCGATGCTCTCAACAACGGTGTTCCCGTGATGAGCGAGATCGCCGAAGAGCGCAAATACAACGAAGAGGGAGCCGAATAGCCATGGCAGCTTCCTCCTGCAATATCTGCGAGATTTTCTCCGCGTATCAGGCCCATGCCGATACCACCCTCGGATCCCTCGTAAATGCCGTCCATGGTCCGTTTCAGGCGATCATCTTGAGCCTTGTTGGTGGATGGATTCTCTGGGCTGGCATGCAGGTCTTTCTGGGGACGCTCGACTTCGCGGGCGCGCTCAAACAAGCCATCTTCATGGTGCTCGGTTTTGGGGTCTACAAAGGTGTCGATGGTGGCTTGATCAGTGATGTGTTCGACGCGTGCGTCAATGTCATGGGCGGACTTTCCAGCACCATGATGGATGGCGGTGGAGCCGGTCTCAGCGGACTCGATGCACTGCTGTTGGCCGTCGAGACCGGCATAGGCGGTGTCTTCAACATTGCCACCACGATCATGGGATCGGGAAGCTGGGGCACGCAAATCGTAAACACCTTCTACGGTGTGGCGCTTCTGCTGCCCTACGTCATTCTGCTGGTTCTGTTTCTTGCGCACACGTCGGTCTCACTCTTCCGGCTCACACTCATCCTGGGCGTCTCGCCCTTTCTCATTGGCATGGCTGCCTTCCCGTTCGGTCGTAACCTGATTGGTGCCGGCGTGCGGACGATCATCGGTTCGATCGTCACCATGCTCTGCGTCACGATGGTTTTTTCGCTGGTCATCGCCAGTGTCAAAGGTCTTGGCGTTACCGCTGACGCGGAGGTGGACCCAGAGACTTACATCGACCTGACCAGCGGCAAATTCCTGCTCGCCATGATCATGGGCTGGCTTGGGGCTGCACTGATTTCCGAGGCCGTCAATATTGCCGGACAGGTGTCGAGCTCGGTTCTTGGAACGGTGTCCGCGGGCATCATGTCTGCCGGTGCCATTCGCGGGGCCGCCATTGGTGCCTCGGCCGGTCGAACAGCGGCGGGGGCTGCCGGTAATCTCGGCGACTTCATGCACAGAAAAACCTGGGAATCCTCGCGTTCGGCTCCAGGCGGGATCATCGATTCCAGCGGTTCGTAATCGCCAAGCTCCCCCTTCCTTCCTCTCTCAAAGGGTCTTCTTTCATGAAACACCTCAGACTCGCCCTGTGCCTTGGTTGGCTGGTTTCCGGCTGCGCGCAGGTGGAAATGCCGATTGAACCGGATGGTATCGACAAGATGCGCAAGTCGCCTTGTGCCTGTGCGGAAATCGAATTCGAACCTGGTTCCTTCGAGTGGGTGGAGGCCGCCTGATGGCTTTCATGTCTCTTTCCAGGTCGAGTTCGGCGACGGTTCCGGAGGTCAAGCCGGAGCCAAAGCACGCCAACATCCTGCAAGCGGATCCGTTTGCCTACAAAACCGCTCACCGGCGCATGGCCTGGCTGTTGCGCCTGTCGGTTGGAACGAATGTCGCGCTGGCAATCTGTGTGGTGGCAAGCATCCAGGCCCTTGTGTCGCTGGTACCGCTTAAAGAAACCGAAATCGCGCTTCTGCGTGCCGATCCGAGCGATGACCGGATCTACCGTGTCGAACCGATTTCCATGGAAGTCGATGGCTTCGAGCTGATGCTTGAAAAGCTGGCCCGCCGCTATGTGCGCCAGATCCTCACCATCCATGCCACTACCCAGGACACAAGGTTTGCGGAAGTCCGGACCTATTCCGACGCCGGTTTCTTCAACGACTATCTGTCCACCAACAAGACCGTCATCGAACAGGCGATCGAGGACGGCCTCAACCGCTCTATCACGATCAAGGGCGCCTATCAGGTCGATGCCTATGACGGCGTCTATCTCTATGTCGTCGAGTTTCTTCAGACAGACAGGATCGGCCGCGAACAGCCCAAGCGCCGGCATCTGCGTGCCTTCCTGGAAATGACCCCCCGCCCCCATGACGTGACCGCGGCCGAGCGGTTCGAGAACCCGCTTGGCATTCGCGTGCTCGGCATGTCCATCAAGGAGCAAGCTTCCAAATGATTTTCCGGTTTTCTGTTCTTTTCGCCGCCGTTGCCATCACCAGCGCGGCCCTCGCACAAACGCCGCTCGGACAAGGCCCGGCAACGCCCAGCAGCGCCACCATGCCCACAACCCCGACGCAGCGGGTTGCCGCCGCCAACTCCGTTGTCAATTCCACACTTCCGGTTGGCTCCGTGCCGCAGGCCCAGGCCCAGGCCGCCGGCAACTTCGGCCCCCTCGCCCGTCCTGACAGCATCGGCGGCCAGATTCAGGAAGCCTGGTCGCGCCCGGGCAAAAAGCAGGGGATCCACGTCCAGAACTATTGCGGTGATTGCGTCTACAAGGTCCGCCTGCGGCAATACATGGTCAGCGCCATTCAGTTGCCGAAGGGCGTCAAGATCAAGTCGGCAGACCTCGGCGACAGTTCCCGTTTCGAAGTCAAGAAGCGCTCGGACAATACTCTGGCGGTGAAACCGACCGGGGCCGGTGTCGACAGCTCGATGCTGGTCTACACCGAAGACAGCGATGTCTATTCCTTCTACCTGCGCGCCGAAGGCATCAACTCCAAGTCCGTTCCGGATGTCTCTTTCCGGATCATTGGCCCGCAGAGCGCAGGCATGTCCTTTGTGGAGTTCGACGCCAGGGGCAACCCCTTGCCGAATGGTAACGCCGCCGTTGCGACCCATGGATCTACGGATTTCCTGAAGACAGAAAAATTCGATCCGGCCGCCTTGCGGGGCTGGAACAACTACAAGCTCTGGGGCGACAAGAAGCTGCGTCCGGAACAAGTCTTCCGGGATGATCATTTCACCTACATCCAGTTCGGCGAAAAATGGAACGATCTGGAATTGCCGACCGCCTATGTCGTGGTCGACGGCATTGATGAGCTGGTCAACACCCGCGTCCAGGGCACCACCTTCATTGTCGAAAGCACCCACCGCCTGATCACCCTCAAGTCCGGCCAGTCCTTCATGTGCATCCAGTACACGGGAGGCCAGTGATCATGTCCGTCTGCGAGATCTTGGCAGCGCTCGGCCTGACCTTCGGCGGTGCTTGTGGGCCGGAGCCTGTTCATCCGCGCGGTTTGCCCGCCAGTGATCCGGCCGTCTTCTCTTACGAAAAGCCCGAGCCGCCGAAACCGCCAGTTCAGGCGAAGGTGGTCACCATGCCGCCGGTGATCATCGAAAAGGAGGTCATTCGGGAGGTTGAAAAACCTGTTGTCGAGACGAAAGAAGTCGTCCGGACACAGACGGTCACCCAATACATCGAGCCGCCGAAGGCGGTGCCGCGTCAGCCGACCGAATACGAGCTGATGCTGCAAACGGCTCTCAGAGAGCGGGCAGCTCAGCAGTCGCAGCTTGCGGGCGCGGATATCACGGGGGATTTTTCCGACGCCGGTAACCGCCCCGCTCCGATGAATGCCAATCTGCCCGGGTTCCCACCGCCTGAGGGCATCGATCCCGAGAATGACCGCTATTCGGCGCCGCCGCGTTATTCGACCGGCGCGGTAGACAATACGCGGATCCTGACGGCTGACCGCTACATCACCGGCATCCTGGAAAGCGGCATCAACAGCCAGCTTGCCGACAACGGTTCCGTTGTCGTTCAGGTCAGCCGGGATGTCTATGGCTATCACGGCCGCACCAAGCTCGTGCCGAAGGGCTCGCGGATGATCTGCGAATACGCCTCGGTCGATAAGGTTGGACAGACCCGTGTTGGCTTCTCGTGCAGCCGGATCCTGCTCGGCGAAAGCCGCGCGGAAATCTATCAGCTCAAAGCCCATATTGGCGATGCGCAAGGCTATGCTGGCCTGTCCGGCGAAGTGAACTCCCGCTTCTGGGAGAAATATGGCTCCGCCATCCTGACCACCGGCATCGGCACCGCTGTCGAGGCGGCCGTCTCAGGCTCGCAGAAAATCGATTCCTCGAATTCCAACATTGTCGCCAATGGCCTGTCCGGGGCGAGCGAGAATATTGGAACCATCACTGCTGCCCTCCTGGAGGACACAGTGGATCTCAAACCAGTCATCCGGATAGCCCAGGGCACCCGCGTACAGGTGCGCCCGAAGTTTGACTGGTACCTCGCCGACCCTCCCCAAAATTAAGGAGACTGGAATGCGATACACTCAAATAGTGTCTTGCGGCCTTTTGGCGCTCGTCCTGGCGTCATCCACCGCTCTAACTCAGGCACAGACAGTGCCGGAAGCATCCACCGTCCCGGCCACGTCATCGGTTGCCGGAGAAGGGGAAGTCCTGATCAAGGAAAACCTCTTCACCGTGTCGCCGGCGTTGGAAACGGAATTGTCGTCCGACAACGCCGTACCGGTCCAGCTGCAGTTCAATGCGCAGCCGAATACGGCAGAGGCGGTCGATATCAGCGGCATCACCGCCGAAGGCTTCACCCGCAAAGTCAGCGTCAATGGCGAGGAAATCGCCCAGGTGGTTGTCACCAGGCTCAAGAAAGACACGGATTTTGTTGATCTGGAGGCCGACAACTTCACCAGCCAGTTTGGCGTCGACAGCAATCGGCTTCTGCCGACCACGGCAATTTCCGTCGATGGGGACGAGGCTGAGTTTGTTCAGGCTGTCGCTCAGCTTTCGGCAACAGAGGAAGAGGCCGAGCCAGAAGAAGAGCTCGAAGACAAGGAAAACACCGTCGAGGACGATACAAGCGTTGACGAAGCCGGCGGCAGTGAGAACCCGATTGCAGAAGGCTACGAGACGCCCGAACGGCTTGCTCAGGAAGAAGAAGAGCCGGAAGAAGAACGCGATCCGAACATGACGATCAACGTCTCGACGGAAGGGTGTGAGCCGCAGATCGACTTGGCAAACGGTATCGTGCGCCAGACAGCCAAGACCGAAACGCTCGAGGACGGTATTGTCACTGAGACCGAGGCTTGCTCGCCCAACGGCATTGTCTGGAATATCCAGCGCAATTACGAGACGTGCGAGGATCTGGTTGACGAGGCCGGTCTTGTCGCCCGGCCGCAATATGCCAGCTTTTACAATGACAACAAGGGTGCGCGTTACGACCTGGCCGCCTGTCAGCCGGATCAGTCGATCTCGTTCGCGATTTCGCAATCCAGTGACGATTGCAAACCGGAGGTCGATCTCGATAACGAGCGTGTCACGCTTTTATCACGTCTGACCTATCGGGACCGGACGGGCAAGAACGTTGCAGTCAGCGAGTGCGCGCCCTCGCAGACCGTTTTCGAGATGGAGCGGGAATATGGCTCCTGTTCGGATGCGGTCGATCTGGAAGCGGGCATCGCTCATGCGCAATACACGCTTTCCTACATCGACGAGAAGGCAAGCCGGCAGAAGGTCAGCGAATGCATGCCTGACGAAGAGCAGGCATTCAAGATCGAGGAAAAGCAGAACTGCACGTTCGATTTCGACCTCGACAACGGCCGGGCCATCGTCAACACCTCGCTTCTCTACACCAACGATGACGGGGTTGAAGTCAGCGTGCGCGAATGCGCGCCGTCCGAGACCATTGAACCGATCCAGATGAGAGCCGAGCCGAATGGCTGTTCCATGCAGCATGATTTTGGTGCCGGCGTTTCAACTGAAATGGCGATGTGGACTTATGAGCACGAGGGACAGCTCTTCCAGGCGTCTCCTTGTATCACCACGGATACCGTCTACACGCACGAGCGGGTGTTCGATAAAAACGGCATCGATGTTTGTTCTCCGATTGTTGATCTGGCGAGCGGCCAGGCCGTGCGGCAGTACCGCACTGAAATCACCGTGGACGGAAGATCGGAAATCATCGCGGGCTGCCAGCCGGACGAAGCCAACATGCTCGGCATCTATTCGACCGTGAACGGCTGCGACGATCCCGCATCGTTCGATCACGATCTTGCCGCCGGTGTTTCCTATGGTCTGGAGCGCTACTACTATGACGTTCCGGGCCGGGAGAGAACCTATGTGACCGCCTGCCAGAAGAACGATCAGAAGTTCATCCATTCGGTCAGTCCGAACGGCTGGAAATACATTGACTCTGAACTTCGCGCACAGCAGCTCGTGGACGTTTCGATCAATGTGAACGGCAAGACCTTCGCAATCGCAACGTCCTACCTGCAGCCGGGCACGTCGGCGGTTGGCTATTCCTTCGTCGAAAACCAGGACACGCCGGATTATTCGGCGAAATATTACAACGGGTGCACCGAAATGGTGCCGACCAAGCGCAGCAAGATCTACACCCGTCCGGACGGATCGAGCTATTCAAAGCCTTCGGGAAGCGGAGCGACCATCAACAACGGGGACAAATGCACCCGGACGGTCGAGACCCGCACGCTGAACAACATGAAGATCAACCTGGCGGTGAAGGGCTACGGAGCCACCGTCAAGGACGGCTCGGGAAAGACGTTCGCCGTCAGCAACGGCTGCGGCAGCGGAGGGAAAACCTACTCCGGAAATGGCCCCTACTCGGTGTTGGGCCAGAGCGGCCCGGAAGCCACCTGTAACCATCCGTCCAACAAGGTCATCTTCTACCACCAGAACGATGAGCGGACCAAGGTCACCTATCCGACCGGTGCGGTGACCTACTCGTCCTGGACGACGGTCAGCTGGAGCACCACCGTTACCGGCAGCTAAGGCCCGTATCTCCCGGCGGGGTCCCAAGCAGCGGGCCCCGCCTTTTCCCCCTCGCCTATCGTTTTGAGGTTTGTGGCATCATGTCCAATGTCCTTCTTGAAAAAATTCTCGAGCCCTTGTCCCGGCATTACGCCGCTTCACAGGTTGTCGAAATCCGGACCAGGGAACCGGGCAAGCTGATCGTGGAGCGCCGCGATCTGGAAAACCGCATCGTGGAAGTCGATGAGCCGGCTTTGACCCTTCATCGGGTCAAGACAATCTGCCGGGCGCTGGCGAACATGAAGGGGTTGGAATTCGACCCGTCTGCCAAGCCGCAGCTTTCGACGGTCCTTCCGGGCGGTCATCGTTTTGAATGTCTGCTCGGCAATTCCGTTGTGTCCGGCCTGTCGCTGGCGATCCGTTGCAAACATCCGCACCGGATCACCCTTGAGGACATGGGCCTTACCGCCGACATGATCGACTACCTGAAATCGGCTCTCGATCAGCAGCACAACATCGCGATTTCCGGCTCGACCAACACCGGCAAGACAACGCTCTTGAACAATCTGCTTTCCTATCTGCCGGATGACAGGCGCGTGGTCAGCGCGGAGGATACGCCCGAGCTCGAAGTTGGCCGGTTCTTTAACGGCGTTTCGTTGCTGGCAGCTCGCGATACGGCGCAGGGGGCGGGTCTGAGAACCTGGCAGCAGCTCTACGATCACAAGATGCGTATCTCTCCGGACAATATTCTCTTCGGGGAAATCTCGACCCAGAACGCCTTTGCAGCGCTCAATGTTCTCAATACCGGCGCCCGGGGCTGGATGTGCACGGTGCATGCGGAAAGTGCCGAACTTGTTCCCGCCAGGTTCCAGGAGAACATCAATGCTGCCGGTCAGACCTTGCCGGATGCGGAAGGGTTTATGCGCCGTCTTGTCGATCTGGTGGTGCACATCAAACGCGATCCGAGAGGCCAGCGTTTTATCTCCGATATCTACGAGATGAAAAATGACCGTTACGTGCTGCGCGACCGTCAGGCTATGAGCGTCGAGGCCGCGTGATCCGCCATGCATCTGATGCGCTTGTTTGCCGTACTGGCATTTAGTGCTCTGGTCGGCGTGACGCTGACCGGCTGGTACTACACGCTTGGTTTTGATCCCCTTCAGCCCGCCTGGTGGCAATGGCTTCTGGAATTCTGGCGGCAGGCCCGCGGATTTCCGAATGAAGTTCTTCAGCCGGCCTACGCTGGTTTCGCAGCCTTCCTGATACTGATGCTGATCGGCGCGATCGTCGCTTCTGGCGCCCGGTCGAAAACGATCTTCGGCGGCCGGAAGCAGAAAGACATCCACGGCACGGCTCGTTGGGCAGTCCTCAAGGACGTGAAGGAAAGCGGCCTTTTGTCAGAGACGGGTGTTGTCGTTGGCGGCTGGCCGATGCGGCGAGGCGTCAAGATGCTGCGCCATGATGGCCCGGAACATGTATTGGCTTTTGCCCCTACCCGCTCAGGTAAGGGTGTTGGCCTGGTTTTACCCACCCTGCTCTCCTGGGAAGAATCCGCGCTCGTTCTCGATATCAAGGGTGAGAACTACGCTTTAACCGCTGGCTGGCGCGCAGGCCAGGGTCAGCGGATCTACCGGTTCGACCCGGCAGCTGATCGTGGATCGGTCAAATACAATCCCTTGGCGGAAGTCCGGGTTGGAACCGACCACGAAATCGCTGACTGCCAGAACATTGCCATCATGATCATCGATCCGGACGGCACCGGCCTGAAGGATTTCTGGATGCAGGAAGGCTACGGCTGGCTCTGCACCGCAATCTTGCATGTTCTTTACCGGATCAAAAAATCCGAAAACCGCACCGCGACACTCGCAGACGTGCGCGCGTTCATGTCGATCGGTGATGATGAGGATCCAAAGTCCATCAGCGAACAGGCCGTGGCAGCGGCGGCGAAAGCTGCGTTCGGCCAGAAGCATGGACAGAAAGATGGTGAGGAAGACGACAGTTTCGACCGGCTCCTGAAGGACATGGAGCGCTATGAGCACGGCCGGGAAGTCGTCAATGACGAAGTGCGTCTTGGCGCTGCCCGTATGCGCAAGCGGTCCAGCAACGAGCGTTCTGGCGTTCACTCCACCGGTACGTCTCAGCTTGCGCTTTACAGCGACCCGATTGTGGCCCGCAACATATCGCAATCCGATTTCCGCATCACCGATCTGATGAACGGCGACAAGCCGGCAACCCTTTATATCGTCATCCCGCCTTCCGACATCGCCCGGTTGCGACCCCTGGTGCGGATCCTGCTGAACCAGTTCCTGACCCGCCTCACCTCTCACATGGCCTTCAAGGATGGCCGCTCCGTCAAGCATTATCAGCACCGCATGCTGTTGATGCTCGACGAGTTCACGTCTGTCGGCAAGCTGGAGATTTTCGAAAAGGCGATTGCCTTCATGGCCGGCTATGGGCTGAAGGCATTCGTGATCGTTCAGGACCTCACTCAACTGCAGAAGGCCTATGGCCGGGAACAGTCGATTGTCTCCAACTGTCATGTCCGGATTGCCTACGCGCCGAACACGATGGAGACAGCCCGGGTTCTGTCGGACATGGCCGGCAAGACCACCTTGGTTCAGAAAAAAACCTCGGCCAGCCACACAACCGGGAAAATCGGCACCAACTATTCCGAAACCTTGATGGAGGTGGCCAGGCCGCTTCTGACCCCCGATGAGTGCATGTCGTTGCCGGGGATCCAGGTGGGTAGCGGCGGCAAGGTTACCCGTGCCGGCGACATGCTGATTTTTGTTGCCGGACGTCCGGCCATCTATGGCCGCCAGGTCCTCTATTTCCAGAACGAAGACCTTCAGGCCAGGGCCAAAATCCCGCTCGCCTCCCCCACTTCAATTCCTTCTCTCCCGTCGTCTAATACAAGGGTTTCCTCATGAAGATCAGCACAGCAATCGCACGGCTTGAAGCCGTTCAGCGCCTCTACGGCGATATCGAAATTATCGGCGGCTACCTCACCAACGATTCCCCGCTTCAGCATATCACGGTCATCAACACCGATGGCGTTGAACTCTGGCCGAAGGATACCAGCGCCTACGCCGGACCGGTCGAGGTCGACGGCGTGTTCCTCGACTGACCGCCACAGCAGCTCACGTTTCTACCCCGCTTTCGTTCAAGGAGTTTTCCGCCATGGCAGACAAACAACCCATTCAAAAAACTTACCTGGCCGTTCCCTACGAACAGCGCCAGATCGCAGATGAAGCCGGTGCTCTTTGGGACAAGAAGGCCAAGGCCTGGTTTGTCAAAGGCACGGAGGTTCCGGACACGCTGAAACAGTTCCTGCCGGAAAACCAGCAGGAGCAACCCCGCGAGGATCCGCGCACAGCCTTTGCTAACTTCCTGCGTGACAACGGTGCCAAGCTGCAAGGCCTGCCGGAGATGGACGGGAAGTGGCACCGCATAGCGCTCGCCGGCGATGGCAAGGAAACCAACGCCAGTTATCGCGGCTTTCTGGATGGTGTTCCGAACGGCCAGTTCAAGAACTTCAAGGGCGATGAAGTTCCCTTGCAGTGGATCTCCAAAGGGGACGGCCTGACACAGCAAGAAAAGCATCGCCTTGTCGCCGAAGCCGCTCAGAACCGGGAGGACCGCGAGCGTGAGCGGGCCAAGGAACAGGAAACGACAGCCAAACGGGCCTTTGGAATCTGGACCAACCTGAAGTCCTGGGCCACTCCTGATAATTGCCCGTACCTCGCCCGGAAGACTGTTCGCGGCTATGGCGTGAAAGTGGCCGACGATGGCCGGATGGTCGTGCCGCTGCGCGACGAAAACGGCCGCATCTGGTCGCTGCAGTTTGTTGGCGATGATAAAATCTACCTGAAAAATGGCCGAAAAGACGGGCTTTTTCACACGATTGACCCGGGCAAGGATCTGGAAAGCGGCCGAGACAAAGGCGACAAACTGACCATCGTTATCGGCGAGGGCTACGCCACCGGCGCGGATGTTCATAAGGCGACAAACCTGCCGACCGCTATTGCCTTTGACGGTGACAACCTGGTGGCCACCGCGAAGGCTGTTCGCGAGAAATTCCCGAAAGCAAATCTTCTGATCGCGGCCGATGACGATCATCATTTGCCAAACAGAAATCCGCCCCTGCCCAACAAGGGCCTGAAGTGCGCGCAGCGCGCCGCCGAGGCGGTTGGCGGCAAGGTGCTGGCTCCGAGTTTTACGCCAGCCGAAAAGGAGCGCGGGGCAACTGATTGGAACGACCTGAAACAGTTCCGCGGTGAAAAAGGCCTGCTCACGGCGCTGCGCGATTCCTTCGTGCAAATGCAGCGGGAACAGGCGCGCGGTTTAGGCAAGGAAAAAGGGCTCGGGCGCGAGCTGGAGAGGTCACGGTGAAAAAAACACGGCGTATCCAGCTCATCACTTACCTCAATCCTGAGATTCACGAGCGGATCACAAGCCATGCGAAACGGACACACATGTCCGTTTCCAAGGTTGCCGAACGCATACTTGAAACCGGGAAATTCCCGGACCGGTCGAAAGACCAAATGATTTTGCATCTGTTGTCCGTGAACGCAGACCAGGCGCGTTTGGGCAACCTGCTCTTGAAAGGCTTGAACGAGACCGTTGACGGTCACGTCAGCCGTCAGATGCAAACGCTTCTGGGCGAGATTCGCCATACGCAGGCCGAGATTAAAGCTCGGATTGCGGAGCTCCAATCATGATCGCCAAGAAAACTGCGATGAAACGATCCTTGGGTGCCAAGTCCCTCGCCAAATACATCGCCAGTGCAAAGGAGAAGGGTGAAAAGCTCGATCAGTTTTGGCTTTCCAACTGCAAGGCCGGCGACGGCATCGATGACCTGGACACGGCCATCGCGGAGATCCGGGCGACGCAAGGCTTGAATTCTCGCAGCAAGTCAGATCCGAACTACCACTTGGTGGTGTCATTTGCCGAAGGTGAAAAACCCGACATCGATGTTCTGAAGGATATCGAACAGGAGTTCGCCAGGGCCCTCGGCCTGGAAGATCATCAGCGCGTGGTCGGCACCCACATCAACACCGAAAACTTCCACATGCATATCCAGTTCAATCTTGTGCATCCGGAAACCTTCCGGATGCACACCCCATTCCGCGATTTCCAGATCCTGCAAAAGACCGCGGCCGAGCTGGAAAAGAAACACGGCCTGGAGGTGGTCCAGGGCCGCGGCCCGGATAAAGACCGTATGCACAACGAACGCGACAACCAGAAGGCCCGGGACAAGGAGGCCAACTCCTGGGAGCAATCCTTCTCCGGATACCTCAAGGAACACCGCGACGCCCTGCTGGAGGTCCACCACCGATCCAATTCCTGGGAGGAGCTGCATGACGGGTTCGCGCTCTATGATGTGGAGCTTCGAAAACGCGGCAACGGTTTTGTCTTCCGGGACAAGAGGACCGGGACGATGGAAAAAGCCAGCAGCGTTGACCGTGAGCTCTCCCGGAAAAAGCTGGAAGAGAAATACGGCCCGTTCCAACCCGACAAGAACCGCGGCAACCGGAAGCCTGAGGAAAAATACCGCCGCCGTCCGCTCGATCCACGCCTTGAACATCATCCGGCCTGGAAACGCATGACAGGCGGTCAGAACGGAAAACGCCTATCGTGGCGCCGGTTTCTGGAGCAACAGGCCGGTGTCGATGCCGAAGCCCGCGAAGCGCTCGAGCTGCAGAAATCCTATTTGCAAATCATCTCCGGGAAGGATCCGAAGAAGATCAAAACCCGGCAGATCAGACCCCGGAAATCGAAAGGTCTGTCTCGGTGAGCGCAGTCGTTTGCCGCATCGGCCGCACTATGCACCATTGGGGAATATTGAACCGCTCTTGAATGCCGCTCAAAATGACGCTATATTACGTCAGTAATAACGGCATATACGTGGAGCAATGTCATGGATCTCGCAGCCTATTCGGATCATGGACTGTTCGCGCCGAACAAGATTGCCAGGGCCTTTCGTACGACAAGCGAGGAAATCGCGCGCACAGTTGGTCTTGGCAAGGATGCGGTGCAACGCAAAGATCGGGTGTGTTCCGACAAGACACAGCGTCGCCTGCGCGAAATGGTGGAGATCGTCAACAAGGTCGAACCGCGCTTCGGTTCCGCCCTGATGGCCTATGCCTGGTTTCGTTCCGAGCCGCTGCCAGGATTTTCCGGGCAGACAGCCATGCAACTGGTGCGAGATGGACGGGCCGAAGAGGTGCTTGACTTCATTGATGCCGTCGACGCCGGGGTTCACGCCTGACCGTGACGTACACCTATTCCGGAAAACTCTATCGAGCGCTCAATCCGGTCTATGCGCGGGAACCGCTGTCAGGGCGCGGCGCCGCACTCTATGGCGGCCGGTTCAATCCCAAGGGTGTGCCCGCGCTGTATGCATCAATATCGGTACTGACTGCCTTGCGGGAAGCCAATCAGGTTGGCGATTTGCAGCCGACGACGCTCGTTTGCTATCGCGCCGAAATCGAGATGGTCTTCGATACCAGCGACACGACTGCACTCCGCACGGCGGGTTTTGATGAGCTTGCTCTGGCCGATCAGACCTGGCGCGATCAGATGAGGACGACGGGCGAGGCGCGGACGCAGCGGTTCGCGCGTGAGCTGATTGCAAATGGCTACAACGGGCTGCGTGTGCGAAGTTTCGTCAAGGGATCTGGCCCGGGTGACATGAATCTGGTGCTTTGGAGATGGGGCACGAATGCCCCTTCGCGGCTGGAACTGATCGATGACGAAGATCGGTTGTCCTGAGCGACAGAAGCCCAAGTTGAATTGTGGATATTGGACGATTCTGCGACAGACGGCGTTATGTTTGTGCGGCATGCTGGACCAATCAAGCCATTTTCGGTCCCCGCCGCATAGACGCAAAACGTTGAAATCTTATCCCTGCACCAACGCCTCAGAGACATTGTTGCCCCAAATTGAGGAGTGAGCGATGTCCCCGAAGACAAAGTTCGCGCGCGACACGTCCACCTATTTGAAGTCGTCACGCTCGATATCGACAATCGGCTTGTGAACCCGGATGGTTTCGATTTTCTCGCCGGGGCGCATGATGCCGATGACGGTTTCGATGTCGGGACATCCGTAGTCCCGACAGGCAAGTTCGCTCACCGCCACCACCACATCGTCGCCCAGCCCATGGCGCATACGCACCCATTCCTTGATCTGCGAGGCTTTCTCGGGAAGATATCGGCTCGGTGCAAACGGATTCATGAACTTCTTCATGCTTGTCCCGATGGGCTGATTGAGTTCCTGAGACCCCGGTTTGCGACCATCAGCTTCAGGCCTGCGCATTCATAATCGCGATGGGGACGGGCTCTACCCGGCATTTCATGAAGCCGTCCTCGATAATGTCCTTTGGCAGGTTACGGCCAATGAATACAAGGCGGCTGACGCGCGGCTCGTCGTCCTTCCAGGGCCTCTGGTGGTCTCCCTCCAGAAGCATATGGACAGCCTGGACAACGAAACGGTCATTGTCATCCTTGAACGAAAGAATGCCTTTCATCCGCAGGATGTCCATGCCGTATTGCTGCGTTATCATCTGAACCCACGGCAGAATCTTCTGCGGGTCGAGGGGCTCTTCACTGACCAGGGAAAAGCTGGTGACATGACCGTCGTGGTGATGATGGTGGTGGCCGTCAAGGAAGTCCGGCTCCACTTCAAGAATACGATCGAGATCGAAGGCATTGCGATTGAGTATCTGATCGAGGGGGACATCGCAGCGCGTAGACCGCCTGATGGCGGCAGTCGGATTGATCTTGCGAATCCGGCTTTCAACGGAAGCCAGTTCCTCTGGCGTCACCAGATCCGTCTTGTTGAGGATAACGATATCGGCGAAGGCCAGTTGTTCCTGCGCCTCATGGGCCTGATCGATTTCTCCAAGCAAGTGCCTGGCATCAACGACGGTAACGATGGCATCGAGTTTGGTCTTGCGGCGCACGTCGTCGTCAACGAAGAATGTCTGCGCCACCGGAGCAGGATCTGCCAGGCCGGTTGTCTCGATCAGGATTGCATCGAATGCCCCCGTGCGACGCATCAGGCCTTCTATGATACGGATCAGGTCGCCCCGGACCGTACAGCAGATGCAGCCGTTGTTCATTTCGAACACTTCTTCCTCGGCCCCGACAATCAGATCGTTGTCAATGCCGACTTCGCCGAACTCATTGACGATCACGGCATACCGTTTGCCGTGGTTTTCTGTAAGAATCCGGTTTAGCAGAGTGGTTTTTCCGGCACCCAGATAGCCGGTCAAAACGGTCACGGGTGTAGGCACGGCGGTTTCAGCGGGCATCAAGAGTTCTCCATTTTGCGCGTCTCGTCGCGTTTCGGACGGGTAACTGCGGCGTGGAACAGGTTTTTCAGGCCTGAACCGAGGTCGGTGAAGCGCCGGTAGACACGAGACGGCTGGTTGTCCAACGCGGCAACGAAAAGTTTTTGCACCGGTTCGGGATCAATGCCGTCGGTGATGAAAACCAGCCGCGTGCGGTGATCCTCATTCGGCCAGGCGTGGAGCTTCCGGGGGGGATGAACCATATGCTGAACCGCATGCACGACATGCGGATGGGTGAGATCGTCCGAGAGGCTGACAATTCCCTTCACGCGCAGCAGGCGCGGTCCTGCGGCGGCCGATACCAGCCCCATGAATTTCCGGAACGCTGCGGGCACGACCGGCTCCTCCCGGATCAACGTGAAGGTCCTGATGCGATCGCCATGCCGGTCAACAGCTTGCTGCCCGGCGCCGGTCTGTCCATGGGCCCGGGGCTTTTCTGCGCGAACCGCTTCTTCAAGGGCCAGCCATGCGATGACGTCATCGCCGAGCGATGCGGGTACATAGGCACGTGCCTGGAAGAGCATCGACGGATTGAAATCGGACGTTTTGCCGTCGAAAATCTGTGCGGCAGGGTTCGCGTTGGCGAGTTTTGTCCTGAACAGGGCGACACCTTCGGTCGAGCCCCCATCGCGCACAAGGTCTGTCTTGGTCATCAGCAGCCGGTCAGCGAAAGCGATCTGCTTCATCGCCTCGAAATGGTTGTCGATTGCGGCTTCCCCCGTTTCAATATCGACAAGCGTCACGACCCCGGCGAGCGCGAAATTGCGGGCGACGACATGATCGCGCAATCCGACAGCAGGCGAACCACCGGGGATGAGGTCGTTTATCAGTGGAGCGGGATCGGCAAGTCCCGTCGTTTCGACGATGACACGCCTGAGGGCGATTTCGCCTTTTTCCGCCAGGGTCTGGAGCTCATAAAGGGTCGTGCGGATGTCGCTGCCGGCGGTGCAGCACATGCATCCGGTTGTCGAACGTACGACCTGGGTTTTACCTGCGCGGACGAGATCGTGGTCGATCGCAACGTCGCCGAACTCATTGATGACGACAGCGGTGTCTGCAAATTCCGGATCCGACAACAACCGATTGAGAAGAGTCGACTTGCCCGCCCCGAGGAAACCGGTCAACAGGAAGACTGGCGTGCTATCCATTTGAACAGGCCTCGCACACACCCGACAGCTCGACCGTCGTCGACGTTGTCCGGAACCCCTGTTTGCAGGCAAGCCTGCCTAACAGCCTCCCGAGAGCGGTGTCATGAATCTCCTCCGTCCGCCCGCATTTCACACATATGGTGAAAGCGGCCCCCTCGTGACTGGCGGCTTCGCAGTGGGTGCACAAGGCAAAGGCGCTCAGGCTTTCGATTTTATGGACAAGGCCTTCGTCAATGAGCTGGTCAAGGGCCCGATACACCTGGAGAGGCGCCTTTAACCCTTGTCCGCGCAACACGGCAAGAAGCTGATAGGCGGTCATCGGCCTGTCGGAACCGGCCAGAACCTCAAAAACCAGCTGGCTGTTCCGGCCGCCTTTTCGCTCATCCATTTCCTTACGGGCAGTTTGTTGCATGGAAGCGCCGCGATAGTAATGATATAACATTATTGTTGACGAATGTAATAACATAACATACTGGTTCGTCAAGCCGGATCGACGGTGAGCCACAGGAGTTTGCCGATGCCGGCCTGCGTGACATTCGAGGATCTGACCCTGGGCTATAACAGCCATCCGGCGGTGCATCACTTGAATGGGGTGGTGCAAAAAGGGTCGCTCACGGCTGTCGTCGGCGCCAATGGTTCCGGAAAATCGACCTTGATGAAGGGAATAGTCGGCATCCTGAAGCCGATGTCGGGACGTTGCGCCATTTCCGCGGACATCACGGTGGCCTACTTGCCGCAACAGTCCGAGCTTGACCGTACTTTTCCCGCGCGGGTCATCGACCTGGTCTCACTTGGGTTGTGGCCGCGCCGGGGCCTGCTCGGCCGCCACCGGAAGGAAGATCGCGCCGCAGTTGCCGAAGCCCTGTCCGCGGTCGGGCTGGAAGGCTTCGAGACGCGGGCGATCGACACGCTGTCCGGCGGCCAGTTGCAACGCGCGCTGTTTGCCAGAGTTCTGGTGCAGAACGCAAACCTGATCCTTCTGGATGAACCGTTCAACGCGATAGACGCCAAGACGGTTGCGGATCTGGTCGAGCTGATCAAGCGTTGGCACGGTGAAGACCGAACGGTTCTCGTCGTCGTACATGACCTTGACCTGGTGCGTGAACATTTTCCCCACGCTCTGCTTCTTGCCCGCGGCCCGGTTGCCTGGGGCAACGCGCGCAAAACCCTTTCATCGGAAAATCTGCTGCGCGCACGCCAGTTCCACGAGGCATGGGACGAGGATGCGCCGTGGTGCGGCTCCAGAGATGTTTACCGGCACGATCATGCCGGTCACAGACAGGGCGTTGCCTGATGTCCCTGTATGACTGGTTCATCGCTCCCTTCACGGAATTTGTATTCATGCAACGCGCTTTGCTCGGGGCAACGCTCCTGTCGATAAGCGCGTGTCCCGTCGGCGTCTTTCTCATGCTTCGCCGCATGAGTCTCACCGGCGATGCGATGGCCCATGCCCTGCTGCCCGGCGCGGCGGTTGGCTTCCTGCTTTATGGTCTCGAAATCGTGCCGATGACACTCGGCGGATTGTTCGCCGGCATAATCGTTGCTCTTTGCGCCGGCGCGGTATCGCGCATGACGATCCAGAAGGAAGATGCCTCCATGGCAGCTTTCTATCTGATTTCGCTCGCTTTCGGGGTGCTCATCGTATCTCTCCGCGGCTCCAACGTCGACCTGATGCATGTGCTCTTTGGCAGTGTGCTCGCCCTCAACGACGAGGCACTGGGTCTGATCGGCGGGATATCCTTCGCGACCCTGGCGGCATTGACATTGTTCTGGCGGGCCCTTGTCGCGGAATGCCTCGACCCGCTCTTCCTGCGTTCGGTTTCCCGTCTCGGGCCACCGGTGCATTTCGTTTTCCTGGGGCTCGTTGTGCTCAACCTCGTGGGAGGGTTTCAGGCCCTTGGCACGCTTTTGTCTGTCGGCCTGATGATGGTCCCGGCCGCCGCCGCCCGCTTCTGGACAATCCGCGTCCTGCCGATGTGCCTGCTCGCGGTTGGTTTCGGCATCGCCTCATGCGTATCCGGCCTGCTGATGTCCTATCACGCCTCTCTTCCCTCCGGCCCGGCGATCATCCTGTCGGCCGGTGCAATCTACATCGTATCGATCTTCACGGGACCGCGCGGTCTTTTCGCCACGCGCCTGCAGTCCAAATCCCACCGAACCGCTTGAATGAAACGGAGTACCCTTATGCCTAGATTGCTGATGCTTGCCACTGCCGTGAGTGCCTTCGCACTGTTCCCCGCGACACTTGCAACCGCGAGCGCCGAAACTCTGAAGGTCGTTGCCAGTTTTTCGATCATCGCCGACTTTGCCAGGAATGTGGGTGGTGACAGGGTCGAGATCACAACCCTCGTCGGCCCCAATGGCGACGCCCATGTTTACGAACCGCGCCCTGCCGACGCGGCAGCTGTCGCCGGTGCCGACATCGTGCTGGTCAACGGCCTGCAGTTCGAGGGGTTTCTCCAGCGCCTTGTGGAAGCAAGTGGCACAAAGGCTCCGATCGTCGAACTGACTAAGGGCGGCGAAGTGCTGCGCAGTGCAGACGACGATCATGATCACGGTCATGCCGGCGAAGAGGGGCACGACCATGACAAGGAAGAAGAACACGGTCATGATGAGCATGACCACGACGAACATGACCATGAGGCAGAGCATGCCCACGCCGACGGACACGGCCATCATGATCACGGCGAGTTCGATCCGCATGCATGGCAATCGGTGCACAATGCCGAAGTCTATGTAAAGAACATCGCTGACGCCTTTTGTGAAGCCGACGCTGCGGGCTGCGGTACCTATATGGCCAATGCGGAAGCCTACGCAGAAGAGCTCGAGGCTCTTGAAGGCACGATCAAAGCGGCGGTCGCGGATATTCCGGAAGACAAGCGTACGATCATCACATCCCATGATGCCTTCCGCTATTTCGAACACGAATACGGTTTGAAGTTCCTCGCCCCCGAAGGCGTATCGACGGAGTCGGAAGCCTCGGCGGCTGATGTGGCGGCACTCATCAGGCAGGTCAGGGAAGATCAGGCCTCGGCCATCTTCGTGGAAAACATCACCAATCCACGGCTGATCGAGCAGATCGCCAGCGAAACGGGACTGAAAATCGGCGGCACGCTTTACTCGGATGCCCTGTCAGACGGGACGGGTCCCGCCGCGACCTACATCGAGATGATGCAGCACAACACGGACACCATCACAAAAGCGATCAGCGCGGACTGAATTGGTCCCTACCCGGGCTGACGGCTCATTCCTTCAGCCATTCGCGAAACAGAATTACAACGGAGAAAATAAATGCTGCGGCAACTCGCTTTCGGTATGGGCATGGCCGTCATCCTGTCGGGCCCCGGTGTGGCCCAGGATAAGCCTGACGACCATGAAGACGTGACGCTTTACCGTGTTTTCGTCGGTGACCATAGCGCCCCCAGGATCACCGCTTTCGATCTGGACAATCCGGACAAGCGCTGGACTTTCGAGACCACAGGCCAGAACAAGCTCTACAGCGTCAACGACGGCGCTGCGATCGTGGCAGTCCAGTTCAATGACGATGCGGTTCATTTCATCAACAGCGGAATTGAGCTGCACGCGCATGGCGATCATGCCGACATCGATGTCACCGAGCCGACCGCTCTGGAGACCATGCTGACCGGTCCACGACCGTTTCACGTCATCGATCATGGCGGCAAGGTTGCCATCAACCTTGACCGAGGTGGCTATGTGGAGATCGTGGACACGCACGAACTCTCCCATGGTGACCTGGAAACCAGCCGCCTTCCGCAGGAGCGTGCCCACCATGGTTTTGCAGCGCCCATCGGCAGTGGCTGGGTGACAACCGTCGCTTCAGACGCTCCCGTTGAAGGCGACGCCTTGCCCACGCGGATTGGGCTGCAGGCCATCAATCAGGACGGAACACCTGCGGGCGACGTGGCTACCTGCACCGGCATTCACGGCGAGGCCTTCTCCGGCGCGTACCTTGCGACTGGGTGTGCGGAAGGCGTTCTCACTGTGACCGCCGGGCCGGACGGACCGGTTATGAAAATGCTGGAATATCCGGACGATCTGCCCGCTGGCCAGACGACGGGCACATTGCTCGGCTCAAAAAGCATCCAGGTGTTCCTTGGCAACTACGGCGCATCCGGCATGGTGGTCATCGATCCGGTCGATGACCCTAATTTCCGCTATATCGAACTGCCGTTTCGCCGTGTCGATTTCGTCCTGGATCCGGCCAACGGACGGTTCGGATATGCGCTGACCGAAGATGGAACTCTTCATCAGGTTGACGTGCTCGCGGCCAGGCTTTCGAACAGCGCGAAAGTAACACAGTCCTATTCCAAGGACGGCCATTGGAACGATCCGCGTCCGCGACTCGCCGTGGCCGGAAACGAAATCATCATGAGCGATCCCCTGGCCGGTGTTGTGCGGCGTATTTCCAAGGAGACCCTGGAAGAGATCGCTGCCATCGAAGTGGACGGAATTCCCTACAATATCGCGGTGGCCGGCGGTAGTGGCCTGGTCCACGGCAAGACTGGTGAAGAAAGTCACGATCACAGCCACAACGACGCGCATGAGCATGCTCACAGCCACGCAGACGATCAGGTCTACAAGGGCTATTTCGAGGACGCTCAGGTCAAGGCGCGTTCCCTGTCGGATTGGGCCGGCGACTGGCAGTCGGTCTATCAATATCTGCGGGACGGGACGCTCGACCAAGTCATGGCTCGAAAAGCGGAACATGGAGACATGAGCGCCGAGGAGTACAAGGCCTATTATGAAACCGGTTACCGGACCGAAGTCGAACGCATCACGATCGACGGCGATGCCGTGACCTTTTTCTCCGAAGGGGTCCCGCTCAAGGCCCGCTACGTGAGCGACGGCCGCGAGATCCTGACCTACAAGAAGGGCAATCGCGGCGTTCGCTTCATCTTCAAGAAGGTCGAGGGGGATGAGGCCGCACCGCAGTTCATCCAGTTCAGCGATCACAAGATCGCTCCTGCCAAGGCTGATCACTATCATCTTTACTGGGGCGATGATCGCACCGCCCTCCTCGAGGAAGTGACGAACTGGCCGACCTACTATCCGTCCTCACTGAGTGCCGACGAGATCGTCGCGGAAATGCAGGCTCACTGATCGAGCCTGCCGGCGCCCGGCCTGACAGGCTGGGCGTATCCTCCGGTCGGGCCACGACTGCGGGAAAACCAACAGCCCCGATGAGACACGCAATGCCCGAGACTGCAGGAAAACCTTCAATGCCAGATTTTTTCAACCAGCAAATGGCTGAAAGCTATGACGAGAAAAACAGCCGGCTCTCCGCATTTTCGGCCAATATGCATATGCTCATCCGTCTTATTCTCGCGGACCTGCCATCCAACGCCCGCGTGCTCTGTGCAGGAGCCGGAACCGGTGCCGAGATACTCGCTCTCGCAAAAGACTTCCCGGGCTGGTCCTTCGTGGGCGTCGATCCCTCCGAAGCCATGCTGAAAGTCTGTCGGGACAAACTGGCGGCAGCAGACCTTCTCGACCGATGCGAACTGGTTCACGGGTACATCGACGATGTGCGGGACGAGGCGAAATTCGATGCCGCACTGAGCATCATGGTCGCCCATTTCATCGCTCGTGAAGACAGAAGCGCATATTACCAGGCTGTTCACGACAGGCTGAAGCCCGGAGGCTGTTTTATCAGCACGGAAATAAGTTCCGATCTCGACGCGGTCCAGTTCCCGTCATTGCTGAAAAACTGGGAACGTGTTCATTCCATGATGGGCGCGAACCCACAATCGTTGCAATCGCTACCGGACACGCTGCGCAACACGTTGTCCATAGTGTCCCAGGACGAGACCGAAAGCATGCTGAAGCGCGCAGGTTTCGAGTTGCCGGTCGCCTTTCTCCAAGCCTTTCTGATCCGCGGTTGGTATGCGACCAGGTGACCAGCGAAGATGAATGTCTCTGGCGGAACCAGCGGATCTCCTCGCGAAATGCCGGGATGCCGCGAGCTGACACCAACCCGGCGACAGTCCGGGCCTGGAAGCGCAGGACACCGCAAGCAAGGGTAGGCGGAGATGTCACGACATTTCACACCTGCCGGAATGATTTTGACGGAGGTTCAAAGAACCATGAATTATGCAGCGGCCGTTGCGGCCATGGCAGAGGAGAGGAAGGCGCAGGGGCTGCGTCCCTCGCGCGCTGATGCGGAAGCAGCCGTTCGCGTTCTCCTCGAATGGAGCGGAGATGATCCGGACCGTGAAGGGCTTGTCGACACGCCCGCCCGAGTCGTGCGCGCCTGGGAGGAGTTTTTCGAGGGATACAAGATCGATCCGGCGGAACTCCTTGCCGGCCCAGTCGGCCCGAAGCTGCGATTTTGGCCAACTCAAAGAACAGGTAGAGAACACGTGATCACATAGAGTCTGACGGTGAACCTTGGCCTTCCAAGGCGCGGTAGACCGTCATCCTGGAAATGTTCAGGTCACGAGCAACGGCGGCTTTGGTCGCGCCAGCAGCGATCCGCCTACGGATTTCGGCGTCATCGACATTTTTCTTCCTGCCCGTGTAGATGCCGTCAGCTTTTGCCGCGTCAATGCCTGCTCTTTGCCTGTCTTTGATGAACTTAAGTTCCATGTCGGCGACCATGCCGAGGATGGTGATGACCATTCGGCCCATGCTTCCGGCCGTCGTGACTTCGGGTTCGAGAACACGGAGTGATGCCCCCTTTTCGTCAAGCTCATGAACGAGATTGAGAACATCGCGGGTGGATCGCCCGAGCCTGTCAAGGCGTAGAACTACCAGTTCGTCGCCCGCATGCAAAAATTGCATTATGGTTTCCAGCTCGGATCGCCCCTTCCGGGATGCTCCCGATCCGGTCTCTGAGCGAATGATTTCGCAACCAGCAGCCTTCAGGCGCCCGTTCTGAATATCGAGGTCCTGATCTGTGGTGCTGACGCGAGCGTATCCGATGCGGGCCATGGCGATTCTGTAACATTAGGGTGGGTCCGATTGTGTAACGTCACTTTGATCGAAAATCCACCCTTTTGTTACACTCTGCGCGCGTCACATTTAAGTGTCACTCTAGGGCGTACCCAAATGCGCCACAGGTTGGAATCCTGTCGCAAAGTCACCCGCTTTAGCCGCACTTTTATGATCGCCTTTGTGGCACGATATCGTCGCATCCAACATGCGGTATGCGGGGCTCCCGAATTTACGAGCGGCCCGCCGCTGTTGACATCATAGATTCGGTGATCTAAATCTACACCCAACGTCAGGTTTAGGAAGCTGCTGCATTGTCGTCCCTTATTCAAATCGGTGAGCTGTCGGAGCGCGCAGGTGTCAGCCACCGCACGATCCATTATTATGAGCGGCTTGGGCTGGTGCAGCCGGCTGAACGCGAGGGTGCAGGCTACCGCTATTACGATGATACCGCGCTCAAGCGTTTGGAGAAGATCGCCGCCTTGAAGCGGCTCGGCCTCAATCTCGATGAAATCGCTGCGGTCCTCCCTCTCTATTTCGCGGATGCGACCGGCATCAAGGGCAAGGAAAAGGTGGTCGAGATTCTGAAAGTCCAGCTCGCCAAAGCTGAAACCCAGCTTCATGAACTGACCGCGTTCAAACGGGATCTGGAAGGCAACATCGCCCGTATGGAAGAGCTGATCGCACAAGCGCAGCGGGGCTGAAGGCAAGCAAGGCAGGAAAACATGAACCCACAATCTCAAGCTAACGTCAGGTTACATAATGAATAGAACCGGCCTCACTGCCCGCCATGTCGCATTGCTGGCGCTTCTCATGGCCTGCGGATTTCTTGTCGTCGGCCAGCTCTATGTGACCATCCCGCTCGTTCGGGGAATAGCATCCCGTTTTGCCGTCGATCCCGCACGAGCCTCCCTGAGCGGGACAGCCTTCGGTCTTGCCTATGCGGCGGGCTTCCTGATCTTCGGCCCCCTGTCGGATCGTTACGGCCGCAAGCGCATGATCCTCTTCGGGCTGGCCGGCACCACCTTGGCGACCGCCCTCGTCGGAATGGCGAGCGGTTTCGGATTTCTGCTATTGGCGCGGGCCGTGCAAGGGCTGGCTGCCTCGATCTTCCCTCCGGCCGCCCTCTCGCTCGTGACGGAAGATCTGCCCGCGCAACACCGGCCGCTCGGGGTCTCATTGATGAGCTTTGCCTTCCTCGGTGCGGCCCCGCTGGCGCAACTGTTCGCGGCCGGGTCGAACGGGGAATTACCCGCCATCATGTTCCAGCTCGCGCCGCTCTATGCCGTCGGCGCGCTCGGTCTGGCTTTCACCGCATCATCAAAACGGACGACATCTGCCCCGCAAAACGATGCGCAGGCTGCGCGTCCGGCCGGATTGCTGCGCGATCCGGGCATTGTCGCGGCGTGGCTGGCGGCTGTGACCGTGCTGCTCGGGTTCGTCTCCTTCTACAGCGGGGCGCAAATCCTTGGTGCGACGATCGGGGTTGACCTTCAAACCCTGCGGCTTGTCGGCCTGCCGCCCCTGCTTTTCACGTTCGCAGCGGCCCCGTTGACGCGCCGCTATGGTGCCACGGTCACGGCGCGCCTCGGCCTGATCCTCGCGGCGGCTGCGCTCGGGATCGCCGCCATTGCCACACCATCTGCGGCGCTGCTGGCGAGCGCCCTTCTTTCTGGCGGTGTGGCCCTTGCCGTGCCGGGGCTTATCGCCACCGTCGCTGGCCGGACGACGAACGCTAATCGTGGCCGGGCGCTGGCGATCTACAGTTTCGCCCTGTTTGTCGGCGCGAGCACCGCGCCGCCCATCGCGCAAGCCCTCGGAGGCCTTGGTGCCGCCCCGCTTTGGCTGCTGTCGGCCGTCCTGCTGCTGTTGGCCGCCCTCGGACTCACGTTCGGCATTTCCCGACCCTCACCCTCCAGCCCACGATGAAAGGAGGCCTCGACATGCCCCGATTACGCCCCGCCATTGCACTCGCCGCGCTCGGTCTCATCGCCGGAAGCCCCGCCACCATCTCGCTCGCTGATACGCCGAAAGGAAACCCCATGACCACAACTGCTCTGGCCCAGCCCGTTGCTGACACCATCGCGACCTATATGCCGGCCGGATATCGTGAAATCGCCCGTCGCCCCGTCACCGTAGACAAGGAAGGGGCGGAACTGGTGCGCTACGAGCGAACGGACGGCCGCAATGCTGCGCTCGGCGGCGAGCATTTCAGCACCGTCATTGCGAATAACGGCCGCCTCAAGGGCTTTGCCCGCATGGACCTCGATCTGGTCGGCGGCGAACTGCCGTCCCGTGAGCAAGCGCAGGCTATCGCCATGAGCTTCCTGCGCGAAGCCGCCCCCGATCTCCTGCCGGTTCTGAAAATCAGTTGGGTCGATCCTCACGACGAGCCGCTGCGCGTCATCCGTAATGGGCACACGGAAAACCTCACCTTAACGGGCATGAAGGTGAAGATGCGCAACACTGCTGACGGGCTTTGGATGTGGGTCATCGTTAGCGCTGACCGTAAGGTCATGGTGTTCGAGCGCGATATTCACTGGATCACCTTTCCCGGAAAGCGTGGCACTGAAAAATGGCTGCACGACGCCTGGCTTGCAGAGAAGGGACATAGCGTTCGCCCGTCCTGAATCCGTTTCCTCATGGACCGGCGGGCGCTGTCGCACCCGGCAGCGCCGCAGAACTCTGAACACAAGTTTGAATAGCACCTAAGTTTTGCAAAGTGCATTTTCGCGCCGCTGCTCAGGCAGCGATTTTGCCGAAATCTATCCGGCTGTACAGATCGACATCGAACCGGCCGTAGGGATTGACGTGAGCGTAGATCAGCGGGGTAAGGCCGCGATAATCTTCCGGAGCCATACGACCGTGCCAGGCTGGTTCTGCAAGCACCGTTTGTAGCATGTGCGTGTTTACATAGACGAGCGAAGCCTGAAGAAGGTGTAGCGCCAATGCCGAAACCTCCTGCTTATCAATGCGGTTGGTCGCCATTTCACCACCTTTACCGAAGAAGACGAAACCGTTGGCGCTATTCCAGTTTTCGACAACGTTCAGCCCTTCATGGATTTCCCTGCGGAAGGCTTCCTGCCGCAGATAGCGGCATAGAAAGATCGTCTTGACCGCACGGCCGAGTTCGCTCAACGCCTTGTAGGTTGGGTGCATCACTTCCGCCCGCGCGAAGCGGCGCAGGATCGCCTCCGGATCGGCCGTGCGCGTCTGCATGGCAGCGGCATATTTGACCATTTCGTCATATTGCTGCTCGATTTCCTCCCAATTGATCGGGTTGGAAAGGATCGGAAGCAGGTTCGGCAATCTTGCCCGGAAGTTCGCATCCGGTAGCGCCAGCTTCTGCCGGGCAATCGCCTTCAGGCGTGGGGCGAGTTCAAAGCCGAGCAAGCGGCAGAAGGCAAAACCAACGGCGCTCTGGCCGTGGCTATCGACATATTGCCGTTGGATTTCCAGATCAGTGCAATGGCGAAGAACACCTTCGATCATCGATGCAACTTCCGACGACGAGCACCGCTTGAGCTGGGAATAGACGCAGGTGGCCCGCCTTTCGACATGCCAGTAGATCATGACGCCGCGCCCGCCATAGCGAGCATGCCACTCCGTCATCAGGTTGCGATCCCAGGCCCCGAACTTCGTGGAATCCGATGCGCAGGCCGTCCCGGCGTCACCCCAGACTGCTGCGTTGCGAATTGCAAGCGTTGCATTGGCAACCCGAGCGCAGGCTTCCCGCAAAGCGCCCGCGTGAATGAAGCGGCGATGCACATGAAGAAGTTCCTCATAGCTGGCATCGGTGGTGGCTCCGGCAACCCTCTTCAAACCGGCATTGGTGCCGAGGCCATAGAGGCAAAGAAGCAGTCGTTGATCCAGAACAGGCTTTGGCAGGGCGACACGGGAGGCCGAGGTCTCGAATGCGTCAAGAAATCCGGTGTCGAGGGCTGCTTCCTTCAGCACATCGAGAAGGCCCGTCATCGGCCAGCGCTGACCAATCTCCGATTTGATGGCTGCCAGCCCTTTCGGTTCCGGCGCTGGTTTGAACGGCGTGATCGATATCCGGTTTTCGCCGCGCCAGAGGATTCTCACCTTCTCGTTTTGTGGCATTGTTTCGTTCAGAAGCAGCAACTCGTGTTCCAGCTCCTGGCGAACCATTGCCACAAATTCGCATGCGTCCTGTGTCAGGTTCAGCTTGGAATAATAAGAGGCGCGCCGAGCCGCAAAATCCTTCGGCAGATCATCATCGGGATTGCGGTAACGGTCCGCGCCGACAACCCAGATTTCCTTGGACCGGATGCATTCCCGCAATTGGGTCAGGACGCAGAGTTCATAGCTGATGCGGTTGACGCGGCCATTTCCATCGATGACCGAACTGCGCCACTTTGCCGGGATCACACCGTCTATCGGCACATCCTTCTGCGGCACGAACCGGCACCCGTCCTCCAGCTTTGCCCTGATCCAGTCGAGGGCGGACAAAACTGGTCGCCAAACCGCATTGTTCGACCGGAACTCCAGCACGGAAAGCAGGCTTGGTAGCATCCGCCGATAATGATTGGCCCATGAATTGCGCATGACTGCATAGATTCGGCGGTCAAGTGCACCCTTGGCACTGCTTTCCTTGATGATCGCCGCCAGCTTTTCCTTGCCGACAACCGGAAAGATGACATCGCAGATGCGACCGTCCGGATCGTCAATCGATGCGGTTGCAATGTCGACGAGCAGCCGTTCCTTGCCATAGACCCGTTCGACATCCTTGGCGATGTCACCCACCACCTTCCGTTTCGACCGGGTTCCGATCTTGTGTACCGTCTCCACGAGCAGCTCGACCATTGCATCGGTCATCGCCGTTTCCCGCGCCATCAGATACACCGCATAAAGCGCGAGCTGGCGCGTCTGCGTGTGGCGGCGCATCTCCGACGCCTTTTCGCCGGAAACCCGGAGGGCAACATGCTCGATCCAGGCCGGGTTGATCGCTGAAAGCATATTCCGTGGGAGTTTCAGGCTCCGGATGAACGCAAGCCGAGCGGTCACCTCCAGAATGTTGTCGAGCGTTGCTCGCCCCGCGTCGGCCTTCATCGCATTGAAGCCCGTCGGCCCTTCCGCGTCAGCCAGGGAGCTTTCCATCGCCAACACAGTCTCAGGCGGAAGCACGGCACTCACCTCATGAAGCCAGCCGTCGAGATATTGTTGCCGCTGCGAACGAACAAGCCGTTCAAGCTCTTTGGCAGACGGACCATAGATATTGCGATCCCGGCACCAGAGGAACACCGCCTCAAGCATGGCGCTGACGGATTGTCCGGACGGGCAAAGCTCGCCGATAATCCAATAAGAAAGCGCTTCGCGGTCTTGTCGCGTCATGCGGCCAAAGCCGAGATACTGCAAAATCTCGGCGCAATGCCGACGGGCTGTTCTCCCGCCGAAATCATAGCTGGACAGTTCGTCGGCTGGGACGCCGATCTGCTCGGCCAGATATTCGGCAGCATCGTTCGGGATCAATGTGCCATCGTCAGCGAAAAAACCGCGTGCGCTGAAAAACTTCAACTGCGAGGCCAAGCCGAGCCTCGTCGCGGCCGGTTTGGAATTGATGAAATCAATGTCGGCGAAGCTCAGGCTACATTGACCGACAATGTCCGAACTCGAAATACCCGTACTCATTAAAGCGCTCCTCAAATTGGAGCGCAATGTCACGACCGGGCACTTCTCGGGTCAATCCTCCACGCCGTGTTCCCACAACGTTCTGCGAGTTGGCCAAAATCGCAGCTTCGGGCCGACTGGGCCTTGTACGGGCGACCAGATGGTTCGCTGCCAGGGGTATCACCGTGGAACGCGTCATGACCGACAACGGCGTCGGTTATCCGAAGACGATCCGGGTGGACAACGGCAGCGAATTCATCTCCCGTGATCTTGCCTGTGGGCCTATGCAAATAACGTCACGCTCGACTTTTCTAGGGTGTGGACCCATAAAATTGTACATTCAGGCATCAATCCGACAAAGAAGAGCAAGGAAAAGCCTGAAGAGCCATGCTGGTGCATGGGGCAAAGGCTTTGACGCGGCTCTTCGCAGCCGGATTGATGTCCTTCGGATCGTTCAGAAAGCGACAGTCTCCAGCGTTGCAAAATCTTGAAAACCAGAAAGGTTTCCTGCGATCTTGCGCCTTGGCGCCAATCATTTTCTGAACGACCTGAAAGCATAATTTTATGGGTCCACACCCTAACAAAGCCAAGCGCGGTCAACAATTTGGCAATGCCGTTTGCGACGTTAACCGGCTATCGCGCTCACTCTTACTTTAGGGAATCTTAAGCGAAAAATCAACAGCACAACCTTTTATATTCATATATGTACTGTGCTATTATTAGTTTTAAATGCCTGTTTTTTTATTTTTTTAACTAAATTAAAGCAAAATTCGAGCAAATCAGGAAGTAGAGCATCGCTTCGGTTTCGTCGCAGTGTGAGGAGCTATTAATGAAGGAGTCATACATATGAGCGTTAAGTTTCGCATTGGTTTAGGCTTTGGCCTGGTGGCATTAATGGTTGCGTTTGTTGGCATGTGGTCGCTTTTCAACTTCAATAACGTCAAAAATGATGTGGCCCAGCTGGAAGATATGAGTTCAGACGCATTGCTCGCTTCCGAATTGAATGCGGACATGGCGAAAGTCCTCCTCAACACAAATGAGTATTTGCTGACGCGCTCATCGGAAGATCTCGCTGAGGCCACAAAGTTCGTTCTACAGGTCAATGAGGGCGTGGAACTGGCCAAAACCGAGATCAACAATCCGGTCCGCGTCGAATTCCGCAACGAGATCGAAGCCGGAATCGGCATCTTCGAAACAACCCTTGCCGACGTTGCCGCTCTCTATTCGGAGCGGGATGACCTCGTTGTGAACACACTCGATAAGGTCGGCCCGCGCGCCCGTATCAACCTTACGGAAATCAATGAGACGGCGACAGCCGATGGCGATTATGAGACCGCAAATCTGGCCGGCCAAGTTCAAGAGAATTTCCTGCTTGCCCGCCTTTACATGTTGAAATTCCTGGCTTCGAATGATCCGGCGGATATCAACCGTCTCTCCAAGGAGTTCGAGCAGGCCAGTGCCCGGTTGACGCAGCTGGACGCAAGCATCGAAAACCCTGCGCGCAAGAAGCTGCTTGCAGAGACTATTCCCATGGTGGAGAGATATGAAACGGCCGCACTTCGGGTTCGCGATATCATTCTGGAACGCAATCATCTTCGTGACGAAGTCATGTTGGCAAGCGGGGTAAAGGTCAGCAAAAATGCGACCCTAATGAAGGAAAGCGCCGGAAAAGACGCAGTCTTGCTCGCCAAGAGGACGAACGACTTGATGACCTCTACCGAGGTTCAGGTAGGGATTGTCTCAGCGGTATCGTTTGTTGCGTCCCTTATCCTCGCTTATGTAATCGCCATGGGGATAACCAGACCGATCAGCCGCCTTGTCAATGACGCCGATGAGCTTGCTGGAGGTAACACAAACGTGTCCTTCGAAGAAGCGCGGCGCAAGGATGAAATAGGCGCCGTAGCAAAGTCGATTTCCGGCTTCCTGGAAACGGTTAAGGAACAGCAGCGTTTGGAAGCTGAACACAAGCTGGCACAATCTGAACGTGAAAAACGCAATTCCCGGATTTCTGCCGCTGTTGGAACTTTTGACAGTGAAGTGGGTGGTATGCTGACTTCGATTTCCGAGGCTTCGGCGAACTTGCAGGTTACTGCAGATCAGATGACGGCAACGGCCCAGGATACGGCTCAGCAGTCGACGACGGTTGCAAGTGCATCCGAGCAGGCAAGTGCCAACGTTCAGACCGTAGCTGCGGCCAGTGAGGAGCTTTCTGCCACGATCAGCGAGGTCAGCAGCCAGGTTGCCCACTCGGCGAATATTGCAAGCAGTGCCGCGTCACAGGCGGAAACGACCAATGAGCAGATCTCGGGTCTTGCAATCGTTGCCGAAGACATCGGAGAAGTCATCGCTCTTATCTCCAGCATTGCGGAACAGACAAACCTTCTGGCTCTCAATGCCACGATCGAAGCGGCGCGTGCTGGCGAAGCCGGCAAGGGCTTTGCGGTTGTCGCAGCGGAAGTCAAGGAACTGGCGAGCCAAACGGGCAAGGCAACCGAGGAAATTTCAGCGAAAATTTCCGCCATCCAGAATGAGACCCGTGAGGCGGTTGACGGCATTCAGGCGATTTCGTCCATCATAGCGGAAATGAACACGGTCGCTTCTTCCATTGCCTCTGCTGTGGAGGAGCAGTCGACAGCTACGAGTGAGATCGCCTCGAATGTGGATCAGGCAGCCCAGGGAACCGATGAAGTCAACCGGAGTATTGTGGTGGTATCAAAGGGAGCTGCCGAAACCGAAGAGGCGGCCGGGAGTGTGGTTCAGGCCTCCGAGCTTCTCGCAAGCCAGGCACAAACCATGCGCCAGGTAGTTGAACAGTTTCTGGGTGAAGTGAACGCAGCGTAAGCTGCCTTCCACCACTAGGGTGTGGACTCATAAATTATGCTTTCAGGTCGTTCAGAAAATGATTGGCGCCAAGGCGCAAGATCGCAGGAAACCTTTCTGGTTTTCAAGATTTTGCAACGCTGGAGACAGTCGCTTTCTGAACGATCCGAAGGACTTCAATCCGGCTGCGAAGAGCCGCGTCAAAGCCTTTGCCCAATGCACCAGCATGAATAGCCCCGCGTTTCGTAGACACCTTTCAGTTCATGATTGGTGTCTGTTCTCGAATTCGACGGGCGACAGCATGCCGTTCCGGGCGTGCTTGCGCGTTGGATTGTAGAACATCTCGATGTAGTCGAACACATCCTGACGTGCTTCGTCCCGGGTTCGATAGGTCCGGCGTCGTACTCTTTCGCGCTTGAGCAGGTTGAAGAAACTTTCCGCTACAGCATTGTCATGGCAGTTGCCGCGTCGGCTCATAGAGTGAACCAGATTGTGGTGCCGAAGGAAGCTCGCCCAATCCATGCTCGTGAATTGGGAGCCTTGATCAGAGTGGACCAACACCTTGTTCCGGGGCTTTCTGCGCCACACGGCCATGTGCAAAGCCTGAAGGACAAGCTCGGTTGTCTGCCGGTTTTGCAGTGACCAGCCAACAATACGACGCGAGAACAGGTCGATGACCACGGCCAGATAGGCAAAGCCCTCCATGGTCTTGATGTAGGTGATGTCGGTCACCCAGGCGGTGTCCTGCGTATCGACATCAAACTGCCGTGCCAGGGTGTTATCAATCACGACAGACGGTTTGCCGCCATAGGAGCCTGGTCGACGCCGATAGCCGATCTGAGCCCTGATCCCCGCCAGCCTGGCCAAACGGGCAACCCGGTTTGCGCAGCTGGTCTCGCCCTGGTCCAACAGGTCATCATGGAGCTTGCGATAGCCATAGACCTTGCCGCTTTGCTTCCAGGCTTCCTCGATCAATTGCGTCTGACGGATATCTTCCTGGGCCCGCTTGCTCAGCGGGCTCTTCGACCAAGCGTAGAAGCCGCTGGGATGGATGCGCAAACAGCGGCACATCGCCCGCACCGA